>JAJDAO010000061.1 GCA_029261835.1 Deltaproteobacteria bacterium | reverse complement strand
TTCATCGGCCGAAAGCGGATGAAGAGCTGAGAATGCGGCAATAGGGGCTGAGTCCGCTCACAAGCGGTCTTGGCTCGGAGCTGAGTAGGGCGGTCACCCGCAAGGGTGGCCGCCCTCTTCTCTGCCTGCTCGCTTGCGCTGCGCCGGTATCTCGCATTGCGGCGTAGCGCAGTCGTCGGCGCCATCCTTTTGTGTTGCCCTAAGCCATTGATTTTGTTAAAAGATTCTTCTTTGGGTGGCGGTGGAGCCAGGCGCTGGTCAGACTGGTCGCTGCCACTTATGGAGGCCGACTCTTGTTTCGCAAGCTCATCGATTCCCCCTGGCCGTACTTCGTCTTGGCGGGTGTTCTACTGGTGGCGGCCGTGTTGTCCCAGTTTCGGCCGGTCTCCAATGAGCCGCCGGCGGGCGAGGTCGCGGACCTCGCGTTGCTGCGTGAGCGGGACGATCTCAATGTCCTCTTCATCGTAATCGACACGCTGCGCGCGGATCGTCTCCACGCCTATGGCTACGAGCGCGAGACGACACCGAACCTGGATGCCCTGGCGGCCCGCGGCGTTCGCTTCGCGCATGTGGAGAGCCAGTCGAGCTGGACCAAGGCATCGATGGCATCGCTCTGGACCGGCATGTACCCCACCCGCACCGGTGTGTGGCGCTTCTCGCACGCCATGCCGCAGGAAGCCATGATGCCGGCCGAGATCTTCCAGGAAGCCGGCTTTCGCACGGCTGGCGTTTGGCGGAATGGCTGGATTGCAAACAATTTCGGCTTCGATCAGGGATTCGATCTCTACATCCGCCCCTCGAAGCACCGCGCTGTCGGCAACGTGCAGCGCAACAACCCTTCGGTGTATCGTCTGCCGGGGACCGATGCGGATGCCACCGAATCTGCGATGGAGTTCCTTGTCGAGAGCGGCGATGATCGCTTCTTTCTCTACGTCCACTACATGGACGTACACCAATATCTGTATGCGGACTCGTCCCCAATCTGGGGAACATCCTTCTCGGACATCTACGACAGTGCGCTGCACTGGACCGATCGAAACGTAGGCCTGCTCGTTGGTGCGCTGGAGCACCAGGGGCTGCTCGACGATACGCTCATCGTGATCGCATCCGACCACGGTGAGGCGTTCTTCGAGCATGGTGAAGAGGGGCACGCGCGGAACCTGTATCGCGAGGTCCAAGAGGTGCCGCTGATCGTCGTGCCGCCTTTCAGTCTCTCTCCTGGCGTCGTCGTGCAGGAACGCGTGGCGAACGTCGACATCTGGCCGACGATACTCGACATCGTCGGCCTCTCCCCCATTCCCGGCGCCGAAGGTCAATCGCTGGTGCCGCTCGTGATGGCCTCCGGCGCCGCCGGCACGCCGGTGCCCAGTGAGTTCCGAGAGCGTGCGCTTTACGCCGAGCTCGATAGGAACTGGGGGAGGGACACGGACGAAACGAATCAGATCGTTGCCCTGGTCAAGGGAGACTACCGCTACATCCATCATCTGCGGCGCCCGGAGCGGCCAGAACTCTACGACCGCTCGGTCGATCCGAAGGAGAAGAAGAATGTCGCGGCCGTTGAGGGCGAAGTGGGGAATGAGCTGCGAGCTCTGATCGACGAATTCCTCGCGAAGCCCCGCACCCAGTGGGACGAGGCGCCTGAGATCGAGCTGGACGAGATGAAGAAGGCACAGCTCCGAGCCCTCGGCTACGTGGTGCCTTCGGAACGCCGCAAGGCCAGGCAGAAGAAGAAGTAGCCTCCGCCTTCCGAGCGGGCGCTTCTCACGAGCCCGCCAGCGTGAGACATCAAAGTGCTCCTGATCACAACTGTGTCGCCGAGGATCAGGTGGCCGACCGCCGATACTGGGTCTCGAGCTTGCCTCGGCGCTGATGTCGCTCGAGAGCAAGCTGGATCAGTCGATCGAGCAGAGCGCCGTAGCTGAGCCCGGAGATCTCCCACAGGCGCGGGTACATGGAGCAATCCGTGAAGCCGGGCAGGCTATTGAGTTCGTTGATATACGGCTTGCCCGTCTGCCGATCGAGCAGGAAATCGACCCGTGCCAGGCCCTCTGCCTCGAGGGCGCGGAAGGCCTGGACAGCGAGCTCGCGCAGCTGCTGGCTTTCCTCATCCGAGAGTGGGGCCGGAATCAGTAGCTCAGTCGCTTGGTCGTGGTACTTCGCCTCGTAGTCGTAGAAGTCGTGCTTCGGTTGGATTTCGCCCGGCAGGGAGGCTTCTGGTGATTCGTTGCCCAGCACCGCGATCTCGACTTCGCGCGCGTCCAGCCCGCGTTCCACCAGGATCTTGTCGTCGTACCGCGCCGCCTCGCGCAGCGCGGCTGCCAGCTCATCGCTGTTGACAGCCTTGTTGATGCCCACCGAGGAGCCCGAGTTGGCGGGCTTGACGAAGACCGGAAAGCCCAGCTCCTTCGATACCGACTCCACCGCCAACTCGATCTTCTCCGATGCGAGGTCGTGGCTCTGCAGCACGAGCCACGGCAGTACCGGCAGACCCGCTGCAGCCAGCAGGCGTTTCGCGATGTCCTTGTCCATCTGGATTGCCGAGCTCAATACGCCGGAGCCGACATACGCGATGTTGGCGAGCTCCAGCAACCCCTGGAGCGCTCCGTCCTCGCCGCCGCGGCCATGGACGATGGGGATGATCACGTCGAGGACCAGCCCGTCTCGCGCTACCTCCGAAGGCCGTGGGCCCTCCTTCGCCACGGGTACGATGGTCGCTGCGCCGGGCACGGCCGGGAGTGTCACCTCCAGCCCGCGGACGCTGGTCTCCAGCAGTGACGCGGCCGCGCCACCCAGACGCCAGTGGCCCTGCCGGTCGATCGCGAGCAGTGAGATTTCGTAACGGTCGCGATCCAGCGCCTGCAGGATCGATGTCGCGGATGCGATGGAGACATCGTGCTCCACTGAGCGACCACCGAAGAGCAGGCCCACGCGCAGCTTGGCCATCGCTTCCCCCTCCAGAAGCTATCTCGCAAACCCCTCCCGTCGCCTGGCACGTGCCTTCGGTCCCGGGTTTGCGAGATAACTTCCAATGCATGATATCTCCAACTGGCAGTTCGCGCCCCGGCACGCTGCTGCTTGACCCCCTCTCGGCGGCCTCGTACTCTCGTCCCGTGAACTCACTGCCCCCCGCACTCCAGGCTAAGGAAGCGGCCCTCTTTGCGCGCTTGCGCGAGGCGGGCCGGCTGATCGTTGCCTACTCGGGGGGTGTGGACTCGAGCTACCTCGCCTACGCGGCATGGCGGGCTCTCGGACCCGACTGCCTGGCGGTCACGGCGCTCTCGCCCTCCTATCCCGAGGCTCACCGAGCCATGGCCGAGAAGGTCGTCGCCGAATTCGCGATTCCCCACCGCTTCGTGCGGACGCAAGAGATGGAGAGTCCCGCCTACCGGAAGAACAGCCAGGATCGCTGCTACCACTGCAAGAGCGAATTATTCCGCTGTCTCGGTGCGCTGCTCGACGAGCTTGATTTCAACGCCGTGGCCTATGGCGTCAATACCGACGACATGGGAGATTTTCGACCGGGTCGGCGAGCTGCGGAGGAGCAGCGCGTCCTGTCGCCGTTTCTCGAGGTTGGTCTCTCCAAGCAGGAGATTCGCAGCCTGTCGCAGGTCGCAGGCCTGGCGAGCTGGGATCAGCCCGCCTCGGCCTGTCTCGCCTCCCGCCTGCCATACGGGACCGAGGTGACGGATGCGCGGCTGAGGCAGGTGGAGGCAGGTGAAGATCGCCTGCGCGCTCTCGGCTTCCGGCAGCTTCGGCTGCGCCACCACGGCGAGCTCGCGCGCATCGAGATCGATCGCGCAGAGCTGCAGCGGGCGCTCGAGCCGAAGATGAGGCAGGCGATCACGGCCGCCGTGAAGCCGCTGGGCTTTCGCTGGGTCTGCCTCGACCTCGATGGCTACCGCACGGGTTCGCTCAACGAATCTCTCGACGGCTCATCCGGTCGGGAGAGCTGAGGACGCCCGGAAACGACATGCCCGTCGTGATCGAATGCGTGGGACATCCCCGAGACATGGGGCTCAGCCAGGGACTCGCCTGCCGGGTGGCTACTCAGGAAAGAGTCGCACGTGCGGGCCTGCCCGTCGGACGAAGTCGGCTCGCAAGCCTCCGGCCGTTCACTTCAGGCGCCGTGCTGGGCTCCGGAGCGGGGCGGGAGATCGTGCGTCACTACCCGCACCTCAGCGAGCGGATGGACGGGCTGGCGCGGTCGGCAGGCGTATCGCTTGATTCACTGATGGAGCTGCACCTGCAGGCGCTCGGAGAGGTGCCGGATTCCGAGTTCTCGAGTGAGGTCACGCTTTCGCTGGGGAGTGTTGGATCGAACCCGGACGGCAATGTGCTTCTGCACCGGACTCTGCCGCAGGTCGAGCGGCCAGGGTCGAGCTGGCTGGTGCGTCGCAGTCGTCCAGAGGTGGGCTTTTGCTCATTGGACGTGACACTGCCGTGGCTGGTCTCCGCGGTGGCGGGTGTGAACGAGGCCGGCCTCTGCGCTTCTCTCGTCGCTCGCTCGCTCGAGGCGAAGGATTGCAGCGCGTCGCGCGCCGCGGCTCCACCATCACCGCTGCTCGTTCAGGAGTGCCTGCAGCGCTTTCGCGACGTCGAGGCCAGCCTGGACTGGTGCCTGAATCGGCCGACCTCCGGATCTGCGGTGCTGATCCTGGCCGACGAGAAGGCTGGCATGGTCGGCGTGGAATTCTCGCGCGGAGCACCTCGTGTGGTCCAGCCCGAAGATGGCTTGCTGCTGACTACTCCGCGGCCGGCGCGGCTCGCGGGCTTTCGGGAGCAGGTGCTTCGCGACGGCCCTCCGGATTTCGACTCGTTGGGGCGCTTCGTCGCCCGTCTTCCAGAGTCCGATCCGGCACCGTCGGCTTGTCTTCGCCTCGACTGCGCCCGGCGTAGTCTCGAGCTGCGCTGCCTGACGGGCAAGCGGGCCGAAATCATGCTCGAGGTTTGATCGGCTCAGCGGCGTTTCGGTTTGGCGGCATCTTGTCTTGCCCGAGGTACTCTGCCGAGGAAGCGTCCGACGATCTCGAGGATGACTACATCCGGCTTCTCTATCGAGACGATGCGCGGGTTGACATCGCGGTCCCAGACGTAGAGGATGCGCTGGAAGTTCTCCGAGAGGTACGGAATGAGCGCGTTCGCGAAGGAATCGCGGAACATCACCGCCCGCGGAAGTTCACGGTTCTCGACGCCGAGAGCGATGGGGAGCAGCTTTCTCACCCGTTCGTCGTATTTTGCCCGGTGCTCGAGCTTGACGACTGCGTGCGGGTTCCTCGGCGTCATCTGCAGCAGCTCTTCCCGATAGATCCCCCCGAGCCCAACGATGTTCGCCAAGCCGAGACCCGGTGTGATGCTCGACTTCCTCACGACAGGAATCGGCGTTGCGTTTGCCAGTGCGGGTACCGACTCACCCAGCCGTTCCAGTATGGCGCGGTAGGCCGCGTAGGCCCCGACTTCATTCCAGTGCGAGTCGGTTCTGTGGTGGGTCCGTTCCGTCTTCTTCGTCTCCTCGAGTGCACCGCGTAGGTCGAGGACGTTCACATCCGAATGGCGGGTGAGGTGACGAGAGAGCTGGTCGAGCGGGTGCGCGTTGCCGGTCCGGGGCAGTCTGTCCGGCATGTACTCCGGGTACATCAGATGCTTGTCGGGGACGAGTACGAGCAGAAACTCGATTCCCTGCTCGGCCAGCCAGTCCCGACGCTTCTCGAGCAGTTGCTGCCAACGCCCGAGCTTCGCCGGGCCGAGTGAAGCCACGCCGCGGTAGTTCGCGACCGCATCCGGATCGCCGAAGAAGAGCCAGCCCTGCTTGCCGATGACGAGAGATTCGCTCGGTGACGTGCCGAATAGCTCGATCTTCAGATACGCGTAGCTTCGAATCAGGGCCTCTCGGAACCCGAGCCGATCGTCGTAGTACTTCTCCATGCGTCTGGGAAAGCTGGCCAGGCTGTGCCAGCTCGCCTCGAGGGCGGGTCGCTTCGTGAGAAAGCGCTTCTCGGTTGCGGAGATCTCGCTGTCCCCTTCGATCAGGCCCGCCAGCAATGGAAGTACCGTTGCCGCCACGAAGAAGACGATGGTCCACCAGTTCGACGGGTGGTGCTGCCGTTCTTCGGTCGTCCGCTCTTCCGAGCTCTGTTCAGCAGGCATACGAGACCAATCAGAAGCGAAAATAGATGAACGGATTGTGGGTTCCGGACGCCAGCGACATGGCGCAGACGAGCAGAATCAGACCCAGCGCCGCCAAGCGCGCTATCTCGAGAGACGATCTCGCTCGCTCGGCATGCTCTCGCAGCCGGTCGATCGCACGCCGAAACGATGGAGCGGCTCCCAATGCGGCCAGCAGCAGAATCGTGACCACCTCTGGATTGCTAAACAGGACCAGCGGATACCGGCCACTCGTCGGCTCCGCTGCACCGACCATGGCCGCCAGGTAGCTCAGCGCGTGGGGCAGATCCGCGGCTCGGAAGAAGACCCAGGCGATCAGAACGACGATCAGCGTATAGCTTCGCTGAAGCACGATCGGCGCTCGAGCCAGCACGGTGCCGACGCTCGTACGCTCCAGCACGAGAAAGCTGCCGTGCATCAGCCCCCAGACCACGAAGTTCCAGCTCGCCCCGTGCCACAGACCGCAGAGGAAGAAGACCGCAACCAGGTTCAGGTGAGTTCTGAGCGCCCCCTGGCGGTTGCCTCCGAGGGGGATGTAGAGGTAGTCGCGAAACCAGCTCGAGAGCGAGATGTGCCACCGTCGCCAGAACTCCCTGACCGAGCGCGCGAGATAGGGCCAGTTGAAGTTCTCCGGAAAGTCGAAGCCCAAGCAGCGCCCGAGCCCGATGGCCATGTCGGAGTAGCCGGCGAAGTCGTAGTAGATCTGCAGTGCAAAGCAGATGACCCCGAACCACGCTACTGCGACTGTGAGTTCGCCGGCAGGGATGGCGAAGATTCGATCTGCCGGGAGCGCGAGTGTGTTGGCGATGATGACCTTCTTGCCCAGGCCGATGACGAAGCGTCGGATACCCTCCGCCACGTCGTCCGCCCCAATCGTACGTCGCGCGAGCTGTGCTGCGACCTGGCGATAGCGCACGATCGGGCCCGCGATGAGCTGCGGAAACAGAGCGATGTAGAGCGCCACACGCAGGGGGTTGCGCTGCACTGGCGCATCGCTTCTGTATACGTCGACGACGTAGGTCAGAGCCTGAAACGTGAAGAACGAGATCCCGATCGGTAGATGCACCGGCTCGAGCTCGGGCAACCGGAGGCCGATCGGGGCGAGGAGCAGGCTCAGATTGTCGGCCAGGAAATTGGTGTACTTGAAAGAGGCGAGAATAAGCAGGTTGACCGCGACGCTGGCCACCAGAATTTTGCGCTGGGACGGGCGGCCGCGGCTCCGGTCGATCCACAGGACGAAGGCGTAGTTGAGCGCGATGCAGATGAGCAGGATCGCGACATAGCCTGTCTCGCCCCACGCATAGAAGAAGAGACTCGCGAAGATCAACAGCGCATTGCGCGCGCGCACACCGCGCAGCGCGAAGTAGAGGAGGCCAACGATTGGCAGGAAAGCGAAGAGGAAGATCGTCGAGCTGAACAACATCGCTGTCTCTCGAGGATCTCGGCAGACGCTCTCCGGCCCGGGGGTGGTGCTGTCCTATGACCTGCGCCGCCGCCCTCGACCCTGTGAGCGGCTCTTGTCGCCAGCGGTCCCGTCACCGCCGCGGCCGCCTCTGTCTCCGCTCTTTCGCCTGCTCCTGCTCGCCCTTGGCGGGCGCGCAGCCTGCTGATTGATCTCCGGAACCGTGGTTTCCGGGCGATGCTCGGCCAGATAGGCGGCACAGATTCCCGCGAGGTCTCGCCGGCCTTCGTGGCTGGTCGCCATCTCCTCTACCACGGGAATCAAGCGCTCCACCTGGTAGGCCACCTGTGCGGCGGGGAGCGCGCGCATCTCCTGCTCCACCTTGACCTGCAGACGCTCTCGCGTTCGCGCCAACATGTCCTGCTCGGTCGGCGGTTTGCGTTCGATGACCTCGATCTTGTTGACATTCTGCATGTGCTTGAAATTGCCGATGTCGAGACCCGACACCAGGGAGATCGCTACCCCGGACTTGCCCAGCCGGCCTGTGCGCCCCGTTCGGTGTACGTAGACCTCCGGCGAATCGGAGGTCGTGTAGCTGATCACATGCGACAGGTCACTGATGTCGATGCCGCGGGCGGCCACGTCGGTGGCCACGAGGAGTCTGAGCTCTCCAGTCTTGATCCGCTGTATCGCCTTCTCTCGCGCGCTCTGCTGGAGGTCACCCGAGATCTGATCGGCATTGAAGCTGCGCTTCTGCAGGTAGCCGGCGATGAAGCGTACGTCGGCCTTCGTATTGCAGAAGATGATGGCGCTCTCGGGATCTTCGTATTCGATTATGCGCGCGAGGATCGCCTCTTTCTCATTGGCTGCGCAGACATAGTAGTAGTGCTCGATCTGCTGGGGGCCGGCTTGGCCCTCGCCGAGGGCGACGAACTCCGGATCGCGCAGAAAGAAGCGCGAGAGCGAGCGCACCTTCTCCGGGATCGTGGCGGAGAAGAGGTGGGATTGTCGCTCTTCGGGCAGATAGGAAGCGATCTCTCGCATGTCGGGCCAGAAGCCGAGTGAGAGCATCTCGTCAGCTTCATCGAGCACCAGCACCTTCACGGCGCCAAGGTCCATCCGTTCGTTGCCCAGGTGGTCGAGAATGCGACCCGGGGTGCCCACGATGATGTGGACCCCCCTCTCG
Source organism: Deltaproteobacteria bacterium (assembly GCA_029261835.1). Classification (GTDB taxonomy): domain Bacteria; phylum Myxococcota_A; class UBA9160; order UBA9160; family UBA4427; genus JAJDAO01. The sequence continues at coordinate 156,075 of JAJDAO010000061.1, read as the reverse complement.
AGCTCCTCGAGCTGACCGGCGTAGCTCACTCCGCCGTAGACGGCGAGCACGCGCACGCCGCTGTGCTGGCCCAGCACACGGAGCTCGGCGGCCACCTGGTTCGCGAGCTCGCGCGTCGGCAGCATGACCAGCGCCTGGATGGCTTTGTCGGAGGTGTCGACGGTCTCGACCAGTGGGATGCCGAAGGCGCCCGTCTTGCCGCTGCCGGTCTCGGCTTGGACGATGAGGTCCCCCCCGCTCCGCATGCGGGGGATCGCCTGGGCCTGCACGGGCGTGGGCGTGCTCCAGCCGAGATCTCTCAGTGAGGTCTGGATGTCGCTGGAGACTTGCGAAAAAAGCTCTGAAAGTTCAGTCATATGGACGTGGCAGCCTATCCCCCGGCCCCGTCCGGCGCAATGCCCGTGCGCGAGCTGGCGGGCCGTTTGCGCGTCCAGCCGGCGCGAGTTGTCGCCCGCGGGTGTTGACGGCTTCGTGCTAGGCTGCGCGCCTATGTCGCGTATCACCCGCGAAGACGTCGAGCGAACCGCGGCACTCGCCCGCCTGCAGCTGCGTGAGCAGGAGATCGAGGCCATGACGCGTGACCTCGATCGCATCCTCGACCACGCCGATCTGCTGCAGCAACTCGAGACCGAGGGCATCGAGCCGACAGCCCACGCGATTCCGCTGCCCACGCCCACGCGCGAAGATCGCGCCTGTTCCGGCATCGATCCTGAGCTCGCGCTCCGCAATGCGCCCGAGCGGCAGGGGAGCGCATTCGTTGTGCCGAAGGTGATCGAGGGTCAGGAGAGCTAGGCGTGGAGACCCTCGAGGCGCAGCGCGTGGGGCTGGATGCCGGCGACGTCTCGTCGCGAGAGCTGGTGACGCGTGCCGTGGCGCGCGCTCGGGAGCTCGCTGATCGGCTGAATGCGGTCGTGGGCCTGCGTGAGGAGGCCGCTTGCGCCGAGGCGGCGGAGGCGGACGAGCGCCACGTGCGCGGGCAGCTGCGCTCCCCGCTCGACGGCATCCCGCTGGTTCTGAAGGACAACATGGTGCAGTGTGGCGAGCCCACCACCTGCGCCTCACGCATTCTCGAGAACTTCGTCTCTCCCTACGACTCGACGGTGGTGGAACGGCTGCGCTCCGCCGGCGCCGTCATCATCGGTCGCGCCAACATGGATGAGTTCGCCATGGGTTCGTCCACTGAGCACTCGATCTTCGGGCCGTCGCGCAACCCCTGGGACACGGATCGCACCTGTGGTGGCTCTTCCGGCGGGCCGGCCGTGGCGGTAGCAGCGGGCATCACGCCGTTTGCCCTGGGGAGCGATACAGGAGGATCGATTCGCCAGCCCGCCTCGTTTACCGGCGTCGTCGGAATGAAGCCCACCTACGGCCGGGTCTCGCGCTGGGGACTCGTCGCCTTCGCGTCGTCGCTGGATCAGATCGGACCATTCGCCCACAGCGTTCGCGAGTGCGCCTGGATACTCCGGGAGATCGCCGGACACGATCGCCGAGATTCCACGTCGCTCCCGTTCCCGGTACCGGACTTCGCCGAGGCGCTCACCGGTGATGTCTCGGGGCTCACCATCGGCCTGCCGCGCGAGTACTTCGTCGAGCAGGGTGCCGATCCGGAGGTGCTCGCCCTCGTGAGGGCCGGTGTTGCCGAGCTCGAGTCCGCCGGGGCCAAGGTGGTGGAGATCAGCCTCCCGCACACCGGCTACGTCGTGGCCACCTACTACCTGGTGGCCACTGCGGAGGCATCCAGCAACCTCGCTCGCTACGACGGCGCTCGTTACGGCCGACGCGCATCCGGTGTGACAAATCTCGAGCAAATGTATCGACGCTCGCGGTCGGAGGGTTTTGGTGCGGAGGTGAAGAGGCGCATTCTCCTCGGCACGTACGTGTTGTCAGCAGGGTATTTCGACGCCTACTACCGCAAGGCGCAGCAGGTCAGGACGTTGGTTCGAGGCGATTTCGAGCGGGCCTTTGAAGAGTGCGACGTCATCGCGACACCGACCTGTCCGGAGGTCGCCTTCGAGATTGGAGCGAAGACCGATGATCCGGTGAGCATGTACCTCGGCGATATCTACACCGTGTCCGCCAATCTGGCCGGTCTTCCGGGCATTTCGTTGCCCTGTGGCCTGGTGCGGGGGATGCCGGTTGGGATGCAGATGCTCGGTCGCGCGATGGATGAGAACACGCTGCTGCGTGCTGCGGATGCCTTCCAGCGCCGAACCGATCACCACGCGCGACGCCCACCGGAGTTCTCATGAACCGGCAGCCGCTCGCACGCTACGAAGTCGTGATCGGTCTCGAGGTGCATACACATCTCAAGACCGAGTCGAAGCTCTTCAGTCCGGCACCCATTCGCTACGGCGATAAGCCCAACCACAACGTTCACCCGATCGACCTCGGGATGCCCGGTGTCCTGCCCGTGTTAAATCGAGAAGTCGTGGATCTCGCCATTCGACTCGGCCTGGCGACACACGCTGTGGTGAACAAGCGGTCGGTCTTCTCGCGCAAGAACTACTTCTATCCGGACCTGCCCAAGGGCTACCAGATTTCGCAATACGAGGAGCCGGTGGTGAGTGACGGCTGGATCGAGATCGAGCAATCGACATCCGCGAAGGCTCCCGCCAAGAACGCGGCATCCGTGGCCGATACCGTCAGTAAGCGCATTGGCATCACGCGCGCTCACCTCGAGGAAGATGCCGGGAAATCGATTCACGATGCCGCTGTGGCGGGCAGCGACGATACCCACGTCGATTTCAACCGGGCGGGGGTGCCGCTGCTGGAGATCGTCTCGGAGCCAGACCTGCGCTCGCCTGCCGAAGCGGGGGCGTACCTGCGATCGCTGCGGTCGATCCTGCGCTACATCGAGGTGTCGGATGCCGAGATGGAAAAGGGGCAGTTCCGGTGTGATGCCAATGTCTCGCTGAGACCGAGGGGGAGCGAGCAGCTCGGTACGCGTACGGAGCTCAAGAACATCAACTCCTTCGCCAACGTCGAGGCCGCGATCACAGCGGAGATCGCGCGGCAGGCCGCGATCCTGGATGACGGTGGTGAGATCGTTCAAGCCACCATGGCGTACGATCCGGAGACGGGGCGCACCCGCGTTCTGCGCCTCAAGGAGAACGCCGACGACTATCGCTATTTCGATGATCCAGACCTGATTCCTCTGATCATCGGTGACGAACAGATCGAGCAGGTGAGAGCGGCGATGCCCGAGCTGCCGGAGCAGAAGCGCGAGCGCTTCCAGAGCGAGTACGGGCTGTCGGACTACGACGCGCGCATTCTGATCAGCAACCGGGCACTGGCGGACTTCTTCGAGCAAGCCACGCGAGCGGGCGGCTCCCCGAAGAGCGTGGCCAACTGGATGTCACGCGACCTTCTCAGGGAGCTGAACGAGTGCGACCTCGAGCTGGAGCAAGCGGCGATCACGCCCGCGGCGTTGGCTTCGCTCATCGAGCTGGTGGCAGAGGGTCGTTTGACCGCGAAGAGCGCCCGAGACTTGCTGCCGGATCTCGTGCGAGAAGGGGGCGAGCCCGAAGCCCTGATGCAGCGGCGTGGACTCGAGGCGGTCTCCGACAGTGGCTTGATCGACGGCGTGGTGGGCGAGGTGCTCGCGGCCAATGCCGCGTTGGTCGAGAGCATCCGAGACGGCGACGACAAGCCGCTCAACTTCCTGATGGGCCAGGTGATGAAAGCCACTCAGGGGAAGGCAAACCCGGGCGAGGTCCGCAGGAAGCTGATCGAGAAGATTCGCGGCTGAGCGGTTCTCTCCGGCGCCACGTGGACCGGCCGGTGCGTGCCCCACGCGGCGCCCGGTCTGGTTGCGACAACGGCCCTCACGGGCGTCGCTTCGGCGCGCCGCGGCTTGCACCCTGCCCCGGCTCACCTTCGAAGAGCGAGCGCAGCGTCGTCCTCACCGGCTGGCTGCGCGCGAAGCGCTCGGCGATGGCGGCCAAGCGCTGCTCGCTGGGCCCGATTGGCCAGCAGTCCGCTTCATCCAGCGACTCGAGGGGCGGCCCGTCGAGATTCTCGGGACAAATGTCGCGCCGCTCGACCACCTCTCCGTTCGCGGCCTCCTCGTGCCAGCACAATGGCAGGCCCTGCGTGCGGCAGACATAGGGGCGATCGGCATAGACGCGACAGTTCGCAGCGCGATCGAGAAACGCGCAGGCGCCGGGCGGGTGGGGGCTCCCGTCGCGCAACAGGGCGGCGTTTCCTACCCGAATGCGCTCGGCTTCAACATCGAAGACGCGGAGATCGTCCTGACAACATGACGCACATCCGCGTCGGCAGTGCAGGCGCTCGCCGTGCCGTCGGCTGAGCCCGGCCACGCGCTGGTCCACGGCCGAGTGCAGCGCCCGCAGTGCTGCCACGGCTCGCTGGGGATCGTTCTCATTGTCTTGGTTCACACTGTCGAGCAGCGTAGCTTGCCGCGACGCGACCGGCTGCCGATCCGGGCGCTCTCGAGTCCCGGCTCGTGTACCCTGCCGGGTGCTCGGGTCGCTGTCGTGCGGGCCCGGGATGTCAGGGGGTGAAGAGTGATGCGAGTCGTCATGCGGGTGGTGTTCGGGCTGTTGGCACTGCTGCTGCTGGCGGTGCTCGGACTCGTATTGTTCCTGCCGCGAGTGCTCGAGTCGCCCGAGACGCGCGCGGCCATATCCGCCGCCGCGGAGCGGCAGATCGGTCGCCGCGTCGAATACGCCGGCCTGTCGCTGGGCTTTCTGCCTCCGAGCATCGTAGTGGCGGCGCCGATGATTGCCGGCGAGCAGGCGGATGATCCGCCGCTGCTGCGAGCTGAAGCCGTCTCCCTGCGTCTGGCGCTGGTGCCGCTCTTCAGCGGCACGGTGTTGGTCGACTCTCTCGTCGTGAGTGGTGCGGTGCTCGAGCTCGCTCTGACGGAACAGGGTCTCGCGTTGCCGAGCCCGCCGTCCGAGGGCGAGGAGTCTGTGCCCGCGCCAGACGACGCGCCACAGGCGCCGTCGATCTCTCTGGCAGTACGCCAGGTCGTGGTGCGCAACTCCAGCGCCGTTCTCGTCGACCGGACCTTGGCCTCGCCGCTCACCTGGTCTCTTGGCGAACTGAATCTCACCGCCCGCGGCAGCGAGCCCGGCGAGCCGATTGCCTTCGAGGCAGGGGCAGTGCTCGGCACCGGCGGGGTGCTGACAGCCCAGGGCAACGGGACCCTCGACGGTGCACTCGACCTGACGCTTCGGCTCGAGCGAGTTGCGATCGGCCCGGCCGCCCCCTACGCGAGCCAATTAACGCGCCTGGACGGCTTTCTCTCCGGTGAGATCGGGCTGCAGGCCGGCGAGGGCGCGGTGCGACAGACGCAGATCGAGCTTCGCCTGACCGACTGGGCGGCGCAGACCGCCGAGCTTGCTTTCGCGGGAGAGATCGACTTACGGGCGAAGCTACTTCCGGAGAAGCCGGTCGACTTCGACATCGCCGTGCGGCTGGAGAGCGGCGGCGAGCTTCGCGCGAGCGGCCGGGCCAGCCCGGCGCCCGAGCTGGACGCGCGTATCGAGCTCGACGCCGTCGCTCTGGCTCCGGCGGTGGCCGTGTTGGGGGAGGGCGCGCAGGGCGCGTCGCTGGCAGGCTCGATCGAGTTTCGCGGGTTCACTGTCGCGAACGACCCGCTGCAGATCGGCGGCGAGCTGGTTCTCGACACGCTGAGGCTTCGCCTAGCTGAGGTGGCGCCGATCACGTTGAACGGCCGCGCCGAGGCGCTGGGGGATGCGATTCGGCTGGCGGAGCTGAGTGTCGAGGCCGGCGGTCAGGTGATGTCGCTGTCGGGCGTGGTGGCGGACCTGAACGGCGATATGCCCTTCGACTTGGCGCTTGCGAGCGTCGGCGTGCTGCGGGCCAACGAGCTCTTCGGCGCCGTCACCCCGCTGAAGGACACTCTCTACGGTCCGTTGACCTTCAGTGGACGGCTCTCCGGAAGAGCGGCCACCGCCACCCCTGAGACGCCTCTCAGCGACACCCTCAAGGGGCATTTCGACTTCGACCTCGGCCGCGGCGTGGGCGACGGAGCCGAGGGGGGACGTCTGCGCGGCGTGTCCATCCTGCGCTCGGCACTCGGGGACTTCGAGAAGGTCGGACGGGTCGTTCTGCTCTCGGCCAGCATCGCGCGAGGCGGATCCCTGGAGCGCTTCTACGGCGAGGAGTTCGAGCGCATGGAAGGACGCTTCGCGATCTCCCAGGGTCAGCTCCAGAGCGAGAATCTGCGAATCGTGTACCGCGGCTACGGGGTGAACCTACGCGGCGCGGTGGTGCTGGCGGATCAGAGGCTCGACATGACCGGGGAGATTGAGCTGGGCGGCGAAGTGGTCAGAGCGCTGGGAGGGCGCGCGGCCGATCGCAAGCTGGTGATTCCGCTGGCGAGTGTCGGCGGTACGGTGGCCGAACCCGAGCTCGGCGTCTCACGCGAAGCGCTGGTGGCGTTGTCGCGGCAGATCCTCGCGACGAACGAAGTGGCGCGCAAAGCGACCGAGCAGATCGAAAAGACCGTCGAGAAGCTGCTGCCCAAGCCCGCCGATCTGCTGGAGAAGGGGCTGGGCGACCTACTGGGCCGGGGGCGACGATGAGCGAGAGGGCGGGGCAGTGGTTCACGTTGCGCTGGCGCGACGACACAGTGGAGCTACTCGATCAGCGTCGCCTACCCGGAGAGGAACACTACCTCGAGCTGACGACTGTCGAGGATCTGGCCCAGGCGATCGAGTGCCTGGCGATTCGGGGTGCTCCCGCCATCGGCTGTGCGGCGGCGATGGGGGTCGCGCTGGGGGCGGTGCGGAGCGCCGCATCGGATGTCGGCGCCCTGATCGAGGAGCTCGAGGCGCAGGTCTTCCCGCGCCTCGAGCGGACGCGTCCGACGGCGGTCAACCTCTTCTGGGCGCTCGATCGCATGCGCGAGCTGATTGGCCGGCTGACAGCCGCACCCGGAAGCGACCTGGACTCACTGCGGCGTGCCCTTGTCGAGGAGGCACAGCGGATTCTCGAGCAGGACCGAGAGAACTGTCGAGCTCTGGGTCGTGCCGGGGCTTCACTGGTGCCCGACGGCGCCTGCATTCTCACCCATTGCAACGCCGGGGCGCTGGCCACGGGCGGCTACGGCACCGCGCTCGGCGTCGTGCGGGCTGCCGTGGAGGCGGGGCGCAGCGTGAGCGTGTTGGCAGATGAGACCCGTCCTCTGCTGCAGGGCGCGCGATTGACCGCCTGGGAGCTGCAGCGTGACAGCATTCCCGTAACCGTCTGTACCGACGGTATGGCGGGCTATCTGATGCAGCGCGGCGAGGTCGACCTCGTTGTGGTCGGTGCAGATCGCATCGCGGCCAACGGGGACGTGGCGAACAAGATCGGGACCTACGGCGTCGCGGTGCTGGCGCGTGAGCACGGCATTCCCTTCTATGTTGCCGCCCCGCGCTCCACCATCGATCTCGCTCTGCCCGGTGGGGAGGCGATCCCGATCGAGGAGCGCGGGCGCGAAGAGATCGCGAGGATCGGCGAGCACGTGATCCTCCCGGACGGTGTCGGCGTCAGGCAGCCCGCCTTCGACGTGACGCCGGCGCGCTTCGTCACCGCGATCGTGACCGAGCGGGGCGTCATCCGTTCGCCTTTCGAGGAGGCGCTTCGAGGTCTCTTCTGAGCCGCTCATTGTGACGGGAATCACCCAGCCGTCGCCGGGCCTTGTCGACACTACTTGAGCTGGGCTGCTTTTCGGCAGGCGTAGGCCCTGAGCCCGAATGGGCATTGCTCAGTTGTGAGCGGCTCGAAACCGGTGCTTGCGCGGGATCGGGACTGATCCATGGCGACGTGCCGAGAGCCTTGGCCCTTTGTCATGCCGCAGGAGTCCGGATGCCCCCCACCATTCTCTGCGCTCAGGACGATCGCCAGCTCTGTCGGATTCACGAGCAGGCCTTGTCGGGTGCGGGCTACGGCGTGATCTGTGCGCACGACGGCGTGCAGGCCCTGGCTCACGCTCGCGAGGAGCCGCCGGATCTCGCCTTGCTCGATGTACTGCTTCCGAAATGTGACGGCTTCGAGGTGCTCGAGGCGATTCGTCGCGAGCCGGGGCCGGCCAGCCAGGTGCCGGTCTTGCTTCTGAGTTCCGGTCGTGTCTCCCCTCGCTGCCGCGAGCGGATCGATGCCCTGGGGTCGGTGGCGTTCTTGGCCAAGCCGGTGCCTCTCGACCAGTTGCTGGGCCGCGTGCGCGACCTCGTCGAGCCCGCGCCCGCGGCGGTGCAGCCGGGCGGAGAACAGCCGGCTCCGCTGGAGGGGTCACTGCGCGAAGTCGACTTCGCCCTGCTGCTCCACCAACTCCACGGTCTGCGGGTCACTGGCGTGCTGCTGCTCGAGAGCGGCAAGAAGAAGAAGGCGATTCAGTTCTCCGATGGTTGCCCGGTTGCCGTCAGGTCCAATCTGGTCACCGAGTGTCTGGGCGACATGTTGGTGCGGCGCGGGCAGCTGGACGAGAAGACGCTGCGCGAGTCGCTGCGGCGCGTCAAGAAGGGCGAGGGACTTCAGGGCGAAATCCTCGTGGCGATGGAGATCATGGACGAGGAGGCGGTCAGTCTGGCGCTCCGGGAGCAGGCCGAGGAGAAGCTATTCGAGGTCTTCCGCTGGAGACGAGGCCGTTTCAAGCTGCAGGTGGGGCGGCAGCTGCAGCGGGGCGCCACGCTGGCGCTCGATCGCAGCCCGGCCGATCTCGTCGTCGAGGGTGTGCGGCGGCACCTTCCTGTCGAGCGCGTGGATGCCCACATCGCCGCCAATGCAGCCCGCTACCTGGCTCACGGCGAGAGCGAGTTCTACCGGCTCCAGGACATCGATCTCGGACGCGAAGAGGAGGAGCTCGTCTCACAGCTCGATGGCGGTCAGCGGCTGGGAGATTTCAGTGAAGCATCCGAGCCCGTTCGCCGAACGCTGTACGCCCTGCTGGTGACGGAGATGATCGCGCTGAGAGACGACCCGACGCCCGGCTCGTCGGCCTGGCCGGAGCCCGACCTCTCATCCTCCATCCCGGAGCGGGACAATGCACTGCGCCTCGAACTCGGCCGCATGGCCGAGACGATGCGACGTCAGAATCACTACGAGGTGCTGGGTATTCCCACCACCGCGGATGACCAAGCGGTCCAACGCGCCTATGACGCACTGGTGCACCGCGTACATCCCGACCGTTACCGCGGCGCCAGTCGCGCGGTCCGACAGCTCGCGGAGGAGATCAAGCGGCTGGCCTCACGCGCCCAGGAGTCACTGGCAGACGCCGGGCGCCGTGCCCGCTATGCGGATGTACTCCGCAAGCGCGGCTCTCGACAGCGCCGAGAAGAAACGCGGGGACGCCAGGCGCTCGCGGCCGAGACCGCCTTTCAAAGAGGCGAAGCGGCCATGCGCAACCGCGACTACGAGGGCGCTCTGCTGTTCTTCGGTCGATCGATCGAGCAGTTCCCCGAGGAGGGCGAATATCACGCGCACTACGGCTGGTGCCTGCACCTGTGCCACCCCGACAACGTGGTGATCGTTCAGGAGGCCATCGAGCACGTTCAGCGGGGGGTCAAGCTGGCGAGAGAGCGGGAGAAGCCCTACCTGTTCCTCGGCCGCCTCTACAAAGTGGTGGGCAAGACGGCCGCGGCCGAGAAGATGTTTACTCGCGCCGTGCAGATTCGGCCGGATTGCATCGAGGCCATGCGCGAGCTGCGGCTCATGAATCTGCGCCGAGGCCGAGGTACGGGGCTCGTCAGGCGACTCCTTCGTCGGTGAGTCCCGGCGAAGGAGTGCGAGATGGGCGATAGCGCCGCCCGAGGCGTGACGGGTGAGAAGATCTGGCTGGACGGCCGCTTCGTCGATTGGGCCGACGCCCAGGTCCATATTCTCACCCACAGTCTTCACTACGGCCTCGGCGTCTTCGAGGGCATTCGCTGCTATCGCACCGCCGATGGCCGCTCGGCTGTGTTCCGGCTCTCCGAACACGTGCGCCGCCTCTACGACTCGGCGCGTATCAATCTGCTCGAGATTCCGTATCCCAGCGAGGTTGTGCACGAAGCGATTCTCGAGAGCCTTCGCCTGAACCACCTCGACGAAGGCTACATCCGCCCGCTGGTCTTCATCGGAGACGGGGCCATGGGCCTCAACCCGGGCGACAACGCCATTCGCGTGGCGGTCATCTCGTGGGCATGGGGCAAGTATCTCGGCGAGGAGGGCATGACGCGCGGCATTCGAGCCAAGGTCTCGACGTTCTCCCGCCACCACGTGAACGCCAAGATGACGAACGGCAAGACCTGCGGCGACTACGTGAACTCGATCCTTGCCAAGCGAGAGGCGCTTCTCGATGGCTATGACGAGGCCGTCATGCTCGACACACACGGGCTCGTCTCCGAGTGCACGGGCGAGAACATCTTCGTGGTGCGAGACGGGACCATTCGGACGCCGCCTTTGCAGACTGTGCTCGACGGCATCACGCGGGCCACGCTGATTCGTCTGGCACGCGATCGCGGCCTCGAGGTCGTGGAGGCCGCTGTCACGCGGGACGACCTCTACATCGCCGATGAGATCTTCTTGACCGGCACCGCGGCGGAGGTCACGCCCATCCGCGAAGTCGACCACCGAGAGATCGGCAGCGGCCAGCGCGGTCCCCTCACCGAGCAGCTCCAGGCCGCCTTCTTCGACGTCGTGGCGGGACGTGACGAGCGCTATCGCGACTGGCTGACGTATCTCTGAGCCGGCCAGCGCCAACGCCGCCGGAGCCGCCGGAGCCGGGGCATTGCATTTGTAATACATTGAGTCACAATGTGTTACATGGTGAATCGAAACAGTCGCAACGAAACCAGCCCCCCGCCCCGTCGCGATCCGGACTCCGGTGAGTCGGCCTCCGATGGGCACCAAGACCGGCCGAGATCGGAGCAGCAGGCACATCGTCGCCGCTCGGGGCGCAAGGAGCGCATTCTCCACACCAGGGTATCGGAGCAGCTCTCCGACGATATCCGGCGGCTGGCCGAGGATCTCCGGGTCCCCGCCTCGAATCTGGTGCGCAATGTCCTCGAGGAGGTCTTCACGATGGTCGAGTCCGTCTCGGGCGACGTGGGCGATCTCTTTGAGGACATCCTGGATGAGGCCGAGGGAGCGCGTGATCGGATTCGTCGCCGCGGTCGTCGCCAGCGCCCTCGTTCGCAGAATGCCGAGCACTGTCGTCGCCGCCCCGCCTCGCATGGAGCGGCGCAACGCGAACCGCGAGCGGACGAAGCCGCGGCGAGGGAGGCCACGGACGCAGAGCGCGGTGGGCCGGGGGGTGAGTCTGCCGCGTCGCAGGGCGCGAGCGAGTGCGACGACGGCGCGAAGTTCCGCGACGTGATTGGCTGGCAGCCCCTGGTGCTCAATCACGCGCAAGCCTGCGCCCGCTGCGGCGTCGCGCTGCCGCGTGGTGCTCGGGCCTTTGTGGGCCTCGGCGAGCGGGGGCTGACGCAGAGCTTCCTCTGCCGCTCCTGTCCTGCCCGGGGATAGCGGGGAGACCAGCTCTGGGGCGCCCAGCTGGTATGCTCCGCGTCGCGCCGCCGGCTCCGCGTGCCGGGCCGGAGATCGGCGGGAGGAGAGCCCCGATGACGCAGAAGCTGCTGCAGCGCCCCGTGAGCGAGATCGTCGAGCTGCTTCGTGCCCGCGAGCTCTCGGCCGTGGAACTCATGACCGCGACGATGTCGCGGATCCACGAGACCCAGACGACCCTCAACGCCTTCGTCAGCCTGCGTGAGAGCGAAGCGCTGCTCGACGATGCCCGCGTGGCCGACGAGCGCATTGCCAGCGGTGAGTCGCGCCCGCTGGAGGGCATTCCGCTCGGCGTCAAGGATCTCGAGGACGTGGCGGGAATGGTCACGAGTTACGGCTCGGTCCCGTTCAAGGCCAACGTCGCCGAGCGGGACTCGATTCAGGTCGAGCGGCTGCGCGCGGCCGGCGCCATCGTGATCGGGAAGACCAATGCGCCCGAGTTCGGCTACACGGCCATCACCAAGAACCTGCTCTTCGGCGCCACGCGCAATCCCTGGGATCTCGATCGCACGCCGGGCGGCTCGAGTGGCGGCTCGTCGTCGGCTATTGCGGGCGGTGTGGTGTCGCTGGCGACGGCCAGCGACGGCGGAGGCTCCGTGCGAATCCCCGCCTCGGTGACGGGCTGCTTTGGCCTCAAGGTGAGCTACGGCCGTATCGCGCGCGGTCCCTACGACCACTGGATAATGGATGACACCTCGGTCGATGGTCCTCTCACTCGCTGTGTGGCAGATGCGGCGCTGCATCTCGACGCCGTGGTCGGTGCACATCCGCTCGATGCAAACTCGCTGCCGCATCCGGGCTTCTCGTACCGCGAGATCCTCGATGATTTGCCTTGCGATCTGCGTATCGCCTTGTCCCCCGATCTCGGCTACGCGGTCGTGCAATCAGACGTCGCGGCCGCGGTGGAGGACGCGGCGCGTGTCTTTGAGGACCTGGGGCATCGACTCGAAGTGCTGAAGGGTGGCCCCCCCGAGCCCGGTGCCGACTGGGGGATGGGCGGCGCCTGGGAGTTGCTCGCCAGGCTCCAGCCGCTGCTGCCCGAGCACGAGCCGGACTTCGGCCGCTCTTTCATCCGAAGCATCAAGGCGGCGGCCATCATGGATGCCGATCGATGGGGCAGGATTCGGCGTCGGCGTGCCGAGCTGGGTCAGTGGTGCGCCGACCTCTTCGGGCGCTACGACCTACTGCTGACGCCGACCGTCCCCTACGACCCGCCCCCGGCCCGCGGTCCCTTTCTCGACGAACTCGAGGGCCGACCTCAGCCGCTGGCCAACTACGGCAGCTTCACGATGCCCTTCAATCTCTCCTGGCACCCCGCCGCCACCGTGCGTGCGGGCTTCTCACGTGCGGGGCTGCCGGTCGGCCTCCAGATCGTCGCGCCCCGTCATCGCGACGATCTCGTGTTGCAGGCGGCGCGGGCTTTCGAGCGCGCGACCGATTGCTGGAGTGAGTGGCCGAGCGTCTGACGACTACCGGCTGCGCACTGCTCGCCGGGCGCGCCAGCCGAGGTTCACGTGACGAGCATCTATGATCTGCCGACGCCGGCGCTGCTCCTCGACGCTGATCTGCTCCAGCAGAATCTGCAGGCAATGGCGGCGGCCCTGCCCGGGAAGCGCCTGCGTCCACACGTCAAGGCCCATAAGTGCACCGCGCTGGCGAGCCGCCAGGCCGCGGTGGGTCACGCCCGCTTCTGCTGCGCCACGATTCGCGAGATGGAGGGAATGGCGTCGGCGGGGCTCGGTGACGACCTGTTGCTTGCGAACGAGGTGCTGGATGCTCACCGGCTCGGCGCGCTACGCGATGCCCGTGTGACGCTGGCGGTCGATTCGCCCGAGACGATTCGGGCGGCTGCGGATGGTGGCGTGCGCGAGGTTCTGATCGACGTGAACGTCGGCCTTCCTCGCTGCGGCTGCCCGCCGAGCAAGGCCGGACGCCTGGCGGATTTGGCCCGCTCGAGTGGTCTCGAGGTGCGAGGTGTCATGGGTTACGAGGGGCATGTCGTGGGGGTGGCGGAGCGCGGCCAGCGCGAGGAGGCCTGCGAGAAGAGCATGCAGTTGCTGCTCGAAGCCCAGCGTGACGTGGGGGGGGACGTGGTCTCGGCCGGCGGCACCGGCACCTACGACTGCAATCGCTGGGCAAGTGAAATCCAAGCCGGATCCTACGCGTTGATGGACAGCGCCTATGCGAAGCTGGAGCTTCCCTTTGTTCAGGCCTTTTGGCTCTGGGCCAGCGTGATCTCCGTCTCCGAAGGCTACGCCGTGGCGGACTGCGGGCTCAAGGCCCTCGGGATGGACCACGGCAATCCCTCGATAGACGCGGCCTCGGTCTGGTTCTGTTCCGACGAGCACATCACCTTCGCTCCGGAGCAGCCGCTGAAGGTCGGGGATCGCGTGCGCATCACCCCCGCACACGTCGATCCGACCGTAGCCTGCCACGAGCGGCTGGCGGTCATCTCGGGCGAAGAGGTCGTCGATACCTGGCCGGTGGACCTGCGCGGCTGGTAGCTCGCGCCTGCCCGCACGTCGCCCGGCCCACTTCAGCTGCGCTGGGGCAGCTCGATCTTCGGCGTCTCGGGGTGGCGCCGGTAGAGGATGACAGTGTGGCCCACCACACCGCACAGGTGTGATTCCGTTCGCTGGGCCAGCTCGGCCGCCGCCGCCTTCTTCGCGCTCGGTTGGTGGAGCCGGACCTTGACGAGTTCGTGCCGTTCGAGCGCATCTTCGAGAGCCCCGGCGACCGCATCGGTTACACCCGCCTCGCCCACGTGGACGGTGGGCTTGAGCGCGTGGGCGAGCCCGCGCAGGTAGCGGCGCTGGTGTCCCGCCAGCGCTGGCAGCCGCTCTCCTGTCTCGCCACTCATCGACGCTCCGTATCCATGCGCTGCGAGCCGGTTCGAATCGGGTGCGAGCGCACACGACGCCCACACGCCCGTCGGTGCTCGATCCGAAGCGAGAATGCTAGCGACAGAAGCGCGTGACGCCCAGCGGGCGAGGTCACGGCCCAGGGCTTCCGCGTGAAGGCCAGCGATGAAGCGCGCTTCGAGCCCCTGTTCGGTGGCGCGTGGCGCACCTTGCCTCGTCGTCTCAGGTGTTGCGCGCGAGACGAGGTCGCGCCAGGTTTCCGCCTCAGATGTCACGGCTGCTACTGATGATTCCCATCCTGCTCGTGCTGATCGGCGTGCTCTTTGCGGGCCACTGGTACGTGGCTGATCGCCTGATCGTGGCGCTGGATCTTCCCGCGCCGTTCACCCGCGTGATGCTCTGCGTGCTCGCGCTGCTCGGACTCAGCTTGGTCCTGCAGCCCATCGCAGAGCGGCTGCTCGCCCGCCGCCTGGCCCGCTTCATCACGTGGCCCGCCTCGATTTGGCTGGGCGTGGCCTTCCTGCTGCTGCTCTCCCTGGCCATCTCCGAGCTTCTGCTCTTCCTCTTGGCGGTCAGTGCTGGCGGTGCTCCGGCAGTCGATGTCACCGTGGCGCGTTGGCGAGCCGTCGCGCTCCTCTGTCTGGTGCTGCCGCTGGCGCTGGCTGGGCTGCGCGAAGGGCTCTCGAAGCCCGCAGTGCGTCGCATCGAAGTCGCGCTCCCGGGCTGGCCAGAAGAGGCGGACGGCTTTCGCATCGTGCAAGTCTGCGACATCCATCTCGGCCCCATCCTGGGCCGAGAGTTCGCCGAATGGCTCGTCGAGCGCGTCAATCGGCTCGAGCCCGATCTGATCGCGATCACGGGTGATCTGGTTGACGGATCGGCATCTCGCATGGTGAGCGAGGTCGCTCCACTCGCCGGCTTGCGCGCCCGCCATGGCGTTTACTTCGTAACCGGCAATCACGACCACTATTCCGGCGCACGCGGCTGGGCGGAGCGGATCGCCAAGCTCGGCATACGTACCCTACGCAACGAGCGCGTGTCACTCGAATTGCCGGGTGGGACTGTCGAGCTGGCGGGTGTCGACGACCACCACGCGGGACTTCTTCCCGGCGAGCACGGAGAGGATCTGGACCTCGCATTGGCCGGGGTCGACGCCACGCGACCACTGCTGCTGTTGGCGCACGATCCCTCGATCTTCCGGCGCGCACCCGAGGTCGGCGTCGACCTACAGCTCTCGGGTCACACCCACGGCGGCCAGATCTGGCCCTTTCGCTATCTGGTCAGGCTGGCGATTCCGTTCGTCCAGGGCCTACATCGCAGGGGTGAGGCGCAGCTCTACGTGAGCCGGGGCACCGCTTTCTGGGGGCCGCCCATGCGCCTGGGCGCTCCGGCTGAGATCAGTGAGGTCGTCATCAGCCGGCGGCGCGAGTCGCTCGCATTGCCTCCGCGTGCGACTCCCTCGATACTGGTCGAATGAGCAGCATCGATCGTCTTCTCGCCATCATGGAGCGCTTGCGGGACCCGGCGCAGGGTTGTCCATGGGACTGCGAGCAGAGCTTCTCGACCATTGCCCCCTACACGCTTGAAGAGGCCTTCGAGGTGGATCACGCCATCCGCCAGGGTGACATGGAAGGTCTCTGCGAAGAGCTCGGCGATCTGCTGCTGCAGGTCGTCTACCACGCACAGATGGCTCGTGAGGCCGAGCACTTCGACTTCGATCGGGTGGTGATGGGGATCTGTGAGAAGCTCGTCCGCCGCCATCCGCACGTCTTCGGCGATCAGCGGATCGCGTCGGTCGAAGAGCAGAACCACGCCTGGGAACAGCACAAACGCCGTGAGCGGGCTGCCAAGGCTGCGAGCCGGGATCAGCCGGACGAGCCCCGCGGTGGTGGGGACCCGTTCGAGGGGATCCCGTTGGCGCTGCCCGCGCTCGCCCGAGCGGCCAAGCTCCAGAAACGCGCCGCCGGCGTGCAGATCTCGGATCCCGCTCGGGAGCAGTCTCGCAAGGCGGCCACGACGGCCCTCGATCAGATCCGGCGCGCACGGGAGGGGGCGGCTGCGGCGACCGGCCAGGCGCCCGTCGACGAACAGCGCGTGACGACGTCTGACGTCGGCGCGCTGTTATTCGCCTGCGTGCATCTGGCGCAATCGCTCGGCATCGATGCCGAGCAGGCGCTGCGAGACGCCAACGCCGGCTTCCAGGAGAGGGTTCGTCACCGCTTCGCGGACGAGGCCGGCGAGTTCTGAGGCCGCGGACCTTCACCACGAGTCAAGCCAGGGGGAGAGCCGCCCGATACACACGGTGGCTTCCCCGTTCCCCCACGCCGGCAGACCTCTTCAGACGGTCTGCCGGTGATCGGCCCGCGTCGCGGAGGGTCGATGCTGACATCAGAGCTGTGCACAGAGTCCAGGCTTCCCATAGAGCCCAAGCTTCGGCACAAGAGTCAACGCCGGCGGTTCGGGCGGGAGATCCGCCTATTCAGTCCCCTGCTCGCCCTGGGAGTCGCAGTGTTCCTGCTCGCGAGCACCATCGCCGCGCTGGAGCGCGGCAGCGCGGCGGCTGAGATCGGCTACTTCTCGACGATACTCAAGAGTTCGACTTCGAACGTGAGCACCGCTCCGCCGGGCACGGCCGGTGGCGCGCCGCGGTCGCCGTAGGCGATCTCAGGCGGGCAGATCAGCTTGGCCTTGCTCCCCTTGGCCATCATCGCCACGCCCTCCGTCCAGCACGGAATGACACGATTCAGCGGGAATTCAACGGGTTCACCCCGCGCCACGGAGCTGTCGAAGACGCTTCCATCGCGCAGCGTGCCGTGGTAGTGAACGCGAACGGTGTCGGTGGGGCCCGGGTGAGGACCCGTACCCGCCCGCAGCTCGGAGTAGATCATGCCGGACTCGGTGGTCTTGGCACCCTTTGCCTGGCTGGCCTCTTCCAAGAATGCCTTGCTCGCCGTGTTCTCCTTCTCGACGGCGACTTCGTGTCGTTCGCGGGCGAGTGTCTGCAGCTTGGGGCCGTAGATCCCGTGGTCGAGCGTCATCTCCTGTCCCGCCAAGGCGTCTCGCAATCCCTGGAGCATCAGCTCCGTCTCGCGCTCGGACAGCGCGAGCTCCCGGACGTTCTTGCTGACGACCACGCCAAGGTAGTAGGCGGTCTTCTCATCCTCGGTCTTCGGCGTCTCCTTCGCCATGGTCGCTCCGGCGAAGAGTATGACGAGCGCCCACGACGAGAGCAGCACGAGGTTGAACCGACGGTTGTTGCAAGGGCCGATCATGCGTGTTCCTTTTCTTCGTTGCCGCTGTCGTGCCGGCCTGGCTGTTGCCTCTTGTTGCCCACCTGTTGCTCTCTTACGAGCTGCTCTCTTGCGCCCTCTGGCCGCCAGATTCTGCGGCCTCGCTCCACACCGGCCGCTGGCGATTTCGGCGCGCTCGAACACGACTCCGGGGCTGATGACGGCTCACCGGTTTTGAGTGCGGCAGAGCATAACGCAGTGAGATCATCACCCGCGACGACCAATTTCGCCCCGCATCTGAATGACGCCGAGTCCTCGCACTGTCAACGCAGCAGCAGGGGCTTCAGGTGGCGGCCGGTATGAGAGGCTCGAGTTCGGCTCACCTGCTCCGGTGTCCCCCGGGCTACGATGCGACCGCCGTCGGGACCACCCCCGGGACCGAGATCGATGATCCAGTCCGCTGTCTTGATCACGTCCAGGTTGTGCTCGATCACCACCACCGAGTTGCCCGCATCCACCAGCTCTTCGAGTACCTCGAGCAGCTTGCGCACATCCTCGAAGTGCAGTCCGGTTGTGGGCTCGTCGAGGATGTAGAGCGTGCGTCCGGTGGCTCGCTTGGAGAGTTCACGGGCCAGCTTGATCCGCTGCGCTTCACCGCCGGACAGCGTGGGTGACGGCTGGCCCAGATGCAGGTAGTCGAGTCCGACACGTTCGAGCAGTCGAAGCGGGCCGGCGATCTTGGGATGCCGCGCAAAGAGCTCGAGCGCTTCGCGCACCGTCAGCTCGAGAACGTCGGCGATGGAATGCTGCTTGTACTGAACCCGGAGCGTCGCTTCGTTGAAACGCTTTCCCTGGCATTCCTCGCATCGCACGAAGACATCGGCGAGGAAGTGCATCTCGATCTTTCGAACGCCGTCTCCTTCACAAGCCTCGCAGCGTCCGCCCTTTACGTTGAATGAGAAGCGGCCCGGCTTATAGCCGTGTACTCGCGACTCCGGTAGCTGGGAGAAGAAACGGCGGATTCCGTCGAAGACCTTGATGTAGGTGACCGGATTGCTTCGAGGCGTGCGCCCGATCGGGCGCTGATCGATGTCGATCACCTTGTCGAGCTGAGCGAGACCCGAGATGCCCCGGTGCCTGCCGACCTTCCTGGTCGGTCCGTGCAACCTGCGCGATAGCGCGGGGAAGAGGATCTCGTTCACCAGTGTCGATTTGCCGGCGCCGGATACGCCGGTGACAGCGGCCAGTACGCCCAGCGGAATCTCGACATCGATATCGTCGAGGTTGTTCTCACGAGCCTGCTGAATCTTGATGCTTCCCAGCGAGGCGCGCCGCTCAGCGGGAACGGCGATCGAGCGTCGCCCCGCCAGATAGGCGCCCGTTATGGAGCGGCGGTTTCGCGCCAGGCTCTTCGGCGTTCCCGCGTGAACGACTTGCCCTCCCTTCACGCCAGCGCCGGGCCCGAAATCGATGACATGGTCCGCGCTGCGGATGGTTTCTTCGTCGTGCTCCACGACCACAACCGTGTTCCCGATGTCTCGCATGCGCATCAGAGTGTCGAGCAGACGGCGATTGTCCCGCTGATGGAGGCCGATCGACGGCTCGTCGAGGATGTAGATCACGCCGGTGAGCTCGGACCCCACCTGACTCGCCAGGCGGATTCGCTGCGATTCGCCTCCCGAGAGCGTCGGTCCGGCGCGGTCCAGAGAGAGATAGCCGAGGCCCACGGCGGCCAGGAAATCGAGCCGTGCCCTGATCTCCTTGAGGACCTCGCTGGCGATCTGCCCAGCCGCGCCTCGCGGTCGAAGCTTGTCGAAGAAGCGACGGGCATCGTCCACCGTGAGCGCCGAGGTTTCGACGATCGACATGTCGCCGACGCGTACCGCGCTGCTCTCCTCACGCAGACGACCACCGGCACAGGTGGTACAGCCGGTGTTTGCGATGAACTGGCTGTACCACCGCTTCATACCTTCGCTCTTCGTCTCTCGGAAACGCCGCATGAGTCGCGGGATGACGCCTTCCCAGGACATGTCGAAGCTCCCGCGTCCCGATCGATTCTTCCATGAGATCTCGAACTTGCGCTCGCCCGAGCCGTAGAGCAGTAGCGAGCGGTTCTTCTTGCCGAGCTCGCGCCATGGCGTGGACCGATCGATTACGAGCTGGTCCAGCAGCTGGCGTCGGAAATTGGCTCCCCAGCCACTCTTGCTGGAGAGTCCCTCCCCCCACGGCTTGATGGCACCCTCTTCGATGCCCAGCGACGTGTCGGGTACGACCAGCTCGGGGTCGAATTCGAAGCGCGTGCCGAGGCCGTTGCAGTCGGCGCACATGCCCTGAGGACTGTTGAAGGAGAATGCCTGCGGCGTCAGCTCGGGAAATGAAATCCGGCAGTGGGGACAGGCGGCGCTCTCCGAGTACGTGCGATCACCGCCTCCATTCGCCACGGCGATCAGGGTTCCGTCACCGACGCGCAGGGCGGTTTCCACCGAGTCCGTCAGCCTCGACGTGACGCCCCGCTTGACAACGATGCGATCGATTACCGCCTCCAGCGTGTGCTTGCGCCGCTTGTTCAAGGCCTCGAGATCCTCGCTGAGAAGGATCTCGCCATTGACGCGAACACGCGTATAGCCGGCACGGCGCGTCTCTTCGAGTAGCTCGCGGTGCTCCCCCTTGCGGTTGATCAGGAGAGGGGCCAGCAACACGAGTCGGGTTCCGTCGCCGGTCTCGAGTAGCTCCTTGGCGATCTGCTGGGGACTCTGCTGCTGGACGCGTTCTCCGCATTGGTGGCAATACTGAATGCCGATCCGCGCGTAGAGAACGCGTAGATAATCCGAGATCTCGGTGATGGTGCCCACGGTGGAGCGCGGGTTGTTCCCCGTCGTCTTCTGCTCGATGGAGATCGTCGGAGAGAGCCCGCGGACCGTGTCGTAGCGTGGCTTCTCCATCTGCCCCAGAAACTGTCTCGCATAGGCGGAGAGCGATTCGACGTAGCGCCGCTGGCCCTCGGCGTAGAGCGTGTCGAAGGCGAGCGACGACTTCCCAGAGCCCGAGACACCGGTCAGTACCACCAGCTTCTTCTTGGGAATCTTGACTTCGATGTTCTTGAGGTTGTGCTCGCGCGCACCCTTGATGTGGACGTGGTCCAGCTCCATCGCTGCTCTCTCTGCGTTTGCTCCACGAAGCGTGGTGCTGCCGAATCGGACAGGCTAGCGGTCGGGCAGAGCGAAGAACAGGGCCGGCAAGACGAGTAGCGTGGAGACCAGCGCCGCGAGGATCGCGATGGCGGAGACCAGCCCGAAGTTCGCCACGGTCTGCCAGGGAGAGAGCGCGAGGGCCGCAAAGCCGACTGCCAGAGCGATGCTGGTCGTCACCAGCGCTCTCCCCACGTGGGTGGCGGCGCCACGCATGGCAGCGGACGCGGAGACGCCCGAGCGCCTTCGTCGGCGAAAGGCATCGAGCAGGTGGATGATGTCGTCCACCGCCACGCCCAGCACGACAGCCGCAACCATTGCGCTGCCCACGTCGAGGCGGATTCCGAGCAATCCCATTGCGCCGAGCGTCGTGACAACCGGCAACACCGCTGGGATCAGTGCCAGCAGAGCCCATCCGGTCGACCCGAGGAAGATCGCGAGCAGCGCGAGCACCGCCAGACCCGCAGCGAGAAAGCTGCGTAGCTGGGTGCTCCGGATCGCATCGATCATGTCGTGCACCACCACGTACGGTCCGGTCGCAGCGCCGTACCAGCCGGGCGGCAGCTCTTGCTCCAGTATCCGTCGCACATCTGTCATCACCTGGCGCATAACGATCTGCGGCGACTTCCCCGCTTCCAGGGAGATGCGCACATGACGTCGATCGTGTGAGAGCCAGCTGGCGAGCCCATCCTCACCGACACCGGCTCCGAAGGCCGTCGCCATGGAGATCAGCGCGCGGTTCTCCTGCTCGCTGTCGCCGGGCCGCTCGAAGCTGGGGTCGTCGTTCCTGATCAGTCGGTGATACCAGGAGATGGGGCCGAGCAGCGATCGGGCCGGTCCGATCTGAGCGAACTCCGCCAGTCTACGTTCGAGCCGAGCGATTGTCGCGAGCGCTCGCGGGTCGCTGATGCGGAGCGACTCTGGCAACAGGAGGTCAATCTCGAGAGTCTCCGGGCGACGCAGGTGTTCGGCGACGAATCTCGACCACAGCACTACGCGGCTTCGCGCTCCGTAGAGATCCTCGAAAGAGGCGTCGGCCTCGAGGCGGGTCATGCCGAAGCTGCAAATGGCGGCCAGCAGTAGGCTCGCGGTCAGCACTACCCGCCCGCGTCGTTCCGACAGATGCAGCGCACCTTGCAGGGCGGCTTCCCAACGGCCTGAGACGTCTCGCATGTAGATGCGGTCTGGGGCGGTGAGGTGCAGCATCAGCGGCAGCAGTGAGAACGTCAGAACCAGCGCCGCCATGACGCCGGCAGCCGCCACGATGCCGAAGTGTACGAAGCTCTCGAGGCTTGCTGTGGCGAAGGAGAGAAAGCCGGCTGCCGTCGTGAGGGAAGTCATCAGGCACGGCAACTCGACGTCGCGCGCCGCTCTCTGAAGCAGATCGGCTCGCCACGCGCGTGTCCCGCAATCCGTCGTCGGGGCGTCGACCCTGCGTGCAGGTGCTTTCGCCCCTTCGCTCGCGTAGCGAGAGAGGAGGTGGATGCCGTCGCAGACGCCGATCACGAGTACCAGCGGTGCCAGTGCCTGAGTCAAGCTGTTCTGAGGCCAGCCGAGCCAACCGAGCAGCCCCACGGTCCACAAGACCGCGACCCCAATCGGCAGCAGCGCCAGCACGGCGGCGGCCAGTGAGCGAAAGAGTACGAGCAGTGTGGCGCCCACGAGGAGGACCATCAGCGGGATGAGCAGGGTGGTGGCCCGCTCGAGCTCAGCGGCCGCCACCACGAACTCGACGGGTCCGCCGACGCGGTGAAAACGGAAGGCGTCGCCGTCTTCGAAGGGCGTCAGTGCCGAATCGAGCGCGCGATAGGCGGCGAGCGCGACCTTGCTGTCCGAGCTGGGGAGCTCGACGACGACCGCTGCCACGCTCTTGTCTTGCGAAACCAGCAGATTGCGCCAGCCGGGATCACGCGATGCGCGTTCGGCTAGTAGGTCGGCATCGTCGACTGGCGCGCCGTCGTCACCTTCCACGAAGCGTCGTGTCGTCGGGCCGAAGGGGGTTGGCACCACGAGTCGCGCTGTAGCAGGCCCTTCCACGCGCCGGACCGCATCGCTCTGCTCCAACGTCTTCACGACTGTGTAGGCCATCTCGAGGGATGCCGCGTCGAAGACGCTCTCGCAGCGTGGTGTCTCGTCACAGCTCCAGACGGCTGCCATGGCGAGGCCACCGTCGAAGCGTGCCAAGAAGTCGTCGAAGCGCCGGACGCTGGGGTGATCGGCGCCCAGGAAGGCCCGGTAGCCGACATCGGTGGAGAGGCGGGGAAGGCCCGCTGCTGCGACAAGACTGATTGCGCCGAGCAGGCCGAGTGTGAGCGCCGGGTGGCGCAGCGAATGGCGGGTGAGGCTCTCCACGTCCAGAGCAGTCTAATGTCCCGTGCCAGAAAATCGCCTGTCTTCGAGCGCGTCTGCGGGCGGCTGGCCGCTCTCTCGCTGTGGCGGCGCTCAACAAGCGGGTACCGTCCACTTTCTGAGATTCGATAGTCTGTAGCGGTCGTCGCGACGCAGATGCGGCCGGGCTGGCGGAGTTGCGAACCTCGCGGACTTCGCGAAGAGTCACTTCGGCAAGGAGGGGATCGTGCGGGACTGGATGCTGGAAGAACCATTCGCGGACGCGATTCTCGTCGCCGGGCTTCTGCTGCTCGCGTGGCTCACCTTCTTGGTGGCGCGTTGGGCCTTGGTGGTTGGAATCCGGCGCTGGGTAAAGCGCAGCGCGATCACCTGGGACGATGCACTCGTCGACGCGAAGGTATTCGCGCGTCTGGCCCACATCGCGCCCGCCATGGTGGCCTACTACGGCATTCAGCTCGTTCCCACCATCAACGCCGGTCTGACGCTCTTGATCCAGCGCGTGGCGGTCTCGGCCATGGTGGCGGTCACCGCGGTCTCCTTCTCCTCGTTCCTCAACGCTCTCCAGGACATCTACGAGCGCAACCCGGAGTACAGGCATCGGCCGATCAAGGGCTATCTGCAGGTGGTCAAGATCGCCATCTACATACTGACGGCGCTCATTGTCGTTTCGACGCTTCTCGACAAGTCTCCTTGGCTCTTCATCAGCGGAATCGGCGCGATGACTGCCGTGCTGCTGTTGATCTTCAAAGACACGATTCTGTCGTTCGTGGCGAGCGTCCAGATTGCCAGCAACGACATGATCCGCGTGGGTGATTGGATCGAAGTGCCACAGGCTGGTGCCGACGGAGACGTCATCGACGTTGCCCTTCATACCATCAAGGTGCAGAACTGGGACAAGACGATCAGCACGATCCCCACCTACCAGCTCATCGACGAGTCCTTCAAGAATTGGCGCGGCATGTCACTCTCGGGTGGTCGCCGAATCAAGCGGGCGATCCATATCGATCTGAACAGCGTGCGCTTCCTGGACGCCGAAGAGGTCGAACGCTTCGGCGGCTGGGCATTGCTCAGCCGCTACGTGGCGGCGAAGCGAGAGGAGTTGGCGACCTACAATACCGAGCGGGGAGGTGACGCGGCCGCCAATGCGGACATCCGCCGACTGACCAATGTCGGAACGCTGCGGGCCTACATCTACAACTATCTGCGTGCGCATCCCAAGATCCACGACTCGGGCTACACCTTGATCGTGCGGCAGCTCTCTCCCAGTGCGACGGGGCTGCCCATCGAGATCTACTGCTTCACCAACGATCAGGCCTGGGAGAGCTACGAGGGAATCCAGGCCGACATCTTTGATCACATCTTGGCCATCGTCCCCGAGTTCGGTCTGCGGCTCTTTCAAGCGCCGGCGGGCGCCGACTTCGAGCGCGTGCGGCCGGGTTGCTGAGCCATGTCGCTTCCCGATCTCGAAGGCCGTACGGCGGTGATCACCGGGGCGAGTCGCGGCATCGGGGCCGCACTCGCCCGGGAGTTCTCGACTCATGGCATGAAGCTCGGGCTGTGCGCTCGGGCTGAACCGGCGCTGCCCGAGACGGAGACCGTCGTGGCCGTGAGATTGGATGTAACGAGCGAGCAGGCGGTCGAAGCGTTTACCACTCGTGTCGAGCGGCGCTTCGGGGGGGTCGATTTGTGGATCAACAATGCGGGTGTGCTCGATCCGGTCGGGCCGATTCGCGATCTGTCCACGATCGAATTCCGCGCGCATATCGACGTCAACTTGACCGGTGTCTTCATCGGCACGCGGGCGTACGCCCGGCACCGGCGCACCCACGGTGGCGGCGGCGTGCTGATCAATATCTCCTCCGGCGCGGCCTGGCACGGATACGCCGGGTGGGGCGCCTACTGCGCTGGCAAGGCGGGTGTGGAGCGTCTGACCGACTGCATTGCGCTGGAGGAAGCCGAGAGCGGCTTACGCGCACATGCGGTCGCGCCCGGGATCGTCGACACGGACATGCAGGAGATGATTCGCGCCTGTAGCGCGGACCGCTTCCCCGATGTCGAGCGCTTCCGGCAGATGAAGAGGGAGGCGAGCTTCAACAGCGGTACGTACGTGGCGCGTCAGCTCCTGGCCATCGCATTCGATCCCGCTCGTCGGACGGATGAGGTGGCGATTCGTCTGGAGGATGAGAACGGCTGAGATGGTGGCGGCGGAGCCGGCGAGACGGGTTTTCGTGACCGGGGCCACGGGGCTCGTGGGCTCGCGTCTGTGTCGGGAACTCGTCAGCAGCGGTCGCGAGGTGGTGGCGCTTAGCCGGCGTTCGATGCCTCCCGTGAACTCGCCTTCCGGCGTTCGCTGGGTGCGCGGCGACGTCACTTCGCCCGGTGACTGGAGCGCGGAACTCGCCGGTGCGGAGGCCGTGATCCACCTGGCGGGTGAGCCGATCGCCGGCGGTCGCTGGACGCGTTCGCGCAGAGAGCGCTTGGCGGCGAGCCGCGTCGAGGGCGCGCGCTGCATCGCCGCGGCCTGCGCGGCGAGCGAGCGTCCGCCGCGCGTGCTGGCTTCGGCCTCGGCCTGCGGCTACTACGGTCCGGCGGGTGAGCGGCGTCTCGACGAGAATTCACCAGCCGGTGAAGATTTCCTGGCTCGGCTGTGCATCAACTGGGAGGCAGCAGCCCGCGCCGCGGAGTCGAGCGGTGTGCGAGTCGTCGCGCTGCGCTTTGGCGTCGTCTTGAGTCGCCGCGGCGGCGCCCTGGCGCGCATACTTCCCGCCTTTCGCTTGGGGCTGGGAGGGCCGATCGGGCCCGGCGAGCGCTTCTTCCCGTGGATTCACGAGGACGATGCGGTACGGCTGGTCTGCTGGTCACTCGATTGGGACGAGTGCGAAACGGCTCCGCACGGCCCCCTCAACCTGGTGGCGCCCACGGCGGTTCGCATGCGTGAGTTCGCACAGGAGCTCGGTCGCGTGCTACGCCGTCCGGCGTGGCTTCCGCTTCCGCTTCCGCTGCTCCATCTGGCCCTGGGTCAGGCGGCCGAAGCTCTGGTGCCGGGCCAGAGAGTCGCCCCGCGGCATGCGCTTGCGGCTGGCTTCTGCTTCCGCTTCGAGAGCCTGCGACCAGCGCTCGAAGCGCTCTTTCCCCACTAGCTGCTCACCCGGTACAGCCACCACAACAGCGCCAGCGCGGTGAGCCCGGCGGCCAGCACTGCGGTCACGACCAGGGTTCTTCGCCGTCGACGCGCCGGCTCGGCGGTTGCACTTGCCGGCGTCGCGGACGTGGGCTCTGCTGGGGCGGATTCCTCCCCGCTCGAGATGCTGGCGATCTGGACCGTGACGTTGTCGTGTCCACCTCGCTCGTTGGCCGTTTCCACGAGCAGCCGGGCTGCCTCGGGCGGCGTTCGCCCCGTCACGATGTCGGCGATCTCGCGCTCCCCAAGCAGCCCGGAGAGGCCGTCGGAACAGAGCAAGTAGGCGTCACCCGGCCTGACCTCAATGGGCGAGACGTCGATTTCCACATCGGCCCGAACGCCCACCGAACGCAGGATCTCGTTTCGCCGTGGATGGACCGCCGCTTCCTCCGCGGTGAGGAGTCCGCGGCGCTCCAGCTCGGCGACGACCGAGTGGTCGTGCGTCAACGCCTCGATCTGCTGGCCGCGGCAGCGATAGGCTCGGCTGTCCCCGACGTGCGCCACCCATCCCGTCTGGTCTGCACCGATTAGCAATGCGACGGCGGTGGTCCCCATGCCGCGCAAGTTCGGATCAGTCGTCGACATGCGAAAGACGCGCTCGTTGGCGCTGTCGAGGGCCTCTCGCAGCATGCGCTCCGGGGGCTCTCTCGAGTCGGCAAAGACCTTGCCGATGGTCTCGACCGCGAGCCGGCTGGCAGTTTCACCCGCCTGGTGTCCGCCCATGCCATCCGCCACGACGAGCAGGTGGCTGCCGGAGTTGCTCACGAATTCGCCGCAGCAATCCTCGTTGTGCGTGCGCACTCGGCCCACGTCGCTCAGCGAGGCCGTCTTGATAGCGGCAGAGGACACGGCGGAATTGTACCAGAGCGTCCTTCACGGAGCGGCGCGCAGACTGCTAGTTGGCGCGCTCGGCCCGGAACCGAATCTCCTCGCGGTCGGCACTTCGTTCCCAGGTGATCGAAACGGGCCCCGCTGCCGCACGCGTCGCGAGGAACTCGACGAAACCGGAGCTTCGCAGCACGAGTTCATCAGCCATGGGGCTGGCCCTACGCACCACGATCGAGAAGCCATTGCCCGACAGGCCTTCCCACTCCCACTCCGTGAAATTGAAGAAGGAGCCGGACAGCGTCACCAGGATACGGCCCACTCGGTTCTCCCACCTCTCCTCGGGGCATGAGTCGAGCTGCGAGTAGATGCCGAGAGCAACAACCCGGCTCGCGGCGCGCCTGCCGCTCTCGATCAGGAACTCGCTCACGTCGCCGTCCGCTGCCTCGGCGTAGAGCTTGAGCATTCGTACGTAGAGCTCGATCGGATACCAGGCGGATATCGAGATATCCCGTTCGAGCAGAGCGATTTCGTCCGGCTTGATCAGCTTCGCGCGCTGCTCTCTTGTCAGCTTGCCCTGGCTGATCAGCTCGCCGAGCTCAGCAGCCAGATTCTGAAACAGCGTTCCCTTGACGCACGGCTCCGACATCGCGCCCCCTCGTTCTGGAGACGGATCGTCAAGGTATCCGCATTTCTTGACCGGTTGCCTACTGCCCTGTGGGGGACTCAACGGCCCACAGGTACCGACCACGCGCCTGGCGCAGGCCCTTAGGTCTCGAGGATGCGAGCGCTCAGGGAATGTCGCGGTCGAGTACGGTCTTGCGACCGTCGCTTCGTGCGCTCTCGATCGCCTCGTCGCACAGGCTTCGCAGTCGATCTGAGAGCGCTTGCAGGACGTTTCCCGACGTCTTCATCTCGCCCCTCTCCCTGATATACCCCTTGATCTTGGAGGCGACGACGAGCACTTCATTCGAATCCGACATCGCGGCGCTGGCCCCTCTTGTTCGGCGCGGGTTTTCGGGTCACCGGAGTCGGAGCGATTCCGACGATCCCATTGGTTGTGGTGCGCCTGCCCGCCCGGAGAATGCATTAGTTGGCTCGAAACGCAACAGAGGCCGCTCTCATTGCCGCGGGTGCGACCGTCGTCAGGGTGGATCGAGGTCGCGACTCACGAAGCGTGCGGGCTCGCGTCGAGACGGGCTGAGCTGCCCGCCCGCCCTCAGATCTCCATCACCCGCGGGGGATCAGGCCCACCCGTCTGGCGGCGGCCCCGCTCGCCGTGGTGCTGTCTCAGTACGTCGCCAGTCGCTCGGTGACGAAGCCGTTGATGCGATAGCGAACGTCGAACGACGGCTCGTCGAACACGAGCGCTGCGGCCCCGGCCTGATGGCGCACGCAGACGGCTCTCAACGCGAGCATCGCTGCTCGCGGCAGGGCGAACTGCAGATTCATCGCCAGGCCACTCTGGATCTTCTGGCCGCAGCGGAACAGGCACCCCCCTTCCGAGAGCGATGTCACGCTGCCCACCCAGCGGCGGTCGGCCCGGATGCAGCGAGCGGCTATCACCGTCTCGGCGCGCGGCGCGCGGCGCGGCGTATCCTCCACCGCCCGTTGAATGAGGGGATAGATTTCGCGGAGCTCAACGGGACGCGATACGTGGCCGATGATGCGCGGATCCTCGATCTCACTCGGCCTCGAGCCCGTGAGCAAGATGATGGGTGTGTCGGGATCGTTCTCTTGGCTCGGGACCTTCGGGTAGAGGCGCTCGTCCACCAGCCGCAGCGCCGGTCGCCAGGAAGCATCATCGAAACGACCCGTTGCGAAGGCGGGTACCACGGAGTAACCGAGCCCCCGAAGTGCCGCATGGGTTCGAGGTGCGACCGCTCTGGGTCCCACATAGCTGGCGATGCAGCCCCTACGCGCTCTACTCTTCGTGTGCATGTCTCTTCTCATCGGCCCGATCTCGATGGGCTTTACCCGAGTTCGACGCGAACTCCAGAGTGGGGCATGAACCCTACGCCGTGGGCAGTTTGAATTGTGAATGTCGCTCGCTTCGCACCCTCGACCACGGGCCAGCCCCACCCGGGCACTCTACTTGCCGCGTTGCTCTGCTGGCTGGACGCCCGCTCGTGTGGCGCGCGGCTGCAGCTGAGGTTCGAGAACATCGATCCCGAACGCTGCAGGCCGGTCTACCTCGACGCCATGCGGGATGCTCTCAGCTGGCTCGGGCTCGACTGGGACGAGGTGGTGCTCCAGACCGATCGCACTTCCGACCACGAGGCGGCACTCGACGAACTCGCAGCGGCTGGTCGGCTCTACCCGTGTCGTTGCAGTCGTGCGCAGATTCGCGCGGGCGGACGACGGGCCCCGGACGGTGGCTGGCACTATGGAGGTCGCTGCCGTGATCGCTCGCTCCCAGCTTCCGTCCAGGGCGGCTGGCGGGCCTGCACGGAAGCCATTCGTCTGCGGCTGCCCGCGGAACGCATCGAGCTGGTCGACGAGGGCGGCCTCGATCTTTCCCAGGATCCCGTTGCGGCCTGCGGCGATCCCGTCGTTCGCCGCCGTGATGGCGCTGTCGCCTACCATCTCGCTTGCACGGTGGACGATGCGGCGAGTGGCGTGACCCGCATCGTGAGAGGAAGGGATCTCGCGGTCAGCACGGCGACCCAGGTGGCCTTGCAGCGGCTGCTCGGGTACTCGTCGCCGCGTTATCGCCACCACCTGCTGCTGCTCGAGGAGCGCGGAGGCAAGCTGGCCAAGCTCCACGGTTCGGTGGGCATCGCCGCGCTGCGTCGCCACTACGACGCCAGGTCACTCTGTGGCGCGCTCGCTCACCTGGCGGGGCTGCGTGCGGCTCCCGCACCGGCATCGCCGCAGGAGCTGTTGCCGGGTTTCTCATGGTTTCGGGTGCGCTGCGATGACTGCACCGTGCGCTGGAGCGGCTCGGGACTCGAGATCGTGCAGCCCGCCCAGAAGCGCGCTTGACGGGCCCACGTCGCCCGTTCCATGATTCGCCGGGGGCCACGGGAGATACCGCTTGACTCGAGGAATCACGCGTCGCGGGCTGCTTCGGTCCGCGGTCGCGGGCAGCGCTCTGCTCTGCTTCGGCGGGTTGCGCCCCGACTCGGCTCGAGCGCTGGCTGGACGAGCGGCGGCGGGCCGCGGGTATGGGGATTGGCGGGATCTCTACCGCGAGAAGCTTCGCTGGGATCGGCGGGTTCGCTGCACACACGTGGTGAACTGTTGGTATCAGCGCAACTGTGCCTGGGATGTCTTCGTGAGAGACGGCATCGTCCTGCGCGAGGAGCAGGCCGGGGCCTATCCCCAGGTGAGCCCGGATGTCCCCGACTTCAATCCTCGCGGTTGTCAGAAAGGCGCCTGCTACTCGGCTCTGATGTACGCCCCGGATCGCCTGAGCCATCCACTGCGCCGCGTGGGAGAGCGGGGATCCGGGCGTTGGCGGCGGGTGACCTGGGACGAGGCATTGTCGGAGATCGCCGATGCGTTGATCGATACCGTGGTGAGCGGCGATGCGGAAGCCGTCGTGCTCGAGCCCGGCGGAAGCCTGGCCTCCGGAACCTGGCGGGTTGGCGTCGAGCGCCTGATTCGCATGCTCGACGGCGTCGAGCTCGATACCAACACCGAGCTCGACGATGGTCAGGCTGGGGCAGCGGTGACATACGGCACGCCGGTGTCCTCCCGCTCGGCGGACGATTTCTTCCGCTCCGACCTGATCCTGATCTGGGGCGCCAATCCGACCTACACCCAGATTCCCAACGCGCACTTTCTCAACGAGGCGCGCTACAACGGAACTCGCGTCGTTACGATCGCTCCCGATTACTCGGCCTCTGCCGTTCACTCCGACCTGTACGTGCCCGTGCGCCCTGGCGGCGACGGCGCTCTGGCTCTGGCTCTGGCCCAGCAGCTACTCGCGGGCGAGCATGTCGACTACGACTTCGTTCGCCGGCAGACCGACCTGCCGCTGCTCGTGCGCGAGGACGGCCACTTCCTGCGCGAGAGCGATCTGCAGGCGGATGGCAGGCGAGACCGCTTCTACGGCTATGACGAGGTCGCCGGTGCGATTGTCGCCGCTCCCGATGCCGAGCTCGACTGGCGTGCGGCGCGGCCGGCGCTGGCTGGCCGCTTCGTGGCCGAGACAGAGGCGGGTCCGATTCAGGTGCGTCCCGTGTTCGATCTGCTGCGCGAACGCCTCGAGCGAGACTACACGCCCGAGAAGGCAGCCGGGCTCTGCGGCACACCCGCTCCGCTGATCCGCCGTCTGGCCGAGTGGCTGGCCGGTGCGCGAGCCATGTCGGGTGTCGCGGGCTCCAGCATTCCGAAGCTCTACCACGGCGATCTCATCATGCGTGCCCAGATCCTTCTCTTCGCACTGGGGGGGCACCAGGGTCGCGCGGGTGCCGGCTACGACACCTGCCCGATTCTCGTGCTCGACGGCATGCACCGAGTCGGTGCGAGCCAGCTCGACGGCCTGCTCAGCAAGCTCGAGTATCTGCCCTCCCTGCTCATGGGTCGACTGAAGGGTGAGACGACCGAGCGTGTCCTCTATGACGCGCTGCGCGACTACCAGGCGGAATCGCGAATCTTCAGCTCAGTCCTCTACTGGCGGCAGCACGGTGGTCTCGACGAGCGCACCGATGCCGACTGGGGCCGTGAGCTGCCGCGGCCCATCTCCGCATACCTCGAACAGTCGTATTCGAGTGCCTGGCAGAAGCCGCCCCCGAGCAAGCCTCCGCGCGTCCTGATGCTCGCGGGGAGCAATCTGCTGCGCCGCTTGCGCTCGGCCGATCGCCTACTCGAGACACTCTGGCCGCGCATTCAGCTCATCGTCAATACCGATATCCGCATGTCCACCACGGGCCGCCAGTGTGACATTCTGTTGCCCGGCGCCACCTCGTACGAGAAGGACGACGTCACCAACTGGCTCACGCTGCTCTCGCCGTACCTCCACATCACCCAGGCGGCCGTCAAGCCGATCGCCGAGGCGAAGCCGGAGTGGGAGATCCATGCGCGGCTGGCGGGATGGATCGAGCGGCGCGCTCGCGAGCGGGGTATCGAGGGCTTTCGCGATCATGCGGGCGAGTTCCGACGTCTGGATGACTTCCACCACCGTTTCACCTTCGAGGGGCGCTTCGGAGATGACGCCCAGAGTGAGCTGGCCAGCGAGATCGTCGCGCAGACCAGCTTTGTCGAAGCCGGCTTCGATGACCTGCGCCGGGACGGCTTCGAGCGAATAACGGGGATCGGCATGCATCCGGTCAATCTCGGCAACGCCACCGAGGTGACGGCCGACGAGCCGGTCTCGAATCGAAGCTGGCGGGCAGACCGGCCGGGCCCCTGGCCCACGCTGACGCGCCGGATTCAGTTCTACATCGATCACCCCTTCTATCTGGAGCTGGGTGAGGCGTTGCCCGTTCACAGGGAGCCGCCGCTGGTGGGTGGTGATCACCCGCTGGTGCTGAGCGGTGGTCATACCCGCTGGAGTATTCACGCTGGCTGGCGCAATCTGGACGTGCTGCTGAGACTGCAGCGCGGCGAGGCGGCGGTCTTCGTCGCCGGCCGAGACGCGACAGCCCGCGGCATCGAGGACGGGGACCGAGTTCGACTCTGGAACGACGCCGGGGAGTTCTTCGTGTGTGCAAAGGTATCGACCGCCGTACGCCCCGGCAGTGTGATCCTCTACCACGCCTGGGAGGACTACCAGTTTCCGGGTGGTCGGGGATACCGCAACGTGCTCGTCAGTCCGCTGAATCCAGTTGAACTCGCTGGCGGCTACAACCACCTGCGCCCGGTACCGGCGAGCCTGCAGCCCGGCCAGAGCGATCGCGAGACCCGGGTCGAGATGGAGCGGGTCGACCTGAACCGTGCCTAGCGTCTCTCTGCGCTAGCCGGCGCTCTCGCTCAGTAGCGGTAGTGATCCGGCTTGTAGGGGCCGTCCAGCGGCACGCCGATGTACTCGGCCTGCTCGGCTGTCAGCTCCGTGAGTTCTACACTGAGCTGCGCCAGATGGAGCCGAGCCACCTCCTCGTCGAGCTTCTTGGGGAGCATGTAGACCTGTCTGTCGTAGCTCGTGTTGTTCTGGTGCAGCTCGAGCTGAGCGAGTACCTGATTGGTGAAGGAGGCGCTCATCACGAACGAGGGATGTCCCGTGGCGCAGCCCAGATTCAGTAGCCGCCCTTCGGCGAGGATCAGCACGCTGTGACCATCGGGGAAGATCCACTCGTCGTACTGGGGCTTGATGTTGCGGCACTCGATGCCCTTGATCTTCTTGAGACCGGCCATGTCTATTTCGTTGTCGAAGTGGCCGATGTTGCCAACGATCGCCTTGTCCTTCATACGGCCCATCGTCTCAGCCGTGATGATGTTGAAGTTGCCCGTCGTGGTCACGAAGATATCAGCGGTCTCGACGACGTTCTCAAGCTGCTTGACCTCGTAGCCCTCCATGGCGGCCTGAAGCGCGCAGATGGGGTCGATTTCGGTCACGATCACGCGGCAGCCCTGGCCGCGCAGACTCTGGGCGCAGCCCTTACCGACCTCGCCGTAGCCACACACGACGGCCAGCTTGCCGCCGAGCATCACATCGGTGGCACGCATCAGCCCGTCGGGAAGACTGTGTCGGCAGCCGTAGATGTTGTCGAACTTGCTCTTCGTGACGGAGTCGTTGACGTTGATGGCGGGGAAGAGGAGCTCGCCCTTCTCGGCCATCTGATAGAGGCGGTGTACGCCGGTGGTCGTCTCCTCGGAGACGCCCCGGATCCCCGCGCCGAGCTTGGTCCATCGCTCACGGCTCTCGCCGAGCGAGCGACGCAGGAGGTCGAGGATGACGCCCCACTCCTCCGAGTCCGTTTCGGGGTTCCACTCCGGCACCTTCTCCGCCCGCTCGAACTCAGCACCCTTGTGGACCAGCAGCGTCGCATCGCCGCCGTCGTCGACGATCAGATCCGGTCCGCTGCCGTCGGGCCACGTCAGGGCGGCCTCGGTGCAGTCCCAGTACTCCTCGAGGGTTTCGCCCTTCCAAGCGTAGACCGCGATTCCCTTCGGATCGTCGACCGTGCCGTTCGGGCCCACCGCCACGGCCGCGGCGGCATGGTCCTGGGTAGAGAAGATGTTGCAGCTCACCCAGCGAACGTCAGCGCCCAGATCCACCAGCGTCTCGATCAGTACGGCTGTCTGGATCGTCATGTGCAGACTGCCCATGATCTTCGCGCCGGCCAGTGGCTTCTGCTCCGCGTGGCGCGTGCGCAGCGTCATCAGGCCCGGCATCTCGTGTTCGGCCAGGTAGATCTCCCTGCGGCCGAAGTCGGCCAGGCTGATGTCAGCGACTTTGAAGGGGAGGCGGGCGAGATTGGTCATCGAGGTCTCCATTTGCGGTGCGTGGCTCGTGGGCGGTTCGGGCGAAGTGCCTGTGAACACGAGTATATTCGTTCATTCGGATATAGTGTTTCAGCCGGGGGCTCCGATGTCAACCCAGGGGCTTCCGGTCCAACCTCTCTTCCCCACGGGTCCAGTCTGGCGTGGCCCCATCCGGGATCGCGCGCGTGGCGGGCGGGCAGCGCAGGTCAGCGCTCGGGGCGTCCTCAGAGGAGAATGCCAGCGGCGAGAGCGCCTCCGGCCAGCGCCAAGACGATCAGCAGCGAGATCAGAGAAAGATTCCGCGTCAGCGAGTGCAGAGCGTCGGCGATCTCCTCCTGGTTCGCTTCGAGCAGGGCCAGCCGCTCGCGAACCTCGTTCAGGCTCGTCTGCTCTTCGAGCTCCCAGAGCCGCGTGATGTTCTCCTCGAAGCTGTTCATTCTGCTCAAGGTGGCTCGCTGGTTCTCGGCGATCCGTCTGTCCAGCTCGTTCAGTCTGGTGAGTACGGGATCCAGCGACACAGCCGGCGCCGCCGGTGCGGGCGCCGGCCGGTGCAGGGCGATGCGCTTCCAAAACGGGAGGCGCCCGCGGCCGGGCGGTCCCGGCTCCGGCGTTGTCGGGATCGGCAGCATGTCACCCGAGCTGCGCGCTCGGTCGCTGCGCGCGCCGGCAGTGGCCGCGCGCGGTGGCTCGGCCCGAACGACGGGCCGCACCGATGGCGTCGGTTCTTCGCCGCGTTTCTGTGCTGGCCGTGACCGCGCGTAGCGCGACAGCGGGGGCACGACGAGCGTCCCGGACCGCTCCGAGAGCTCGATCTTCAGATCGCCACCGCTGACTGGCTGCTCCGCCAATCCCTTTCCTCCCGACAGACCCGTCTTCCCGACCGGGCTGCTCATGAGCGACTTGACCGAGCCGGTCAGTGCATGCTGCCTTGCTCCGCCGCGACGATTTCGTACGCGCAGCGGCGCGAGCCATCCTGGATGTACTCAGTTCGGCGAACCGTGGCTCGGTTGCCCAGGCTCGCCTGGAAGAGGCGCGGCTCGAGCTGGCAGATCTCTCTGCAGTTGTTGGCGGCCGCGCAAATCGGGCAGTGGTTCTGCACGAGGATCCAGCGCCCGTCGCCGTCGGCAAAGCACTCCGCCATGTGGCCCTCTTCCGTGCGGATGTCGACCAGCGCGTTCACGAGCTGCTCGAGCGTGCAGCCGGCCCCCGGCATCCGCGCCTGATAGCGCTTGATCTGGCGACGGGTTCGCATCTCGAGAACGCGGCGGAGTGCTTCGCCGCCCAGACCCTCGTCGATCGCTTCAATCAGATCCAGCGCGAGGCGTTCGTGGTCGTCGGGGAACATCGGTAGGGCGACCGAACTCAAGTACCAGCGTCGCGCTGGACGCCCGACGGAGCGCCGCTCTTCGGCCGAAACGAGCAGGTTCTTCTGGCTGAGAATTTGAAGATGTTGACGCACTGCCACCGACGTAACTCCGAGCTGTGCGGCCAACTCGGCTGAGGTCTGCGGACCTCGGAGCTTGAGAAGATCCAGGATTCGTCTGCGTGTGAAGCCCGTCTCGCCAGCCACTGTGCGTCTCCGACCTGAGCTGTGGCTCAGCCAACCAGAACGCGCCAGTAAGTGAAGACGACAGATTAGGCTCTATTGCGTGTTCGCGACAGTCGCGGTTTGAGAGCGGGCTCCAGGCGGTGCGTCGGCGCGCGGGTCGCGCCGCGGCGGCTTCTCCTGGCCGGACTCGGGTCTCGCAGGGCCCCGGGGTTGTGCGCTACGTGACGAGGCAGCACGCTTTGGTGCGGCGATCGCGGATCGCTTCTCGGGAGGGGGAGGTGGGCGGCAGGCTGCTCTTCATAGGGGACATCCATCTCGGGCGCAGGCCGAGCCGTCTGCCGCTGGAGCTGGAGTCCTTTGGCCTGCGAGCCGACGAATTCGCCCCGGCGGCGGCCTGGCGTGCGTGCATCGACCTCGCCGTGGCCTCGCGTGTAGACGCCGTGGTGCTGGCCGGAGACGTTGTGGAGAGCCTCGACGATCGTTTCGAGGCCTACGGGCATCTCAAGGCGGGCATCTCACGGCTGGTGGCAGCGGACATCCCGATTGTCGCGGTGGCGGGCAACCACGACGTGCAAGCGCTGCCACGACTCGCCCGCCAGATTCCCGCCTTTCGTCTGCTCGGGGCGGGGGGCGAGTGGGAGAGCCTCGCTATCGAGACCGGCGCCGGTATCACGGTGCAGTTGCTCGGTTGGTCGTTCCCGGCGGTCCGTGTGCGGCAGAGCCCGCTCGAGTCCCTTCATTTCTCGCCCAAGCCGGGTGTCGCCACCCTGGGCGTCATGCACTGCGATCTCGATGCGGGCTCCAGTGAGTACGCACCCGTCTCGCGGCGCTCGCTCGAGGCCATACCGGTGGACGCCTGGCTTCTTGGCCACGTTCACAAGCCCTGCGCGCTGGAGGGCGATTCGCCCGTCGGTTATCTGGGATCGCTCGTCGGCCTCGACCCGGGCGAGCCGGGGCGTCACGGTCCATGGCTGGTCGAGGTGGAGGGGGCGGGTCGCGTGCGCGCGAAGCAGCTTCCGCTCGCGCCGCTGCGCTTCGAGCGCGTCGAACTCGCGCTCGATGAGCTCGACAGTGTCGCCGAGAGTGAGATGGCAGAGGCTCTGTTCGCGGCCTTGCGAGGCGCGATGGAGCGGGTGCATCAGCGAATCCGCGACGACCTGGCGGCGATCGGAACCGGCGGCGGGACGCGCCTGGTTGGATGTCGCATCTGCCTCTCCGGGCGTGGCCGCCACCACGCGGGCGTGCGTGCCTGGCTGGCTGCTCGAGAGAGACACCCGCACGAGACCTGGGACGGTGTCCACTACTTCGTCGAGAAGGTCGAGGAACGCGCGGCTCCCGATCTGGATCTCATCGCCATCGCGCGCGGGGACGATCTGCCGGCGTTACTGGCCCGGAGGCTTCTCCTGCTGCAGGAGGACGATCACCGCTGCGACACGTTCATGAGACAGGCGGCTCGCGTCCTGCAAGACGCGACATCGGATACCCGTTGGAGGAGACTCGGTTGCGAGATCGAGCCGGGTCAGACTCTGCGTGAGCTTCTGCTTTGCGCGGGGGTGCATCAGCTCGAGGCACTTCTCGCGCAACGTTCTCGACTCGTGTCATCCGTGCGTGAGATTGCTGGCGCCGAGGATCCGACGTGAAACTGCTCCGGGTGGACGTGCGCCGGCTGGCCGGTGGTGAGTCGGGATTCTGCCTGGACGATCTGGCGCCCGGACTGAATCTGATAGTCGGCCCGAACGGCTCGGGCAAGAGCTCGCTCTGCCGTGCGCTGCGAGCCACTCTCTGGCCCGACAGCGACGCCCCGCCCGGCAGCGATCTCGCGAGCCTGTGGCACGCGCAGGGCGTGCCAATGCGCGCCGAGCTCGGGCACGCCGTTCGCTGGCAGAGCGAAGGACGGTCGGTGCCCGCACCGGCGCTGCCCGCCGCCCATCTGGCGCACACCTATACCCTCGGTTTGCGCGATCTGCTGGCAGACGACTCTCCTGCCGATCGCGATCTAGCCGAGCGCCTGCAGATCCAGATGTACGGCGGCTTCGATCTGGCCGCCCTGCGCTCTCGCCTCTCCCAGCGCAGTCACGGACGACGTGAGGAGCAGGAATTGCTCGCCGCCGAGCGCGCGTTGCATCGACTGCAGGGCGAGCGCCGGCGGCTGGCGGATGAGGATGACCGGTTGGCGGCGCTGCGCGAACAGCTCGTCGCCGCGCGGCGCGCATCCGAAGAGCTCGAGAAGCTGCGTGCCGCTTCGCAGCGGGCGGCGTTGGGCGAAGAGCTGGAGGATCTGCGGCGGCGTTTCGAGGGTTTTGCAGCGCCCGCGGAGAAGATGGTGCGGCTGGTTGGCAGCGAGCTCGAACAGCTCGACGCCTTGCAGGCCGATCTGACGCGCGTCACCGAAGAGTGTGATGACGCGCGTCGGCGTCTCGCGCAGGCCGAGTTGGACCGGCGCGCATGCGGGCTCAGTGCCGCCGGCCCCCCCGACGAGGCCAAGCTCGCCGCCTGGCGATCGGACGCTCGTGAGCTCGAGCGCCTGATCGCCGAGGGCGAACGCGCCCAGCGCGAGTGCGCGCGGGCCACGGGAGCAGTCGAAGCGGCGCATCGTGCGCTTGCGGGGGACGTCTCCCAGGCGCATCTGGAGGGCCTGTCGGCCCACGAGCTGGAGGAACTCTCCGGCTGGCTGACGCGTGCCTTCGAGATCCGCGAGCGCCGCAGTCGCTTGGAATCTCTGCTGGAGCCCCGGGTTCAAGAAGCCACGGAGAAGGCTGCTGAGCCCGCTGATCTCGAGGCGCTGCGGCGCGGGGTCGACCTGCTGCGAGAGTGGCTCGCCACCGGGGCCCCAGACAGGTCGGACTCGGCCATCATGCGCCTCGCCGTGGCCTGCGGCTGCCTGCTCGCGTTGCTGGCGGCTTACCGGTTTCACACGGGCTTCTTGGGGTTGGCCGGATTGCTGTTGGGTTGGCTGCTAGCCCGGCGCTTCAGCCGAGAGCGAGCTTCGAGCGGTCAGCGTGCAGCTCTGGAGGAGCGCTTTTCTTCACTCGGGCTGCCCGCTCTGGTTCACTTCGAGCGCAGCGCCGTACGCGACCGGCTCAGCGAGCTCGAGGCCGAGCTCGCTGGGGCCGAGCGCGCCGAGCGGGCGGCGATCGAGCGGGTCCAACTGCATCATCAGCTCGCTGAGGTCGAAGCGTGCGAGCAGGAGATTGCGCGTGGTCGCGAAAAGCTGCGCGTGCGCCTGGGCGTTGACCCGGGACTGGGCGATCTCGCCCTGGCGGATCTCTTCGAGCGCGTGTGCCGCTGGCGCCGGGCGGAGGCCGAGCTTGCGCCCCTGGCCGCTGCGTCGCGCCAGCTCCAGTTGGACCGCTGCGATCGTCTGAGCCGGCTCGGAAAGCATCTGGTCGAGACGCTCGGCTGCGAGCCGGACGACGAGGCCCACGCGCTGGCACTGCTCGACGCGCTGTCGGATGGCTGTCAGCGCTGGCACGTCGCCGCCGACCGCCGCGTGGCAGCGAAGCGCGATCTCGAGTCGTGTGAATCCAAGCGCGACGAGTTCTCGGCACGGCGCGGCGCACTGCTCCATGAGTCGGGCATCGACGCCAGTGACGATCCGGCCGCGGCGCGGCGAGTGTTGGCGGCGCGGCTGGAAGATCTCGCGTCGTTCCGCGAGACGAGCGAGCGACGCCGCGCGCTCGAGCAGCGCCTCGAAGACCTCGATCGCGTGCTCGAGGCGCGGCCAGATCTGCAGCGGCTCGGCCGCGGGGAGGCCAAGGATCGGATCTCGCAGGCGCAGGGGTTGGTCTCGGCGAGTGAGGACGTGGCGGGCCAGATCGGGAGCATCGAAGAGCGCATTCGCGCAGCCTGCGAGAGCGGTGCGCTCGAGGAGCAAGCTGCTCACGTGTCCGCGGCCCGCGACAAGCTGTTGGCTCGCCACGACGAGCTGGTGCTCGCGCTGGCGGGCGACTTCATGCTCGACTGTGTGGAGGGCGAGTACGAGCAGACGAGCCGGCCCGCGGTCCTCCAGCGTGCCAGCGATTATTTTGCCCGCTTCACGCGACATCGCTGCGAGCTCAGGCTGGAGGGCTCGGGCAATGAGAGCTGCTTTCGAGCCCTCGAGACCGAGAGCGGTCACCTGCGCTCACTCTCGGAACTCTCCGATGGGACGCGTATGCAGCTCCTGCTGGCCGCCAAGCTCGCTTTTACGAGTCAGGCAGAAGGGGAGCTGCACCCGCCGCTGTTCCTGGACGAGGCGCTCAGTGCCAGTGATCCCGAGCGATTCCGCGCCGTGGCCGAGAGTCTGCTCGCGCTGGCGCAGTCCGGCCGGCAGGTCTTCTACCTCACATGCAATCCCGCCGACGTCGCGCTCTGGCAGGACGTCGCGCAGTCGATCGGGGCGCCGGCACCGCGGATCTTCGATCTCGCCGAGATCCGCCGGCTGGCCGCAGCCGCGGTCGAGCCTCGCCAGCTCGAGATTCCGCAGCCGTTCGTGCCGCCCGCGCCCGATGGTCTCGATCCGGAGTCCTACGCGGCACGGCTCGGAGTCCCCGTGCCCGATTCGTTCGCACCGGTCGAATCGCTTCATCTCTTCTACCTGCTGAGGGATGATCTCCCGCTGCTCCACAGGCTACTCACGCACGGCCGGATCGAGCGCATCGGCAATTGGCGAGCATTCGCCGCGGAGGGCTCCGCGCGAGTCCTCTTCGACGAGTTGATCTGCCAGCGCATCGAGGCACGGGTGCGAGTAGCCGAGGCATTCTTCGAGGCCTGGCGTATCGGGCGCGGGCGCTCCGTCGATCGCTCGGTTCTACAGGACAGCGGCGCGGTGAGTGGGATCTTCATCGACCGCCTTGCATCGATCGCGGCCGAATGCGGCGGCCGGGCCGCGGAGCTGCTCGAGACGCTCGAGGCCGGACACGATGCGCGCGTGAAGCGGTTTCGCAGTCAGCAATTGGAGCTGCTTCGCCGCTATCTAGAGGAGCGCGGATACCTCGATCCGTCTCCGCCGCTCGCGCCCGATTCGCTGCGCGCGCGCGTGCTGGCGGCTTGCGCGGAGCCGCAGCCGGGCGATCTCGAGGCGGCGGCTCCGGTCTTCGACAGCGAGGAAGTGCTCCGCCTGGTGGACGAGCTGACCGCGCTACTCGCTGCGTAGCCGGCCCATGATGTGCCAGAATCTCGACCGATCGACTTGCATGGGAGCCATCTCTTGTCGCACGAGTACAAGATCTGTCCGTCCTGCCACGAGGAGTTCACCCTCGCCGCGACCGAGTGCGGTGCCTGCGAGGTCTCGTTGATCTTTGCCGACGATGTCGAGCCGGCGGAGCCCGAGGATTTTCCACCGATCTCAGAGCTGGCCTGTGTTCGCGTCGGCCCACTGCCCTGGACTCGCGTTCTCTCCGAGGGATTGACTGAGGGGGGTATCGCCCACCGGGTCGAGCGCGAGACGAGGAGCGCGGCGGAGGGTGGCATCGACCGCCGCACATTCGGGGGTGAGGAGGTGTATGGCACCTGGGTCGAGCCGGAGAAGCTCGCTGCGGCCAAGCTGATCGACCGAGCCACCTTCAGCCATCTCGAGCCGGGCGAGGAGCCCGCCGCGGATCAGAGAGAGGTCTGCCCCGCCTGCCAGGAACCGCTCTCGGTCGACGCGATCGAGTGTTCAGCCTGCGGACTCGTCTTCGGCTGAAGCCCAGCACTCCGCGTTCGCGGCTCTCGTGCGGCGGATTCAGGGAGTCGAAGAGTCCGCCCGTTCCCAGCGCTGGAAGGTGAACGGGTGGGCGTGGCGTTCGTCCGCCGGATGCCGGGTCTCCTCCGCCAGGCTCCAGTGTCCGAAGCGATCGTCCGCGATATCGGGGAAGAAGACATCTCCCGGGACGTCGGCGTGAACGCGCGTGAGGTAGAGCCGGTCGGCTCGCGGCAGGGCGAGCTCGTAGATGACCGCACCGCCCACGACGAACGCCTCCTCTTCTCCCTGCGAACGAGCTGAGGCCAGCGCAGCGTCGAGATCGCGAACCACGATGGCGTCCGCCCTCTCGTATTCGGGATTGCGCGAAATCACGATATTGCTGCGCCGGGGGAGCGGGCGTCCGATCGATTCGAAGGTTCCCCTCCCCATCAGGACGCAGTGGCCGCTCGTCAACCGCTTGAAGAACGCTTGGTCATCGGGCAGATGCCATGGAATGCCACCGCACTTGCCGATGACGCCGTTCTCCGAGACGGCCACGACCAGGGAGATGCGCAATGCCGGGCTCTTCCTCAGACCGCGATGGGGGCCGGGATCCTGGGGTGCGGATCGTAGCCTTCAATGTGGAAGTGCTCGTAGCGGAAGTCGAGCAGCGACTTGACCGAGGGGTCGAGGTGCACGCTGGGCAGCGGTCGCGGCTCGCGGGCGAGCTGTCGCCGAACCTGCTCCACGTGATTGCTGTAGATATGGGCATCGCCCAGCGAAATCACCAGCTCGCCGGGCTCCAGCTGCGTCACCTGCGCCATCATCATGTCGAGCAGCGCGTAGGACGCGATGTTGAACGGCAGACCGAGGAAGAGGTCGCAGCTTCTCTGGTACATGCTGCACGAGAGGCGTCCATCGTTCACGCTGAACTGGTAGAGCATGTGGCACGGCGGGAGCTTCATGTTGGGAATGTCGGCCACGTTCCAGGAGTTGACCACGAGACGGCGCGAGTCGGGGTCCGTCAGGATCTGTGCTGCGACCTCGCTCAACTGGTCGACGGACGTACGGCCGTCCTTGTCACCCGGAGTCGGCCACGCGCGCCACTGTGCTCCATAGACCGGTCCGAGCTCGCCGTTCTCGTCGGCCCACTCGTTCCAGATCGTCACCCCATTCTCTCGTAGGTAGCCGATGTTGGTGCTGCCGGAGATGAACCAGAGCAGCTCGTGGATGACCGACTTGATGTGGACGCGCTTCGTCGTGACCAGCGGGAAGCCGGCCGCCAGGTCGAAGCGCAGCTGATCACCGAAGAGGCTGATCGTCCCGGTACCCGTGCGGTCATTCTTCTGGGTGCCGTTCTCGAGGACCCTGGCAAGGACATCGAGGTACTGTTGCATCGGCTTCCGTCGTTCCGCTGCGGCTCTGTACAGACTGCGCGGTCTGCACGCCGCGGTGAGTTTCGGTTGCGATGAGCCAGGGGAGAGCGTGGAGTCTACCATGCCATCAGGGCATCGGCCGGAGTAGCTCGGCATCCCTCCGGGAGGCGCTCGCGTCGTCGATGTGAGTGGCCGACGCGTTACTTCAGTGCTTGCCCAGCGGGTCGACGACCACGAAGCGGGCCGGCTCGACCACCATCTTGCGGAAGGGCTTCCCGATTTGGCTCGGCTTCGTGAGCAGCGTGAACGGAGCGACGGGGACGATGAAGAGAAGCGCGCTGATGCCTGCACTGACAATGCCCACCGGCCGCAGGACCAGCAGATCGAACATGGGCGGAGTGGTTTCCTGCTGGGCCGGGTCTTCGTAGAGATCGGCCGACCAGGATGGCGCGGCACCAGCGAGGATCAAGAGCGCTGCGCAAGCTGCGGCAGCGGCGCGACGGAACCCATCCGGCATCGTGAATGCCTCCGACTGTCGAGAATACGGGGCACTGATCGGACCAGTTGCCTGTCCACTTGAGCCCCCTATCGAGATCGACTCGCTCCTTTTCCCGATACTCGGACTCACGGCTTCCC
Source organism: Deltaproteobacteria bacterium (assembly GCA_029261835.1). Taxonomy (GTDB): domain Bacteria; phylum Myxococcota_A; class UBA9160; order UBA9160; family UBA4427; genus JAJDAO01. The sequence continues at coordinate 112,348 of JAJDAO010000061.1, read as the reverse complement.
AGGTGTAGGCTCGAGCCCTCGGCCGATGCGACCCATCGGTCGACTTCCCTAGGAATCGCCTCCAGTCAAACACCGTACACGCCGATGCCCTGAGCAATATCGCTGCAATCGGGCGATCGCCGACGGGTCTCTGTCTTGGAGGGAAGGCTTTGGGTCGCGCACGCTATGTAGTTCTGGCTCTTGCTCTCGTCCGGATGGCGGTGGCGACACCCGCATCTGCCGAGCTCGCCCCCATGCCCGTCGACAAGGGCGACAGCTACTTCTCGGCCGGGTACTCACGCTACTTCTTCAACACCGCGAGCTTCCAGGTGGCACGCCGCTATCTGGATGACGACTTCAGCTCGACCCGGCAGATCAGCACAAAGCACGACCGCGGCTTCCTGCTGTCTTTCGACACGAGCGACTCCTGGGTACGCGTACCCGAGATCAACTTCGGCTGGGCCTTCGAGGAAACGCCCTTCAACGGGGCACTCGGGAGCGTGGCGCGAGTGCATTTCTCCGTCTCGGGCCACCACCGAACTGGAGATGGATTCATCGCGTACGCCAAGCCGCCAGAAGCGTTCGAGGTGCTCACCGATCCGATTACGGGCCTGTCCTCCTGGCGAGACATCGCGATTCGTTGGCAGCCGCTCGATGGCTCCAGCACGCTCGCGAACGGGGACAACGCCATCTGGTCCCACGCCGTGTTCGCACTCGCGAACAACCGGATGGCCTTCGACGACTGGTTTGGCTCCGGCGATCTGATGATCTACTTCGACGAGCCCAAGGGCTCCTGGCGCTTCAGCCGGGGCGTTGGCCTCACCCTGGGCTGGGAAGAGTCGCAGTGGGATTGGACAGTCAGCTCTCCGGAGATGGTCGCCGCGGTATCGTTCCCGGGTGCGTTCGCGCCGGGCGTCTGGACGTATGACTTCCAGCTCAGCACCTTCTACTTCGGTCCGCGGGCGGCGTTCTCGATCGGCTGGGAGCCATTCCGCCAGCTCAGCTTCTTCCTGAGCGGGTCGTTGGCACCCATGCTCGCCGCGTCGATGGTCGAAGGGCGGTTGTCGGGCCCCTGCCTGGCTGCCTGCGACACCTCGGGTCTGCCAACTCAGACCCCGGGCGTAAGCGGCCTGGATGTCACCGACATCAACTTCGCCTACGACTCGCGCCTCGAAGCCGGTGTCAGCGTCTTTCTCTGGTACGTGCGCCTGACGGGGCAGATTGGCGCCTTCGTGAACAACCAGTTCGCAATGCCGCGAGAAGGCGACGGCTCGCGCTACGGGGCCTCCCTCGCCAATCAGTGGGGCTACTACGGCCGCGCGACGGCGACCGTTTCGTTCTAGAGCCGCAGACGTGTCCGAATGCAGGGAGACTTTCCCTAGCTCGGCTGTCCGATCACGTTCCTGAGGATCTCGACGCCGCCCACCCAGGTGCCGATCAGGCTGCCGATCGTCGTGAGCAGGAAGACGAGCAAGATCTTCAACAGCCGGTTCGTCCACCAGCCCCGGGGACTCACGATGTCGTCACCGACGGTGCGGAATTCCTGCACCTTCGGTGGCCTGACCCAGGTCTGAACGAAGGCGGCGACATAGCCCGCCCCGATCACGGGTGTCAGACTCGTGAATGGGGCCGAGAGAAAGGCCGCGCCGATCGTGGCGGGGTGTGCCAGGGCCATGACGCCGCCAAGAGCACAGGGGATGGCGTTGGCCAGGAACCAGTAGAGAGCGTTGTCTTCGGCCGCGTTCAGGCCCCGGGCCCAGCCGATGTAGCCGATCGATCCGACGATGACAGCCGGGATCGCCCAGCCGACCCACTTCCACAGGCCGGAGACCGGCGGGATGGTCTCGATCTCCCCCAGCTCGATGTCCTGCTCCGATTCGAGTGCGCGGATCATACCTTCGATGTGACCGGCTCCCACGACGGCCACGAGCCGGTCGCCGCGCGTGTCACGGATCTTCTGGGCGAGGTACGCGTCGCGCTCGTCGATCAGAGACTTCTTGAGCTCGGGCATCGTGTCACCGAGCTCCTTCATCAGCTCCGAGAGGACATCCTGCTGACGCAGCCTGCTGAGCTCGTCCTCGGAGATTTCCGGGCTCTCGAAGACGCTGGCCAGCACGCCGGAGACCAGCATGAGCTTTCGCCACATTGAGAGCGAGTGCCAAGCTCGCCGCAGAGTGACTCGCACGTCGCGATCGCACAGAGCGATCGGTATTCCCAGCTCGTCAGCGACCCGGCTGGCTTCGAGCAGCTCGCGCCCGGGAGTGACGCCGAGCTTCATCCCGAGCCGCTTCTGATAGGAGGCCAGGATGAGATTCATCATCAGTGCAGCGAGCTGCTGCTTGCGAATGATCTGCCGAAGATCCTGCGCCTCGAAGCTGCGTTCTTGTGAGAGCGCCTCGTAGCGCTGTGCGTCCAGCTCGATGCAGACGCAGTCTGGCCGCTCCCGCTCGATGACCTCGCGCACCAAGGCCACGGACTGCTGCGAGATGTGGGCGGTGCCGACGAGAATGAACTCACGTCCGGCGACATGAAGAACCCGCACGTCGTCGGGGAATTCGTGCCGGGAGGGCTGGCCGCTCACCGCTGCTCTCTCCGATTCCTGTTCCACCTTCCTGCCGGGCTCAGCTAGTCCGCCTCTGGATCGCGCCTTGGCCCCGGAAGGAACGCGCAAGCGTCGCACACTGTCGGTCGTTTCGCAGGAACCAGCCGCGAGACCCGCTCGCCAGCGATGTGCCCGCAACGGCCGTGAGGTGCACTCGGCCTTCGGCGCGCTGGCGGCGCGCTGCACGCTGGCGATCGAAGCGGGGTTCGCTCCTTCGAGCCACAGGATTCTGCGCGATGTGTGATATTGCACTCAGGGCGGCGGATGGATCCGGTTGTCTGGGCGGCGTGCCTCCACCTCCGGTCGCACAGCCCTTCAGCCCGTCCTTCGTAACGCCGAAGAGACGTCGTGGATTCACCGAATTCTCGTTAGGGAGTATCCGTGGCGAACCGAGCCGGACTGCAGTCTCTGTTCTCTCAGAAGCTCGACCGATCGCTCTTCGCGATTTATTTCCTCGGAGCCATCGTTCCGATGGGCGTGCTCGGCTATCTCGTGCAGCGGTTCGCCCTGCCGGCAGTCGAAGGGGACGTCTATGCCCGGACTCTTGTTCTGGGCCTCGTCGCGGGGATAGGCGTGCTCTCACTCTCCGCGTTCTTCGCGCTGCGTCGCATCAGTCTGACTGCCGTTGGCAGAATGGACGCCGACAACGATCGCCTGGCCGCCATTCTCGACGCGTCGCGCACTCTCGCGACAGCGGCCCACCTGCACGCCGCTGCGGAGATCGTCGTGGGCTGCGCTCTGCGTTTGACGGATGCCGACACCGTCCTGGTTCTGAGGCGCCCCGAGCCGACGAAGCCTTTCGAGCTGTGTGAGTCCGCCGGAACCGGGGCCCACGAGCTATTCGAAGCGCACGAGGATGAGTTCGCCGAGCTCGTGCAGAGCGCCGTCGAACTCGGCACGCCGAGTGCGTTTCAGACCGCCGCATGCGGCGACGCCCTCGTGCTCCCGATGATCACCGAAGAGGGACCCCCGGCCGCCTTGGTCGTGGCCGTTGCCAGCGCGAGCCAGAAGGCGCAACGCTGCTTTGCGCCGGAGGTCGTCGACTCGATCGCCACGCTGGTGGGTCTGGCCGCTGTAGCAATCCAGGGTGCGGAGCTCAAGGACAGCCAGCGCAACTTCTTCATCCATGCCACGGACATCATGGTCACGGCGCTCGACGCCCGGGTCACGCAGCATACCGGGGGCGGGCATTTCGTCGCCGAGATCTCCAATCGCATTGCGCGAGAGCTCGGCTTGGACGATGAGAGGCTGCGGAGACTTCACTTTTCATCGCTGTTGCACGACATCGGCGTGCTGAAGCTCAGCCCGACTCAGCAGCACAACGCCAAGCAGCTCACTCGACATCCCGTCATCGGTCACCAGATGCTGAGCCGCATTCGGCTGTGGGAGCCACTGGCCGAGATCATTCTGCATCACCACGATCACTTTGATGGCGAAGGCCGGCCCGATGCCCCGTTGGGCGAGGCGATTCCACTGGAGTCGCGAATCCTTCACGTGGCTGACACGTTCTCATGTATGACGCACGGCGGCGACCACGGCAGTCAGCTCACGGTCGCCGGCGCACTCGACGAACTCGTCGCGGGCAAGGGAATACAGTTCGATCCTGCTGTTGTGAGCGCCTTCGAGACGTTGGTAGCTCGCGGCGACATCAGGGACATCGGCTGATAGCCGCCGAGCGACGCCTCGGCGTCGTCAGATGCTCAGTACCGACCGGACTCCGCGGCTGGCTCGCAGATCTGCCATTGCTTCGTTGATCTCGGCCAGAGGACGTCGGCTGGTGATGAGAGCGTCGAGATCGAGCCGGCCAGCCTGGTAGAGCGCGATCAGTCTCGGGATCTCGTAGAGTGCGTTCGAGCTGCCGAGCAGGCTGCCCATCAGCTTCTTCTCCTGGATCACGAAGAGCGCGGCCGGCGCGATGTTGATTCCCTCGCTGACGGGTGGGGCGCCCACGCAGACTGTCGTGCCGCCATTGCGCGTGGCTGCGAGACCGGCAGCGACGAGTTCGCTGCGCCCCGCAGCCTCGAACGCGTAGTCGACACCCACGCGCGTGATCTCTATTGCGCGCGCGGCCACGTCTTCTTGAGTCGGATCGATGAAGTCACTCGCGCCGAAGCTCGCCGCCACCTCCCGTCGCTGTGCCACCGGATCGGACACGATGATGCGCGCCGCACCGGCGAGTCGCGCTCCCTGGACAGCCGCCAGGCCTACGCCGCCGAGCCCCATGACGAGCACTGTGGCTCCCTCTTTGACGCGCGCGGTGTTGAGAACGGCGCCGACGCCGGTCTGGACCGCGCAGCCGACGACGCAGGCGACGTCGAGGGGAACCTCTCGTGGAATCTTTACCGCACCGCTGGCTTGAATGACGACATACTCGGCGAAGGCGCCCACACCCAGGCCGCGATACACGGTCTCGCTGCCACGCGAGAGCCCCGTGCTGCCGTCGGGAAACTGATTGGTCATGATTCCGCTGGCATTGACGCAGCTACTGGCCTCTCCTCGCACGCACCAGTAGCAGGTTCCGCAGGGCGGACAGGGAGTCAGAACGACGTGGTCGCCCGGAGTGAGGGTGTCGACACCGAGGCCGATCGAGTCCACTACGCCGGCCGCCTCGTGGCCGAGTACGATCGGGAGTGGCGCCGGGAAGCTGCCGTCGACGACGCTGAGGTCGGAGTGGCAGCAACCGCAGTGCTTGATCGCCACGATCACTTGTCCGGGGCCCGGCTCGGCGATCGTTACATCGGCGATCTTCATGGGGCTACCGGGTGCTTCCAGCAGGGCGGCTCGCATCGGGCTCTCCTCGCGCTCGGGGTCGCGCGACCATAGCCCGGTCCCACCTGGCTCGTCAGGCTTCCCGCCCGGCGCCGGCCCGCTTCCTCGTGGGCTGTGCGAGAGAGATCACCTACGGTCTGGGGCCGGGTTGGGCCAGACAATGGCGCCGCCGGCGCGAGCGGGAGCAGCCATGGTGGACTCGATGATGCGTGCGGCGGTGTTTCGCGAAGTGGGCGAGGCGCTCCGCGTCGAAGAGATTCCTCGGCCGAGGCCCGGACCGAGTGAGCTGATCGTCAAGGTGAGGAGCTGCGGCATTTGTGGCTCGGATCTGCACGTTGCGGGTCTGCCCCCCGGCCTGCCAAAGGGCACGGTGATGGGGCACGAGTTCGCGGGCGAGGTGGCCGAAGTGGGTGCCGGGGTGGCGAGTGGATTCGCCGTCGGCGATCGCGTCACCGCGCTGCCGTGCATCAGCTGCGGCAGTTGTTCGTTCTGTCTGAGCGGCGACGTGATGCGCTGCCCGCAGATGCGCAACATCGGGCTCGGTCAGAGTCCCGGGGCTTTTGCGGAGTACATTCGCGTGGGCTGCAACGAGACTCTGGCCCTACCCGATGCGGTGGACTACCGCACCGCCGCATTGGTGGAGCCGCTCGCAGTGGGTCTGCACGCGGTCAAGACGGCACAGCTCGAGGCGGGTCAGGACGTGCTCATCCTCGGTGCCGGCCCCATCGGTCTCTCGGTTGCGCTCTGGGCCCGCTTCTTCGGGTCGCGCTCGGTTTGGGTGAGCGAGCCGTCGGCCTCGCGGCGCGCGCGAGCGGCGGCGTTCGGCGCGACTGCCGTGCTGGATGCCTCGGAGCAGCACGTCGCGGAGGCCTTCGCCGAGCAGACCGGCGCGCCGCCCTCGCTGATCTTCGAGTGCGTCGGTGCACCGGGCATGCTGGCGCGCTGCATCGGCCTCGCCGCGCAGCGCGGTCGTGTGGTGGTCGCGGGGGTCTGCCTGCAGCCCGATACGCTGCTGCCAGTCCTCGCGACCCTCAAGGAGATCCAGCTCACCTTCGTGCTGGCATATCGCAAGCAGGACTTTCAGCTGAGCCTCGACATGCTGGCGAACGGACGCATCCACGCAGCCGACATGGTGACCCGGGTGGTGGACTTGCCGGGCCTGCCGGCGGCGTTCGAAGATCTCTCGACTCCGGGTGATCAGTGCAAGGTGCTGCTCGAGCCCTGAGCGGCGTCGTTCTGCGTGTCCTGGCGACTCTTCGGCGCGACGTTGCGCTCGGTTTCGCCGAATGCCGCCGCTGAACGCTGCTCGACCGCCTGTCGAATCGGCTCGGGCAGATTCGTCATCCTGGACAGGGATTGCTTGAAGCGTGCGAGATCGAGGATCACCAAGGCGAAGACGGTGTTGGCCGGCGAGATCCACACCTGTTCGAGTCGCGTGCCAGGCAGTGACATCTCGGTAATCTGCCGACTCACGTCGACGATGCCGAGTTCGTTCGCACTGTTCGAGCCGGCCTTTGCTCCGCCTGCCGGCGTGGTGTGGTAATCCTCCAGTATCGCTCTCAGTCGGGTCTCGAGACTGCGTGCGATCTCTGTCCGCGCGCGTACGACGGCGGTCATGCGGGCGCGCGTGACGTTGCGCGCGAGCCCCATCGACCCGACACCGCAGAGAGATGGAGCTGTGCCGCGAGCCGACGGCGCCGCGCAGCCGCGCAGCACCCAGTCGGGCGCTGCGGCCATCTCGTCCGCCAGGCTCATCGGCGGCTTCTCCGGCTCGGCCTCGGGAGTCGAGCTACAGCTCAGCCCGGCCAGCGTCACGATCAGTGCAGCGCTGATCAGGGTCGCTGCAGCACTCGCCGAGAACATGGCTCTGCTCTTCGCCTTCTGCCGGGCCCTCTCTCGCCGCGTGCTCCGCATCACCGCTCCCGTCACGCCCTGCGATTGACCGCTCTATGCGGAGCCCGCGGGGATCGGATGGTCGCCTCCACTCATCCGTCAACAACCCTGAAGGTAGTGTGTAACTCGTGTATGGTCGCCTGGCACTGACGAGCGAGGATGAACCCCTCGCATGAGTCCGCGACATCGTGGCTGCGGGCTCGGGACTCGGGCATCCGATCTCGGCAACCAGGAGTGAGGCGCAAGACCATGGGACGACTGAGCAAGAAGCTTGCATCGATTGTGGCAATGGCCGTGATGTCGCTAGCGGGTTGGGATGGCGCGCAAGCGCGCTCACCCGCGGAGATCTACCGCGAGGCTGCCCCGGCCGTGGTGGTGATCTTCGGCTTTGACGCGAAGGGCAACGGCAGCTCCGGGACAGGCTCGATCATCTCGTCAGCTGGATTGATCCTGACCAACAATCACGTGATCTATGACGCGGTCACCAAGCGCCCGTATCCGAATATCCAGGTCTTCTTCAAGCCGGCGCGTGTGACCGGTGACGACAAGGTTGATCTGAAGCGGCCCTACGGTGTGACGCTGCTCGCCCGTGACGCTGCCCTCGACCTCGCGTTGCTGCGGCTCGTTCGTCCCCCGCCGAGTCTCGCCGTCGTCACCGTTGGCGATTCCGAGGAGGTCGAAATCGGTGAATCCGTCTCCGCCATCGGGCATCCAGGCGGAGGCGGGTTGTGGACGCTGACGACGGGGACCGTTTCGAGCGTACGGCGCGATGGTGTGCGGGACGTCTTCCAGACCGACACGGCCATCAATCCGGGCAATTCGGGGGGGCCCTTGTTGGACGATCGGGCCCGACTCGTCGGAATAAACACCTTTGTGCGTCGAGTGAATCGCCAGGGACTGCCGCTCGAGGGCCTCAACTACTCGCTGCGCAGCTCGCTCGCCCTCGATTGGCTGAGCCGAAACGGTGTGCAGCTGGCGGCGATCCGGCGCACGGCCTCCGCGGCGGCGCCGCAGGTCGCCCCAGCGCCGCGCGCCGAGCCGGAGCCGCCGCCGCAGCCTGCCGAGACTGCTCCGCAGCCCGCCGAGCCGGCGCCTGCTTCCGCCGAGCCGACGCCCCAGGCCAGCGCGGGTACCGAGCCGAAGCGGCCGGTCGAACCCCTCGCCGAGGGGCCCGTCGAGTTCGAGGGGCCGAAGGGTGAGACGATGTACGGCTTCCCGAACCGGGACTTCGCTCTCGATCACGCGATGAAGGACGCCTACAAGCTGTCGATCAAGCACGCCGCCGACGCCTTCCAGGCCCTCGATCGCGAGTTCGACGAGGAGCTTCCGTAGCGGTCGGGCCCGAGTGCGCGGCCGTCCGTCGGAGGGGTGATCCGAATCGATGATCAACCTGCTGCCTCCCGAACCGCCCGCTGCAGCACCTTCCAGCGATCCGCTTTCACCCGCAGCGCGCGCGGCGCTCGCCCGCCGCTTGGGCGATGTTCGGCGGTGCTGGGCACGGAGCCCAGCCCGTCGCTGTGTGGCGGACCGTCTGCGCACGACTGAGCTTGCGCCGGACCTCGAGGACGGGCCTTCGCTCGCGGCACTCGAGGAGGCGGTACACGAGTTGGCCGAGCGGCGTGCTGAGCTGCTGGAGCCGGTCGTCGAGGCCGCTGCGGTCCCCGAAGCGCCGGGGCGGCTGCTCGTCTGTGAGTTCAACATGTCGATCGCCGACGGCCGGTCCGAGGCGGGCTCCGAGGGGTTCTTCGATCTCGAAGACCGTCCGCCCTGGGATACCTGGCTGGTCTGCTTCGGCAAGGTCCGACCGCAACAGCCGGATCAGCCCATCGAGTGTCTGATCAGCTGGGTGCCCGAAGAGCTCGTCGCCTTGGCCTGCGCCGGGATCGACGCCAACCGATGCGGCTGCATCTACTGGGTCGGGGATCGCGCCGACGGGCTCCGGCCCGACATGCTTGTGCCGTGAGCGCTGCCTCGACGTGACACTGATTGGTCGGGGTTGTCGCGGCGAGCGCGCTGCTGAGCGTCCGTCAGGCTCGAGTCGGGACGGCCCTCGTCACGGCGACGTGTGGCTCCCGCAATCGTGGCTGGCTTCGTAGGAGGAGCTGCCGTTGCTCGTACCCGCCGGCAGTACGAAGCTGTACTGCTGCTGGTAGATGCCCGATGCGTAGACGCGAACCGTTGCATTGAGCGTGATGCTGCCGGAGTAGTAGTTGATCCAACAGCGGAAGTTCGATCCGCTGGGTGCGGTGAAGACCCGGATATTCTCCGGTCCGTAGGAGACCACATTGTCCACATCGAGCTGTACGTTGAAGCCCGTGGCGTCGTGCGTCTTGTCGGTCCAGTAGACGTGTCGCCCGCCAGCGCCGTCGTCCAGATGCAGATCGACGTCACCGGCGCCATCCCACGAGAGAACGAATCGAAGCAGAGAATTGCCCACAGCACTCGATAGACGCATTACCTCGCTGCGCGCGACTGCCGTGCCGTTCTCGAGGATCACGTAGGCGAAGTAGTTGGCGTCGCTATCCAGCACCAGGCTGCCGCTCGCCCCGGCGTTCAGCGATTGCCCGTTGATCCAGATCTCGTTCGTGATCGTTCCCGAGTAGCTGCCAGTCGAGATCGAAGAGTCGAAGTTAACGACACCCGCGTCGGTGATCGCCGCGTACGTCATACAGTGTGCATTGTCGGTCAGCGTTTCGGTGGCGAACGATGTCGTGAAGGAATCGACATTCTGGATGGGAACGTTCGGGACCGTGTAGCCCGCTTGCGTCGCCAAAGTCTCAGGCGACGGTGTGCACCAATCGCGGAGCAGGGCGTTCGCGATGCTCGCATCGACTTCGGCGTCGCCGGTGCAGCCGGTCGAGAGAGCGGCGAGTGAGATTTGAATCGCGATCAGCAGGAGTCTTCGCATGCTCGTTCCCGTCATCCCCGTTGCGCTTGCCAGGCAGATGGATCGTCGGCTCCGTTGACGCGATGGCACCGCCAGCGCCGTATGCCTGCCCGCCGGTCGCGCAACGGCTGCGGCATCTCCCGATCAACGGCCCTCTGCAGCTCCTCGCGAGCTCCAGTTCTTCTCCGAGCACCTATCGGTGGAAGCTCCCAGTCGCTTGAGTGTTCTTCCCCGGCTCGTTCTCGGTGATTCGGGGGTCAGACGAGCGAGCTGAAGTCGTCTGGAGCGGCCTCGTCGGCACTGGCGGGAGTTCCGGTCCGCCTGCACGCTTGCAGAGTCGTGGTTACGCCCGGCGCCCGGGCATCAGGCTGAGGGGCATACGCGTCGTATGCTTGACCTGCTTGAGCGCGATCTGCGAATGAACCTCTCGCACCGTGTGGAGCTGCAGGAGGTGCTCGCGCAGAAAGCGCTCATAGGCCTGAATGTCGCGCGTGACGACATGCAGCAGATAGTCGACCTCGCCCGTCATCGCGTAGGCCTCCACGACCTCGTCCATCCCCTCGATCGCGGCTTCGAATTCGGGCAGGGCCTGCGTACCGTGCTCCGAGAGCTTGATGCTGGCGAAGACCGTTACCTCGAGCCCGAGCAGGTGGGGGTCGAGTAGCGCGACGCGCCCTCTGATGATGCCGAGCGCGTCGAGCCGTCGAATGCGCCGCCAGCATGGGGACTGAGATAGCCCGACCTGTTTGGCGATTTCCGTCGTCGACACGCCGGCATCACGCTGCAGGGCATCGAGAATACGCAAGTCGATGTCATCGAGATTGAATCGCATGATTAATCCACAATATCGGCAAACTCGAATGGAATACTCCGAATAGTGGCCTCAGAGACAGAAGAAAGCAATGAATATATGGCGTTCTGAAGGCACTCTATCTCCGAAGAGAAAGAGGGTGTGGGGGGATCAGGGGAACCGTCTCAGCGCCGCGGGGAAAGAGGGGCGGACGGTCAGAGGAGGGGGCGAAGAGGAGGCTCGGATCATGCGCCGCGACTCTGTGTCCCTGGACGACAAATACAGCCTCGAGCAGGGTGAGATCTACCTGAGCGGCATCCAGGCCCTGGTTCGTCTGCCGCTGATGCAGCGCGCGCGCGACGCGGCCGCCGGGCTGTCGACTGCGGGCTTCATCTCCGGCTATCGAGGATCTCCGCTCTCCGGTCTCGACCAGCAGCTCTCGCGGGCGAGCGGCCACCTCGACGCGAGCGACATCGTATTCCTGCCCGGCCTGAACGAGGAGCTCGCGGCCACCGCCGTCTGGGGGAGCCAACAGCTCGGGCTGCATCCCGGCGCTCGCCACGATGGCGTTTTCGGCATGTGGTACGGCAAGGCGCCCGGTGTCGACCGCGCCTGTGACGCCCTGCGGCACGCCAATGCGGCCGGCACCGCGCCGCTCGGCGGCGTCTTGCTGGTGGCCGGTGATGATCACGCCTGCAAGTCCTCCTCGTATCCCACGCAGAGCGAGTTCGCGATGATGCACCTGGAGATTCCGGTGCTCTCGCCGTCGAGCGTGCAAGACGTTCTCGACTACGGGCTCTACGGCTGGGCGCTCTCGCGCTACGCGGGGCTGTGGGTCTGTCTGGTCGCGCTGACGGACATGATGGACAGCTCGGCAGTCGTATCCATCGATCGCGAGCATCCCTCCTGCGTTCTGCCCCGCGATTTCGTTCTTCCGTCCGGCGGCGTGCACATCCGAACCGGCGACAACGCTGCCGAGCAAGAGCGGCGCGTGCGCGAGGTCAAGCTCCCAGCCGCTCTGGCCTTCGCGCGTGCCAATGGTCTGTGTCGCGTCGTCTTCGACACGCCCCAGCCCAGACTCGTGATCGTCGCGACGGGCAAGGCATACACCGACACGAGGCAAGCCCTTTGCGATATGGGAATAGACGAGGCGGCAGCTCGCCAGATCGGGATCCGTCTAGTCAAGGTCGGTATGCCCTGGCCGCTCGATGCGCAGACAATGCGTGGGTTCGTGACCGGCAGCGAGACGGTGCTCGTGGTCGAGGAGAAGCGGGCCCTCATCGAGACTCAGCTGAGAGAGCAGCTCTACGACTTGCCGGATGACCGGCGTCCGCGCATCGTCGGCAAGTGCGACGAGCGAGGTGAGCCGCTGCTGGCGCGAACCCTCGAGCTCGATGCCGCGGAGATCGCCCGCGTGATCGCCCTTCATCTTCCGGCCGGCGTTTCGACCGAACGGATCGACGACTTTCTGGCGAGGTTGGCAGCAGAAGAGACATCGCCGCGTGTCGTTCCCAGCTCGCAGCGTCGCATGCCTTTCTTTTGCTCCGGTTGCCCACACAACACCGGGACGCGGTTGCCGGACGGTAGCCGCGCGCTGGCGGGAATCGGCTGTCACTACATGGTGCAGTGGATGAACCGCTCATCAGATCACTTCTGTCAGATGGGCGGCGAGGGTGCGGCCTGGCTCGGGCAGGCGCCTTTCAGCGAAGAGGAGCACATCTTCGCCAATCTCGGCGACGGCACGTACTTCCACTCGGGCATTCTGGCGATTCGCGCGGCGGTCGCGGCCGGCGCCCGCATCACCTACAAGCTGCTCTACAACGGCGCGGTTGCGATGACGGGCGGACAGCCGTTGGAGGGTGGGCTCGGTGTGCCGGAGATCACGCGTCAACTCGCCGCGGAGGGCGTGCGGGAGATCGTCGTCGTCAGTGAGGCCCCCGAGCGCTACCGCGCTGACGAGGGGCTCGCCCCCGGCGTCAGCGTCGAGCCTCGCGCACAACTCGACGCCGTTCAGAAACGCTTGCGTGCGTGTCCGGGTGTCACGGTTCTCATCTACGACCAAGCCTGCGCAGCGGAGAAGCGTCGCAAGCGCAAGCGGGGCTTGCTCGAAGAGCCCCGTCGTCGGGTCTTCATCAATCAACGCCTGTGCGAGGGGTGTGGCGACTGCAGCGCTGTCTCCAACTGCCTTTCGGTGGAGCCGGTCGAGAGCGAACTCGGGCGAAAGCGGCACATCAACCAGTTCAGCTGCAACCAGGACTTCAGCTGCGTCGACGGCACTTGTCCCGCCATCGTCAGCGTGATCGGCGGTACGCTTCGCAAGCGGCCCCTGCCCGATTTCGAGTCACTGGTCGAGGCGCTTCCCACGCCACAGCGACGACCGATCCGGGGCGTCTACAACGTGCTCCTGACGGGGGTCGGCGGCACCGGTGTGACGACCGCAGCCGCTTTGCTGGGTATGGCGGCTCACATCGAAGGGCGGGGAAGCGTCGTACTCGACATGACGGGACTCGCACAGAAGGGCGGCGCGGTTCTCTCCCACGTTCGTCTGGCCGAGTCGGCTGACGAGATTTACGGCGGTCGCATTCCGAAGCGGTCTGCCGATTTGATGCTCGCCTGCGATCTGGTCGTGGCGGCGGGGGCCCGGGCCTTGGAGACCCTGGACACCCGGCGGACGCGCTGCGTTCTCGACATGCGACTGCTGGCCACGGCAGCCTTCGTAATGGACAACGAAGTCAGATACGACCGAAGCGAGATGGTGGAGCGAGTTCGTCACGCTTCGCGCGAGATCCATGCCGTCGACGGTACGCGAATCGTCGAGGGAATGTTTGGGGACTCCATCGGCAGCAATGTCTTTCTGCTCGGCTATGCCTACCAGCTCGGTCGCATACCCCTCGAGATCGAATCCATCGAGCACGCGATCGACCTGAACGGTGCGGCGGCACCCATGAACCGTCGAGCCTTCTCGCTCGGCCGTCTGGCCGCCCATGATCCGAAGCCGATCGATGACTGGATGGCCGCTGTGCGCCGAGACCAGGGCGGCGGCGAGCTGGATGACCTGATTGCCCAGCGCGAGACCTGTCTGAGCGAGTATCAAGATCTCGCCTACGCGGCCCGCTACCGGGCCTTGGTGGAGCGCGTTCGCCAGATCGAAGGCGAGCGGGTGCCCGGCTCGCGCCGTCTCAGCAGGGCAGCGGCCCGCTGCATCTTCAAACTGATGGCCTACAAAGACGAGTACGAGGTAGCGCGGCTCTATACGGATGGGCGCTTTCACGAAGAGCTCGAGCAGGAGTTCGATGGCGATTACCGACTCGAGCTCCACCTCTCTCCTCCCGCCTTCGCGCGTCGCGACGCTGAGAGCGGCCGGCTCGTGAAGCGAACCTACGGCCAGTGGGCCTTCCGCTTGCTCGGCTGGCTGGCCCGTGGCAAGTGGCTTCGCGGCACGTCTTTCGACCCATTCGGCTATCAGGCCGAGCGAAGGCTGGAGAGGGCGCTCGTCGCGCAATACGACGAGACACTCGAAGAGATCCTGCGCCACCTCACGCCGGCCAACCACGAGGTCGCCTGCCGGCTGGCGGAGTGGCCCGAGCAGATTCGAGGCTTCGATCAGGGGCGGGCCGCCGGCATCGAGGGGGCACGCCAGCTGCGCGCGCGCCTGATCGATGAATTCCGCTCTCTGACCTGAGCAACTGGCAGGGCGATCAGCCGCGCCCGCTTCAGCGCGTGTAGGCCACGCTCGGCAGCCAGGTCGCAATGGCGGGCCAGCTGAAGAGGATCACCAGACCGACGAGCTGCAGCAGGATGAATGGGACTACGCCGCGGTAGATCGTCCCGACGTCGATGCCTTCGGGTGCGACGCCCTTGAGGTAGAAGAGTGCGAAACCGACTGGCGGTGTGAGGAAAGAGGTTTGGAGACAGACCGCGAAGAGCACGGTGAACCAGACCAGATCGAAGCCGAGTCCCTGAACCACCGGAGCAACCAATGGCAGCACGATCAATGTGATCTCGATCCAGTCCAGAAAGAAACCCAGCATGAACGTGAAGGCGAGAATCGTGATCACAATGCCGTTCGGGCCGAAGGGCAAGCCGATCAGCGCAGCCTCGATCAGCTGATCCCCGCCGAGACCACGCAGAACCAGAGAGTAGGCTGTGGCGCCGACGAAGATGGCGAACAGGTAGCCGGCAGTCCGCGTGGTGTGGACGAGGACCTCGCGCAGTACTTCGCGAGACAGCTGTCGCTTGCCCCAGGCCAGCAGCAGCGCGCCGAAGGCGCCGACGCCCGCAGCCTCGGTGGGAGTGGCGACGCCGAAGAAGATGCTGCCGAGCACCGCCAGAATGAGCCCGGCGGCTGGCAGCACCGCCCAGAGCACGTCGCGTAGCAACCGCAGGCTCAGCTCAGGTGAGACGGCCGGAATCGGTGCCACTTCCGGTCTCAGGGCCGAGAAGACCAGAATGTACGCGATGTAGAGGCCTCCCAGCATGATGCCGGGCAGCAGTGCGCCGAGAAAGAGATCGCCCACCGAGATGGCCAGGCGATCGGCCATCAGCACCAGCATGATGCTGGGCGGAATCAGGATTCCCAGCGTGCCGACTGCGCAGACCGTGCCGCTGGCGAGCTCCTTGCTGTAGCCCTGGCCGAGCATGACCGGCAGGCCGAGCAGCGCGAGCAGCACGACGGATGCGCCGATGATGCCGGTGGTAGCGGCGAGCAGAATGCCGATCAGGGCGACGGTCACCGCCAGACCGCCACGTACGCGGCCGAAGAGCCGGGCGAAGTTGTTCATCAGCTCGGCTGCCACACCCGAGCGATCGAGCAGCAGGCCCATGAAGATGAACATGGGCAGGGCGACGAGCACCCAATTGTCCATCAGGTCCCAGATGCGATCTACCACCAGCGAGCTGTAGGCCCAGTCGACACCCGTGTAGATCCCGAGATCCCGCTCGACGACGATGCTCAACGCCGTAAAGAAGACCGCCAAGCCGCCCAGTACCCAGGCGACCGGGAAGCCCGTGAAGATGAGCGCGATAAAGCAGAGAAACATCGCGACGGCGAGAAGCTCGCGAATCTCCACCTGCCTAGCCGTCCGCGTGTTCTTGCAGTGGACGAGGGGCGCCGAAGAGGTAGCAGGCGACACGCAGCAGCCGTGCCAGCAGTGAGATCGTCAACAGGATGAAGCCGAGCGGCAGTGCGGCCTTGATGAGCCAACGCAACTGCAGCCCGCCCGGCGAGGGTGAGACCTCGCCACTGCTGAAGGCGGTGGCGACGAAGGGAAGGGCAAAGCAGGTCACGAGCATCACGAAAGGCAGAGCGAGCAGCACAATGCCGTAGAGTTCGATCCACGCCTGCGTTCGCAGCGACAAACGCTCACGAAGCACGTCGACCCGGATGTGCGTATCACTCTGCACGCAGTAGGCCAGGCCCGTGAGGAAGCCGAGCGAGTAGAGGTGCCACTGTGCCTCTTCGAGTTCGATGCGGCCGGCGCCGAAGGCGTAGCGCAGCGTTACGTTGAGCACGATCACGGCGAGCAGCAGAAGCCACGTCCATGAGAGGACCTCGCCCACGTGCCGAATGAACGCATCGAGGCGATGCGAGAGAGCGCTCTCGGGCAGTTCGCTTGGATGGGCCAGATCGTTGAATCCGCCCAGCTCTCGGACCGCCCGTGTGAGATCGGGCCGCTCTCGTTTCATCATCGAGCCCGAGGGTAGGCGAGGCTTCTCCAGCGCGTGTAGTCGGCGGAGAATTCGCGCTGGGAAGCGAGTACCCGTGCAAAGGTGTCGTCGGCTGCGGCCTCTTCTGCGAGCACCTCTGCGCTGACTCGCCTGAGCTCCTGGAGAATGCCGACGGGCAGGGTCTTCGTGCTCACGCCCTTCTCCGCAAAGTCACTCAGCGCGGCTCCTTGAAGCGCCTCGGCACGTGAGAAGTTGCGCAGGGCTCCGGACGTGCACGCCGTCTCGACCACGCTGCGCATCGCCTCGTCGAGCTGCGCCCAGGCCCGCTGTCCAACGACCAGGTGAAAGGCGGTGAACGGCTGATGCCAGCCGGGGAAGTAGTTGAACGAAGCCACGCGATCCAGCCCGAGGCGCTGATCCACCGCGGGCAGCGAGAACTCGGTGGCGTCGATCGCCCCCTTCTCCAGCGCCTGGAAGATCTCACCACCCGGCAGCATGGTAACGGAGGCGCCGAGTCGCTGGATCGCCTTGCCGCCAAGGCCGGCGAAGCGGATCTTGAGACCTCGCAAGTCGGCGGGGTCGCGTAGCTCGTACCGGAACCAGCCGGCGGATTCCGGTCCGATCAATCCGCACAGGATCGCTTTGACGCCCAGCGCTCCGTAGAGCTCGTCTGCGAGCTCGCGCCCGCCTCCTTCGTACCACCAGGCGCTGTACTCCCATGGCTCCATACCAAAGGGGACGGCACCGAAGAGCACTGAAGACGCGATCTTCCCCTGGTCGTATCCCAGCCATGTGTATCCCGCCTGCAACTTCTCGTCCCGTACAGCGTCGACGATACTGAAGGCCGGTACGATCTCGCCCGGCTCGAAGACCTCGAGTCGCAGACGACCGCCGCTGCCCGCGTTGATGCGTTCACTCACGTAGAGAACGTTGTCGCCGAGTGTCGGGAGGTTGGTCCCGAAGGCGCTCGAAAGCCGCCAGCGTACGCTCTCACCCGTGCCTCGCTGCGCCTCCCCGACTCCGCGTGCGACCGGCCGCACGGCGAGGGAGAGGAGAATGCCGACCAGGAATGCGGTGATGACGGCGGCGAGTGCTTCTCGGCTGGATATCACGCGCGTATCATCTCCTGCGGGAGAGAGGCTCCTCACCAGCCGCCGTGATCGCCCAGTGATCGCCCAGTGCTCGCGTAGTCGGGCTAGACAAGTCTAGCCCGTGTCATCCGCGCCGGTGCGCCGAGAGAGTGATTTCGCATGGCTAGAGACAGCCTCTTGATCGGGCTCCGGCCTGCTTTCGTGCAGCTGCCGTCCAATAGGCGTCGATGTAGTAAGCTATCAGACGGCAGAGGCATCCTCTGGGAGGAGGCCGAAGCGTGTCCCCGAATCGAGTGACAGAGCAGTACATCGCAGCCGAGCGGGCTCTTTCAGGTCACGTCCTTTCGCTGCTCGACGTGATGCTGCCCCCGCGCGTCCTGAGCGGCGACCCCGAGTGCCGCCGCCGCGGCCGACTGGTCGTTGCGATCAACCTCGCCATGTTGAGCGCGGCCATGCTCCTCTGGCTGGTTGCGGGCACTAACCACGACCCTTGGTCCGACCCCCATTTCGGTGGGGTACTCGTCGCGGTTTGGGCGGTGGTTGCGATCGGAATCCGTGCTGGCATGCCACTCGTCCTGGCGGCCAACCTGCTGCCCGCCGGTGTCTATCTCTCCTGCATGGGCCTCACCCTGGTCAGTGGTGGCGAGGCAACGGCAGCCCTGCTGGCGAATCCCCTCGTGCCCTTGATCGCGATCGTGCTCGTCGGTCGTCGTGCCGCGGCCGGCTGGACGGCGGCCGTTCTCGCCGGCCTGCTCGTTACGGTCGGGCTGGGCGCAGCCGGAGCGGATTTTCCGCTCTCCGAAGCGAGGCTCAACTGGCCCTATCTCCGCTTTCCCTTCGTGATGACGGTCTCGCTCTTCGTGGCCTCGCTCGGCTTCGTCTTCGAGTGGCTGCGCGGGCTCGCTCTGAACGAAGCGCGCGCGTCGCGTGAGGCGCTGGCCGTCAATGAGGAACGCTATCGCGCACTGACGGAGAATGCCGGTGACGTTGTCAGCGAGATCGATGACGAGATGAACTTCGCCTACGTGAGCCCGAACTGTCTGGACCTCACGGGATGGCTGCCCACCGAGCTGGTCGGCAGCGCCTTCACTTCGCTTCTCCACCCGGACGAGATCCCAGAGCTGCGGCGCCAGATGTCGGAGCTGCAGGAGGATGGAGGGAGCAGCCGAATTCTCTTTCGCCTTCGGCACAAGAGCGGTCGCTGGCTCCACGTGGATGCCACCTCCAGGCTCTACCGCAGCGGCTCGGGAGAGCGGCGCGTCCTCTCGATCTCTCGCGACGTCAGCGAGCTCCGTCAGGCCGAGCTCGCCGTGCGGCGCAGCGAGCGCTTGGCCTCGACCGGCACGCTGGCGGCCGGCGTCGCCCATCAGATCAACAATCCGGTGGGCGCCATCCTGCAGGCCGCCGAGTACGGCCTGCTGTCTCTCGAGGAGCGCGACCTCGATTCGGTCGCTCGATCCCTGCTCGACAGCGCGGACCAGGCAAAACGTTGCGGCGCCATCGTGCGGGGCCTGCTGCGTTTCGCCCGGCACGAGCCCGCGGCGAAACAGCAGGAGGAGCTATCCGACGTTTTGCGGCGTGCCTGTGATCTCACCAGCAGCTACGCGCGGCAGCGGGGCGTTGAGATCGAGGTCAGTGTCGCGGACGAGCCCCTGCCGGTGGAGGTCAACCCGGTGGAGATGGAGCAGGTGATTCTCAATCTGCTGCGCAATGCCATCGAAGCCTGCTCCGAATCGGCGAGTGTCGATGTCGCTCTCAGTCGGCACGGGAATCTCGCCCGGCTCGTGATTCGCGACGAAGGTGCGGGGATCCGGGGCGAGGATCTGCCGCACATCTTCGACCCCTTCTTCACGACCCGACTGGCGGAGGGGGGAAGCGGCCTCGGCCTGAGCGTCGTCCACGGCATTCTGGACGAACACGACGGCTGTATTCACGTGGAGAGCGATCTCGGAAAGGGAACCGAGGTGCGCGTCGAGCTACCGCTCTCCCCGCAGACCACCCTCGGCAGAGACCTGGCTGCGCATGTCGAAGACCCCGGTCTCAGCTCGCGGCCGGCCGGTAGCGAATCTTCATCTCCTTCACACCGTTGATGAAGTTTGAGCGCAACCGCCGCACGGGTCCAGCCAGCTCGACATCCTCCAAGCGCTTCAGGATCTCGCCAAAGATGATCCTCAGCTCCATGCGCGCCAGGTTGGCACCGAGGCAGTAGTGCTCACCGATGCCGAAGGCCAGATGCGGATTCGGTTCGCGGGTGATATCGAAGACGTTCGGCTCGTCGAATACGTCCTCGTCTCGATTCGCCGAGGGGTACCACAGCGTGACCTTGTCGCCGGCGCGGATCTTCTCACCCCGTAGCTCGACATCCTCGAGCGCCGTTCGCCGGAAGTGGTTGACCGGAGGCGCATAGCGAAGCATCTCCTCGACGGCCGACTCCAGCAGGCTGGGATTGTTGCGTAGCCGTCTCATCTGCTCCGGGTTCTGGATCAGCTGCAGCAGACCGTTTACCGTGACGGTACGAGTGGTCTCATTGCCCGCGATGGCCAGCAGCATGAAGAACGAGTTGAACTCGAACTCCGTGAGCTTCTGACCGTCGACCTCGGCTGCGAGCAGCGCCGTTGCCAGATCGTCGCCGGGCTTGCGCCGCGCGCGCTCGGCCACCTTGCCGGCGTACATGAAGATCTCCGCTGAGGCGATCTGCGCGTCTTCCTGCGAGCTCTGGAAGTCTGGGTCGTCGAAGCCGATCATGCAGTTGGACAGGTCGTAGATTCTGCGCCGGTCTTCCTGCGGGATGCCCATCATCTCGCAGATCACCTCCATCGGCATCTGTGATGCCACTTCGTCCACGAACTCACACTCACCCTTTTCGACCACGTCGTCGAGAATCCGCTGCGCCAGCGCTTCGACGGAGGGGATCAGGTTGTTCACCATACGCGGCGTGAACGCCTTGTTGACGATCTGACGAAACTGCCGGTGTTGGGGCGGGTCCATATTGATCATGATGGCCTGCATGCGCCCCAGCTCCTCATCGTCGAGCGTCGGGATGTTCGTTCCCCCGGCCCAGGAGGAGAAGATCTCCGGGTTCTTCGATGCGTAGCGGAGGTCGTCGTACTTGCTCAGCACCCAGAAGCCCGGGCCATCGTCGGGCTCGTCGTGCCAGTAGACCGGTGCCTCCCGGCGGAGCAACTCGAACCATTGATGTGGCACGGCCTCGATGAAGTTGTCGGGATTGGCGAGATCGATCTCGGAGAGTTTCATTTCGGCTCCTTCGGATCCGGGCCGTCGCCGCGCAGGACGACGCTGGCCCGGCGCCCGGGCGGGGGTCCCGGCAGTCTAACGCCGTTTAAACAATCGTTCACTTCAAAAAGTAGGCGTGACCCCAGGCCCGCTGGATCAGCGCTGTCGACTCGGCGCCCCGACGAGCCCGCCCTCGCTCGCCGGCTGCTCGTCCAGCGCCCCCGCCAGGGCCGCGATGCCGCCAAGCGTGAAGAGCACGAGGTTCTTCTTCAGACGTGCGCGTGCCGCCGGTCGCTGCGCCGGGCCCAGCTCGAGGTAGGCCGCCCGAGCGCTGTCGGAGAGGAAGAAGACGAGCTCCGCGAGCGCGCCGACGTCGATGGGGCGGCTGTCGGCCTCCAACAGCCGGAGGTAGCTCGCCTCGAGGCTGTCGAGCCAGCGCCGGCGGTTCTCTTTCAAGAAGGTCACGACGCGCGGATCGCTGCCACCCCGCTCGCGCAGCTCGATTCGCGTGGCTTCTTCGTGCTCTTCCGCGACCTCGAAGATCAGGTCATAGGCGGCACTCGCGATGTCGAGCAGCCCTCGCCCGGGCGAGGGCGTCAAGGCTTGCATCTCGCGCTCGCGGAACAGCTCGGAGTAGTCCTCGAGAATGGCCAGCAGGAGGTCGGTCTTGTCACAGAACTGGTGATAGAAGGAGCCCACGGAGACTCCGGCGGGGTCGAGGATATCGCTGCGAAGGTTGGTCCCCCGCAGCCCGTTGCGCGAGAATGCGGTGCGGCCCGCGCAGAGCAGGCGCTGGCGGGTCGCGCGGGCGTTCTCGCGTTGCGGAAGCGGCTTCGATCTTTGGCTCGCCATGGCGCACTAGTATATTATTACTAGTATTCATATTCAACTAACGACTCGCCCCACTCCCCGCCAATCGGGCAGCCTGGCCCCCATCGCATTCGAGGAGCTGTTCGCATGCAGATCGCACCGATTCCGACCCTGGACGACGAGACCAATCAGATTCGGCTGATGACAGCCGAGATCGTCGCCAATCACATCATCCCCAATGAGCACTTTCTGCAGCGGCGCGATGCCGACACGCCCCGGCGTTGGGCTGAGCTGATCGAGATGGTGAAGGAGCGCGGGTTGTGGGCGCCGCACTTGCCTGAGGAGTACGGTGGCATGGGGATCGGCTTTCTCAAGCTGGCGTACATGAACGAGATCCTGGCCTGGAGCCCCTACTCGAACCCAGTCTTTGGCATCCTCGCCCCCAACTCGGGCAACCAGAAGATTCTCGTCAAGTACGGTACCGAAGAGCAGAAGAAGAAGTGGCTCGAGCCGCTCGTAGCGGGCACGATGCAATCCTGTTTCGCCATGACCGAGCCCGACCAACCGGGCTCCGATCCCCGTTCGCTTCAGACCAGGGCGGTGCGCGACGGGGATGACTGGGTGATCAGCGGCCACAAGTGGTTCTCGTCCAATGCCAAGGGAGCGGCCTTCGCCATCGTGATGTGTCGCACCGAGGACGACAGCAATACCGATGTCAATGGCCGCATGACTCAGATCATCGTGCCCTGCGATACCCCTGGCTTCAACCTCGTTCGCAACATTCCCGTCTGGGGGCATCCGAGCGGACACCACAGCGAAATCATCCTCAACCAGTGCCGAGTCCCGCTGGAGAATGCCCTGGGCAAGGAGGGGTCCGGCCACCAAGCCGCCCAGGATCGCCTGGGCGCCGGCCGCGTCTACCACTGCATGAATTGCGTCGGACAGATGTGGCGCGCCTTCGATCTGATGGTGAAGCGGTCGATCGAGAGGAAGGTGCACGGCGGGCCACTCGAAGAGAAGCAGTTCATTCAGGGCTTCATCGCGGATTCATATATGGATATCCAGGCGTCGCGATTGATGACGATCCGCTGCGCCGAGATCATGGAAGCCGGACTCGACGCGCGGACGGATATCTCCGCGATCAAGGTCTTCGTTCCGAACGCCATGCACAGGGTGGTGGACCGTGCGATTCAGGTTCATGGGGCACTTGGAATCTCTGGCGATACCCCGCTCGAGGGGATGTACCGCGGTGCCCGCATGCTTCGCCTGGCCGACGGTCCCGATGAAGTACACCGTATCGTGATCGCGAAGAATGTCCTCAAGCGCTATCACAACGGCGAGTCTTGGGATTTCGGTCTCTGAGTCGGGAGATCATCGGGCGTGGCTGGCCCGCTCGGAGTCAGCCCTCGAGCAGCGACGGCCAGTAGTCCTCTGGCGCGCGCAGTCCCAACAGATGCAGCACTGTCGCCGCTACGTTCGCCAATCCCGGCCTCTCGACGGCTTCACACAGACGCAGGGCGTATCCGGGTGCGAACACGTGAAAGGGCACCGGGTTGAGAGTATGGCTGGTCTTCACCACGGCCCGCCCTTCACTGTCATGCATTGGCTCGCCTGTCTTCTCGTCGAGCTCGAACATGCAGTCCGCGTTGCCGTGATCGGCCGTCACGATGAGCGCCCCGCCGAGCGACTCGATCACCGGCAGTAGTCGACCGATCTGGAGATCGACGGCCTCTACGGCCTGGATCGCCGGCTCTCGCCGGCCGGTGTGCCCGACCATGTCTCCGTTGGCATAGTTGACTCGGGCATGGCGGTAGCTGTTGGTCATCAGTTCTTCGATCAGGCGATCTGTGATCTCGGCCGCCTTCATCCACGGGCGTTCCTCGAACGGGTGCGTTTCGCTGCGGACCTCGATGTAGGTCTCGACCGTCTCATCGAAGTGGCCGCTGCGGTTGCCGTTCCAGAAGTAGGTGACGTGGCCGAATTTCTGCGTCTCGCTCACCGCGAGCTGACGCAATCCGTCGCGCGCCAGGTACTCTCCAAGCGTGCGATCGATCTCCGGAGGAGATACGAGGTAGTTCTTCGGCACCTGCAGGTCGCCGTCGTACTGCATGATGCCGGCGAACAGGACATCGGGTCTCGCGCCACGATCGAAGTGGGGAAAGGTCTCGTCCTCGAACGCCTGGCTGATCTCGATCGCGCGATCACCCCGGAAGTTGTAGAGCACGACCGCCGCTCCGTCGCGAATGCGCCCCACCGGAACGCCCTCGTCATCGACGATTACGAACGCGGCCAGCTGTTGGTCGCTGACGCCCGGATTCTCGTCGCGCATCGTCGCGATCGCCTGCCGCGGGCTGGCGAAGCCGCGTCCCTCTCCGAGCACGTGTGTCTTCCAGCCCAGCTCTACGATCTGCCAGTCGGCCTGATAGCGGTCCATCGTGACCCGCATGCGGCCTCCACCCGAGGCCACGCGGTAGTCTCGCTCGCCCCCGTTGCGCAGAGCCTCGAGCAGCCGCTCGAGGGCATCCACGTAGTCGAGCGCGCTCGTCTCGGCGACGTCTCGGCCGTCGAGCAGCACATGGACGCGGACCTTCTTCACGCCATCGGCGGCGCAGCGGCGGAGCAGGGCAAAGAGCTGTTCGATGTGGCTGTGAACATTTCCGTCGGAGAGCAATCCGATGAAGTGGAGCGCTTCACCCGAGCTGCGTACTCGCTCGCGGAGGCGCTGCCAGACAGCACCTTCGAAGAGGCTCTCACAGGCGATGGCGTCGTCGACCAGCTTTGCCCCTTGGTCGAAGATGCGTCCGGCACCGAGCGCGTTGTGCCCTACCTCGCTGTTGCCCATGTCATCATCACTCGGCATGCCGACCGCGTTGCCGTGGGCGACCAGCTGCGTGCTGACCGCGGTACTCGCCAGCCGCTCGAGATTGGGGGTGCGGGCGAGCCACACTGCGTCTGATTCGTCGTGTCGGCCAATACCGACACCGTCCATCACACAGACCACCATGGGGCCCGCTACACCCGGAAATGAGGGATGTTGTTCCAGCTTCCAGCCCATTCTCGTTCTCTCGCCACTCGCCTTCAGTAGGGGCGCTGAGTGTCGCAGCCGACCGCGCCAACGACAACCGTCCGCTGCATCGCGCTACCTTCGTGCTGCGATGGTCGAAGCGCCGGTGTCTCGCCGTGCTCACGGGCGGGCGGAACGAAGGATGTCCCCCTGCCGCGGGCTTCTGGGTTAGAATGGCAACCGAGCTTCAACGGTCGGGGTTCGGGAGGGCGGTGCGGCGGACTTCCTGTCATTCGACTTCGTACTTTCGGATTCGCTCGGGCCGCTCGAGGAGGAGGTCGATCGGATTCGCAACGTGGTCGCCGAGTTTCGGCTCTTCGTCGGCGGCGAGCTGCTGTACAGGGATGTCGAATTTCCGGTGATCGAGCTAGCACTTGCGTTGTCCGACTGGGCCGAGCGCGTGTCCCATACCGGAGAGCCCTTCGCCTTCGGCGGCCGCTCGTCGACCCTGCGCTCACTCTTCGAGGTTCGTCGCGGAATGCAGGGCTGGTACCTGACCTCGGTTCAGCAGGACCTGCCCTCGAGCTGCGTGTTCCAGCTCGAGCAGGTATTGGAGGCGGCGCGGGATTTCATCGTCGAGCTCGAGCGACAGGTGCTGGCCGAACACGGCTTCAGTCCGCTCGGCATGCGCCGTCAGGTGGCGCCCATTCGGTTCGGCCACTGAATCTGCTCGCAGGGCATGGCGAGACGCATGGATGAATTCAATGGCTGACGATGCTTCTCGGGCTGCGGGTACGGGCGGGCAAACCGCCGCCGGGCTTGGTCCTCGGGATTTCGCACTCGAGCACTACGATGTAGATCTGACCACGGGAAGAGTGGTGCGGGAGCGTCTCACATGCGAGGACCTCGAGGACGTGTTGGGCGGGATCGCCCGTGGCTTGAAGCTATTGGAGAGCGCGCGTGTCGAGGACGCCTACCTGCCGCAGGCCCCACTGCTGCTGAATCTCGGTCGTCTGACCGGAAGTCCTGTGATGACTGGCCTGCGCACGTTCTTCCACGCCTTCTCTCCGCTCAAGCGCTCGGGGACGGGGCAGCCGTCGGCGATGTGGAGCGCCGGGAGCGGGAAGTTCGGCACACAGATTCGCCTGCTCGGGATCGACGAGATCCTCTTCGTCGGCTGTTGCCAGCGCCCTAGCCTGCTTCACATCGCACTTCCAGACGGAGCGTCGGTTCCGAAATTTCGCTTCGAGGATGCGGAGGAGCTGGTCGGCCGTCGTACCAATGACAAGATCCAAGTGCTGGCGCGCCGATTCCCGGGCGCCCACTTCGCGGTCATCGGTCCGGCGGGCGAGCACTACCGCGCCGTGCGCTACGGCGCCATCGCACTCTCGACCGAGAATCAGCTCAAGAGCGGCGACGCGAAGGCACGCTTCTGTGGGCGGGGCGGTATGGGGAGCATCATGGGCTCCAAGAATCTGCTGGCCATCATCGCCGATGCGCCGTACAGCAAGGCCCCGCGGCCGGTGCCGCTGGTCAAGGCGCTCAACAAGCAGGTCGCGACGGGTGACGGGAGCCGCCGTTTTCGGGAGCCGAAGACCGGCGGTCTCGGCGGGACCTGGGCCAACTACACGGCACTCAACCCGGAGCACGCTCTGCCCGAGCGAAATTTCTCGCACACGGGCAGTGATGTCTCGGAAGCGCTCTACCGGGAGAACGTCGAAGGGCTGGGCCGCTACGTGATCCGAGGCGAGGCGTGCTACGGCTGTGCAATTCGCTGCCACAAGAATGTCTACGACCGCGACGAGAAGGGTGGAACGGGCCGTTTTCGCGCCAAGCTCGACTTCGAGCCTCTCGATCTGCTGTCGTCCAATATCGGTATCTACGATGTCGACAAGGCCTGCGATCTCACCGAGCTCGTCGATGGTCTCGGACTCGATGCCATCTCGGCTGGAGTCTGTCTCAGCTATGCGATGGAGTACAACCGCCGTCACCCCGGCGCGCCGATCGCCGGTGGCCTGTCGTACGGGGACTTCGATGCGGCCCGGCGAGCTCTCGAGTCCATCGGCAAGGGCGAGATGGATCAGCTCGGACAGGGCGTGCTGCGCCTCTCGGAACAGCTGGCCGAAGGCGAGTTCGCCATGCACAGCAAAGGCATCGAGTTTCCCGCCTACCTGCCGCAGACCAACCCCGGCTATCCGTGGGCCCTGGCGGGAGGGCACATGTCCATGCGCACCTATCTGCTGCTGCTGAACGAGCGCGAGACCGGGCTCGACTACTGGGTGGACGCGATCAGCAACCCGCGCAGGGGTATCAGCATCCTGCGCGACGACATCCTCGGGACCTGCAAGTTCGCCGGGCTCCCCGACGAGGAGATGGTGCAGCTCGTGCGCGCCATCAGCGGCCTCGAGCTCGATGTTGCCGAGCTGCGTGCACTGATTCTTCGCACCTTCCTGCGCGGCTACCGCCTCGAGCGGCTCCAGGGCTTCGGCGAGGAGGACTACGCGCTGCCGCCGGAGGCGTTGCAGGAGAACCCCGCCATCGGCCTGCCCTACTTCAACACGCCGGAGTTCTTCAGCGAGCTGCGCCGTCGCGTGCTGGCCCGATTCGACGCGCTGCTCGGGGAAACCGAGATCGGACCCGCCTAGTCAGCCGCCCGCCGCAGCTGTGAAGACACGCAGCTCGTCGTCCTCTGCCAGTGTGACTTCGTGCACGTCCCGCCGGGGCAGCACGTGCTCGTTACGAATGATGATCAGGTGCGGGAGGAGCCGTCCTCCCGCGTCGACCAACCTTGGCGCGAGCAGGGGGAAGCGTCGCGTGAGATTCGTCAGCACGTCCCCAACGCGAGCGCCATCGACTTCGATGAGCTCACGATCATCGCAATAGCCGCGGAGGTTCTGGGGGATCCTCACGGTGACTTTCAACGGCGCACCTCCGCGCTACACGCTCAGCGGCTGGTTTCAGGACGCCATGCCGCGCAAGTAGACTCCGAGGTCGAAGTAGTCCCGCCAGACCTTGATCTTGCCGTCCTCCATCTCGAAGACGCCGGTACAGGGGAGATCGACCGATTTGTCACCGGCCTTCGTATGGTCGACGCGTTCAGCCGTCACGACATCGCCGTCTGCCAGCAGATGGAGGATCTCCCAGCTCGTTTCGGTCCAGGTGGCGATGAAGCCTCGGATCATCTGTTCGATGTTCTCACGGCCGGCCACTGGCCCGGTCGGCATGTTGTGGTAGACGCCATCGGGACAAAAGAAGCTGGCGAGCTCGATCGGATCGAGGCGCGACCATGCCTCGATGAATTCGCGGATGACAGCCTCATTGCTCTTCGCACTCATTGGCTTCTGAACCTCTGTACCGGATAGTTGGATACTTCGACGCAGATCACAGTCGTCGAACATATGATCTCACGAAGTAGCCGTGAGCGGCAACACCTCTCGTCGTTCGCACGGCCGCCGCCGGTGACGGTTCGTGAGCCGCTGCGAAGCTCAGCAGCAGCGATCGCTCTGTGAATCCGACTGTTGCTTCTCCTCGGGCTCCCATCCGACCAGCTTCTCGACGTGCGAGGCCGCCATCTGCTTGATGAAGACAGCAAGCTTCACGACCTCGAGGATTTCGTCGCGATCGAGTTGAGTCTTCTCGGCGCGCTCCAGCTGCTCGCGCAGGCTCTCGCTGCAGTTCACCGAGAAGGTGGCGCCCAGACCGGTGAGCTGCTCCAGCCGATCGACAGCCGCGGGCGGCTCCGCCTCAGTCTGCTGCTCGTCCGCATCCAGCAGCGCGAGTGCCCAGTGCTCCATTCGCTCGGCAGCGCTCTTGCGCGCCTGCAGCGCAACCCGGAGGCCCGCACGAATCTCGTCCTGTGACGCCCCGGCCTCTCGTACAGCCCGCAGGTGGTAGCGAGTGCAAGGCCTGCAGCCCGCCGCTACGGAGATGCCGACGGCGACCAGCTCCTTCTCCTTCAGTGTGAGAGCCATTTGTCTTTCCTCCCGGTTTGGCATTGAGGTCGTTGATGTTCTCGCCTCGTTGGACGAGCGAAGCCGAAGAAGCGTTACGGCCTCCTGGCAATCCCTCTGTACGCCTGCCCGCTGTAACGGTTTCGCACCCCTCATCGTCCAACGAAGCAGATTGAAGGACTGAGGAGCTTCGCGATGACGGATACGGACTCTGGGGGCGCTTCCGTGAACGGTTCGGGCTTCGACGCCGCATTCGGCCGCTGGGTCGTGCGTTGGCGCTGGGTCGTCATCGTGGCCACCGCGGGCGTGGTACTCGCAGCGGCGAGCGGCATACGGTTTCTCACCTTCAACACCGACATGCGGGTGTTCTTCAGCGACGACAACCCGCAGCTCGCCGCACTAGAGGAGCTGGAAGAGACCTACGACAAAGACAACAGCGTCTACTTCGCCTTGGTCGCACCGCAGGGGGACGTCTTCACGCACGACACGCTGAGCGCCGTGGAGGAGCTCACCGAAGCGGCCTGGGAGCTGCCGTTCGCTGATCGCGTGAATTCGCTCACGAACTACCAGCACAGCCGGGCCGACGGTGACGACCTGGTCGTCGATGATCTGGTGGAGCGGGCGCAGAGTCTGTCCGGTGAAGAGCTGGCAGCCGTGAAACGAATCGCCCTGGCTGAACCTTTGCTCGTCAATCGGCTCATCTCGCCCTCCGGACACGTGACCTCGGTGCACGTCAACATCCTGTTGCCCGGCGAATTGCTCGAGGAAGTACCGGCAGTGGCCGCCGCGGCTCGCCGGATGCGCGATGAGCTGCGGGATCGCCATCCCAACCTCGTCGTTCACCTCGCCGGCAGCGTCATCTCGGATGCCTCCTACGGTGAGGCCAGCCAGGACGACATGGCCACACTGATTCCTCTGATGCTCCTCACATTCGTCGTCGTAGTTGGCTTTGCGCTGCGCTCCTTCGCCGGCACACTCGTCACGCTCGGCGTGATGTTTCTCTCAACCATCACCGCCATGGGGCTGGCCGGTTGGCTGCGCCTTTCCATCACGCCCGCCTCGGCCAATGCGCCGACCATCATCCTGACGTTGGCCGTCGCCGACAGCGTGCACATCCTCGTGACCTTGTTCTCTCAGTTGCGGCAGGGAAAGCAAAGACACATGGCAGTGGCTGAATCGCTCGGCATGAATCTACAGCCCGTATTCCTGACCAGCGCCACTACGGCGATCGGCTTTCTGACGATGAACTTCTCGGATGCGCCCCCGTTTCGCGACCTGGGCAATGTCGTATCAATGGGCGTGACCGCAGCCTTCTTCTACTCGGTGATCTTCCTGCCGGCGCTGATGGCGGCTCTGCCGCTGCAAGTCAAGCCCCGGGCCGTCACTCAGTGGCGCCGGCTAGACATCCTTGCGGACTTCGTCATCGATCGGCCGACCGGCATCCTCTGGGCCAGTGCGGGACTGATCCTGGTGGCCATGCTCGGCATCACACAGGTCGAACTGCACGACGACTTCATCAAGTACTTCAGCGAGCGCTACGAGATTCGCAGGGCTACGGACTTCATCGATGAAAACCTGACCGGCGCGAACTCCATCCACTACTCCCTCGAGTCAGGAGAGCCGGGTGGCGTCAACGACCCGGCGTACTTGGAGAAGGTGGAGGAATTCTCGAGCTGGTACCGGGAGCAGCCGAAGGTGGTCCACGTCAATGCCTTCACGACGATCATGAAGCGGCTCAATAGGAACATGCACGGAGATGACGACGCCTACTTTCAGATTCCGGCGAGTCGCGAGCTGGCGGCCCAATACCTGCTCCTCTATGAGATGTCACTCTCCGCCGGCCTGGATCTCAACGACGAACTCGATGCGGACCGCTCTGCCTCCCGCATGATCGTCAGCCTCAGGGGTGCCAACACCAGAGAGCTGCGGGAGATGGACACACGAGCTCGTGCCTGGCTGAAGGACAATGCGCCCGAGAGCATGTTCACCTATGGCTCAGGCCTTTCGATCATCTGGGCACACATATCGGAGCGCAATATCGAGAGTATGCTCGGGGCTTCGTTCGGAGCGCTGGTGCTGATCTCATTGCTGCTGGTCGTCGCTCTACGGAGCTGGAAGCTGGGTCTGCTGAGCCTGATACCGAACCTCACGCCCGCCCTCATGGCTTTCGGCGTCTGGGGCTTCAGCGTCGGACGCGTTGGTCTGGGGCTCTCGATCATCGTGGCCATGACGCTGGGGATTGTGGTGGACGACAGCGTGCACTTCCTGTCCAAGTATCTGCGCGCTCGCCGGCAGCACGGCATGGATCCGCCGACGGCCATTCGTCATTCGTATCGAACGGTCGGCACGGCGATGTGTATCACCACCGTGTCCCTGATGGCGGGCTTTCTCGTCTTGGCTCTCTCCGGCTACAAGATGAACGCCGACATGGGATTGATGGCGGCAATCACGATCATGCTGGCCTGCGCGATGGACATGATCTTTCTGCCCGCTCTGCTCCTGAAGACCCAGCCCACTCGGGAGACCGCCGTCTTGCCGAGTGGACCACCCCCGTTGCACCGCCACTCGCCTCGCGCCGAGCCCGGCCATGTCTCTTGAGTGCGTCAGGCCCATATGGCGGAGGAACAGTGCGCGTGATAGCGTCCGTGGCAGCCGAAACGCCTGAGATGGCTTCTGGGTCGCGGCGGGGGCACGATGGCCGAGACTTCACTCGAGAGTGGAGTGCAGCATCGCGAAATGGTGCGCCGCTTCGTGTTGCGGCTCGTCAAGGATGAGAGCCTGGCGGAGGACATTGTCCAGGAGACCTTCCTCCGGGCTCAGCGTACCCAGAGCGCTCATCGTGGCGACGCGAGCCAGCGGAGCTGGCTCTGCGCCATCGCGCTCAACTTGGTTCGGGATCACTACCGAGCGAGCGATCGCAATCCAATCGCGTCGTCCGACGGCGAGGCGAGTGAGCAGCTACCGGCGAACGAAGACCCCGAGTACGAGGTCATGGAGGCCGAGATGACGGCCTGTATCGGCGAGTTCGTTCTGCAGCTCCCCCAGCCGCAGTGTGACGTGGTTGCTTTCCACGATGCGGCCGGACTGACGCATCCCCAAATCGCCGCCCTGCTCGACATCTCGGAGGCCAACTCGCGCGTCATCCTGCACCGCGGCCGCAAAGCTCTGCGGGCGCTCCTGGAGACGGGCTGTGTCCTCTCCTTTGACGGCGACAGTATCCCGTGCGAGCGTCGGTCGGCCGACGACGACGGGACAACTTGCTCGAGCTGACGGAGCGGCGCGCCGGTCGATAGCTCGGCCGCGGTCATGCCGGCGCATCAGGGCCAATGCAAATTGTTCACGACGGTCTTGCGAAGATGTGCCCTCTCGCGGCCGACCTCAGATGAACGATCCGGGCTAAGCTGTTCCGCCCGGTGCCCTCCGGGCCCGAAGAGTGTGGAGCCCTGCGCATGGCCGATCGCCAGAACAGCCACCCCGTCTTCACGTCCCTACAGCTAGGCCCCGTCCACCTGCGAAACCGTGTCATCAAGTGCGGCACCAACGAGGGCATGTCGCGCAACGGTGTCGTCACCGACCAGCTGATCGAATGGCATCGATCCTTTGCGGCCGGCGGCGTCGCCGTGAGCACACTCGCCTACTGTTCGGTCTCGTTCGAGGGCCGCACCTTCGGCGACCAGATCTGGATGCGCGATGAGGCGCTGCCGGGCCTGCGGCGGTTCGCCGATGCGATGCACTCGGAGGACGCGAAGGCGGGCATCCAACTCGGCCACGCCGGCTGGTTCGCCCATCCGCGTGCCACCGGAACCCGTCCCGTGGGTCCCTCCAGAATGTTCAGCCCTCATTCGCAGCGCTTCTCGCGCGCCATGAGCGAGGCGGACTTCGAGCGCATGACGCGTGAGTATGCAGCGGCGGCTGCACTGGCTGCTCGTGCGGGCTTCGACACGATCGAGGTTCACATGGGGCACGGATATCTGCTGAGTCAGTTCCTCAGCCCGTACAACAACCGCCGACGAGACCGTTGGGGCGGAAGTCTAGAGAACCGAGCCCGGTTTCCGCGGCAAGTGATGCGCGCTGTCCGTGAGGCGGCGGGCTCTCGAGTGGCGGTCTATCCGAAGCTCAACATGGAGGATGGCTTCGAGGGTGGGCTCGCTCTCGAGGAGGGCGTGGAGGTGGCGCGCATGCTCGAGGCCGACGGCAGCGTCGACGCGCTGCAGCTCACCGGCGGACACACGACCCGCACCCCGATGTTCTTGATGCGAGGCGACGTGCCCCTTCGCGAGATGATTCGCTACGAGTCCGACTGGGTGCGCAAGTTCGGGCTCCTGGTATGCGGGCCGTTCCTGATCCGCAAGTACGAGTTCGAGGAGGCCTTCTTCCTGCCGAGCGCCCGTCGTTTCCGCCAGGCGGTGAAGCTGCCCATCATGCTGCTGGGAGGCGTGACGCGGCTCGAGACCATGGACCGTGCCGTCGAGGAGGGCTTCGAGCTGATCGCACTGGGGCGGGCGCTCATTTGCGAGCCCGATCTGGTGAGTCGCATGCAGGCGGGCGAGCTCACCGAATCGGCCTGCAACCACTGCAACAGGTGCGTTGCCGAGATGGAGCGGGAGGCAGGCGTGCGCTGTGTGCTCGGAGAAGCCGAGCGGCGTGGCCCGCGATAGGCCGGCGTTCGAGCCGGATACCTGGGAACGACGGGGAGAAGATGGGCGAGACACGAACCACCGAACGAGATACGCGGCGCGAACGCGTCCATCGCTCCTGCCCCATCTGTGAGGCGAGCTGCGGCCTGATCCTCGAGGTGGATCGCGCCGCCAAGCGGGTCTTCTCGGTGCGGGGTGATGAAGCGGATCCGCGCAGTCGAGGCTACGTCTGCCCAAAGGCCGTCGCGACTGCCGCAGTATACCGGGATTCAGAGCGTATCCGTCGCCCGCTGCGCCGCGTCGGGCCGGCCGGCGCAGATGCCCGCTGGCAGGAGATGAGCTGGCAGGAAGCCCTCGAGCTGGTGGGTCATCGGCTCCGCGAAGTGAGAGCGGCCCACGGCAATGACGCGATCGGAAGCTATATCGGCAACCCGACGGGCCACAACTTCGGTGCCATGATGTACACCGAGCTCTTCATGAAGGCGCTGGCCAGCAACCGGTTCTTCAGCGGTGCCACGGTGGACCAGTTTCCCAAGAACGTGAGCTGCCGACTGATGTTCGGAGACGCCTGGCTGTTTCCGATCCCCGATATCGACCGCAGCGATTTCTTTCTCATTCTCGGGGCCAATCCGCTCGTCTCGAACGGCAGCATCATGTCGGCGCCGAACATGAAGGCACGGCTCAGGCAGATGCGGGAGCGAGGTGCCCGCGTGGTGGTCGTGGATCCGCGCCGGAGCGAGACCGCCGCCGTGGCCGACCGGCACCTCTTCATCAGACCGGGGTGCGACGCGCATCTGCTCCTGGCGCTGGTCCACGTCCTATTCGAAGAGCATCGCATCGCGCCGGGCCGTCTGGCCGAGTTCACCGACGGCATCGAGACGGTGCGCGAACTCTCACTCGGCTTTTCGCCGGAGCGCGTGGCGCCGATCAGTGGGGTGGCGGCGGAGGAGATTCGCCAGCTGGCCCGCGACTTCTCGGCTGCGGAACGCGCCATCTGCTACGGCCGTTTCGGCACTTGCACCCAGGAGTTCGGCACGCTGGCGAGCTGGCTGGTCGATGTGGTGAACATCCTGACCGGCAACTTCGATCGTCCCGGCGGCGTGATGTTTCCGCGTGCGGCCACGGGACAGAGTGAGCCCGTGGACGAGCCCGCGGCCGCCATGCCCTTCGCCGAGTATCGCAGCCAGGCGCGCGGGTTGCCGAGCATCGACGGCCAGCTGCCGGCCGCGGCCATGGCGGAGGAGATCGACTCCGCGGGCGAGCAGCGCATGCGGGCGCTCATCACGGTGGCGGGCAATCCGGTGCTCACGACACCCAACGGTCGGCGTCTGTGCGAGGCGCTCGGGCAGCTCGACTTCATGGTGTCGGTAGACATCTACCTGAATGAGACCACGCGGATGGCGGACGTGATCCTGCCGAGCACCGTTCAGCTCGAACACGACAACTACGATTTCCTCTTCGCCACCACCTCCGTACGCAACATGGCGCGCTACTCGCCGCAGGTCTTCGAGCCGGAGCCCGAGGCGAAGCACCACTGGGAGATCCTGGTCGAGCTGGCGGCGCGAATGAACGGGGTGTCGGCCGAGGTCCTCGACGATCTGATGTTCGAGGGCTGTCTCGCTCGCTTCGTCGGCCGGCCGGGTAGCACCAGCGAGGGCGTGGGACTCGACGTCGTGCGGGCCAGGCTCGGGGCGCAGCGCGGACCGACCCGTCTGCTGGACCTGATGCTGAGCGCAGGGCCTTACGGCGACGGCTTTCGAGACGCGGGCGATGGCGTGTCACTCGCCAAGCTGCGCGAGATCCCCCATGCGCTCGATCTCGGTCCCCTCGAGCCACGGCTGCCGGAGCTGCTGAGAACGCCCGGCCGCCGCATCGAGCTGGCTCCGGATCTGATCGTGGCGGACGTCGAGCGTCTGCGCGCCAGTCTGGTCGAGTCAGCCGGCGGCCGGGGGCTGCTCCTGATCGGCCGTCGCCAGCAGCGCAACATGAACTCTTGGCTCCACAATCTCACGGAGCTGGCCAAGGGTAGGAATCGTTGCAAGCTGCTCATCAACCCGGAGGACGCTCGGCGCGCTGGCGTCCGGCACGGTGGCATGGCGAGCGTTCGCTCGAGCGCGGGAGCGATCGAAGTCGAAGCGGAGCTGAGCGATGAGATGATGCCCGGCGTCGTTAGCATTCCGCATGGCTATGGCCACACCGAGCCAGGCACCCGGCTCTCACGGGCTCGCGAGCTTCAAGCGGGCGCCAATGTCAACCAGCTCGCCGATGAGCGCCTGCTCGATCCCCTTTCTGGCACGAGCGTTCTCAGCGGCATTTCCGTCGACGTGAAGCCGGTCGGCTGAGAACACTCGGGAATCGGAGACTGCCTGATGGCGAAGAAACAGACCCAACGTCCGGATATCAAGCCGCCCTTCGACTCTGTCAAGACCACGGGCGCCGCCGCCTGGGATCAGAAGCGTCGCTTGGCGCGGGCCATGCGTCTGGTTATCGAGCGACTCGTGCCGAGCAACGCACCGGAGGAAGAGCTGCGTCGCGCCGCCGAGCGATTGGAGAGCTATGCCGATGCCCTGGCCGCTCATCCGCGGCTCAAGCGCGTGCCCGGCCATGCGGAGTCGGCGAACTCGGGCGATGTGGGCGCCTTCTTCGACCAGAGCCCGCTGATCGGGCTCGCCAATCCGCTGGCTCCGCCGATCGTGATCGGACAGACGGGCGAGCGTACGGCTCACGCCACGGTGACCTTCGGCTCGGCCTACGAGGGGCCGCCCGGCTCGGTGCACGGTGGCTTTGTGGCGGCGGCCTTCGACGAGGTGCTGGGCTACGTCCAGTCGCTCTCGGGTAAGTCCGGCTTCACGGGTACTCTGACCGTCCGCTACCGGCAGCCGACACCGCTGCATACGGAGCTCTACTTCGAGGCCGAGATGACGCGCTTGGAGGGTCGCAAGATCTTTGCCGAGGGCCGCTTGATGGCGGAGCAGGTCGTGACCGCCGAGGCCGAGGCGGTCTTCATCACGGTGGACGAAGCCAAGATCGAGGCCCTGATGAAGCGGCGAGAGGAGTTCGAGACCCGGCACGTCTGCTGACCCGTGTCCGTCCCTCGGATTTCCGGCCCTCTGGGCCGGTTGCGTTCTTTGCGCCGCGGGGCCGGCCGCAACGCTAATTCCGCAACCCGCCAGAGAGCCGGATTTCAGCGTCGAACCGTCATCCGAGCTATGGAGCCTGGTACCGCCGGCGCGCCTCAGCTCACCCGCAGCACCATGCCACCTGCGCCCCGTGGGTGGATCCCACTCAATGCCGAGGCGCCTCGTCCAGCAATGCCAGAGTATGAGAGGCAGCTCTGCATGAGAACTGTCAATTTTCGCCTTTTTTGATCTGCAAATATGCAAGAATCATAAGCCTCCTGAGAGGGTCTGGGAGGTGCCGGAGGTCCGCTGATGATCTGGGATGATCTGCGTTTCTTCGTTGCGGTCGCCGAGCAGGGGACGGTCTCGCAGGCGGCGCGCGTGCTGGGGGTCAACTACTCGACCGTATTGCGCCGCCTCGCGAGCCTGGAGGAAAGCTACGGCACGCAGCTATTCGAGAGGAGTTCCTCCGGCTATGAGCTGACGCGAGGGGGGGCCGAGATTCTCGACACGGCCAGATCCATCGAAGAGAGCTTCCAGGAGCTCGATCGTCAGCTCGCTGGACGTGACGCGCGGCTCAGCGGTGTCGTCAGAGTGGCGACGACGGATCTCCTTGGTGGGTTGCTGATGCCCGATTTTTGCCGGTTCACGAATGAATATCCCGACATTCGGCTCGAGATGGTGACGAGTATCGAGCCGCTCAATCTCACGAAGCGAGCTGCCGACGTGGCGATTCGCGTGACCAAGGGTCCGTCTCCACACTTGACGGGGCGCCGGGTCGCTCGCATTGCCGGCACCGTCTACGTCTCCGACCGGTACCGGGACTGGCAACGGAGCGGCTCGCTCGAGAACCTGGCCGAGCAGAGCTGGATCGGTTGGGACGAGAACCACGGTGGGGGCGAGATGGCTCGCAGGATGGATCCCTTCATCCCGGCTGGAGCCAGTATCAGCTGCCGAGTGGACTCCGGCACGGCTCTGTGCCACGCGATCCGAGCGGGCATGGGTCTCGGCTATACCTGGTGCTTTGTCGGGGATTCGGAGGCGTCGTTCAAGCGTGTCCCGGGCGCCCGCGAGTACCTGCTCGACCTCTGGCTGCTCGTTCACCCCGACCTGGCGAAGACACCGCGATTTCGTGTCTTCCTCGATTTCATGGCGGATCGGATCGCCGAGAACGAAGCGTTCGCGCCGCTCGACTGATCGAGCCTCGCTCTCCCCACAGCGCTGCGCAGCGGGATGCGTCCTGTCCGCCGTTTCGGCGGACAGGACGCATTGACCAGCGCTCGACTCTGGGGAGAGGCTCAGCGTCTGGCCAAGGAGAAAGACGTGAAGTGCTACTGCCTGGAGTTGAGCTGGATGCGGATCGTCTCCCGACATGGGGTAAGTGCCCCCGCATGCGAAGAGGTGGCAGTGAAAACCGAGATCCGCCGGGTGTGCTTGTTCCAGTCACAACGGAACTGTCATCTCGACACTCCGGGATGGTCTCTTGGCTAGCATGGCGCCCCGATCGTGTTGTCGTCTTCTACGGTAGGATCTCTCGCATGACCCGCGATCTGAAGATCGTAGAGCCCGAGCGAGAAACACCGGTGCTCGCCCAGACTGATGTGCTCGTCGTCGGCGGAGGAAGCGCTGGCGTTTGCGCGGCGGTGGCAGCCGCACGGGCAGGCGCCGAAGTCGTGCTTGTCGAGCGGTACGGCTCGCTTGGCGGCTTGGCTACCGGCGGCTTGATTGCGCTGTTGCTGACGCTCGATGACGGCCAGGGGAATCAAGTCATCGGGGGGCTTTGTCAGGAGGCCGTCGATCGCATGAAGGCCGCAGGGGGTGCCTTCCATCCGCCGCCCGGCGAGTGGGGAGACGACACCCCGGAACGCGTTCGTGAGTACTTCCGCTGGGGCCTCATCTGGGGTGGTGCGCGCGCTCACCATCGCGTGAGGTACGCAGTGGCATTCGATCCAGAGGTAATGCGGCAGACGCTCAATGAGATGGTGCTCGCCAGCGGAGTCGACCTGATCTTCCACATGTGGGGCGCAGACGCTCTCGTGGAAGGCGATCGCATTCGCGGCGTGGTCTTCCAGAGCAAGGCCGGGCGACGGGCGATCCTGGCCGACGTGGTGATCGACGCCAGCGGTGACGCCGATATTCTGGCGTCGGCGGGCTGCGCCTTCGAGCTGGAGCGGGTGCATCCCTGGCTCTGGTTTCGTATGGGCGGTGTACGCGACGTCGAGCGAGCGCTCGATGCGGGCGCGGGCTTCTTCAAGACCCCGAATCCGGGTGTCGTGCTCCTGCCCTGGGGCAGCGCCGCGCGTATTGACCGTAAGATCGATGCCACCGACCCACGCGACCTCACCTACGCAGAGCTCGAATGCCGGCGCATGGTGATGGACGAAGTGCGCCGGCTGCGGGACGAGATTCCGGAGATGTCGGAGGCCCACCTCTGCAACATCGCGTCTCAGCTCGGAATCACCGAGAGCCGCCGGCTGCGGGGTGAATTCGTGCTCGGGCGCGAACACATGAACCAGGGCTTCGACGACGCCATCTGCGTTACCGGCCATTGGACCAAGTACGGAGCGGTCTACGCCATTCCCTACCGCTGCCTTCAGACTCGCGAGATCGACAATCTACTGGCCGCGGGTCGCATGATTTCGGTCGACCACCGCGCCCACCATGCCACCAAGGAGATTCCCGCCTGCATGGCGGTGGGCGAGGCGGCCGGCACTGCGGCCGCCCTCGCGCTGGAGTGTGGCGGGGACGTTCGCAAGGTCGACACCCGCTTGCTGCGGTCCCGCTTGAACGCGGCGGGGGCGCTGCTCGGCTACTTCGACGAAACGCGCGCCTGAGAGGCGTGCCCCGGATCGTGCTCACGTTGCAGTGCCTCGGCCTCACGTTTCACCCAGCCGGTTGCATCGCGCAGGCCCTTGGTGGCGATAAAGCTGCGCAGCAGGCCCGGCATCCAGCCGCGTGTACGCATGTCGACGGCATAGAAGAGCCGCGCCCAGCCGGGCCGCGTGGGGTGGCGCGTGACGTACCAGTAGCCGACCGAGTCGTCGAGATCGCTCTCGCGAGAGTAGTCGAGTGTCCAGGTGATGTAGCCCTTGGCGGGGCGGAAGACGTGCCGGACGTAGTACTCGTAGCGAAGCCCGAGCACGCGCAGGACGAAGCGCACACGCACTTCCTCACCCTCTTCCAGGTAGGGCACGCATTCGCGCACGTGTTTGACCATTCGCGGGTAGGCGCGGAAGTCAGCGATCCGGCCCAAAACGATACTCGGCGGGGCCGCGATGTCCTGCACCGCCATTCCGCGGCCCCCCCCGCGCGCCTTGAGCTGCGTCAGAACCGCTTCACCGCGTGCGAGACTGGCGCGCTGCTCGGCGTCGAGAGCGACCTCGGGAGGTACCGGCTCGAACGGCGGCAGTACGCCCTGGTGGGGGTGCGCTCGCCCGGGATCGGCCCCAGAGGCGCTGCCGGCGACGGCGAGCGCCAGGAGCGCGAGGATCGCCCGCTTCACGCTCATCGACGGCAAGCTTCGAGCACGCGTTGCAGCTCGGCGAGTGCCTCTGGAGAAGCCGAGCCCTGCGCTCGCGAAAGCTCGAGCGCGACCGATCCGATATCGCGGTAGAGAGCCGCCAGCCGTGGATCCCACTCGGCCAGCGCCTCGATCTGCTTTGCGACGACGCTCGCTTCAGCGCGCGCGATCGGGCCGGTCAGGGCGTTCACCGTCCCCCGTCCGAAGGTGTTCTCGACCGTGCCCGAGACCAGCGGGGCCAGGATTTGCTCGGCGGTCGCTCGGGGAATGCCGGCCTTCTCGTAGCAGCGGAGCCCCAGCTCGACGAGTGATACGAGATAGCTGCACGCGATCACTGCTCCCGCGTGGTAGAGCGTCTTGAATCGGGCATCGATTGTGAATAGGCGAGCGCCGATCGCCTCGAACGCCTCCCGCAATCGGATGACTGCGTCGTCGTCTCCCTCGATTCCGCAGTACGTTCCCGCGAAGCTCTGACACGCCGTCCCCGGCGCGGCGAAGCTCTTCACCGGGTGGACGCTCGCCAGCGAGGCGCCCCGCGCACGAGCTGATGCGAGCACTTCGCTGCTGAGTGCACCGCTGCAATGGAAGACGATCGCGCCGCGGCACATGGCTTCGGACTCGGCCAGTGCGCGACAGCAGTCCTCGATGGCGTCGTCGGAGGTCGCAATCAGCAGGAGATCGCTGGCCATCAGCTCGCCCGCCGCGTTCACCGGCTGCCCGGCTCCGATGAAGCCGGCGGCCTCCGCGGCGCTTGCCCGCGAGCGGTTGAGAATGCGACCGATCTCGAACGTGCCGCTCTGGTGCCAGAGTCGGGCCAGTGTCCTGCCCAGGCGACCGCACCCCACGATGTCGAGCTTGGCGGCCATGTTCAATGTCCACGCGACAAGATGAGCGCGCTGGTCGGAACGGCGGTGCCGGCGGTGACGAGTACGTTCTGCACGGCAGGAACCTGATTGACCGCGCTGCCGCGCACCTGACGCACGCCTTCGGCGATGCCGTTCATGCCGTGAATATAAGCCTCTCCGAGCTGGCCGCCGTTGGGATTGATGGGCAGCTCCCCCCCGAGTTCGATGCGTCCGTCTCGAATGTAGTCCTTGGCCTCCCCCCGCTGGCAGAAACCGAACTCTTCGAGCTGTGGCAGGACCAGGGGCGTGAAGTGGTCATAGATGATGGCGGTCTGAATATCCTTTGGCGTGAGTCCGGTGTCGCGCCAGATCTGTCGGGCGCACAGACCCATCTCCGGGATCCCGGTGATCCGATCGCGGTAATAGCTCTTCATCATCTGCTGATCCTCGCCGCTTCCCTGCGCCGCCGAGGCGATCACCGCGGGTGGCTGGGGCAGGTCGCGCGCCCTCTCGAGCGTGGTGATTACGAGCGCCTGGCCGCCGTCGCTTTCTTGGCAGCAGTCCAGCAGGTGTAGCGGTTTGACGATCCAGCGACTGGCCTGGTGCTCCTCCAGCGTGATGGGTCTGCCGTGAAAGAAGGCCTTGGGATTGCGGGCGGCGTGCCTCCGGTCGGCGACCGATATGCGGCCGAAGTCCTCGCTGGTAGCACCGTATTCGTGCATGTAGCGGCGCGCGAACATTGCCACCCACGAGGCTGGCGTCAGCAGGCCGAAGGGAGAGCTCCAGCCGAAGTCGACGTCGATCGGTACCGATGTCGACGCGCGGCCTTGCACGCCCACACCGAAGCGGGTTTCAGAGCGTTCGTTGAATGCCCGGTAGACCAAGCAGTAATCGCAGGCACCGCTGTGCACAGCCATGGCAGCCTGGTGAAGTGTTCCGCACGCTGCACCGCCACTGTGGTGGACGCGGCTGAAATGCGTGAGCTGCTTGATGCCCAGGCAGCGTGCAACGTCGATCTCGTGATTGTCTTCGACGGTATACGTCACGATGCCGTCGACCTGCTGCGGCTGGAGTCCCGCATCCGCGATCGCGATCTCGCTGCTCTCCACCGCCAGTCGCAACGTGCTGCGACCCGAGTTCTTCGAGAACTCCGTCGCTCCGATTCCCACGACCGCGGTCTTCCCCGCAAAGGACATCGCCATGGTCGTCTGCTCTCCGCGGGTCGTCGATTCGTGAGCTACTTGCCGGTGAAGACCGGCGTGCGCTTCTCCAGAAAGGCGCGCGGCCCCTCCTGGGCGTCTTTGGATCGAAAGACCGGGATGCCGATCGCCATCTCCTTCTGCTCGAAGGCTTCCTTCTCCGGCATTCCGAACGTCTGGCGCACGGACTCGAGAATCGCCCGGACGGCGAGCGGGCCGTTCTCCGCAATACGGTCGGCGATCTCCCGCGCCTTGGTCACTGCCTGGCCGTCGGGGACGACGTGGCCGATCAGACCGAACTCCTGGCATTGCTGTGCCGTGTAGTTGTTGCCGGTCAAGAGCATCTCCAGCGCCACCGTGTACGGAATCTGACGCGGCAACCGCACCGTGGAGCCAGCCATCGGGAAGAGGCCGCGCTGCACCTCGGTTACGCCGAAGACAGCGCTCTGCGCAGCGACACGGATATCCGTGCCCTGTAGGATCTCGGTGCCGCCGGCCAGGGCGAAGCCCTCCACTGCGGCGATCACCGGCTTGCTGGGGCGGTAGGTCTTGAGCCAGCCGTCGAAGATGATGTTCGGCTCCTTCTTCAGGCGCTCCTCGAACTCGTCCTCAGGTGGAGCACCGCTCGTGAGCTTGCCGATGACCCCGAGGTCCATGCCCGCGCAGAAGTTCTCGCCGGCGCCGGTCAGGATGCAGACGCGCAGCTCATCCTCGCGATCGAGGCGATGCCAGGCATCGCTGAGACCACACAGCACCTCAGCGTTCACCGCGTTCTTCTTTTCTGGGCGATTGATCGTAACGCTCAGGACGTGGCCGTCTCGTTCGCAAAGCAACGCGGACTCGGGCATTTCGACTTCCTTCCTCGACTCTGGCTCTTTCCCCGCCCCGTGTGGGGCGATGAGGATAACGCCAATCGACTGCGATGGCCGCCGCCCGGCACCACGGGCGGTGCTGAGCGAGCGCGATCGGGTCCCCCGGAGCCTTGGTCTGCGGCTATTCTTCGTATGGCCGCGCGTCAGGTCTCGATCGCTTTCGGGCTGGCCGAGGCCCGCTCGGTCGAGCGGGCAACTACTCGAAGAAGGGAATCCAGAGATGAAGCTCTACAATTCCGTCGGTCCGAACCCCCGACTCGTTCGTATGTTCATGATAGAGAAGGGCATCGAGATCGAGTGCAGCGAGATCGATTTGATGGCGGGGGAGAACAGGCAAGCGGCCTATACCCGCAAGAATCCGGCAGGCGAAATGCCGGCCCTCGAACTCGACGATGGTCGAGTGCTGGCCGAGACCGTGGCGATCTGCGAATACCTCGAGGAGTTCCAACCGGAGCCGGCCCTGGTGGGAATCGATCCGGAGTCGCGCGCGAATACCCGCATGTGGCTCCGCCGTATCGAGTACAGAGTCACGAACCCGATGGCCGATGGATTTCGCTTCGGCGAGGGACTGGAGATATTCAAGAATCGGAGGCACTGCATTCCGCAGGCGGCCGACGATCTCAAGGCGATCGGGCGAGAGGGGCTCGTCTGGCTGGACGAGCAGATGACGGGACGGGACTTCGTGGCGGGCCCGGAGCCGAGCCTGGCGGATATTCTGCTCTACTGTTTCCTCGACTTCGCTGCCACCGTCGGGCAGCCATTCGACCCTTCCCTTGGCAGTATCAAGCAGTGGTTCGAGCGCATGAATGCCCGCCCGAGCGCCGAGCAGAGCCTTCATCCCGTTGCCAAGGCCGCGGGCATGCGCGGCTGATCCGGCGCCCGGCTCCGGTGTCCAAGGGCGCGGCATGAGCGAGAAGGTCAGATTGCGCAGCCTGGAAGAGGGCGTCGCGGAGGTGTGGTATGCCTTCAGCGATCGGCCTGAGGAGGCGACTGAGGCGCGTCGTCAACTCGGCCTGCTCTCGCCGGAGGAGCGCAAGCGCCATGACCGCCGCCGCGGTGAGGCGGCTCGGCGTGAGTTTCGCACGGCGCACGCTCTCGTGCGCAGCGTGCTCTCCAAGTACCGCGCGGTAGATCCGCGCGAATGGAGGTTCGAGTTCGGGGAGCACGGACGCCCCGAGATCATCAACGCCATCGGCGGACCCGCACTGTGCTTCAACCTCTCACACACGCAGGGGCTCGTTGCCTGCGTCGTGGCGCTCGAGGCGAAGGTCGGCATCGACGTGGAGAGCTGCGCCCGCCAGCGATCAATCACGAAGATCGCCCGCCGTATGTTTTCGCAGGACGAGCAGCTCGACTTGCAACACCGAGCCGGTGAAGATCGTCACGGGCGCTTTCTCGACTACTGGACTCTGAAGGAGGCCCATCTCAAAGCGCTCGGCGCCGGGATGCTGCTGCCAATGAGAGCCATCCGATTCGAGCTGGCCGAAGATGGCCGCGCCCGCGTGAGCTTCGAGGAGGGGATCGAGTCGAGCGGCGAGCGGTGGCACTACTGGCGCACGCGTCCCTCATCCTGCCATTATCTGGCGGTCGCTATGGCGTGGAGCGGTGCCCCCCAGCTGCGGATGATGGCACACCGGCCATGAGGCGAAGCCGTGGTGGCGGTGCCCCGGTGAGATAGGCGGG
The DNA here is from genome assembly GCA_029261835.1 of Deltaproteobacteria bacterium. Lineage (GTDB taxonomy): Bacteria > Myxococcota_A > UBA9160 > UBA9160 > UBA4427 > JAJDAO01. The sequence continues at coordinate 67,797 of JAJDAO010000061.1, read as the reverse complement.
CTAGCTTTTTCGCATGCAGCGACATCCGCGTGTTCCCGCTCTCGCTTACGAAGCCCGGAGAGATTCAATGTCTCGTATTCTGCTCGCCCTACTCCTCGGCTGCATCGTCTTGCCGGCGCTCGTTTGCCCCGCAGCGGCGACGGAGCGGCCGCTGCCCCATCTGCACCCGCCGATCGGCGTTTTCGGAGAGCAGGTTCATGCGAAGGGACAGGCGATGCTGTCCTACCGCTTCCAGCGTGTGGTGATGGACGATCTGATGATGGGCCGTACGCAGCTGAGCGCCGAAGAGGTGCAACAGAGGACTGGCGACGCGGTCGTCCCCAGTCGGATGGTGAGCAGCACGCATCTATTCGAGGCGATGTGGGTTGCCCTGGACGAGATCACCTTCGTCGCGAGCATTCCTTTCATCGACAAGAAGATGTGGAACATCAGGTCGGGAGGTGGCCCGTTCACCACCCGAGCGAGGGGCTTCGGCGATGCCAGGATATCTCTGCTCTACCGCGTCTACGAAGACGAGTTCGGCCTGGTCCACCTGAACATCGGGCTCAGCCTGCCATCCGGCGCGACGAACGTGACCGACATGACCCCGATGAGTGGATCCAAGCCGGCGCGACTTCCATACATCATGCAGCTCGGATCGGGCACGATCGATCTGTTGCCCGGCTTCACCTACAACGGTCGCTGGCGTGGCAATGCTTGGGGCGCTCAGATCTCCGGCGTTCTTCATGCCGGCACGAACAAGCGCGGTTATACGCTCGGGAATCGATATAGCGCCACGGGTTGGTTCGGCCGCCGGTGGCTACCGTGGCTAGACACTTCCTTTCGCATGAATTGGCAGCAATGGTCCGAGCTGAACGGTGAGGATGACCAGCACGTGGGGAGCCTGCTTACCGGGGAGAATCGCGACCGACAGGACGGGCGCCGGCTCGATGTGCTCTTCAGTCTCGATTTCTACGCCCCGACCGGAGGTCTGCGCGGTGCGCGGCTGGCCCTCGAGGCCGGCCTGCCGGCCTATCAGTATCTCGACGGCCCCCAGCTCAGGACCAAGTGGCTGATGACTGCGGGGATTCAGTACGCCTTCTGAGCCGAGTCCAAGCCGGCGTCGGACAGAGCCTCATAGCGAATGCCGGTGAGCCTCTCCGAATGGCGCCAGAGCTCGCTCGCGCTGCCTCGATCGTATGAGCGAGCGCTGGACCGCACCGTCGTTGGGTGCCCCCTGGTCTCGCCGAGTCGGTTCGGACCGATGAAGTCACCCCCCGTCACCTTCTCACAGGTGGCGGCGTAGAGTGTTGGCAGCGCGCCCATCGCCGCGCTCTGAGCGAAAACCCGGTTGCCCCATTCCATGACTCGCTGACGCAGCGATGAGTGCTCCATCTGCGCAGCGACGAATTGCAGATTGGTCGCCGCGTAGCCGGGGTGGCAGGCCACACTGATCAGGTCAGTTCCATTCGCCGAGAATCTGCGCTGGAGCTCGTAGGTGAAGAGGAGGTTCGCCAGCTTGCTCCGGCCGTAGGCGGCCCACCGGCCATAGCGAAGCTCCCAGTTGAGATCCTCGAAGTCCATGCGCCCGATGCGGTGTGCCGTACTGCTGACGTTGACCACGCGTGCTCCGGCAGAGTTGAGCAACGCCGGCAGTAGTTGGCCCGTCAGGGCGAAGTGTCCGAGATGGTTGGTTCCGAGTTGCATCTCGAATCCGTCGACGGTCTGTCGCTGGGGGATCGCCATAACGCCGGCGTTGTTGCAGAGGACGTGTATCCGCGAATGCCGGTCGAGGCAGCGCTTCGCGAACGACCGGATCGACTCGAGGCTCGCCAGGTCGAGCGTCAGGTACTCAATAGACACGTCAGTGCGTTCCGAGCGAATCGTCTGCAGGGCGTACTCGGCTTTCTCCTGATCGCGACAGGCGAGAATGACGTGTCCCCCGCGGTGGGCGAACTGTCGCGCCGCCTCGTAGCCAAGGCCGCCATTGGCGCCCGTGACCACGATCGTCCGGCCCGACATGTCGGGCATGTGCTCTGGCCCCCAGGCCGTCTCCTTGATGGACTGCGCCATTCTTCCGCCTCTCTTCCGTCCTTCTTCCGTCTCTCTTCCGGATTCCTGCTTCCCGCGCTCCTACTCCTGCGCCTCGTCGCCACGTCGCGCGGTCTACCGGATAGCGGTACTCGACCCGGTGGCTGAACGCCTGCCCGACGTGACGGCGTCGAGATCAGTGTACGCCTTCGATGGCACCCGTCGAACGTGGCTTCACCTTTGGCTAGGATGGCGCGCTGGTCGGTGATGTGACGTAACCTATCGGCCATGATCTCTCGGCGGGCGCGTCGGCTTCTGGGCCCCTTGGCATATCTGGTGATCTCTCTCGCGATCTCGGGCGTCGCCGTGGCGGATGTCCTGGAGCCGGAGGTCGTCAACAAGAAGACCTTCTCCGAGTCGTACACGCTGATCGCCGATCTGGCGGACGAAGTCTACCTGCAGCTGCAGCTTGCCGTGTCGAATGTTGGTGCCAGCAGTCGACGCGGGGGCTGTCGTGCTCTGCTGGTCGAGCGTGGTGAGCCCACTTGGTCGGAATCGGTCCAGGTCTCGCGCGGCGAGTGGTCGTATAGGCCCGGCGATCCCCCGGCTCTGCAGGTGGGCAGGTGCCGCCTCAGCGGTGGCGAGCGCACAGAGCTGCGGGCAGTCTTTGACGCGCGTACGGTCACGCTCGTGTTGGCTGCTCCCATCCGTCCCGTGCGCCCCCTCGACAAGACCACTCGGATCGGAGCGGACTTCTACGAGTCCGACATCCTGGTCCCCTGGGCACCAGCCCATGTGATCATCGAGGATCGCGATGGTGCCAGCAGAACGCTGAACGGCCACGGTTATGCCGACCATTCCCGCTCCACCACCCTACCGAGCGATCTGGCACAGCGTTGGGTGCGCTTTCGAGGGCTCGCCGCCAGCGGCTCGACGCTCCTGCTCGCGCGCTTTCCGAGCGACGGGGGCGGGGTCGATGGCTGGTTCTGGCGCCAGGGTGAGGTCGCCCCGGTCGCACTCGAAGCGGTGCGTGTCACCCGTCTCGCCAGCAGCAGCGGGCAGTGGCGGATGAGCGTGCGGAGCGCGGCCGGAGCCGATTATGAGATCACCACGCACAGAGAGATCCACCGCCACGCGCCAGTGGAGGCTTTCGGCTTCTGGGGCCGCATGCTCCGCCGGTTCCTGGGCAATCCTGTCACCTACACCTACCGGGCGAATCTGATTGGACTGCCAGAGGGGAGTGAGACAGTCTCGCTGCAGGGAATCGCCGAGGTGACGATCGTCGACGAGTGATCGGCCGGTCGTCTCGCCAGGAATTCGAAATGTGGTCGTTGTCCGATCCTCGCATGCCGAAGCCCGAAGAGGCCCTGCCGGGCCGATCCGAGAGGGTCGAGGTGGCGAAGCGGCACTTCGTGAACGGCGCGCCCATGGAGCCCCCGCTCGACGGGATGGAGCTGGCGCTCTTCGGGATGGGGTGCTTCTGGGGCGCTGAGCGCGCCTTCTGGCAGGCGCCGGGTGTCTGCACGACCGCCGTGGGCTACGCCGGAGGCTTCACCGAGAACCCCCTCTACGAGGAGGTGTGCAGTGGGCTGACGGGTCACAACGAAGTCGTGCGCGTGGTCTTTCGACCCGAGTTGACCTGCTACGACGACATGCTCGCGCTCTTTTGGGAGAACCACGACCCGACACAGGGCATGCGTCAAGCGAATGACGTGGGCACGCAGTATCGCTCGGCGATCTACTGCTACACGGCATCACAGCTCGAGGCTGCCAAGGCGTCACGCGACGTCTACGACACTCTGCTCACTCGCCACGGCTACGGTCCAATCACCAGCGAGATCGTCGAGGCTCCTCAGTTCTACTTCGCGGAGGACTCCCACCAGCAGTACCTCGCCAAGAACCCCGGCGGCTATTGCGGCCTGGGTGGCACCGGCGTGAGCTGCCCGTCGGGCACGTGGCGTGCCGAGTGCGGATCGGATCCAGTTCCATCGGGCGAGTAGGCAGGACCGGGGGTGCTCGAACGATCGAGGATGTCGGGCCCTAGGCCAGGTACATCCCCCCGTTTGCCTGGAAGACCTGGCCGGTCGTGTAGCCCGATAGCGCGGGGTCGGCGATGCCGATTACGGTCGCAGCCATCTGCTCGGGCTCACACAACCTGCCAAGCAGCGTTCTGCCCTTCATGGCCTCGATGCCCTCGGGCGGGACGGCGGCGAGCATTGGTGTCTTGACCGGGCCTGGCGCAACGGCGTTCACGCGCACGCGGTAGCCGGTGAACTCGAGCGCCGCGGTTCTGGTCATCGCCTCGATGGCACCCTTGGCGGCGGTGTAATCGATCTGCCCCACATTGCCGGTGCGCGCACTGACGGACGAGAAGTTCACAATGAAGCGGTTCGCACCATCGTCCAGCGGTTTGTTTCCGTTCCCTTTGAAGAGCGGGTGCCAGTGCTGGGCCGCTACCTCACGCATGAAGAGGAAGGTTCCATGGACGTGCACCGCCACTACCAGCTTGAAGTCATCGAACGACTTCTTCGGAATTCGGGCATCTCGCGTGATGCCGGCCACGTTGACCACGCCATTGATGCAGCCGCTGGCCTCGAGCACGCGTGCGACCGCGTGCTGTACATCCTCTTCTCGCGTGACATCGGTGGCGACGACGAGCGGCTCGGGCGCGCCGGACTTCTTGATTTCGTCCCGCGCCTCGCCGAGGCGCCCCTCGTCGAGGTCGATCAGCGCGACCTGGGCTCCGTGTGTCGCCAGCGCGGTAGCGACGGCGTGACCGATGCCCTGTGCGGCACCCGTCACGATGTGGGTCTCCCCGAGGAAGGCGTCTGTGCGTAGTACGGGATTCATGTCTTCATTCTCCAGCTCGTTGTTCCTGGTTGAGTTCATCGTCCGAAGCTCGGCCCGGTTCTCGCCAGGCCAGCCACGCGCAGTGGATTGCGCCAAGGGGACGATCGGTGTTCTTCACGCGGCGGATCCGCGCTGCTCACTGCTGAACGCGTTGCCCGGTACGGATTCGCCTCTCAGCCAGGCCTCGAGCATGGCGTTCACCTCCTCGGGTGCCTCCTGCTGCACCCAGTGAGAGACGTCGGGCAGGTAGCGAATGGTGAAGTCCTTCACCAGTTCGTCGGTTCGATAGGTGAGCTCGACACCCAGCGCGGTGTCGTGCTCGCCCCAGATCATGAGGGTCGGGATCTCGAGCGGCGGGAGTTCGGCGAATTCGCCCGGGCCCATGCTGGAATATCGCACAGCGCGGTACCAGTTGATCATCGCCGTAGCGGCGCCGGGCTGAAGCGCGTTGCGGCGATAGACCTCGAGCACCTCGTCGGGGAAGCGGCTCTTGTCGATCGCCATGCCGCGAAATGCTTGGCCGACCAATTGTGCGTCGTTTCGGGTCATGGCGAATTCGGGCAGCCACGGGAGCTGAAAGAAGAAGATGTACCAGGATCGTTTGAGTTGCCGCAGCCCGCGCGCGTGCTCCACAAAGCGTGTGGGGTGGGGCAGGTTCATCACGACCAGCTTGTCGATCGGTCGCACCGCTTTGAGGGCCGACATCCAGGCCACCATGCCGCCCCAGTCGTGCCCGATCAGCGTCACGCTCTCACAGTCGGCCGCGTCGATCAGCCGAGCCGCATCCTCGACCAGGAGATCCAGCGCGTAGCTGCGGGCTCCTTTGGGACGGCTCGAGGCGCCGTAGCCCCGCTGGTTCGGAGCCCAGGCCTTGTATCCCAACCGGGCGAGTAGCGGAAGCTGGTGGCGCCACGAATAGGCGTGCTCGGGGAAACCGTGCAGGCAGAGCGCCAGTCGGGGGCTCGCCGCGTCGCCGCACTGGTGCACCTCGAATCGCATCTCTCCCGCAGTGACGAATGCGGTCTGGATCTCCGGGTTCGTGCTCACCGCGGCAGCATAACATGCTGACCGGTTCCAAGGCCGCACCCCGCCTGCGTCGCTACTCTGGAGGTCATGTCGGGCCAAGAGCGAAGTGACGACGCGCCGCAACGCCGCCAGCTGAGCGGCGCCGCGGCGATCGGTCGTGCCATCGAGGGGGGCGAGCCAGTGAGGCTGATCCTCCACTCGCGCGCCGAGGCTTCGCCAGCCGTTTCCCGACTTCTCGCCGACGCCGAGCGGGCCGGAATCGCGATTCGAGCCGTTGGTGCACGCGAGCTTCGGCGGTTGGCACCGCGCAGCGGTTCCGTGGAGGTGCTCGCCCTGCTGGGGCCGAATCCAACGGTCGATCTCGAGCTGCTGTTGTCGCACGCCGGGGCGGTCTGGTTGCTCGCCGGCACTGCCTATCCGGGCAACGCGGGCTTTGTGATTCGCACGGCCGAGGTGTCCGGTGCCGATGGCGTCGTGATCGATGCGCCCTTCGATCGCACCGCACGTCGCGACGCCTATCGTGCCGCCATGCGGGCAGATCGCTTCCTGCCGGTCCTCTTCGAGCCAGCGATCGAGACGGTGGAGCGAGCCCGGTGCGCCGGCCTCCGCGTCATTGCCATCGAGGATGTTGGCGATCGCGCGCCCTGGCAGGCGGATTTGGCCGGGCGCACGCTCTTCATCGTGGGAGGAGAGGAGCGCGGCGTTCCCGCCGCTCTGCTAGAGCGAGCCGACGATGTGCTGCGCATCCCGATGGCGGGCTTCATCCCGTCGTACAATCTTCAAGCCGCCATGGCGGCGGTGATGGCAGAGCGCCTACGACAGCTCGCGTCAGAATGAAGCTCGTTCGTCGCGGCTCGGCATTCTCAGAACCATGCCCGCGGGAGGTGGCCGTTCGCGCCTTGCCCCCGCGGATGATCTTCCTGATGCTCTTCGGGTGTCGGGCGCCCACTCGGGCCCAACCGGTGAGGACGTTCCAGCGATATGGCGGGCGAGCAACTCAGCGGAAAGGCCGCGACCCAGGAGCGGATTCTGGTAGCGGCGACGAAGCTCTTCCTGGAGCAGGGCTTCGAGCAGACGACCGTGGCGCAGGTGGCTCAGGGCGCGGGCGTGAGCCGAGCGACCGTCTTCTGGCACTTCAGCGACAAGGCGGGACTCTTCCGCGAAGCCTTCCACCGCCTGATCGAGCCCTTTCGCGCCGCGCTCGAGCACCGCTTCGAAGAAGTCGACCCAGAAAAGCGGCTCGTTCAGCAGATCGCGCTCTATCAATCCTTTGCTGTGAATCAGCGGCCGGCCCTCGAGGGCTTCGTGCGCTGGGCGATCGACGCGAAGAGCTTCCGCGAGTCGATGATCGCGACTCTGCTGGACATGCATCAGCGCTACACGGGTGCACTGACAGAGGTCATCGCCGTGCTGGCCCCGCCCGACTGCGATCCAAAGGCTCTGGCGTTGGCAATCATCGTGCTTCTCGACGGTGACTTCTTCTTGTCTTTCTTCGACGACTCGGAGAATCGGGCCGCCGAGAGAAGGGCCGCTATCGACGCGATCGTCGCCCTGATACCCAGGCGATAGATGTGCGTACGCCAGGCACTCGCTATTCGATCAGCGCGATGATCTTGTCACAGCGTGCGAGCCGATCCGCCGAACCCTCCTTGATCCGCTGACAGCGACCCTCGAGATCGACCATGCGGCGGTTGATCCAAGAGGCGGCCAGGTCGAAGCGATTCGGATCCGCCTTGGCTTGCTTGAGTAGCTCGGCGCCAGCGATCACGCTGCTCACCACCTCGGCCAGAGATTGGGCTGACATGAGCGCATAGGAGAAATCTGCCAGCAGTGCACTCGAGGCATCCAGGATCAAGCTCATGCCCCGTAGCACCTTGTCCGCAAAGGTCTTGAGCTCGGGGGATTCGAACGCCTCGAGTTCCTGCCTCAGGCTTTCGAAGACAACGGATAGCGCGCCCTTGCCGATCTCCTTGAGTGCAAAGGAAACCTGGATTTCAGAGGTGCCCTCATAGATCGTCGTAATGATGGCGTCGCTGTGCAGCTTGCCGACCTCCGACTCGGCCATGAAACCGAGCCCGCCGTAGATCTGGATCGCGTTCCGCGTGATCGAATCGGCCGCTTCGGTACCCATGTACTTGGCCAGCGGCGTCAGCAAGCGGACGCGCGTGTCGTTGCGCTGGCGCTCCTCTTCCAGCTCGACGCGCTCTGCTTCCGACAGCTCGCCCTGGCCTCCTTCACTCCGAGCCAGTGCGCTGCGGATGGCGCGGTTTCGATCCATCAACGAGCAGGCTCGGTAGAGCAGGGCGCGGCTTCCCTCGAGCTCCAGGGTCATGCGCGCGAGCTTGTCCTTCATGAGCGGTTGCTCGGCGATCGGAGCACCGAACTGGATGCGCTGGCGCGCGTACTCGAGTGCGCTGGAGAGTGCCGCCTCCCCGATGCCGATGCCCTGGGCCGCCACGCCGAGCCGGGCGTTGTTCATCAGCGAGAGCATGGCCTTGAAGCCCTCACCCTTCACGCCGATGCGAAACCCCTCCGCCCGCTCGAAGTCTACCGTCGCGGTGGGCGAGCCGTGGATCCCCAGCTTCTGTTCCAGACGCGGGATGTGTACTCCGTTGCGGCTGCCGTCGGGCAGCGTGCGGGGAACGATGTACAGCGAGAGTCCTCGGGTCGTTCCCTTGGACTCCTCGAACGAGTCGTCGTCCCGAGCGAGAACGAGATGCACCTCGCAGCCACCGTTGGTGATGAAGATCTTGCTGCCGTCGATGAAGAAGCGGCCGTCCTTCTCGCTGGCGCGGGTCACGATGCCGCCGAGGTCGGAGCCGGCCTCGGCCTCCGTCAGATCCATCGCCCCCATGACCTCGCCCGAGGCGAAACGGGGCAGGTACTGTCGCTTGAGATCCTCGGAGGCGTATTCCTGGATGTCGTCCGCCACACCCGCTTGCAGGCCGACCATGGTCATGAGGCCGGCGTCGGCGCGTGACACCATCTGCAGGATTACATTGGCGACGAGAGACGGGAGTTCGAAGCCGTCGTACTTCTCCTGGACGCCGAAGCTGATCAAGCCCGCCTCGCGCAGCTTGTCGTACGCCTTGGTGATGTGAGGCGGATAGACGACGTGTCCGTCCTCGAGCTTGGCTTCCTGCTCCCAGCCCGCGCGGGTCTCCTGCTCCAGCTCGGAGCAGATCTGGGCGGCGGTCTCGAGAATGTCGCCCATGGCGTTCCGGTCGGCCTCGATGTCGGCCTCCGGACCCTTTCGCCAGCCGAAGTAGGATTCCCAGTCGACGAGTTCGCGCAGATATAGCCGGACGACATCGTTCAGATAGCCACTCATGGTCTCTCTCCTGGCTTGCGGTGCATCCGGGCGAGAGGCGGCGCGGGTCGCTATAGCGGTCGCGCGTCGTGGCTTGTCTGAGACGCGTGCCAGAGCAGGCGTCTCCCTCTCCACACCGATGGATGGCCCTATCGTATTGCGAAGTTCTCCGAACGCAAGTCAGGCTCGCGCGCGCCCTTGCTGCCGCCACGACGTGGCACTCGGGTGTTCCATGGCTACTGGCTTGGAAGGCACAGCGCTGACCGCTGGTCAGGGCCGCGGCGTGGCTCGGGCTCGGCTTGGGCACTCGCCGTCTCGTTCTGGCCGGCCGGCCTCTGGGCCAGAGGCGCGGGCTGGCGCTGGGCTCCGGGCGCCTCGTCGGGGACGGCGCAGAGGGCATTCTCTCGCGCCAAACCGGCCAGCAGGTGACATTTGCGCTCGGTCTCGATCGGCGGACAGATCTCGATCGTTTCGAGAGCCAGGCGATAGTGCCGCGACCCCTCGGCGTGGTCGTGACGTTCACTTGCCTGTGTCGCGGCCCGTGTGGCGTAGTCGATCGCCTTGGCGCCACCGCCACCGCTGACGGCCGAGGCGAAGTGCCGGGCGAGTGCCGGCAGGTGCCGATCCAGCTCCGCTCGGTAGAGCGATTCCATCGCCTCTCCGATCTGCAAGTGGAGCCGGGCCTTCTGAACAGCACCGGAGTTGGCTTGCAGCGCGCTGCGGATCACGCCATGTCTGAATTCGTAGCAGTGGCTTCGACGTGTGTGCGGACGTATCAGATCCGCGGCCTCGATGGCTTCGATAAGTTCGAGAAAACGCTCTCCCTCCGCCGGGCTCGCCGCCTCCAGCAGTGGACGCGAGAAGGCGTCACCGATGACGGCTGCGAGCTGCATCAGATGATGGCAGCCCTCCGGCAGCTCCGTGAGCACTCCTTCCAGCCTCGTCCGCAGATGTGGCGAAGGGGGCGGCAGATGCTTCGAGATGTCTCCAGAAGCATGCGTGCTGCCCAGTCGCGCCGATGAGAGGAGCGTGTCGGCCAGGAAGAGCGGATTCCCGCCCGAGTACTCGTGGAGCCGTTCGACGGCGGCCTGTGACTGCTCCGGCAGCCCCGCCAGCGCCAGGAACTCGCTGACCTCGTGGTGTGACAGAGGCGTCAAACACAGGCGGCGCAGTGGCGCATCGCCATCCAGCTCCGCGAGTAGTCGACGCCGCTCGGCGTCTCGCGGGTGTGGGCGATCTCGCAGAGTGGCGAGGACCATCAGTCGGCCGTTGCGAGAGCTTCGGATCAAGTGATGGAGGAGCAGCAGCGATGTTCGATCCGCCCAGTGGAGATCCTCCATCACGAGCATCAGCGGGTGGTTCGCGGCGAAGCGGCGCAGGAGTCGGCTGACGCAGTCGAAGAGATGAAAGCGCGCTTGGCTGGCCTCCAGGCCTCCTCGAGCCCACGGGCCGGTCATCTGCGCACCTGCTCCGGAGGTGAGCCCAGCGATCACTGGCGCTTCTCTTCCGAACTCTCGCGCCAGGTCGTCGGGTGGACAGGAGTCGGCGAGCGATTTCAAGACCTGGGACCAGGGCCAGAGTCGCGGAGCGTCGGTCGATGCCTCGCAGCGCGCGAAGTGTACCCCCATCCCGCGTCCACGGGCGATCGAGGCGATCTCCCGCGCCGTGCGGCTCTTGCCGCTTCCTATTTCGCCGCACAGTAGAAGGTGCCTCGGCGCACTTTCAGCGAGCGTGCAAATGGCGGCGTCGGCCCGCGCGAGGATGTCGCCGCGCCCCACAAGAATCTCGTCGAGCGGCTGCAGGTGCAGCTTTCGGTCGCCAATGCCGGCGCCGCCGCGAGGTTCACCCATCGCGCGCAGCTCGACCGGTGCGATGAAGCGATAGCCCCGCCTGGGAAATGTTCTGATGATCTGCTGGCGGCAGCCGGAATCGCCTACGGCCGCCCGGGCCTCGTTGAGGAGCGTCGAGAGAGAACTCTCTCCGACGGACACGTCCGGCCAGAGCAGATCCAATAGCTCCTGTCGGTAGACGACGCGCACGCGGTGACCGATGAGATGGGCGAGCAGGGCGATCACCTTCGGCCGTACGTGCAGTCGCTCGCCCCGTCTGCTGAGGTTGCCAATGCGATCGTCCAGCTCGAAGTCTGCGAAGGCGTATCTCACGGTGCTCTCCTTTCTGCCCTGCTGCCTTTGAATCTTTGCACTTCTCTGCGTTTCTGTTCTCGTGTCCTTTCTGACCATCTTCGCCCGCCTCGAGCACTCGACCCTCTGGAATCGAACGCTCGAGGTGACGCGCGCGCAGGCGGGAAGATCAGATCACTGAGCGCCTACCATGCATTGGGCGCCATCGAGCTACAATGCGAAAGAACGTGAAAGTTGCGCGAGAGTTGTAGCTATCCGAAGCGTGCGCAGGTGTTCTCGACGTGTCCACACGCGTGGTGAACAGCGCTACTCAGCGGTGTCTAGTAGAGACCGAACTTCTTCAGGTGGTAGTAGATCGTGGCTCGATCCTCTCCCATTTGCTCCGCGACGTGTGAGATCACACCGTTGCACTCCAGGAGTGCACGGCGCAGATCGTGGTAGAGGCGCCTGCGTCGCCTTTCGCGCAGGTTGTGGACATCGAGCTGTGTCGCGTCCGTTGCGGCGAGGGCGATGCGCCCGAGATCTCGCGGCAGATGGAGTAGCTGAGTCGCCGCCTCTTGACCGGCTGCAAAGGCAGCGTCGAGCACTTCGCTCCCCCGCTCAGCAGCGGTGACGATTACGGGAACCCACGAGGCTGCCTCGCCCCGAATCCGACGGATCAGCTTGATGGCGAGCGGCTGTGACGGAGAGAGCTTGACGACGACGACATCGGGTTGATGCACGATGAAGATGCTCCAAGCTTCTTCCGCATCTCCGGTCGTCGTCACGCTGAAGTCGGCACCCTCGAGTTCGCATCTCATCGCCAGCAGAGTGCCGGGGTCAGCGTCGAATAGCAGTGCTCTGTTTCTCTTCATCACCCATCGCTCGCCCCACGGAAGTATCTCATCGCACTCGCCATGGAGCAATCAAGAAGAGAGAATAGAAGCGCGGGACGTGTCGTCCCGAATGTCAGGCCGTGTGCTCTCGCGTCCCGAATGTCGATGGATGCTCGATCGTATCGCCGGGTGCGATCAATCGTCTGGCACTGTCCACTGATGGTCGCGCGCGATGTCCGATCAGCCCGCGCCTTCGAGCCAGTGCAGAAAAGGCGGGCCCAGCACCAGGAGCCCGATCACGATGGCGCCGATGGCCGCGAGCAGTACGGCGCCCGCGGCCGAGTCCTTCGCTTCCTGTACCAACGGGTGGAACTCGGGGAGGGCCGCGTCGGCCAGCCGTTCGAGGGCGGTGTTCATCCCCTCGCAAGTCCAGACCAGGACCATCGCGAGCACGAGCCAGCACCAATCGCTCGCAGAGACCTCGAGCCAGAAGCCGGCCAGGACGACGCAGATCGTTGCGAGGCCGTGAATCCATGCGTTGTGCTGTGTGCGGAGCAGCACGCCGACTCCCCGCATCGCGTATCCGAAGCTGAGGACTCGCTCCCGGGCCGAGAAACGCTCGCTCACGTGGGCTCCATGCGGTTTGTTGCGAGATGCGCCACCCGACACACACGGTACCACGGCGCCATCGCGAGGTCCGGCGTGCTCGGCCCTCTCAGAACGGCCAGTTGGCACCCCCCGGCCATCGCTCGTTGAGGAGCGTCGACATCTCGCTGAGACGCGCCGCATGGGCCGGGTCGTCCGCCAGGTTGTGGAGCTCGGCGGGATCGTTCGCGAGGTCGTAGAGCTCCTCTTCAAAGGTTCGGTAGTAGAAGACGTACTTCCAGTCCGAGCTGCGGACGCCGACGTGAGCCAACGCGCTCGCCGGATGGGACTCGAGAAGGAAATCCGAGCGCGCGTCACGTGCGGTCGCGTCGAGGTTGCGAACGAAGCTGCGGCCGTCGAGCCCGGGCGGCTGTGGGATGCCTGCGAACTCGGCCAGCGTGGTGGCGAGGTCGACATTCACGACCATGCTCTGCTCGACGCGCGGCATGGGGGCCAGCTTGGGGTAACGCACGATCAGGGGCACACGGCTGCATTCCTCCCAGGCGCAGCCCTTGGAGAGCCAGCGGTGCTCTCCCCAGCCCTGTCCATTGTCCGATGTGTAGATGACGACCGTATCGTCCCCGATGCCGAGCTCGTCGAGTTGGTCGAGCAGTCTCCCGACGAGCTCGTCGATCGAGAGCCCCATCGCGAGCTGCTCCTGGCGCAGTGATCGTGCGGCGAGGCCCTTCAGCCAGGTCAGCGGCGCGAGATTCTGTACCCAGCGCGGCTTGTCGGAGACATCCGACTCGAAGAAGTTCGCAGGTTGCCAGTTCGCCGCTGCTGCGAAGGAGCCGACGTGTCTGGGAGCGGGCGTCCAGGGAAAGTGTGGTGCGGCGGTGCTGACGTAGGCGAGAAAGGGGCGATCGGAGCGGGCGGCCTGCGCGATGAACTCGAACGCCTGATCGGCCAGGACATCCGTCGAGTAGGCGGCCTCGCCGCGTCCGTACTCGACGATGTCTCCGTTCTCCACCATCGAGAAGATCTCGTGGTCGACGCTGAAGCTGGCGTTGAATGCGCTGAAGACGTCCCAGCCAGGAGGCACGTACGGGGCCTCGACGGCGGGATCCCACCGCATCGAGTAGCCATTGATGTACTTGCCGAAGAAGCCCGTGTAGTAGCCGGCTTCCTGAAGCCAGGTGGCGATCGTCGTGGAATCGTCGAAGTTATTGCCGCCAAAGGGCGCCCATGAACCGGTGCCCACATTGCGCAGAACCTCGTGGTTGACGGCGTAGAGCCCCGTGAAGAAGCTGGCCCGGCTGGGACCACAGATCGGGGTGTTGACGAAGGCGTTGCTGAAGCTGATTCCCTCATTGGCCAGGCGGTCCATGACGGCCGGCATGGCGGGCACTTCACTCCCCGCCTGTGGTGAGTGGGTTGCGTCGATGGCGTCGTAACGCTGATCGTCGGCGAGAATGACGACGATGTTCGGGCGACGTGCCGGGCGCGATGGCATCGTGCGCTCGATCCATGTCGCAACGAGTGTGTCCAGGCAGCGGGTGAGTGATGGCACGTCGATATGGCTGCCCGGCGCGCCCACCGCTGCGTGGCACTGCTCGCCGACCGAGGGCAGCACGACACCTCGCCGACTGGCGAGGACCTCCACATCACAGTGCCGCTCGATACCCGCCATCCGTCGCAGTTTCGCGCGGCGAGCGCGCTTGCGAGAACGCGAATGCCTTCGTCGAGGTCGCAGCTCATCGATCACGCGCCTCGTGACGGCGCGGTCGATCGCGATCTGACAACGCCACTGGCGATACATGCGCCACTCCGACAGCGGCGCGGCGGGTGGGGCGTTCGCGCCGAAGGCCAGGGCCAGCACGTCCTCGTAGAGTTCCGCGTAGCGCCGCGGAGGTGGCTTCACGCTGCAGCGGGAGTCGGGACCGAGCAGGAGCGCGCGGAAATGACAGCGCCGTGCGCTCTCGAGCGCCTTGATGAGCCCCCGACGGCCACTGTCCGCCCGCTGGTGGGGGTGACGGGCGCTGGCCGGGGTCGCGATCAGCAGCAGAGCCAGGAACAACAAAGCGGCGCCGGCCGACACCCGATACTGGTGGGTTGACATCCCCCCAATTTACCATCAAGAGGGCAGAATCAGTGCGAAGAGATGACGACTGTTTCCCGAGGGGCAAGAAGGGCGATCCGCCTGCTCCGGAATCGGCGCCGCCGACCCGCGGCACGGACGGTCTCAGCTGTCTCGCGATCAGCACTCCGGACGCGCCCGGTACCTCAGTAGCGCCGACCCGCGGCAGCTTTGACAGGGTCGCGGAATCCCGTGCCGAGATCGGCAGGCGCCGCAGGAGCACGCTCCTGGTCCTGACTGCCGGTAGCCGGTGCAGCGTTGCCAGGCGCCTCGGCCTCGAGCTTGGACTGGGGAGTCGTCGCCTTCTTGGCAGCGCTGAGCTGCACGGCTTTCGCTGGCGTCTTCGTCGTCGCTGGAGGCGCGGGTCCTACCGAGTCGCTGGCCGTGGTGAGACCCGCCTGCCCGGTTGGGGTCGCTGGCCCGGCCGCGGTCGCGACAGCCGCCTGCTTGCTGGCGGACTCGCGCTCGGGCGGATTGACCTGGCTTGCAGGAGACGCATTGGTCTCGCGGGCGCCGGTGCCCGGTCCGGCGACCGAAAGAGGCTCGTCCCCCTTCGCCGCGGTTGTAGGGACCGGTGCCAGGACGTTGTTCGACTCCTTCTTGCGTTGCTTCGTCACGTCCCGGGCGAGCTTCGCGTCCGTGCTTTGCCTACGACTGGTCGCACTCGCTGGCGTTTCCCGCGAGTCGCCTTCGAGCATGGAGTAACCGCCCGCGGCGAGCGCGGCGACCAGCGCTGCGGCGGTCAGCCAGCGACCGGTTCGCCGCCTGCCGGTTCTCGCCTCGTAGTCCCAGTGCTCTTCGGCTTCGTCCGGTGAGTCTTTCGCGTCCTCGCCCAAGTGCTCCTCGGGGCTCACGCTCGTGTGTCGCGGCCCGCTGGCAAAGTAGGCGTCCAGCCCGAGTGGCGTCGCAGCGCTCGTCGAACACTCAGAGTGGGTCTCTTCTGGTTCAGCGTGATTCGCGTCAGACACATCGTGTGATGCGGCGTCAGGCGCCGGGTCGTCGGTCTCCTCGCTCTTCCCCGTTTCGTGTGTGGGCTCTGCGGCCGCGGTAGTCGGCTGCGGGGCACTGCCGGTGTCGGCCTCCCCGCCGTCTCCGCCGCTCGCCTGCGTCTCGCAGAAGTCCTCTACGAGGTCGAAGCCGATTTGCCGAAGCCCGCGTGTCGCCGCCTCGGCGAGAATCCTCTCACATAGCTCGCTCACCGCGCGCGGTACGCCACCGGTCAGTCGGTGAACGGCCAGCATTGCGTCGGGCGTAAAGAGCTGATTCCCACTCCAGCCGGCGCGCTTCAGGTGCTTGTTGATATAGGACCCGATGCCGGATGCGGGAATCGGGGCGAACTCGACCTGCAGCGTCGTGAGCGAGTCCAGCCACCACAGCAGGGGGTGCTCTCCCTGCCGGGTGGGACTCTCGAGGTCGGCGAGTAGAACACAGTGGACCAGCTGCTTGTCTTCATCGCTGCGATAGTTCAGCAGGATGTCCAGGTGCTCGAGAGATTCCTGCGAGATCAGCTCTGCCTGATCGACCACCAGCACCAGCCGGCAGCCCGCCGCGGCTGTTCGCATCAGCGTCTTGCGCGACAGGACTCCGTTCTCGAGGTCGAACTGTCTGACAATGGCCGAGCGAAGCGTCGACCAGGGCAGCGCAGGATTGAGGAGCAGCACGACACGCGTGTCGTCCCCCAGGAGTTTCGGCAGCGCCCGAGCCAGGCTGGTCTTGCCCATGCCCGCGTTGCCGTCCAGGCAGATGCGGGGTGCGCCTTCGCCGAGCCCGCGCTCGATCTCTGCAAAAGCGCTGCGCAGGGCTTCGGTGCCGAGCACCAGATTGCCGCGAACTCCGCTCTCGAAAGGTGTCTTGTCGAGCTGATAGAACTTCAGGTAGGCCGGCATCCGGGCTCTCCCCGATAGCCGGGCGCCGGCCCGCCATGGCGCGGGTCCGGGCCCGTTTCGAGTCACCCTTCAATCGGCAGTCGGGGAGCCCCGGCTTGAGCACTTCCGCCGGTTGCAGAGGTTCTTTGCCGTTCTGACGGGTGGATCAGGGGCTGCTCGGCGCCCGGAGCCCGGTTCGTGGGCTCTCAGATTCGTCCTGGCACCGCGGTGGGCCGAGCCCCGCCAGCACGTCAGAGCGATGTGGAGAGTGCCGTCTGATTGAAGAACATGGCCGTCTGATCACCGAAGTAGACCAGCCTGTCATCCTGCCAGAAGTGAAACTCGTAGCGGAGGACGACTCGGCGCGGTCCGACCCGCGTGCGCACCTCGCGCGATTCCAACCGAAGCGGTGGTCCGATCAGCGCTAGGTTCTTGAAGTCGGCCCGATGGACGCGATTGCCGAAGCCGAACCAGCCCTCGTCCCAACGGCAGCCGTGGAAGAACCAAGCATGCATGCAGCCGAGACAGCCGGTCACCATCAGCAGCTCTGCGCCCGAGACATGGCCGGGGTGATGGGCGCTGATACGCTGCTGGCTGGCGAAGGGAAGTGTTCGAGTCGTGTCGAGGCGGGCTTCGATAAGACCCTGCTCCGCGTCGAGACACGATATCTCGTCGATCAGGAAGGCCTCCTCACGGTAGAGGAAGGTTTCGAGGAAGTGGTTCATTTCAGCCGGGTCGTAGGGGCCGGGGATCGTTCTCGTCAAGGGCGCCGTCCATGCTTCTTCTGTGTTGAGCCCGACTCGTGCTCTGTGACAGGCGGCGCCGAGGATAGGCCATTCGCTTCTGCTGCGGGGTGGAATCACCATTCGCAAGTTCAGCCTTCTCGGTGATGGGCCGATCAGCAGAGCAACCCGAGGCTCGGCCACCGGTCCAGTTGCGGCTGGCCGCGGTCGGGTAGCTACGAGTGGGGCGATTCGCTTCCATCTGGGAGACGCGATGAAGGGTGACGATCGGCAGAGCGAGCGGGGGGGAGGCGGAGTCGATTCTCCCGACCCGGAGGTCGACGCGAACGCGGTGACCCGTATCGCGTCGGATTCACCCACCGAGCACCCGCCCGAACAAGCGTCCGAGGAAACAGCGGTCGAGGGCGTCGACGTCAATGCGGCGACCCGCGTAGCATCCACCCGCGAACGCCGAGCCGCCCAGCCACCGGATTCTGGCGACCCTCACCCGGGCATCGTGCCGGGATCCATTCTCTTTGGTGAGTACGAGATCATCGAGGTGCTCGGCGCCGGCGGAATGGGCGAGGTATACCGCGCGCAACATCGTCGCCTGGAGGAGCCGCGCGCGATCAAGATGATGCATGCGGAGCTCAGCGGCAAGAAGGGCGCCAACGAGTTCTTCTTGCGCGAGGCCAAGGCGCTCCTCGCCGTGAGGCATCCCGCTGTAGTTCATTGCCACGATCTATTGAGTGACGAGCACGGCCGTGTCTATCTCATCATGGAGATGATTGAGGGCGTTTCACTCTCCGAGAAGATGGAGCACGGCCCTCTCAGGCCCGACGAAGTCGTGGAGCTCGGAGCTCGCCTCGCCGCTGGACTGACCGCCGCCCACAGCTGTGGTGTCGTTCACCGTGACGTGTCTCCGGACAATGTCGTGTTGCCGGGCGGTGACGTTTCCGAGGCGAAGCTCATCGACTTCGGGATCGCGAAGATCCTGCAAGAGGGACAGGGCACGATTGTCGACGGATTCAAGGGCAAGCTGAGCTACGCCTCGCCCGAGCAGCTCGGCTTCTTCGGCGGGAGGATCGACGGGCGATCCGACTTCTACAGTCTCGGGCTCGTGCTCTGCGCGGCGGCGCTCGGCCGTTCGCTCGGCATGGGTGCGACCATGATGGAGGCGGTCGACGCCAGGCGGCATCTGCACCGCGTTCCAGACGAAATCCCGGTCGGTCTGCGTTCGGCCATCGAGCCGCTTCTGGCGCTGGACCCGGCCGATCGGCCGAGGATGGTGGAGCGTCTCTTCCTTGCGCCTGGCACCGCGCCGACCGGCGTCAGCACGCCACGAGGCCAGGGCGCGACCGAGTCGTTCCTTTCCCCCGCCCGCAAGTGGGCTGCTGCCGCGCTGGTACTGGCGTCGGGGCTCGCGTTGGCGGGCTATCTGCTGACGGGCGACGGCCTGAGGCAGACCGAGCTCGCAGCGCGCCCGGCTGCCCCCGCCACTGGGCTTCGGCCCGAGGCTCCGATCGCGCGGTCGGCGGCGCAGCCCTCCGAGCAGGCGAGTCCCACGGCGCGGGGTGAGCGTGTGTCGAGCACCGACACGAATGCGGGTCAATCGGACTCGAAGAGCGCGCCGGTTGCGCAGCCGCGGCCGCAACCAACCCGGCGCACCGTCAGTGCGCTCGAGAAGGTCCGCATCGTCGGCCTGCTGCGGGGCGCCGAGGTCGCGCTGACTGAGAATCGCCTTCAGAGCCCGAGAGGCGACAATGCTTATGAGAAATACACGGCGGTACTCGAACTCGACCCGGAGAACCGCGCCGCCAAGAGCGGGCTCGAGGATGTCGCCTCCCGCTATCTCAGCCTGGCCGAGCGCTCGCTAGCGTCGTCCCGGCTCGATCAGGCGAAGCGCTATCTCTCTAGTGCCGCGGACATCTCGCCAGGTCACCCCCGCCTGGCCGAAGCGCGCGACGCGCTGAGTCGCGCCTCCCGAGCGGCGGCCGCGCCCCAGTAGAACCGCGATCCGGGTCGCCGGATGGATACTTACTCGGCGTCGCTCGCGATCGAGGTATCCCGCAGCTTCTGCGTCAGATCCTCCACGTTCTTGTCCTTGCGTTGGGACAGGACGATCGCGAAGGCGTACTGCTGTGCGGCGGCTTCGTAGTTGCCCTCGTCGGCATAGCGGTCCGCATCGGCTCGGTACGTCTCTTCGGGCGCGGCCAGAACCTTGGCCAGCTCGGTGCCGACCTCCTCGGAAACCTGGTCGGCGAGCCCGTCGAGGATCTCGATGTCCGAGGGGAGGCTCGCCAGCTTGAATTCGAGCTTGAAATCACCGAGCTCGACGCCCTCGCTGCTGGTGTCCTCGTATTGGGCCTTGGCGTCCACAGAATCGGCGAAGATCACCTTGGCCGACCTGGCGTCGATCACGCGATACGAGACCGAGAAGATTCCGACCTTGCGGTGGAGCGTCACGCCGATGGTGACATCCTCCTTTCTGGGGCCCATCACGGTCTTGGGCGGCTCGGGTGTATCGTCGCGCTCCTTGGAGCTGAGGTTGACCCAGCGGTTGTAGTCGGGATTCGGTTGCGACACCTGCTCCGTGGCGACCCGCATCGTCTTCTTTCCGCTCTTCTCGATGCTGTCGACCTTTGCTTCGAGAATCGTTCCCTGCACCAGATAGTCGGCGGCGGCCAGGCCGGTCGCTTCTCCGGAACGCTGGCCTGCTCTGTCGCTGTCCTTGATCTGCTTCTCCCGCATGATGTCGCCGAGCTGCTCACGCTCGATGATGCGAATGTCATTCGGGATGGCCTCGAAGAGGTGCTGGATCACCTTCGACTCCACCGCGTTGCCGAACTCCGTCTTGCTGTCACGCGGATTCTCGAACGGAGAGGCACTGAGCCGCTTGATGGCGCGCTGCAGTACCTTCTCGCGGGTTTCCCGTAGCTTCCGGCGCAGCGCGGGCGTAACGGACTGCATGGATTTGATCACGTTGAGGTAGCCCCAGGCCAGCCCCATCTGGTCGCGGCCTTTCGCCGCCTCGTACCGCTTGTCGACGAGCTTGATGAAGGCGGCTTCCTCGGCGGGCGCTCGGGTCGTGCCGTCGCCCAGCAGCTTGCGAATGTTGCGGGCCTCGTTGAAGCGCCGATAGGCCGCGGGAACATTCCCCGCCTTCGTCGCCTCGTCGCCAAGGCTCGCGTAGTAGTCAGCCATCACGTCTCGAGAGCTCGCGAGATTGACGCGGACGCGATCGAAGCTGCCGGTCTCGGAGATGGCCGTCAGCAGCGCGTACCCCTCGTCCGCGTCACCCCGCTCCAGTACCTGCCAGAAGTTCTTCTCGAAGACCTTCGTATTGACCGTGGCCAGCTTCTCGGCCGTGTTCTCATCGCTGGGATCGACCTCTTGGACGATCGCGAGCATCTGCTGCGCCGCCTCGTAGTTCTCGTCTTCAATGGCCTGCGCGGCGTCGCGGCTCAGCGTCGCGACCAGCTCTGTTCTGCGAGCCGTGTAGCCCGCTTGGGCCGGCGATCCCGCACCCGCCAGCGCGCTCATCTCCTCGAGAAGTCGCAGACGTCCGGGGATGTCTGCTTCAGGCAGCCCGTCGAGCTGGGCCTGACGCTCGGCGACGGCGGCTCGAGTCTTCTGCAGCTCGGAGCTGAGCTCCTCGCTCATCGCCTGATAACGCGACTGCGACCAGCCGCCCATCGGCACCAGCCGCTTGTGCTGTTCCTCGACCGTACGGGCGGGCAGGTGACCGTCGAAGCGAGGGGTTTCGTCGAGCACCTGGCGAATCCGTGCAGCTAGACCCGTCGCCAGCTTGTCCCCCACCTGCTGCTGGATGACTCGCAGCTCTCCGGCCTGCTTCTCCGAGAGTTCTCCGCCAGCGAGGCGCGCGCTCACGTCCTGGTAGAGATCCTCCAGGTTGCCCGCCTGTTCTGCCGTAGTGACATCGACCGCTGTGATCGGAGCCGGTCCCTTGCTGCCGCCCGCACAGGCCACCAGCAATAGCACCAGAAGCAGCGAGCAGGTCGGTCTCGAGATTCGAGGAAGGCGCATGGTTCGTCGCTCCAGTCATCGAGCAGGGCGTCGCCTCACGGGCTCGGGAGGCTCGCTGAGAGGGTGGGAAACTCGGCCGCGACCATAGCCGGGTCGATGAGCAGATCCGAGGAGGGCGCGGTGAAGGCCTGTGGTTCGCATCGTGGAAAGCCACGGAAACAAAGCAATTCCGAATGGTTTGTCAACTGCGGGTCAGCTCGTCCGCTGTCTCGCAGCGAGTGGCGGCGGCGCTCGCACAGTTGGTCGGACCACCCGGAAGTGTTCTACGCTCAGACCGCTGCAGGGGGGGGGGCGACGCCAGGCATGAGCAAGTTCATCGTCCATGGGGGTAAGCCGCTCCACGGCGAAGTCGCCGCCAGCGGCAACAAGAACGCGATCCTCCCCATGATCGCGGCCGCGCTGCTCACCGACGAGGTCGTGCTGCTGCAGAACGTGCCGGACATCCGGGACGTGGCGAGTATGCTCGAAATCCTCGAGTACCTCGGGGCGGATGTGACGCGTTCTGAGGGCGAGGTGTCGATCTGCGCAAAGAACCTTTGCGAGAGCGAGATCCCGTACGAGCTATGCGAGAGGACGCGCACGTCGATTCTGATGGTTGCGCCGCTGCTTCATCGTCTCGGGCGGGTGAAGCTCCACCGGCCTGGGGGCGATCAGATCGGCAGACGTCGGCTCGACTCGCACTTCTACGGCCTGAGAGGGCTGGGCGTCGACGTCGACGAGGACGAGCTGGTCTTTCGCGCCCCGCGGCGGCTCAGTGGGGCAATGCTCTTCTTCGATCAGGCCAGCGTCACGGCCACGGAGCACATTCTGATGGCCGCCGTGATGGCCGAGGGCACGACGACGCTGCTCAATGCGGCCAGTGAGCCCCACGTTCAGGATCTGGCCAGAATGTTGAGCGGCATGGGCGCCAAGATCGAGGGCCTGGCGACCAATACGCTGACGATCACCGGAGTAGATCGTCTGCACGGAGTCCAACACCGTGTGGTTTCGGACCACGTCGAGGTGGGGAGCTTTCTCGCGCTCGCCGCCGCGACCGGAGGCGGGATTACGATTCGTGACACGGTGCGCGGACACTATTGGATGATGAACCGCGTCTTCGAGCGCTTCAACATCAGCTTGGACATCGAGAATGATCGCATCGTTCTCGCCCCCGGCCAACGGCCGAGCATCCGGCCCGACGCAGGCGGTGCGATGCCGCAGGTGGACGACGGACCCTGGCCGCAGTTTCCCAGCGACATGATGAGCCCGATGCTCGTGCTGGCGACTCAGAGCGAGGGCGCAGTCCTCTTCTTTGAGAAGATGTTCGAGAGTCGCATGTACTTCGTGGATCCACTCGTGCAGATGGGGGCCAACATCATCGTCTGCGATCCCCATCGGGTGCTCGTGACCGGCAGGACTGTCCTACGAGGCCAGTCGCTTCGCAGTCCCGACATCCGTGCGGGAATGGCCCTCATCATCGCGGCGCTGTGCGCCGAGCGTCGTCCGAGCGTGGTCCAGAATGTCGAGATCTTGGACCGTGGCTACGAGAAGCTCGAGTACAAGCTTCGCGCCCTTGGCGCCGACGTCGTGCGCGAAGAGAGCTGATACGAAGCGACCTGCGGCCGTCCTGCCCGCTCCGGTGTCGGAGCTACTTGCTCCGGCCGACGTCGCCCGGCTCGGGGCTTTCGCTCGCTGGTGCCGGGTGAAGCCACGACTCGGGCCGTGTCGGAATCTCGTTCGCATTCGCAGCTCAAGGAGCTCGTGCCTTCGGGCGATGAGACAGCCGGGGAGAGGCACGGCCTCCCCCAGCGGTTGAGCCGGAGGGGGCATCATGAATTGTCGATCGTGTAATACGCGCCTTCCCCACGGCGCGAAGGTCTGCCCGAACTGCGGGCACTCCGAGCGGGCGGAGGGATTGATCGACGGCACGGGCGGAGCTGCGCCTGAGACGGAGTCCGAGGCGATTTCGCCCCTATCTCCATCAAGCTGCACTCCGCGGGTCGAGCGCGTCGGGGAAGACGACGCCGGCATCGAGCTGCGTGATGAGGTGGAGCTATCGCTCGAGGCAGCGATGTTGCGCCCCGAAAGTGCTTCGGATGGCGAGAGTCGAGCGCCTCATCGTGCCGACAGCGCCGCTTGCCCGCCGCCGTCCGCTCCGTCGCAGCCGACGTTCCCCCTTGCTCTGGAATCGCCTCAGCTGGCTCAGCTCCTGGTCGAGCAGCCGGAGCTGCTCGAGCCGGGCCTTGGCATCTACGTCGACGAGAGCGGAGCCGAGGTTGGCGCACGCTACGCCACGGAGGTCGGCGAGATCGATTTGCTGGCGCGCGACCAGAGCGGGGCTGTCGTCGTCGTGATGGTGGCTGGCAGCGAGTCCGCACAGGCGATGATCTCGGCCATGTTGCAGCGCCTCGGCTGGGTGCGGAAGCACCTGCTCAAGAACGAGCAGAGTGTTCGCGGCATCCTCGTGCTCGAGAGGATGGACAAAGAGATCGGCTACGCCGCCGCCGCCGTCTCGGACTCGATCGATTTCAAGACCTGGCGCCTCTCGCTCTCGTTCGAGCACCTCGAGTTCTGAGCAGGCGGGCAGCCACAGCCAAGAGGCTTTCCGCCCCCGAGGGGCATCAGATCCAGGCCCCGCTTCAGTCTGACGTGAACCGGCGCGCGGCGTTCGAGGCCGGGGGCGGGGCGCTATGCTTGGCGCCGGGCGGGGTTCCCGAGCAGCCCCGGTACCGCTTGACGCTCGGGAGGCCAAGAGGGGCCTGCCAGTCGGCGGTGAGCCGGCGCGGACTCGTGCTGGAGGCGAGGTCGATCGTGTCCTCGACTGCGTTGACTGTGCTCTGCAGATTCGTTCGCGTGCTGGCTGCGACATCGCTGCTGGCAGGGCTCGCGATGGCATCCGCTATCGATGCGGGTGACGATCGGCTGCTGGCGCAGCGGCTCGACAGCGTCGAGCCCATTCGGATCCCCTACGCGCCGACCGTGCCACCGGGTGAGTGGACGGTGAGCCGTCCGCTCGGCGGCGAGTTCATGGGCCGACTCGGACTCGCGCCGCTCGAGCACGAGGCCGAGCGGCTGCTGCGGATCGAGCGCTATCGGCCGTCCCCCGCCGCGCCTCGGGACTCGCTCGATGCGGCCGGCGCTCGTCAGCAGCGCGCCGCGTTGCGAGCGGCGGCCCTATTCGAAGCGGCGCAGGATTGGCAGGGTGCCCGTTTTGCCTACGAGCGTGCCATTTCGCTGGGGACCGACGAGCTGGAGTGTTGGCGCGGACTCGGGCGCGCTCGCCTGCTCAGCGGCGATGGGTCCGCCGCAGAAGCCGCGTACCTGGCCGCTCTGACGCTGCTGAACAAGACCGAAGATCCCATCGCGTTCGTTGAGCTGCGTGCCAAGATCCACCAGGATCTCGGCAAGATCTACCTGCTCGAAGGACGGCGTCGCGATGCCCAAATCGCCCTCGCGGAAGCGGAGGGCTTGGCGCCGTCGGATCGCACGGTGGCCGAATGGCTGGAACGCAGTCGCTTTCCGATTGATTTCGCCGCGCCGCCGCGCGCTCATGCATCCCCGCCGATCTGGCCGGAGCCGCGTTCGGTCGGCTGGCTCGCTCGGGTCGAGACGGTCGCCCAAGAGGTGCAGGGGTTCCTACCGCCTCAGGTACGCGATGCCATCGCCGCCGGCATGGACTGGGTCGGGACGGGCGCTCGCCGAAGAACCCTCGCGACGATCGCTTCGGTACTGTTGGCGTTCCTGGTCCTGCTGCGCCTGATGCGGCAGCGTGGTGATCTATCTGTCGCGGTTCAGTATCCGGAGGAGCTGCGCGGGGTCTTCCGGGTTCGGGTCGCGACCAGCAAGGCGCGCTGGAGTCGTCCCTCGCAGAATGTGCGTTCCGCGATCCTGAAGGGCGGCGTCTCGACGCGGCACGAGCATCATCTCGTCAATCGGGAGACACACTTCCGGCGGCTGTTGGCACGTCGCTACTACGTCACGGTCGAAGGACTGTTGATGGATCCCGACACCGAGGAGGTCCTGGCCGACGTTCGCGACAAGAAGGTGGCTCGTGTGCGCCATCGGCGGACGGTGCGGCTCGAGTACGATGCCAACCCAGACAAGTGTCCGGTCGACGTACGCGTCCTGTGGGACGACAAGCCGGCGGAGGACGTGTCGGTAGTGGCCCGTGGCGTGGCCGATTCGCTGAGACGGGGAAACGGCAGCTCGGTCAGACTCTTCCTGAAGAAGGGCGTTCATCGCCTGGTCGTGGGTTGCGGTGATCGCGTGGTCGTGCGCGAGGTCGATGTCAACAGCTTTCAGCCGACACGCGTAGAGATCGATCTGGCCGGCGGCGAGGTGGTCTTCAAAGGCTGTCCGCCCGCCGTCGATCCGTATCTGAGAGGCGATATCGAAACCGTCGCCCAGGCACTCGAGCGCGATGGGCAGGCAGAGCGCGCCTATCTCATGCTGGCACAGTTGAACCGGGAGCGCGGAGAGGTCCAGCGCGCAGCCGATTATTTCGAGTCGGCGGGCAGGCACCTCGAGGCCGCCGAGTTGCGGGCTGGTCTCGGCGACTACGGCCGGGCGGCAACGCTCTACATGCAGGCCGAGGAGCCGCTCAAGGCCGCTGAAATGCACAAGCAGGCCAATGATCTCGTCCAGGCAGGTCAGGCGTACGAGGAGGCGCTGGACTTCGATCGCGCAATCGAGTGCTATCGGGAGGCGCGAGCGGTGGGCAAGTGGATCAATGCCCTCGAGCGTCGTGGAGAGACCTTCCGCGCCGCGAAGATCGCACTCGAGCACGAGCAACGTCCGCGCGCGATTCGCTTGCTGCAGTGCATTGCACCCGAGGATTCCGACTACGCCGAAGCCAGCTGGTTGCTCGCGGCCGCCTTCGAGCGCGAAGGGCACTGGGATCTCGCAGCACAGAAGCTGGAGCAGCACATCGCGACCTATCGGCCTGGCACGGCACCCGCGGACAAATACGCGCGGCTCGCCGACCTGCTGGAGCACGCGGGGAGTGTCGAGCGCGCGCTGGAGGTGCTCGAAGACCTGCGGCAACGCGAACCCACCTACCCGAATGTCGCCTCTCGCATCGAGTTGCTGCGCAAGCAGCGCAGCGCGGCGGATCGCCTGGCCCGCAGCTCGATCGGGGGCTCCGGGAGCGAGGCCGCCACGGCCTTCGTGGCGGAGTACCGCTACGAGATCCTGGAGGAAATCGGGCGAGGCGGAATGGGCGTCGTATTCAAGGCGCGGGATCGACGACTCGATCGGATCGTGGCGCTCAAGCGTCTGCCCGAGGACTTGCGAAGACACCATCCGCGGGCCGTCCAGCTCTTCTTGCGTGAAGCTCAGGCTGCCGCACGGCTCAATCACTCGAACATCGTAACCGTCTACGACACTGACCAGGAGGACGGGAACTTCTTCATCACGATGGAGCTACTCGACGGGGAGCCCTTCCACCGGATCCTCAAGGAGAAGGGACGGCTGTCGCCCGCCAGCGCGGTCAACGTCGGGTTACAGGTGGCTGCGGGTTTGCAGTACGCTCACGCGCAGGGCATCGTTCATCGCGATATCAAGACGGCGAACCTCTTTCTCACGACGGACAAGCTGGTCAAGATCATGGACTTCGGTCTGGCCAAGATGTTCGAGGAGGTGCGAGGCGGGACCACTGTCATCAGCGGCACACCATTCTACATGTCTCCCGAGCAGGTCGTCGGAGGCGTGGTCGACCAGCGGACCGATCTCTACTCACTCGGTGTGACGCTCTTCGAGTTGGCTACCGGTTCCGTCCCCTTCTCACAGGGTGATATCGCCTACCATCACCGTCACACGCCCCCCCCGGACCCGCGTGACCTCGCCGTCGATATCCCCGACTCGTTGGCGGAACTCGTGCTCGACCTGCTGGCGAAGGATGTCGGCGAGCGCTGCCCGTCCGCGGGCGAACTCTGTCTCCGCCTCGAATCGATCAAGCGCTCGCCTTCCAGCACGGGTTGAGGTTGTCGATTCGCTCGCGTCGGTAGTTCTCCTCACCGCGCTCGGGCCGGCACCTTGTGACTGGTATCACATCGCCTGTTGCCCGAATACTGAAGAATCCGCTTGTCTTGCTTGCGCCAGGCAAGTCGCTGTGGTGACGGAGAGGGCCAGCGGGTGGAGGCAGCCGAGCAAGAGACTGAGGCCTTGGCGCGTCGTTACGCGCATCGCGTTCGCTTCTTTGCGAACAAGGTCCAGCGAAGCTTCATGCTGAGCCCCCACTTGAGCGATGAGCTGTTGTCGGCGGGTTACTGGGGGCTCTTCAAGGCGCTGCGTGACCGACGGCAGGACGTGCATGAGCAGCAGCTCTCCGCCTATGTGTCCATACGAATTCATGGCGCGGTCGTGGATGCCGCGAGGACCTGCATCTCGCAAGTCTTGAAGAGAGAGGTGATGATCGGGTCACCCGACGAGATGGAACGGTCGGATTCAGCGGGCGGGCCTCTCTCGGGTCCCTGGCAAACGCGGCCCGTCGTGCGGGATCCAGAGGAGCTGGCCGCCCGGGTATGGAAACGCAGCGCCATCCGGCAGGCGCTGAGCCAGTTGAGTGCCGACGATCGGCGCACGATCGTGGCCTACATGGAGGGAGCGACTCTGCCCGAGATCGCCCGGGAGCAGGGCGTCGCACTCGGCACGATGCAGAGCCGCTTCCGAAAGCTTGCGCGGTGTCTGAGAGTTCGCGCGCCCGAGCTGAGGCGTGTCCTGCTGGATCGGGAGAGCTGCTGAATTGGCTGGATTCATCGCGCTCGTCTCCAAGCTGCCGGGAGCATCGGCCAAGCGGATCGCACACGCGGCGCGACGCTTCGCGTGTGGGGCGTGAGTGAGCCTGGTTCGGGGTGAGGGGCCGAGAGGGAGGCCCCTGGAAGCCTGGCTTCCAGGGGCCGGCCGGGTCTGCTCGATCGAGTCATCCGACGGCGCCTCCGCCGCATTGGAGGCGTCGCACTCCCGAGAGCATCGTGAGTACCCGACCCTGTTCGGCTCTGTCGCGGTCGCTTCGACTCGCTGTCCGAGTTCCGGTCGTGGGCCACTGCTGGCTCCGATGAGTTGATTTTGACCCGATTTATTCGGGAAGTGAATGAAAAATCGCTGTCGGTATCAGAATGACACTCTGGGCAATCGGCAAGAAGAGAGCTAATGCATCGTGAGTGCAAGGCGATTCGGTGGGCAGACGGGCGGCGAGAGAGCTGGGTGACCGGTTTACGTTTTTCGCGTGCGTTTCACGCTTGTCCGCCGATCATTGGACTCTGACTCGCACCCGAATCGGGCGCGTCACAGCCTGACCGAGGAGACGTGAAATTGGCAAGAGACTCTGTGGGAGGCCCGTTGATCGTGGCTTCGCTTCTGCTCGCCGGCGCCATTGCGGGGTCGAGCTACTTCCTGGCGAAGTCCATCGACCGGGGCAGTGAGACGCTGCAAGAGCTGGCAGAGGCGCTCGACGCATTGCCGAGCGCGGCGAGGGGCGAGCCCAGCGCGCGGGCGGCTCGGCCCGCCCGTCCCGATCCAAACCGCCGCTATGAGGTTGCCCTGGCAGGCGCGCCCAGTCGGGGACCGCAAGACGCGGCGGTGACGATCGTCGGCTGGGCCGACTTCCAGTGACCCTTCTGCGCGAGGGTCGGTCCGACCCTCAAGAAGATCGAGCAGGAGTATGGCGAGAAGGTGCAGATCGTGTTCAAGCACCTCCCGCTTTCTATGCACAGCAAGGCGCCAGCCGCCCACAAAGCGGCGGAGGCCGCGTACTTGCAGGGCAAGTTCTGGGAGATGCACGACAGGATATTCAGCGCTCAGCGTGAGATGAGCCCCGAGAAATACCTGGCGTATGCCGCCGAGATTGGGCTCGACATCGATCGGTTCAAGAGCGATCTCGAATCGGCGAAGGTCAAGAGACGAATCGATTCCGACACCAAGGAGGCCGGAGCGGTCGGTGTGACGGGCACGCCCGCCTTCTTTCTCAATGGTCGCTTCCTCTCTGGAGCGCAGCCCTTCGAGGCGTTCAAGCGCGTCATCGACGATGAGTTGAAGAACAAGTCCTGACCGCCCGGGCACGAGTTCAAGAAGGCCCCTCGGGCGCTCTTTAGCGCTCGGGGGGCCTTCGTTCGGCTGGGGCTGCCCGGCGACTCGCGGAGCGGTCTCCGGAGGTCGTGCCGCATTTTTCTCGGATTCGGGCCTCGCGCACGCGCATGTACCACCTGGAAGCGTCGGGCGTCTCAAAGAGCAGGTGCTCGCGCGAATCGGGATCCACTCCCGCTGCTCGAAGCTCGAACTTCCTGGGCAGCTTCAGCCAGGATGGGTGCCGGATGACGTGAAACAAGTAGATGTCCCACGGCAGGGGTTCATACTCGCGGTCGAGCTGGCGCAGCAGATAGGGAGGCGAGGAGAAGCGAAACAGCCCTCTCTCGAGGCGTTCGTAGAGCAGCAGACTGTCAGCTCGTGGAAAGACACGGATGGTCACTGGCTCCCGACAACCTTCGAAGGGAGACAATGCTGCGAGGACTCGCGCCAGCTCGTGCTCGGGCGCGTAGTCGATGTCGGGCCGCGGTCGCATGCCGTGAATGAGAAGCCGAGCCGGCGAGCCGGGGGGAAAGGGCAGGCTTCCCGCGGCCCAGTGCAGCACCAACAGAGCCGAGCTGACGGCCACCGCCGTGGAGCGAGCCCACTGAGGAGGGAAGTAGCTTGCGCCCAGATCGCAGGCGAGCTCCAGCGCCGCCAGGGAGAGGAGCAGGAATGCCAGCTCTCGATAGACGGCGTACCACGTCTCGAGCCCCAGAGCCGGAGCCGTCCAGGCCGCCGACGCCAGGCACGAGAGAAGTAGGACGCGCGGACTGCGCCACCAGCCGCAGATGAGGCAGGTGGCCGCGCTGATCGCGAAAATCAACGTCCCGCGCGTCATCAGCCACGCCAATGAATCCCGCATCATCTTTCGCTCGAGCTGGGCGCTCATTTGCACGACGAAGTCGGACCATTGGCTGATCGCATAGGCGGCGTAGCTCAACCAGAACGCGAGACACAGAATGACGACGAGCCACTCTCTGCCGTGGCTGCGAAGGTTCTGTTGGAAGAGCCGGGCGCGATGCTGTGAGCTCGCCAGCGCGAAGGTGATGCCGGCGAGCATGAAGTAGATCCCGTTCGGGTGGACCAGGGGGGTCATCGCGAGCAGCGCCAGTCCGGCCAGGATCCGGCCGGAGCCCAACAGGGGCAGGGCCCCGCCGAGCAGGCACAGCAGGAGAGCCTCCATTCTGGCAATGTTGCCAGCCGCGACGAAGTGTGTGCTCAGTAGAAAGACTCCGCACAGCAGCGTGGAGGCGAGTGGCGCCCGCGAGCGCCGATTGAACCACACCAGGCCCGCAAACAGGCCGAGAATCTCGACCGCGCATAGCGCGCGGGCGAGCTCAAAAGAGAAGCCAAAGAGCCGAAAGACGAGCGCGTTGACCAGCATGTGGCCCGGCGGCATCCACATCGGGTGATGCCGTTCCATCAGCTCCGGCGTGAGCAGGCTTCCGGTTTCAGCCAGCGAGATGGCAGGCCACAGAAATGAGGATTCGTCTGGCCACGGCAGGGGGAAGTACCTTGCGGAAGACACGTGAAGGACGGCGTACCAAGCGGCAAAGACGCAGAAGGCCACCAGGAGTGCTCGCAGTGAATGGCTCGACTGGTCTTCGTGTCGTTCCGCTGCCTTCACACTCAGCCCCAGCCCTCCATGTGACGGCCGCCAGACTGCTGGCCTGCAACGTCATCGCGCAAGCGGGACAGCGTAGGCGATATCCTCCGGGTTTCCTGGAATCCGGCGCGGTCTCGACCGATCAGTGATCGGTGAAGCGGCGAGATGCGGTAGAGGCCCACTGGGCGGCGGCTGTTCGGCAATCCTCTGTCTGGAGCGCCAGTACCTGGTTGCGATTCTCGAGGTGGATCGCCTCTTCCAGCGAGAGCCCGCCCTGTACCAGGTCGATCACCTCCTTGGTGAGTCGCAGGCCCAACGGTGACGCGTGCTTCACCATCTCGCCCGCGAGATCGAGGGCCGAATTCATGAGGTCTTCTTCAGCGACGACCCGGCTGACGAGTCCGCAGCGAAGCGCCTCGTCCGATTCGACGAATCTTCCTGTGTACATCAGCTCGGCCGCGAGTGCTGTGCCGACCATTCTGTGGAGGAAGTAGCTCGTCCCCATCTCCGCACCTCCGAGGCCGAGCCGAGTGAAGGCGCAATTGAAGCGGGCCGTCGCCGTACAGATCCGCACGTCGCACGCCAGTGCGAGTGCGAACCCCCCACCCGCCGCGGGTCCGTTCACGGCGGCGATCACGGGCTGCGGGATCCTGCGCAGGTGTCTCACGAGATCGGCGTAGCCGCTCTGCACGCGGTATGCGTGCTGGAGCTTTCCAAGGCCCTCCTCCCAGGCGCCGTTCTCTCCCGAGGTGTACGCCTTGAGATCCAAGCCGGCGCAGAAGCCTCGGCCGGCGCCGGTCAGGATCACCACCCGCGTCTCGAGATCGCCTTCCAGCGTGTCGAGGGCCTGGTGAATCTCCCGGGTCATTTGAAAACAAAGTGCGTTCAGGCGCTCGGGCCGGTTCAGCCTCAGTGCCACCGTGTGGTCGCGGGGCCGAGTGATCTCTACGTATTGCATGATCCGTGTCCTCGTTCTGCTTTCACGTTGGTACAATCGCGACAGAGCCTACCGCATGATTCGAACGACGAAGGGTGTGAAGCGATGGAATGCGATCTGAAGCTGGACGGTGGTGAAGTCGTGGATGGTACGGGAGCGGGAGCAGTCCGGGCCGATGTCGCGTTGGTTGGGGGGGAGATCGCGGCCGTGGGCGATCTTGCCGCGCTCGAGGCGCAGATGGTTCTCGACTGCTCGGGGAAGACGATTACGCCAGGCTTCATCGACGTCCACAGCCACGCAGACTGGCTGGTGTCTTCGTGCGATCACGGTCGTCTCGTTGAGCCGTTCATTCGGCAAGGCATGACGTCCTTCGTCGGCGGAAACTGCGGATTCAGTCCTGCGCCCATTACGGACCGGAGCCGCGGCATGGTGCTCGAAAGCAGCAAGCTGATGATGGATGATGCGATCGACCTGCGCTGGAAGACGATGGCGGAGTTCCTGGATCTGCTGGAGCGCCAGGGAACTGCCTTGAACATCGCCGAGCTGGTTGGCCACGGAAGCATCCGCGCAGCGGTCACGGGAGAGCTGACGATGGATGCCCCCGACAAGGACGAGCTGGCGACCATGGAGGGGATGACTCGGCGCTCGCTCGACGCCGGATGTATCGGTGTCAGCACGGGGCTCGGGTATCCGCCGGGAATCTTCGCCGAGCCCGATGAGCTGGATGCCTTTGCTGGCTGGACGGCCGAAGCGGGCAAGCTCTTCACCTCGCACCTCAAGGCGTACAGCTCAGTCAGCGGCGCGTACACGAGCGATCCGACTGAAGTGCCCCACAACCTTCGGGCTCTCGACGAGGTGCTCGTCGTGGCCGAGGACGCCGGCGTGAAGCTGCAGCTCAGCCACCTGATCTTCGTCGGCTCCAGGACCTGGCCGACCTACGTGGAAGTGCTCGGACGGATCGAGAAGGCGCGAGCCGACGGACTCGACGTCGCCTTCGACGCGTTTCCCTACACGGCCGGGAACACGACGGCCAGCGTCCTCTTCCCCGCCCAAATGCTTCCGAGATTGGAAGAGATCCTGCGCAGTCCGGAGGGAATGGCGGGGTTGCGCAGCTTCGCCGAGATCGCCTTCGATCAGGTGGGATTCAATCTCGACGACATCCAGATCATGAATGCGAACACGCCGTCGTTCGATTGCTACAACGGCCTCTTCGTGGGCGAAGCGGCCCGAAGGGCGGGCATGGACATCTGGGACTTCTACGGACAGATGGTGGTGGACAGTCATCGCAACGCGCGTGTTCTCATCCACAAGTACAGCGGTGAGAGCCGGGACGAGCGGGCGCTGACAGCCGTGCTCGAGCATCCGCTCTGCAGCATCGAGACCGACACCCTGCTGAGTTCGCGCGGCAGCCAGAATCCGGCGAGCTACGGCACCTTTCCGCGTGTTCTCTCGACCTACGTCGAGCGCGGGCTCTTCACGTTCGAGGAGGCGGTGCACAGGATGACCGGCGCTCCGGCCTCTCGAGCTGGCTGGACCGGGCGCGGCCGGGTCGCGCAAGGATACGCGGCCGACCTGGTTGTGCTCGACCGGGCAGAGCTACGCGATATGGCGACCTTCGAGAGCCCCGCGTCCTATCCGGCTGGAATCGAGCACGTGTTCATCAATGGTCGACATGTGCTCGACGGTCACACTTACGACGCGGATGCGATGGCGGGACAGGTGTTCAGGAGCTGACGCCGGTCGCGTGTGACCTGGCCGGCAGAGCACGCTCGAGGTCAAGTGATAGGACGCCGGTGGAGACGGGTTCCCATTGCTCACGGAGCTTCCGGCGTTCGCTGCAGCGAGGCCAGCTCCCGGTAGAGCCCCTCCGCAGCCAACAGATCCTCGTGGCGGCCGCTCTGTGAGATCGCTCCGTCTTCCAGCACAACGATGCGATCTGCCCGCTGAATCGTCGAGAGACGATGGGCCACGAGGAAGATCGTGCGCTCGCCACGCAGCCCGTCGATGGCATCCTGAACGGTACGCTCCGTCTTGGCGTCGAGTGCGCTCGTCGCTTCGTCGAAGATCAGAATTGCCGGGCGCTTCAGGAGTGCGCGAGCGATGGTAATGCGCTGGCGTTGGCCGCCCGAAAGGCGCATGCCGAACTCCCCGACCCTTGTGTCGTATCCCAGCGGCAGATGGTCGACGAATTCGTCCACGTGAGCTGTACACGCTGCCTCGCGAACTTCGTCGTCCGTGGCCTCGGGGCGTCCATAGCGGATGTTCTCGCGAATCGTCGTATCGAAGAGGAATGGGTCCTGCGTGACCACGGCCACCTGTTCGTGCAGGCTCTTGCGCGCGATCTCTCGCAGGTCACGGCCGTCGATGTGAATGGAGCCAGCGCTTGGATCGTAGAACCGCAGCAGCAAGTCCATCAGCGTCGTCTTGCCCGCACCGGTGCGCCCTACGATGGCGACGACCTCGCCGGGGAAGACCTCGAGCGAGACATGACGAAGTACCAT
This sequence comes from Deltaproteobacteria bacterium, assembly GCA_029261835.1. GTDB lineage: Bacteria > Myxococcota_A > UBA9160 > UBA9160 > UBA4427 > JAJDAO01. Next base: position 33,202 of record JAJDAO010000061.1, on the reverse strand, counting down.
CTGCTCGTCGCCGGCGTCATCCGGATAGCCCAGGCTCACGTTGTCGAATCGGATACTCGCTTGAACGCCGTCGAGCCTCGCGGCGCCCGGCGCGTCGGACGGCTCTTCGGCGGCGTCGAGTACCTTGAAGAAGCGCTCGGTAGATGCCAGGTTCTCCATCATCCTGGTGTATCCCTTGGAGAGGTTCTTGACCGGCCTGTAAGTCGTGGCCAACACGGTGGCAAAGGCGGCGACGTCCCCCGTCGTCAGCCCCCAGTGCCCTCGCAGCACCAGAATGGAGCCGAGGGCGAGCAGTGCGATGCCCGCTCCGCTATTGAGCGCCTCGACCACCGCGCGGGAGAGAACCCGATTCCGCACCACGCGCATGTCGTGTCGGAAGAGCTTGCGAGTCTCGCGAGCGAATGCATCGCCCTCCATCTTCTCGCCGGCGAAGGCCTTGATGACCTTGATGCCCGAGAGGATGTTGATCAGGCGCTGAGTGACCTCGCCGAGCTGTTCTTGGCGTCGCCGGGCGCTCTTCCGGATGCGCTCGCCGAACACGGTGAGGACACCGATGATGATCGGCGCCGCTCCGAGCGAGATCAGCGTGAGGGGCCACGAGATGTAGACAAGGGTCAACAGGCCGATGACGATCATCACGAGTCCCAGCAGGAGTTCCTGGAAGACGAGCCTCAGTGCCGCCCGGGCCGCACCTGCGTCGTTGAAGGTGCGGGAGAGAATGTCGCCGCTCTTCTCTCGCTGGTGTTTGGCAAGCGGGAGCGCCAGCAGCTTGGCGGCCATCCGCTGTTTGATGTCCACGTCGACGCGCCCGAGTGCATATTCGGTCAGATAGACGCGGCCGAGCAGGGCGATTGGCGTGACGACGACGATCAGCAGCCCCGCCAAGAGCAGCCCGCGAAAGGTCTCGCGGACGCCGTCGATGTCGCGCGTCGCCTTGCCTCTCGCCTCGCCCTCGGCGGCTTCGTTGCTCGTCGCGGCGTTCTCGTGTTGCTCGGCCGGCAGAATCTCGGCGATGAAGGTCGAGAGCCAGTCGGAACGAGTCTTCGCCGAGCCAGTGGGCGCCGGCTCCGTCCCGGCCGCGACCGGTAGCAGCACGCCGTCGAGCAGCGGCTTCATCAGGTAGGCGCGGCCGAAGCGCCCGGCGGAGAAGATCAGGGTGAAGACCGTCACCGCGATCAACGGCAGCACATACGGCTTCACGAAGCCGAGCAGCCGTGCCAGCATCGTGGCGGCGGAAGCCCGCGTCGGCTCCTCGCTGTCGGACCGGCGGCGGGCTGCTTCGTTCAAGCTCGCAACTCCTCGACCAGCGCGGCCGATCGCGCCGCAGGATCAGCCCAGTTCATTCGCGATGGCATCTCCGGATCGCCAGCCGAGCAGCAGATCTCCCTCGACGCCCAGGCCCGCCACCGCCGCCCGGTCGAGACAGTACACCGGGGGACGACTGTTGCACCTGAGGTCGATCTCCGCCGGCCAGCCGGCTCCCGGCAGCGGATCCTCGAGCCAGCCGTCATCGTCCCAGAGTGGACGCCTTTGCGCCCGCAGCTTGATGTGCTCCTCCGAGAAGGGCATCAGGGCTCGCACGCGCTCCTCGATCTCCTTTTCGACCGTCGCGATCTCTTCGTCCTCGGCCACCGACATGCGGGCCACGAGGTCGACTTCGTCTTCGTTGGACGGGTTGGCGAACGCGGTCACGGTGATGAGTCGGGAAGTCGGATCACCGCGGCCGGCATCGCTCATCAGGATGAGTCGCGGGCACATGCCGCGCGGCAGCGCGTCGCGGTGGCTCCGCAGATGGATGCTCAGTCGTCGCCGCAGCGGGCGCTTCAGCTCGAGAAAGCCCGGAACGCGGTCACAGTCAAGTGCTGCCGACACGGCGGACGGTGCTGCGGAGACCAGCAGTACGCGGCCCGCCCACAGCTCACCCGTGCCCGCGACCGTGACAGCGGGCTGGCCCTCTAGCGAGACGAGGTTGAATCGGCCCGCCACGCTGCGGAATTCACCGTAGACGGCTTCGACTCGCCGCCGCAGCAGGCCGAGCAGCCAGGGCGGGCCATCGCCGAAGCCGGCGCCACCTGCCAGCGCACTTCCCAGCAGGCGTGTGCGCGCCTCGGGCGTGGCCTGCGCGATCGCCAGATTCGAGAGCGCCGAGGCCTGAGCGTCGAGCACCGGAGCGAGGGCTGGTGCCGGTGCCGCCGCCTCGGCGGGCAGCCCCCTGAGGTGCGAGCCCGGCGTCCCCGCCCGGGCCATGCTCAGCCGGCGCCCTATGCGGACGAGCGGTGACGAGAGCAGGATTCTGCGTTCGGCCTCGGTGGCCTCGAGCAGCGCGCGCACCAGTGCCCCGGCCGGGGCCGGCGCTGACAGGCCCCAGCTCACCAACTCCTCGCTGGTGACAGTCGGGCTGCCGACATCGATGCGAAAGGCGGGAGAGATTACCTGGTAGGCGAGCCGCTCGGGGCTGATGCGGCGCTGGTCGATCAGCGGGATATTGAGCGCGCGCAGGCACGCGTCCACACCCCCGCCATCGCGTGCGCCGGCGAGGAAGAAGGGTTCGCGCAGGGCCGGGTGCAGAGCCCGCGCGGCGTCTTCTTCGACCACGAGAACACGATGCCCCGCCGCACCGAGCCGCGCGGCCGCCACCAGGGCCGGGATGTTGCTGCCCAGAACCAACACATCCCAGCGCCTTGCCTTCAGGCGCTCGGCTTCGGTGACCGAGGGCAGGCTGGCCATCAGGCTCGCTGTTGCGAGCCGGGATCGAAGAGCAGCACCGACTCGCCCTCGTCCCGCATGCGCTCGATGATGCCGATCTGATAGGCGCGCTCGCCCAGTCCCTGAAGGCGCTGGATGATGTCTGCGGATTGCTCTTGGGGGGCCACGATGATCATCCCGATGCCGCAGTTGAACACGCGCAGCAACTCGCTCTCCGGCAGCTCGGACTGCTGCTGAAGCCAGCCGTAGACACCGGGTCGCGGCCAGGCGCCGGGGTCGATACGGGCTCGCACGCCCTTGGGCAGCACGCGTGGCAAGTTGCCTTCGAAGCCGCCACCGGTGACGTGGACCAGACCGTGAACCGTGAAGTCGCGAATGATATTGAGTAGCGGCTTCACGTAGATCCGCGTCGGTGCCAGTAGCGCGCTCGCCAGTGACTGCTTGAGTCCGGGGTACTCGCCGAAGAGATCGAGCCTGCCCGCGCGGATCCCCTCGTCGAGCACCTGTCGCACAAGCGAGTAGCCGTTGCTGTGGAAGCCGCTCGACGCGATGCCCACGATCGCGTTGCCCTCGCTGATCGTGGAGCCGTCGATGATCCCCTCTCGCTCCACCACGCCGACGCTGAAGCCGACCATCTCGAGCTCGCCCTCGGCGTACATGCCCGGCATGGTCGCAGTCTCTCCGCCGAGGAGCGCACATCCGGCTCGTTTGCACCCCTCAGCCAAGCCCCGCAGGGCTTCGGATGCGAGGTTCTTGTCGAGCTTGGCCATCGCGAGGTAGTCGAGGAAGATCACCGGCTCGGCGCCCTGGACGATGAGATCGTTGACCACCATGGCGACGCAGTCGATGCCGACGGTGTCGAAACGGCCGATCTGAGCCGCCAGCTTGAGCTTGGTCCCCACGCCGTCCGTGGCGGCCACCAGCACGGGGTTCTGATAGCGATCCGGCGTCTTGAACATGCCCGCAAAGCCGCCAATCGATGACAGGATTTCGGGTCGAAACGTGCCGCGCACGATGTCCTTGACGTCCTCGATGAACGACTCGTCGTGATCGAGGTCGACACCAGCTCGGGCGTAGGCGGGGGCGCTCGGCTGCTGGGGCTGGCGGTTCTCGGGTCTGGATCTTCTGCTCACTGGGATGGGATAGGGGAGGGGAGTCGCGCCTGTCAATCGGGAATCGTTGCGCCGGCCGTGAGTACCACCGTGCTATCGTGGCCGAGTGGAGATCGCGGTGGTGATACCCGCGCTCGACGAGGCCGGCCAGATCGCGGGCGCCATCCAGAGTGTCCAGCTACCGGACGAGGACGTGCAGATCCTGGTCGTCGACGGCGGCAGCCGCGACGAAACCGCCGCGCGAGCGAGGGCTGCGGGTGCAGTGGTGATTCGCAGCGAGCCGGGGCGGGCCCGCCAGCTCCAGGTCGGCTGGCGAGCAAGCTCGGGAGACGTCGTTCTATTCCTCCACGCGGATACACGCTTGGAGCCCGGCTGGGCCTCGGCCCTGCGCGATGCGATGTCGCGGCCGTCCGTGGTGGGGGGGGCGTTCCGTCTTCGTTTCGACCGCCGGACTCCGGCGCTGCGCCTGATCGAGTTCGGGGCCTGGCTGCGGGTCAAGCTGGCCTCGCTGCCCTACGGCGACCAGGCGATCTTCGTCCGGCGTCAGGTGCTGGAGGCGATCGGTGGCGTTCCCGAAGTTGCTCTGATGGAGGATCTTGATCTCGTGCGCGAAATGAAGGCACACGGCCGGGTGCTCGAGGTCCCTCTGTCCGCCACCACGTCGGCACGGCGCTACGTGGAGGGCGGCCCGCTGCGAACCATGGGGCGGCACTGGCTCGCACTTGCGGCTTGGCGGCTCGGAGTCGATCGCGAGCGTGTGGCGCACTGGTATCGGCGATGAGCGCCGCGCCCGTCCTTTCGGCCGAGCAGACCGGCGATAGTCCGGTCCGCCACGCGCTGAGGCGCCTGTCGGTCTATCTGCGCCGCAACGCCCGATACTATGCTTTCTGGACGCTTCTGACACTTATATATGTTGCCGCCTTCGTGGCTGTTCCGTTGCTCGTGGGCTGGGCGATCGAAGGGGTCTTGGATCCAGACGTCTCCTCCCAACAGGTGAGTCTACGCTGTGCCGTGTTGCTCGCTATTGCCGTGCTACGCGGCGTCTTGCGCTTCTTCTCGCGTTCGCTCGTGTTCAATGCGGCACGCGAAGTCGAGTACGAGATGCGCAACGACCTATTCGCCCACCTGCAGCGTCTGCCGCAGTCGTTCTACTTCGACTGGCGCACCGGCGATCTGATGAGCCGCTGCGTCAACGATCTGAATGCCGTGCGACTGATGTTGGGTCCGGGCCTGCTCTCGGTGGTGCAGACGCCCGTAATCTTCCTCGGTGTACTGGTTGCCATGGTTGCCATCAGTCCCAAGCTCGCACTGCTGGTCGTGCTCCCCTATCCCCTCTTCATCTTCGTCGCGCGGATCTTCGGGACCTCGCTCCACACGCGAAACCTCGACTCCCAGGTTGCGCTGGCGAATGCGTCGAATCAGGTACAGGAGGTCGTTTCGGGCATATCGGTCGTGAAGGCCTACGTGATGGAGACCGTTCAGGCCGAACGTTTCCAGCGGGTCAACGACGAGCTCTTCCGCAGGTCCCTTCGATTGGTGTGGATCAACGGTGCCTTGCCGGCCATCGTCGGCATGTTGCCCGCCCTGGCGATGTGGATCGTGCTCCTGGTTGGCGGCTCCTACATCAGCCGGGGCGAGATGAGCGTGCCGGACTTCTTCACGTTCGCCATGTATATCTATGAACTCACCTTCCCGACCTTCATCATGGGCTGGGTGGTGGCATTGGTACAGCGGGGATCCGCTGCGATGCAGCGGATCGACGAGGTTCTCTCTACACAGCCCTCCATCCGCGATCGCAGTGAGGGGGCAGCTGTCGAAGGGCTGCGGGGCGAGATCGAATTCCGTGGTCTTACGTTCCGGTACCACGCTTCGGACCATGAGCCGGCCCTGCACGACATTCGCCTGCGCGTGCCGGCGGGGTCCACGCTCGGTCTCGTCGGGCCCGTCGGCTCGGGCAAGACAACGCTGGCATCGGTGATTCCGCGCCTCTTCGAGGTTGCGGATGGCCAGCTCTTCCTCGACGGGGTCGACGTCAATCGCATCCCTCTCGGCACCCTGCGCTCGGGCATCGCCATGGTGCCGCAGGACTCATTCCTCTTCTCCATCACGTTGGCGGAGAACATCGCCTACGGGCTGGCGCCGGGAGCCTCTCGCGAGCGGGTGATCGAGGCCGCCGAGCGCGCGCAGCTCGCCAAGGACGTGGCCGAGCTGCCCGATGGCTACGAGACCCTGGTGGGAGAGCGCGGCGTGATGCTCTCCGGAGGCCAGCGCCAGCGCGCCGCTCTCGCCCGCGCCCTGGCGCTCAGGCCCAGCATCCTGATCCTCGACGACACATTGTCGGCGGTGGATGCGGAGACGGAAGCTGCGATTCAGCGAGAGCTCGGGGACGTCTTTGCCGGCCGCACGGTGGTGGTAGTTGCCTCTCGTGTCAGCACCGTGCGCGACTGCGATCAGATCGTGGTGCTCGATGAGGGGCGGCTGGTCGAGTTCGGCACACACGACGAGCTGATCGCCCAAGATGGTCTCTACGCCCGCCTCGCCAACGAGCAGGCGGCGGCCGACCGCCGCAGTCGCCTGGCCGGCCAGCTTGTCGAAGAAGATCTCGGGATCGGCGAAGCCGCACAGGAGACGTGGCGTGGCTGACGTGATCCACGAAGAAGAAGCGCTCGGCCGCGTCTACGACAGCCGGCTCATCGTCCGCCTCTGGAAGTACATTGCTCCGTACCGTTGGCAGGTCGCGCTCACCTTGCTGATGGTGGTTCCACTGTTCCTGGTGGAACTCGCCCCCGCGTGGATCATCAAGACAGGCCTCGAACGTGTCTTCGTGGCTGAGGACTCGGCTCGCGGTGGGAGCAGCCTGCCGGATTGGGTTGCCAACGCCCCGTTCGGGCTCTCGCCGTTGGTCTGGCTCGCCGCGCTCTACCTGCTGATCTCGCTCACGAATGCGGGCCTTCACTTCTGCCACATGCTGCTGATGGCCACCACCGGGCAGTCGGCGATGCGTGATCTGCGACGTGCGATCTTCGACAAGATCCAACAACTGCACCTCGGCTTCTTTGATCACTATCCCGTCGGAAGACTGGTCACGCGTACGACCAACGATGTCGAGAATGTCGCGGAGATGTTCCAAGCTGGCGTGATCGCCCTGGTTGCCGATCTATTCAAGATGGTGGGTTTTGCCGTGGCGCTGTTCTTGGTCAACGCCAAGCTCGCGCTGGCGACCTTCCTGGTCGTGCCGTTCCTGGCGGTGGCCGCCGTCGTGTTCCGCCTCAAGGTGCGAGAGGCCTTCCGCGCCATCCGCGTGCGGATCGCCCGTATCAATGCCTACATTCAAGAGACCATCAGCGGTATGAAGGTGGTGCAGCTCTTCACGCGCGAAGCGCGGAATCTTCGTGATTTCGATGCGATGAATGCCGACCACCGGGACGCGAACTTCCAGTCGATCCGCTACGACGCGCTGCTCTTTGCCGCAGTGGAAGCGGCCAGCGGCATTACCGTGGCGATCATCATCTGGTACGGCACGGGGCTGGCCGAGCCCGGCGTGCTCTACGTCTTCATTGACTGGATGCGCCGCTTCTTTATGCCGCTTCGCGATCTCTCGGCCAAGTACTCGGTGATGCAGTCTTCGATGGCCAGCAGCGAGCGTATCTTCCAGCTACTCGACGCGGAGGTGCAGATCCGCGATCCCGAGCCCGAGCCACTGCGGGCCGAGTCCCGCGAGGCGCGGGGGGCGGTGGAGTTCGACGGCGTTTGGTTCGCCTATCAGGGCGAGGACTGGGTAGTGCGGGACCTTTCCTTCGTCGTCCGGCCGGGTGAGAAGGTGGCCTTCGTCGGGGCCACGGGTGCCGGCAAGACGACCGTGATCAATCTGCTGTCCCGCCTGTATGAGGTGACGCGCGGACGGATTCTCGTCGATGGACTCGATATCCGCACGATTCCCCAGGCCGAGCTGCGCCGGCGCGTGGCCACCGTGCTGCAGGACGTCTTTCTCTTCAGCGGGAGCGTGGCGGAAAACATCGCGCTCGGGCGCCGCGATGTCGACGCAGCGTCGGTCGAGCGGGCCGCCACGGCGGTGGCGGCCCATGGCTTCATTTCGAGGCTGCCCCACGGTTACGCGACAGAAGTGCGGGAGCGCGGCAGCAACTTCTCCGCGGGCCAGCGCCAGCTATTGTCCTTCGCCAGAGCACTGGCCCACGGCGCCGACATCCTCGTGCTCGACGAGGCCACGAGCTCGATCGACAGCGAGACCGAGGCGCTGATTCAGCACGGCATCCACGTGCTGATGGAGGGGAAGACGGCCATCGCGATCGCCCACAGACTCTCGACGATCCGAGATGTCGACCGAATCTACGTGCTCCACCGGGGGCGTCTGGTCGAGTCGGGTGGCCACGATGAGCTGTTGGCGCTCGAGGGGGCCTACCATCGACTCTATCGGCTGCAGTCGGAGCTGGGCGGGCAGGCGGCGGGCATTCTCGAGGTCTGATCGGGGCAGCGGGCGGGAATCCCGCAGGCCCTTCTGCACCCTCAGGGCTGCTCGTGCGCTCGCACGGGCGGACCCGCTGGAAGCGGTTGCCAAGGCCCCTCCCGGAATGGTAATTACAGGTTACCCCCTGCGCCGAGTCATAAGGTGTGAAAAGGCACCGGAGGCTTGGTCCCCGTAGCGAGGGATTCGGCGGTGAAGGCCGTCGGACCCTGGGAATCATCGCGAGCTGAGGCTCGGGGCGGTTCCGGCGAGGCCCATCCTCCATTCGACCTCCGAATCGAGAGATCGAGGGAATCGGTGCGAATCAAGACTCTCCAGGTCCACGGCTTCAAGTCCTTCGTCGACCGGACCGTCTTCACCTTCCGGGATGGCGTGACCGCCGTCGTGGGCCCCAACGGCTGCGGCAAGTCGAACGTGGTGGATGCCGTGCGCTGGGTGATGGGCGAGCAGTCCGCCCGCCGGCTGCGCGGCAAGGGGATGGACGACGTCATCTTCGCCGGCTCCGAGACGCGCCCGCCGATTGGCATGGCCGAGGTGGTTCTCAGCTTCGACAACGAGGATGGTCAGGCCCCGGCCGCGTACTCGTCCTTCGGCGAGATCCAGATTTGTCGCCGCCTCTACCGCTCCGGCGAGTCCGAATACTTGATCAACAAGACGCCCAGCCGTCTCAGGGACGTTCAGGACTTCTTTCGGGACACCGGAATCGGGGCCAAGGGCTACACCATCGTCGAGCAGGGCAAGGTGGCGGAAATCGTCTCCGCCAAGGCGGAAGAGCGGCGCATCCTGATCGAAGAGGCGGCGGGCATCACGAAGTACAAGGCCCGCCGTCGAGAGGCCGAGAGCAAGATCAAGTCCACGGAGCAGAACCTGCTGCGCGTGAACGACGTGCTCGGCGAGATCCGGCGCCAGATCAGCTCCCTCGAGCGCCAGGCGCGCCGCGCCGCGCGCTACAAGCGGCTGCGCGAGACCCAGCGCATTCTCGAGCTTTCGCTGGCCGCGGATGAGCGGGCCGACCTGCTTGCGGCCGTCGAGGGAGCCCAGGGTCGGCTGATCGAGCTGCGGGATTCGGTCACGGCGCTCACCAGCAGGCTCGCAGAGCGGGAACTCGCCGCTGAAGAGCGGCGTATCGCCTTGGCCGAGGCCGACAAGGAGGTCGGTCGCGGGGCCGAGCGACTCTACGCTCTGCGCAGCGAAATCAAGGGCCTAGAGGGGCAGATCGAGCTGGTGCGGCGTGAGTGCGAGAGCATCGACGAGAGCGCTGAGGGGCGTGGCTCGGAGCTGGTTCAGCTACGCGAGCAGCTCAGCCACGCGGAGCTCGAGGCGGCGCAGTCGCGTCGTGAGCTCGAGCAGCTCGAGAAGACGGTGGGGAGTCAGCAGGCCACCGTCGACCAGGCCGAACTCGAGGCCGCCGAGGCACTCGAGAGTCTCGCTGAGCTCGAGCGAGAACGCGCCACCGCGAACGAGACCCTGGTCGACGTACTGACCTCAATCGCGCGTTGTGAGGACCGCTTGGCGGCCGTGGCGGACCGCCGTGCTGAGATCGACCAGCGTATGCGCTCGGCTGATCGCGACCTCGAGCTTCACCAGAGCGAGGCGAGCGAAGCCGGACGCGAACAGAGCAATCTCGAGGAGGGGCTTCGCAATCTGCTGGCCGATCGCGACCGGCTCCAAGAGCAGCTCGTGGCGGCTATGCGCCAACACGATCGAGCGACTGAGACGTTGCGAGGAGCCGCGGAGGCGCTGCGCGAGAAGCGCGAGAAGCACGAAGCCCGCAAAGCACGGTTCGCGTCCCTGCACGAGGTCCTGGAGCGGCGCGAGGACATGGGTGAGGGGGCGCGTCACCTGCTCAGCAAGGGCGAGGCGGCGAAGCGGCGCTTTGGTCTGCGCGGCCTGGTGCGCGAGTTGCTCGAGATGGATCGCGACGTTGAGCAGGCCGTGGAGGCGGTGCTGGCGGAGCGGGCCGAGGCCATCGTGGTGGGTGAGGCCGCGGGTGCGGTGCAGGCCATCGAGGCCCTGCGCGAAGAGAGAGCCGGGCGCGGCGTCTTTCTCGTCGAGTCATCCGTCGAATCCCCGTCACTGGGGATCGTGCCACTCGGTGAGCCGCTGCTCTCTCGCGTGCGGCCACGGGCCGGCTTCGAGCGGGCCGCGCACGCGCTGCTGGGCGATGTCTACCTCGTGGAAAGCCTGACAGAGGCCTTCGATGTCTACGGCGCTGGAAGCCTGCCCGCTAGCTTCGTCACGCGTCGGGGCGACGTCGTGACGACGGACGGCGTCGTGCGCGGGGGTGGCGAGGCGGCTTCGAGCGGCATGCTGTCGCGGGTGCGTGAGGTGAGAGAGCTGGAGCAGGAGGTCAAGACGCTCGAGGCCGAGGTCGCAGTGAGTGGTCGGGCTCATGTGATGGCGGAGGAGAGTGTGGTCGCAGCGGCGCAGGAGCTCGAGAACGCCCGCAGCCGGCACCACACGACCGCTCTAGCCCTGGCCAATCACGAGAAGGACCTCGAGCGCACGGCCGAGAGGGTGAAGAGCCTTGGTGCCGCTCAGCATGGTCGCGTGGTGGAGCGCGCCGATCTGCTGGCGGAGGCCGAGGGGCTCGCCGAGGAGCACGAGCGTCTCCGGCTGCGGCTCGCGAGTGCTCGCGAGGAGCGAGCGCAGCGTCAGACCGAGCTCGACGGGCTCGCTCTCAGGCTGGGCTCATGTGGCCGCGAGGTGTCACGCCTCGAGAGCCGAGTGACAGAGCTTCGGGTTGCGTACAGCGCCCGTCTCGAGAGCCGTGCTCGACTACAGGAAACCGCTGAGCGGGCTGAGACTTCAGTGCGTGAAACCGGCGAGTGGATCGAGCGTCGGGAGCGCGAAATCAGCGCGGGCGCGGGTCGACGCGCCGAGCTGCAGCAGCAGCGGGCGTCCGCTGAGCAGGAGCTCGCCACTCGGTTGGTCGCCGAGGAGGAGGCGCGGGTTCGCAGTGAGGCGCTGCGCGACGCCTACGAAGCACATGCAGCGGAGGTTCGCGAGCTCGAGGATGCGGTTCGCAGTGTGCGCAGAGAGCTCACCGGTCGCCAAGAGGAGGCCGCGAACGCCGAGCTCACATTGCGCGAGAGCGAGATGCGACTCAGCCACCAGGCCGAGACGATTCGCGAGCGTTGGCAGATCGACCTGGCGAGCTGGCAGATCCCGAATCCGGACGACCTCGCCGAGCCGGCTGATCCGGCCACCGTTCCGCTTCCCACCAACGAGAACGGTAGCGCGGCGTTTGCCGAGGCTGAGGTGGCCGCGCGGATGCAGAGCCAGGAGCCGGGCGAAGGCGCTGGGGATGGCGAGTCAGGCGAGCTCAACCCGAGCGAGACCGTCAGTGCGCTGCGTGAAGCGCGCAAGAACGCAGAGCTGGCTCGCCTGCCGCGCGAACAGCGAGAGCAGCAGCTCGAGGGCCTGCGCCGGGGTCTGCAGTCGCTGGGCGAGGTGAACCTGGGGGCGATTGAAGAGCACGAAGAGCTGGCCGAGCGTTTCCGGTTTCTGTCGGAACAGCAGAACGACCTGAAGGAGACGATCGACTCATTGCGAGAAGCCATCGCACGCATCAACCGCACCAGCCGAAGGCGCTTCCGAGAGACCTTCGAAGCGGTAGCCAAGCGATTTTCTGAGAACTTTCCGCGGCTCTTCGGCGGCGGCAAAGCGAACCTCGAGATCACGGAGTGTGAAGACATCCTCGAGGCGGGCATCGACATCATGGCGATGCCCCCGGGCAAGCGGCTTCAGAACGTGAATCTCCTGTCGGGTGGTGAGAAGACCATGACCGCACTGGCGCTCTTGGTGGCGGTCTTCCAGGTGCGCCCCTCGCCCTTCTTCCTGCTCGATGAGGTAGACGCCGCGCTGGACGATGCCAATGTCGGGCGCTTCAACCAGCTCATCAGCGAGATGGCCAGTCACTCTCAATTCCTGGTCATCACTCACAACAAGCGCACCATCGAGGTCGCGGACGTGCTCTACGGCGTCACCATGGAGCAGAAGGGAGTGAGCAAGCTGGTTTCCGTGGCGCTGACGTAGGCGGCTGCCCCGGGGCCGAGCTGGAATTTCCGGTCGGCCACCCTACGTCTCCACCTGAGTAGCGCTCGACCCAAATGCCGCGGGGATTCTCGTGCCGCTGCGCCTCACGGCGGAGCTTCATGATAGACTCCCCCGCCCTATGGACGATTCACTCATTCGGCTCCTCGATTCCTTGCTGAGGGCTGCGGCAGGGAACTTGCCGCTGACCATCGCTCTCACGACGCTCGTGCCCGTTCTGGTGTCGCTGCTCTGGCTGCGGCTGTCGTCGGGCGTGTCCCACGTCTCGCGCAGCGTCGCCGAGTCGCCCCCGGCCGAGCCGGAGCCCGAGCGAGTAGAGGTTGTCTCCAGGCTGGAAACCGCCCGGGAGCCGATGGCGCCAGAGCGGCCGGCGGCCGCCCCGGACGAGGTGGCGCCGGATGCGGTCTTAGAGTCTGTTCCAGAGCCAGAGCCAGAGCCAGAGCCAGAGCCAGAGCCAGAGCCAGAGCCAGAGCCAGAGCCGGTTGCCGAGGTGGTTCCGCCGCCCCGGCGCGTCAGTCTGCGCGAGCGGTTGGCCCGTACGAGTGACACGATCGTGGGTCGAATCGGCGGCATCTTGAGTGGCCGCAGGGTGGACGCCGACCTGCTGGACGAGCTCGAGGCTCACCTCTTCACGGCAGATCTCGGCGTGGCGACCGCAGAGTCGCTGCTCCAGACGGTCCGACAGCGGGCGAGCGGGGCCGCCGCGGAGCAAGTGCGTGACGTCTTGCGCGAGGCCATGCTCGAGAAGCTGGAGCGGGTCGAAGCTCGGCGCAGGCAGCCGGAGACCACGAGTGGGCCGCACGTAATCCTCGTGCTCGGAGTGAATGGCTCCGGCAAGACGACCACGATCGGAAAGCTAGCCGCCCGCTATGCGGCAGCGGGCAAGCAGGTGGTTCTCGGGGCAGGCGACACCTTTCGCGCGGCTGCTGTCGATCAGCTGCAGGTCTGGGGCGAGCGCGTGGGCTGCGACGTGATCACCGGAACCCCGGGAGGTGATCCCGCGGCCGTGGCATTCGACACAGTGAAGGCGGCCATCGCCCGCGAAGCCGACGTGGCGATCGTCGACACCGCCGGCCGTCTGCAGACCAAGAAGCCGCTGATGGAGGAGCTGGGCAAGATTGTGCGTGTATTGAGCCGCGATCTTCCGGAGGCTCCTCACGAATGCCTGCTCGTGCTCGACGCCAACACGGGCCAGAACGCGATTTCGCAGACTCGGCTCTTCACCGAGGTGGCTTCGGTTACCGGGCTGGTGCTCACCAAGCTCGACGGCAGCGCGAAGGGAGGCGTAATCATTGGTCTGGCCGATGAATTCGCCATTCCCGTAGACTATGTCGGAGTCGGTGAGGGGATCGAAGATCTTTGCGAATTCGATGCTCGTCAGTTCATCGACGCGCTCTTTGAATCCGAGGGCTGACGGCCCGTCGAGACCGAGCGGCCAGCGGCAAGACCGGACGTGGGGGAATCGCGATGAACCAATACGTAATGGCCCTCGACCAGGGGACGACCTCGTCAAGAGCCCTGCTCTTTGACCAACGCGGCGAGGTGGTGGCGACGGACCAGTACGAGTTCACCCAATACTTCCCGCAGCCGGGCTGGGTCGAGCACGACCCGCTCGAGATCTGGCAGAGCCAGCTACGGGCTGCACGCGGCGTGCTCGAGAAGGCCGGTGTCGGTGCCGATCGTTTGGCGGCAGTGGGAATAACGAACCAGCGCGAGACCACAATCGTGTGGGAGCGCGCCAGTGGCAAGCCCATCTACCCGGCGATTGTGTGGCAGTCTCGGCAGACGGCGGATATCTGCGAGACCCTCCGTCAGCGCGGGCTCGAGGAAGAAGTGCGCGCGCGGACGGGACTGCTGATCGACTCCTACTTTTCCGGTACCAAGGTGCGTTTCATTCTCGACGCCGTCGAGGGAGCTCAGGAGCGCGCCGAGGCGGGCGACCTCTGCTTCGGCACCGTCGATACCTGGCTTCTCTACCAGCTCACCGCAGGGCGTGTCCACGCCACCGAGTATTCGAACGCATCGCGCACGCTCATCTACAACATCCACGACCGCGATTGGGACGACCTGCTGCTCGGCGCTCTTCGCATTCCGCGAGCCATGCTCCCAGAGGTGCGCGATAGCAGCGGCGTGTTCGGAAGCGTCGCGCAGGAGCTGCTCGGCGCTGAAGTGCCGATCACCGGGATAGCGGGCGACCAGCAGGCTGCCCTCTTTGGTCAGGGCTGCGTCTCGGCCGGCATGGTGAAGAACACCTACGGCACGGGCTGCTTCTTGCTGATGAATACCGGCGTAGAGCCCGCGAAGTCCGAGTCGGGCCTGATTACGACGCTCGCTTGGGGTATCGATGGCCGCGTGGAGTATGCGCTCGAGGGAAGCGTATTCGTGGCGGGCGCCACGATACAGTGGCTTCGCGATGGTCTCGGGCTGATCGAGAGTGCCAGCGACAGTGAGGCCGCGGCACGCGCGGTGCCCAACACCGGCGGCGTGTATCTTGTCCCAGCCTTCACGGGCCTGGGAGCGCCCTACTGGGACGAACACGCTCGTGGCATCATCGTGGGACTGACGAGGGGCACGACTCGCGAGCATCTCATCAGAGCCGGGCTGGAGTCGATCGCCTACAGCACACGTGATCTGGTGGATTGCATGGCGCGCGACTCGGGTCTCTCATTGGAGACGCTGCGCGTCGATGGCGGCGCCTGTCGCAACGATTTCCTGATGCAGTTCCAGGCGGATATCATCGGCTGCACCGTCGAGCGGCCACAGCTACTCGAGGTGACGGCTCTGGGTGCGGCCGCTCTGGCGGGGCTGGGCGCGGGCTTCTGGCGCGATCGCAGCGAGCTCGAGCGTTCGACCGGTCCGAGCACGCGCTTCGAGGCAGCTTGTCCCGCCGACGAACGCGCCGCCCTCTATGCTGGCTGGCAGGAGGCTGTCAGGCGGGGACGATCTTCGTTGAGCTAGTGGTGCGCCCGAGTCGTCCAACGTATCTGGGTCGGCCCGCGGGCCGAAGAGCATGATCAAAGGAGTGCCAAGCCTTGACTCTTCACTCCGACCGACCCCTGGTGATTGCTCATCGCGGAGCCTCCGCCTATCGCCCCGAGAATACGCTTTCGGCTTACGAGCTCGCGGTCGAGCAGGCGGCCGACATGATCGAGATCGACCTGCACTTCACTTCGGACCGCGCCATCGTGATTTCTCATGACGCCGATCTCACCAACTTCGGCGCTACGGGCTGCATCGGCGAGCGGACCCTCGCGGAGGTGGGCGAGCTCGACGCGGCCCACGGCTTCGGCCAGCCCCAGCCCGTGCCCACACTCGATGAGGTGCTCGGCAAGTTCGCCACGCGCATTCCCTTCAACCTGGAGATCAAGTGGGGCGAACGGGGTGACTACCCCGGACTCGAAGAAGCTGCGTTGGCCGCAGTCGAGACGCGCGGTCTGTTGCACCGGACTCTCTTTTCTTCGTTCCGTGACTCGGTGCTCGGGCGCTTGCGCCGCCTGTCTTCGGATGCGCGTCTAGCGGTCCTGGTCTCTCCCAGCGAGCCCGAGCGCGCGCTCGAGCGGGCCGAAGCGCTTGCGGCGGAGGCGGTGAATCCGCATTTCGTGTTGGCGGACGGGCAGTTCATTCAGGCGGCTCACGATGCGGACTTGGCCGTCTACGTCTATACGGTGGACGACGAGGAGCAGATGCGACGATTCCTCGACCTCGGGGCGGATGGGCTGTTCACCAACCGGCCGGACCGAATGAGGGCCCTGCTCGCGGGCTGACGCCGTCGCCCGAGCGAGAAAAAGCTTCGCTTTTCGGGGAGTTGGTCCCGGACCGCGGCCTCGCGTGCCAACCGGTCGGGCGACGGTTCAGGTTGACACTCTCAGGGCGGTGTAATAATGTACTGGATCCGAAAAGCGTATAGTTCACAAATACTTAGCGGAACCAAGGTGCCCTCCACTCCGGCTGTTTCGACGACCTGACTGGTGCTGCCTCTCGGCAGTGGTTCTCGCGAGTTCACAGTGCTGCGACGGCCGGATGCCTTTGATGACTCATTTCGGACCATTGCCGAAACGGGGCCAGCATGACCCCGCACTCGAGCACGATACCTGCAGCCTCGGCTTCGTAGCCGGCCTGCCTCGCGGGCCTTCGCGCGACATCATCGAGATGGGCGCATGGTTCCCGGTTCACCTGACCCGCCGCGGCCCGGCGGGGGCCGATGCACACACTGGCGACGGCGCGGGCCGAGCCTCATTGGCCTATCGGCCTCATAGCCGAAGGGCCGTTCTTACCGTGCACTTTGCGGCAATCGTCACTGCCCCAATGTCAGGGCGATCAGACGCGCCGCTGGCTCGATACCCAGCGCGCCCGCCTGCTTCCGAGCGCCCACCCCCTGCCGGCCTTCATCCTCCCTAGCAGGGGTCCAACTGCTGGTGCGTGCCCACTCGAAGAAGCTCTACGGGATCTTCCTCCACCGCACGGCGGTGACGTTCGAGCCTTCAACTGCCCGACAATGCTCGAGACTCCGGCGCGCCCAACACATCCCCAGCAACTCGAAACCCAAAGACAGAGGAAAACCTGAAATACTAGCCGTCGGACTCTCGATACCGGGCTCGGTTGGCGAATCCGACAACACACCGCCACCTGTTCGGCGCCGAGTACACGAGAGAAGGCCGCTGCCCGATGAGCGCCGGAATCCGTGGCATGGCGCAGAACGCGTGCGAGACCCGCAACCCCTCGACGCCGACCGAATGATGGCGGTGAATCGACCCAGACAGAATGTGAGGAGTGAAAGATGCCTAGAGACGTCAGCACAACCCTACAGACGATCTGCGATGAAGTCTTTGCGCGCAATCCCGGAGAAGTCGAGTTTCATCAAGCCGTTCGTGAAGTTCTTGACTGCCTCGGACCGGTGCTTGCGCGCTATCCGGAATTTGCTCAGAACAAGATCATAAGGCGGATTTGCGAGCCGGAACGACAGATCATCTTTCGGGTGCCGTGGGTTGACGACAACAACGAAGTCCACATCAACCGCGGATTTCGAGTCGAGTTCAACAGCGCGCTCGGACCCTACAAGGGGGGCTTGCGCTTCCATCCCTCGGTATACCTGGGAATCATCAAATTCCTCGGGTTCGAGCAGATCTTCAAGAATGCGCTGACCGGCCTGCCTATCGGCGGCGGCAAGGGTGGCTCCGACTTCGATCCCAAGGGCAAGTCCGATGGTGAGGTCATGCGTTTCTGCCAGAGCTTCATGACGGAGCTCTATCGTCACCTCGGTGAGCACACGGATGTTCCCGCTGGCGACATCGGCGTCGGTGGTCGCGAGATCGGTTTTCTCTTCGGCCAGTACAAGCGCATCACAAACCGCTACGAGTCGGGCGTGCTCACCGGAAAGGGCCTCGATTGGGGCGGCTCGCTGGTTCGCACCGAAGCGACCGGCTACGGCACCGTCTACTTCGTGGAGGAGATGCTCAAGGCCAGGGGAGCCTCCCTCGAGGGCAAGACCAGCGTCGTCTCCGGTTCGGGCAACGTCGCGATCTACACGATCGAGAAGGTCAATGAACTCGGTGGCAAGGTCGTCGCATGCTCCGACTCGAATGGCTTCATCCATGACGAACAGGGCATTGATCTCGATCTCGTCAAGCTCTTGAAAGAGGTTCAGAGGCGAAGGATCAAGGAATACGTCGAGCACAGGAAGCATGCGAAGTACATCGAGAAGGGCAATGTCTGGGACGTCCCTTGTGATGTCGCGTTTCCCTCTGCGACCGAAAACGAGATCTTGGGTAAGGATGCGAAGACCTTGGTCGAGAATGGCTGCATCGCGGTGGGCGAGGGCGCCAACATGCCGACGACTCCGGAGGGCGTCAAGATCTTTCTCGACGCCAAGATTGCCTACGGTCCGGGGAAGGCCGCCAATGCGGGAGGTGTCGCAACGTCTGCACTGGAGATGCAGCAGAACGCGAGCCGTGATTCCTGGACCTTCGAGCACACTGATCAGCGTCTGCACGAGATCATGAAGAACATCCACCAGGCCTGCTACGAAGTAGCGGATGAGTTTGGCTCGCCGGGCAATTACGTGGTGGGCGCCAATATCGCAGGCTTCCTGAAGGTGGCACGAGCGATGCTCGGCATGGGCGTCATTTGAGCTCCGAGCCGAGTCCTCCGGCCGGGTGAAGCGGCCGAACCGAGAGTGGCCTCGTCGGTGGTGGGCAAGCAGGCGCCCAGCTTGCTTGCCCCGCCGCCGGGCCACGATCGCCGGGACGACAGCACCTCCCGCGCCGCTCTGCGGAGGCTGCGCGTTGGATCGTGTCCACGCTTGGATAGCGCAGTGCGCGAGGTAGTCTCGAGCCCTGTCGTCGACGGCTCAATCGCGATCAAGCCTGCGGCTCGGATCGCAGCGCGTGACTTGGCTCGTGCCGGAGGTCCAACATGGAAGCGGACGATCGGAAGCTGACAACGGGCGTGAGTGGGCTGGATGGGCTGCTGAAGGGCATCCTGCCCGGCGACAACATCGTTTGGCAAGTCGACACGATCGAAGACTACAGAGCTGTTGCCGTGCCGTACTGCGAGGCGGCGACACACTCCGGGCGAAAGCTGATCTACTTCAGGTTTGCGAAGCACGAGCCGCTTCTCCCTGCCGACTTCGAAGCGGAAGTTCACGCACTTCGACCGGAAGACGGCTTCGAGAGCTTTATCGCCGACATTCACGACGTCGTCAAACAAGCGGGGCGGGGAGCGCTCTATGTGTTCGACTGTCTGTCCGATCTTGCGGTCGACTGGTACTCCGACGAGATGCTTGGCAACTTCTTCAAGCTCACCTGTCCGTACCTCTACGATCTCGAAACCGTCACCTATTTCGGCTTGCTGAGGGGCTATCATTGCGCACACGCGACGAACGCAATTGCGGAGACGACGCAGCTGCTGCTGGACGTTTATCGCTATGAAGAGTCGCTCTATGTCCGCCCGCTGAAAGTCCAACACCGCTATTCGCCCACCATGGACATGCTTCACGTTTGGGTGGGGGACCAGTTCAAGCCGGTCACCTCCAGTGGCGCCGTGTCCGAGGTTCTGACCTCCGGCAAGTGGGGCGGTGGGATCGACTCCGAGATCAGCACCGGCGCTTGGGAGCGAGCATTCATCCAGGCGGAGGAGCTGACCGAGTCGGCCCGGGATCAGCGCATCCCGCCCGAAGTGGGCAAAGCGCTGTTGGACAGGCTCTTGCGCATGGTGATCTCGCGCGACGAGGGGATGCTCGAGCTCGTCGAGCAGTACCTCGAGCTCGAGGACATCGTGGGAGTCCGGAAGCGCATGATCGGAACCGGGCTGGTGGGCGGGAAGACATTGGGGATGCTGCTGGCCCGAGCCATCCTCAGAAAGCACAACGCAGGGTTTGCCGAGGTCTTCGAGCGCCACGATTCCTTCTTCATCGGATCGGACGTGTTCTACACCTATCTGGTCTCCAACGGCGTCTGGTGGGTGCGGCAGCGGCAGCGGAGCCCGGAGACCTTCCTCGAGGGCGCGGATCAGGCCCGACAGAACATCCTGACGGGGCGCTTCCCCGACCACATCGTGAAGCAGATAGAGAAGATGCTCGATTACTTCGGGCAATCGCCGATCATTGTCCGATCCAGCTCGCTTCTCGAGGACAACTTCGGCAATGCATTCGCCGGGAAGTACGAGAGTGTCTTCTGCGCCAACCAGGGTTCCCGCGAGAAGAGGATGGACGATCTGCTGGCCGCCGTGCGCACGATCTACGCCAGCACCATGAGCGATAAGGCGCTCAGGTACCGGGCGCAACGCTCGTTGCTGGACCGCGATGAGCAGATGGCACTGCTCGTGATGCGGGTCTCCGGCGAGATGCACGGAAGGGATTTCTTTCCCCACATGGCAGGGGTCGGATTCTCGTTCAACCCCTATGCATGGAGCGAGTACATCGACCCGAAGGCCGGAGTGATACGGCTTGTCTTCGGGCTCGGGACGCGAGCGGTTGATCGGTCGGATGACGATTACACTCGCGTCGTGGCGCTGAACGCGCCCAACAGGCGCCCCGAAGTCAACTTCGATGAGGTTCGGGAACACGCGCAGCGGCGCGTAGATTATCTCGATCTCGAGGCGAATCAGCTCGTCTCAGGGTATTTCGATGACTTGGTGGTCGAACATCCTGGACTGCCGCTGGAAATGGTTGCCTCGCAGCATGCTTCGCCGGAAGGACGTCGAGACGAGGCTCCTTGGGTGCTGACCTTCGAGAAGGCACTTGCAGAGACAACCCTCGTGGCACATATGCGGGAAGCCTTGACCGTGCTCGAGGATGCCTACTCCTGCCCGGTGGACATCGAGTTTGCCGCGAACTTCTTCGACGAAGAATCCTATAGGATCAACCTTCTTCAGTGTCGTACGCTTCAGGTGAAGGGAAGAGAAGGCTCGGTGCTCCCGGCCGTGGAGTTCAGCGAGGACGCGAGGATCATCCAGGCGCGCGGCGCGGTCATTGGCCAGAGTCGGCTGATCGACGTGGGTTTGATCGTATACGTCGTGCCCGAGGTCTACGGACAGCTGCCGGTCGGGGAGCGTCACGAAGTTGCGCGGTTGATCGGTCGGATCAACAGCGCAACAGTGGCGCGCGGCGTGGAAACGACCATGTTGATCGGCCCCGGACGTTGGGGGACCAGATCCCCGGAGCTGGGGATACCCGTCTCGTACGCGGAGATCGATCGTGTCTCGGTGCTCTGCGAGATCGTCGCCATGCGTGAGGATCTCGTTCCCGATGTTTCACTCGGTACGCATTTCTTGAGTGAGCTCGTCGAGATGGACATGCTGTACCTCGCTCTCTTTCCGAAGCAGGGTGACAACTACATTCGCACGGAGTTCTTCGAAGAATCGCCGAGCGTTCTGCTGGACTTCGTCCCCGGAGCGGAGAAGTGGCGCGAGGCTGTGAAGGTGATCGATCCGCGTGGCTGTACGGCGAAGGGCGCGGTGGCGAAGCTCAGCGCGAATGCCGTGGACCAAACGGTGATCTGCTACCTGGACATATGAGAGCACGACCAGCGCGGGCGAGCGCACAGTGTCGGATCCGGCTCACTTGAGCGTTCCTGTGCCGCCCTAGGTTCGATGGAGTCGATCAATCGCTTCATCTTCCCGGCGACCCAGCCTCAGTGTGCCTCCCGTCCAGGCAGGCCACGGCCGGCCCGGTCCTCCGGGGCTGACCGGGGCCGGAGCCTGGCTCCGATCGCGAGCCACGGGTCTGCTGAGGAAGAATTGCTATTCTCATATCCGCTCCACGGCGACCGTCCACCAGCTCATCGCCCCTGTGGGATGCCGGAGTGGGTCCGGTCCGGGCGTCTGGTATTGTCTGCCGTCTTCGGACCAGGCCGGTGCCGAATACGGACAGGATCGTCGACGTGTCGGGAGGAGGCGGAAGCCTG
Organism: Deltaproteobacteria bacterium; assembly: GCA_029261835.1. Taxonomy (GTDB): domain Bacteria; phylum Myxococcota_A; class UBA9160; order UBA9160; family UBA4427; genus JAJDAO01. The sequence goes on along the minus strand of JAJDAO010000061.1, from coordinate 11,444 downwards.
CCTGCCCACAGACCCAGTGAGGAGAACATGAGTCGGACACGTATGCCAGCACGGCGGGGCTTGTACGATCCGCAGTGGGAACACGACGCGTGTGGCATTGGAGTCGTCGCCAACATCTCCGGCCGGCGCGACCACGCCATCATCGAGTACGGCAACGAGGTGCTCTTGAACCTCGGGCACCGCGGGGCTGCGGGCAGCGACGAATCGACCGGCGACGGAGCCGGAATCCTGTTCCAGATCCCGCACGAGTTCTTTCAGGAGGAAGTGGGGCGGCTGCGCTTCAAGCTGCCCGATCGGCATCGCTACGGGGTGGCAATGGTGTTTGCCCCCCAGGACGCCGACCTGCGTCGCCGCTGCGAGGACATCTTGAACGGCGCGATCGACCACCTCGGTCTGAAAGTGTTGGGGTGGCGGGATGTGCCGAGCGACAACACGTGTTTGGGAGAGATCGCCCGGCTGGCCGAGCCGGTCGTGCGGCAGGTCTTCATCGATGGGGCGGGTCTGGAAGGCATCGAGCTGGAGCGGCAGCTCTATCGGGCTCGCAAGCGCGCGGAGAGGCTGGTGGCGGAGCGCTTCGGCGCGCAAGCAGACGATTTCTACCTGAACTCGATGTCCTGCCGGACGCTGCTGTACAAGGGAATGTTCCTGGCCCCGCAGCTCTTCGCTTACTATCCGGATCTGTCTGACGAGCGGATCGTTTCGGCGCTGGCCCTGGTCCACCAGCGCTACAGCACAAATACCTTTCCAAACTGGCGTCTGGCCCAGCCCTTCAGGTTGCTCGCGCACAACGGTGAGATCAATACGCTCAGCGGCAACCGGAACCGGATGCGCGCACGCGAGCGACACATGGCCAGCCCGCTATTCGGCGATGATCTGAGCGACCTGCTGCCGGTCATCAAGCCCGGTGCGAGCGATTCGGCTTCATTCGACAACGCCTTGGAGCTCTTGTTGATGGCCGGCCGGTCGCTGCCACATGCGATGATGATGCTCATTCCAGAAGCCTTCGGGCCGAGCTATCACATCAGCACGGACAAGCGGGCCTTCTACGAGTACCACGCTGCAATCATGGAGCCATGGGATGGCCCGGCGGCCATGGTGTTCACGGACGGTCGGCTGGTGGGCGGCACGTTGGACCGCAACGGGCTTCGCCCAGCACGCTACGTGGTCACGACCGATGGGTTGATGGTGCTGGCCAGCGAGGTGGGAGTCATCGACTTCCCGGTTGAGCGGATTCAGTCGAAAGGGCGCCTGCAACCCGGGAAGATGTTCCTGGTAGACACCGAGCAGGGTCGGATCGTCGTCGACAACGAGGTGAAGGGAAAGATCACCCGCCAGAAGCCCTACCGCCGTTGGCTGGAGAAGAATCACATCGAGCTCCGTGGGCTCTTCGGTGCGTCGAGCGCGGTCCACAGCGATGCGGAGACGATTGGCCAGCGCCTCCGGGCCTTCGGCTACACCCGGGAAGAGCTCCAGATGATCTTGGTGCCGATGGCGTCCAACGGCCAGGAGCCGGTGGGGTCGATGGGTACGGATACACCGCTGGCAGCATTGTCGGGCAGGCCCAAACCCCTATTCAACTACTTCAAGCAGCTGTTCGCGCAGGTGACGAACCCGCCCATCGATCCGTTGCGCGAGGGGTTGGTGATGTCGTTGATGTCGTTTGCCGGCAAACAGCGCAACCTGCTGGAGGAGACCCCCGAGCACTGCCGCCAGTTGAAGCTACCCCATCCGATCTTGACCAACGACGACATCGAGCGCCTGCGGGCGGTGAAGCGGCACGATTTCCAGGTCGCGACGGTAGACGCTCTCTTCGACGCAGACAGCGACGAGCCTGGCGAAGCGCTTCGGCGCGGCGTCGACGCGATGCTCGACGCGGCGGCGGCGGCAATCCGGGGTGGTGCGTCGCTGCTGATCGCCAGTGATCGCGACATCTCGGCGAGCCGCGCGCCAATCCCCAGTCTGCTCGTGGCGGCGGCGTTGCAGCACGGATTGTTGGACCGAGGCTTGAGGGCCGAGGCCGGGTTGGTGATCGAGAGCGGCGAGCCGCGGGAGGTCATGCATTTCTGCCTGCTCTGCGGCTACGGCGTGAACGCGATCAATCCCTACCTGGCTTTCGAGGCCATCCACACCCTCTACAGGCGAGGTGAGTTTCCGGGCGTGACCGACCCCGTGCGGCTCTGCGACCAGTATGTGACTGCGGTGAAGAAGGGCATTCTGAAGACGATGTCCAAGATGGGGATCTCGACGCTGCGCAGCTACCGCGCGGCTCAGTTGTTCGAGGCCGTGGGGCTCGATCGCAGTGTGGTCGATGCCTACTTCAAGGGGACGACCTCCCGGGTTGGGGGCGCAGACTTGGAGGTCCTCGCTCTGGAGGCCCTGTCCCGCCACAGGCACGCATTCGCAGGGCGGCTGTCGGGCGTGCCCGAGATGGATTTTGGTGGCGAGTATCAGCTCAGGCTGGACGGTGAGCACCACGGGTGGAACCAGCAGACGATCGCTCATCTCCAGCACGCCGTGCGCAACAATGATCCCGATGCCTACGCGCAGTATGCCGAGCTCATAAACGATCGATCTCGAAACCTGTGCACCCTGCGAGGATTGTTCGAGTTCTCGCCAGGGCAAGCCGTGCCGCTGGAGGACGTCGAACCCGCGAGCGAGATCGTCAAGCGCTTCTGCACCGGCGCCATGTCGCATGGGTCGATCAGCAAGGAGGTGCACGAGTCCCTCGCGATCGCCATGAACCGGCTGGGTGCCAAGAGCAACACGGGTGAAGGGGGCGAGGACCCGGCGCGCTACGAGTTACTACCGAACGGGGACTCGATGAACTCGGCGATCAAGCAGGTGGCCAGTGCCCGCTTCGGCGTGACCATCCAGTATCTGTCCCAGGCGAAGATGCTGCAGATCAAGATGGCTCAGGGAGCCAAGCCCGGAGAAGGCGGGCAGCTGCCTGGTCACAAGGTGACCGACGAGATTGCCGTGCTGCGCTACTCGACTCCGGGTGTCTCGCTGATTTCACCCCCGCCGCATCACGACATCTACTCGATCGAGGATCTGGCCCAACTCATCTACGATCTCAAATGCAGCAATCCCGGGGTGAAAGTCTCTGTGAAGCTGGTGGCCGAGGTAGGTGTGGGGACGGTGGCCGCGGGTGTCGCCAAGGGGAATGCAGACGAGGTGCTGATCAGCGGCCACGATGGCGGCACTGGGGCCAGTCCGCTCTCCTCGATCAAGCACGCCGGGATCCCCTGGGAGATCGGCTTGGCGGAAACGCAGCAGACGCTGGTGCTGAACGGATTGCGTGACCGGATTCTGGTCCAGACGGATGGCCAGCTGAAGACCGGACGGGACGTCGTCGTCGGGGCACTGCTGGGTGCGGAGCGCTTCGGCTTCGGAACGGCCGCGCTGGTGACGCAAGGTTGCATCATGATGCGGAAGTGCCACCTGGGTACCTGTCCCGTCGGCGTCGCGACTCAGGATCCGGCACTGCGCGCGAAGTTTACTGGTGATCCCGAGCACCTGGAGCGCTACATGCTCTTTGTGGCCGAAGAGGTGCGCCGCATCATGGCGGAGCTGGGCTTCTGCCGCTTCGACGATATGGTCGGGCGCGTGGATCGCCTCCAGCGCTGCAAGGCCATCGACCACTGGAAGGCGCGCGGGCTCGACTTCTCGCGTGTGCTCATGCAGCCCGATGCGTCGGACGGTCGACCGATCCGCTGCGTGCGACCGCAGACGGACACGCTCGAGTCGCATCTGGACTGGCAGATTCTGGAGAAGACGCGAACGGCGATCGACAAGGCCGAGCCCGTCAAGCTCGAATGGCCGATCAAGAACGTGCACCGCGCCGTTGGCGCGATCCTGAGCAACCGAATCGTGGGCCGTCACGGGGCAGAGGGCCTGCCGGACGACACGATCCAGCTGACGCTGACCGGCTCGGCGGGTCAGAGCTTCGGGGCCTTCCTGGCGCCGGGTGTGACCTTGCGGCTCGTCGGGGACTCGAATGACTACCTCGGCAAAGGACTCTCCGGTGGGCGCATCGTGGTCCAGACTCCATCCGCGGCGCGGTTTGCCGCGCACGAGAACATCATCGTCGGGAACACTCTGCTGTACGGGGCCACCTCCGGCGAGGTCTTCATCAACGGTGTGGCTGGCGAGCGCTTTGCGGTGCGCAACAGCGGCGTCGTGGCAGTGGTCGAGGGAGTCGGAGATCACGGCTGCGAGTACATGACCGGCGGGACGGTGGTGGTCCTTGGCCGGACGGGCCGCAACTTCGCCGCGGGAATGAGTGGCGGCGTCGCCTACGTACTGGACGAGCATCAGTTGTTCGACACCCTGTGCAATCTGGACATGGTGGACCTGGAGTCTCTGTGGCAGGCAGAAGACGAGGTCGTGCTGCACGGCTTGATTGCGCGGCACTACGAGTGGACCGGTAGTGAGCAGGCAAAGCGCATGCTGGGGAACTGGCACGAGATGGCGGGCAAGTTCGTGAAAGTCATTCCGACCGACTACCGCAAGGCCCTCGAAAGGCTGCGCGAGCGCGAAGAGGCACGGGATTCGTTCGCGCCGGCTACCGAGGAGGTCTTCCATGGGTAGGCCGACCGGATTCCTCGAGCATCGGCGCGAGGACATTGCGCACCGCCCGGTGGCCGAGCGGATCAAGGACTTCGCTGAAGTCAATGTGCCGCACGCGGAAGGAAGGCTCGTAGAGCAGGCGTCGCGTTGCATGGACTGCGGGGTTCCCTTCTGCCACACCGGATGTCCGGTGCGCAATCGCATTCCCGAGTTCAACGATCTGGTGTATCGAGGCAAGTGGCGCGAGGCGAGCGAGAACCTGCATTCGACCAACAACTTTCCGGAGATCACCGGCCGGGTGTGTCCGGCTCCGTGTGAGCCGACCTGTACGCTCAGCATCAATGACGCCCCGGTGCTGATCAAACACATCGAGTACCAGATTGTGGAGCGTGCCTTCGCCGAGGGTTGGATCGTGCCCTGCCCGGCGCCAATGCGGACCAGCAAGCGGGTGGCGATTGTCGGATCGGGTCCGGCCGGTCTGGCCGCCGCGCAGCAGTTGGCGCGTGTCGGGCACGACGTGGTGGTGTTCGAGAAGGACGATCGAGTCGGCGGCCTGCTGCGCTATGGGATTCCCGACTTCAAGCTGGAGAAGGGGGTGATCGACCGCCGCTTGGAGCAGCTTCGCGCCGAAGGCGTGAAGTTCGAGACCGGCGTGGTGGTGGGCGAGGACCTTTCGGTGCGCTACCTGCGCAGAAACTTCGACGCGATCCTGCTGGCGATGGGAGCAGGTGAGCCCCGGGGCCTGAATGTTCTGGGTGCCGCTTATGACAACGTCCGCTACGCAATGGACTTTCTGACACAGCAGAACCGTCTGGTTGCAGGGGACCCGCCCGCATCGCCGACCGACCGGATCTCCGCCCGGGGCAAAGTCGTAGTGGTCATTGGGGGTGGGGACACGGGCAGTGATTGCGTCGGTACGTCGGTGAGGCAAGGGGCCAGCGAAGTCCACCAGCTAGAGATCCTGCCGAAGCCACCCGAGAAGGCCAACTCGACGACTCCTTGGCCGATGTGGCCTCAGATCCTGCGGACGTCCACTTCGCACGAAGAAGGGTGCGAGCGACGCTGGAGCAGTCTGACCAAGCGCTTGTCGGGTGCCGACGTGCGGGCAAACGAATTGCACGGCGTCGAGGTTGAGTGGACCAGTGGGCCCAGGGGCTCGGAGATGAAGGAGATCCCAGGCAGCGAGTTCAGAATGCGGGCGGATCTCGTGCTGCTGGCGATGGGCTTCACTCACGTAGTCCATAGCGGCCTCATCGAGAGTCTCGAATTGAAGCTCGATCAGCGGGGCAACGTGGTCGTGAACGAGTACATGACGAGCGAGGAGGGCGTCTTCGCCGCCGGCGACACGATGCTAGGCGCGTCGCTGGTGGTCAGAGCCATCGACGCCGGGCGCGAGGCCGCCCAGAGAATCGATACATACCTGATGGGGCATTCGCGTCTGCCGAGCTCCGCCGGTCGCTAGCCGAGATTCGAGCAGCCCTGCCCGGCCGGATGATCTCGGCCGGGTGCTCGGGTTTGATGATCAGGCGTACCGCTGTCTCGCGGTCGACGATGACCTGGTCACGATCCGGAAGATCGAATTCGAGATCGCCACGCGAGCTTGGGAAGAGCAGTGGGTGAAGCCCATCAGGCCGGAGCGCCGGCCCAGTAGCTGCGCCGATTGGAACGCGGTGTAGCTGTTCTGGAGAAGAGCGATCGCATCGGCGGGCGGCTCCTCTATGGCGTCCCGAAGTTCAAGCTCGAGAAGCCCGCCGTCGACCGTTGACTCGAGCAACCGTCGACTCGAGCAGATGAAGACCGAGGGAGTCTCATTCCGGACGGGTGTTGATACCGGAGAGGATCTCGCTGCTGCCGATCCACACAAGAACTCCGACGCGGCAAGGTAGAGAAGATCCACGGCGTCAAGGTGCGGTTTGGCGAGCCCAACGAGACCGGCCGCCCCGAATGGAGGAGATTCCCGGCAGTGAGCGCGAGATGCGCGCCGATCTCGTGCTGCTCGCCATGGGCCTTCTCGGACCGGTGCGCCAAGGGCTGCTGAAAGGATTCGGGTCGACTGCGATCCTCGAGGGAATATCAAGGCCAGCAGTGACGACTACACAACCAGTGAAGCCGGGGTTCTCGCAGCGGGGGATTGTCGGCGTGGTCAATCGCTGGTCGTGTGGGCGATTTCAGAGGGGCGCGAGGCTGCACGCGCCGTCGACAGCTACATCAAGGGACGCTCTCGGCTTCAGACGCGGGGTGCTGAGAGCATGGCCGCTCGTTAGGAGCGGCTGGTGGGGGCGAGCGACGGCGTACCGATCGGCCCTCGGCGGCGGCATTCAAAGCCGTCAGATTCCTCCGCCAAAAAAAGCTTCCAAATACAAACGATGCTGGTCACCACTGGGCGCGGTTCGTGTTAGCTTTGCTGTGGCAGCGCTGCTGGGGGGGCCGAATGGAGTTGGGAGCTTCACGCCGCGTCTTGACCCGAGAGCAGGGATCATCAAGGGACTCACGGGAAGCGCGCGTTGGACGATCGGAGGCTGCAGCGTACGACTTCGACCGGCTCGAGCGCGCCGTGGAGGGGCTGACGCGTAGCCACGCGCTTCTTCGCCAGGAGAATCAGGCGTTGCGCAGGAACGCCGAGGTTGGCGAAGAGCGGATTCGGAGCCTGGAGGACGATCTGCAAGATGCGAAACAGCGCCGGCAGAGTGCCCTGGCGCGCCTCGACGTGCTGATATCGGAGTTGGATGAGCTGGAAGCGCGCCTCGACCGGAGCACTGAAAGCCGGCGCAGCGAATCGGCCGGCAGACAGTCGTCCGCGGGCCACACGGGCGGTTGAGAATTGAGTAAGAGGTCGGTTGCCGTTCGCATCTTGGGGCGGGAGTACCGTATTCGCAGCGACGCGGATGAAGCGTGGCTGCAGAATGTCGCGGGCTGTGTCGACAGTGCGATGACGCAGATCCGCGAACGAACCGGAACTGTCGATACCCTCGATGTGGCAATCCTCACGGCCCTCAATCTCGCTCGGGAAATGCTCGCCCTAAGGGCAAAGCTGGAGGCCAATTCCGGCGAACCATCCACGATCGACGACGATCGCCTGCACGCGCTGATCGACTTGGTCGAGTCGGCGGTCGAGGGTCGCTCGCCGGCTGATGGCGATCAGCTCACGTCGCGGTCTTCTTCGGAAGCCGCGTTGTTGGATCTGCCGACCGGCGACGAGGTGGACTCGCTCGACCAGAGTCTGCTGGGACCACTTAGCCAGCAGGCGCTTGGGAACGCCGTCGATGGCGGAATCGCGAGTGGGGACGGCGAGCTGAACGGCGCTGGTGGGTCCAGCCGGGGCGGCCGTCGGGGCGCGGCGCGGCAAGCCGGCTCCTGAGCGTGGCAGCACCTGGCGGTGCTCCGCGGTGCCTTCAGGAGTCACAGCGTGGATCTCGACGCACAGAAGCAAGCGCTGCGCCGGAAGATGTCGCATCTGTGCAACCGCGTGACAGTTGAGCAAGCCGCGGCGGTCGGTGCTGCCGGGGGTGCGGCGATCGCCGCCACCGAGGAGTTCGAGCGAGCTGCCGCGGTTGCGCTCTTCGCCTCGCGATCCGATGAGCCATCGACCGCGCCGCTCTTCGATCTCGCGCTCTCAGCGGGCAAGACAGCGCTCTTGCCCCGCTGCACGGACGCCGGCACTCTCACATTCTTCCGGGTGGAGAGCTGGGAAGATCTGCGTCCAGGGAGCTACGGTGTGCTCGAGCCTGGTCCGGCTCTTCGGCCGGCGACGCTCGGTCAGACGGACTTGGTACTCGTTCCCGGAGTGGCGTTCGACCGGTGCGGAGGCCGGCTGGGGCGTGGCAGAGGCTACTACGATCGCACCTTCCCTGTCGGCGACGCCGGCGGGGCGGTGCTCTTCGGGATGGCCTTCGCCTTCCAGATGGTCGATTGGATTCCCGCTGGCCGGCTGGACCGAAGGGTAGATGCAGTCGTGACCGAAGAAGGCGTGCTACGTGTGGCGCGACCGCGATCGCGCGTTGGCAGAGGAACCGACCGATGACTGGCGAGGACATCCGTCTCGAGGTGGAACGACAGCTCGCAGAAATGCGAGACGGTTGTGTCGATTTCTTCGGAGAGGACGAACTGCGAGGGCGGCTCGAAGTATCATTGCGTGAGGGGCGTCCGCTGCGCGTCAAGCTCGGGATGGACCCATCCTCGCCGGACCTCCACCTCGGGCACAGCGTCGTGCTCCTCAAGCTCAAGCGCTTTCTGACGCTGGGTCACACTCCGATCTTCTTGATCGGAGACTTCACGGCTCGTATTGGCGACCCATCCGGCAAGAAGAAGACCCGGCCGCCGCTCGGCGAAGAGGAGGTCCGGGCGAACGCCGCCACCTACGTCGAGCAGGTGGCGAGAATCCTCGATGTCGAGCAGGTGGAGGTTCGCTTCAACACGGAGTGGATGAGCGAGATGCATCCGAGCGACTTCGTGCGCCTCTGCTCTAAGTACACGGTGGCGCGGCTGCTGGAGCGCGATGATTTTGCGAAACGACACGCGTCGGGAGTGCCGATATTCGCCCACGAGTTTCTCTACCCCTTCGTGCAGGCCTACGACTCCGTGGCACTGCGAGCAGATGTGGAGCTGGGCGGCAGCGACCAGACCTTCAATCTCCTGATGGCGAGGGAGATTCAACGCGACTACGGTCAGCCACCGCAGGCGGTCATCACTCATCCGCTGCTGGTCGGGACCGACGGGCATGAGAAGATGTCAAAGAGCTTGGGCAACAGCATTGGCATCACCGACTGCCCAGAGGACATGTATGGCAAGGTGATGAGCATTCCCGACAGGCTGATGCTCGACTATTTCGATGTGCTCTCCGCCGGCGAGTGGGAGCCGGAGCGGTCAGCATTCGAGACCTTTCGCACCGACGAGGGGGGGGATCCCATGGCGCTCAAGCAGCGCCTGGCGGCCTTGGTCGTTGCGCGCGTGCACGGCGCCGAGGCGGCGGCGCAGGGAGAGCGGCACTTCCGCCGGGTGGTGCAGCGAAAGCAGGTGCCGGACGACATCCCGGAGACGAGCCTGGCGCTCGAGGGCGGGGAAGGCATGGTGCTGCTCGACGTGCTCCAGCGTGTGGGCCTGATCGGTGCGCGCGGCGAGGGGCGCCGGCTGGTTGATCAGGGAGCCGTTTCGATCGACGGAGAGCGCGCTCGCGACGCGCTGATGAGTCTCTCCGCAGGCTCCCACCTCATTCGCGTTGGAAAGCGGCGCTATCTGCGGCTCGAGCTGGGCCCCTGAAGTCTGCTGTTGGTCCGGTCGGGCGGCGTCTCAGTTTCCCCACCAATCTAGCCCGGATTCCCTCGGGAACAGGGGAAAACTTGCCGGGGGCCGAGCGGCAGGCACTTGACCGGCTCGCACGGGTCTCGTAAGTTACGCCGCCCACTTGGAGCGAGGCTGCGTGCTCCTGGTGGCACCAGAACATCATCGATAGACATCGTAAGAATGCTGCCGGCGGCCCCACACAGGCCACTCGGAGCTTCGACCGATCTTTGAAAACTGAATAGCGTGCAGTCCCGCCGAGCACTCAGGAAGGCTCGGCGAGACGGATTTTGAGTTTTACTTCCTTGACGCCACACTCTCGGCTGTTCACGAATGGCGGAGAGCGCGGCAATGTGAAGCGAGTCGGCTGGAGCATCAGTTCGAGCCGGCTCGGCCATGATTTAAACTGGAGAGTTTGATTCTGGCTCAGAACGAACGCTGGCGGAGTGCTTAAGACATGCAAGTCGTACGAGAACGCCACCTTCGGGTGGTTAGTAAAGTGGCGCACGGGTGAGTAACGCGTGGGTAATCTGCCTTTGGGTTTGGGACAACTCCGGGAAACTGGAGCTAATACCAAATGTCACCGCGAGGTCCTCGGATCTTGCGGGAAAAGATGGCCTCTCCTTGGAAGCTATCGCCCGAAGATGGGCCCGCGTCCCATTAGCTTGTTGGTGAGGTAACGGCTCACCAAGGCCGCGATGGGTAGCTGGTCTGAGAGGATGATCAGCCACACTGGAACTGAGACACGGTCCAGACTCCTACGGGAGGCAGCAGTCGGGAATATTGGTCAATGGGCGCAAGCCTGAACCAGCAACTCCGTGTGAGGGATGAAGGCCCTCGGGTCGTAAACCTCTGTCAGAGGGGAAGAACTCCTCGAGGCGAATAACCTCGAGGTCTGACGGTACCTTCAAAGGAAGCGCCGGCTAACTCCGTGCCAGCAGCCGCGGTAATACGGAGGGCGCAAGCGTTGTTCGGAATTATTGGGCGTAAAGCGGGTGTAGGCGGCTTGGCAAGTCGGGTGTGAAATCCCTGGGCCCAACCCAGGAACTGCACTCGATACTGCCTCGCTAGAGTCCCGGAGAGGATGGCGGAATTCCAGGTGTAGAGGTGAAATTCGTAGATATCTGGAGGAACACCAGTGGCGAAGGCGGCCATCTGGACGGTGACTGACGCTCAGACCCGAAAGCGTGGGGAGCAAACAGGATTAGATACCCTGGTAGTCCACGCCGTAAACGTTGGGTGCTCGTCGTCGCGGGTATTGACCCCTGCGGTGACCAAGCTAACGCGAGAAGCACCCCGCCTGGGAAGTACGGTCGCAAGACTAAAACTCAAAGAAATTGACGGGGGCCCGCACAAGCGGTGGAGCATGTGGTTTAATTCGAAGCAACGCGCAGAACCTTACCTGGATTTGACATCTCGGGAATCTCCCTGAAAGGGGAGAGTGCCTTCGGGAGCCCGATGACAGGTGCTGCATGGCTGTCGTCAGCTCGTGTCGTGAGGTGTTGGGTTAAGTCCCGCAACGAGCGCAACCCCTATCGTTAGTTGCCAGCAGTTCGGCTGGGCACTCTAGCGAGACTGCCGGTGTTAAACCGGAGGAA
>JAJDAO010000060.1 GCA_029261835.1 Deltaproteobacteria bacterium | reverse complement strand
GGGGAGCGTCGATGTTTATTGTCCGGGGATCCTAAGCATTCAGGAAGCCCGGATCCCCGGTCAGGAGGGTCGCCCTGGGGCGGCCGCGATCGTCACGCGCGGCCGCCACCACATAGGGAAGCTTCGAATAGAACTCTGCATGTTGGTCGAACATGTAGGGTCGAACCACGCGTCTTCCCCAGAGTTCCATTTCCTCGCGCACGCCGAGCACCTGCTGAATGCGCTGTTCGCCATCATGGAAGGGCGATTCTTCAGTCGTCGGCTGGGCGAGGTCGATCATCTACTCGGCCTCCGGCCGGACGGGCACGGAAACGAAGCCGGGCAGCTTCTGCAGCCGCTCGAGCCAGGCGCGAACATTCGGGTAAGCGTCCAGCTCGACACCGCCATCGGGTGCGAGCGCGATGTACGAGTGGTTGGCGATGTCGGCGATAGTGGGTCGGTTGGCGGCCAGGAAGGGGTTGTGGTCGAGGTGAGCCTCGAAGATGGCGAGCACTGCATGCGCGCGTTGCCGAGCTGCTTCCAGGTCGCCAGCGGCCCCGAAGAGTTCGATCAGTCGCGCGAAGGCAGGACCATCTGCCACGGAGGTGCTGGCGGTGGCGAGCCACTCCTGCACGCGGGCCTCACCCACGGCGTCGACCGGCAGCCACTCGCCGGTGCCGAACTTGCGACCCAGGTAGACCAGAATGGCGCTCGAGTCGCGCACCACCGTATCGCCATCTACCAGCACCGGTACCTGTCCGAAGGGATTGCGGGCCAGGAAGCTCGGGCTCTTGTGCTCGCCCTCGCTGAGGGCCACGGGCACGATCTCGTGGGCCACACCAAGCAGCGAGAGCAGGTTGCGGACCTTGTGGGCGTTGCCGGAGAGCTCGAAGTCGTACAAGCGGATCATGGATTCATCTCCCATTGGTTCCGGCCGCGGAATGCGGCGCTCGTGGGGATCCTCTAGAGCACGTGCCGTGCCAAGGGCCCGGAGCGTACAAATCACCAATTAAACCCAACAGTTAATCAATCCAAAGCGCTCCCTGAGATGTGGCGAAATTTCGTCGATAAGCGACATCTGGTGAATTGTCTACGAAATTTCGTAATCTCTGATCGTGCAACCCTCCTATCCCGAACTTCGCGACCTCCTCCTTGGCATGACCGAGGAGAACGAGCCGGACGCGTTGCTCCGGCGCATCGTTGGCGAACTCGCCGCTCAGGCCGACGTGGCGCTCGCACGCATCTGGACTCTCGCCCCCGGCGATCAATGCACCACCTGCCCCATGCGAGGCGAGTGCGACCGCTTCATTCCCTGTCTGCACCTCGTGTCCAGCGCGGGGACGCCACGCGAGGCGGGTGCGAACTGGTCGCGCATCGATGGTGCGTTCCGTCGCTTCCCCATCGGCGTTCGAAAGATCGGCCACGTGGCCCAAGGTGAGGCGCTCTGCGTGGAGGAGATCGCGGACGAAGGCCACTGGATAGCCCGACCCGACTGGGCAGATACCGAAGGCATCCGCGGCTTCGGCGGAGCGCCCCTGCTCTTTCATGGTGAGGTGCTCGGCGTGTTGGGTGTCTTCACGCGCTCTCGCTTCTGCCCGGACACCGTGGACTGGCTGCGCATCGTCTCCGATCACGCGGCTGCCGCGTTGGTGAACTCGCGCAGCTTCGCCGAGCTCGAGCGGCTGCGCGAGCAGCTCAGCTGGGAAAACGAATACCTGCGCGAGGAGGTCGCCGAGGCCAAGTCGCCCGATGGGCTGATCGGGCAGAGCGCCGCCATGCGGACCATTCAGGAACGCATCTCCCTGGTGGCACCCACCGACGCCACGGCGTTGATTCAGGGCCCCTCAGGCACGGGCAAGGAGCTGATTGCTCGAGAGATCCACCGGCAGAGCGCACGCGCGGAGGGTCCGCTGATTCAAGTCAACTGCGCCGCCATCCCCTCGGAGCTCTATGAGAGTGAGTTCTTCGGTCACGTGCGCGGCAGCTTCACCGGCGCCACGCGCGATCGAGCGGGCCGCTTCGCGGCAGCCCATGGCGGCACCCTCTTCCTCGACGAGATCGGCGAGGTCCCGCTGGCGCTCCAGGCCAAGCTGCTGCGCGTGCTGCAGGAGGGCACTTACGAGCGCGTGGGCGAAGAGCGTTCGCGAAGTGTGGACGTGCGGGTCATCGCGGCCACCAATCGCGATCTGCGCCGCGAGGTGGCTGCCGGCCGCTTCCGTGAGGATCTCTACTACCGGCTCGATGTCTTCCCGATCGCCGTCGCGTCCCTCGCCGAGCGGCCAGATGACATCGCGCTTCTTGCCGAGCACTTTCTCCGACGGGCTGCGGCCAGAGCCGGGCGGCGTCCGCCGAAGCTCAGCAAGGCAGATCGAGAGCGACTCGTGTCGTATCCCTGGCCAGGCAACGTGCGCGAGCTGCAGAATGCCGTGGAGCGGGCCATGATCGCTTGGCGTGGCGGCTCGTTGGTCTTTGATCTTCCGCTTGCCAGAGAGAGCGGTGCTGCGGGCGCCCCGTTGGTCTCATCGTCGACACCGGATAGAGACGCCCCCCTGCTCACCGATCAGCAGCTGCACGCACTCGAGCGCGACAATCTGCAGCGCGCCCTGGTGCAGACCCGTTGGAAGGTCTCGGGCCCAGGCGGTGCGGCCGAGCTGTTGGGCGTCCGGCCCACCACCCTGGCTTCGCGTATGCGCAAGCTCGGCATAGAACGACCCATCTGATCAGCCTGCTCTGGGTCGGGTTCCGGAGGGCCCTCCGGAACCGAATCGTCAGTACGTCGCTCGCAACAGACAGACAGAAGGAAGGGCGCCACCGATAGCCATACTCGTGGTTGGAGCGGCGGTGTCCTTCGTCATTATCACATGTCTGCCCTACGCAGCGCTTCTGAACGCCCGCGAGTAGCAATGGCGCAGTCCTCCGACCCGCGGAATCGCCACGACCTCACCCATTGCTCGCGGTTCGATCGGCCGTTCTTCGGGAGCGTCCTTCTCGAGTCCGAGGTGCGTTCGATCTCCGTAGTAGCAGGCGACATACGACCGAATCACTCGGCGCAGCTGAGACTCATTGATGGCCAGCACGTGGTCGAGGCAGCCTTTCCGTAGGCTGGCAATCCATCTTTCGGCAAATCCGTTCTGTCGAGGGGAGCAGCGGCCGATTAGGCCGCTGCGAGTAGAAAGCTGTACGCATCTGTTCGAGTCCAAGCCCATCAACTCGATCACGGAATTCTGTCCCATAGATCTTGTCATTGTCACGAATTGGGAAACGCCCGCGCAGATAGAACGAACAGACTTCGACTACCTGCTGGGCGGTCCACTCCGCAGTCGGATGTCGGGTCACGTTAGAGTGAAGAACTCGTCGCCGTTCGAGGCTCGGGACAAAGAACACGTAGAGAATGCCAAACGTCGCCGCGGGCACGACAGCGAAGTCAATTACACGGGTCTCATATAGATGATTGCGCAAGAACGTGTCCCATCTCTGCCGCGAACCCGCTGGTGGATGGCGCTTGGGCATGTAGCGCGAAACGGTGATTTCCGAGGCATTGATTAGCACCCAGAAGACACGATCGACGGACCGAAGCCTGGGGCGAGGTCCTCGGTGAATGAAGCACGCGAGTTGGTGGTGCAGCGCAACATTCTCGGCGACGAGATCTGCGCAGTCCTTGAAAACCGCGGCAACAATGGAGAGAACCAGTGGGAGCTTGAACGACACCTGGCGGATCATAGCCTCAGCCCCAATGACCGGGAAAAGTCAGCAATTCCGCCCTCGCATCAAATAGTGACGAGGCACAGGTATTGTGACAAGTAGAATGCGGCAAGCCCTCTGTGACTCACTCGAACATCGCCGGCAAAGCTGAATCCGGAAGAAACCGAGCCGACTCGTCAGCGTTGTCTCGACCGGGTCGCCGACAAGCCCGCCGGGCTATGGCCGGTGGCGCGCTTGAACACGCGATGGAACTGAGAGTAACTGCCGAATCCGGCCCCCAGAGCAGCCTCCGTCAACGAGTCGCAACGCCCGGAGGCCAGTAGCTCCTGATAGCGTGCTAGGCGCTTGCGGTTACGCACGTTTCGCAGCGACTGGCCGAGCTCCCGGACGAATAGGCGGCTGAGATGCGTCGGGCTCACCCGACATCGCACCGCCAGCTCATCCCGGCTCAGGAGCAGGCCGTCTCCCTGCATGATGGACAGGGCGCGGGCAACCGCGGCGTGCAGGGCGGCGGGCTCGCCGCTAGGGGCTGACAGCCGAAAGACCTCAAACGCACGGGCCAACGCATAGGCCAGGCCTGCATTGGTGACCGACGGGCCGCTCGCCATTTGCCCATTCACATCCTCGAAGATTCGCGCAAGCTCGTGCAGCTCGACCCGGGCGAGCTGCACGAGTTGCGTCCCCTTACCGCGGGAGAGCAAGGGCGCCGACTCGTCGCGTGACAGGATCTGCTGCACCGCACCGACGCGCAGGCACAGGCACCAGCGCCGGAGCGTGGGCGATGCATCCAGCATGAGATGTTCCGTGCGGGGGGGGACCCAGAGGAGAGATCCCGTTGGCAAGTCGATGCGCCGGTCGCCTATCACCACCACCGCGCTGCCTCGAACGAGCAGGTGTGCCTCGAGGAAGCGATGTGCATGGCGCTCGATCGTCTGACGCCAGAATGGGTTTGTGAACGTCTCCAGATGGAGTCGCCCGATGAGGCTGTTCGGCACGCTCAAGGGCTGATACGACATCGCGGGTCCGTTTCTCGCACCACTGCGCACAAAATGCGAAGTCGACGCGCACCTCCTGAGAGGCGTGGGCTGTCGGACCAGCATACGCTTCGTCAAGACTGAACGTTCAGAGAACGCTCCCCGGTCCCGCCTTTATCAATACTGGAAATCCAAGCACCCGTGAAGCCAAACGCTCTGCTCATCGATCCCGACGACGACGTTGTGACAGTCCTTCAGACCGTGCCTGCTGGAGACCCGGTGCGCTGGGCGAGCGGCGGGCGGATTCACGCGCGCGAGGAGATCCCCATCGGGCACAAGGTAGCGATTCGGTCGATCACCGCCGGTGCGATGGTCCGAAAGTACGGCTACGGAATCGGAACGGCGGGCGTGGCGATCGTCCCCGGAGACCGAGTGCACACTCACAACCTCAACGCTGTGGAGGCGTAGAAGCTGGGATTCATGGGATACTCGCGCGCCGACGGCCGCGTCGGCGTCCGCAATCATGTCGTGGTAATGAGTTCCGTCAGCTGCGCCAATGCGGTTGTCCAACACATCGGCCGCGCCCTCCCTGAGGTCAAGACGGTCACACACACCGAGGGCTGCGGTCGCGGACCCCTCGATGTCTCGGTGGCGCTTCGTACGCTCGCCAACGTGGCGGCGCACCCAAATGTTGCGGGCGTGCTTCTCGTCGGGCTCGGCTGCGAGGTGATCAAGCCCGAGTTGATTGCCTCGCGGGCCGGCGATGGCAAGCGGGTCGAGTGGATCGGAATCCAGCAGAGCGGTGGTTCGCCCAAGGCCGTGGCTCGCGGCGTCGAGATCGCTCGGAACCTCCTGGAAGAGGCCGCCAAGAACGAGCGCCGCGAGTTCGGGTTCGAGCATCTCACGCTTGCGATGGAATGCGGGGGCTCGGATGCCTTCTCTGGCCTCACGGCGAATCCGAGCGTTGGCTATGTGGCGGATTCGGTCGTCGCGCAGGGCGGGAGCGTGATCCTGTCCGAGGTGACCGAGTTCCTCGGCACTGAGTCGATCGTCGAAGAGCGCTGCGCAAATGACGACGTGCGAGCAGAGCTACTCGACCTGCTCGAACAACAGGGGGAGACGGTGAAGCGCCATCTCGGACCGCTAGCGCACACGGTGATCGCGCCCGGCAACCAGGCGGGCGGACTCTCGAGCATTCAGGAGAAGTCCTTGGGATGTATCAGGAAGGGCGGGACGTCGAAGATCCAGCAGGTTCTCGACTACGCAGAGCCGCCCTCGATGAAGGGGCTGAGCGTCATGAACACGCCGGGTTCCGACATCTTCTCGATCACGGGGATGATCGCGGGCGGCGCCCAGATCGTGCTGTTTACAACGGGCCGGGGCTCGCCGGCGGGATCGCCCATCGCGCCGGTCGTCAAAATTGCGAGCAACACGCGGCTCTTCGAATGGATGCCCGAGGACATGGACTTCGACGCCGGACGCATCGTCGGAGGCATGAGCCTCGAGGAATGCGGAGACGATCTAGTGGAGCTGGTGAAACGCGTGGCCGGCGGTGAGCCGACGGCGCCCGAACGTACCGAGACAGAGCTCTTTGCGATCCATACGGTGGGGCCAGCGTTCTAGCTATGTCGATGCCGGTGCGAGGCCGAGGTCGAGAGTGGAATGCCAACGCGGGAAGGCAGTACGAGGTGGGTCTGCGCGTGAGCGATGAGAAGCAGACCGAACGAGGGAGCGGTACGCTCGTCACCGGCGGACTGATCGCGGCCGTGATCCTGGCCGGGTACATCGCCTGGCGCTGGCTTGAGGCGAGCGGCGGCGTAGGCTCCCTCTTCGATCGGTTCGGTCCGTTCGCCCCGCTCGTGTCGATTCCGGTCCACGTCCTGCTCTCAGCGACGCCTTTTCCGAGCGAACTCATTGGCATTGCGAACGGCAGCGTGTACGGGCTCTGGCTCGGGACGTTGTGCAGCTGGATCGGTTGGTGGTGCGGCGCGGCACTCGAGTACACGCTGGTTCGACGCGGAGCTCGTGAGATCAGGTGGGGTGACGCCGCGATCCATTTGCCCGAATGGCTGCACCGCTTCCCCGTCGGGCATCCCGTCTTCCTGATCGTCGGTCGCCAGCTTCCCTTTGGATTCCACACGGTGAACGTGCTAGCGGGACTCGCGGGCGTCTCCGCGCGGCGTCAGATGATCTGCGCCGCGATCTCGAACCTTCCATATGCCTTCCTCTCAGCGGCAGCCGGCGCCGGACTTATCGCCTCGGGTCCGGGTTAGGGGACGCAGCGGAGCCCGACGGCTCTTACCGGTGAGGTTTCATGAACGTTGCAGCGCTCGAAGGGGTCGTTCCGGTCCTACCCACGCCGCTTACCGAGGACCTTCAGATCGACGAGGCTGGCGTGCGCCACTTGGTGCGCTTCTGCGTTGAGAGAGGGTTCAGTAGCTTGGTGGTCCTGGGCTCTACGGGCGAATTCCCCTACCTCTCATTTGACGAGAAGCAGCGGGTCATGACGATCGCTGCGGAGGAAGCATCGGGGCGGATCCCAGTGATTGGAACCGCCTCGGCGATGGGCACGTCGGAGGCAGTCGCACTCGCCCGCGCAGCGAAGGCCGCAGGCTGTCAGGCCGTGATGGCGGCCGTGCCGCTCTATTTCCAGCTTGGCCTGGATGCGATCTTGGGCCAGCTGGCGACGATCGCCAGAGAAGGGGGACTCCCCACCTTCTACTATCACTACCCCGACGTAACTGGCCTCGTTCTTCCTCCCCACGCGTTCGAGGCGATCGCCGGAGTGGACGGCGTCATCGGCGCCAAGGTCACTGTGACGAACGAGTGTTTTCTGCGCAAAGTGATCGAGCGCACCCGTTCGTCGGAGTTTCGGGTCTTCGCGGGCACCAGTTTTCTCCTCGCTTGCTGTCTCGAATCTGAAGGCGCAGGCGTCTTCTGCCCACTCCCGCTTCTCGCACCAGACGAGGTGACGGCGCTTGTCGCAGCCTCGCGTCGGGGCGACCGGAGAGAGGCGCGCCGCATCGAAACTGGGCTGCTCGGTGCCGCGCCCATCCTGAGCGGACTGTCGCTGCCCGTCCCGGTGCAGAAGTGGGCCTTCCGGCTGCTGTCTCGTGCTCCGTATCGGGTCGGGCGACGCCCGGTATCGACGGTCGGGCTGGTCAAGGAAGCGCTTCGGCTTCGCGGCCATCCCATCACCACCGCAGTACGGCCTCCGTGTTCTCCTCTTGACGAGGCGCAGCGACGGCTCGTGCGCCGCACGCTCGACCGCCTGGGCTGGACGCACGAGGCTGCCGTCCGCGATCGCCTTCCGGGAACCAGGCGATCCAAAGGATGATCGCCGACTCGGCCACCGAGATCGCTGCGGCGCGGCTCCCGGTGCGAAACGCGGCCGCGAAGAAGGATCGGGACGAGCGGATAACCGTCGAGTGTTCGATGGCCAAGCTGTTCGCTACCGAGATGGCCTCACGGGTGGCCGACCGGGCCGTGCAGGTCCTCGGCGGAATGGGCTACATACGGAACAGCATCGCGGAGTGCCACTTCCGCGACCTGCGGGTCTACCGCCTATGCGAGCGAACGTCCGAGATCCAACGGTTGGTGATCGCGCGAAGGCTCCTCAATCGGTGACTACATGATCAAGAGAGTCCTCGTCTCGCTCTTGGGAGTCGTCGCCGTCGCAATCGCGTCGATCCTGGTGCTGGGACACTCCTGGTCCCGGACGGAGCACGGGATCCTGGACTACAAGGCGGCGATCGCCCTGAAGCTTCGCGACGTCTTCTCGCGGGATCAGGCGCCGACCGCGCTCCTGATGAGGGAGGAGTCCGTCACCCGGGCGCGGATCCTGCAAGGCAGGCCCATGGGTGTCGCGAAGGTCGAGGAGATGAGGATCCCCGGGCCGGGGGGAGAGATACCGATCCGCGTGTACTGGCCGACGGAAGACGGTCCCCTACCCGTGCTGGTCTTCTACCACGGCGGAGGCTGGGTGATCGGGGATCTGGACACCAATGACAGCCTCTGCAGGATGCTCGCCAACAAGGCAGCGGCAGTGGTGGTATCGGTCGACTACAGGCTGGCTCCGGAGCATCGATTCCCCGCCGCCGTGGAAGACTCCTATGCGGCGCTCGAATGGGTGTCTCGGAATGCCGGTAGGCTGAATGTGGACCCAACTCGCATTGCCGTCGGAGGAGGCAGTGCCGGCGGGAATCTGACGGCAGCGATGGCATTGATGGCCAGGGACCTGGCCGGGCCCAGCCTCGCCTGTCAGGTGATGTTCTATCCGGCGACGAACCTCCGCGATTTGACAACGGACTCACACCGGGACTTCGCCGACGGCTACGGGCTAACCAGAGAGCACATCGAGTTCTTCCGGGATGCCTACCTGCCGGAGGCATCAGACAGGGAGAGCCCCTACGCGTCACCGCTCCTGGCCGAGAGGCTCGAGGACCTTCCCCCGGCCATCGTGGTCACTGCGGGCTTCGACGTACTCCAGGACGAGGGAATCGCCTACGCAAAGCGGCTCGAAGCAGCCGGCGTGCCGACCAGGAGCGTCCACTATCCGAGCATGATTCACGGCTTCGTCACCATGGATCGGGTGTTCGCCGAGGCGGAGGCCGCGACCGACGAGGCCGCGACCGCTCTTTCGGAAGCGTTCGGGAACTGATCATCGCCGTCCCGCTGAGAGCTGGTCTTGCTGATGACCCCAAGGCGGGCCTGCGCCCACGTGGGAAGTCTGCGAAGACGACGAGTCGGCGGTGCCCGAGGACCCCGACGCCACGCTGATCGCAGGCCATATCTACGAATTCAACTACATGGTAGGCCTCCAGGCCCGGCCGGCCGGGCTCGCTTCCGGAGCCACGGGGACTGGAAGCATATCCCTCAGCTTCGTTCCCGAACGCTCCACCGCCCTCCTCCTCGGCTGCGGACTCGCAGGGTTGGCAATGCAGCGGCGGGGTTTGGCGTCTCCAAATGAACGTTTGCATGAGCTATCACGAACGTACGCAATCGCGGACTTCCATGAGCTATCCGTGGCCACACGGTGGACGCCGTCCAGGCACAGCTCGGGCACTCGAATCTCGGGACGACTTCGCGCTACCTCGCACGCATCGCTCCGGAGAACGGGATCCGGGTGATGCAGAGGCGCAAGTGGGACGTGTAGGAGAATCAACGACGCCTCATTCGGCGACATCGGGCTGGGGGAAGAGGATATCAAGAAGCGTGCAATGCAAGAGAGGAAGAGAGAGTATCTGGCCGCGATCGCGGCCTAGGCTGAGGCCAAGGACCGTCTCATAGCGGAAGTCACCTCGAGTCCGAAATCCTTCGACGGCGTACACCGGCGAGAGCTGACAGAGCCCGAGGTGAACCTCGGAGAGCCACGGGCCTGCGATTACTGAGCCCGCCAGGCCCATCGCCACGGGACACCCCCTCGCCGCATCGGCCACCACACGTCCATCTTGCCGACGACGCCGGAGTGGGACCACACGGTGCGGACACGGCCACCTCGTTCAAATCGCCCCGTTTGGGCGCAGCGCCCCATCGCCCGTTCTTCTCCGCCTCCATACCGGGTACCATTGCTGAAGAGGGGCCTTGATTGTCTTAGCTCCCTGATAATCTAGAATCGGATGATCATGTTTGGTGTGGGCGGGTTGTGGCTGTGGTGGCGGTGGCTGGTGTTCGCACTCGGTGCCATTTGGCTGGCCGCAGGTGGAGCAGCCGCCTCGCCCCGCTCCGCGGCGGCGGTCCGCGCTCACACTCCCCCCGTAATCGACGGCGTGCTGGACGACCCGGTCTGGAACGATGCCGTGCCGCTCGATCCGCTGATTCAGGTGGAGCCCGTCGAAGGAGCGGAGCCCAGCGAGCGCACCGAGATCCGCATCCTGTACGACCGCGATCATCTCTATCTGGGCATCCGCATGTACGACCGCGAGCCCGCGAAGCTGATCGCCACCCAGATGGTCCAAGACCAGGACATGACGGCGGACGATCGCATCAACCTGATCCTCGACACCTTCTACGACCACCGAAACGCCTACTTCTTCCAGATAAACACGCTGGGAACCCGCAGCGATGGGTTGATCGAGGACAACTCGAAGTTCCGACGCGACTGGGACGGGATCTGGTACGCCAAGGCCACGGTGGACGACCAGGGCTGGGCGGCCGAGTTCGCGATCCCCTTTCGAACCGTCGCGTTCGCGGCGAGCGGCGATGTCTGGGGCGTCGAGATCGAGCGTCAGATCCGACGCAAGAACGAGAAGGTGCGCTGGGCGAATCCGTCACCGAACCGGACGGTGCTGAGTGTGGCCGGCATCGGGATGCTGACGGGGCTCTCCGAGATCAACGGCACCGGCATCGACATCAAGCCCAGCGGATCGCTGAGCTACGCGGAGGCCCACGATGGAGACAGCGCCAGCGGCTTCGCCTTCGACCCGGACCACGTGGCCAAGCCCTCGCTCGACGTCTTCTACAAGTTCCATCCCTCGGTGACCGCCGGCCTGACGCTCAACACCGATTTCTTGGAAGCCCCCGTGGACGATTCCCGCCTGGTACTCACGCGCTTCCCGCCCTTCTTGCCGGAACGCCGGGACTTCTTCCTCCAAGACGCCGGCATCTTCGAGTTCGGTGGCCTTACGGACAACGGCCGTCCCTTTCTGTCCCGCAGAGTGGGGCGGCTCGGCGGGAGCCCACAGAACGAAATCCTCGAGATCGACGGCGGCCTGAAGCTCACGGGTCGGCTCGGCAACACCAGCTTCGGTGGGCTTCACGTTCGGGTTCCCGAGCAATCCAGCATGAACAAGACGGGCTATCTGAGCGTCGTGCGACTGCAACACAACGTCCTCGGAGAATCGGCGATCGGCGTGATCGGGACGCAGGGAGACCCGCTCACCCGGGTTCGAACGGGCCTCGTCGGTGCCGACTTCCAGTACTTCAACAGCCACTTCCACGGCAGCCACATCGTATCGGGGAACGCCTTCTTCATGCGCAGCTTCTCCGAAGGAGGCGGCTCCACGCAGGAGGCGTTTGGGGCAAAGCTCGAGTATCCCAACGACCGCTACAACGGCGACATCGGCTTCACGCAGATCGGCGACGACTTCTATCCGGCGCTGGGCTTCGTCAGTCGGCCGGGCATTCGACAGTACGACACCCAGGCACGCTATCGCCTGCGACCGAAGAAGCACTTGCGCAGCATCACTACGGGCGTCGACCCGCAGGTAGTGACCAATCTCGACAACGACCTCGAGACGCTCATTGTGACGGTCGATGCCCTGGAGCTCGAGAGCAACGCCGGAGACAAGCTGAAATTCACGTGCGTGTACAACCACGAGCGCCTGCTGCGCGCGGATGCCGATGATCCCTCCAACGCCACTATCCTCCCGGAGGTCAAGATGCCGCTCGGGAGCTACCGATTCCACCGCTACGGGGTCCGCCTCGAGACCTCCAATGCGCGACCCGTCAGGACCATCACCGAGCTCATCTACGGGACCTTCTATAGCGGCAAGCTGCTGCAGGCGAACGCGAGTCTCGAGCTGCGCCCCTCCTGGTACGTATTCGTGAGCCTCGAGTACGAGCAGAACGATGGCTGGCTGCCAGAGGGTGACTTCACGCAGCGCTTGGCACGGACACGTCTCAACCTGTCGCTGACGCCGGAGATCTCCTGGACGAACGTGGTGCAGTATGACAATGTGACGGACCGCATCGGTCTCAACAGCATCTTTCGCTGGGAGATCGAATCGGGAAACGAGCTGTTCCTGGTCTTCAACCAGAACTGGAAGCAAGATCAGGGCAGCTCGGGCTTCCAGCCCACCCACAGCCAGCTCGCCACCAAGGTGGTGTGGACCTTCCGCTTCTAAGAAACTGCTCCGATCGCTCCGCAGCCCTCCCCTGGCGCTCTGGCCCGTTTGCGCGTTGGTGCATGAATCGCGGGCCGAGGACGATCAAGATCGGGCTCATTGGAGAATCCGGAAGTGACGAAGTCCACCGGCAGCATCCCGCGCAAAGCGAGGTGGTGACGCGCTGCTAAGCTGACCCGATGCAAGCCGATCGCGGCGCCCCCTCCGCCAGCAGCACTCCACCCCACGGCGGCCCGCCTAAACCCGAGCTTGTGCAGATTAGGCGCGAAGAGCCGCGCAACATGGCGGCGCTGATTCTCCACGCAGTGGTGACCCGGGTCGGCTGGATTTTCAAGACCGAGAGCGTCATCATCCCGGCCTTTCTCGACAGCATCGCCGGGGCCGGCTGGCTTCGAGGGTTGCTGCCGGTGCTGAATCGACTGGGGCAGAGCCTCCCCCCCTTCTTTCTCTCGCGCCGGATCACGGTCGCACCCCGCAAGAAGAACGTTCTCCTGTTGGCCTCGCTCGCCATGGCGGCACCCTTCCTCGCCCTGGCCGCCGGCGTTTGGCTGCTCGACCCCGAGCCGCGCAGCGGGTACGCGCCGGCCTTCTTGGTGCTCTACACGCTCTTCTTCTGTGGCACCGGGCTCAGCATGCTCTCGGCGGGAACACTGCAGGGGAAGCTGATCCGAGCCAACCGCCGTGGCCGCCTTCTCGCGTTGGCGACATTTGGGGGCAGCCTGCCCGCCATCCTCTTCGCGTGGTGGCTGCTGCCGGGCTGGCTCGAGCAGGGGGCCCACGGCTACGCGAAGATCTTCGCCTTTGCAGGCGGCTGTTTTGCCCTGGCCGCCGCCGCCGCCCTGCTGATCCGCGAGCCCGCGGATGCGCGGCAGGAGCCAGCCGCCAGCGCCGTGGAGCAGCTGCGCAACGCCCGGGAGATTCTGCGGCGCGACGCTGACTACCGCCGTCTGGTCGTCGTCGGAGCGCTCTTTTCTACGTCGCTCATCTTGATCCCCCACTATCAATCCCTGGGGCGAGCACGACTGGGGCTCTCGGGGGCCGATCTGATGTTCTGGGTCGTGACACAGAACGTCGCCGTCGGGTTGGCGAGCGTGCTGTTCGGCCCGTTGGCCGATCGCTATGGCAATCGCCTGACGCTGCGGATCGTAATCTTCGCAACGGCGCTGGTCCCGCCCCTGGCGCTGGCTCTCAGCCACCTCGAGCCCGCACTCGGCCGCAGTCTCTACACGCTCGTCTTCGTGGCGATCGGCCTGCTGCCAATCGGCTTTCGGCTGACTTCGAACTACATCCTCGAGATCGCCCCGCAGTCGGAGCACCCGCGCTACCTGAGCCTGTCACAAGTCTGCACCGCGGCCGTCATTCTCTCGTCGCCGCTCTTCGGCCTGATGGTGGACCTCGCTGGCTACGAGTGGGTCTTTCTGTCTGTAACGGCGCTCGTCCTCACGGGAGGTCTCTTGACCTTCGGCCTGGTGGAGCCGCGCAACCTCAGGCGCTGAGCCGGACGAAGCGCGTCGAGGGCGCACCGTCCAGAACGGCGGGGACACGGCAGACGTGGCTGGAAGAAGCTTCATCTCGGCGTCGATCGCTCTGGTGTCATCGTTGCTGGGGCTTTGGCCGACGGGAATGCCGACGATGCGAAGACGGCTTGCAACACCCTGAGCTGGATGACTACGCTCGGCAGGCTAGACTCCTTCGCGATTGGCGCCTCATGATCGTCGCGGTGGTGGGGGAGTTGCTTGCGCGATGCTATTCGTGCACCAACGCCCCACAACGCCGCAGCGCGGCGATCCTCGAATCAATTGGCGAAATCCAGGACGGCGTACTCGGCTCGTGAAGCGAGACGCGAGAAGTCTGCACAGTAGAGAGAAGGAGGGACACGATGGGGACGATGCCGGACCTCGAACTCGCGCAGAGGCTGAAGGCGCGCGCGACGACTCTGCGAAGGCACATCGTGACGATGGCCTCCGGTGGTCAGGTCATCCATCTCGGTGGCTCCATGTCCTGCGCGGATGTCATGGCCGCTCTCTTCTTCCACTTCCTGGAGGTGGAAGGTGGAGAACGGCCCAAGGACCACTTCATCCTCAGCAAGGGTCACACCGTGCACGCCTTTCACGCCTGCCTGGCCGAGTTGGGCAAGATCGAAGAGGCCGAGTTCAGGACGCTGGCGCAGACCGGGACCCGTCTGGCCGGACACCCGAGCCTGAAGGCCCCGTTGGTCGAATTCGCCACCGGGTCGCTGGGCCACGGGCTCTCGCTCGGCATCGGGATCGCGCTGGCCGAGCGGCTGGACGGTCTCGATTCCAAGACCGTCGTCCTGATGGGCGATGGCGAGCTGCAGGAGGGCTCGGTCTGGGAAGCTGCACTCTCTGCATCGAACTTCGGCCTGACGAACCTACTGGCCATCGTGGATCGCAACGAGTTTCAAGGCAGTGGGGCGGTAGCTGATGTCCAGCCCCTCGATCCGCTCGAGGACAAGTGGAGAAGCTTCGGCTGGAACACGGTGGTCGTGGACGGCCACGACATGGGCGCCATCCTGGAGGGTCTGGGCCGATTCCCCGCCAAGCGGGGTCCGACAGTGATGATCGCGGAGACGATCAAGGGCAAGGGCGTTCCGAGTGTGCAGGGAAGCCCCCGGGCTCACTACGTATCGCTCAGCGACGAGCAGGTGGCGGAGGCACTGGCCGTATTGGAGGTGGAGTGATGCTGGGCTTTGCATATGCCTTCTCACAGGGCGGATTGTTGACGGAGATGGCGGAAGCCAATCCCGACCTCGTCGTCGTCACTCAGGATCTGGGCCCCCTCAGTCCGTTCGCCGAGCGCTTTCCACAGCGCTACTTCGACGTGGGCATCAGCGAGGCGAATCTGATCGGTGTGGCCGCGGGGCTGGCCCATGCGGGCAAGCTGCCTTTCGTGGTGGCCATGGCTCCCTTCGTCAGCATGAGGAGCTTCGAGCAGATCCGAAACAGCTGTGGATACAACGGCTGCAACGTGAAGATCATCGCCCCCTGCTCTGGTCTGGAGGGCGGTCACTGGGGTGCGACTCATCACGCCGTCGAAGACCTGGGGCTGCTTCGCATGATTCCCGGGATGACGGTTCTGTGTCCCGGCGATCCGGCAGAGGCGGCCCGGGCGGTGGCGGCAGCGGCCGCGATCGACGGGCCCGTCTACATCCGCTTCGGCTATGTCCAGCCCATCGAAGGCTATGGGGAGGAATTCCAGGTCGGTCGGGCCGTCCTGTTGCGCGAAGGCTCCGACGTGGTCCTCATCGCCACCGGAGCCTCCGTCACCCAGGCAATCGCGGCCCACGATCTGCTGAAGCAAGCAGGCGTCTCGGCCCGAGTTCTGAACATGCATACGATCAAGCCCATCGACCGGGAGGCCATCGAAGCCGCCGCAACAGAGGTCGGCCGCGTCGTGACGGTCGAGGAGCACTTCGTCAACGGAGGGCTCGGCGGGGCCGTGGCAGAGATCATGGCGGAGCTGGGCAGCGGGCGTCTCGTCAGACTCGGGCTCCAGGATGAGTTCGTGATGGAGATCGCAGCGTACCCGGACATCCTCGAGTTGGTGGGTCTGGACCCTGGCAGCATCGCAGCGGCTGCCAGGTCACTTCTGGGCTAATGGCGCGCGGTGATCGAATGAGACTCGGGCTCTACCACGGGTACGAGCTCACCGGGTCCGGCAGCAACGAATACAACCGCTACCTCGCGCGTTCGCTCGCGCGGCTCGGGCACGAAGTCCATCTCTACTGCCGGGAGCCCGACGACAGCGCCTGCCCGGAGGGCTGCACGCTGCACCGCCTTCCCACCGGCCCGGTCTCACCCGTCTACCTCACCGACAAACAGCGCGAGGGCAACGTCAAGGCGTTCACCGCGCTCACCGACGCGGAGCTCGACGAGTACCACCGGATCAACGTTGATGCGCTGCGTGCGATCCTGGCCGAGCATCCGGTGGACCTGGTACACGCGAACCACCTCGTCTACCAGCCGGTCGTCGCGGCCGACCTCGACGTGCCGTTCATCGTGTTCCCGCACGGCAGCAGCATCGAGTACACGCTGCGTAAAGACGAGCGGCTGCGGCTGCGCGCGCGCGACGCGCTGCGCAAGGCGCGCGGCGTCATCAGCGGCAGCCACGAGATGTGCGACCGCTTGGCCGAGCTGTTTCCCGGCGAGAGCTGGCCGACGGAAGTCGTCGGCGTGGGCGTCGACACGTCGCTGTTTCAACCGGGGGGCCCGGACGGGCTGCGAAACATCACGGGCTCGTTTTCCGGCAAGGCACCCGAACAGTCCGCGGACTTGTGCGCGCGGTTGGACGCCGGCGACTTCGACGCGGTGCGCGCGTACGACGATGCCTACGCGCACGAGCAGCCGGACGCCGATCTCGTCAACAAGCTCGCGCAGGTGCCGTGGGCCGACCGGGAGCCGGGCCGGGTCATGCTCTTCGTCGGCGCACTGGCCGCCGGCAAGGGGCTGCACAACCTGATCGCCGCCCTGCCGGGCGTGCCGGACGCGCACCTCGTCGTCGTGGGCAGCGGCGCCTACCGCGAGGTGCTCGAGGCTTTGGTGCACGCGATCGCAACCGGCAACGGCGAGTTGTTCGCCTGGCTGCGCGACCGCGGCTTCGACCTCGACCGCTCGGAGCTGGCCGGCCCGTGGCCGCTCGGCGACCTGCCCGGCGGGCAGGCGGACCTCTCCGGCCGCGTGCATTTTCTCGGCCGCCTCGACCACGACCTCTTGCGCTTCGTCTTCCCGTGCGCCGAGCTCGCCGTCTTCCCGTCGGTGTTCCCAGAGGCTTACCCGCTGGTCCTGATGGAGGCGCTGGCCAACGGCGTGCTCCCGGCGGTCAGCGACTTCTCAGGATTCCACGACGGCCTCGAGAGGCTCGTCCCGCTGCTCGGCGCGGAGACGGTCGACCGCATGCGCCTACCGCTCGAGGCGGACGGCATCGCACCAAAACTGAGCGCGCTACTGGACGGCCAGCCGGTCGCCGGCCTGCGCGGGATCGCGGTCGAGCACTTCGACTGGGACGTCGTGGCGCGGCAGATGACCGCCGCGTACGAGTCGCTGCTCTCCGCCTAGCGGTGTGTCCTCAATACTGGTGCACCCCGAGATTGCAGGACTTCTCTCCTCCTCTCCCATGCGCGCCCAGCTACTCACGGTACGTCACGATCAGGACGAAGATCAGTCTGGTCCCGTACGTCGACATCATGCAGAACCGCGGCGACCATGCCGGACGAGATGCGAGGACACACAGGGCTGCAGTTCCGGTTCGGAACTCTTCCAGAACACAGTCGATTCGACCACAAAGCTGGAATCGTGGCCTCGAATCGCTTGACACGGACCCTCGGGATCTGGGAACAATGAACGCAGGGTCGAGGATTCCGCGTTCTCGGCCGATCGGAGGACGGACCGTGCGACCCCAGCTGCTGCTCGCGATGTTGCTCTCGCTTTCACTCGGCACCGGTGCCAGTGCACAGATCACCTTCTCGATCGACTTCCAGGGACCGACCCCGGGATTCGCCGATGGCTTTGCTCTCGGTGTGATCACAGCGGGTGACATCCTCACCGTTCCCGTTCCCGGTGTGCCTGGACCCAACGCGCCAGTGGTGGGCCCCTTCGCGGTCGCTTCAGGGATCGAGATCGGTGCAGCGGCGCTGGCGCCCGGCGCCTATCCCGGTGGACTCGGGATCGTGCCGGGTGCCGGAGGCGTGATGGAACTCGACGCGCTCTCGTACGGGAAAGACACCGGCGTGTTCCAATTCGCGTTCTCGGTCGACGAGTTCGCGGTGGGCGTGCCCGGTGCCGCACCGGACGTCGCTTCCGAAGGGGCACTGGGACTCACCGGCGCATCGGCGGACATCTTCATGTACATGGCTCCCTTCGGCACCATGCCGCCGGGCGCCGCCGTGGGTAACGTCGCACTCTTCGACGGCAACGGCATCGGTCCGAGCGGACTGCCGGGTGTTGCGCTCATTGAACCCGGTGCACCGACGATCGGTGTGATTCCCGACGCAGGCGACAACATGGACGCCTTCGATCTCAACACGGCGCCGGCGGATCTCGCGGGTCCGATCTACTTCTCCCTCGACGGCCTGTTCCCGGATCCGCTCGAACCGGCAACCATCGCCAACACCGGCACCGCTCCCGCCAACGGCTTTTCGGGCGCGGACGTCTTGGTGAGCATGGCCGGCGGTGTGCCGGCTCTTGCCATCCCCGCCGCCCTCATGGGCCTCGACCTCGGCGGCTTCGGCAGCGACGACCTCGACGCACTCATCTTCAACGACCCGGACGGCAGCATGAGCTATACGCCGGGCGACACCCTCTACTTCTCGGTGCGTCGCGGCTCCGCGATCATCGGAACCATGGACAGCTTCTACGGTGCACCCATCGAAGAGGGTGACGTCCTGACCATCCCGATTGGCCCGGGTCTTCCCCCCGCCATCTTCCTCCCCGCCGAAGCACTGGGACTGGGGACTGCCCGTACCTTCACCGCCGGCCCCTGGGGCCCGGACGACCTCAACGCGATGGACCTGTTGATCGAGCCGCCACCAGTCCCCGGCGCGGGACCGGGCGCGTCGTTCGTGCTCGCGATGGCATTGCTCGCGACGGGCGGAGCCGCGTTCGTTCGCCGATCGAGCCAGAAGGGCTTCGCAAGCGGTGGTGGCACGGACGGATGCTCCCGGCTCTGCCGGGGGGCGCAGTCATCCTGCTCGCATCCTACTCGTATTGGCTGAAATCCACTCCGCGTTCGCGGCCGCGCTCCTTGAACCACTCCGTTTCGTCCAGAGGCGGAGTCACGATCTCGTCTTCTGGCCTTCGCGCCATCGTGATGGCGTCCGTGAGGCAGGTGCTGACGCAGAGCCCGCAGCCGATGCACTTCTCGGAGGCCACCTCGTAGGAACCATCTTCGAGCTCGGCAATCGCCTCTACCTGACAGCGTTCATCGGCGCAGATTCCGCAGAGCGAGCATGCGTCCGGATCGATCTTGGCATGATAATGGGAGTTGATCACCTTCGAGGCAGGCGCTCCGAGCTCGGTGATGCTCCTCAGAACTCCGCAACAACATCCGCAACAGTTGCAGATGAAGAACCGCCCCTGCTGCATGTTGCCGGTGAGGTGTACGAGGCCATTCTCCTCGCATTCATCGAGCACCTTGTATGCCTCCTCCTTCGTGATCATCCGTCCGGTCGGAGAGTTCTTGAAGACGTCTGGCGTGGGAGCGATGGACAGACACACGTCGAGCGGCCTGTCGCAGGGATCGTCGAGCAGCTCTTGCTCCTTTTTGCAGATGCATGGGTTCAAGAGGAAGGCCTGGCCGCCGTCGATGAGCGTGGAGACCTTCTCGTAGGGCAGGGCCTCTTGCTCGACGGATATCTCCTCCTCGATCGGCAGGGTCTGCATCAGTTGCGGAGCGCTGCTGAAGAACTGCTCTCCGAAGGCCTTGTAGAACTGCTCATTCATCTCGACGAACTCCTTGTCGAGATGAGGGAGCTGGAACTCGTAGATCCCGATGGCCCATGGGGCCATCTTGAAGATCCGCGTGCCTCCAAGATCGACTCCAAATATCTGTCCCCTCTCCTTCATTCCAATGAGCTTCTCTTCCAGACCCTCGAGCGGCCGGCCGGTGCGCTCGGCTACTTGCTCTGCGGTTTCGAACTTCAGCCGCAGGTCGCAGAAGAGATCCGCCTGATCGGGCGCGAAGATCTTCTTGAGCAGCTTGATCTCTACACCGTTCTCAGTGGTCGGAAAGCCGTTGGGAAGCGTATCGAGAACCTTGGCCAGCTTGCGGTAGACGTCCTCGCTCATGTCCATCCTCTATGGGCGCTTGGTACAGAAGGTAGTCTGCCGCGAGTTCACGCGAGAACGCAACTCCCGCCCTGGCGCACAGCGTCGGCTCCTCTGCTCGCCCGGGACCCAGCGGGAACGCCTCCGCATGCCTTCTCCGGGCCTCGGGCCAAACCTGACGCGAAGTACGATGTAAGGACTGCCGGCATGAAGGGATGCTGCCCATCGACCCACTCCTCTGCTCGATCCGGAGCCAGATCCGAAGACACATGCCGGATCGATCTCAGGGGGGCAGGTCAAGACGGAGGGCCTCGAACAGGTCACTTGGGCGAACCAGGAGCACGGCGTTCAGCACCATTTCGCGGTGCTGCCTCCGCACTTGACTGCATCAGCCAGGCGGGACTCGCGTTGGCCGTGCTGCGGGTCTCCGGCAAGCTGGCGATAGGTGGCCAGTGGGATCAACGTCCGGCTGGATTCGCAATATCACATCGCTAATGTTTACGACTAGCGATGGAAGCGTAGAGCCTCCGCCGTCCACGCGACCACTTTCACCTACGCTGCTCCCCGTCGACGAGTAGCTGCCAGGATGGTGGGCCTCGACGACCTCCCGGGCGGAGGCGCCTACGGCACCGCCCACTGCGTCTCCGCGGCCCCTCCGTGAATCATTAGCGCCGATTCGTCAGCAGTACGGCCACCCCGGCAACGAACAGGAGCGCTGCGCCAGGCTCAGGGATGGGGTTGGCAGGGCTAATGGTGGCGCTAGTGACGATGCCGTAGAGGCCCGACGTTAGCTCCACTTCTTGAGGATATACATACTTCAGGAAGGCTGTTATCCACCTCCCAGTCTTGAGGGAGACCTCGGCAAATGCCTCCGGATCGGCGTCGCCGTAAAAATAGAAGGGGTCGACTGAGTACATGCAGGCATCACACCCACCGTCGAAGGCGAAGGCACTCTCAGCTGTCCCAAACAGTTCATTGAAGAAGGGGTCGTCGATCGTCAAACTCCACCCCACGTCCGCCGGCCCGGCCGAGAACTGCTTAGGGTTGTAAGACTTAGGGACGAAGTCGTCAGTTTCGATCAGGACGGATCCCGAAACCGAGACGTGGATCGACTCCAGTATTCGTTCGGGCCACTCCGAGTCGGGATCGAACTCTTCATGCCAGTATGACGTCGCAATTCCCTTCCACTCAACAAACACAGTATTCGCAACAGCAGGGGCCGCGAGAATCAGGATCCAAACGGCGATCAGTACGGCACGCATAGAAAACCCTCTCTTCAAGGGCGTAGGATGGCTCAATAGTAGGATTAGTCCCTCTGCGATAGAAGGCACCACAAGGCAATCGCCCGTATCAATTAGACCGGCTTCGCACGGTGAAGTCAAGCGTTCTTCTTGCGCTGGGTGCCGATCCGGATTCAAGGCTCCAGCTCGCTACAGAGGCCAGTGTCTCTGCACAGCTTCATTCAGACTTGCGCAGCCTCAGTGGCAAGCCCAAAGAACCGCTACCAGCCCTTCAGTTCGGGATTGTGCCTGACCATCAGGCTGCTTCCCTCTCTTGCTCGTCCTCTTGTTCGAAGAACTTGGAGGGCGTGAGCCCTCCCAGCGACCCATGGGGTCGCTCCT
>JAJDAO010000059.1 GCA_029261835.1 Deltaproteobacteria bacterium | reverse complement strand
CAGGTTTGCAATTTTGCCTGTACTGTTTTAAGAGATTGTGGTTATCAGGTTTATGCAGCAGACTGTGGTAATACGGCCCTTGAACTGGTCAATGAAAATAAATTTAAAATTGATCTTGTCATCACTGATATGATAATGCCAAATATGAGCGGTGAAGAATTGATTGAGAAACTTACAAAAATATTGCCCGGTACTCGTGTACTGTTCACATCCGGGTATACGGAACCACATCTTGGACAGAGTGGTGAATTAAGTGACAATATAAATTTTCTGCCTAAGCCCTATTCCAGGCTGGCCCTTTTACAGAAAGCGCGGGAAGTTATTCTTATGCCTGGCCCGGATAAACCGGAACCGACTTAGGAGTCATGTCGCGATTGTCACAGTACAATCTTTCTCAGATCAAGCAAAACTCGCCGGAATAATCCCGCACACCCGGCCTTCCGGGCTCTGAGGAAATGGGACAGCAATACCTGTAAATGGCGATATTGCCTGCACCGGTTTCTATCCAGAATTATACATCAGCCACAGAGAGCACTGAGTCAAAAAAAACAAAAGGTTAGAGTTCACATCTCTCATTTCAAACAGTATCGCTAATCCGTCGTTTTTAAATTATTTACTGGAATCCCCTCTCGGGAGGGGACAGATTCGAACTCGTGCAGAGTTTGAATCAGGGGTGGGTCCTCAATACGTGGCTGGCCAACGAACCCATCGCGGTTCAAAACGCTGAACGGGATTTGAACCTGCTCCTCTGGTGCGCGTTGCGCGCTTGGAGGGGATTTACACGCAAATTCGCTCCAACCAGAGCGAGAAAACGAAGTGAGAAATGTTAGTTAGCATTTAAGAAAAATGAGAATCGCCACTTGCTATTAAAACTATCTGCAATGACAGCAGTTATTGTAAGTTCTGTATTCTCAGTGTCCTCTGTGTCTCTTTGGCAAAATTCATGAATAAATCAGGTTAGAGGATGGGGTTTTGGACGAAATTACGAACCATGTAATATAGAATGCCATGTGATATCAAAAACGCACTCAGGCCTGCAAGACAAAGAAGGTATTTTTTTCTTTTGAGCAGAGCCAAAGCCTGCTTTGCATTTCCGGGAATCAATTGACTGCGATCCTCCAATTCGGACTGTGAAACGAGTGCACCGGCAGCGCTTGAGTAAATGCCAAGGGCACAGACTTCCTGCCCGGTCTCAACACATCTTTCGGTAATACTGTGATTGCGCTCAAGTTCGGCATCAGGATCCCTGCGGTCACTTCGGGGCATATTTCTCAGCTCTTGCAAAAGATTATTTTCCCGTCCTTCAAAAATATTTCCTGCCTCGGATAGTACTTCTCGTAAACCTGATTTTTGATTCTTAAAATTTGTACGGGAAATATATTCGGCAGCATTTTGAAAGATGTCGTTGTACTTCAAATCTTGTTTTGGAAAATGATCCAAATCAATATAACCCGTCAATTTAACCTGCCCTGCCTGAGTTTTTACGATGCTGGGTGTCCGCGCAAATCCGATAAAATCACTTTTCTTGTGACTGGAATCATGTGAGGTGCTGACCATCTTGTAAATATCATATTCATAGGATACGCATTTATGCTTCTGCAACGGGGATACAAGGGGTTTGCCCGTGGGTTGGATGGGACCGATGGCAGCAACATATTGTCCGTCTTCAAAGACAGGGCGGCTCTGATATTTCTTAATTGTTTTCTCTTCCAATCCGGGGACGACAATAGACTTGATACTGCCGATAAAAAGCAAGCCGAAAATCGCGCCAAAAGGAGCCAAATAGGGATTATAAGGATTATTGGAAAAGAATTGCAGGATCAAAAAATAAAAGACTGTTGTTCCTGCATAGAGTAACAGGAAAGTCAAACAACCTTTGGCTACTTTATTCTTCATCTGAACCTTCCTCCGAAAACTTGTTGTGACTCTGGAAACAATTTACTGAAGTACGTTTAAAACATCCACTTCTCCACTGCCGGATTGGTCGTCCCAATATACCGTGATGGACTGTTTTGATTTGAATGCTCGCGCCAACCTGGGATGAATTGGGAGGGACTGGCCTTTTCCACCGGCGTCATTACGAAGTTCCAATTCATAAGGCCGCCTCGGGGGGTGAGAGAAGACAAAGAAGTCAGTGCGGTGGAATATTGAATACACCGCACCGACTGCTGATTTTTAGCGACTACCGATGGGAAAAGTGACACCCGTAACCACTTGCAAACCACGATTTTTCACATCAGATTCGCCTCCTTCATCGTTGATGTTGCTCAACCCGAGAACATAACGTGCTTCGGCGAAAAAGGTCTTGTTGCCGCGCGGAAGCTTAACGCCGCCGCCAATCCCCAGCCCTAAGTCAAAGCCTTTCGTCTCGTCCTTCTGGTCCACTTCCGGACCATCTTTGATATCAGCTTTTGCGCTCAACAGAAATCCGAAGCTGGGCCCGACCATGGCATAAGGCTTTGCAGTCCCACTATTCTCAAAAGTGTAGCGAAACATCACTGGAATCTCAAAATAATGAACTTTAAAAGTCGCCTCATTGCCGCCTTCTTTAATTTTGCCGCCTTTTTGTAGAAACATGGGCTCTGCGTGCAAATCGATGCGACTGGACAATGGCCGATCCACGACCGCTCCGATTCCAAAGCCAAGCCGACTTGAATAATCCTCGGTGCTGGGTTCCGGATCGACGCTGATACTCGCGAGATTAAAATCAATCACGCCACCAATGTTCCACTGAGCCTGCAGCGGAGCGACAAGCAGCCCCGCGAAGAACACGATAGTCACAAATTTTTCTAATTTCATTGTTTTTCCTCCTCTTAAAATTTTAATGTATAGAAATGGTTAACACTGAATCACGCCGAAAATCTAATTTAGCGGTTGGCTCTCTTTGTAGGACCTCGGTTAACGATCAATGGAAAAACTGCCGCCTGTAACGGCTAAATCACCGCTGCCAAGCAACTGATTCAAATGTCCCGCGAAGGTGCCAATGACCTGGCTATTGTTAAAAGTTGTGATGGTGACACTGCCCGAATCAAAATTATATGTGGCAGGAGAATCAACAAAGCCGCCAAGAATTCCGGGATTTTGCCCGCTACTCTGGAAGGGATATTGCCCCGGGGCGGAAACGTCGCGAAGAATGATATCGAAACTCTTGGTACCGTCTGAGCTCCTGCCAAAAAGGCTCAATCCGGAAGCGCCTGTAAATGAGCCTGCTTCTTCGGCCTGCCACAAGGTGCCGTCGATAGTCGCCTGCATGGTTGAATTGTCCACGTCTCCCGGATTGTTGGAGCTGTCGCTGCCGCATGCTGCCAACGTTAGAAAAACAACCATGAGGACCAATACCCTCAGTGTTTTCATAATTATCCTCTCTATTAATTGTTAGTTGCACAATTTAAAATCGACTATGCGTTAAACATAAAGATAAGAGAGTTGTGCCGAAATAGAACAAAGAGACTATTTCGATACCTGGCGGGAGTAAGGCGGCAGGAATATCTTAGAACGGAAGGACCATTGGCGATGTGGGACAGGCGGGGAGAAAAGATGTTTAAATCAAATTCTCTCGCAGTGCTTTTACCACAGCTTGTGATTTAGAGTGAACGTGCAGCTTGTCATAAATATTGCGTATGTGCGCCCGGACCGTAAACAAGCTGACGAATAGCTGCCCGGCAATTTCTTTAAAATCGTTACCGTCAACCAGCAGTTCGAGAATTTCAAGTTCTCGTTTGGTCAAGCTGTAATCCGTTTGCGGCGGCGGTGCGTACTTCTTGAACATCTTAAGCACCTTGCGAGCAATATGCGGCGACATGGGCGTGCCACCATTCGAAGCTTGCTCAACGGCTTCCAGGAGCTGCTGCGGCATGACCGGTTTGGTTACATAACCGCTGGCTCCGGCGCAAATAGCATGAAAGATGTTTTCATCATCCTCGAAAACGGATAAAATTATGACTTCTGAAGCCGGGTGTTTCGCTTTCAGTTGAGCAGTGGCTTCGATGCCGGAAATCCCCGGCAGGCCAATGTCCATCAAGATAATCTCAGGTAAAATTTGTGGAAATTCGTGCAACAATTGTTCGGCGTTGCTGAATTCTCCAACGCAGCGCAAGTTCATTGCGCTTTTTAAAACAAAGGCAATACCTGCGCGAAAATCCTTGTTGTCCTCGACAACGGCAACTGTAATTGACATGAAATCCCTTGCGCTAAATGACGATGCAAAGTGGGTAATAATTCTGTCTAAATCTATAGCACGAGCGGACTATTTTGCTGGTGGTACTTGTCCTGATCCCCACAATTCCAGCTTCAAAATGTTCGGTCTCAAGCGGGCACTTGTATTTTAATATGAGTACCACTACCCAATTCAGAATTGATCGACAGGCGGCCGCCAAGCTCCTGCGTTCGCATTTTCATGGTCTGGAGGCCGTTGCCGTCATGCCTGGCCATCGGATCAAACCCCTTGCCGTCATCCTGTATAATTATCTTCAGCAGGCGATGCTGATATGAAAAAGAAATTTGCAATTTTGTACAGTCGGCATGCTTCAATATATTATTAACACTTTCCTTCAGCAGCAACCATAAATGCTGGCGCGTCTCGGGGGAAAGGTTTTTCTGTGGCAGAGTCGAGGCTTCAGGAATGTCAAAATTCAATTGAATATTACGGGCTTTACAAGCTACTTTCACAAAATCCTGCAGCCGGGTAAGGAGGCTATTCAAAGTTTCCGGTCTACTGCTGATTGCCCAGATAATATCACGAATTGAGCTTACCGACTCCTGCGACAATTCCTGTATCCGAGTAAGTAAGGACCTGTCTTTTGTTGTGTCTTTGCCCGAAGAACTTTCCTGCACGATTCTGCTGAACATGGCGATGGTGCTCAAGTTGGTCGCCAGTTCATCGTGAAGATCCGACGAAATTCTGGTGCGCAATCTTTCCATATCGAGAAGACGGTTAACACGATAGCTGTAAAGACTGTAAATCATACCGAGTACCAGGATACTCACCAAGATGTAGAACCACCAGGTTTGCCAGAACGGCGGCAGAATCTTGATTTTCAGAGCTGCCCCGTCTTCATTCCAAATTTGGTCACTGTTCGAGCCTGATACCCGAAAGACGTAGTCCCCGGCATCCAGGTTGGTGTACGTCACAAAATTGCGTGTGCCGGCATCTATCCAATCCAAGTCCAAACCTTCCATCCGGTAGCGATACTGGTTTCGCTCGGGTGCCCAATAGTCGAGGGCTGCAAATTCGAAAGAAAAGAAATAGTCCCGGTGAGAAAGCGAAACAGTCTGTGTGCTGTAAATGGCACGGTCGAGCTCGGCAGGTTTATTGAGTGTTGTAAATGCAGTAAGTACAACGGGCGGCACATGCGGATTCCGTTGCACCGAGCGCGGGAAAAAGCGATTGAAGCCATTGTGGCCGCCGAAAAACAATTCGCCGCGCGGACTGCGGTAATAAGCGCCTGCGTTGAATTCCTTACTTTGCAAGCCATCCTTGATGCTGAAATTTCGAAAGGTCTCCGCCATCGGATCAAAGCGGGCGAGGCCCGAGTTGGTGCTCAGCCAAATTGCGCCGTCATCCGCTTGCAGAAGCCCGTAAATATACGAATTCGGCAAGCCTGCCGATTCAAAATAATGCTTGAAAGTTCCCTCTTGCGAGTTGAGGCAATTGAGCCCTTCACCGGTCGCGATCCAGAGAATATCGTTCTTGTCTTGCAGGATGGAGTTAACATGATTGTTGCTTAAGCTGTTGGCAACCGCTGGGTTATGCGAATAATAAGTGAAGTTTTTCGTCGCGTAATCAAGCCGGTTGAGACCGTTTGCAGAGGTGCCAAACCAAAACCGGCCTTCGTGATCCTGGTAGATGCACTCCACCCCGGTTCCTCTAATACTATTCGTATCATTCTGATTGGGCTTGAAATGTGTAAATTCCTCCTTCCGGGGATCGAGAAGTGCAACGCCTTCATCCACGGTGCCGACCCAAATGGAACCTGCCCGATCCTCGTACAACGAAAAAAGACGGTCAGCGCTCAGACTTGCCGGATTGGCAGAATCGTGCCTGTAGTTGCGAACCTGCAATCTGTCGCCCTCGATTTCTGCGGCGGTGAAAGACTGAATTCGATAGAGACCGGACGTGGCGCCGGCGAACCAAAGATGGCCGCGTCGATCTTGCAGCATGGCATAAATGGCCTCAGAAGGAAGATTCGACCGCGCCGGGCGCTGCCAGTTTTGGCTGCCGGCGCGCAGGACTTCAACACCGGTGTTGGTGCCAACCCAGAGATTGCCGTCACGATCTTCGGTGAAACTCCAGATCGAACTCTCGCTCAACTTCTTTTTGTTGTTGGGCTCAGCAGAGATGTGCGGAAACCGCGCCGACATGGGTGAGAGTTTTTCAATGCCTTTGCCGTCGGTGCCGAGCCAAATCGTGCCCGACCTGTCTTCATAGGCACACCAGAGTGAGTTGTGGCCGATGCTGCCGGCGTCCGAGCTCTTGTGGGTGACAAAGTCAAATGACTTTGATGTTTTATCAAAAATGGCCAGCCCGCTGTTGTTTGTACCAAGCCACAACTGCTGGTCGCCCTTCACCCCCACTGCACTGAGAAAACGAACTTGATTTCTGTTTAGATTTTTGGGATCGGCCGGGTCAAGTGAAAACCGGCTGACCTGCCCCGTTTGCGGTTCATATTTCAGCAGACCGGAATAGGTGCCGAGCCAAAGAGCGCCGCTTTCATCCTCGACGATACAGATAACAATATTGTCGCGCACGCCGTTGAAACGGGCATCGCTGATGGCGTGATGTTTGAATTCCATTTGGTCCGTGCTTGAAAAAAGACCGGTGATCGCCCCCACCCAAATTGTGCCTTTGCGATCCTCGTAAATTGAGTTGATAATATTGCCGCGTTCAAAAACGGAATCAGCAAGTTCCACATGGTAGCGCTTGAAACGGCGAGTCGACACGTCGAGACTGTTTAAACCACCGCCCCAGGTACCGATCCAAAGCAGCCCGGATTTATCCTGGCAAACCCGCAAAACATTGTTTGATGACAGACTATTGCCGTTTCCGGGTAAGTTGTAATATCTTTGAAAACGCTCCGTGTCCGGGTCAAAACGATTGAGGCCATTTTTTGTGCACACCCAAAGAAAACCATCACTGTCTTCGATAATGCGTCTGGTAAAATTATTTGACAGAGAACTGGTGTCATCACGCACATGTTTGAATACTTTGAAGTCACGTCCGTCGTAGCGGTTCAATCCATCCCGGGTGGCAAACCAGATAAAGCCCCGGCTGTCCTGGATTATGGACTCGACCGTACCCTGTGACAGACCGTCCTCGATGGTCAGGTGTTCAAATTTCAGATTTTTTTGTGCGTGGGCAAATGCGGCGCTCAGCAGTAGCATACTTACCAACAAAATTCGATTGGGCATCTGAGCAACCCTGGGTTTTGGAGTAAGGTTCGGATCTTTCACTACTTAAAAATATAGCGCAGGAACATTTAAGTGTCAAGGGAAGAGTCAGGCTTCTTGAGGGGGAAGGTGGCATAGCCGGCAATTTTTGCCAATGGGTTTCCAAGGCGTTTTGCTAGAGAAAAAAGTAATGCAGAGAGTCGTGGCCGGCCCTCGATTGACTGAAAACTGCCCAAATTATAAAGAAGGTCAAGCCGGAGTCAGGCAAAGCGGTCACCGGTTTGCTCTGCGCAAGCAAAGATAAAAATTGATCTTCTCGGTAATAGTCCTTAACTTGGCAATTAATAAACTGATTAAGCAGTTTGTACATCAGATCATTGTGGAAAGTCCGTCTTAAACTGCCCCCGTATTCTTGCACCTGCCAGGCATACGCTCTTTTCCGACAGTGCTTTCCTGCGATGGCAATTTGTTTTTTTATTTCCATGGAAGAATCAACGTTTATCGGTTATCGATAACTTGCGGGGTTGATTATCAGATAGGCGCTCAACAGCAACCTCGCAAATAATATAATAATGGAGTATGTCTATGAATATTTATGTTGCGAACCTTGCCTTTACAGTTAAGGAAGAAGACCTGCAAGACCTTTTCTCGCCGTTTGGCGAAGTTGCAAGTGTCAACATTGTGCTGGATCGTTTTACAAAACAATCAAAGGGATTTGGATTTGTAGAGATGCCCAATAATTCAGAAGCTGACAAAGCAATTAAGGGTTTGAAAGGAAATGAGCTGCAAGGCAAAAACATCAAAATAAGTCAAGCAGAAAACCGTAAACGCCCACAGCGGCGGCGGCGTTATTAGTACGTTCTACCCGGCTGCATTGCAGCAAGCCTGTTGACTGTCTTAAAAGTCAAGCATTTTCAGCAAAATCAGAGTACCGGTCATTAAGGGTGGGTTCGTCTTTTTGAACCCACCATTTGGGCCGGCAAGCCGTAGTTGACCCTCATTTTTACGAGCATGTCGGCGAGCCAAAAGGACATTAGCGCAGAGGAAAGACAATTTGCGTTATTCTCTTATGACCCATTGAATCTAAACGGTTTGCTCTTTCTACTTCTTTTCTCCGCGAGCTTTGCGGCCTCAGCGTTAAAAAAATCAGTTCATCAAAAGATTGTATCTTTTTGCAAGAGTTCACTTGTAATACTGTGTTGTGAATTATTCAGATTATAAGCTCTTTTATATTACTTTCCCAGAGGGCCCAAATACCAAATCTGATTGAATTTCACTTGGAAAAATCTATCGTCAGCGCAAATTAAGGGGGATGACTACGGCAAGCCTGGAGAAAATTCAGGGGACGCCTCGCGTAAATTCACACAAAGCATCCCCTGAGGCTGTTCTCGGTTAATGCGTCCTTACTTCCGTGTTATTTGTTCTCTTTTGAAATTTGCCGGAACATCAAACAAGTCACTTGCTAACGGCGCGGTAGAATGTTTATTAATCTTTGTGGTTGTTTCCAGCAAAACATTTGCACCGCCGTCATCTTTTTTGTCCATCTTCTTTTTGCCAAAGCCCTTCAAAAGCCCGCCAATTGATTTTGGCATTTGCGCTTCTTCGTCGTCCCCTTTCCCGGCATCCATCTTCTGTCCCCAGGTTTCAAAAACCGTGTGAACATGCATAGGCGTACCCGAGAGCTTACTACTCTCTTTCTTAAGCTCAGCCATTGCCTCACCCAGTTGCTTGTTGTTTTGTAAGAGCTTTGCAATGGCATCGGTGAAACCGCCGGCCCCGGCCTCCATACCGAGCTTTTCGGCCAACTTCAGCGCAAACGCACGTATCTCATCACCGCCGTCTACCGAACTTGCCATCCAATTGGTTGAGCGCACAATCATGCCGCCTTTCATTTTTTGTGGATCTTCGTCTTTCTGAGTTGCTTCAACCTCAACTTTTAAATTGAGGATAATATTTTCAGTATTGTAGCCGGCTATTTTTTTTGTATCCCCGGGTGTTTCCACATCTACTTTAATGGAAAAATCTACTTCCGTTGCCGGTTCGTCCGATTTCTTCGATTCCCCTTTTTCCGGGTTGAACACGCTTGCCAGCCCTGAATTCAGCATTTCGCGCCACTCCTCAAAAGTCATTTCCGTGTATTTTTTCTTTTTCCAATCCATGCTGATGAATACACCACGATTCAAGTCGACGACCTGTGAATTTGTGACTTTCCCCTTTTTGTTGTAAGTGTCTGTGCGCTGCAAATTGCCTTTTAGATAAGTGGTTGTTTTTTTCGGTTTGTTGCCGCCAAACACTTTCATCATTGACCCAAGCGGCCCCTTTACTACGACTTTTGTTTCAATATCTTGCTTCACATCCGCTTGGAGACCGGCTGCGGTCAGCGAGATTGTGATTAGAACTGTCAATAGTTGCTTTACGAGCTTGTGCATTGTGTTACCTCCTGAGATTGTTGGTTTATATTAAATTAATCTAATTTTTGTTGTTAGCCTGCTTCATTCATTAATTTAGCCACAGAGACACATAATTCAGATTAGACGATGATTCCAAGTTTGTGAAAATACGGTTATCTAATGCTTGGTAAATCTGTTAAACCTTTCTTATTTATTAATCCGGCTCATTCACAAATGGCAGGTTTCTGCAACGGCGTCGGTTGAATTGTTATGGTATGTTTTGTCATTAACTGGCAATGTGATCCTGTTCGGTTTTTTAATGATTGAGGTTATTCCGCATTTGCATTCAAAGTTACAGCAGAACGCAGATATAAGTCCCTCTGCGGAAATGGAATTTCAATCTTATTCTCTCTGAATTTATGCACAATCGCGCAGTGCAGCGCAGATCGAACTTGCCAATGTCGTTTTGGATCTGTAATCCAGACTCTGAGTTCCATATTCCATGAGGAGTCGCCAAATTCAAGCAGCAGCACTTCAGGTTTTGGCTCTTTTAGCACGTCCGCATTTTCTTTCGCTACTTCGTGCAGTGAGCGCATGACAAGCTCGACATCAGAATCGTATGCCACCCCGACTTTTATGTCGATGCGAACTTTGGGGTCGGCGTGTGACCAATTGACCACATGAGAAGTGATAAATTCTGAATTAGGTACGATGATGGAAATATTGTTGGTGGAACGAACAACCGTGGCCCGCATACGGATTTCTTCAACATCTCCCTCTGTTTCACCAACAACAACCCGATCGCCAACAGCAATGGGGCGCTCGAACAACAGAATGAGCCCCGAAATAAAATTAGATGTAACGTTCTGTAATCCAAAACCAATCCCAACCGACAAAAAACCAAAAATGACCAGGAGGCTACTTAAGTCAATGCCAATGATTTGAAACGCAATGACCGCACCAATCGATACGACCACATAGTGGCTGATCCGAGTCAAAGTGTACTGTAACCCGGGTTCAAGACTTGTGGAGGATAGAACTTTTCTTAAAACTGTGTTGATGAGAAACTTTGAAAAAATCAGAAAGCCAACCAGCACCATCACCAGCATCAGAAATGATGTGAGCGTGACAACAGTCTGGTTCACGGTGAAAATCGGGTATGAC
The DNA here is from genome assembly GCA_029261835.1 of Deltaproteobacteria bacterium. Lineage (GTDB taxonomy): Bacteria > Myxococcota_A > UBA9160 > UBA9160 > UBA4427 > JAJDAO01. The sequence continues at coordinate 2,513 of JAJDAO010000059.1, read as the reverse complement.
AGGATGACTTGAATTGTTTTTAGAATATCTGGAAGTGTCATAGTTTTGACTTACAATTTTAGGGTGACTATACTGCCCGCATTCGTTTCACGGTTTGTTTGGAGCCGTCGTGGCGCCAGCCTGGCGCTCTGAAAATGTAATTCATTCGCATAAAAAGTGGATTTGGTTTTTTCACATCTTCCCAGATTGCCTGCCATTCATGCATGGCAATCCTGAGTGGATTATATGTGTTGATATTTTTTGTCAGGCCAAATGTGACTTTTTCCTTCTCCGGCTGAAATGTGCCGAACAATCTGTCCCAGATGATTAAAATGCCACCGTGATTGCGGTCGAGGTATTGGCGGTCACTGCCATGATGAACACGGTGGTGTGACGGCGTATTCATGAACCATTCGAGAATGCCGAGTTTGTCGATGATTTCGGTGTGAATCCAGAATTGGTAAAGCAGGCTGATGGCCTGCATCGTCACAACCATGAACGGGTGAAACCCCAGCAGCGGCAGCCACCACCAGAAAATATAACCGGTGAAAAGGCCGGTCCAGGTTTGGCGCAAAGCCGTAGAAAGATTGTACTTCTGCGATGAGTGGTGGTTAACATGCGAAGCCCAGAGAAAACGGCATTCGTGGCTGGCCCGGTGGAAAATGTAGTAGGTGAAGTCTTCCATGAAGAACAAAGCGATCCAGGCCAACCAACCGCTGTTGATTTCGAATAGACGAAATTGGTAGAAAAAAAAATATGTACCGATAATGGGGACTTTGACAAACAATTTGATTATGACGTTGCCGATTCCCATGGCCAGGCTGGCTGCTGTGTCTTTAAGTTCGTAAAGCGCAGCATCTTTTGTGGTACTCACCGTTGCTTCAATAATCATGAGAATAATGAAGGCCGGGATGGCAAAATTAATAAGATCGGGCATGCGCTTTTCCTTGGAGTCTGGTGTATACAATTCCCATTTATTTAACCTCTGCAACCCCGGAACCGAAGAGGAAAATACCAAAACAAGAAATGGGGTATTCAGCAAGTTTTGATAAACGTAATAGAAAACCAGACTAAAACTTGATAGTTAAGTCAATATAAACAGGCAAACTGTGTTTTGCAAGTAAGTTGATTTTTTTTGAGTTTTTTTATCCTTATGTTTGAAATTGCAGTCAAGTCCAGATTTATGTGTAAATTCCATCCTAAGAATTATTTTTTCAATCAGGCTCTCAAAAGCTAAGAAGAGTTTGATTGAAAAAATAATTTTTCAAGTTATTCGTCAAATATGATATATCTTTTTGCCGTTAACCATTGTTCAGATTGTTCCATGCACATCGTTCCAAGCAAACGCATGCAAGCTTCTTGATTCGGGAAAATTCGTACAACACGACTTCTCCTTTTTAGTTCTTCATTGAATCGTTCCAGCATATTTGTTGACTTCATTTTTTTTCTATGTTTTGCTGGCAATTCAAACACTGAAAAACATTTTTCCACGTTTTCATCCACCCATTCGGCAATGCTTTCATTTAGCTTATCTAGCTGCACCAGCAATGCTTCTTTTCTTGCACGCGCTTCGTCTATATCATCAGCAGTCAATACTTTTTTCAGCATATTCACAATATCCTGATTCTTTTTGCGGCCAAGTTTCTTCAAGAAATTCCGCATAAAATGAACTTGGCACCATTGCCATTTGCTTCCCTGGAAATAACGTTCAATAGCCTTGATTAGGCCGCCATGCTCATCAGAAACAACGTATTGGACATGCTGCAAACCACGACTCTTTAAATTAGCAAAAAGTTCTCCCCAGCTCATTTCATTTTCACTATCGCTGATTTCTACATCTAAAATTTCCCGATGGCCGGATTCGGCAATGCCGACCACAATCAAAAAGGCTTGCGAAACAACACCCTGGCCGGCAACACGAATGTGTTCATATCGGCCATCAATCATTAGATAGCGATATCTCTTGCTGATAGGACGCTGACGCCATACTGCTAACGCCTTATCAAGTTTCGCCGCCAAAACGCTGACTTGACTTTTGGAAATGCTAAATCCGCAAAGTTCCTCTACTATTTGAGTCACTTTGCGGGTTGAAACACCTTGCAAATACATTTCTACCAAAGCTAAAGTCAAAGACTGCTCACTGCGTTGATAACGCTCAAAAAGCGCAGGTTGAAAGTTGCCTTCTCGATCTCGGCAAACTTGGAGTTCCAGGCTGCCAACCCGGGTTTTGATGATTCGGGAATAGCTGCCATTACGATATCCCTGCCTGGAGCCAGTGCGCTCATAAGGCTGAGCATTTATAAAAACGTCAAATTCGCTTTGCAGCATTTGCTGCAAGGTTGTTTGCAATAAACCTTGTAAAAAAGATGGTGCGTTTAGTAAAATCTCTTGCGTTTGTGCATCTATCGAACTTACTTTCTTTTGAGCCATTTCTCATCCTTTATAGTTTTGTGGTGAAATTTATTTAGGATGGGAATTTGGCTCTTTTGTCTTAATAAACAAATTCCTTTTTACACAAATATATGGACTTTATC
>JAJDAO010000058.1 GCA_029261835.1 Deltaproteobacteria bacterium | reverse complement strand
AACCTGCTCCGGTTCACTCCAGAGCAGCAGTATCGGATCTTGCTCGAGTTCTGTGATCACGAGGTATTCGAGAACGGTCAGTTGGACGAGGAAATCGCGGAAATCAAGCTCAAACTGGCGACTCAGTACGGACATGTTGCCCCAGATGAGCTCAACCGCGTTGATGCAGCGTTGGTTGCAGCGACACGTCACTGGCTTGGTGACCATCCTACAGCACTGAGTCTCTACAACTCTGCAATGCAGAAGTCTGAGGCCGGTGTACTACCCCCGGCGGCCACCTCAAACTCCTCCACCTGTGGCCGGGTCAAACTCCCCCACTGGCCGTGGGCGGCGGGACTGGGTGGAAGTTAGTGCGCGGCGCCTCGCTTTGCTGCGCGCGCGGCGGACTCCTTCAGTCGCCAGCTCTTGCCCTCGAAGCGCAGCAGGTGGCCGTGGTGCATGAGCCGGTCGAGTAGCGGGGTGACGAGGACGACGTCGCCGAGCAGGCGGGTCCAGTCGTCGAGGGGTCGGTTTGAGGTGATGATGGTGGAGGCCTTCTCATAGGAGTGTGTCCCAAAGGAAAGGAGCGCTACGCGGTCTTTTGATAGGTTGTGGGATAGAGGCGCTGGCGTTCGGCATCAATGCGGTATGACCAGAAGTTGTCCCAGTCACCGTTCTTCTTCACCGCACGTTGCTTGAGCATGGCCTCAGCGCCTTCCAGGGACCAGCGCATGCCGCTTTGCTCCATGCGGTTGTTGACGAGGCTGTTGCAGAGCCCCTCGATCAGCCCGGTGGCCACGGGGTATCCCTTGGCGAGGTACTCGTCATAGGCCATCATGTGGCGATGATTCGTGAAGTAGGTGATGGTCTTCGTCAGGGCGGCCGCCTGCTTGTCGGTGACGCCCCCCTTGGTCAGCCTCTGCTTGAAGCCGCCGATGACGCGGCCGACGTCGCCGCGCAGCAACGCCCGTAGCTTGTCCTCGACCCACGAGACCCGCTGTGCTCCTGTCTCTCCGTGCAGCGCCGTGCCGACTTCCCAGACGTACTCCATGACATGCCAGAGATCGGCGATCACGGCGTCGACCGGATTGTCGACCTGCTCCTGGCGTAGCGCCGCGCGGATCCGCTGTTCCAGCACCGGATCGCCGTCCAACAGGATGACGAGCGGCTTGAGGCCGCTCGGGTCTCGCCGACACAGCTGGTGAGCCAAGTCCTGGAAGGCCTTGTCTTTGCCCTGCAGCGTGGCGCGCGCGTGGACGTTGTGCGGCAGCCGCGGCTCGGGCAGGCCCTCCTCGCGACGCTGGCGCCGCTCTTGGCGACGCCGCTCGCGTTCGGCCACGGTCCGTCCGCGCATGATCGTGTCGACCAGTTCCTGCGGCTCTCGCGGCTCGGGGTCGAAGGTCGCCGCCGCGGTGACCACCGCTTCCTTCTTGGTGCCGCGCTTCTCGCCCTTGCCACGCCGCGGCTTGGGGTCTGGCTCGGCCTCCGGGTCGCGGGCGCCGAGAATGCGCACGCCCTTGCCGTCGCCCGAGGCCAGCAGGTGACTGCCCTCCGTGTCCGGCGGCGGGGGCTGGGCCTGCTCGTAGTAGGTGTCCACCTGCGCGGCCACCTGTGGCGTGAGGCGCTGCGGCACGTTGGCTCCCAGCTCAAGGCCGAGCAACTCATGCAGTCGCTGCGCCGCTTCCCGGTAGTCGTCTTCGCAAGCCACGGCCTGCAGCCACTTCTGCAGCAGATAGGAGCACTTCTGCGCCGGACGATTCCACACCGCGTCCATCGGATACACGTAGCCGCCCGCCGGGTGCTCGTAGGCGGCGCGGGTCAACCCGATCGATCCGAAGATCGACAGATACTCCACCGTCTGCGGTCCCTTGTAGGTCAGGCGCTGGCCGTCGAGCGTCGTCAACGGTTGGTCGGGGTCATACCCGGTGCCGCTGGCCGTCACATACTGGGTCAGGAAGACCCGCCCCAGGGCCAGCAGCCGCCGATGCACCTGTGCCTCCACCTCATGCAGGTCATCGCCGTCCACGGCCGCCTGCAAGACGTATTCCTCGAGCTGCCCAAACTGCTCCTGCGCCTGGTCCCAACACGCTTCCTGCTCGTAGATTGTCAGCATCGTAGGGCCTCTGTGTTTCTCTTCGGGGTGCCGTTCATGAGCCGCGATACTCAATGTTCGGCATCACAGAGGTCCTACGCTAGCAAAACCCCACGGCTAACCTCCTAACAAAACAACCACTTCCATCTCCTAGGAGATGGGACACACTCGCTTCACTTCGTGGGGCAGCTGGAGCGGCACTATGTCCGAGCAGACCCCGTGGGTCCTGGTGCGCACCCTCCTGGCCCAGCAGATCCTTGTACAGATCGCCCGGCAGCCGCACACCGTCGACGAGGTGTGCGCCGCCGTCGGTGCCGACGACATCTATGTGCGCGACCACCTCGAGGCCATGGTCGAGGCCGAGCTCGTGCGCCTGGAGGGCACCAGCTCTGCCGGGCAGGAACGCTACCTGGCCGACTTCTTCATCTTCGATGGCCCTTTCTGCCAAGCCCTGCACGAGCAAGGCCGGGCCATCGGCCAGCGGGA
>JAJDAO010000057.1 GCA_029261835.1 Deltaproteobacteria bacterium | reverse complement strand
AAACCAGATTGTTGTCTTTAACTCGCCTGAAGAAATTAATCAAGCAGACGTATCTTCTTCCCTGTCTGGCAAGCTTGTAAATATTGAAATCGTAGATTCAACAGATCTGACACTTTTCGGTGTTATAAATGAATCAGAGCTGTGTGAACTAAAGTGACTAGAGTTAACGTCGTTGTTCGGAGATCGACATTCGATATTCTCTGTTTTTTACTTCTTTCCTCTGTTTTCCCCGTAGTTAAATCGTAAATCCCAAATCGTAATTCGTAAATCATCATCTCTTCCGTCCATCTTTCCAATCTGCAATATTAAATATTCAATATCTAAGATATATTGCCTTCAATAAAATGGCTCATTAGTTGATATCCTTTTTTTACCCTCAAGCCGGTTTGTTCTGCATTTGCCTCCGAGAACGCCAGATTGCTTTTATTCTCACAGCCGGTTCCGTAGATGGCAAAAGGTACTGGCTCTGAAGTATGAGTTCTCTTACTTATAGGTGTATAATGGTCGGGAAGGACAAGAATACGAAATTCGTTATACTTTTTTAGCGCATCAAGAACAGGACCGATGATTTTTTTGTCAATATTCTCAATAGCCAGAATTTTTTCATGGATATTTCCTTCATGGCCTGCTTCATCCGGTGCCTCTATATGTATTAAAACCAGATCATGTGTTTCCATCGCTTCAATTGCGTATCGCGCTTTAGCATCATAATCCGTGTCAAAGTATGCTGTCGCACCGGGTACTTCTATAATGTTCCAGCCAATATAAGTTGCCAACCCTCTTAGTAAATCAACACCTGTTATGACCGCACCTGAGATTCCATATAATTGCTCAAAAGGTATTAATGAGGGACGCTTCCCCTGTCCCCACAGCCAGATCATATTTGCGGGGTTTTCACCCAGGTCGACCCTTACTTTGTTTAGCTCATGATTTTCAAGCAGATGGTACGAATTCCGCATTAAGTCAATTAATATTTCACTACCCTTCCCCTTTGGTAGATTTTGTGTTATTGATTTACCTATGATGTCGTGAGGGGGGGTACAATCAGCTACTAACTCAATATCTCCGTTGTAAACCATTATGTTTCTATAACTCTTTCCCGCATAGAACCTTACGCTGTAACTTGCTAAACTTTCATTCAACATTGACATGATCATCTGTGCCTCATTGTCTGATATATGGCCCGCACTAAAGTCTTCCAGTTTACCATCATTTGCTGTAATTAGATTACAACGAACAGCCCAATCTTTTTCTCCAAGTTCGATACCTAAGCTTGCAGATTCAAGCGGTGCTCTTCCTGTATAATATACTTTCGGGTCGTAACCCAATACGGAAAGGCATGCAATATCACTTCCGGGTTTAAATTTTTTCGGTACGGTATTGACGGCTCCTAATAATCCGTTAGATGAAATATTATCCAGATTTGGTGTTCTGGCTGCTTCCAGAGGAGTTCTTCCGCTGAGTTTCTCCAGCTTATAATCGGCCATTCCATCCGGGATGATAACACAATATTTCATTTAATTTAGTCCTTCTGCCTCTTTAACTCTATGGGATTTAGTTTTTCTTCCTTTAGTTAAACGTGTTGTTGTTTTATAAGTTTCAATTTTTTTATGATAAAAATGTTGAATTTCTACGAGAGTTAAATATAACAGACACCTGAAATTATATCAATACAATTTGAGTGTAACCGTTTGTAAAAACACTACTTGTCATTATCATTTCATATGTTTTTTTCTTGTCATGTTAAATCCTCTTTGATAATATCAGATGTTCTATATAAACCGACAGGTTAATACCGAAAAATGATAAGCCTAAAAGACAAAGATATAATCTCTATTTCAGACTTTACGAAGGAAGAAATATTATATGTTTTGGAAATGTCAGGGAAGATGGAAAAAGAATATTGTCCTGATATTTTAAGGGGAAAGATACTTGCAAATCTGTTTTTTGAACCTTCCACCCGGACGAGATTAAGTTTTGAAACGGCAATGAAACGGCTGGGCGGGCAGGTTATAGGGTTTGATGAATTGGGTACAACGTCTACGGTAAAAGGAGAATCGTTAAGAGATTCGGTTAAAATTATTGAGGGTTATTGTGATATTATTGTTTTAAGGCATTTTCTTGAAGGTGCTTCCAGGCTTACGGCGGATTCCGTAGACATACCGGTTGTTAATGCCGGTGACGGGGCGAGCCAACATCCGACACAGACCTTCGTAGACCTTTATACCATAAAGAAGGCAAAGAGTGACATTGAGAATTTGTCGATTGGTTTTCTTGGTGATCTGAAGTATGGTAGAACAGCCCATTCACTGGCGTATGCTCTTGCTCATTTTAATGCTGATATGTACTTTATTTCACCTCCAAGCCTCAGAATGCCTAAAGACTATATGGAGGAATTAGAAATAAGAAATGTTTCATATCAGGAAGTTGAGACCATATCTGAAGTCAGTGATAATCTTGATATCCTTTACTGTACAAGGATACAGAAGGAGCGTTTTGCTGAGCCGGTGGAGTATGAAAAAGTAAAAGGACTTTATAAACTCAGTAAATCAGTTATGGATGAACTGAAGGTTAAAGATGACCTTAAAATACTTCATCCTCTGCCACGAGTGGATGAGATGGATGAAAGCCTGGATACAACAGAATATGCTATGTATTTCCAACAGGCTTATAGTGGTATTCCGGTCAGAGAAGCGCTTTTGGCCTCAGTACTAGGTGTCATACAATGAAAAAACTAGAAGTTTCCGCAATTGAAGAAGGTACCGTTATCGACCAGATTGCAAATAAAAGTACATTTAAGGTTGCGAATATATTGAACATCCAGAATATAGAGCAGGTGGTACTGATTGGTTTTAATTTGTCTAGTAAAAAGTTAGGCAAAAAAGGTATTATAAAGATCGGTGGAAAACTCCTTACACAGGAGGAAGTAAATAAGATTTCACTGATAGCACCGGATGCCACGGTGAATATTATCAAGGATTCAGAAGTTGTAAAAAAATTCACCGTTGATATTCCGGATTCTATAGAAGAGTTTATGAAATGTTTTAATCCAAATTGTGTAAGCAATCATCAGAAGATTCTAAGTAGGTTTCATGTAATACATAAGAATCCTATAAGGATAAGATGTCACTACTGTGAACGTCACATGGGTGTGGATGATATTGAGTTGGTTTAAGTTTTTAATCCAACTTTCGGAAAAGAATGAAGAGAAGGTAGAAATTAAACTTGGTTTTTGAGAATGGAGAGAAAGATATGGTAGAAACAACGATTGAGAAAAAACTTAACGATGATATTCTTGAAAAGAATACATTAAGAAATGAAATTGAGGGATATGTCGGATCTGTTTCTCAATGGAGAGACAAACTTGTTAATTTGAAAAATTTTCAAGGGCAGACGAAATATGCAGCTTCAATTAAACGCTATGTTACCAGGATAGAGGGGCTTCGTCTGGAGTTTAACCAGATGAATGAAGAAGTGGAAAGAAATATCCGTGAGATGGGGAAGTTTTCTGATGCGGAAGTAAAAGAGTTTTCATCTCAACTGGGGCAGGAGATTGGTGGTATTATAGAAGCTGATAAAGAATCAAGACAGAAAAAGGTATCTAAAAAAGATACTAAGGTACGAACAAAGCCTGCTGAGTCAAAGGGAAAATCAAAGGCAAATTCAAAGGGTACGGGAAAGGGAGTGGGTAGTTTGCAGCAGAAGATTGAGAAGGCCCAGAGAAGAGTTAGTGAAGAGCTGGAAGAGGTAGAACGTGTTACAGGGAAAATGATAATATTGAATAAACACCTGAAAAAGGTTGATGCGTCTGCTTCAGAAGATCCTTTTACTCAGGAACTTAAACGTATCGCACGTGAAAAAGCTATTTATGGTTAAGTGCTATGTCGGAGATTTCTATGCTATATAGATGGTGGCATGGACAAACTTGTTTGTCCGTGCTATTCACTAATTTTTCTACAGTATTCAATTGGTGGGCGGAGAGGGAGTCGAACCCTCACCTCCTTGCGGAGAAGGGATTTTAAGTCCCTCGTGTCTGCCATTCCACCACCCGCCCATCC
>JAJDAO010000056.1 GCA_029261835.1 Deltaproteobacteria bacterium | reverse complement strand
GTACGCCACCGGACACGACTCGAAGCCGGTCGAGATTGGACGGATCTCGTTGAGGTACTAGTGTCCTGTCCCAGGAGTTCAGCGACTATATCGGCGCCCAGACGCCTCGCGGGCAAGGCGGGAGACCGCAGGAATATCCGTAGATATTTCAAGGGATTCCCAACGCAGCCAGCGAGGGTGGATCGTCGTCGAGATAGTTGGCGAACTCCTGGGACAGGACACTAGGTGGAAGGGCAGTCATGAGTACTCGCAGCGCAGCGGGAGGAGAGCCGAGTGCGATGGGCAACCGGACGCAGAGGAGGTGGATTGCTTGGCTGGCTGTGGTGACGAGCCTGTGCCTGGCGATGTCGACGTCTGAGGCGGAAGCGAGTGATGCGGGCAGCGGGGATGGCGAGGGAATCGCGAGCATCGAGCCGGCGAAGCGATTGGTGGCGGGCGCCGTAGCTACGGTCACGATCACGGTGACGGTGGGAGAGAGCGGGATTCCGGTTGGCGGTGGCGTGATGCTGGGACTGCACCATGCTTCGCGTTGGCGCGATCTGCAGATCGAGGCCGCGGACAAGCGCGGCTACATGACTGTGACGGACGGCAGAGCGGACAATTTCGAGCTGGAATGGCACCCGTGGTGGGTGCCAAAGGAGGCGATTCCGGAGATAGGAGACAGCATCTTCCATCGATGCTTGATTGCGCGGGTGAAGAGAACCGCTCTCGTGGCCGGCGATGAGGTGAAGATGATCCTGGGCGGCAACGGCCAGGGTATTACGGTTCAGAGCACGGTAGAGAAGACCGCAGAGTTTCATGTCATGACGGACGTGGATGGTGACGGAGTGTACAAGGGGCTCGCAAGACAACCCATAGTAGAGATCGTGGCGAGCGAGGCTCACCATCTGGTCGGCTCGCTTCCGTCGACGATCGTCAGCGGTGAGGCGTTTGATCTGCAGATCCGTGCCGAGGATGAGTTCTTCAATATGTCGACTGGCTACAGTGGCCGCGTGACGGTGCGGATTGCGGGAGGGGAGGTCATCGCAAAGGCCGTACGAGTCACGGACGGAGTGGCTCGAGTTGAGCTCGAGACAGGGCGGGTCGGGCCTTTGAAGCTCGAGCTGAGTGACGGCCGACTGGCTGGCTGGAGCAATCCCGCTCGCGTGTTCGAGACGGCGCCGGGATACCGGACGTACTGGGGAGATTTTCATGGTCACACGAGTCTATCTGACGGGCTCGGCGATACGGCGAATGACTACTATGCCTTTGCGCGCGATGTCGCAGATCTGGATGTATGCGCCCTGACGGATCACGGCGTCCCCGACTGGGAGCAGACTCGTGCAGCGGTGAAGAAGTTCTACGAGCCGGGGAAGTACGTGACGATACTGGGGTTGGAGGGTCCGAGCAGCGAGGGACACATGCTGTTGCTCTTCCGGGATCCCGACGAGGAGCCGATATCCGCGTGGCCGTCGACGCATGACGCCTATGTGGCACATGTACTCGAGCAATACGGAGTGGACGGCAGACTCATCACGGGACCCGCCCACTTCGCGTCCGCCGGGAACGGCGAGAGCTACCCGTTCGGAACCTTCGATGAGCGGATCATGCGCTTCGTCGAGATCTACTCGATGTCAGGAACGTCGGAGTATCCCACGAATCCACGCCCGATGGCCGGTGGCGAGGGGGCGAAGGAGGACTTCGTGCAATCGGGGCTGGCTCGGGGTCTGCGTTTCGGTCTGATCGGCACGAGCGACAACCACGACTCGCACCCCGGGCGAAACGTCGCAACGGGCTATCCGGGCGGACTCGTCGCAATCAGAGCCACAGAGCTGACCCGTGAGGCGATCTGGGACGCTCTCTGGAACCGGCGCGTCTATGCGACGAGCTTCGATCGAATCTACCTCGAGTTCACCATCGATGACCACGTGATGGGCAGCAGCCTGACTGCGAGCGGGCCGACTAGGGTGAACTACTACGTCGCCGGAGCGACCCAGCAGATCGAGGTCTTTCTGATCCGCAATAATGAAGAGATTCGCGCGGACCGGAGCGAGAACGGAGTTGTGGAGGTCAGTTTCGAGGATGAGGCCCCGGCCGGGCAGTCCTTCTACTACGTCCGTGCGGTTCAGAGCAACGGTGAGCGCGCTTGGTCCACGCCCATCTGGGTCGCTCGCAAATAGCCGGCGTCGCAGCCAGGATACGACCTTGCCGACTGGCAGAAGCTCACGTCCACATCAGCGGGTACCCAAGGTCGCTCATCATCGCACCGGCGGCGTCTGAGAATGCCTGCCTACGCTCGGCGCTCCACCCCTTCCAGAGCCTCTCCTGGAATGGCGGACGGCCGGATGAGAAGTAGCTCGCGATCGCGTCTCCACGGGCCGCACTGAGGAAGTCGAGGATCTTGTGCGATTCGCTGCGTGTGTTGTGAACGAGTTGCTCGTGGCGAAGCTCGTAGACCCTGCGCGGAAAACGCTCCTGAAACTCGAGGCCGCGCTCCGCGTAGATGCGCCAGGTCTCGCAGGCGCTCGTGAATTCTTCGGGAGTAGCGTCGGCCGATTCCATGAGCGAAACGGCATCACGGCCGTCTCTGACGATGTTGATGAACCGCGCTTTCGGGAAAAGATAGGCGAGTTCTGTCGCGATGAGCGTGTTCTCAGGCGAAGCTTCAACCCAACGCCTCCCATTTGATCGGCTGCGGAAGAGCTGATCCAGGCCGAGACCCAGATAGGCTGCGAGTTCCTGGTAGACCACACGGTTCTTCGGTAGCCAGAATGAGGCATCTTGGCTCGCATGCTGATAGGCAGCGTGCAGCTTCGACTGACCGGCAGTGTCCGGTCCGACCAGATAGTAGAAGAGATGCGACTCCGTAGAGCACCAGAAGTCCTCGCTGGCGGTCAGCGCGGTAGCAAGAACGCTGGCATCGGAGCAGGGTGATCCGAAGATGAACACCGGGCTCGAGTGCCCGAGCATATCGAGCTGATCCGTCGGGACGCTCGCGCTGGCGCCGGTGGCACTGCGTTGGGCGCCAGATGCGTGAGCTACCGGGGTCCGCTGAGAGCTGCGAGCTTCAGAGGAAGTGCTGGACGATCTGGTGCTCTCAAGAGTCGCCTCTGTAGACGTGTGGTTGCCACTCACCCCACTTGGCCTCGTAGAGTCGCCGGTTCCTATCGAAGAGTGCATCTCGCTCCTTTCGGTCGAGGGCGTCGAAGCTGGCTGAGAGATGGTGGTGCACGAACACATCATCGGCGATCCCGATCTCGTAGCCGGCCTCTCGAACCCTGTTGCAGTAGTCGTCGTCCTCGAAGAAACCCAGCGCGAAGTCCTCGTCGAGTAAGCCGACCTCAGCGAGCACAGCCCTCGAGATGGCGACACAGAAGAAGGCGACACGCTCGGCACGGAGCAACTCACGGGAGTGGGCACGCGTGTAGCTACGTGATTCCGACGCCATCTCTTGCATAGTCGCGTACTCGATCTGTATCCGTGCCTCGTTTCCGATGTTGTTGGTTACTGGGCCAACCAGGCCCAGGCGCGGAGAAGCTCTGAAATGGCGAATGAGGTCGAGTACCCAGCCACTCGTGACGAACGTGTCGTTGTTGAGGAGGACAATGTAGTCACCCGACGCCTCTCGAATGCCGGCATTGTTTCCCGCCGCAAACCCCATGTTCTTCTCGTTCAGGAGGATGCGCACATTCTTGATGGCTGCGAGAGGGCGAGAGCCTTCGTATGAGCGAAGGAAGCTTCGTGTCTCCGCCGACGAGCCGTTGTCTACGATGATGAGCTCCAAATTGGGATAGTGTGAATAGCGCTCCAGGCTGTAGAGGCACGCCTTGGTGATCTCGAGGTTGTTGTAGGTGAGCACAACCACACTCACTGGCGGGTAGGCGAGAGCAATCGCCTGCTCGAATGCAGTGGCTCTCGAAAACCACGTCTGCGCGGCGGCCCACTGCGAACGCTTCCTGGTCAGCTCCGGATCGTGTCTCTCATCCATCGCGACCTGGAGCTTCGCTGAGAATTCGTCGGGAGAGTCGGCCACGTGCACGAGGTCTTCGAAGTGCCTGAGCTCCGGCAGGTCTGTGGAGACGACGGGCTTTCCTGCGCTCAGGTACTCATAGAGCTTGACCGGATTCGTGCAGCGGATGAGGTCCGAGAGCAGGAAGGGAATGATGCAGACATCGAACGCATGGAGATAGCCAGGCAGCGCCTCATAGGGTACCTCGCCGAGCAGCGAGACGTTGGGAGCTTCCTGCAGCGGCTGGATATCTGCCTCATACGTCGAGCCTACCAGCACAAAGTCCCACTCCGGGTAGCGAGCTGCGATCTCGGCGACGAGCTGAGAGTCGAACCAGGATGAGATCGCCCCAAAGTACCCAACGACCGGACGGCTGCCTTCGATCGCAAGCTGCTTCGGAGGACTGGCGAAGTGTTCGACATCTGCAGCATTGCGAATGATGACGTTGTCGACCCGTTCAGCGAGGAGATCAGAGAGCGGCTGAGAGGTTGTCACAACGAGGTCGGCTTGAGCCAGGAGCAGCTCTTCCTGCTCGTCTAGAGACGGCGTGCTGGTGGTGAATCCCGCGTGGTAATCCATGCAGTCGTAGACGAGCAGGGCATTCTGCACGCGAGAGACGACTTGGCGCCAGAACGGGTGCTGCAGCACACAGACGCACCGATCGAGGGAGAAGTTGTTGCGCAGCACTTCAATACCGAGAACGAGTTGGTGAGCAACGTCAGGTAGGGGGAGTGCCTCGTAGATCACCGGGTGCGGGGCCGGACAGTAGAGCTCGACAAGAAAGACGTTTGGAGCGGGCGAGCCAGACACGTTGAAGCCCGGGTGTCCCGGCCACGCAGAGAAGGATGTCGAGAGATAGAGGACGCGATGGCCGAGCGCCGCGAGACCAGTCGCGATGTGCTGCGGTCGCTGCACTCGAAAACGCCAATCAATCACTGGAAAGACGATCACGTCGCACTTGTCAGCGCTCCCGGCGGCAAGCAGTTGCTTGAAGAGCTTCCGCTGCTCGGCGAGGTCGGCAGCCTGCGCGCGCAGAGCCAGGCGGCCCTCGCGATAGTTCCTGACGCGCTCGTTGTCGGGAGCGGCGAGTCCGAGACCGGCGTAGTAGAGATGTCTTAGCGGCGTACGTAGAGGTCGAGGCAGGCCGGCGCCCAGTCTCGCGACCCAGGAGGGTCGAGCCTGAGCCGACTGCACGTTGCTGGAAACGCCGCTGCCATCGCCGGATCCGATAGGCAGGTCAGCAACGCGCGGAAGAGCGGCAAGCTCTTCCCGAAGCTCTTGTGTCTCGGCCGCCTGCTCGCGAGATCGCATGAGAAGATCGTCATTCGACTCCGCGAGTGCCGTGATTTCCTTTCGAAGCAGAGTCTGGGAGCGGTCGAGCGTGGCGACCTGGCCGGCAAGCCGCGCGACTGTTGCATTCTGATGTTCAGTACGCTCAGTCGACGTCTCGTAGTTCGCGGTCAACCCGGCGAGCGCCTCCTCCAGCTCAGCCAGTCTGCCTGGCAACTCTTCAGACATCGGGCGGTCGACCTCGTCGATCAAGAGAGAAGAGATTCGTCGTCAGATGCGACGCGACTGGTCGACCATGATAACGATCCATGCTGGATGCGCGAGGCCCGGACGCTACGAAAAGGTCGCGAATCGAAGCGTGACGTGTGCGTGAGGCAGATGATGAGCAGAATTCAAGTGAAAGACGACGGTCATTCAGGAGTTCTACGGATTCATCCGATCCGGTGTCGTGACGGCTCGGTGCTGGGAGCGGTGGCGGCGGGTGAGGGGAGGAGGTTCGTGACGGACAGAGGACAAAGAGCGGCCGGCAGCAGCCGATAGAGGCAGGGACGGCGCAAAGTGCGGTACGCTCTCGTGAGTGGGGCGCGTCGAAAGATGCTCCGACCGTCGCGAGGGCAGGGTGGACGTATGACGATTGGACCGGTTCCGGATGCTGTGATCAGGGCGAGAGATGTCTGGGTGAAATACCTGATCCGCTATCACCACACGGAAGTGACGCTACGCGAGGCATTCGTGAAGTCGATTCAAGTGAGAGTGCGCGATGGACTGGGACGGAGGCGGTGGCGTGATGGGATATGGGCGCTGGAGAACGTGAACCTGACCGTGTCGCCGGGGGAGATCGTGGGGTTGATCGGGCGAAACGGCTCGGGGAAGACGACTCTGCTGAAGACGCTGGCCGGCATCATCGGGACAGATCGAGGTAGCGTCACGATTCGCGGGAAGCTTGGATGCCTGCTGAGCTTTGGAGTTGGATTCAACCCCGGGCTAACCGGGAGAGAGAACATCTATCTGAATGGCAGCATGATCGGAATCCCGCGCAGCGAGATTGACCAGTGCCTGCAAGAGATCATCGAGCTGAGTGATCTTGGCGAGTTCATCGATGCCCCAGTCCGCACGTATTCCAGCGGAATGCGAGTACGCCTCGGATTCGCCGTGGCCCTTCACGTGGCTCCAGATGTGTTGCTGCTCGACGAAGTGCTCACGGTCGGAGATGCCGCCTTTCGCTCGAAGACAGGGAGCATTCTCGAGCGTCTCTGCAACGATCAGCGCACTATCGTTATCGCAAGTCATAGCATCGGCTTGATTCAGGAACTCTGCACGAGGGCGGTCTGGCTGGATCGGGGCGAAGTGCGGCGTGATGGATGCCCGGACGAGGTGTGCAAGGCCTATCTGGACGATGTCCAGGCGGGTGGGAGCCTTACTGCCGCTGGCGAGACGGCGGGCCGTCGGGCCGTATAGTCATCGGTAGTTGCGTTCAGCCGTCATCGGAGTCGATCCAGCAGAGGTGCCAATGTATCTCTCGCAAGAACTCGGAATCGGCGATCGGATTGTTCAGACTCTTCGAAATGAAGGTAATGGCAACGGGAAGGCGCAAGAATCCGCTCGCGAGGAGATGGTACCGACGTGCCCAGCGGCGGGAGAAGACCCCAGCAATGACCTCCGCATGTGATTCGCTTGCGAGGCGCTTGAGCGCCCGCCAGAGGATTCCAATGCGTCGCCCCACGTCCGGGAGGGCCATGACGTCCAATACCGCGAGTGTTGGAATGCCGTCGTGCAGCATGCGCCGGGTGATCGCCATCGCGATGATCTCCGAGCCGTCGCGCAGCAGTGCGACCTCGTAGCGGCTGTTTGGTGCGGAGAGGCGCCACTTCAGAAAGGCTTTGTCCTTCAGCAGGAAGTGGCGCTGCGACGCTCCCCAGGCGCGAAAGAACTCGTCATAGCCCTTCAGTCGGTCGAATTGCTCGGTCGGCAGGATCTCCGTGGAGAGCGTGCGGGAGGGCAGCGTGGCCGACGTCGCAGAGGCGATGAGGCCGATCACTCCGAGCACTGCGTTCGCGACTGGGGCGAGGAAAGCAAGGCCCTTGGCACGAAGGAGCGTGTTGCTGCGCACGATATGGACGCAGATCGGTAGGGCGAAAGCACGGCTCCAGCCGGCTTTGAGATGTCCCGGCATGACTTCGGGTCGAATCGGAAACCCGGTGACGAACCCGATACCGCGTCGCTTGAGCTCTTCGGTTGCGTGTAGCCCTATGCGGGTGAACAGGCCTCGGCCTCGCAAGTCGGGATGAGTCATCACGTCACAGACCATTCCGCCCGTCATCTCGTGGCCGTCGATCACATATCGGTACGGGATTGCTGCGTAGTATCCGACGAGTTTGCCCTGCGATACGACCTTGAACTCGTGCGATGCTGGCTGTGCCGGAAAGCGGTGGAACTTCCAGCGGTAGTGCTCTTCCGTGCAGGCGGTGCCGCCCTCGTTCTCCGGGAAGCAGAGACGAAAGAGCGCGCGCTGCTCGGCCAGATCATGGGCCCAGTCGAAGTCGGAGAACTCGAACTCCGGCGGTTCGCTCGGGGCAGGAAGCACAGGCACCAGGGCGGGTCGCTCGATTGTAGTGGGACTGACTGACAAGTCGCTCAATGCTGAAGCGCCTCGATCTCTGACATGCGAATGAACTCTCCATCTGCTCTTGCCAAGACACGCTCGACCTTTCGCTCACAGCCCCTTACTCCCCAGTAGTGAACCAGTGAGGGCAGCATCGGGAGGTCGAGGCGTGGCTGATCCGGATCGATCTCTCTCGGGTGGAGGTACAGAACAGTATGAGTACCTCGTACTGCGTTCCTCCTTATGTAGCGTCCGATGAAGCTCGCCGAAAACAGACGGAAGTAGAGCCCGAAGTCCCGGTTGAAGAAACGAATTGCGTTGACGGGTACCTCCAGCACGGAGACAGGGTCTCCTCGGACTCGCGGAAAGTGAATCGCCGGCGGAAAGCCGGATATTCCATAGAGAAAGGTCTTGCCAGGAAATACAGAAGACGAGTACTTGAGGCCCGCCTCCGCAAGGATGTCGTAGAACCAGGTGATGCAAGTCTCATCCACGGAGAAGGAAGGAGCGCGGTATCCGAGTACCGGCTGCCCAGTGATCTCCTCGAGCAGCGAGTTGGTCGAGATGATATCCGAGCGGAACTCGGCGGGTGTCATCGAATTGACAGATCGGTGGGCAAAGCCATGGGAGGCGATTTCGTGCCCGGCGGCAGCGAGCTTCTGGACGACACGTGGTTTTCTCTCTGCAACTTCGCCGAGCACGAAGCACGTGGACTTGACGTTCGCGCGATCGCAGAGGTCGATCAGGCGATCGACATTCGATTCGAGATGCGTCGCAGCAGAGGCGGTGGCTGGTTCGCCCATGCCATCGTAGTTGGCGTGATACCACTCCTCGATATCAAGGGTGAGGAACTCCAAGGTCAACCTCAGTAAGCATCACCGGGATGCCGGTGTCTCGACTGCCCCCGGTCTGAAGAGGAATGCCCGTGTGATCGCGAAGTTCCCGAGGAAGAGGGTGCCTTCCGCCACCAGTTTCGCGACGACCACCGGGACTCCGGCGCTGGTGTTCAAGAACTCGATTGCAGAGTAGGAAAGGACACCGGTCACGATGGCGAGCGCGATGAACTTCAGGAGCGATGGAATCACTGAGACGTTGCTCCGGTAGACAACATTGCGGACGAGCGTGAACGCGACCATGATAGCCACGATCCTTGCGCATACCTGTGCGAAAGCTATGTCGTTGAAGCGAGTGAGAACGCTGATGAAGACGATGTAGTCCACCAGCGCGGTAAGGGTCGAAGATCCGCAGTAGCGAGCGAACACGAAATAGATCCGCATCGAGTCGAAGATGGGATTGAAGTGAGATGTAGCGTTGTTGTCGAGATAGATCGTCTCAATGGGAACCTGCCGGATTTCTGTGCCACGCGGATTGCCGACATCGGAATTGACGAGTGTCTCGAGCTCGAAGTCGTAGCCGTTGAGGGTAACGCGAAGCGCATGTCGGCAGACATCAGATGGCCAGCCGCGTAGCCCGGTCTGCGTATCTCGGAGCGAATAGCCGGCGACCACGCGAAAGATCCCGCGCGTCAAGAGGTTTCCGAAGAGGCTTCGGACGGGAACGCTCGGGCCGAAGTCCCGCACTCCGAGAATCATACAGTCCGGCTCTGCCATCAGCGCCTCAGAGACACGAAGGACATCCGCAGGTGCGTGCTGGCCGTCCGCATCGGCGGTGACGAATCCGCTGGCGTTGGGCCACTGGAGGAGCGCAAAGTTGAATGCTGTCTTGAGAGCGGCACCCTTTCCCAGGTTCACGGCATGTCGCATCAGCGTGACGCCCGCAATCGTCTCCACCTCGTCGAACACCTCCTGAAAATCCGGGCCGCTGCCATCATCGAGAACGAGGATGCCCTGTATCAGCCTGCGGCGATCCTGAAGAAGGATGTCGCGCAGCAGCTTATGGAGGTTCTCGCTCGGACGGTACGCGGGAACGATGAGAACTACGCCAGTTGTCGAGAGGGAGGCCGTGGCGCGGCGCGGCAGAGGGGTGGCCCGGTCGATGGCGGTGAGGTCCGGCGGCAGTGACGTCTCGCGGACAACCCCGTGGCCGCGTGTCGAGCGCGAACTCGGGGGTAGAAGAGGATTGCCATGAACTTGAGGACTAATAGAGACCTCCGTTCACGTGCAGCGTCTGGCCAGTCACGAAGTCGGCAAGCGGCCCGAGCAGATACTCGATGCAGCGAGCCGCCTCGAAGGGATCGCCAAGACGCCCCGCTGGGGTATCGCGGATCAGTTCGTTTCGCATCGGCTCGGGTACCTGGTCGATGATCCCGACGCTGAAGTAGCCGAGCGCCAGTGTGTTGACCGTAATCTTCTTCGGGGCAAGTTCTCGAGAGAGTGACTTCGAGAATCCCACGATCGCGGCTTTCGCCGCGGCGTAGTGAGTTGCGCCGGCTGCTCCGCGGTAGGCCACGATGCTGGAGGTGTTGATGATCCGACCCGCTTCAAGCTGGCGCATGGAGGGAATGAATTCCCGGCAAGTCAGAAACGTAGTCGTCAGATTCGCATCCAGGACTTCCCGGAATTGGCTGAGGCTCATCTTCCAGCTCAAGGCGTTGGAGGAAGCGCCGGCGAGATTGATCAGCTGACAGACGACTCCGAGCCGCTGCTCGATCTCGCGGCGAAGTCGAGCCACCGACTTCTCGTCGGTGAGGTCAGCCTGAAAGAGATGTCGTTGAGGCGAAAGGTCGTGCTTGGCGAGAACTGCAGAGATGTCGCTGGAGGAGGAGCGGTAGTGGCAGGCGATCTGCCGAACACCCGTGCTGAGAAGATGATCCGCAATCGCGGTTCCGAGGCCGCCGCTGGATCCTGTGAGGAGGAGCACGCTATTCATCAATTGAGTCTCTCCTGCTTGCGGCGGTCTGCACCTCAGTGCCAGCGATAGACTGCCGCTCCCCAGGTCCAGCCGGATCCGACCGCCGCGAACACGACCAGGTCATCCGGCTTGATCTCATTCCGTCTCGCCGTCTCGTCTAGCAGCAGCGGTATGGTGGCCGCTGACGTATTTGCATACTGCTCCATATTGGTCTTGAGCACGGAGGCGGGCAGGTCGAGCTCCTCTCGCGTCTTCCGGAGAAGTGTGATCGATGGCTGGTGGGGGATGACGCAGGCAACATCCCGGAGCCCGAGTGACGAGTGTCGCAGAACAGCGCGTATGGCGTGCGGCAGCACGGAACTGCCGGTCTCGTAGACGGCCCTGGCGTTCATCGTGAAGTGTTCGTCTTCCGGGAAGACCGTGAAGTGATCCGTATTGGACGTTTCAGAGAAGAGCAAGCTGCGAAGCATCGCCTTGGGGTAATCGGATGCCTCGACTACAACAGCGCCGGCGCCGTCACCGAAGAAGACGCAATCTCGTCGTGTCCAATCAGTGATGCGGCTGAACGTGTCTGAACCGATGACGAGTGCTCGACTGTAGGCACCGCTCTCGATCAAATGCCCAGCCGTCGCCAGCGCGTAGATGAAGCCGGAGCACACTGCAGAGATGTCGAACGCGGGACAGAGGTTGTCGATCCGAAGCTTGTTCTTCACCAAGCATGCCGTCGAAGGCGCCTTCCGGTCCGGGGTCGACGTCGCGACCAAGAGGAGATCGATATCGTTTCCGCTCAGTCCGGACGCAGCCAGCGCCGCCTCTCCTGCCGCTGCGGCAAGGTCGGAGGACAGCTGTCCAGGCGCCACGACACGGCGCTCGCGGATTCCTAGACGCTCGTAGACCCAGGTGGGTGACGTGGGTGCCAGCTCAGCGAGTTCTTGGTTGGTAACGACGCGTTCGGGAGTGTAGGAGCCGGTGCCTGAGATTCGGATCTTGCAGGTAGGGATCACAGCGTCTCGCTTTCTGGGCCCAGATCAGACCAGGAGCGTGTCAGGATACCTTCCGTCCGAAAGCGGAAACAATCAGGTGTTCCATGGTGAAGAGGTCGCAGTCTTGGTCTATTCGAGACGTCATGAAATCCGGCCTGTGTGTCAGCGCGGGATCGGGTTGCAGTGGGTTGTCGTTTGCAGAGAGGCGGGTCGAGTCGGGGGGAGAGGCAGGCTGAGGCTGCTGGACGGGCGGATCCGGAGCTGCTGCTGGCGTAGGGCTGGTGCACTGGCAGGCGGCGACTCGGCTCGACGGTCGCGTTTGCGGACCGCGCAGCGCGAGCGAGAGGACTCGTGACAATGCGATGGAGCAAGAGCGGCACCGGATGTTCGCAGCTCGTGGGAGTGTTCGCCCCCGATGAGTGCTGATCGACTGCGAGTGGTCGCGTCTGGACAGTACGTCCTTCCATGGATCACCCGACAACATCTCGGGGGATTGCACGGGAGTGTGTACGGTGTGGACCGGGCGTTCGCCAGCTTTGCAAGCATCTCAGCACAACAGTTTCACGCGAAGTGGGGAAGCGTTTGAAGGCAGCGAGCAGGGCGGGCGCGAGAGCATGGCGTCACGTACGTATTACGCGAGCCACCGGTTGGCAGGGCAGCGGGATCGCTGGGTGGAGTCGCGCGTCGCATACGGCGGTATGCTCAATGGGCCGCATCGAATCAGAATGGGAGGCGGTCGGCGACAGCTTCGAGTATCTTGAATGGCCATGAGCTTGCTTACACATCCCGACATCAGAGCGCTGGAGCTCGGCAGCGCAGGTTGGTTCGGTGCGCAGCGGGAGCTGATACGGGCGAAGCCGTTGGTGAAGGGCTGCTACGACCTGTGGTACAGATGCCTGCGAGAGGACGTCGAGAGTGTTCCTGGCGAGGGTATCGCGGTCGAGTTGGGAAGTGGCGCCGGATATCTCCGGGAGTTTCTCCCCGAGGTGGTCACTTCAGATGTTGTCCCCGGTGTGGCGGACATGGTGATCGACGGCACCGACATGCCGTTCGAGGATGAGACAGTGAGGGCGATCCTTCTGACTCACGTGTTCCATCACATGGCGGATGTCAGACAGTTCCTGAGGGAGGCAGAGCGGGTCTTGGTGCCCGGTGGAGTGATCTCGATGGTCGACTGTGCTCACACTGCACTGTCGCGCTTGTTCTTTGGGCGGCTGCACCCGGAGCCGTACGATCACTCGGCAGAGCAGTGGTGCTTCGACACGGGAAGCCACATGCTCGATTCGAATCAGGCCCTCAGTTGGATTGTGTTCTTCAGGGATCGCGAGAGATTCGAAGAGGAATTCCCGGAGTTCAGGATCGAACGAGTGGGATATCTGCCGTGGCTCGGATACCTACTCTCGGGCGGTGCGAATCTGCGAAATCTGGTTCCCCGCTCCGCGAGTTCGATCTTCTCTCGAGTCGATGTCGCATCGCGCGCACTCGACCGGTATTGCGCCATTCACTGGCACATAACAGTCAGGAGGCTTCAGCGTGGCGAGCAATGTCGCAGTCAGGGACGAGCTGATGCGGGAGGCGGAATGGCTGTACGGAGTGTTCTTTAGCGCACCTGCCCCGGAGCGGATTGCTGTGCGGTACATCGAAGCGCACGAGCGTTTCGAGCTTCGGGATCAAGAGCTCACTCGGCGGGTAATGGACCTCTCGCTTGCCGGCCTGGTGAATGCAGAGGCAGTCGAACTCGCGCTTCGCCTGGCTGATCGCCGCAACTCGTTCACGCGCAAGGTCGAGATCATTCATTTCCTGGCCGAGTGCCTTCCGGAGAACTTCAGCTCGTTCAGTGAGTCGCGGGACCGTCCGCTGTGGGCCTGGATTGGCTTGGCCGGCGCGGGCCTGCGCTCGGTGTTGTTCCGGCTTCGCGGAGGAAGAGCCGTGCGGAGGTACGGCCTTGCATGAGACGATCATCGTTGGATCGGGCCCGGCGGGTGCTGCCGCGGCACTGAAGCTGGCTGCGCGGGGCACGCTGGTGCTGGATACAGGCATCCGAGCCCCCGCGGTGCCAGACGACTTCTCGGGCAGGTTGTACGAGCTGAAGCGTAGTCATCCAGACCTGTTTCAGCATCTCGTGGGGCCGAAGTTCGAGTCGCTGACGAATCTGTTCTCGAAGAAGAAGGTCAGCCTGAAGCTGAAGTCGCCATACATGAACTTCATCATTCGGGAGTCGGCGAGACTGGCGCCGATCGAATCAGAGACGTTCGAGGGTGTCATCAGCCTGGCGGAGGGCGGTCTCGCAAATGGTTGGGGAGGCGGTGTCTTTCGCTACACGGATGAGGATCTGCAGAACTTCCCTCTCACGTATCGCGACTTGAAGCCGCACTATGATGAGCTGAATCGTCACATCGGGATCTGCGGGCAGGATGATGCTCTGGCACCGTGGCTGACGAGGGATGACGAGCTGCAGGATGCGGTGGCGCTGAGTCGCTTCGCTTCGGTCTTGTTGGCGCGCTACACGCGTCGCCAGAGCCTGTTCGAGCGCGAGAACGTTCACCTCGGACGTTCGCGCCTGGCCGTGTTGACGAGGAACAAGGATGGACGCGGTGCGTATGCATTCGAGAACATGGAGTTCTTCCGGCCGCATCTTCCTGCGATCTACACGCCGGCATTCACGATGCGGCAGTTGGTGGAGCGGGGTGATGTCGACTATCGGTCGGGTTGGTTCGTAGAACGATTTGATGAGACCAGCGAGGGTGTGCGAGTCTTCGCGCGAAATGTCACGAGTGACGAGGTCCGAGAGTTCTGTGGTCGCCGGCTGCTCCTGGGAGCGGGCGCGCTCAATACTGGGCGGATCGTCTTGAAGTCGGCGGGAGATACGGAGAGTAAGCTCCCACTGCTCGACAACCCGATGTCGTGCATACCGTTCTTCAACCCGCAACTGGTCGGACGTGCGCTGCAGCCGGAGGATTCCTCGCTGGGGCAACTGAGCCTGATCTGTGGCGCGGTGCCGGGTTTGGGGACGGTGCAGGCCGGGATCTACGGTGGAAGCGGACCGCTCCGGTCGGACGTGATCTTCGATGTGCCCCTGGCAGTGTCGGCAGCGCGTACGGTCCTGAAGTACACAGGGGCCGCAACGGGGTTGGTCATGCTCTTCTATCCGGGGCGGGTGAGGCCGGAGAACTACGTGAGGCTGACGCCGAGCGGCGCGTTGGAGGTCGGCTGCGAGAGTGAGGAGTTCGGCACACTGGAGAGGAGGATCATTCGGCTATTCCGAAGGCTGGGCTACTTGAGCCATCCATCCCTAGTTCAGTATCCACCACTGGGTACCGGCTTGCACTACGCTGGGCTGCTTCCAATGCGGCACCAACCGGCGCGAAACCAGTGCGGTCCGGACGGTCGCCTCGCTGGCAGTCGGAAGGTCTTCGTCATCGACGGGGCGTGTTTCAGCGATCTGCCAGCGAAGAATCTGACATTCACGATCATGGCAAACGCAATGCGGATCGCGGAGCTGGCGAGCAAGGAATGAGGTGAGGGTATTCATCGTCGGCGTGGCGGGACACATTGGGCGTGCGTTGGCGGAGCGTCTCCACGGGTTGGGGCATGCAGTCAGCGGGTCGTCTCACGAGAAGGCCAAGCTGGGGGGCCTGACAGGGCTGCTCGAGCGGAGCGCTGAGGTGCGGTTCGACGCCTCTCCGAATCCGGACCTATTCGCGGGTTGCGATGCGGTGGTCCACTGCGCGTACGACGTGTGCCCGGGCGCATCGGAGCTCAACGTGTCCGGTACGGCTGCCATTCTCAGGGCAGCCGCAGAGGCGGGCGTTGACTTCCAGGTCTTCGTCAGCTCGCACTCGGCGCGCGTCGATGCTCCCAGCGAGTACGGACAGGCGAAGTATCGCTGCGAGAGGCTGTTCCTGGAGCAGGAGGAGGCTGTCGTTCGCCCCGGTCTTGTTGTCGCATCGGAGGGCTTCTTTGCCAGAAACATGCTGGGCGTGGTTCGCACGCCGATCACGCCCCTTCTCGATCGAGGAGGGGCTCACGTCGTCACCGTAGCGCTGAGCGATCTGCTGGACGCCATGGTGCAGATCATCGAGCGGCGCCGGCGCGGCGCCTTCAACTTGTTCGATCCCGATCCACCGACGATGGCTGAGTTTGTTCGA
The DNA here is from genome assembly GCA_029261835.1 of Deltaproteobacteria bacterium. Lineage (GTDB taxonomy): Bacteria > Myxococcota_A > UBA9160 > UBA9160 > UBA4427 > JAJDAO01. The sequence continues at coordinate 178,256 of JAJDAO010000056.1, read as the reverse complement.
ATGATGAACCGGGTGGCGAAGCACACGGCGATCTACGTGCCCGTCCCGGCTTCTTGGCTGCTGGGGCTGGGGAGTCTCGTCGAGCCCAGGTGCTCACCCATTCGCCCAGCACTGGATCGGCTGCGGACGATGCGACTGAATGCCGAGCAGGCGATTCATTACTCGCACCTCGGCCAGTTCGTCGTGACACCCGTGCCCGTCGAGGAGTCCATCCGGCGCGCGTGGGAGGGGATTCAGGCTGGCACAGCGACCAACTGACGGCACCGGCGAGGCCCACTCGGTCGTAGGCAGCCGGTTTGATACCGCGTGCCGGCGACTAGTGGAGAAAAGCATAGGCAAACGGTGATACCGCTGGCGGCCACTGGGGCAATACCGCATGGATGTGTATCGAATCTGCGGTGAACCATTGTCTGACGCATCCGGTAAGCGCCGGATGAAGACCTCAAAAACACCAACCTCTGCCCCAATGCCTGGGCATGACTACCGGCACACCTCTGCCGTTGGAAGTGTGAGAGCACAATTCATGCACCGCGTCCTGTGGCGTTGCACGAGTTGCTGTGTCAGCCTCCGAGCTGACCGGAGAGCTTCGCCGGTCAGCTGGACTGAAGTGCATGCGTGCTCGAGTCGAGCTAGCCCTGGCAAGCACTCTGATGCCGTCACCGTCGAGTTGGTTGCGAATGAGTTCGTCAGCTACTTACACGCGAAGCCAGGTCATCGAGAAGGCGCGGGGATACTTCAGGACCCGTAGCGGAGGGCCCATTGTCGCCGGCGCGGACTACATCCCCGCTTCGGGCAAGTGTGTCGACGAAGAGGACTTGGTAAACCTGCTCGAGGCCAGCCTCGACATGTGGCTGACAGCAGGCCGCTTCGCTGGGGAGTTCGAACGAGAGTTCGCCGCCTTCATGGGACAGCGCGCGTGTCTTCTGGTCAACTCGGGCTCCTCCGCAAACTTGGTCGCGCTCACGGCTCTCGGCTCCCGCCTCCTGGGTGATCGGCGGCTTCGCCCAGGGGATGAAGTGATCACGCTCGCTGCCGGTTTTCCGACGACGGTGAATCCGATCATTCAGTTCGGCTGTATTCCGGTCTTCGTCGACGTCGAGTTGGGCACGTACCAGATCGACCTCAAGGGACTGGAGGAGGCGCGCACGAACAAGACGCGCGCGGTAATGATTGCGCACACCCTGGGAAACACATTTCAAGCGGGGGCCGTCAGGGACTTCTGCAAGCGATACGACCTGTGGTTGATCGAGGATTGCTGTGACGCCGTCGGGGCGGAGTACGACGGAAGGAAGGTCGGGACCTTCGGAGACCTAGCGACGGCGAGCTTCTATCCCGCGCACCACATCACGATGGGCGAGGGCGGTGCCGTTCTCACGCGAAGTCCCACGCTAGCGAAGATCGCGGGCTCACTCCGTGACTGGGGACGCGACTGTACCTGTCCGCCCGGGGTCGATAACACCTGTGGGCGACGCTTCTCACAACAGTTCGGTGAGCTGCCCGAGGGATATGATCATAAGTATGTGTATAGCCATATCGGCTACAACCTCAAAGTAACGGACATGCAGGCGGCTGTGGGCCTTTCGCAGCTCCGAAAGCTCCCAAGATTCATCGAACGTAGGAACGCCAATTGGGCCGCACTGAAGGAGAGGCTCGGAGATTTCGAGCACGCTCTCCTATTGCCAGAGCCAACTCTGAGGTCGCAGCCGAGCTGGTTCGGATTCCCGATCAGCGTACGACCTGAGGGGCCAGTGAGGCGGCGGGAGCTGATTCAGCACCTGGAGGCGAACAAGGTCGGCACGAGACTGCTGTTCGGCGGGAATCTGGCACGACAGCCCCTCTACGAGGGGATTCGGACGCGAACGGTCGGAGTCCTCGAGAACACGGACTACGTGATGAATCACACCTTTTGGGTCGGGGTCTTTCCGGGCCTGGATGAGTCCCACATGGACTACATCGCCGAGAAGATCGGCGAAGCCGTCAAAGGCGGGTTGGGGGGCGCATGAAGGTTGCAATTCTTGCGGGAGGCTATGGGAGCAGGATCAGTGAGGAGTCCCATCTGCGCCCGAAGCCGATGATCGAGATCGGCTACCGCCCGATCATTTGGCACATCATGAAGATCTACTCGCACTACGGGTTCAACGATTTCGTAGTTCTACTCGGATACAAGTCGTACGTCATAAAGGAGTACTTCGCGAATTACTGGCTCCACCAAAGCGACGTGGTCGTTGAGACGGCGAGTTCGCGCATCGAGATTCGCAACAACAAGAGCGAGGACTGGCGCGTCACGCTGTTGGACACCGGGCTCGAAACGATGACCGGCGGTCGAATCAGCAGGGCCCGGGAGTGTCTGGGGGATGGGACGTTCATGCTGACTTATGGAGACGGCGTGAGCGACGTGGACATCACCCGAGTATTGGAGTTCCACAAGAGGCACGGTAAAGCCGTGACGATGACCGCGGTTCAGCCAGAAGGACGCTTCGGGAGGCTCCAGATTGCAGAGCACGGCCGGGTGCCGGACTTCCTCGAGAAGCCACTTGGGGATGACGCGTGGATAAACGGAGGCTTCTTCATCTGCGAGCCGGCCGTATTCGATGCAATCAAGGCAGGCGACGCCACCACCTTCGAGCGGGAGCCCTTGGAGTGTCTTGCGGAGGCAGGCGAGTTGATGGCATGGAAGCACGACGGATTCTGGATGTGCATGGATACGATGCGGGACAAGGAGCGGCTGACGGAACTGTGGGAGAATGATGACGCACCGTGGAAGGTATGGAAGTGAATACGAGGCGGTAGGAGCGGACTCGTCGACCGAAGATATCGCGGAGCACTTCCGCGGCAAGCGGGTCCTTGTCGCGGGTGGAACCGGGTTCGTTGGTTCGAGCCTCGTGCGTGGGCTCGTCGAGCTGAGTGTGGGAGTCGAGGTTGTTTCGTTCGCGAACAGGCAGCCTTCCGATGCGCTCGATGGTGTGGAGTACATCTCAGGCGACCTGGAAGATGCGGATGAGGTCGACCAGTTGGTCGCGGAGGGAACCTTCGACCACATCTTCAACGCCTCTGGATTCCTGAGCAAGACGAGAGATCCCGAGGCTGAGCTCGCGCTTTTCCGGAATCACTTCACGACCGTCAAGAGCTTGGTCGACGCTGTGTGCCGACGTGGTGGGGTGATGCTCGTACACGTCGGATCGGCCGAGGAGTACGGCGCGGCACCCTCACCGCAGCTCGAAGAAGGACCGGCCAGACCGGTCTCGAGCTACGGCCTGGCAAAGGCGATCGGGAGCCAGTACGTGCTCATGAGATCGGCACAATCGGCACTGCGGGCGGTCGTGCTTCGGCCGTTCAATATCTATGGCCCGGGAGCAAGGCAGGGGATCATCCCGTACGTAGTGGAGCGAGCACGCAGCGGTGATCCGATCGAGATCACGGAGGGCGGGCAGCTCCGAGATTTCATCCATGTCGCCGACTTCGTACGGGCCGTGTTCTTGTTGGCTCGCGCGCAGTGGCTCACTCCGAGGAGGATCAACGGTCAAGTCTTCAATGTTTGCAATGGCGAAGGCGTCTTGATTCGCGAGATAGTGGCATGGATATCTGAGCTGCTCGGGGCTGCGGATCGAGTGAAGCTCGGCGCGGTGTCGTATCGCACTGGGGAGGTGATGGAGGCCATCGGATCGAGCAAGAAGCTCGAAGCGTTCACGGGTTTCCAGCGGCAGGTCTCGCTCCGCGAGGGTCTCCGGCGGCTCGTAGAGGGCAGCGACGTGAGGGTGACTCAGCCGTGAGAGGAGACTTCTCAAGCATCTACGCCGGAAGGACGGTGCTCGTCACCGGCCACAGTGGTTTCAAGGGCTCTTGGCTGGCGCTCTGGCTCGAGCAGCTTGGAGCGAAGGTGGTGGGCTTCGCGTTGCCTCCACCAACGGTGCCCGCACACATCGACCTGCTCGAGCTGAATCTCGTCTCGATCGAGGGGGACGTGCGGGACCACAGTCGACTGGCTCGCGTGATCGACGAAGTGGAACCCGAGATCGTCTTTCACCTGGCGGCGCAGCCGCTCGTTCGGCAGTCGTGCATGGATCCAGTCGAGACCTACGCGACGAACGTCTTGGGCACCGTGCACCTGATGGAGTCATGCCGCCGAACAACGTCGGTTCGTGCGATCGTGAATGTGACGACTGACAAGTGCTACGAGAACAGGGAGTGGGTGTGGGGCTATAGAGAGAGCGATCCCCTAGGTGGGCATGATCCGTACAGCTCCTCAAAAGCATGCTCGGAGATCGTGTCGGCCGCCTACCGGACATCCTTCTTCCATCCGGATGAGTATGGCAAGAGTCACCAGTGCCTGGTCGCAACAGCACGGGCAGGAAACGTGATCGGTGGTGGCGATTGGGCGGAGGACCGACTGATTCCGGACATCGTGCGAGCGCTGGAACGCGAGGAGTCGCTGGTCATCAGGAGCCCCGGGGCTACGAGGCCATGGCAGCACGTTCTGGAGCCGCTGTCGGGATATCTGCTGCTCGGCCAGCGACTCTTGGAAGAGCGGCCCGAGTTTGCTCAAGCATGGAACTTCGGCCCGGACGAAGCCGTGATTGCAGATGTCCAGACGCTCGTTCGGGCGCTGGAGCAGCACTGGCCGAGCCTGTGCGTAAAGATCGATCCGAGCCAGGCGAACATCCACGAAGCTGGCCTACTGAAGCTGGATTCGTCTCGGGCACATGCTCTTCTCGGGTGGAGGAGCAGGTGGGACCTCGACGAGACAGTTCGCCGGACAGCGAGGTGGTATCGGCGATATCTGGAGCAGGGGCAGGTCACGTCTCTGGCGGACCTGCAGGACTACTCCTCGAAGTTGCAGGACTGCTAGCCGTGCCAGTGAGCAGGAAGGAGACGTGGTTCGCAGTTCTGATCTTCGCCGTGGTGTTCCTTCCGGCGGCGCATACCCAGACAGTCAGGTGGAAGTTCGGGTATGCGGACAATGCCTTCCTCGACCAGATCCTGGTTCGCATCCGGGAGACCGGAAGGCCGATGTCGCAGATCAATGCGGGTGTCTACGAACTCTTCGAACTCATCACGATGCCGCCTGAGGAAGTGCTTGCCCTGCCTCTTGATGGCCCCAAGCCGGCTGAAATCAACCAATTCAGAAAACACACGTACGCCATTCTCTACCTGTTGGCGCCACTCTCCCACGTCGTCCCGGGGAGGATCATGCTCCCGGTTCTGAAGACGATGTGTTTCTTCGGTATGCTCGCTTTCGCGTACTTCTTCCTGCGTAAAGAGGGAGTGGGGTATTTCAGCGCTGCCTTGATGACCGTTCTGATCTCGGCTCATCCGGCGTGGTCCTGGGGCCTGTACTGGCAGATGTACGTTGACCGACTCTTTCTGATCTGTGGTCTGTTCTTCCTGTATCACGTAACGAAGAAGGACTTGAACAGACGATACCTGGTCATTGTGGCGCTGCTGTGTCTGAGTATCTCCGAGCGCATGGGTGCCGTCTGTGGCGTCGCAATGCTCGGATTCGCCATCCTCAATCCAAGAAGGTATATGGCCCACAAGTGGCTCTACGCAACGCTGGCGCTGGCGCTGATAGCGGTCTCAGTGAGCATCATCAAGTTCTATCTGGTGAGCAAGGACTATGTGGGCTTCAGCGGATCGCTCCTTCCAGGGAATTTCCTCTTGAATCTGCAGGGGATTCCAGGATTCAGGGAGAAGATGCTGACATTCATCGTGGTGAACTTATGCCTGTTCGGGTTTCTGGGCCTGTTCAATTGGCGAGCATATCTGATGGCGCTGGGAACCATGGCTCCGAACATCATGGGCAATCTCGGTGGAGCGGAGAAGACAGGATTCTCGACTCACTATCATTCGATCTACTTGCCGTTTCTCGTCTGGGCGGTGATCACGGGATACGTATCGATCCGGCAGAGGCTCTCGCGCACGTCGAGTCCACGGCTATCGATGTTGGCGTTGAATCTCCTCGCGTGTGTCCTGATGCTGACGCCGCTCGCACTGTACTCGTATGGTGGGGCGGGGCCTCGGCCGCAGCTCTCGAATCTGAAGGCAATGGGCTGGGCGAGGTCACTCAGAGAGCTGCCCATGTATCTGCCAGGGGGGAGCCAGTTTGAGTGGGCACGGGCCTTCGAAGAGGTGGCTGCGAGGGTGCCGGCCGGTGTGGTGGTCTCGTGTGGGGAATCACTCCTGCCCGTGCTGCAGCCCGGTCGGGAAGTACACATATACCCGGAAGGGATCGGTGTTGCTGACCGGGTTGTGCTGTTCGTTAACCCTGAGGTCGATGAATCACCTCGCTATCTAGGCGCGGTGAGCTATCTGGGGCAAGAGGCAGAACGAAAGCTGAACCTGGGATTGATGACGAAGCTGGGAGAGCTGGGCTTCGATCTCGAGGGGGCCGAGGTGGTGGGGAGCTGGGCAATCCTGGCGAAGCGCTAGCTCGAGAGACCGGTCGGAGGAAGTCAGTATGGCGGATGGCACCGGGAGAGGGTCATTGGTGACCATCGTGGTGCCCGTCCGGAACGAGGAGGGCAGCCTCCCGGAGCTGTACCAGCGGCTCACCGAAGTACTCGGCCGGGTGGACGACCATGTGTTCGAGATTCTTGCGATCGACAACGGCAGCTTCGACCGGTCGGGCGCGATCCTGCGAGACTTTGCGAAGCGCGATCCACGCTGGCGGTACATTCAATTCAGTCGCGATTTCGGCATCGAGGCATCGTTCTTCGCCGGAGCGGAGTACGCGCGTGGTGAGGCCCTCATCTATCTCTTCAGCGATCTGCAGGACCCGCCTGAGGAGATTCCGAATATGATCAAGAAGTGGCAGGAGGGCTACGACGTCGTGTACGGAGTGCTCAAGCGCCGGGAGGACGGCATGCCGCTGAAGTCCCTCGGTGCCTACTGGGCATACAGATTGATCTACTTCCTGAGCGACGCCACGATCCCCATCAATGCCACAGACTATCGATTGGTGTCCCGGCCGGTAATAGAAGCACTGAGAGCATGCGGGGAGCGGAGTCGCTACATGAGAGGTCTGACGCACTGGGCAGGCTTCCGTCAGACGAGTTTCGAGTTCGAGCGAGCGCCGAGGAAGCATGGCGTTTCGGACGCTGGCCTGGTCTTCTGCCTCAAGTACGCGCTGAGCGCGATCTTCTCGTTCTCAGACAAGCCGATTCGGCTCGCGAGCGTGGTCGGCGTTCTGACCATGCTCGTGAGTATTCTTGGGGGGATCGGCTACACGATTCTGACGATTCTCACGCGCGCGGAGATATGGAAGATTGCGGCTCCGCCGACGGGCATTACGACGATCGTCCTGCTCGTCTTCTTCTTTGGCGGACTCCAGTGTCTCTTCATGGGAATCCTGGGTGAGTACCTCACGCAGGTCCACGTAGAGGCCAAGAACAGACCCATGTGGTTGATTCGCGACTCGTTCGGACTGGAGACGAGTCGCTTCAGCGTGCACCAGGGTGATCGCCTTCCGGAGCGCTCGGAGTTGGGAGACGGCATCGCGGCGGGCCCACTCGCGTCATGGACTCGAGTTGCCGGGGACCCAGAGGCTCAAGAGGGCGACGACGGGCTCCGCGATGTGAGCAGAACTCGCAGTGCGGAGGTCGTGGAGGGTGGCCGGGCTGGCTGGATCGGGCCGAAACACTGACAACGGACTGCTGGACTCGTCGATGCGTGTTGGGGACGCAGCGAGGAAGCTGTGAATCTCATCTGGTCCGGGGGCGACGCGATGAGACTCGGCGCCTAAGTGAGTTCTTGTACGCGCTCGAAGAGCAGGTGGGACAAGACGAGCCGGAACCTCGGAACTTGAGTCGTGAGCGAATAGAAGCAAGCCTCGTCTAGCCGTTTGAGCCAGGCGAGATCGGCCGGGTCGACCGAGTCGCTGGAGAGATCGGGCAGCTTGTCGCCAGTCTGGAGGCTGGCTGCCTCGACGCGCATCGCGATGTTTGCCAGGAAGCCCAGGCAAACATGAAACGCGAAGACCAGATGGTTGACGTTCAATGGCGGCAGATCCCGGGTGAACGCCCGCCGGTAGGCTTCTTCGAGGTTCCGGAATTCACTGCTCGAGGCACCGCGCGCGGCCATGATGTAGATGAAGTCGGAGTACACATTCGCGATGCTCAGATTGTCGACATCCAGAACGATCAGCTCCCCGCTCGAGAGTCTTAGAATGTTCGAGGTTTGAAGATCGCCATGCGTCAATTGCGTAAAGCAGTCACGATCGGACGTGGGCGTTTGACAGGTCAGGAGATCCGCACAGGCGGCCTGAAACTGGTCTGTGAAGAAGAGCTTGGTCTGGCGGAGCTCTCGCTGGAAGGCATCTAGATCGAAGGGGTAGTCGGCGCCAAAAGCTCTGAGGCTTCGCACGAGTCCCTCGGGAAGTCGTACCAGCTCGCGATTGATTGTGGCAATGCAGTCGACGTGCTCCTCGAGAGACAGATCCCACTGAGGCTCCAGGGGTGACTTCCCGCCCAGCCAGGGGAAGGCCATGAACATGCGTCCGTCAGCTGAGGACGTGTACGACCCGCCGAGTTGCTGCGGAAGGCAGAGGTGGTGTGTGTGAGCGTGAAGATAGTCGAAAAGTTCCTGGACTACGTTGGAAGGCAGTTTGTAGAGAGCACTCGCGTCAGTCAGGATCTTGAGTACGAGTCGGGAGCCATCGGCTAGCTTCAGAAACCTGACGTTGCCCTGTCCCCATGAGGGTGGCGATAGGATCGTGTCGATCCGCAGACCGATCTTCTCGGCGAAAGAGGCGAATACGTCATCTTGCATGAACGAGAACTCGCTTGGCGTCTGTGCTCTGCATGTAGTCCATGAATCCCATGACGCGAACGAACGAGAAGTACTTCGTGAGCTCGCGAAAGATGAGTTCCGGATTGTAGTCATCCTCAGTCAGCTGCTCCCGGACGGCTATCGAGGATTCGGTTATGTCCCAGGGAAACTCGAAAACCAGGTCAGACTTCGTGAGCTGACGGAGCTTCTGAATCGAACTCGAGATCGGGATGCCCTGAAGGGTGAGCCAGTGAAGCACCTCGAAGCAAAGCACCAGATCAGAGCGGTGAATGGCGGGATCGAGCTTGTCGAAGCCGGCAATCTCGAAGCGTAGCCGGCTCCCCTCTTCGTTGTGCGCCGCGAACTTCTCAAGGTTCTCGTTGGCTCCGGCAATGAATTCCGGCGTGACATCGACGCCGAGTACGGATGCGGCTCCGTTTCTGGCGGCCGTAAAGGAAAGCAGCCCCAGATGGCAGCCGATGTCGAGAACCGAACGTGCGCGGAAGTCGAACTGCTGAAGGCGAACCTCCTGCAGACGCATCGCGGTGTGCTGATTCAAGGGCTTGAGCGTGATGGGATCGAACTCCGAGTACGCGCAGACAGTCATATGGCGCGGTTCTCCGACGGTGAGAGGAGGAGGAGGAGGAGTCGCCCGCTCTCGAAACGGTGAGTGAAGCAACCGACGCAGCGCATTGTGGGTCAGTTGGTGCATCCTCACCTAACGGCCCCTCCGGCGATTGTGGCGGATAGAGAAGAGGCGACGCAGTTCCGCTACGTGTGTATGGCGATTGCGTGACGCTAGCATCCACGTTTGCTGTATGCCATGTGAGCAAGGGGCGAGTGAAGCGTGAGAAGGGTTGGCGCGTGGTTCGAGATGGGGACTCGCAACCATGTCGGAACGGACGCTCCACGACAGTGACTAGTGTGCCTCCCGAAAAAACCCCACGACTTCTTGCAGCACACGATCGAGTTGGGACCGTTGCAGCCCAGGGTGGACGGGCAGCGCGAGTGCCTGCCGTGTGGCGATCTCAGTATTGGGCAGAGACGCTCGGTCGGACCCAAGGGTTGCGAAACACGGCTGTTCATGGAGTCCGATCGGGTAGTAGACAGCAGTCTCGATGCCTTGTCTTCGCAGGTGGGCGGAGAGGTCGTCACGTCGCTTGGCTGGCACGCGTATCACGTACTGGTGATAGACGTGCTCGGCAGGTGCAGGCCGTGCGGAGGGAATGAGGAGCGATAGAGCCGTCCGATCGAGGGACGCATCGGCCGTGCCGGCACCGGCGGCAGTGAAGCCGCGGTCGTAGTAGGCGGCATTCTCGCGGCGCGTCTTGGTCCAGGAGTCGAGATGTGGGAGCTTGACCCGAAGCACGGCCGCGTGGAGGGCATCAAGTCGGGAGTTGATCCCGACCGCGGAATGGAGGTACTGCGAACGAGCGCCGTGCACGCGGAGCTCCCTGAGCCGCTGTGCGAGTTCGGCGGAGGCCGTAGTCAAGATGCCGGCGTCTCCCATGGCGCCGAGGTTCTTGCTGGGGTAAAGGCTGAAACAACCGATGGTGGCGCGGGACCCAGCACGTTGCTCCTGAGAATCGCGCGCACCAACTGACTGCGCCGCGTCCTCGATGAGTGGAACCTGAAAGTCCTGCGAGAGACGGAGAAAGGCGTCGATGCTAGATACCTGACCAAAGAGATCCACGGTCAGGATCGCGCGAAGGCGAGTGCAGCTCAGGGCGAGGGCGCGGGCATGGTTTGGATCCATGTCATAGCTCGGTGAGGCGATATCGGCGAAGACAGGGCGGGCACCGAGTCGTGAGATGGCGCTTGCGGTTGCGAAGAAGCTGTACGACGGACAGATGACCTCGTCGCCGGGCCCGACTCCGCAGGCCATCAGCGCCAGTAGGATGGCGTCCGAGCCTGAGGCACAGCCCACAGCCAGCGGGCAGCCGCAGTAGCGGGCGAACTCTCGTTCGAACGAAGTCACCTCGTCACCGAGAATGAAGTTCGAGCTGTCGATCACGCCTGCGATTGCGGCATCGATCTCGTCGCGAATCGACGCGTGCTGGACTGCCAAGTCGATCAGCGGAATGTCGCTTCTCGGATTCATCGGGTTTGGCCCACTCCCTGGTAACGGTTGACGAAGTCCTGAAAGAGTTGCGTGTCAGGCCGATTCTGCCAGTGCGCTTTGGACCTCGCGCTGAAAGTCGATCCGAAACCGGGAGCACGAGAAGAGTTCGGCATGGCCGCGGATTTGTCTGGCGTCGAATCGCTCCGCATTCTTTTCGAACGCCAGAACCGCAACGCACAGATCCTCCGGGCTCTGGTGTTCGAAGAAGAGCCCCGTCGCCCCGGCCGTCTCGAGATCGTGGATCTCTTCAGCACCCTTGATGTGGAGGAGCGGCCGGACGGTATCCAGAGCGCCGCCGCGAGCGAAAGCGATTACGGGTCGGCCGGCGGCCTGTGCCTCCACTGCGGCGATACCGAAGTCCTCTTCCTGGGGGTAGATCAGCGCGCGGCAGCGTGCGTAGAGATCGGCGAGATCCGCGTCTGCGATGCGTCCAGTGAATTCGACATTAGCGGGAGCCGCCGCCTGCAGTCGTCTTCGCGTTGGGCCATCACCCACCACGACGAGCCGCCGGCCGAGGCGGCGAAAAGCCTCGAGTACCAGATCCTCGCGCTTGTATGCAACGAAACCGCCGACGAGAAGGTAGAAGTCTTCAGGGTCACGCGTGCTGGGCTGGATCCTTTCGATCTCGACGGGCGGATGCACGACGGATGCGAGGCGCCCATAGTGGCGCTGGATCCGCTCCGCCACGCAGCGTGAGATTGCGATGAATCGGGTCACGTGATGCGGAGTGCTCCGGCTGACATCGAAACGCCGCAGGTAGTGAACCAGTGGCGCGGCACAGGTACGCCGCAGGCCGCGCCCGAGGTAGGCGTCCGCTTGGTCCCAGACGTAGCGCATAGGGGTGAGGCAGTAGTCGAGATGGACTGTCTTGGCGCCGACGGGAACGCTCTTTGCCACTGCATGGCTGACCGAGATGACGAGATCGTAGTCGTCGAGTCGGAAGCGTTCGATCGCCCAGGGAAAGAGTGGGAGCAGCTTGCGATAGTGAAGGGCAGCTCCAGGGATGCGGTTGAGCGGAGACGTGTGAACACGTAGGCCGTCGATCGCGCTCGAGGTTGAACCCGGCACGTGAATCAGTGTGTAGAGGTCGGCCTGAGGGTTGCAGAGCGCGAGCTGGTGGAGGACCCGCTCTCCACCGCGCATTCCCGTGAGCCAATCGTGGACCAACGCGACTCGCACGGCAGGGAGAATAGCGGCCGTCGCAGTGAAGCGGAGCCCCGCTCGGTGCTAACTCGCGGAGGAGTCCTCGTGGGGCAGCGTGAGTCTGAGTGCCTCATCGATGGTATCCACCAGCTTTATGTCCAGCATCTGCTTGACATCATCGGGAACATCGAAGAGGTCCTTCTCGTTGCGACGGGGCATGATCACAGTCTCGATGCCCGCTCGCGAGGCCGCGAAGAGCTTGCCCTTGATTCCGCCGACCGGCAGGATACGCCCGCGCAGTGAGATCTCGCCCGTCATGGCGATGGTGCCCTTGGCACAGCGATTCGAGAGCGCCGAAACCAGAGCGGTCACGAGGGCGATCCCCGCCGAGGGGCCGTCCTTGGGGACCGCGCCGGCGGGTACGTGCAAGTGGATCTCGCCGGGCTTCATGGCTTCTTTGGGCAAACCGAGATCCTCGGCGTGGCCCCGCACCCAGGAGAGCGCCGCTTCGGCGGACTCGCGCATCACATCGCCCAGCTGGCCCGTGAGCCGCAGGCGGATCCCCTTGCCGCCCCGCATGGCGGTGGCCTCGATAAAGAGGATGTCGCCACCATGCGCGGTCACGGCGAGTCCGACGGCGATACCGGGCATCGTGGTTCGTTCGGCGCTTTCGGGCAGATGGGGCGGCGAGCCCAGGGCGCTGCTGACGAAATCGGGATCGACCACGACCTCGGTCTTCGTCTCCGCTCCCATTTCGGCTACTCGGCAGGCGCTCTTGCGCATCAGGGTGGCGATGTACCGCTCCAGGTTTCGCACGCCCGCCTCTCGTGTGTACTCCGTGATGATCTTTGCCAGCGCCTCCTCGCGCAGCTCAACGCGAGTAGCCGTGAGGCCGTGTGCATCGAGCTGTCGGGGCACGAGGTGCCGCGCGGCAATCACCAGCTTCTCCTTCTCGGTGTAGCCCGGCAGCTCGATCACCTCCATGCGGTCGAGCAGTGCAGGCGGGACCGTGGCCAGCGTATTGGCCGTCGCGATGAAGAGAACCTGGGAGAGGTCGAAGGGACACTCGATGTAGTGATCGCTGAAGTTGTGATTCTGCTCGGGATCGAGGACTTCTAGCAGAGCCGACGAGGGATCTCCGCGGAAGTCGGAGCCCAGCTTGTCGACTTCATCCAGCAGGAAGATCGGATTGCGCGAGCCGGCCCGCTTCAGGCTCTGCAGGATACGACCCGGCATGGCACCGACATAGGTTCGCCGATGTCCTCGGATTTCCGCTTCGTCGCGCACACCTCCCAGCGAGGCGCGTGCAAACTTTCGTCCAATGCAGCGAGCGATGGATCGACCCAACGACGTCTTGCCCACGCCTGGAGGGCCGACAAAACAGAGAATGGGCGCCTTGGCGTCAGGAGCGAGCTTGCGCACAGCCAGAAACTCCAGGATTCGGTCCTTCACCTTGCCGAGACCGTGATGGTCCTCGTCGAGGATCTGCTTGGCGTGTCCGAGATCCAGGTCGTCCTCGGTTTGCGTACTCCAGGGCAGATCGACCATCCACTCCAGGTAGGTGCGGATCAAGTGGCGATCCGGTGCGTGCTGAGGCAGCGCGGACAGTCGCTTGAGCTCTCGTTCGGCCTGAGCGCGTGCCTCGTCGGGTAGCTCAGCGGCTTCGAGCTTCTCTCGAAGCTCATCTACTTCCCTCAGTCCCGCGTCCCCCTCGCCGATCTCTGTCTGGATTTCGCGCATTCGGGAGCGAAGCATCCGCTCCCGACGCTTCTTATCCATGCCCTCCGACTCTGCCTCAGTGCGCAAGACCTGCTGCGTCTCGGCGATAGTGACCTCGCGATCCAGATGGCGTTCGATCACCCGGAGCCGTTCGCCGGCGCGTGGCTCCCGCAGCAAAGTGATGTTGTCTTCCAGAGGCAGAGTGAGGTTGGAGGCGAGCAGGTCAGCCAGCATACCGGCCGTCGGGATACCCGCGATGAACGCCTTCCACTCCTCGGGGTAGTCGTCGCGCAGGTCGATCACGCGCTGTGCCAGTAGCACGACGCGGCGCCACGTTGCCTCGTCGGAAGTCGAATCCAGCGCGGTTTCCTCGATTGGCTCGACGCGCACGCGTATTGCGGGTTCGGTGGTCAACAGCTCTCGGACTCGGGCCCGCGCCACGCCCACGACCAACGCCTGCTTGCCTTCGCGCCGCGCGTCGACAATGCGCATGACGCGAACGAGGGTGGCGACCTCGAAGAGGTCGTCCAGAGTCGGCTCCTCGGTGGCGGGATCCCGCTGTGTGACCACGGCCATGAAGCCGCCCTGACCCGCCTCGTCGAGTGCGGCGAGTGACTTGCGGCGGCCGATGGAGAGGGGCACGGTCACGCCCGGGTAGACGACGACGTCTCGTACCGGCAGCACCGAAAGGATCGTCGGGACCTCGACTTGCTCACCCGATGGATCGCGAATCAGCCGCTTCTCCTGATCGGAATCGTACTCGTGTGACACGGCGGTCTCTCCGGTTGATGGTTGGACGGTCCCCTCCGGGGCAAGCAAGATTAAGCGCGCTGACGGTCAGGTCAAGCGCCGTCAGGCGATCAGCGCGTCGGCGGCATCGCGCGGTTGCTGCGAAGCAGGGCGAAAGGGGGATGTGCGATGGTGCCCGGGACTGGAGTCGAACCAGCACGTCCTTGCGAACACCAGGTCCTGAACCTGGCGCGTCTACCAATTCCGCCACCCGGGCGACGCGCGGGAGACTAAGACGCGCTCCCCAGATCGTCAATGAACGTCGTCCAGCGCGCTCAGCTCATCGCTGAGACGTTCCCAATCATCGTAGAGTGTGTCGATCGCCTGGCGCAGCCGCGCTTGCTCAGCCTGAATCTCGCTCACGCGGTCGGGGTCGCTGTAGACCTCGGGGCTTCCGAGTCGCCAGTCGAAGCTCTCGAACTCCTGTTCCTGCCGCTGAATCTCCTGCTCGATTCGTTCGAGTCGCCTGGTCGTCCGGTCGCGAGCCTTCCTTCGCTCTCGGTCCCGCTGCCGCTCGGCCTTGCTGGCACTGCCCTTCACCTCGCTCGTGCGCGCCGCGGTGACCGAAGCACCCTCATCATACTCGCCGCGTCTTTCGAGCTGTTCGAGTCGGTAGAGATAGTCGTCGTAGTTTCCGACGAACTCCCGCAGCGAGCCATGCTTGACCTCTACGATGCGTGTGGCGAGCGCATTGATGAAGCTTCGGTCATGGGAGACGAAGAGCAGTGTGCCGCCGTAGGCCTGAAGCGCTTGCTCGAGCACTTCGCAGGACTCGATGTCGAGGTGATTCGTGGGTTCGTCGAGCACCAGCAGGTTCGCCGGACGCAGCAGCAGCTTGGCCAGCGCGATACGCGTCTTCTCGCCCCCGGAAAGCGCGGAGATCTTCTTGTCGGCATCGTTGCCTGAGAACAAGAAGGCGCCGAGATGTCCGCGCAGGCGTGGTATGTCGGCGGTCGTTGCATTAGCAGCCAGCTCTTCGAGCACGCTTCGCTTGCCATCGAGTGCCTCGAGCTGGTGTTGGGCGAAGAAGGCTACGCGGACGTTGTGGCCAAGCGTGTACTCGCCCGAATCGGGTGCGAGGGCGCCGGCTCCCATGCGCAGCAGCGTCGACTTCCCCGCACCGTTGGGGCCGGCCAACGCCACGCGGTCGCCTCGTCTGAGCTCGAAGTCGATACCGCCGTAGATCTGCTTTGCGCCGAAGCTCTTGTGAATGGCAGAAAGGGCGATGACCCGCTCGCCGGAGCGCGGCGGCTCGGGGATGCTGAGCTTGATCGCTCGCTTGGGGCGAGGTGCTACCTCGACTCGGTCGATGCGCTCGAGCGCTCTGATGCGGCTCTGGGCTTGCCTGGCCTTCGTGGACTTCGCGCGGAAGCGTTCGACGAAGCGCTCCATCTGGGCGATTTCACGATCCTGGTTCGCCTTGCGGGCGAGTAGCTGCCGTTGCCTCTCGTCGCGCTGAGCCAGAAAGCGTTCGTAGTCGGCCTCGTAGACGGTGAAGTGACCCTGACCATCGAGCTCTGCCACTCTGGTTACGTGCTTGCGCAGGAACGTGCGGTCATGGGAGACGACGATCAGCCCTCCCGGGAAGGACTCGATCGTCTCCTCGAACCAGCGGATGGCCGGCAGGTCGAGATGGTTGGTCGGCTCGTCGAGCAGCAGCACGTCCGGCTGCCCGAGAAAGAGCTTGGCCAGCTCGACACGCATCAGCCAGCCACCGCTGAAGCTGGCCAATGGGCGCTCGCGCGCCTCTTCTTCGAATCCGAGCCCGGCCAGCACCCGCGCTACGCGAGCCTCGCGGCCGAACCCCCCGGCCAGTTCAAAGGCCGCCGTCGTGTGGTCGTAGCGCTCAGCCAGCGAGGCGGGAATCTGCCCGCCGCGAGCGCCCGCTTCGGCCATGGCCGCCTCCAGCTCCCGGATCGATTGCTCCAGAGTGTCCAGGTGCTGCAACGCGCTCGCGGCCTCTTCGCGTACCGAGTGCGTCAGGCGAGGGTCGATTTCCTGGCGCAGCATGCCGACGCGAGTGCCACGGCTGGCCGACACGTTGCCGGTGTCCAGTGCTTCATCCCCGGCCACCACGCGCAGCAGCGTCGACTTGCCAGCTCCATTCGGCCCCACCAGGCCGATGCGGTCGCCCGCACGAACGACCAGCGACGCCTGGCGGAAGAGCCAGCGGCCGGCGATCTGTCTCCCGACGTCGTGAAGCTGGACGAGCACTTCCGGCTAGCCAGCCCTTCCCGCCGCCGGCCGGCGCAGAGAGAACAGGGTGCCGGCCAGCACGAAGAGGAGCGCGGTCTCGGGGGCGGCGAGATTCCAGGCGACGTGGACACCGAGCGGGCCAAGCGCCCCGGCCAGTGCGAGCGACGACAGCGTTGCGAGCGCTGCCGTTCTCCCGCTCACGACGGGTGACGTGCCCAGGCGTCTCGCCAGGATCGAACTCAGAGCCAGACCGACCGCGACAGTTCCGATCAGTTGATCGGGCGGCGGCTCGGGACCCTCGAGACCCCGCGCCGCAATGCCGACCGCGCAGATTGCCAGGAGTCCGAGCGTCCCGCGGTGCGCATGGCGAAGCAACGACTGGATGCGGGCGGGGTGGGTCTGCTTCGGGCTCATCGGCTCGGTCGGCTTCTGCGACAACGGCTGCCGCACGCTGGGTGGGAGGCTACCGCCGATGAGCTGAGATGTCCGGCCTGGCTGGCACACCGTCGGTCTTTTGTGCATTCTTGACTGGATCATGCGTTTTTCGTTGCAGATTCACTATGCGATCTGCGGTGTTTTCGATCTGGCGTACAACGGCCAGGGCGAGCCCGTGCAGGTTCGGATGGTCGGGGAGCGGCAGGAGATTCCCACACGCTACCTGGAGCAGATCTTCCAGCGGCTGCGACGGGCCAAGCTGGTGAGCGGGAAGCGAGGCCCGGGAGGCGGATATACGCTGTCGCGCGCGCCCAGCGACATCAGCCTACTCGACATCGTCGAAGCGGTGGAGGGCCCAGTGGGAGGAACACGGGCGCCGCAAGCGGGCGCGGGCCGGCCGTCAGGCCGGTCCGGAGCTGCGGGCGGCGTGGCCAGCAGCCCGGATTTTCTGTGGCCGGAGCTCGCGCAGTGCTTCGCCGAGGTTCTGGAGGACCGGACGGTCGAGGATCTCTGCCGGGAGGCAGCCCAGCGCGGGATCCGGCGCGCCAATCTGGTAGCGCACACCTACGAGATCTGAGTGCTGCGGTGGCTGGTGCGAATCCCGACGCCGGCGGAACGAAGACTCGCGAGAAGGTGACTTCTCACGTAGAATGCCGCCCCCGGCTCCCCCAGGGTTCCCACGTCTCCAGGATACTCACGCGTGTGGGTCCGCACGACGGGGTGGCCGGGCTGAGCGAGGTCGAGGACTCACGGGCAGCGACGACACCCGGCCGTCGTCCCGCCGGAGTTCGGTGCGAGCGGGTGAGATGGTGCGAGAGCGCATCGAGCTGAATCGGAGTCTACCGCCGGCAGCGATTTCCGGGCGGGTGCTGCACGAACTCTGCAGCCACGCGCTGGATGTCGTACCCGAAGAATGCTGTGGCCTGATCATGGGTGTAGTCGAGGAGCGTTTTAGACGTGTCCAGCGGATCACGAACATCATGACGAAGATGCACCTGAGCGACGGGATCCGCTTTCCCCGGGATGCGCAGCACGCCTACTACATGTCGGAGGTCGAGTACCTGCGAGCTCAGAAGGAGGCCGAGGCCAGGGGTGAGGTGATCACCGCGGTCTACCACTCTCACGTTGGCGCAGGTGCGTATCTCTCGCGGGAAGACCTGATTCATGCTGAGCACCCACTCTTTCCGTTCCCGGCCGCAGCGCAAATCGTGCTCTCCGTGCTGGGAGGGAAGGTGGAGGCGGCCGCCATCTTCGAGGTAAACGCCGATGGCGACGCGATCGACGCCAGCGGTGGTCGGCTGTTGCGGGTGGTCGAGCGGTGAGGCGCGATCTCGCACGGCGGCGCCTGTGTCTGGCACTGGCGGTCGGGCTTGCCGCTTTCGGCTGCGCGACCTTGGGCGTACCGCCCGAGGAGCTGTCAGAAGAGCCGATCGCCCTGCTGTACTGGGACAACACCGATGCGCGGCGGCGTGCCGAGATTCTCGCGCGTATGGAGCAGGACGATCGCGGCCCGGTTCGACGTGGGGTGGCCCGGCTCGAGGGTGTGTCGGATTTCCTCAGCGCGGGTCAGTCGATCCGGGCAGAGCCGGGCTTCTCGGCGTTTCCGGGGCACGTCGCGTTGCTGAATCCGCGCACCTTGGAGCTCACGCCCCTCGCGGTTGCACCGCCCAACGCGCGGCCTCTGGCGTGGTCGCGTGACCACAGACGACTGCTCTTCGCCAGCGGGCACCTCGATGCGGGAAGGAGCCAGCTCTACGAGTACGACCGAGATCGCAGCGAGGTTCGCAAGTTGACGCACGGCCCGGCGCTTCACCTCGAGGGTGACTACGCGCCGGATGAGAGACTTGTGATCAGCTGGATCGAGTTGAAGGACAAGCGGGCCTTCGCCGGGCTGCTGATCACAGCGCCGGGGGGCGGTGCGCCGAGTCCGATTCTGGAGGGCGTCTATGCCTCTGGCGTGCGCTGGTCGCCCAGGGGCGACCTGCTGCTCTACACGGAAGCGGACAACAGAGAGCGAAAGCTCGAGTCGCAGCGCGATACTTCCGCCGTGGTCGTACGTCCGCCAGTTGTCGATGGCGAGCGGCGCGTCCTGGCGCGCGGACGGGGAGCCGTCTTCTCCCCAGACGGTGAGTGGGTGGTGTTTACGAGCGAGACCGCCAATGGTTGGAGGCTGCAGCGGATGCGCTCCAACGGCTTCGCTCGATCGAGTCTGGGCGGAGGCGTCTATGATGAGCACACACCGGCTGTTTCTCCCGACGGCGGCCACATCGTTTATGTCTCCGAAGAAGGCGGAATAGGCCGTCTCTATGTGCGGCGTATGGACGGCAGCGGAAATCGCATTCTGCTCAACGACGGGGCCGTTTCCTTCCCCGTCTGGTAGCAAGGAACTCCGTACACAAGGCTGAGGTCCGGCAATCAGGTCGGCCTCGAGGCAAGCCCCAGCGAAGGTAAGGAGAGGCAACTTCAATGATGAAGCAAGAGCGGCGAGATCTGGTTCCGGTCCATGGCGGTCTCGTCGAGCCCGTAAATCGGATCGTTCCCCTCAACCAGCGAGTGGCCTTCCTCGAGGAGGCGAGCGCGCTCTCCTCCATTCTCGTGACCAATGCCGACCTCTCGACAGTGTATCGACTCTCCGATGGGGCCCTCTCGCCTCTCGAAGGGCCGATGAAGGAGGAGGCATACAATCTCGCGCTGAACGAGGCTGTAGTGATATCCGGCGGCAAGCGCTACGCCTGGACGATTCCGCTCGCTTTGCCTGTGACCGATGAGGAGGCCGCAGCCCTATCCACTGGCGACTCGGTGTCCGTACACAGCGAGACGGGTGAAGTCGTGGCGATCGTCGATGATCTCGAGATCTTCGAGCGGGACAAGGCGAAGTACCTGAGCGCGGTCTACCGCACCGAGCGCTTCGATCACCCGGGTGGCCGCATGGTCGAGAGTGATCCGCGTAACAAGTTGCTGGGCGGCACGATTCGGGCTCTTCCCCAACCGGTCAATCCCGAATACGGGGAGTACATGCTCTCACCCAGTCTGGTTCGCGCCCTGATTCGGGACAGGCAGTGGGAGAGAGCGCTTGCGTTCCAAACCCGAAATCCGCTGCACCGCGCTCACGAGTACGCTCTCGTTGCGGGTGTAGAGGCGCTGACCAGTCAGGGGTACTTCGCCGGCGCAGTACTCAACCCACTGGTGGGCGAACTCAAGGGGGACGACGTCCCCGCAGTCGTGCGAATGCGTTGCTATCGAACGCTCCACGACATGAAGCTTCTCGGCGAGGGTGACAAGGACGAGTCGATATGGAAGAAGGTCGGCTATGACATCTCAGAGGTCTTCGAGCTGATCGGTCTCGATATCAAGATGTTCTACGGCGGACCCAGTGAGGCCGTAATGCACGGCATCTACCGCCAGAACTACGGATTCAGCGACATCGTCATCGGTCGCAAGCACGCCGATGCGCCCTACGAGGACGGCAGCCCCATCTGGGGTGATTTCGATGCTCATCATGTGTTCGACGAGCTGCCGGGCGAGCTGCACATCTCTCCGTGCAAGATCGGCTTTGCGGCCTATTACGAATCGCTGGGACGTGTGGACCTGACCGATCGCCACTCGGACGAGAAGCCATTCGCGATCAGCGGCACGAAGGTGCGAGAACAGCTGAAGGGCGGCCAGCGGCCGGACGAACGCGTCATGCGACCCGAGACATCCGATATTCTGATCCAGGCATACCGGTCATAGAACTTCGTCGGCTGGGGAGGGCGGCCATGCGAGTAGGAGTTCCCAAGGAGACGAAAGACCGCGAGTACCGTGTCGGGCTGGTGCCCGATGGTGCGGCGCTGCTCGTCGGGGCTGGCCACGAGGTGCTGGTCGAGGCGGGTGCCGGCGGTGGCAGTGGCTTCTCGGACGAGGCCTATGCGGACGCCGGTGCGCATCTGGTCTCGAGGGAGCAGGCATGGCGCGGGGCAGAGCTGGTGGTCAAGGTCAAGGAGCCCAGTCCCAGCGAGGTGGACCTGCTGCAGTCCGGACAGGCGCTCTTCACCTACCTTCACCTGGCTGCAGCTCCGGAGCTGGCTCGCAGACTCATTCGTGCAGACATCTGCGCCATCGCCTACGAGACGATTCAGCAGCCCGACGGGGCCTGTCCCGTGTTGGCTCCGATGAGCGAGGTCGCTGGCCGTCTCGCTGTGCAGATCGGAGCGAATCTGTTGCAGAAGGACCAGGGCGGTCGAGGACTCCTGCTTGGTGGCGTGCCCGGCGTGAAGCGTGGGCGCGTGACCATCCTGGGGGCCGGTACGGTGGGGATCAATGCACTGCGCGTGGCGCACGCTCTGGGCGCCGAGGTCGACGTACTCGATCTCGACCTCAAACGTCTCACCTATGTCTATGATCTCTTTCGCGGCGAGCTCAACACTCTCTTCTCCAATCACGCGAATATTGAACGCTCCGTGGTGAGCAGCGATCTCGTGATCGGGGCTGTCTATAGCCACGGTCGGAGGGCTCCGATCCTGGTTGACGAGTCGATGATCGAGCGAATGCAGGAGGGCTCGGTCGTCGTTGACGTGGCGGTGGATCAGGGAGGCTGCATAGAGACGATTCGGCCTACGACCCACTCGGATCCGACGTATGTGCGTCATGGCGTCGTGCACTACGGTGTCGCCAATATGCCTGGGGCCGTTCCGCGCACATCGACTTTCGCGCTGACCAACACGACGTTGCCGTACCTGACGAAGCTCGCCGAGCTGGGCGTCGACGAGGCGCTGCGCCGAGACGCGGCGCTGGCACGCGGCGCCAATATCTGGCGCGGCGAGGTCGTTTGTCAGGGGGTGGCGGAGTCACTGAACATCCGCGGCAAGTCGCTCGACGAGCTGCTTTCAGCGGCCCCTTGAGCCGTCCTCGGGCCGCCGCACGCGAGGCTCGTCAGACCATGCGGATGCGGGGCTCGGCAGCGCGTGCCTGTAGCGATTCCTGATCCTCGCCGTCGGCCGGGTGGACCGCATGGCCGAATGCGAGTGCGACGCGAACGGGGTCGTTGAGGGAGTCGTCTCTGGAAACCCTGTCGGCTACCGCGCGGGCCAGGGCGAACACCCGCTCGCCCGCATTGGCCCCCGGATCGGGCAGGAGCACCGTGAACTGGTTCTCCGTCAAGCGTCCGAGCACATCGAAATCGCGCAGCTCCTCGCGCAGGGCCTGGGCCGTCGCGAGCATTACGCGGTGCGCACGGGCGGGGCCGGCACGGCTCACGAGTTCTTCCCAGTTCTCGATCGAGCAGACTGCCAGTGCCAGCGCATCGTCACGCCCGGCCGAGCGGACGATCTCTTCACGAATGCGAGCCGCAAGATAGCCGGCGTTGGGAAGCCCGCTCTCCGCGTCGAAGTTGCTGTGGCGACTCAGGGCGGCGTGAACCCGGGCGTTGGCGATGGCCCGCTCGACATAGGAGACGAACTTGGCGAAGACATGCAGGTCTTCGTCCGTGAAGCGCCCGGGGAAGAAGCGGTCGATTGCCACCTTGTCGTAGATCGAGAGCGTGCCGATTACCTGTCCCTCGCGCTTGAGCGGAGCGGAAATCAGAGATCGGAAGTCGTCGGCCACCTCCGACAGAGTCGCGTGGCTCTCGAGGTCACGCGCGAGGAAAGCGGTCCGACGCTTGATGGCCTCTACGCAAGTCTTCTTGTCCAGCCGGAACAGCCGCTGCTCGAGTGGCCCGTCGGCAGAGCCGAAGTACGATGATATGCAGTATCGCTTGGTGTCCGGGTCCTGCAGTCGCAGAATCGAGTGATCTGCTTCGAGGATCATGGCCAACGAAGACGTGGCCATGCGGGCGACTTCCGACACGTCTGTGGCGGAGAGCATGCGAACACCGGTCTCATTGATGGCGCTCATCCGTGTGGCACGAGCTTCGATGTGTTCCTCGCGCCGGGTTCGGGCAACCCCCTCGGCAACGGCCGCCGCGATCTCCAACAGACCCTCCTCGGGCGCTCGGCCGCGCGGCGGAGAGCTGCCGGCCTGACTGGCGAGTACGCCCACCAACTCCTTCCCTGCCAGAAGAGGGAGGGCGGCATAGGCGAGCTCGTCGTGATCGCCACGCAGGAACGTGGGGCGTCGCTCGAGCGCGACGCGGCCATCGACACCTTGTCCGGCGATGATGCGGTATTCCCCTCCGAAACCGCCGCCGGCAAGCGACGTCGCCGTGAGCAGGAGTTCTTGGCTGGGTCGCTCGGGATCGCACAGATAGATATTCGCGATGCCATTGCCCATGCGGCTGGCCACGCGCTTGCAGATATCCCGCAGGCGATCGCCGAGAGGCATCGGACTCGATATCAGAGTCTGTATTTCTTGAACGGCCTCATAACGTGCCGCTTGACTCTTCAGCGTCTCGTGTTCCTTGGCACGGTGGATGATCTGAGCGTCGAGCGCGGCCAGTTGTTCCATGAACTCGAGATCGTCATCCGAAAAGGTGCCGGCACGGGTGGTATGATGAAGGTTGAGAACACCGAGTACCCTGCCATCCTGGACGAGAGGAACGCAGAGCGCCGACTCGACGTCCAGCCGTTCGCGCAGGATGTGAAAGCGTCGGCGATCCGCCTTTCCCTGCAGGCGCAGCGAGTGCGCCGTGGCGGCCACTTGGCCCGCGATGCCGTCACCGAGTGGTACGCGGATCTTGCCCCAGAGCTCCGGCTCGACCCCGATGGCCACCTGCACACGCAGCTCTCGACTCTGCGGATCCAGCAGCATCAGGGAGCCTCCTTCGGCACCCGTCACACCGACCGCGATCTCGAGCATACGCGTGAACAGCTCGTCGGAGTCGATCGTGAGCTCGACGGACTCGACGACTTCGTTCAGTGCTTGCAGTAGCTCGGCCTTGCGATCTCGCGGCGTCACTCCGTAGCCCCAGAGGAGCCTGGCGGTCAGGGGAGAGACGATCTGGATACCGCTGCCGCTGGAGGATGGGCAACGGCTGCGAAAGCTCTCGAGTTGACCATCATCAACCACGACATGCAGATCCGGCTGTTCGGCGAACACCGCGATGTCGTCTTCGAGTCGTGAGGCGATCTCGTTGGCGAAGTCGGCGCCGAGCCCACGGGCTCGCGCAAGGGCACCGTCCCTGTCGGGATCAAAGAAGGAGACCACATCGACATCGGCATTGTTCGCGAGCAGTCGCGCCAAGCGGAGGGATTCCTCATGGGTCCCATAGATGCCGATGCGTTTGCGGCTCACGTGGGCTCGTCATCCAACAGTGGGTCGAGTTGGATCGTCAAAGCAAGGGTGACGGTCTCTCCCTGGTCGTTGCCGAGAACCAGCGGAAGTCTGACAGCGCGCTCGCCGGATCGATCAGCAGCCCCGACCGATACGATCTTCAGATCGGCGCCGATGCGCGCACCCGGCGTCGCTTTGATCTCGGCCTCGACGGTGGACCAGGGGCGGTCCAGCATCGCCTGAGCTTCGAGAACCGTCTCGGCCTCCGCATTGTCGCACTCGCCCTCGGCGAGAATGGCGGTCTCCATCAAGTCGGTCGTCGTCAACTCGCAGGGGTCCAGCGGTGTCGGGAGCTCGATTGGACGGGCCTCCTCGGGAACCTGCGGAGGCAGGTCGGAGATCGGGGCCGTGAGGCTCGGAGAGTCCGGCACAGGACGAGAGACGACGGGGGCGATCGGCTCCGGCTCGAGGTGTCGGTTGCGTATGGCGCGAACCACCTGCTTCGAGATCGTGGTCAGACACTGCAGTATTCCTGTGCCTTCGGTGGCAATCGTCTCGAAGACGGCCGCATTCGGGAGTGCGAGCCTGCGGTGCATATCCTCGACCGCGAACGGGTCACTGAGGTCGCGTTTGTTGTACTGCGCAACGACCGGGACCGCCGATAGGGTGCGGCCGTAGGCTTCGAGACCCTGACGCAGCTCGATTAGGGATGCGAGATTGTCGTCCAGACGGTCACGCTGAGCGTCCAGTACCAGCACCACACCATCGACACGATCCAGCAGTTGTTTGCGAGTGTGGGCCTGTTCGCCGGATCCGGGCACGGCGACAATGCGAAGCTGAGTGCGCACTCCGTGCAGAGAGCCGAGCTCGATGGCGAGTTCTTCGTAGCTGACGGTCGGATCCAGGCGGGTGGGCGTTCGCTCGAGTTCGCCTCGCCTGTTCGGCTTCAGCTTGGCATGAATGGTCTGAAGGCTGGTCGTCTTCCCCGATCCCGCGACCCCCCAGTAGAGGATTCGGGCGGTCAGCTCGCTGTTGTCGTCGGCCTGCGCCATCAGACTTTGCCTTTCTTGGTTAGGATCCGGCGCGCGTGAGTGGAAATCACGGACGGGACATCTTTGCTCTTCATCAGTGTCTTGAGATCTCGGTCCTGAAGGTAGTTCAGGAACTTGATCGCTTGGGGCTGCGGTGTCTTGGGATTGGTCGTCAGAGCTAGCTTGATCGCGTAATTCCTCGTCCAGTCCTTGTTGGATGCAACCAGGCGCAGGATCTCATCTCCGACACCTCGGGATTGCGCGATCGTCAGTATCTCGGTCTCCGTGATCTTCGGACTCGCGAGCACAGACGTGGCGACGATCTTGTTTCGGTCCTTGATCAGCAGCGTTCGAGCCTCCTTGCCGCCGACGCGAGCCAGCTTGATCTTCTGCATCACGGTCATGTTCTGGATGGTGGCGAAGAGATTGCCCTGGAGCGCCTCGTCTTCGACGTCCGCTTCCGAGGCGAGCAGCCTGGTGACGGAGTGCATCTCTTCGCCGAGTATCGACATCAAGGCTTTCTGGGCGGCCTCCTCGGACAGATCCTCAACGTCCGGCACGTCATCCGGCTCGTCCTCCTCACCGATGCCGAGGAACTCGAGAATACGCTCTATCACGGCGCGGCCGGTGAGCGGATTCTCGCCCAGCGCTTCGACGATATCGTCACAGCGCAGCATACGCTCCTGGTTGTTGCTGATGGCATCTACGACTCGCCGCAGGGGCAAGCTGGCGAGAAACGCGATGGTGGCATCGTCGGCCGCGGTGTTCAGGGCGATGGCCTCGCAACGAAGGTCGCTGTCCCGGTGCACGCGTGCGAAGTAGGACAGCAGAGCGGGGTTGGCCGGGCCGCTCAATACCCTGTCGAGGATGTTGTCGGGAAGGTTGTCCAGACTGGAACGTGCGGTCGCTTTGACCTCGGCATCGGGATCGTGGGCCAGGGCGAAGAGAACGGTTGCCAGGTCCAGCGGCTCGAGGGGCAGGGCGCCACGCGCTGCCATGCGTCGTACGTTTACCGGCGCGTCGCGCCGCGCATACTTCTCGGCCTGCGGCGAGAGCGTGAGCCGGATCTTGGACTTATGGCTGGCCTGATCCACCACGCTTCGCGTGCTCCCGCCGTGTAGGTATCGAGTGGGTGGAGCGAGCCCCATTCGAGATTGCGCCCCAGGCTGGTGATCGGTCGGACCGTAGGGAAACTTTATCGCGATTCTATCCGTGATTTCAGGTGGATGCGTCTCGGGGTGCGCAGATGTGCAGCCCTTCTGCGGCTGCCCTGACGGCCTCTTCAGGCGTTCAGCGGTTCTTTTCGAATAGGATTCGGAGACCCTCCAGCGTAAGGAAGGGTACGACCTCTTCGATCGCAGTGCTCTCACCGGCGATTTGCCGAGCGAGTCCGCCCGTCGCAATGACCCGCGCATCCGAGCCGAGTTCCGGGCGTATGCGCTCGACCATGGAATCGACCAGTCCGGCGTAGCCATACAGCAAGCCGGATTGCAGGGCACCGGTGGTCGTCTTGCCGATGACGCTCTTCGGTCGGGCGAATTCCACTCTATGGAGTTTCGAAGCATGCTCGAAGAGCGCCTCCATCGAGATGTGGATGCCGGGACAAATCACGCCGCCCAGGTACTCGCCTTCGCGCGAGATGCAGTCGAACGTCGTTGCTGTTCCGAAGTCCACGGCGATGATCGGGCCACCGTATGTCTCGAAAGCTGCCACTGCGTTGACGATCCGGTCTGCCCCCACCTCGTGCGGATTCTCGTATCGGACCGGCATGCCTGTTCGCATGCCGGGGCCCACGACGTGCGTGGGTCGGTCGAAGAGCTTGCTGGAGACTCGCTCCCAGATGGGCACGATCGGCGGTACCACGCTGGAAAGGATCACATCCGTGATCTCCCCGACGCCGCGCTTCTCGTGCTCAAAGAGCGCCCGAATTACGATGGCGAGTTCGTCAGAGGTCTGTTCGCGGTGCGTGCTGAGTCGCCAGTGGTGCGTGAGTGTCCCTCTGTCCCCGGAGTAGTCGAAGATGCCCAGGGAGACGTTTGAGTTGCCGATATCGATGACAAGGAGTATGGGTTCGTTCACGGCGCAGGTTTCACCTCCCGCGGTCGGTTGTCGGCCAGAGTTACGTCGCCCGCGATGACTCGCGTGATGTCTCCCGTGGGTCGCTCGACTTCAAGCGCTCCATCTGACGCGATGCCGCGTGCAGTGCCGGTGAGCTCCCGCCCACCCATCTCCAGTACTCTCACGACTCTTCCCGCCATGCGGAAGCGGGCGTCGAAGCGCGCTCGCAAGGCCGCGAAGCCAGCACGCGCGTGCTCGTCCAGCGCCTCCTCCAGGATACAGTACAGTCGGCGCGTGAAGGCGACACGGTCGATCCGTCGACCGGAGTGAGAGCGAAGGCTAGTGGCGAGGTGCCTGAACTCGTCCGGGAAGGCCTCTCGTTCGGCGTTGAGATTCACGCCGATGCCCAGCACGGCGAATCCCACACGAGTCGCCTCGGCACTCATCTCCATCAGGATGCCTGAAGTCTTGAGACCTCCGAGCAGCACGTCGTTAGGCCACTTGATCTCGACTGCGTCGTCTGTCCCCAAGGTGGCAACGATGGCCTCGGCGACTGCGACTCCCGCCGCGAGTATCAGGGTCGGTGCGTCAGCGGTACTCAGAGTCGGACGCAGCAAGAGGGTCGTATAGAGGTTCTGATGGGGAGGGGAGTAGAAGCTGCGCCCGAGTCGTCCGCGCCCCGCTGTTTGTCCCTCCGCTAGCACCGCGGTACCGTGCGGAGCCCCCTGCTGCGCCAGCTCGAGCGCGATGCGATTGGTGGAATCGATCGTGTCGAAGTAACGGATCTCGCGGGCCAGCCAGCACGTTTCGAGTCCCCTCGAAATCTCCTCGGGGTAGAGTCTGTCGGGCACCGCGGTCAGTCGGTAGCCGCCGCCGGGCTCACCGTCGATGCCGTAGCCGCGCCTGCGAAGCGCGCCGACATGCTTCCAGATCTGGGCGCGGGAGACGCCCAGTTGGGCCGAGAGTTGCTCGCCTGAACAGCGGTCTGCACCAGCGGATCGCAGCGCCTCGAGCACGCGTGCAGCTCCCTCGGCCATCAACACGCGACGCGGTCGTCGAGTTCGAGGGCGATGTCACAGGCGGGGGCCGAGTGCGTGATGGCGCCGATCGCGATGCGTGCCACGCCGCTTTGGGCGTATTGGCGCAGGTTCTCAAGCGTGATTCCGCCCGACACTTCCAATAGCGCTCGCTCACCGCAGCGTTGCACGATGTCGCGCACCTCCTCGGGTGTGCGGTTGTCAATCAGCAGAAAGTCTGCGCCCGCCTGACATGCCGCTTCGGCCTCAGCCGCTGATTCCACTTCTACCTGCACCCGCAGACCCGCCGGGGCCCGCGCGAGAGCCATTTCGACCGCGGCCTTCACGCCGCCGGCTGCCGCGATGTGGTTGTCTTTCAGGAGGATCCCGTCGTACAGGGCGAAGCGGTGATTGGTGCCCCCGCCCGCGAGGACCGCGAACTTGTCTAGTACTCGCCAGCCCGGCAGGGTCTTGCGCGTGTCGACGATCTGGCTCCCGGTGCCCTCGATCTCGCGAACATAGCGTCGAGTCAGCGTCGCGATTCCACAGAGTCGCGCGAGGAAGTTCAGGGCAGTGCGCTCGCCCGCCAGAATGCCGTGCAGTCCCCCCTGGAGTCGCATCAGAATCTGGCCCGCCTCCAGCTCGTCCGCTTCCGCGCAGCAGGGCTCGATCGCGATTTGCGGATCGACGCGGCGGAAGACCTCCTGCGCCACGAAGAGCCCGCATGCGACGAGCGCTTGGCGGGCCTCGATGCGCGCGTGCCCGTTCGCGTCGGATGCGATCGTGAGCTGGCTCGTGACGTCAGCGGGACCGATGTCTTCGGCCAGCGCCAGATTCAACAGCACCTGCCAGCTGCTCGGATGGGGCGGAGTGAGGGACCAGGGCATCGACTCGGGCTCCTGAATTCCACCGCAGCATGACGCGGCGCGCGCTGCGGCCGGAGAAGCCGAGTCTACCTCAGATGAGTCGTGGTGCCTTCGAGTCGGAGGTGCGCGTCAGTCCTCGTCTTCGCCCTTCATACGCCGGATCTCGTCCTTGACGAGGGCCTCCGCCATCTGCGGTACGACCTCCCACGCAATTGCCTCGACGCGCTCCAACACCTGCTTGACCATCGTCTCTGACAGGTCTGCAAAGGCCTCCCAGGCGACGCGCTCGAGCGTTTCGTGGATTCGCTGTCGCATGACCGGCGTGATGTCCGGACCGTTCATCG
Source organism: Deltaproteobacteria bacterium (assembly GCA_029261835.1). Taxonomy (GTDB): domain Bacteria; phylum Myxococcota_A; class UBA9160; order UBA9160; family UBA4427; genus JAJDAO01. The sequence goes on along the minus strand of JAJDAO010000056.1, from coordinate 148,586 downwards.
ACGAGGTGGCGGACTCCTCGACGCCGGGTGGCAGCTCTTCGGAGAATACTTCCGCTTCGGGAACGGACCCGTCGATCAGGCCGTCTGAGAGCGAGATCTGGTCGGCCGGTGTACTCGCGAAAGGCTCGCTCGTGAGCGAGGCCTCGGGCGTTGCCTGAGCCTCGCTGGACGGCGCGAACGGATCGCCCAGGTCCGAGGATGAGATGTCGTAGCCAGCGGCGGCAGGGGGCGGGACAGACGCGCTCGCCTCGCCGAAGGAGTCACCTGGCGAGCCGAGCAGGGGATCTGCAGCGTCGAAGTCGAAGACATCGTCCTGCTCCGCGGCTGCCGTGGCATCGCTCGGCGGGCTATCGCCAGCGGCGGCCGCCGTGCCGACGGCTGCGTGGTCGCCGAAGAGGTCGTCGGCCAGGATCATTTCGTCGGCCGGCGTGAGCGACGTGGCGACTGTCGGAGGTGAGTCCACGAGGCCGTCATCGCCGAGCGCGATGCCGTCACTCGAATTGTCGCCGTCGCTCATGATGATCGTTGTGAGCGAGGGCTCGGACTGGTTCGGTGCGGGCGCGCTACTCGAGAAGTCATCGGCCAGAACGGTCATCTCGGGATCGATCTCGGCAGCCGCGGGCGGGCTCGTCTCCGAGCCGATCGTGGACCATGGACTGGTAGGCGTGTTCGACGGAGATTCGTCACCATTCGGTATCAAGTCGAAATCGACGATCTCGGGTTCGCCGCTCTCGACCACCGCCTCTGCCAGAGGTTCTTCATCCTCGAAGGCCAGGCCAGTGACGGTTGCTGCCTGCTGAAAGGGAATCTCGTGGGCTGGCCGACTGACTTCTTCAGGTTCCAGCGCAACGGTGTAATCCTCACCCGACTCAACGACCGCCGCATCGAGATCGAGCGGATCCTCCAACAGCTCCGGAGCTTCGAACTCCGACTGAGCTGTGGGTTCTCCGCCGAAGGCGAAACCGGCATCGACAACCTCCAGCCCGTGCGAGCCGCTCGCTCCCGGAACCTGGCCCTCGGAGGCGGGCGACTTCGCCGTTACATCCGTTCCAGTTGTCTCCGCCAGATCGGAGGCCTCGTCTGCGAAGAAATCGAAGTCCTGGCTGCCGGCCGTCGGGGTCGTGGTGGCGAGCCCCTCGCTGCAACCCCGCGCCAGTAGCTCGTTGACCCGGTCCACCAGGGCTTGCGCTTCGAAGGGCTTCGTGATGTGGCCGTCGGAGCCGACCTGACGCGCGCGCTCCTCATCGAACGCCTCGAAGGTACCGGTCAGAAGCAGCACGGGTACGTGCTGTAGCTCCGGATCGCTCTTGATGGTCTCGCAGACCTCATATCCGCTCATGCCCGGCATGACGACGTCGGCGAGGACCGCATCAGGCTTCACCTCACGCGCCCTGGTAACGGCTGCATCGCCGTTGTCGGTCGTGACGAGCTCTACGTCTTCGTTCGCGAAGCTCAGCCCGACCAGTTTCTGGATCACGACACTGTCGTCGGCGAGAAGAAGGGTCTTCGGCATCAGTTCCCCCGATTCAGCCCGGCGAGCACCGGGCGTGGCACGTCGTCAGCGTACCGCTCGTGCGTACTATCGTCTGCTGAGATCCCGCGATTGAATGGTTTTTTCGCCCATAGCGAGAACTCGACTCCTCACTTCTGCCGTCAAGCCGGGGGGGCAGAGCACCGATACGACGGACTCCCGTCTCGTGTCGCCAGCGAGCGGGTCGCTCTAGAGCCGTGGAGGAAGGACGCGGGATGATCCTGCGCGCTGCCGCCAGCACAGACGTGGGCCTGCGACGGCAGGCCAATGAAGACCGCTACGCCATGGCTCCCGATCTGGGGCTGTATCTGGTCGCGGATGGCATGGGGGGACATCGCGCCGGTCAGGTGGCGAGCGAGATGGCCGCCGAGGCCGCCATCAGGGCCGTAGAGGCGCTACAGGGAGCCGAGGTCAGTCCGGCGGAGAAGCTGCGCCACGCTGTCGCCTGCGCAAATCGCGAGATCCACACTTCCGCCTGCCTGAAGCCCGAGCTGGCGGGCATGGGCACAACCCTGGTCGCCGTTCTCGTGACCCAGGAGCGGCTCGCGCTGGCCCACGTCGGAGACAGCCGGGCCTACCTCGTGCGGAACGGTCGCATTCGTTGCCTGACAGATGATCATTCCGTCGTGGGTGAGCTACTCCGGCGGCAGCAGATCAGTGAGGATGACGCCCGCGAACATCCTCACCGCCACGTGCTGACTCGGGCACTGGGTGTTCGCCGGAACGCCGCGCCCGATCTAGCCGAGATGACACCACAGCCGCAGGACGTCGTTCTGATGTGCTCGGATGGTCTGACCGCACATCTGCGGGACGAAGAGATCCTCAGCGTGGTTCAGGTCCAGGAAGAGCCGCAGGTGGCCTGCGAAATCATGGTAAGTGTGGCCAACCAGCGGGGTGGCGTCGACAACACGACAGTGTTGATGCTGCGCTACGAAAAATAGCCGCGCGTCGCGTCTGGGCGCGCCGGACCCGATCCGAATGCCGGATCAAGGCTAGCTGTCAACCATTCCTTTCAGCTTCGAGCGCAGCCGCATGACGGCCTTGGTGTGGATCTGACACACGCGTGACTCAGTGATGCCGAGGATGTTCCCGATCTCTTTCATGTTGAGGTCTTCGTAGTAGTACAGCGAGACGACGAGCCGTTCCTTCTCCGGCAAGCTGCCGATCGTATCTGAGATGAGGTGCTTCGTCTCCAGCAGCTTGAGGGAGGCGAAGGGATTCTCGGAGTGGATGTCCTCGATGATGTCGGCGAAGGTCCCGGCGCGATCGCCGTCGGAGTTCGTGCCTCGGATCTCCTCCAGGTTGATCAGCGATATGCCGCGCACTTGGTTGAGTAGATTGTGGAACTTGTCGATCTCGAGACCGAGCGAATCCGCCACTTCATCTTCACTGGCGGAGCGGCCGAGACGCTGCTCGACCTCGCCATAGGCCTTCTCGAGCTTGCGACTCTTCTGTCGAACGCTACGCGGGACCCAGTCGAGGGAGCGTAGCTGATCAAGGATCGCGCCCTTGATGCGAAACTCGGCGTACGTCTTGAATTTGCAGTTCTTTTCGGGGTCGTATTTCTCGATCGCATCCATCAGACCGATCACGCCCGTGTTGTGGAGATCGTCGAGGTCGATATGCGAGGGGAGGCGGACGGCGATGCGATTGACGATGTAGCGGATCAGCGGAGTGTGCTCGAGAACGATCTGTTCCTTCAGCGGCGACGGAATCTCGTTGTATCTTTCCTTCGCCTCTCGAAGCAGTGTCTCCATATTGGGTTCTTCCTTGTGGCCGGTAGCGACGTGTAACTCGCCGTGAGTTTCGGCTGCGCGACGGGTGCTCTACCCAGCGATTGCCTGTTCGGTGCCTGTAAAAGCACGGCGCATGCCAACCAGCCGACTGGAATCAGGAAAAGGCAGGAGAGCTGCTTCAGAGGCTAGAATCTGCCGGAGACAAATCTTGCACCCTGCTGTAATTCAATCAGAATCACAGATTCGGTCTAATGAGGATCAACTGAGATTCTCTGCCGAAGCGGTGCAACCAGGGGCTGCGGGAGGCAGTCAGGGGCGTGCAGGAGCGTCAGCGAACCGACGAATTCCGTCGCCGAGAGTTACGAAACCGTCGCTGGTCTCGCCATCTTCGGCCAGCCGCACCGCGGAGCTAGTCGCTCCAGTGGACGTAACGGTCGGATGGCCACAAGAATGAAGCTCGATCTTCGGCGCTCTGGGGTTGAGCTTCCTCAGGCGGGAGGCGTCAGGCCGCGCTTCTTGATCTTCTCGAGCAGCGTCGTTCGATTCAGTCCGAGAAGCTGAGCCGCCTGATTCTTGTTCCAGTGGGTGCGTTCGAGCGCCTGTAGAATCAGCTCACTCTCGAGCTGCTCGACCGTCTCATTGAATGAAAGGCCGGTACTGGGCACGACGGGCGCGAGCGGGCGGATGTCCGGGATGCCCTGAAATTGCTCGGGCAGGTCCATCAGACCGACCTGCTTGTCGCAGCTCAGAACCGCCAGGCGTTCGACCACGTTCTCGAGTTCGCGCACGTTGCCGGGCCACTCGTGATCCATCAGTCGCCGCATTGCCTCGTCGCCAATCGATTCGACCGGTGAATTCCTCTCCTGGCGTGCGGTGTCCAGAAAGTGGTGAACCAACAAAGGAATGTCGTCTGGTCGTTGGCGCAGCGGCGGCACCTCGATCGGGAGCACGTTCAGACGGTAGTAGAGATCCTGACGAAAAGCCTTTGCCTCGATCAGGTTGGGCAAGTCCTGGTTGGTCGCGGCAATGATACGAACGTCGACCTTGATCGTCTTTGACGAGCCCACCGGCTCGAAGGTTCGTTCCTGCAGGACCCTTAGAAGCTTGACCTGCAGATTCGGGCTCATGTCCCCTATCTCATCGAGGAAGATCGTGCCGCCGTTCGCCAGGGAAAAGCGTCCCTCTCGATGGTGGACTGCGTTGGTGAACGCTCCTTTGACATGACCGAAGAGTTCGGACTCCAGCAACTCCTCGGGGATGGCGCCGCAGTTGACGGTCACCAGCATGCGGTCCGCTCGCCGGCTGTTGTAGTGCAACGCGCGAGCAATGAGCTCCTTGCCCGTGCCGCTCTCTCCAGTGATGAGCACCGTACTCTCGGTGTCTGCCACCTTCTCGACGGTGGCGAGGACCTTCTGGAGCGCGGCGCTTCTGCCCACGATGTTGTCGAACTTGTACTTGGAGCGCAGCGCGCTGTGGAGCAACCGATTCTCGGCCTTGAGTCGCCCGTGCTCGATCGCCTGCTCGACAAGACGACGCACGACATCGAGACGCTCCTGCTCGAACGGCTTCTCCAAGTACCAGAAGGCACCCGCCCGCAGCGCTTCGACCGAGTTCTCCGCGCTGCTGTAGCCCGTGATCACGATGCAGGGGAGGTCGGGCTCGATCTCGTGGATCTGCCGGACGAGTTCGAGTCCGTTGATGCCTGGCATCTTGACGTCGCAGAGTACGAGGTCGACGGGCCGCGAAGAAACGACTCCGACCGCCTCGCTCCCGTCTCTGGCAGTCAGCACCTCGTGCCCGACACGCTTGAGTATTCGCTCAAGCGCGCGTCGGTAGAGTTCTTCGTCGTCGACTACGAGTACGTGAGACTTTCGCAGGGTCGTTCTCCGCGTAGCGGAGGGGGGCGAGAAGAGAATAGGGACCACCGAAGGACGCATCAACCCGTCCTCTGCAGGAAGGCGAGTGCGCTCAAGCGTCTCGCACCTTGGGCCGATAGGGGGATATTGCAGGGGCTTCCTCCTGGCAAGCGGGTCATGTCGTCGGTCTCTCCTATGAGCCGCCTTCCGGGCTCGCGCTCGCGTTCGGCGCCGATCCGACGGATCCGCGCATTCTCGCTCTCATCCTGCGGGGTGCCGGCCACCGCGCCGACTCGCGTCTTCACGAAGTGAACCCGCTCGGCATCTCGCTGATCCGGGCTTGGCTGCAGTCGTGCTCCATCTCCGTGCGGAAGTCGGGGATGAAGAACAGAACTATGCGCCGAGCTATCAAGTGACGGAGTTCGGAGACGGAGGACGTGGTGGTCGCGACGAGCGATCTGGCGAGTGCGCCCAGGCGACGCAGAGTGGTGACGCGTAGCCGAATTCTCGAACTCGACATGTGCGGGGGCTGGGCGGTTGGCCCTCTCCCCCTCGAAGCGTGCGAGAGGGGGGCGCCCGAGAGATTGCTGCGTGAGAGTGGCGGTGATGTCGGCCCGGCAGCACAGGGTTGGTGCTCCGCCGCTGATCGGGTAGATTGACTCTCCCCAGCAGTCGTGGTGGGCCTTTGCGAGTGGCAGGAATATCCCGAGTGGATTCAGCGCCGCCCATCGTTCGTATCGCCGTATTGCAGCCGCTGGAAGGGTTGGCCGCCTCGGGAGCTGCCGACACGCTGGCGGCACTTGGCAGAATCGGTGCCGAAGTCGAGTTCGACGTCGCCGATACGGCCGACGCGTGTCTGCGGTCGGGCAGCCGTGAGGGTGTCGACTTGGTCGTCTTGGACCGTTGTGCCTCTCACGTCAGTGAGTCTGTGCTCCAGGGACTCGGGGATGAAGGACCGCCGGTCGTAGTCGTGATCGACTCGGATCAGGCCGAGGCGGTTGCCCTGGACGCATTTCGTGCGGGCGCGGCGGACTGTGTGCGCATCGGGCGTGACTACGCCGAGGTGATGCCGGTCGTAGCTCTGGAGCAGATCCGCCGTTGGCGTCAGCTACGTGAGCGAACGACAGCCCGCCGCAGGATCGCCTGGCTCGAGCGACTTCACGACGCCATGATCAGTGAGATTCCGGTCTCGCTGATGGTGCTCGATGGCGCGGGACGGGTGGCTCTCGTGAATCCCGAGTTCACGAGGGCATTCGGAGCCTCGGTCGAGCAGGTGACCGGAGCCCGGTTCGAGCAGGTCTTCCCCACGGATTTCATCGAGAGCGGTGGTCTGCGTGATCTCATTTCTCGTGGGCAGTCGTCGGTGCAGGGAGCGGCTCGCCTGGCTCGTCACCGTGCGGCGAGCGGGGAGCCGCGAATCTTCGACGTCCGATGTCGGCGCCTCGATGAGCAGGGGCATGTGTTGCTCGTTCTATCCGACGTGAGCGAGAGCGAGATCTTGGCGAAGCGGCTCCTCGACCTCGAACGCTACAACGAGAACATCATCCAGAGTATCAACAGTGCACTGCTCGTCGTCGATACTGAAGGCTGCATCACTTTCGTGAACCCGACCGCCGGTGAGATTCTGGCAGCCGAGGGGGGCAAGTTGATCGGCCGGCAGGTCGGGGACTGGTTCGATGGACACGCCGAAGAAGGATCGCTGATCGCCCGGACGCTGAAGGAGGGCGTGCGTTTCAAAGGTGCAGAGACGATGATCACCCTGGACGACGGCAGCGTTCTCCCGATCGGAATCTCCTGCACGCCACTCCTGGACGATGAACGTCAGCTTCGCGGGGCCGTGGCGATCTTTCAGGATCTCAGCGAGATCAAGCAGCTCCAGCGCCAGGTACTCCAGACGGAGAAGCTGGCCTCGATCGGCCAGCTCGCGGCAGGTGTGGCGCACGAGATCAACAACCCGATGGGCTTCATTCATGCCAATCTCTACCAGATGAGCGAGTACCTACAGGACCTGCAGGGATACTGGGAAGGCGCCGAGAGGCTGCAGACGACGGTAGCGGCTGCGGACTGGGCGGCGGCGCAGCGCGCTTGTGAGTCTCTGAGCCGACTGGCGGAGGAGATCGACATCGATTTCGTACGAGGTGACTTCGGCAAAGCAGTACGGGAGTCGCAGGAGGGCTCGGAGCGAATCCGGCACATCGTTCAGGATCTGAAGGACTTCTCGCATCAGGATACCGCGGAGCGAATGCTGGCGGACATCAATCAGTGCGTCGACTCCACGGCGAGCATCGTCTGGACGATGATGAAGCACTCGGTGGTGCTCGAGAAAGAGTATCAAGACCTTCCACAGATTCGCTGCTACCCAATGCAGCTCAAGCAGGTATTTATGAATCTTCTGGTCAATGCCTATCAAGCAGTCGAGGAGCGCCTCGGTGAGAGTTGCGAGACTGGTGAGACGGGCACGATCCGGATCGTCACGGCGCGCGTCGACGGTGGGGTTGCGATTTCGATCAGCGACAGCGGCGTCGGGATCGCCCAGGACAGCCTGGCGAGGATCTTCGATCCCTTCTTCACGACGAAGGACGTTGGGGTCGGGACGGGTCTGGGGCTTTCGACATCCTATGGCATCGTGCAGCGGCACGGCGGGACCATGCGGGTCGAGAGTGAGGTGGGCAAGGGTTCGACCTTCGAGGTGTGGCTCCCGGAGGGAACCCAGCCGGCAGAGGTCATGCGGTCGTGAGCGGCGGGGCCCCCAGCTTGTTGATCGTCGATGATGAGGCGAGGATCCTCGCGGCGTTGCGGCGCTGTCTTCGCCGCGAGGGCTACGACATCTTGACGGCCGATTCCCCGCTCGAGGCCATGCGCATCATGGCTGAGCGCGCCGTGGACATGATTCTCTCAGATCAGAAGATGCCGGGCATGAGCGGGATGGAGCTACTTTCCGAGGCTGCCCGACGCTGTCCGGGGGCCGTGCGCATTCTCATCACCGGTTGGACAGAGGCCGTGCCCCGCGACGAACTGGAGGCGCTCGGTGTCAAGGCGCTGATTCCCAAGCCATGGGACGACGGCGAACTCAAGCTCACACTGAGGAGGCTGCTGGCCGAGGGACCTTGATGAAGGGCCACGGTCATCCTCAGGCTATCTCTTCTCTTCCGAGGCGCCTCAGGTAGTCGAGATCGGCATCCTGGGTATTCTTGGCGCCGACTGCCAACACTCGGAAACGGCGCTGTCTTCCTTTGGTGTAGTAGATTCGGCCTTTGCCCGCGAAGCCGAGCTCGAAAATGCTCAGGTGATCTGGCAGCCCACCCACTTTGCGACGCACCGCGACGTTGTCAGCCTCCTCGGAGAGCCGTTTCAGCTTCTCTTCGGCCTTGAGCTTCATCGACTCATCGCGCAAGGCGATCAGATCATCGATGGCGCGGTCGTCGACTTCGAGCGTCTTGTACAGCGTGCGCAGACGCTTCGCCAAACCATCGGCACCGCGAGCTCGTCCGGCCGATGCGCCGGCTGCCGCCTTGGAGGCGAGCTTGAGGTTCTTCTCGAGAGCGCCGATCTCATCGTCTCTTCTGGCTAGATCACCACTCGCTTCCTCGAGCAGGTCCTCCAGCGCTCGAACCTCCTGAGACAAGTCGAGTGCGCGGTCTGCCTTGCCGCGTAGCTCCTCCTCGCGTGCGGCAAGGGCGCTGAGCTTTGTCTGCAGGCCTTGGCGTTCCGCCTGCAGGGTCGCGATCTCCTCACTGTGCTCCCGCTCGGCCGGCTCCATCTCGGCCAGGCGCCTGCGCGTTGCCTGCAGCTCGGTCTCGATTCCCGCGGCGCGCTGTGCGGTCTCGTCTCTCACCCGCATGGCCTGCGCGAGGCGCTGGGTCTCGCGACGTGAGCTGGCTCGGTTGTGCAGGTAGAGCGACTGCAGGAGGATTGCGGCATAGATGACCAGGATCGCATTGGCGAGCAAAGCATTGTGGGGAACGGACGTGCTGACATCGGCGTTGGCGGGCAGCAGGGCCACCGCCTCCCGAAGGACATCGGTGGGCTTGAGACCTTCGGGCTGCGGCACCACATGTCCATCGACGTAGATCCAGGTGAGTCCGTCGCTGGCCAGCACCAGGCTGGTGACCTCCACGCCGCCGTATCGCACCCACTTGGAATCATCGACGAAGACGTGAATTCGCTCTTCGATCTGGCTGGCGATCGAGCGATTCAGATCAGTGAGTCTCACGGCCTCATCGGCGCGCTTCTGGAAATAGCCGTCGAGCGCATACTCCGCTGCGCGGATGGTGAAGATGTAGAGGAATAGGAAGAGCAGTATTCCGACATACGTCACGCTGAAGGAGAGGACTCGCTCGCGTGTGAGCTGGCCCGGCCGGAAGCGTGAGCGTGCGAGCGGCGCGTCTTCTGAGTCGTGTGAGTCGGGCATTGCCATCTCACAGGATACAGACCCTTCGGGCCGGGCCAAGGTTCGGCGGAGCGCTCGCGGAAGATCGGGAGCCCGGGGCTCGCACGGCGGGCTCGCGGCCGGCAGACAGACGATCTGGAGCGGGCTAAGGTCCTGCGCCATGCGGGTGGTGGATCTCGACCGGGACATGAGCGACGTCATTCCGACCGGAATGACGCCGGACAGCGAATTCCTCTTCGACCGAATGACCCAGGTGACGTTGGATCGGACGCAGGCCGCGGCGGGCAAGCTCGTTCTCGATGTGGCAAGCGGTGTCGGCCAGGATTCGATCGCTCTGGCGACTCGAGGGGCGAATGTCGTAGGGGTCGAGCCCTCTGGTCGCATGACGGCGATGGCCAAGCTGTTCGCCGCCGAGAAGGCCGGGCCGATGCCCGACTGGGTGAGGGGGTGGTCGGACTCGCTTCCCTTCGCAACCGGATCATTCGACGCGTGTATCTGTAAGGGGGCAATGGATCACTTCGACTGCCCCGGAGAGGCAATCGCCGAGATGGCCCGTGTGACGAAGGTGGACGGCAAGGTCGTGCTTGCGATCGCCAACTTCGAATCCCTCGCCTGCCGGGCAGGGCGGGGACTCGACGACTTACGTCAGGATGTCTTCGGTTGGCCCGCCGTCAGGGTTCGGCGGGGCTACGATGCGCCGAGCGATCACTTCACGCGCTACGAGGTCGGGCTGATCCGGGAGCAGGCGGAGCAGAGTCTGATCATCGAGAGCTTGGAGGGGATCTCGATGGGCTGGGGGATGCCTGGCTGGTCTCGGCTGATGGCCGTATTGCCGAGCGCCGTCGCTCTTCCCGCCGTCCGCGGCATGGACCAGCTGGCGCGTCAGTTCCCGAGTCTGTCGGATGTGATCGCTCTCGTCGGACGTCCGCGTCGCTCAGCCAGCACCTCCGCATAGCCTTCGAGTGTGGCCGCGGCTACGCGCGGCCACGAGAGGTGGGCCTCCACGCGTGAACGAGCGCGTTGTCCGAGCTGAGCCCGCTGTTCGGGATGATCGACCAGAGATCGGATGCCGGCCGCTAGCGCTTCAGGCCGGTCCTTCTCGACCAGGATCCCCCCGCCGGTGAGGCGCATGATTTCTGGTAGAGCCCCCCCGCGGCAGGCCACCACCGGCGTACCGCAGGCCATGGCCTCCACAGCGGGCAGCCCGAATCCCTCGTAGCGGGAGGGCACGACCGCGACCGTCGCCCGGCAATAGAGCTCGACCAACTGCTCGACCTCGAGCCGCCCGGTCACTCGCAATCTGTCAGCGACGCCGACTTCTCGGGCCCAGGCGAATACCTCGTTGTCCGGGCTGTCGCTGTCCACGAGTGTCAAGTGCAGTGAGGGGGGGAGTAGCGCCAGAGCGTGAATCAGGGTCTTGATCCCCTTGTTCGGGTCGGTCGAACGCCCGATACAGAGCAGCTCGTTGGCGTTCCGCTCGAGCGAGGGGTTGGGTCTGTAGAGCTCGGTATCGATTCCGTTGAGCACATTGCGAATCCGGCGAGGCCGCACGCCGAAGTCCGTGACGATCGTGCGAGCGCTTTCCTCGGACGAGGTGAAGACGCGATCGATATTGCGCGCCACGAAGGACTGCATGCCGATCGGGTAGAACTGCATCGAGCCGATGCACTCTGAGAGACTTTCGTCGCGGATGAAAGAAGCGCGGCGGTCGACCGTCAGCGGATGGTGGATCGTCGTGACCACGGGCAGTCCCAGTGCTCGCAGTCCGAGGACGCCGTAGCCCAGACACTGAACGTCGTGAATCAGGTCCCAGCGCTCGCCGAGCCGCAGCCGGGCCGCTATGGCACGAAATGCGCGCAAGCTGAAGGCGAACGGTTCGGGGAGAAAACCGAGTCGACTTGCGCCAAGCTCGTAGAGGTTGAGGGGAGAGAGGGCACCGAGCCGATTGTTGGCGGGCAGCATACCCGCATAGTCCGAGGTAAACCATTTGGCCCAGTACTCCTGATTGGGGACGCGTTGCACGCGCAGCGCGAAGGGCATCTCATCCGGATAGGGCGGGCCAACGACCACATCGACCTCGATCCCGAGGCGAGCCAGCTCACGGGCGAGAAACCAGAGATAGATCCCCTGTCCGCCGCAAGCCATGTTGCCCCGGTAGGCGACGAAGCAGATACGTCGGGGTCTGGTCATTTCAAGAGGCGGTGGCCGCCCTGAAGCCGGGCTTCTCGGCGTAGAGAATCAGACTCTTCGGGCAGATGAAGTTGAGGATGGACTTCTCGACACGGTCCATCAACGGCGATCCGACGATGCGAATCAAGAACTTTCGATAGAGCCTCACGAGATGGCTGTCGTCCGCGTTGGGCAGATGCATGACGGAGCGGAGTACCCAGTAGGGCGTGTGAAAGCCATGCGCGAAGCCCACGCCCAGAGTGTCCAGTCCCGCTTCCGCCAATCCTCTGGCGAGCTGGCGCGGCTTGAAGATGCGGATGTGGCCACCGGGGCTTTCGAAGTATTCATCTCCCAGACGCAGGTAGATGTTCTCGCTGGTCGTGGTGGGAATCGTGATCGCGAGCCTGCCGCCAGGTCGAGTCACTCGCGCGAGCTCCCGCGCCGCTCCCCGGTAATCGTGCACGTGCTCCATGACTTCAGAGCAGATGATGCGGTCGAATGTCTCGTCTCGGTAGGGCAGGTGAAAGGCGTCACCCTGGTTCATCGCACCGAGTGAGCCGAGTTCTGCGGCGCGCTCCCGCAGGCGGATCGAGGACAGGCGCAGGGAGTCGAAGTCCAGGTCGAGGCCGACCACGCGTGCGCCTCTCTCCAGGCAGCCAAAGCAGTGCCGACCTTCGCCACACCCCGCGTCGAGGACGAGGTTGCCCGGACGGACGTCAAGCCGCTCGAGATCGACGGTGAGTAGCACGCAGGGTGTCCTCGAAAACGTCGACGAGTCGGGCGGCAGCGTCGCTCCACTGGAACACTCGCTGAATTCGAGTGCGAGCTGCCCGTCCCATCCGCTCGGTCTTCTCCGGGTCCGCAAGGACGTCCGCCATGGCGTCGGCCATGGCTCGCGCATTTCGTTGGGGGACCAGCTGCCCCGCTCGCCCATCGCTGCCCACGACTTCGGGCAATGCGCCTGCCGCGTTGGCGACGACAGCCAGGCCACAGGCCATGGCCTCGCTGGCAGGAAAACCGAAGCCCTCGAAGAACGAGGGCACGATCGCCACACGGGCCGTGGAGTACTGCTCGACGAGTTCCTCCACGCTCAGCATGCGCTTGAGGATCTTCACGCGACCGTGCAATCCGTAGCGCTGGATCAGGCGCGGAACCAGGCCGTCGTCCGGGATTCGCCCGTCGATGATTTTCAGCGTGACCGATTCCGGCAGCATCGAGAGCGCTTCCAGCATCGTGCCGATGCCCTTCTTGCGGTCCTCCGTGCGTCCCACAAAGAGCATGTCCGTCTCTTTCTTCATGCCGGGAATAGGGCGGAAGACATCCGTGTCGGTGCCGTTGTACACCACCGGAATCTGTTTCGCCGGGATAGAGAAATAGCGCTCGATCTCGGTTCGCGAGGCCTCGCTCACAGTCACGATGCGGTCGAGGCGCGGAGCCACCTGCTCCTGCATCAGCAGGGGAAAGTAGAGCGTGCGCTTGATCTTCATCTTGAGTCGTGGATCGATCGCGAAGTCCGCCTCGCGGTCGATGTGGAGGGGGTGGTGAATGACCGAGACGACCGGTGTCCCCATGGCCTGAATCCCCAGCAGCCCCCATGAAAGGCACTGGTTGTCGAAGACGATGTGGAAGCCGTATCGCTCCTGGAAGCGCCTCCAGCGCATCATCAGGCGAAGCCCGAAGGTCTGCATCTCCGGAAAGACACCGAAGCGCGACACACCGAGCTCCCAGAGGCTCAGCGGCTTGAGTAGAGAGAAGGGGCGGCTCGGGTCGAAGATCTCCGGCATCTCCGAGGCGAAGACATTGTCGTTCGGGATGACGTGCAGGGGGATGCCGGGCTCGAGATCGGGCAGGGGCGGGCTGGCGAAGACGTGGACGTCGTGCCCGGCCTTCTTCCACTCACGGGCCAATTGGGCGGCGTAGATTCCCTGGCCGCCGCAGAACATGTTGCCGCGATAGGTGAGCAGCGCGATCCGCACGACGGATTCCTAGGCCGAGCCGCCGGCGGGCGAGTCGGCGTCGTTGGTCCCGTCGCTGGCGAGCACTTCGGGAGCCGGACCCGGCTCGACCTGGATCGTGGCGATGGTGTAGCCGACCCAGCCCACCAGGCCGAGAACGAATAGCGTCAGCACCGCAACCGGCAGCGCGATCGCCCAATAGCTGCGGCCGAGCAGGCCCAGCAGGAACAGAAAGGCCAGCGCACCGGCACAGATGCAGATGGCCCAGCCCTGAGTGCGCGACGCTTCGTTCATGGACCGCTGATCTCCAAGATTCTCGTGGGTTCTCGTTGGCGGCGCTCGATGACTCCACCACCTGCTGCGCTGCTGCTCACGGGGCCGGCGCGCGATCTCGCAGCCGACGCGCCTTGGCCGCGGGAGCCCGAGGCGATCTCGCATCTGCCGCGGGCCGATTTCAGAGCGGGGATGGTGGTGGATTCTCCTGACCTGTCAAGCAGTTGACCTCGGGCGCGAAGCCGTTGCCGCGGCACGCATTGCGCGGCAGCCGACTCCGGTCATCACGCCAGCGTCGGCATTTCGGCCTAAGATCCCGATCATGCTGGTGATTGGCCTGATGTCGGGAACTTCAGCTGACGCCGTGGATGCCGCCCTTGTCGAGTGGCCGCAGGGCAGGGCGGCCAAGCCGTTTCGGCTTCTGTCGTTCGTCGAGTCGCCCTTGGGCGGTGAGCTGCAGCAGCGTGTCCATCGACTCGCCGCGGGAAGGCTGCCTGCAGACGAAGTCTTGCGCGAACTCGTGGCCCTGGACGTACTGCTGGCTGAGCGATTCGCCCTGGCTGCGCTCGAAGCGGTTCGGGAGGCGGGGGTGCCGATCGAGAGAGTGCGAGCGATCGCGTCGCATGGCCAGACGGTGGCGCACCACCCAGAGCTGCATGGCACTCTCCAAATCGGCTGCCCATCGCTGCTGGCCGAGCGCACGGGTTGTCGCGTGGTTGCGAACTTCCGGACACGTGACATGGCGGCCGGAGGACAGGGAGCGCCACTGGCGCCGTACTTCCACTTCGCGGCGCTGGCAGATCCCGCGGAGAGTCGCGCCGCCCTCAACCTGGGTGGGATCGCCAATCTGACCTGGATGCCGCGAGGCGGTGATCCAGAAGAGGTCATGGCGTTCGACGTCGGGCCCGCCAACGCTTTGGTAGACGGTGTCGTGCAGATTCTCACGGGCGGATCCGAGCGCATGGATCGCGACGGTCGTCGCGCGCGGCAGGGACGGGCAGATCAGGAGCTGCTACGCGAGCTGCTCGAGGACGAGTTCCTGGAGCGCATGCCTCCCAAGTCGACCGGCCGCGAGCGCTACGGAACGGAGCAGGCTGAGGCGCTGGTGCGGGATTGGCGAGCCGGTGGGTCTCGCCCGGGAGACGACCTCATCGCGACGCTGGTTGCCTTCACATGTCAAGCGGTCGCGCAGGCCTGCTGCGATCTGCTGCCCGGCGCCGGGCAGCGGGGCGGCGGGCCGGAGAGGCTCCTCGTCGGCGGTGGTGGTGCGGCCAATCCCGCCATGATGGACGGGCTGCGCCAAGCGCTGCCCGGCGTGGCGGTCGAACCCTTCGACACCGCCGGCGTTCCCAGCGCGGCTGCCGAGGCGATGGCCTTCTCGTTGATGGGACGCGACGCGCTGCTCGGCTTGCCCAACCACTTGCCGCGCTGCACGGGTGCCCGTCGCTCGGCGGTCCTGGGCGAGTTCATCCCCGGCCTCTCGCCCTGAACCTGTTGAATGATCAGGACCCTATAGCTTGACGATCAGACCGTCATCGGCCGTTTCGAGCTCGCACTGTCCTCTCAGGCGGGACATCTCGCTGCCCAGGTGGGTCAGCAGCATACTGCCGACATCGAACTCATCGCGGTGCTCGCTGATCCGTTCGAGATCGAGATGAAAGTCGAGCCGATCGCGATAGAGGGTGCATTCGCAGATGAACAAATCCGCTCCAGCGGCCAGTCGCGGTAGCTTGTCGAACCAACCGGTGTCGCCCGAGTACACCACAGTTCGCCCGCCGAGTGAAAGCCTGTAGCCCTGTGGGTGCGCATCGGGCTGGTGCCGAGTTTCGAACGAACTCACCCGGGCCGGCCCCACTTCTCGCTCTTCTCCGGGGCTGAGCTCCGTGAACTGGATTGGGAACGTCCACTCTCGACTGTCCAGATCGTGTCCCATGCTGCGTGCGAGATCGCGTACACGTCTCTCGATGTCGGGTGGGCCGGCGATCTGGAGCGGATGTCGGCGTTCATCCTCGTAGAGCGCGCCGAACAACAGCAGGGGGATGCCGGCGAAATGGTCGCCGTGAAAGTGGGAAACGAGAATCGTGTCGACCTCGTTGCGCGCGATTTCGAGCTCGCCGAGACCGCTGTTGGTCGTTCCCCCGCAATCCAGCAGGAGCGTGCCTCTGTCGCCACGCACCAACACCGCCGACTGCCGGCGTCCTCCTGCGCCGAAGGCGTCGCTGGTTCCAATGAACACGATCTCATTCATCGCGCTGCTCCCGATCGAGAGTGCTCCCGCAACTTCGCCGCAGCGGAACATCCTCGCCGCAAGGGTAGAAGGTTCCGCCTGCGAATACTCCTCCGGCACCGCGAAAGCCCGCGGGCACCGTCTCCGCTTCCCACACCACGGTCCGCGCGAGCTCGACTCCGCGCTCCAGTCGTGCCTGCGCGCCCATCACTACATCGGCGCCCGAGCCCGATATCTTGGTACCGGGTGCGATCATCTGGTCCCGCGAGAGGAAGGAGAGACTCGGCGGGTCGAGGTTTGCCCGTAGGTACTCCGCTGGGGAGCCCACCGGCTGCCAGATGAATTCCTCAGCGTCCAAGAGCTCGCCCCGAATGCCGCGCTGCCCGCTGGCGAGGGCTGGCGCGAGCCAGTCCGAGAGGTCTTCGAATACATCCCGCTCGGGCAGGTAGTCGTACGCGGCGGGTGAAAGCACGCGAACACCCAGGAATAGGCCGGCTTCCGTCTCGTCTCCCAGATTGAAGCGATCCGCGATGCGTCGCACGCATCCCCGTTCATCGATGCCGATCGTGCCGAAGTCGCGCTGCCGTCGGTCGCGACCCAACAGCAGGGTACAATCGCTCGCAAGCTCGCGATGCCGTGCCGCCAGCGAGGTCAAGTCGACATCGAGCAGCATGTCGCCGGCCAACACGAGCGCGGGGTCGCTCTGGCTCAGGAATCCAAGCGCGTTGCGGATCCCGCCGCCAGTTCCCAGCGGCACTCGTTCGGGCGAGTACTCGACGCGCATGTCTGGGGGGCAGAACGAACTCACGGCGACCCGTAGGCTGTCGGGAAGATGGTGAAGGTTGATCATCACCTCCCGCACACCGTGCCGATGCAGTAGCTCGAGCAGGTACGCGATCACCGGTCTGCCCAGAACGGGCATGGCGGGCTTGGCACGCAGCAGGGAGAGCGGCTGGAGCCGGGCGCCGAGCCCGGCTGCGAGAATCATTGCCCGCAAGGGGAAGTATCTCCGTTGTCCGGCGGTGAGTCGGTCGGGCTCGACGTGCGCGCTGAGATGCGATCCGGGAGGTTCGGCTCAGGTACTGAGTGGATCAAGTCTGCCAGGGCCTGCAGATCTTCGTGCCACGCCGCCGCCCGCTGTGCGGCCCCCCGCAGGTTGCGGAGCGCAGTTGGCACCAACCGGAGGTAGCGCTGATCGCCGCGCTCATGAGCGGCGTGCAGGTAGTGCGACAGATCCTTCGCGACGCGCGCAAGCGTGAGCAGTGTGAAGCGCCTCTCGAACGCGTCTGGATGCGGTGCGTCTGGCAGTAGTGGCCGCGACTGCTGAAGATGGGTCCGAACCTCGTCCTCGGGCAGGAGCACGTGTGAGTCACGCAGCAGACAGACCAGATCGTATTCGGGGGCGGCGAGCAGGGCACCTTGCAGATCGATCATGACCAGTTCTTCAGCCCCGCTCGCGAGTGTCCTGAGATGCAGATTGGCGGCTTTGAAATCGCGATGCGCCAGGCGCATCGGTGCATCCGCGCACTCACGTGAGATCTTCGTGAAGGCCCGCTGCACGACTTCGCGTTCGGCCGGCCGGGCCGGTCGTGCCAGACCCCACGGCAGCACCCACTGGGCGAACTTCACCCCCTTGCTCTTGATCAGTGGGGCGTCGAGACGACGTGCGAACGCAGGAATCGCGTCGGGCGGGGCCGACAGGCCTTGCAGCCGCGGCACCAGCGCACAGGCCTTCTCGTAGAGTCGGATCCGGCGATCGCGTGGAGCGCTCGAGACCGCGCGCTCCAAGCTGTTGGTGCCGAGGTCTTCGAGTAGGACCACACCGATTTCGGGGTCGCTGCCGTAGTGCGCCGGTACCGGCAGTCCCCGCGTGGCGAGGAACGTGCGCAGCGGCTCGAGCGCGGGTTCGGCAGCGATGCCCGAGTCGCGATCGTCCGCTGCGGCGACCGGTTCCATGCGAGCGATGACGCTGGCCGGCCCGTCGCCCGAGAGGGAGAGCCGAAAGAAGCGCCGGCGACCCAGACCGGGCTCCAGTTCATCCAGCCGGTCCAGCGAGGCGTCGAGGCAGCGCTCGACCAGCCGAGTGAGGGCTTCCCGGAGCTGCTGCTCGTCGTCGACCGCACTCGAATGCAACCCGCTCCTCACGGCGGAATCAGCCAAAGAACCAGTGGCACGCCAGCACGGCGCCGACGAAGCCGGCGAGGTCGCCGATCAGACAGGCCGCCAGGGCGTGTCGGCCGTCGACGATGCCCGCCGCGCCCAAGTAGAGGGCCAACACGTAGAAAGTCGTTTCCGTCGATCCCATCAGCGTACTGGTCAGGTACCCGATGAAGCTGTCCGGACCGTACACGGTCAGGATTTCACTCATGACACCGAAGGCGCCCGAGCCAGAGAGTGGGCGTAGGAAGGCCATGGGCAGCACCTCGGCCGGTACGCCCACGCTGCTCGTGTAGGGATCGATCGCAGCGATGATCAGGTCGAGGGCCCCCGAGGCGCGGAACATCGCGACGGCCGTGAGAATCGCCACCAGATAGGGGACGATGCGCAGCGCGACTTGCAGGCCCTCCCTGGCCCCCTCGATCATCGAGTCGTAGACGCGCACGCGTCCGGCGACACCGATCAACAGCAACCCGCCGATCAGTAGGGGCAGGAGCCAACTGCGCACGAGCTGTTTGAATGTACCGATGAAACCAAGCTCGCCGTGCAGACGACCGGCCTCGAGCCCAAGCCCCGAAAACACAGCGATTGCGAAGGCGCCGATGACCAGCCAGCTCGCGAGTGTGACCGGCTCGCGGGTCTCGACCGGCCCTGCATCCGCTTCTTCCGGTTCGGCTGGATCGTCGAGCTGGATGGCGGGCGGGTTCGCCAACGGGCGATGACGAAATACCGCAAGTCGTCCGAGGGCGTAGTAGGCGCAGACCGCGGCGAGCGTGGAGCAGGTGGTCGCGATCAAGGTCGGCGGCCAGATGGCCCAAGCGTCCGCCGAGTCTGTCGCTTGTCGCACGACGATGGTGCCGAATGGCGGGAACAGGGTGATGGCCGACGTGTTGATGGCGAGAAAGAGCACCATGGCGTTGGAGGCTGCACCCGGGTGGGGATTGAGCCGGGCCAGCTCACTCATCGCCTTCAGGCCGAACGGAGTCGCCGCGTTGCCCAGCCCCATCATGTTGGAGGCCATGTTCATGATCATTGCGCCCATAGCCGGGTGGTCGGGCGGAACCGCGGGAAACAGGCGCCGCGTAAGCCTGGCGAGGACGCGGCCGATCCAGTCGCGAAGGCCTCCATCGAAGGCCACGCGGGTCAGCCCGAGGAAGAAGACCATTCCGCCGACCAGGCCGATCACCAGGGTGACCGCCGCCGACGCACCGTCGAGGAGTGCCTCCGAAACCACCACCATACGCCCCGGGATGAACGACGCGTATGCGATGGAGACCAGAATCAGCCCGAGCCAAATCCAGTTGAGCACCGGACCCCCCCAAGACGTCCCGTCTCGTGCCGCGATTGCCGGACCGCAGGCTCCCGGATAAGCTGGCTCACGTCAAGCGTTTCGGCACCCCCCCCGAAGAGAACCAACAGCCCACGGAATCCGGTCGGGTGGTAGAACGGGCAGGACGGGGGTGGGGTCCCACTCCTCTGCCCGCCTTTGACGGAGGCCAGATTGCCTCGGTGGTCATTCTTGCGCTGGACCAGGCACTTCCTCCTGGCCATCTTGATGTTCTTGACGGCTCAGTCGGCCGGTGCCGACAGCGAACTCACCGGCCGCCTCGACAGCCTTCTCTCGTCCGGATCGCTTCGCGGTGCAGAGGTCGCGGCGCTGGTAGTGCGAGAGCGCGACGGCCGGGAGATCTACGCACATTCCCCGGATCGGGCGCTGATCCCGGCCTCGAATCTGAAGATCCTCACGGCCATCTCCGCGCTTGACGTCTTTGGTCCCAGTCATCAGTTCGAAACGGTGATCCTGGCGGATCGCCGACCGGATGACGAGGGTTTCGTCCAGGACCTGCTGGTTCGGGGTGGCGGCGATCCGGTGCTCAATTCCGAGGATTGGTGGCGGCTGGCGGCCGACCTGAGGCGAGGCGGTCTGCGAGGTGTTCGCGGAGATGTGCTGGTCGACGACAGTGCCTTCGACTCGGAGTACTGGCATCCCGACTGGGGCAAGGTCTCTTCGCGCGCCTACCACGCCCCGGTTGGGGCCCTGACGGCGAACTACGGCGCCTACTTCGTCCGCGTCATGCCGGGCGCCCGCCCCGAAGATCCAGTGCGAGTGGATGTCGACCCGCCGACACCCTATCTGCGTGTCTTGAATCTGGCTGCGACCGGCAAAAGTCGAGCGAATCCGACTCTCGTCGTGGGCAGCGGCGTGTCGCCCAAGAGTGGCGAGGTGGTTGAGGTTCGCGGCGTCGTGCGCGCCGGCGACGAAGCGGACGTCTTCCCGCGCAGGGTGACCGATCCCGCTCTCTACGCCGGTGCAGTATTCAAGATGCAGCTCGAGGCCAACGGCATTCACGTCGCGGGAAACGTTCGCCGCGCGAAGTCCGCAGACATCGGAGAAGAGATCCTGCGGTTCGAGGGACGGCCACTGTCGGAGATCGTCCGGCTGTTCGTCAAGTACAGCAACAACTCGATCGCGGAAAGCCTGATCAAATCTCTCGGGGCCAGAGCCGGCGGAGGACGCGGGACCTGGCAGGCCGGTCTGGCCGAAATGCGGCGTGTACTGGGCGCCATGGGCTTGGCCGTCGACGGACTCAAGCTTGCCGACGGCTCCGGCCTGTCTCCGGCAAACCGCGCGAGCCCCCGGCTTCTGGTCGACGCGCTTCGCTTTGCCCACCGATCCTTCGACTTCGGGCCGGAGCTGATGACGGCGCTTCCGATCGCAGCGCGAGACGGCACGCTGGAGAAGCGCAGCATGGATGTCAGTGGGCTCGTGAGGGCCAAGACCGGCCTGTTGTCAGCCCAGCGTGCGACGAGCTTGTCCGGCTTCGCGCGTCTGCAGAGTGGCGAGCTGGCGGTCTTCTCGATTCTCGTCAACGGCTACCGTGAGGGGAGCCGAGAAGGCATGGATGCGGTGGATCGCTGGCTCGCCGCATGGGTCGGCCGAGAGACAGAGCCAGCTACGCGCACGGACGACATCGGGCGAGCGAAGCGGGTGCCGAAGCGCTGAGGAAGCTCAGCGTGGTCGTGCCGGCCGAACTCTCAGGATCGACGCGCCTCGGCGATCTCTCGCTCGTCGTAGATCTTCATGACGAGCCCGGGGTAGCGCTTGGGTACGCTGATGCCTCTTCGCAGCCGGCGATCGATACGACCCGGTCCCCAATTGTAAGCGGCCAGAGCGGTGGGCATGTGGTCGTAGCGGTCGGAGAGCTGTCGCAGATAGGCGGTGCCGAGCTTCACGTTGACGATGGGGTCGAAGAGGGAGTCCGGGCCGCGCCACGCCACGTCGAGCTTCCGGGCGAGTTCCTCAGCGGTGGTTGGAAGGAGCTGCATCAGACCCATCGCGCCGACGGGTGAAACCGCCAAGTGGTAGCCACCGCTCTCGACCCGGATGACCGCCAACACGAGCGCCGGGTCGAGGCCATGCAGCGTCGCCTCCTCGACAATGGTCTTGGCAAGGGCGACGCGGTCTCGCTCCGACAGGCCCGTGTGGAGGCGATGCAGCTCGTCGAGGATTCGCTGCTCGAGTCCAGCGCGTGCCGCGCTCTCGCTCTTGTGCGAAGACGAGGGCGTGGCGGCGTTCGCAGCGAGGGTGTCGCGCACAGGTGTCTCGGACGACGGAAGGAATTGGCAGGACAGTCCGACCAATCCCATGCAAATGATGGTCATGACGATCGAACGGCGCATGATCATCCCAGCTCCGTCGGCCACAGGCCGATGGCGTGGATTGCGTTCAAGTTGTTGATCACGGCATACGCGGTCGAGCTCGCGATCACGCCCAGAAAGCAGACCTTCACGCGGTGGGAGACGGCGGGCGTGGCGAGAAGAAAGGCCAGCGCGGCGAGCGTAATGACGCTATCGATCGCCAGACCGGGAAGCAGACCGGCAGATTGGAAGAGCCAGTCCGCCATCGGGTTGGCCTCGGTGACCTCCCAGCCGGAGACGGGCCTGCGCAAGCAGAGGTACGTCGTCCAGTGGTCGGCTCCGGTCAGGACCAGCGCTGTGGCAGCGAGTGCACGCAGCATGAAGAATCGATCTCCCTTCGCATGCCCCTTCCCGGTGGAATGCGTCGAGAGAACGATTGAGCAAGAAGCATGCCCCTCGTCCGATGCAACTGCTGCGGAGGCCTGTGTTTCGCTGTGCTGGGGTGGCGAGATGCGTTTCGAGTGCCGGGTGGCGGCTGGCCGATCCCACGGGGAGTGGGTAGCGGACTACCACATTTGGTTCAGCGGTGAATAGCCGCTGGCGACGCACTCGGACTGGCGTGGGATGGGAGGAACGGCGGGTAGGCTGGCGAGCCGGTGAAGATCGAGGCGGTGCTGAAGCAGGAGCCGAAAGAGGCCCGGCCGGGCGGCCGGGCCTCTCTGCGTGCCTATCGGCTGCGCCTCATTCTTCCCTTGCCCAGCAGGAGCCAGTCAAGCGAGATGCTCTCCTTGGTCGCCAGAGTGATCAGGAAGTCTGTGTGCGGTGTGGTTCCGTTCTCATAGCGGTTCACGTTCTGCTGAAAGACACCGAGGTCTCGAGCGAACTGACGCTGTGAACGGTCTCCGCGTACCTGTGCGATCCGCTCGGGTAGTTTTCGCTTGAGGCGCTGGACTGCAGCTGTGGCCATTGTTGTTGATCCCTTCCTCGTTGTCGCCCGCACTCTGTGTTGGTGAAGGCTGTCGTGCGCTCTCTCCAGGAGCCGTGCAACACCCGCTGCGTTGCCACCTGGTTCATGAGCTTCTCTCTGCTTAATACCTGCTCAGACGTCTTTGGAGCTCAAGCCCCCCCGGAAGTGGGTTGATCGTGTTGCGTGCGGCCTGCGACGGGCCTCGTTCACAGCGATCCGAGTACGATGGTGGATCGGACCGCTCTGGCTGGGACTCGCGCGATTCTGACTCTGCAATGGCCTCACAAGCTCTCTATGTGTTCTCGCCGGCTTTCGGCTTTCGGCGGCTTCCGGCCTACGCCTTCGATTGTGACACTCAAGAGAGTAAAACAGTGGAGTTATCGTGTCGCTCTAGCGGCCGCATTGTAGGCAGCGGTGTCGGCTGCATCAACCCCCCGGAACCCTGTCCTCGCGAGGCGATACCCTTCTCCCGCGGGAGACGACATGTATCGGTGTGTATGCGCTTCGCTACTCGGCGATCCGATCGGCGCCACTGCGGCGACGTCAGTGACTGCTGCTACGTCTCGGGGGCGCCGACGGCAATCAGCGAGGGAATTCTCTTACGGGGCTATCGGGTATGCACCAATAAACCGTACGGTGTCGATGTAATGGCCGTCTCGTGGCCCGTACGTCCAGCCGGCAGGCGCATCGCGAGATTCTCGGGCCCACGATTCGCGACAGCTTCCGCCGTGTCGTGGCTGACGTATAGCGGACGATGCGACGGCGCTCGAGTCTGCCGCCGCCGGGACTCGTCGGCGGTGTGGCGCCAGGACCTTCACCCGCACTAGCCTCCTCGTTTCGGCGACGGGGAGGTGGATCTCTGCGTGTGATCGCGGGTGCTCTGCGTGGACGGCGGCTCGTTGCAGCGCCGTCGGGGGTGCGACCGACCTCCGATCGCGTGCGCGAATCGATCTTCGCGCGCTTGGGTGAGCTCAGCGGGTGTCGGGTGCTCGACTTGTTTGCCGGCACGGGCGCTCTCGGGATAGAGGCGATATCCCGGGGGGCCGAGAGTCTAGTGAGCGTCGATCGCTCGCGGAAGGCAATCTCGGTGCTGCGCCAGAACCTGCGGAGGCTCGATATAGAGGCTGCGGTACAGGTCGTGCTTTCTGATGCCCGCGGGGCGCTGCGGAGACTCGGCGCCGCGGGTGTGAGCTTCGATCTCGTGTTCCTCGATCCACCATACGATTCAGGCGAAGCCGACGGCGCTCTCGAGTCGCTCGTCGCTGCGCGTGTGCTGGTGCCGGGTGCAGTGGTGGTGGTCGAGAGCGCAAAACGCCATCCTCTGGCGCCAGTCGTCGGGCTGCATGTCGAGCAAGAGCGGCGCTACGGAGACACGGTTGTCTCGTGGTTGATCTCGGCAGGTCACGCAGATTCACATGGAGGCGCCTCAGAGAAAGAATGATGGTGCAAGTGGACCGACCGAGGATCGCGCTCTTCCCTGCCAGCTTTGACCCACTGACCAATGGTCATCTGGACTTGATACACCGAAGCCTCTCCATCTTCGACGAGGTGGTCGTGGCGTTGGCGAAGAATGTCGCCAAGTCCGGCACCTTCAGCGACAGCGAGCGGCTGGACATGCTGCAGGGCGTGCTGAAGGATCTCGATCGCGTGAAGGTCGACGCCTTCAATGGGCTCGTCGTCGACTTCGCAACACAGATCGGCGCCTGCGCGATCATCCGAGGGTTGCGGGCAATGTCGGACTTCGAGTACGAGTTCGAGATGGCGCTGATGAACAAGCACCTGCATCCCGAGGTCGAGATCCTGTTCTTGGCGTCGAGCCAGAAGTATCTGTACGTGAGTTCTTCCAGGCTGAAGGAGCTGGTTCGCTTCGGGGCCGCGGTCGACGAGTTCGTTCCGGCGCTGGTTGCGGAGGCTCTGCGGAGCAAGCTCGCCGGCGGCTGATCGCGCGTCGGCAGCGCGCTCGCCCTCGCGCGAGGGCTGGCGCCGCAAAGTGGCGGGGGGATCGGAGCTCGTGGCCAAGTCCAGGCGACCGGAGGACACGGAGCCGATTCTCTTCGGCACCAGCGGTTGGCGGGGGATCCTGGGCGAGGAGGTCACCTTCCGCCGCCTGCGAGCGTTGGCCCGGGCCACGGCTCGCTGGTTCAATGAGCGCGCCCCGAACGGACGCGTCCTCATGGGCTACGACACCCGCTTCGCCAGCGAGCGAATGGCCCGTGTCGTGGCTGAGGTTCTGCAGCGAGAGGGCCTGCGACCGGCGCTCTCGAAAGGGCCCATCCCGACACCGGTTCTCTCGCATGCCACGCTGAAGCGTCGAGTCGTCGGCGCTCTGATGCTCACTGCGAGCCACAATCCGCCCGATTACCATGGCTTGAAGGTCTTCGCTCCCTCGGGCGGAGGCATCGTCGATGCCGATGCTCGTCGCATCGAATCCTGGGTGCGCTTTGGATCGGATTCTCCGGGTCACCCGCTGCCGGAGATTCCGGTGGTCGACCTCGCCGCCAGCTACCGGCGGAATCTGCTCGCCCTGCTGGACTGCGACCGACTGCGCAAAGCTCGGCTTCGCGTCTGTTACGACGCGATGCACGGGGTCGGTGCCGGTGTGCTGGATGTCGTGCTGCGCAGTACGGGTGTCGAAGTCGAAGTGCTGCGTGGCATTCCCGATCCTTGGTTTGGCGGCGGCGCTCCCGAACCGATACCAGAACGACTGCGCGCATTGGCGGCGACTGTGAGGAGGCAGAGCGGGCACTGTCTCGGGCTGGCCACCGATGGCGATGCCGACCGCCTTGCGGCTGTGCTGCCGGACGGACGTATCGTCAATGAGACGCAGGCCCTGGCACTGTTGGTCGACCACCTCGCACGCACCGGGCGGGCACGTCGAGGCGTAGCGATCACGCATGCCACGGGCTCGCTCGTCGAGAAGGTGGCACTACACCACGGATTGCGGATCGAGCGTCGTCCGATCGGTTTCAAGCATCTCTCCGTGGCGCTACAGAGCGGTGTGGCTGATGTCGCTGGTGAGGAGAGCGGCGGTTTCGCGTTCGCCCGCATGGGCCGCGACAAGGACGGCATCCTGGCCGGCTGCTTGTTGATCGAACTCGCGGCTTCGCTCGGCGGTGACCTGCGTGCTCGCCTGGACGAGCTGGAGAAGGACTTCGGGCGATCGACCTGTGGTCGTTGTGCCATCCCTGCGGATGCGCCGCTCGAGTTGGCACTCGAGCGGCTTTCCTCGCTACCGCCAGACTCCGTGGGTGACGCGGTCGTGCGTGATGTCTCCTCGGATGACGGCCTACGGCTCACGCTGGACGACGGCTTCGTCATGTTTCGTCGTTCGGGTACGGAACCGGCGCTTCGTATCTACGCGGAGGCCCGGGGGCGCCGCCAGCTCGCCAACCGCATGCGAGATGGTGAGGCGCTGCTGCGGAGAGTGGCTAGCGAGATGGTATAGCGACTCGGGCTCCGAAGAGAGAAGCCCAGCCACGAGAGTCGCGAGCTCGCCTGAATCAGAAGGTCTCGACCAGGATGGTGGGCCCGGCTTGGACGGGGCCGAAGGGGTCCGGTACCCTCGCGGAGAACCGAGAGGGGCTGGTCCGATGGCGCCGCGGCGCATTCTGCTCGCAGTAACCGGCGGCATCGCCGCCTACAAGATTCCGGAGCTCGTTCGTGTGCTCCGCAGAGCGGACCACCGAGTGCGCTGTGCCCTGACCGCCGAGGCACAGCGCTTCGTCTCGCCGCTGGTTCTGCAGACACTCTCTGGTGAACTGGTGCGGCAAGATCTCTTCGATCCTGGCGAGGAGAACGAGATCGATCACATCGGTCTGGCGGATTGGGCCGAGCTCGTGATCGTGGCACCCGCCACCGCGAATACCCTGGCGAAGATCTGTCACGGCCTTGCGGATGACCTGGTCACGGCGGTGATCCTGGCCTGCCGCGCGCCCGTCTTGGTTGCGCCGGCCATGAACGTCAACATGTGGCAGAATGTCGCCACCCAAGCGAATCTCGCGCAGCTGCACGAGCGCGGCGTGCTCAGCGTTGGCCCGGAGGCGGGCGATCTGGCCTGTGGGTGGGAAGGACTGGGCCGCATGTCGGAGCCGAAGGACATCGCTGCCGCGGCCGAGCTCCTACTTGGTCCCGAAACGCTATCGGGCGAGACGGTGCTGGTCACGGCCGGTGGCACGGCGGAGCCAATTGATGCCGTTCGGAGCATCACCAATCGGTCGTCCGGCAAGATGGGCTTTGCCGTTGCGGAGGAGGCCGCGCGGCGCGGCGCCGAAGTTCGTCTGATCGCGGGCGTCAGCGCGCTGCCGACCCCGGCCGGCGTGCGACGAACCGACGTGCAGACGGCGTTCGAAATGCGAGAGGCAGTACTGGCCGAGCTGCCCGATGCCAGCGTCGTGGTGAAGGCCGCTGCCGTGGCCGACTTCCGGCCCGCTGAGCCCGAGACTCGAAAGATCAAGAAGGAGAGTCTGACCACACACGATCGGCTCACGCTCAGTCTGGTGGCGAATCCGGACATCTTGACCGAGGTGTGCGCGCAGAAGGGGAACCGCATTGTGGTTGGATTCGCCGCGGAGAGTCACGACGTGGTGGAGGCCGCCCGGCGCAAGATCGACCGCAAGGGCTGTGACCTGCTGGTTGCCAACGACATTTCGCGCGCCGATGCGGGCTTCAATGTCGATACCAACGCCGTATTCTTCGTCAGTCCCTCGGGCGAGGTCGAAGAGATCCCGCTTCTCAGCAAGCGGGCGGTGGCGGCCGAGATTCTGGATCGTGTCGAGAAGCTGCGTCAGGAGCAAGTTTGATGTCGAGAGCGGATTCGCGAGCCGGTGGACGAGGCCGCATCATTGCGCTCAGCCTGCTGCTCATGACACTGTGGCTGCCCGTTCGGGCGGGCGCCACTGGGCACGTCAATCTGGTCGCGATCGACGGCTCCATCAACCCAGCATCTGCGGACTACATCATCCAGGCCATCGCCACCAGCGAGGCCGATGGCGCGGCTGCTGTGTTGATCGAGCTCGACACACCGGGGGGGCTGGTGAGCTCCACCCAGGACATCATCCAGGCCATGCTCAATGCACGCGTGCCCATCATCGTGTATGTGACGCCGCGCGGTGCGTGGGCGGCCTCAGCGGGCACCTTCATCACGATCGCCGCCAACATCGCGGCCATGTCGCCCGGAAGCTCCATCGGTGCCGCCCATCCAGTGGGGGTCACGGGCGGCGGGTCCGAGCAGGAGGGTAGCGAGCGGAACGTGCCAATGGAGAAGGCGGAGAACCTACTGGCCGCCTACATCGAATCCATCGCGAAGCAACGCGAGCGAAACGTGGACTGGGCCGTCGATGCAGTGCGGAACTCGGTCGCCGTCACGGGGGACGAGGCGCTCGAACTCGGCGTGATCGATCTGGTGGCCGAGGATCGCGGCGCCCTGTTCAGCGCGATCGAGGGGCGTGAGGTGGCGGTCGCGGGTGAAACCCGGACACTCGAGCTGGTCGGCGCGTCCGTCCGGCCGCTGGCCATGACTCTGCTCCAGCGCATCTTCAACTTCCTCGCCGACCCGAACGTCGCGGTCATCTTGATGTTTGCCGGCCTGATGGGGATCTACATCGAGTTCAACAATCCCGGGCTGATCTTCCCGGGTGTGGCGGGCGCCGTCTGTCTGGTTCTGACCGGCTTCGCCTTCCAGATTCTTCCATTCTCTTGGATCGGACTGGTGCTGATCCTGGTCGGCCTCGGGCTATTGATAGCCGAGATCTTCGTTGCTTCATTCGGGTTGCTCTTCGCGACGGGCATCGGGTGCTTTCTGCTTGGCGGGAGCATGGTCTTCGAGCAACCCGATCTCAGTGATCTGACGGTCTCGTTCTGGTCCGTGCTCGTCCCGGTGGTGGTGGGACTCGGGGGCTTCACCGGGTTCGTGGTCCTGCTCGTGGGCCGGACGCTCTGGGCGCGCCAGAGTGCGGGCGTCGACGAGATGGTCGGTTTGGTGGGGCAGGCCACCAGTGCTCTGGGGCCGGGGGGAAAGGTCTTCATCCGGGGCGAGTACTGGAACGTCCAGGCGGACGAATCGATTGCGGAGGGGGAGGCGGTGGAGGTCGTCGCGGTCGAGGGCCTCAAGTTGCGCGTGCGGCGGACGGGCGGCACGCGCTAATTGTATCCGCCGAGTCGTCTTCCGGTGGCGATCAGATTCCAGACTTATCGGGGCGATGCGCCGAACGGCGAGGCATCGGTCAACGGGGGTAGCTAGATATGTCCATCCTGATTGCGGTCGGAGTAGTCCTGGTGTTCGTGATCGCCGGCGTTCGAATCCTGCCGGAGTACGAGCGCGGCGTGATCTTCCGGGTCGGTCGTTTCGCCGGTGTCCGGTCGGCGGGTCTCAAGTGGATCATCCCCGGCGTGGACCGCATGGTGCGCGTGGGTCTGCGTGAGATCGTGATGGACGTGCCGTCGCAGGAGGTCATCACCCGGGACAACGTCTCTGTCAAGGTCAACGCCGTGCTCTACTTCCGCGTCTTGCACCCGGAGAAGGCGGTGATCCAGGTGGAGAACTATCTGTACGGTACGTCGCAGCTTTCGCAGACGACCCTGCGGAGCGTCTGTGGGCAGGCCGAGCTCGACCAGCTGCTGGCGGATCGGGAACGGATCAACCAGAAGCTGCAGGAGATCATCGATCAGCAGACCGAGCCCTGGGGTGTCAAAGTGAGGGCGGTCGAGCTCAAGCAGATCGACCTTCCCCAGGAGATGCAGCGGGTGATGGCCAAGCAGGCCGAGGCCGAGCGTGAGAAGCGCGCCAAGGTGACCTTGGCCGAGGGCGAACTCTTGGCCGCCCAGCGCTTGGCGGACGCGGCTCGCACACTCTCGTCGGAGAGTGCCGGGCTCCAGCTTCGCTACCTCCAAACGCTGGGAGAGATCGCCGGCACGAACAGCTCGACGACGATCTTCCCCTTCCCGATCGACTTGCTCAGGCCGTTCTACGAGGCCAACGAAGCGGCGGTCCAGGTTTCGGCCAGCGATGCCGTGCCCGGTGGGGCCGGGGGAACAGAGGAGGGGTAGCGTGGCGTGGCGCGGTGCGCGTGACGCAGAGACGGATCAGCGAATCCGTCGCGGTGTGGGGCGTACCCTCGGCAGCTGGCTGCTGGGGATCGTTTCGTTCGCCGTAATCTGCGGCTGGCTCAGCACGGGGTTCTACTACCTGGAGCTGGGAGAGGCGGCGATCATCCTGCAGCTTGGCAAGTACAACCGAACCGAGCATCGCGAGGGATGGAACTGGCATTGGCCGGAGCCGCTCGAGTATGAGACATCCGTGAACACGGAAGGGCTCCGCACCGAAGAGTTCGGCATGTCGCACGGCAAGCCGCCGGCCATCGACGAGGACGGGCGGCCCGCGGGCGGAGAGGGTTCGTTCGCGAACTTCATCCAGACGGCCGACAGCAATATCGTCAGCGTCAGCTTCGAGCTGCAGTACACGGTCGAGAATCCGTACTCCTTCGTCTACGGAATGGCGCAGCCGAAGCAGATCTTGCGCGAGTCGACGCAGGCGGCCGTGCGAGAGGTGATCGGACGCAAGGCGGTCGACGAGGTTCTCTTCCGCAACCGCCACGAAATCGAGGTGGATGCGCAGAGGATCGTGGAAGAGACGCTCAACAGCTACTTCGAGCCAGACGGGCGACACTCGCCTTTCGCCATCGACAAGATCAATCTGCAGACAGTACACCCGCCCGCCCAGGTGCGCGCTGCATTCGAAGATGTCGTCGCCGCTCAGCAGGACGAGACTCGCGCGGTCTCCGTGGCAAGGGGCGACACGCGCGAGATACTCGAGAGGTCAGAGGCCCAGGCGGCCGAGCTGCGGGAGGGCTCGGAGGCCTACAGAGAGTCGAAGATACTCGAATCGAAGGGCCGAGCGACGCGCTTCGAGGCGCTGCTGGCGGAATACCGACGGGCACCGGACGTAATGCGACGGCGCCTCTATCTCGAGACCATGGAGGAGATCCTGCCGGAGGTGGAGAAGCTGATCGTCGAACCGGATACCGTCAATCTGCTTCCCCTCCTGCCGCTCAAGGGCGCCGCGAGACTGCAGCCAGAGGGAGTGGGTCAATGAGGCTTCTCTTTCTCGGGCTGGTGCTCGCCGCCGCCGCAGTCGGTTCTCTCTGGGCCGGGCAGTTCGGCTGGGGGCCCGTAGTCGTCACGAACGAGTACGAGTACAAGATCCGCCTCGTGTTGGGCTCGCCCTGGCGGGAACCGATTACTGAGCCCGGGCTGACCGCTCGGGTGCCGTTGCTCGAGAGCATCGAGACGCTGGACAAGCGGCTGCAGTACATGGATGCCCGACCGGTGGAGCTCCTGATCGGAGACGAGACGCTGCTGGTCGACTACTACGCCGTCTGGAGAATCATCGATCCGCTGGTGTTTCGTCGCAGCTACCCGGGCGGTATGGGAGACGCCGAGAAGGCGATTCAGCGGCGACTCAAGTCGCTCGTGGGGGCGACAGTGGGCCGCCTGCCTCTGGAGCAGCTCCTTTCTCGCGCGAACGTGTTGGAACAGCTAGACACAGAAGTGAGCGCCAAGTTGGCGGAGAAGGGTGTCCGAGTAGTCGACGTGCGCATCAATCGCACGGAGCTGCCGCGCGAGGCAGAGCCCGCCGCATATCAACAGATGCGAGAGCAGCGCCGCGCGGTTTCGCGTGAGCATCGTGCCAGGGGAGAGCGCGCGGCGCGCGAGATCCGTGCCAAGGCCGACCACGAGGCTCGGACGATACTCGCCCGAGCGAGTGCGAACGCAGAGGTCACGCGAGGCGAGGGTGATGCTGCCGCGGCCGCGATCTACGCCGCCGCCTACGAAAAGGACACCGAGTTCTACGCGTTCCTACGCACTCTCGAGGCCTATCGCGCCACCGTGGGTGAGCGTACGACGCTGGTGCTTGCGCCCGGCAATGAGTTCTTTCGATTCCTTTCTCCCGAGAAGGAATCACCGCCGAGGGGCAACGCGCGCTCGATTCCGGAGCCCGGCGTCAGCAGCGCACCCGCTCTCGAGTCTACTCCGCCGCCGTAGTGTGTCCTGTCCCAGGACACCAGAAGCTATCTCACAAACCCCGGACCGAGCCGAAGGCACGTGCCAGGCGACGGGAAGGGTTTGTGAGATAGCTTCTTGGCTCAGCGGGCCGTGCGCCAGAGCCCCAGGCAGCCCCAGAGCGCGAAGAGACAGAGCACGCCCCAGACGGTTGCGGCGCCTGGCATGATTCCATCCGTCGCCAACGCGATGGTCACGCTGCGCGCCAAGAAGAAGAGGCCGAGGGTTCCGACGGCGTAGAGACTGGTGGGACCGAGGCCTCCCCCCGGCGTCGCGCGCAGCGCCAAGGGAACGGCGAGCAGCGTGAAGAGCAGCACGAGTACGGGCTCACTGAGGCGTTGATGAAGCAGCGTGCGGAGACGTTCGCGATTAGTCCGGCTGGCCGGTTCGTCGTCGCCACCGTAGCGCTCGATGTACGCCACCAGCTCGGGAAGTGGCAGGCTGCCGGCATCTGTCTGACGCAGCAGCAGGTCTCGATCGTCTGAGATGTGAATGTCCATCGTGACGCCGAATTCGATACGCGTTGGCTCCTCGGGTCGGTCCGGAGTGAAGTGGCGGACGGTGGCATTCTCCAGGTGCCATGTACCGTCTTTGGCAACGGTCGCCCGCTCGGCCAGGATGTCGAGTTCGAGCCGGCCGCGAGGCGTACGCCTGATGATCTCGACACCCCGCAGGGTGTGCGTCGCGGGATCCGAGCCCATGATGTTGTAAACGATACTTCCCTTGTGGTACCAGAACGCTCGCCGGCGAAACACGAGCTGCTCGTCGGCGGCTTGCTGCTGCTCGTTCCAGGCGCGAGTTGCCCCGGTCACGATTGTCTCGTTCACTCCGAACGCGCACAGGGAGAGCAGGGCGGCGACGGCGAGGAGCGGGAGTGCAGCGCGATGGGGCGAAATACCTCCAGCTTTCAAGGCGGTGATTTCGAACCACCGCACCGCAAGGCCGAGGGAGAAGAAGCTGGCTCCGAAGGCCGCTACCGGGATGAGATCGCGCAGGTAGTAGGATGGGACTCGCAAGAAGACATAGGTGAGCAACCCCGCCCCGCCCTCGTTCATCCCAAATATCACGTCGTAGTTGAGCAGTGTCTCGACGATCACGATGGTCAGGGTGGAGGCGGCGAGGATGGCCGCGAACAGGGTCAGGTAGCGCGCTACGAAGTACTGCGTGAGAGTGCGCACGGCACGGGAGTCTAGCATTGGAGTTGGTTCGCGGGACCGCGACTCTCGAACGCCGCTTGGTACGCCCTGTGCTCACGATCGGAAACTTCGACGGAGTACACCTCGGCCACCGCGCCATTCTCGACACCGTGATCTCACGCGCTCGAGCTCTGCGCGGCGAAGCAGTCCTCTACACCTTCGATCCGCATCCGCGTAAGGTGTTGCAGCGGGAGGGCGGGCCCCGGATGCTCGCCACCATGGAGCAAAAGGTCGAGATCCTCGATCAGCTTGGGCTGGACGTACTCATCGCGGAGCCATTCGATCTCGCCTTCGCCAAGACGTCCCCTGAAGTCTTCGTGAATGAGCACATTTACCGACGCATCTCTCCGGTGGAAGTCTACGTCGGCTACGATTTTCACTTCGGTCGGGACCGCGAGGGGTCGATGCGGCTCTTGGCCGAAACCGGACCGCGGCTGGGATTCTCGGTCACCATCATTCCCGAGGTGACGATCGGTGAGCGAGACGTGAACTCCACGAGAATCCGAGATCTCCTGAGTCACGGACAGGTCGAAGAGGCTGCCAGCCTGCTCGGGCGTCCGTTCAGCGTGCGGGGGCCGGTGGTGAAGGGCCGGCGATTCGGTCGGGGCCTGGGCTTTCCCACGGCCAACCTGGCGCCGAGGAACGAGATTCTTCCGAAGCAGGGAGTCTACATCGGTGAGCTTCGTTTTCTCGATGACGGGGACCCGGCGAGGGACAGTCGGCTGTCGGCCGTGACGAATGTCGGGCGCCGTCCCACCTTCGAGGACGAAGGAGCGCTCGTGGCCGAAGCCCATCTGCTCGACTTTTCGTCGGCCATCTACGGCCGTGAGGTCGAGCTGAGTTTTCTGACACTGCTGCGACCCGAGCGGAGATTCGCGAGTTCGACCGCCTTGCGCGAGCAGATTGCTCGCGATGTCGCGGAAGCTCGAGCGTGGCTGAAGAACTCGTGAAACAGGCGGAATCCGAAGCGACTGCGCCGAGGCGTGGCGCGAGGTTGCGGGACTGGCGGGTTTGGCTGGGCGTTGGTGTCACGCTCGTCTGCGTCTGGTACGCCGCACGCGGGATCCCGCTGTCGGATGTGCTGATGGCGATGAGGGGGGTCGACTTCTGGCAGCTGTTCATCTTCTCGGCCCCCTTCTACGTGCTGAGCATCTACGCCAGAGCGCTTCGCTGGCGACATCTCACCAACCCGATTGCCGAGATCCCTCGCGGCACGCTGTACCGCGCCACTGCCATCGGCTTCATGGTCAACAACCTGCTGCCACTGCGCATTGGTGAGTTCGTGCGTTCCTGGACGCTGGCCCGGGAGAGCGGCATCCCGTTGGGGGGGGTGATCGGTACGGTTGTGCTCGAGCGTGTGTTGGACATCGTGACGGTGTTGCTGCTGGCTTTCGGAGCGCTGGCCGTCGTCGGCATGACCTCCGATGCCACTGGAGTTCTCCACCGGGGCGCGACATTGCTCCTGCCGATAGCCGTGGCACCGGTGACTGGACTGGTTCTGCTGCGGACAGCGCCGGAGGTCGTGATCCGGTTCACTCTGCTGCTACTGCGCCCGTTTCCCGAGACGTTCTCTGCCGTCGTGGAGCGCGCGCTTCGCAGCTTCATCGCTGGGCTCGGGGCGCTGCGCGGCGGCCGTCACCTTTTCTGGATCGTGCTCCACTCGATCGTGATCTGGCTGGTCGCCTCCACGGGACCGCTGCTACTCGGCCTCTGGGCGTTCGGCGTGGATCTGGGCTCTCCGCTGGACACGCTCTTCATCTCGTGGATTCTCCTGGGGGCGGTCGGGGCAGCGGTCGCCGTTCCGTCGGCGCCGGGGTTCATCGGGCCCTATCAACTCGCGTTCAAGGCCGTGCTGGTGCGGCTCGGCGTCGATCCCGCGACAGCTCTCGCGATGGGCGTTCTGGTCTGGTTCATATTCTGGCTGACCCTTACCCTGCAGGGACTGCTGGTCCTGCGCGCCGCCCACACGAGCCTCTCCGAGCTGACGCACACCTCCGAGTAAAGATCCTCCCGCAGCGGGCCGATATCCCGGCGAGATTGCGCTCCTTTTGCCAAGGGCAGGGGAGCGTCGATTGGCTTGCTGAAGGGATTTTCCTCCGTTCGTTCCGCGGGGAGCGGATGGGGGATGCCTGTTGCGGAGGGGCTGGGCTCTTGAACGAGCGGATCGGCGAACTTCTGGTCCGAGAGAATCTGCTCTCGGCAGACCAGCTGACGAAGGCGCGCGAGGAGGCTGCCGCCAAAGGCCAGCGACTCGGCGCGCAGATCACCCAGCTCGGCTTTCTCGATGAGGAGGAGCTGACCGACTTCGTCGCCAAGCAGTATGGCGTCCCATCGATCAACCTCGATGACTTTGACATCGATACGGAAGTGATCGAGCTGATCCCACAGGAAGTGGCACAGAAGCATACGGTCGTACCGGTCAACCGCGCCGGCTCGACTCTCATCCTGGCGACCTCCGATCCGTCCAACATCTTCGCGCTGGACGACATCAAGTTCCTCACCGGCTACAACATCCAGCCGGTCGTGGCCTCCGAGGAGGCCATTCGCCGCGCCATCGAGCAGCACTACGAGCAAGAGGACATGCTCGAGGACGTGATGGCCGGTTTCGACGACACCGACATCGATGTCGTTCAGGATGCCGACGACTTCGACGAGGCGCTGGCCAACCGCGAAGCCGAGGACGCGCCGGTCGTCAAGCTCGTGAATCTCATCCTCACAGATGCGATTAAGCGGACCGCCTCCGATATCCACATCGAGCCCTACGAGAAGACATTCCGCGTGCGTTACCGCATCGACGGTGTGCTCTACGAAGTGATGAAGCCGCCGATCAAGCTTCGGAATGCCATTCTCTCTCGCGTAAAGATCATGGCCGAGCTGGATATCGCCGAGCGCCGGCTGCCACAGGATGGGCGTATCAAGCTCAAGCTCGGCAAAGGCAAGGAGATGGACTTTCGCGTCTCGGTCCTCCCGACGCTCTTTGGTGAGAAGATCGTGCTGCGCCTTCTGGACAAGAGCAACCTGCAGCTCGATATGACCAAGCTAGGTTTCGAGCAGGATCAGCTCGACGATTTCAAGCACAGCATCCATCAGCCCTTTGGGATGGTGTTGGTGACAGGGCCGACGGGCTCGGGAAAGACGACGACACTCTACTCGGCACTGTCGGAGCTGAACGGTGTAGGCGAGAATCTATCTACGGCCGAGGACCCCGTCGAGTTCAACCTGTCTGGTATCAATCAAGTACAGATGCACGAAGATATTGGACTGAACTTCGCCGCTGCTCTGCGCTCGTTTCTGCGCCAGGATCCTGACATCATCATGGTCGGTGAGATTCGTGACTTCGAGACGGCAGAGATTGCGGTCAAGGCTGCGCTCACCGGTCACATGGTGCTCTCGACTCTTCACACGAACGATGCACCGTCCACCGTCAACCGCCTGCTGAACATGGGTATCGAGCCCTTCCTGGTGGCCTCCGCGGTCAACTGCATTGTGGCTCAGCGTCTCGGCCGACGGATATGTTCGGAATGCGTCGAGGACGATCCCGAGGTTTCCAGGGAGGATCTGACTTCCGCGGGTCTCAGCGAGCAGGAGGTTGCCGGCTTCCAGCCGAAGAAGGGGGCCGGCTGCTCGCTCTGCTCGGACACCGGCTTCAAGGGCCGCGTGGCGATCTACGAAGTCATGGTAATGACCGAAGAGCTCAAGGAGTTCGTTCTAAACGGTGCGTCAACAACGGAAATCAAGCGAGAGGCAATCCGCGGAGGCATGATGACGCTGAGGCGGAGCGCCTTGAATAAACTTCTCGAAGGAACCACTACGTTGAGTGAGGTCTATCGAGTCTCTACCGCAGATTCGGCCTGACGACAGCCACTGAAGTAAAGGAAGAGCCCCTCAATGGCGAATATGCACCAGCTTCTCAAGGCGATGATCGAGAAGGGCGCCAGTGATCTGCACGTCTCGACGGGGACTCCCCCGCAGCTGCGGATCGATGGCAAGCTTTGCCCTCTGAAGATGCCGCCGCTTTCGCCGCAGGAGACCAAGCAGCTCTGCTATTCGGTTCTCACAGACGCGCAAAAGCACCAATTCGAGGAGACGAACGAGCTCGACCTCTCCTTCAGTGTGCAGAAGCTCTCACGCTTTCGTGGGAACGTATTTGTTCAACGGGGGAATGTGGCCGGTGCCTTCCGCTCGATCCCATTCAAGATCATGGGATTCGATGAGTTGGGACTTCCGCCGATCGTGGCGGAGCTCACGAAGAAGCCGCGAGGCCTCGTTCTGGTCACAGGGCCGACAGGGTCGGGCAAGTCCACAACGCTCGCCACGATAATCGATCGCATCAACCAAGATCGAAATGAGCACATCGTGACAATCGAGGATCCCATCGAGTATCTGCATCCGCACAAGGGGTGCCTGGTGAACCAGCGGGAGATCGGCGCGGACACGACCAGCTTCAAGGCGGCTCTGAAATACATTCTGCGGCAGGATCCCGATGTGGTTCTGATTGGCGAGTTGCGTGATTTGGAGACGATCGAAGCTGCCCTGACGGTGGCGGAGACCGGGCACCTGGCATTTGCGACGCTGCACACCAATTCCGCGGTGCAGACGATCAATCGTATCGTAGACGTGTTTCCGCCCTACCAGCAGTCGCAGATTCGACAACAGCTCTCCTTCGTATTGGAGGGCGTTCTCTGTCAGACGCTCATGCCCCGGGCCAACGGGCCCGGGCGGATACTTGCCCTGGAAGTGATGGTTCCGAATGCGGCGATCAAGAACCTGATGCGAGAGGACAAGATTCATCAGATCTACTCAGCGATGCAGGTCGGGCAGAGCAAGTTTGGGATGCAGACAATGAATCAAAGCTTGGCAACGCTGGTGCAAAAACGCTTGATCGCCATGGACGATGCCGTAGGACGGAGCCCAGATGTCGACGAGCTGAAGGCGCTGATCGTAACGGGAAACCCCGGCGCGGGCGGTCAGGTCTCGGCGGGGCGGCTCTGAAGTGGTCGGGTGGGCTGAAAGAAGGCACGCGATCGAGATGACGCCGGCATGGCCGGCAGAGGATGAGTGACGATGGCGATCTACATCTGGCAGGGCAAGACGAGAGACGGGGCGAGCAAGAAGGGCGAGCTCGAGGCGAAGAGCGTCGAAGGCGTGATGGCTCAGCTCCGCTCGCAGGGTATCGTGCCCGGCAAGGTCAAGGGGAAGCCGAAGGACATCAGCGAGATCTTCACCTTCCTGCAGCCGAAGGTGAAGGTGAAGGATCTGGTCGTCTTCACTCGCCAATTCTCGGTGATGGTGGATGCGGGTCTGCCGCTGGTCCAGTGCTTGCACATTCTGGCTGATCAGCAGGAGAATCCGACTTTCAAGAGGGCGATTCGTGACGTGCGCTCTCAGGTGGAAGCTGGTGCGACATTTGCCGAGTCGCTCGGCAAGCACCCGAAAATCTTCGATTCGCTCTACGTCAACCTGGTCGCGGCCGGTGAGGTTGGTGGCATTCTCGACACGATCCTGAACCGCCTGGCAATTCAGCTCGAAAAGCAGGACAAGCTCGCCAAGCAACTCAAGGGGGCGATGGTCTACCCGACTACAGTCAGCGCGATTGCGATCGCTTGTATTCTGCTACTGCTAATCAAAGTGATTCCGGTCTTCGAGAAGATGTTCGCCGACTTCGGCGGCACGCTGCCTGGGCCGACGCAGATGGTCATCAATATCAGTGCTTGGCTCCAGGCGTACATCCACTACCTGATCGGTGGGACGGTGGCCGTCATCACGGCTTTCAAGCAAGCTCGAGCACGAAGCCTGGCATTTCGATTCAAGACGGATCTGGCAGCTCTCTATCTGCCGATTTTCGGCAATATCATCAAGAAGGTCGCTGTTGCGAGATTCACCAGGACACTGGGCACGATGATTTCCAGCGGTGTCCCTATCCTGGACGGACTGGATATCGTGGCGAGGACGGCAGGCAACATGGTGATCGAGAAGGAGCTCCAGGATACGCGAGCCTCGATCTCCGAGGGCAAGACGATCGCGGAGCCACTTCAAGACTCGAAGGTCTTCCCGGGCATGATGGTCCAGATGGTCAGCGTCGGCGAGGAGACCGGATCAATGGAAGTCATGCTGAGCAAGATTGCGGACTTCTATGACGACGAGGTCGATACCGCGGTGGGCGCTCTCACATCGATGCTCGAGCCGCTGATGATGGTCTTCATGGGTGGCTCGATCGGAGCGATTCTGATCGCGATGTATCTTCCGATCTTCACGATCGCCGATTCGATCAAGTAGCAGAGGCCGCGTTCGGCGGCGGGTGAGCCACAGATGAGCGAACGGGGATCCCTCGGGTCGCAGATCGCGGCGCAGGGAAGTCGCTCTGAGGAGCGCTTGACAAGGCTTCTCATCGCTCGTCTTGGCCTGACCGTACTGAGCTTCGGCATTGCTATCGGCTTGGACGGGCTGGGGCAGGAACTGCCGCCCTGGGCGAGGCAAGGGCTCTACCTGACTGTTGCGGTCTCCTTTGCGACGACCGTCATCTCTGGCCTGATGATCGGGCACAGCCGACATCCGCATCGCTTTGCGGCCGCACAAATCGCGACCGATGTCGGAATCGTCACATCGTTGGTCTACTTCTCCGGTGGGCGGGAGTCAGTATTCACCTTTCTCTACGTCGTCGTAACTCTATACGGTGCAGTTCTCTTCGAGCGGCGTGGTGCCATTCTGGCGGCATCTCTTAGCGCAGTTGCGTACGGGGGTGTACTGCTCGAGGCGGGCACGGGTCTGCTGGGCGGCCAAGGCGGGGAATCAGGTCATTCGCCCATCGGCGTGACGGCGGCGATCTGGGCCGTACACATTGGTGCACTCTACCTGGTGGGCGTGCTGGCGAGCCTGCTGTCGAGCGAGCTTCACCGCACAGGGAGAGAGCTGGACAAGAGCACGAGCGACCTTCGCCGCCTACGTGATCTGCACCAGCGGACGATCGAGAGCATCATGAGTGGCGTGCTGACGACGGACAACGAAGAACGTATCACCTCGTTCAATCCCGAGGCGGAACGCATGACCGGCTTCAGCAGCGAGGAGGCCTGCGACCGGCTGGTGGAGGAGCTGATGCCCGGGGCGAGTCGCTTGGTGTTTCAGTATGAGGGCGATCGACATGGGATCGCGGTCCCGCGAACTCGG
Source organism: Deltaproteobacteria bacterium (assembly GCA_029261835.1). GTDB lineage: Bacteria > Myxococcota_A > UBA9160 > UBA9160 > UBA4427 > JAJDAO01. The sequence goes on along the minus strand of JAJDAO010000056.1, from coordinate 108,269 downwards.
CTGCCGTACCGCAATCGGAGCGGAGCAGATCTCTTCATTGGATTGGCTGCATCGATTCTGAAGGATGCAGACGGCAGTCCGTTGGGTCACGTGGTGATCTTTCAGGATGTCACGGCGGTCGTGGCCATGGAGCGGGGGCTGCGGCGATCGGAGAGGCTGGCGGCGGTTGGTGAGATGGCGGCGAAGATTGCCCACGAGATCCGCAACCCGTTGGCCTCTATGTCGGGGTCGATTCAGCTCCTGAGGAGCGCACCGGTTGCGGAAGCAGGGAACCGCGAATCGCAGAGACTGATGGACATCGTGGTGCGCGAAACCGACCGTCTGAATGTCTTGATCACCGATTTTCTTCAGTACTCGCGGCCCGGGCCTCCGATTCCGGAGGCGGTGGACACTGCCGAGGCCTTGGGCGAACTCCTCAAACTGCTGGAAGGTGCGCGGCCGGAGAACGTGGCCGTCGAGTTCGAATGCCCGCCGGGTCTCGAGATCTGGGCGGATCGCGATCAGCTGAAGCAGGTCCTGTGGAATCTGTGCAGCAACGCGATCGAAGCCATGCCTGACGGAGGTGTTCTGCGGATCCAGATCTCCCTGGCCCCCGCGGATGGTTCTCAAGATGTGCGGCTTCTCCGCCGTAACGGACGGCAAGAGGTGTATCCCGCTCAGGATTGCGGGAATTCACGGGTGGAGATTGCCATCCAGGATTCCGGCGTGGGGATCCCCGACGACGTGCAGGAGCGGATGTTCGAACCCTTCTTCACAACTAAGACAGAGGGAACGGGGTTGGGGCTTGCGACAGTTCATCGGATCGTCGAGAGCCACGGAGGTATGTTGACGATGGAGAGTGCCGACGGCACTGGGACCATCTTCCGTATAGAGCTTCCGCTGGCGGGAGCGCCGCCACAATGAGGGAGAAGGCGCGCATACTCGTCGTCGACGACGAACGCAGCATGCGGGAATTCCTGGAGATCTTCTTTCGACGGGAGGGGTACGGCGTTAGCACGGCTTCTGATGTCGATGGCGCATTGGTCTCGCTGGAGAACGACGAAATCGACCTTGTCATCACGGACATGCAGATGCCTGGGAAGACGGGTCTCGATCTGCTCAACAGCGCTCGTGAGATCTCGCCCGAGACACTGGTCATCGTGATCACGGCGTTTGCCAGCACCGACAGTGCCATAGCAGCGATGAAGGAGGGTGCGTACGACTACATCACGAAGCCGTTCAAGGTCGACGAAATCCGGCTTGTGGTGGAGAAGGCGCTCGAGAAGAAGCTGCTCGCGAACGAGAACCGGCGCTTGCGGACCGAGCTGCGCAGTCAGGTCAAGAATCGGAACATCATTGGCAACAGTGAGTTGATGCAGCGCGTCTTTGAGCTTGTCCGACAGGTTGCCGACACCAAGAGCAACGTCTTGATCAGCGGAGAGAGCGGCACCGGGAAGGAGCTGGTTGCGCGAGCCATCCACGACCAGAGCGAGCGCCACGCGCGAGCCTTCGTGGCGCTCAATTGCGGAGCGATTCCTGAGAACTTGCTGGAATCGGAGCTCTTTGGCCACGTGAAGGGTTCTTTCACTGGCGCCATTCAGAACAAGGAGGGGTTGTTCGAGGCGGCAGGCAGCGGGACGCTCTTTCTAGACGAGGTCGGGGAGCTGAGTCCCGCGCTACAGGTGAAGCTGCTCCGAGCAATTCAGGAGAAGACGATTCGCCGGGTGGGCGGCACGAGTGATCGACAGGTCGATGTCCGAATTGTCTCGGCGACGAACCGGAGAGTGGAAGAGGAGGTGGCAGCCGGCCGCTTCCGCGAGGATCTCTACTATCGACTGAATGTCATCCAGATCCCGCTGCCGCCGCTGCGCGATCGCAACGAGGACATCCCGCTGCTGCTTCGCCACTTCGTGGAGAAGTTCGCAGAGGAGCTGGGTATGCAGATCGACTCGGTCAGCGACGACGTCAAGCAGAAGCTGATGGAGTACACGTATCCCGGCAATGTTCGCGAGCTGGAGAATATCGTCGAACGCGCTGTGGCGCTGTCGCGGGACGGGAAGATCGAGCTCGACGCTCTACCGCCCACGGTGCTGGACATGGTGCCGGTGAGCGGTGTACCGCGTATCCCACCGGAAGGCGTGAAGCTCGAGGCGCTGCTCGGTGACTATGAGCGTTGCCTGCTCGGAGAGGCGCTGCGGTCGGCCGGAGGCGTGAAGAAGCAGGCGGCGAAGCTGCTGGGAATCTCGTTCCGGTCCTTCCGGTACCGGTTGGAGAAGCTCGGGTTGGATGACTCGGGTGGTCCGAGCGAGTAGAGCGGATCGAGCGTGCGCTGGTCAGGGTTAGCGATGCGTGTTGGCAACGGGCTCCACGCCGAGATTCTGAGCAGTCTGGCGATCATCATGCTCACGGCGACCGCTCTGCTCACGGCGTTCTTCTTCAGAACACACGCCGCGCAGGTCGAGAGCCTTCAGGAGCTTCTCGGGCGGGCATTGCTGGCTGAGGCCAGAGCACCGACGTTTGCTGTCGGTGCCGTTTCGAGTGGCGTCGACTGGTGGACGGTTTCGGAATCCGGGCAAACGGCGGAGCGCAGCGACGGGGCCGGGCCGATCGACGAGGAGTCTCGCAGCCTCGCCCGGGAGGCGCGTCGGGCGAGGGGCTCCATCCTGCGTTCGGGTGCACCCTGGGATCCGATTCGCTTTGCCGCTTCGACAGCCACAGCAGGCGATGTGGCAGTGGCTCGGATTCCGTCGGTCGTGTCTCGAAGCTCGCTCATCACACTGCTCGTACTGGACGCCCTGGTCTTCGCCGCCTTCGGCAGCTACCTGCTGCGGCAGAGAGTGATCGCGCCGATGCGCGAACTCGCCGGGGCCGCACGCACGATTGGTGAGGCGGGCCCCGGCGCCCGCGTGCGTCTGGAAGGCGTCGACGAGGTGCAGGAGGTGGCGTGGGCCTTCAATGAGATGAGTGAGGCACTCGAGCACCGAACCAGCGCGCTCGAGAAGGCCGTGAGGGATCTGCGTGACGCGAATGCACAGCTGAGCCAGGCGCGGGCCGGGCTGGTTCGCGCCGAGCGGCTTGCCGCGGTCGGAAGCCTGGCCGCCGGTGTGGCGCACGAGGTGGGAAACCCGATGGGCGCGCTACTGGCCTTCCTGGAGCTGGCGCAGAGGGAGGATTCTCTGAACGACGAGGTTCGCGGCTACCTCGGGCGGGCAGCAGAGCAGGGCGGACGGGTTCGCGAGATTCTGCGGCAGCTGCTCGATTTCTCTCGCCCCCCCCAGGCCAAGCCGTCTTGGGTCGACCTGGTGCATGTGGGCGAGCAGGTTCTCGGACTCGTGCGTGCACAGAAGTGCTACGCGGCGGTCGAGTTCGAGCTGCTGCGGTGTGATGGTGTGACCGCGATCCTGGCAGACGAGAGTATGATCGCGCAGATTCTACTCAACCTCGTCGTCAACGGCGCCGACGCCGTGCGCGAGGAGCGGAAACCGCGAATCGTTCTGAAGCTGCAGCCGGCTCATTTGTGTGTACGAGTCGGAGAATCCCCTGAGGCCACGGAAGCCCGTCGAGAGTGGGACGCGATCGAGTGCCAGGTGTCCGACAACGGTCCGGGTATCTCTGAGGAGGATCGCGAGCGCATCTTCGACCCGTTCTTCACGACCAAGCCGCCCGGAGAGGGCACGGGGCTCGGGCTGGCCAATGCGCAGCGGCTGGCTGAGGAGCTGGGCGGCGTACTGGACTGCACACCGAGAGGCGAGTTGGGCGGTGCGACCCTTTCCCTGCGATTGGCGAAGACGGGCGGCGCAGCCAAGCGAGTGGGGACGGAGGTTCGTGGAGCGTGATGTTCCGACTGGAGGCTGGACTCGGGCGTTGCTCGCCGAGCTGGCCGTGCACGTTCCCACGTGCCCCTCAGTCCTTGATCCCGTAGTCCTTCATCTTGTACAGCAGGGCGCGGTGGCTGATTTCCAGCAGCTTGGCCGCGTGCGTGCGGTTTCCCTCGGTGGCGCTCAGAGCACGGCGGATCATCTGAATCTCGAAGGTGCGCCGCGCCCGTCTCAGAGCAAAATCGCCGCCGGAGCTCTCTGCCGCTTCTTTGCTGCAGCCCGAGGCAATGCTATCGGGTAGCTCTCGTAGGGTGAGCCGATCACCGTCGGCCAGTATTACCGCGCGCTCGATCACATTCTCGAGCTCGCGCACGTTGCCCGGCCAGTGGTAGCCGGTCAGCTTCGCCAGCGTATCGTCAGCGATCGTGCGCACGGGCTTGCCCAGCGTATCGCGGAAGTGGGCGAGGAAGTGGTCTACCAGCAGCGGGATGTCCTTTCTGCGGTCGCGCAGAGCAGGAACGTGGAGGTGAATGACGTTGAGCCGGTAGTAGAGGTCCTCGCGGAAGCGACCCGCCGCGATCTCGGCTTCGAGATCCCGTGCGGTGGCCGCAATCACGCGGACATCCACCTGCTGGGCCTTGGATTCGCCGACTGGACGAATCTCCTCCTCCTGCAGAACGCGCAGCAGCTTGACCTGTAGCGCCAGCGGCAGCTCGCCGATCTCGTCCAGAAAGATCGAGCCGCGGTTGGCTTCACTGAAGAGCCCACGTCGCGCCCGGTTCGCCCCGGTAAAGGCGCCTTTGGCATGCCCGAAGAACTCACTCTCCAGCAGTTGTTCTGGGATGGCGCCCGAGTTGACCGCGACGAAGGGTTCGTCTCGGCGCGGCGACTGGGCGTGAAGCGCTCGGGCGAGTACCTCCTTGCCGGTTCCGCTCTCGCCTGTGAGCAGGACCGTGGCCTTGAACGTCGCTGTGCGCTCCAGCATCTCCAGCAGGTCGATCATCACCTGCGATGCCGCTACGATCGGACGCTCACCGAGGGCGCGGCTGACGTCGCGTTTCAGCAGCTGGTTGGCTCTCCTCAGTCGCTCTCGCTCGTGGGCCTTGCGCAGAGTGAGGAGCACTTCGGACGGCTGGAAGGGCTTGGCGAGGTAGTCGTAAGCGCCACGCCGCATCGCCTCGATGGCGAGATCGGCGGTGGCGTGGGCCGACATCAGGATGATAGGCACGCCGGGTAGGCGCGCGGCGAGCTGTGGAATCAGGTCGAAGCCATCGAGTCCGGGCATGCGCAGATCGCAGAGGATCACGTCCACGGGCATGCTCTCGATGCGTTCCAGGGCTTGCATACCGCTGGCGGCGCTGGCGAGCTCGTAGCCTTCGGCTGCGAGGACGAGCTCGAGGCTCTCGCGTAGCGCGTCGTCATCGTCAACGATCAGAATTCGCTCGAACACTTGCTCCCGTCCTCGATTCGCTTGCGCGGTGCTGCGCAGACGCGGCCGCCGCGACTGTTCAATCGGCATGTCGGTCCGTGCATTCAAGGTGGAATGCGCCGACGCGTGACGTGGCGCGTCTGCTGCACCGCCCCCGGCGGAATTCCGGACAGGCTGTATCGACAGTACTCTTGTGAAACGAGGGGAATCCACACCACCCGGGTCGCGCGGAGCATCCCGCGCCCGCTCGGGCTGCCTCGCGGCTGCCAGCGAGTGCAGTGTGATTCGCGACACAACGAGCCGGAGTCCTGTGTCCTCAAGTCCCCGAAACACCGGGCCGATAGTCCGAGTGTTCGAGACGCACCCGACTGGTCAGCCGACCACGGTTCGCGGAGGAGTGATTGGTGCCGAGCAACAACGTACAGAGGTATCGCGAGAACCTCATGATGAGCAAGGCCGAGCTGGCTCGGAAGTCAGGTCTCTCGACACTGACGATCGACCGAGTCGAGGCAGGCCGTCCCTGTCGCCTGGACACGAAGCGCAAGATTCTTCTGGCACTCGGTCTGAAGGTCTCGGACAAGGACCGGGTCTTCGGTCTTATGCAGATTGAACAGCCCACGCCCGGAACCATTCCGGACGTGGTGACCGACGACGGGCTGCTGTAGCAGCGGCCGCCGGGAGAGGGCAATCGATGAACCTGTCGCTACCCAGCTTCGGAAGAAGATCCGTGATCGGACTCGACATCGGGTCCAGCTCAGTCAAGGCGGTTGAACTCGCCATGAAGGGCAAGGACAAGGGTTTCGAGCTGAAGGGCCTCGGCGTTGCGCCCATGCCGACCGAGGCGATCGTGCAGGGCGCCTTCCTGAACTCGAGCGTGATCGTCGAGGCGATTCAGGAGGCGGTGCAGTCCGGTCGGATCAAGGGGAAGGACGTGGCGGCCGCGGTTGCCGGTCACTCCGTGATCGTGAAGAAGGTCAGTCTTCCCATCATGGCCCGTGAGGAACTGGAGGATCAGATTCAGTGGGAGGCGGAGCAGTACATCCCCTTCGACGTGAACGAAGTCAACTTGGACTTCCAGATCCTCGACACCAGCGCGGGTGAAGGGCAGATGGACGTGCTGCTGGTGGCGGCCAAGAAGGACCTGATCGACGACTACGTGCAGGTAATCAGCGAAGCCGGGCTCAACCCGGTCGCAATCGATGTGGCGGCCTTCGCCGTCGAGAACGCCTACGAGATCAACTACGAGCCCGAGCCCGAGGGTGTGATCGCACTGGTGAATATCGGCGCTCAGGTCGTGAACATCAATGTCGTGCAGGATGGCGTTCCGGCCTTCACTCGGGACATCACGACGGGCGGCAATCAGTACACCGAGGAGATCCAGAAGGCGCTCTCGATCAACTTTGATGAGGCCGAGCGCCTGAAACTGGGTGGCAATCTGTCGGAGCAGAGCCAGGAGGTCATTCCCCAGGAGGTCGAGCACGCGATTCGCTCAGTGACCGATACGGTGGTCGGAGAGATCTCGCGCTCACTCGACTTCTTTACTGCGACGGCTGTCGAAAGTCGCATTGGCAAGGTCCTGCTCTCCGGCGGCGGGGCCAAGGTGTCGGGCCTCGGCTCCAGCTTCTCGGAACGTACGGGGTTTGCGGTCGAAGTCATGAATCCGCTGTCGAGGATGCTACCGAGCAAGGGATTCGACGCCGAGTATCTCGAAGACATTGGACCTTCCCTCGGAGTGGGAGTCGGTCTGGCGACACGGAGGGTTGATTCCTAATGATTGAGATCAATCTACTTGCTCATCGTGAAGCAAGGCGAGCAGCGGAGCTGCGAGAGAGTCTTGCCGTCCTGCTTCTGGGGCTGATCATGATCGTGGGTGGAGGCTTGATGTTGAACAGTCGCACCACGGATCAGCTCAACGTGGTGAGAGCCCAGGTCGGGCAGCTGGAGAGCGACATTTCGCGCTACAGGCCGCAGGAAGCGCTGGTTTCGGGCTTCAAGAAGAAGAAGTCCGAGTTGCAGGACAAGTTGGACGTGATCGAAGGCCTCGACCGCGCTCGCAGCGGTCCGGTGCGCATGTTCGACGAGCTCGCGACCCATACGCCGGATCGGCTCTGGCTGACTGGTGTTACCACCGCTGGTGGGCAGGTGACGCTGGAGGGGAACAGCCTGGACAATGGGGTCGTCGCAGACTTCTTGCGCTCGCTGAACGGCTCGCAGTACTTCGCCAACGTAGACCTCGTCAAGACCGGGCGAGGCCAGCCCGTGAACGGGGTGAGATTGGTCAAGTTCGAGATTAACGCCGACCTCGTGACACCCACGCCCGAAGAAGAGGGCGAGGGCGGCGCTACGGACGCCTAGGGGAAACGCTGATGGAGATGAACTTCGACCTCGATGAACAGCTCGCCAAGCTCGCGAGAGTGCCGAAGCCAGCTCGCCTGGGGGCGGTGGCAGCTCTACTACTTCTGGTAGCGGCTGGATTCTACTTTCTCTCGTACCAGCCCAAGCGGCAGGAGGTGCTCGACCTCCGAATGAGTGCCCAGCAGCTGCAGCGGCAGTTGAACAACGTTCGGGCTGTCGCCACGAACGTCGGTGCCTTCGAACAGGAGGTTGCGGTACTCGAGCGGGATCTGGAGAAGGCACTCAAGCAGCTGCCGAACAGCAAGCAGTTCGAAGACCTGCTGCAGGATATCAGCACCGCGGGCAAGCAGGTGGGCGTGCAGATCAAGTCCATTCAGCGTGAGCCCGAAGTGCTTCATGATTTCTATGCCGAGGTCCCGTTCTTCATCGAGCTGGAGGGGGGCTATCACGACTTGGCGCGGTTCTTCGAACGCGTCGGTCGCTTGCCGAGAATCGTGAACATTGGCTCACTCTCGGTCACGGTGAGCAGTGAGGACAGGGGGGGCACCAGCCTCAAGATCGACGGAACTGCGACGACGTTCCGTTTCCTCGGCGAGGAGGGCCGATCGGCTTCCACGGCTCCTCGCGGCGAGCCGCACGAGCGGGTGTAGGAGGGTGAACGTGAGAAGTGTTGGTGCGATAGTCGCGCTGGCTCTGGTCGTGTTGCTGGTCGGATGCAACGAGGATCCGGTGACGGCGCCCACGACACAGGAGTTCGCCGCGAAGCGAGACAAGCTGAAGGAGGCGCTGATGAAGGGTCGAAAGACTCAGCAGCACGCGTCAGTCCCGGAGAGCGAGCCTGAGAGCCAGCTTCAGACCGGATTCGGAACGGTCAGCGAAGGCTATGTCTACGACGAGAGCGGGAAGCGAGATCCCTTCCGGTCTCTGCAGTTCGTGGACGAGGAAGCGCCGAAGGTGGGCTTTGGCCCGCTGGGGGACTACGAGCTCGGACAGCTCGCCGTAGTTGCGGTGGTCTGGGATACGGGACGACCACGCGCCTTGGTGACTGATCCCGGTGGTCGTTCGTTCATGGTGGGCGAGGGCTCGCAGATCGGAAAGAACAGCGGACGAGTGATCCACATTGGAGACAATCTGGTGCTGGTGAAAGAGACATTCGTCGACTTCGACGGGAACCAGTCCACGAAGGACGTCGAAATGCGCATTCGTAGGAGCCAAGGAGGGTGAGCTCGATGGTCGATCCGAAGAGCGGAAGGCTAAGAAATATTGCATGGATCGCCGGGATGTGCGCGATGGCCGTGATGTTCGCGTGTGCGACGTCTCAGTCTCCTGGCGGAGGGGATGAGTCGAGCAGCCCGGAGATGGCACTCAGCCAGGAGCTGGTGCAGATCGATGTTCAGCGTGAGGGCGGCGAGACGGTCATCACGCTGATGGGTCTCGAGGACCCCGTCTATTCGGCCTACCGACTCCAGCAGGAGAATACGCTGGTGATCGAGCTACCCGGGGTGACACATACCCCGGCGAGCCTGATCGCGGGAGCAGCGGATTCGGCCAGTCGGGTCGTGGTCTACGACGGTCTCGTGGACGAAGTCACGAGTTCGACCTACGCGGGTGATGCGGAGCCGGTGACTCGAATCGAGGTAGCACTGGCGATGCAGGCCGACTACGAAGTGGCGCCGACGTCAGAGGGGCTCGCGGTATGGGTGCGGGCCAGCGCCGATGGGCCGGAGGATGCCGCGCAGGATGGCCCCGCCGAGGAACTCGCTGGTACGCAGCTGGCGGAGGGCGAGGCGGAAGGTTCTGCGACGTCCGGTGGTGAGCCGGAGGATCCCTGGGCTGCTGCTGAGCCGCTGGGTGCAAGTGATGACGAGGCTGAGGCCGTCGAGGAGATCGCGGCGTCGGATATCGTGGAGCAGATGTCGGCCGCAGCCGATCTCGAGCCGGCCGCGCCCGCAGTTCCTGCGGCGCCCGCCAGCGCGCTGCGCGCTCTCGATGTGACCGTTACGGAGGCCGGCGTGCTTCTGCATTTGCAGGCCGACGGGGCGATCAGCGCCACTGAGACCTTCACACTCGAAGATCCGGATCGCCTGGTCGTCGACTTGCCTGGCTTGAAGAACGAGATTTCGAGGAACCGCATTCCCGTGCCAAGCGAGCGAGTGGCACGCGTGCGTGTCGGAGCTCATCCGACCAAGCTGCGCGTGGTTATCGACGGAGGTCCCGAGGCGAACGGTTTTCAGGGCCGCAGGGTGATCCCGGCCACCGACGGCTTGTATCTGACGGTGGGCAGCGGCGCTGACCTCGATGGTGCCCTCGCCAGCAGTCTCTCCCGATCCGATGATGCCGGCCGACCGATGGAACCCGTTGAGATGGAACCCGTTGAGACGGTGGCTGAGCAGGAAGCTGAGCAGGTAGCTGAACAGGTAGCTGAGCAGACCGCTCTGCCGGTGAACGACACGCAGACGGAAGCGGTCGATAGTGAATCGGAGCAGGAGACCGCATCGGTCGTCGAGTCCGATGCGGCGGAGATCTATGGTCTGCAGTACGACAGCAATCAGGAGCGTGATCGCGTTGCCGTGTTGAGCGATCAGGTGATCGACTACGAAGTGCTGACACCTGATTCCGAGACTGTCGTCATCAGCATCAAGAACGCAGTGATTTCCTCGGCCGTGGGTGAGCGCATCACGCCGCAGCCGGGTGGCCCACTGTCGCTGATTACGACGTTCCAGCAGCCGGACGTACCTGGGCGAGAGGTTCGCGTGGTGATGAAGCGCGCCCCGGACCTGGACCCCACACTGACGCGCCGTGGCTCGCTGCTCTTCATTGACTTCGAGAACACCGGCGTTGCCGCCGCGCCGCCGCCGGCCTTCGTCCCGGGTGAGAACATCTCGGCAGCGGAGGAGGATCTCGAGAGCGAGCTGAGCTTCTCGGAATCGCAGGTTGGTGACGAGACGTCGCCGGGCGACAGCGAGGAGCTACAGGCGACCGAGCCCGGTGAACATGCTGCGGTCGATCCGATGAGTGAGATGTCGGATCCGGCGGGCGATGAGTTGGTCGCCGAGATGGTCGTGGGCGACGAGGTCGCAGAGGACTACGGTGAGCTGCCCGAGCCCGCCCTACCGGCGAGCTTGGCGGTCGCAAGTGCGCACGAGGATGAGATGGTTCCGACTTCGGCCGGTGCGCCGCCAGCCTCACTCGAGCCGCCGGCTGCGGTGGAGATCCTCGAGGAGGGCGGACTGATCGATGGCAAGGAATATGCGGGTCGCCGGATTTCCCTGGACTTCAAGGACGTAGAGATCTCTGATGTGTTGCGGTTGATCGCGGAGGTGAGTGACCTCAACATCATCGCCGGGGACGAGGTTGCGGGCAATGTCACCATTCGCCTCGTGGACGTGCCATGGGATCAGGCACTCGACGTCATTCTGCTGACCAAGGGGCTCGGCTTCGTGCGCGTGGGCAACGTGCTTCGGATTGCTCCGTCGGAGATTCTCAAGGTCGAGGAAGAGGTGCGTCTCCAGGAGCGTCGCAACAAGGAGAAGCTCGAGGATCTCGAGGTGAAGCTGCAGCCGGTGAACTACGCTGCTGTGAAGGACGTGGCTGAACTCGTGAAGCGCCTGCTCTCCCCTCGTGGCACTGTGAATACCGACGAGCGGACGAACACGCTGATTATCAAGGACATCAGCAGCGTCATCGACGAGGCCACTGCGCTGATCCAGGCGATCGACACCCAGACACCGCAGGTGATGATCGAGGCTCGGATCGTCGAGGCCAACCTCGAATTCTCTCGAGCGCTCGGGAGCCGATGGGGCGCCGCCACGCAGCCGTTTGTCAATGGCTTTACGAAGGATACTCTGCGCACGGATCTGGGCAATGAGAACTTCAGGTTCGAGGGCGACAACAGCGTGACGTTCTACAACCCGATTACGAGCATACCAACCGGCGCTCTCTCGCTCGGGGCCTTCCTCCTCGATGATCAAATGGAAGTCAATGTCAACATCGACGCGATGGAGGCCAGTGGTGACGGTAAGGTGATCTCGAGCCCGCGCATCGTGACACTCGACAACCGAGAGGCGGTGATCGAGCAGGGTATTTCGATCCCCTTCCAGACTTTCGAGAACGGCGATGCGAAGCTCGAATTCATCGATGCGGTACTGAGTCTCAAGGTGACGCCGCATATCACGACGGACAGAAGCATCATCATGGGTCTCGAGGTGACGCGCAACGCGCCGGATGCGTCGGTGTCGACACCGACTGGTTCGCCTGCGATCGCGAAAAACCAGGCGAAGACCGAGACGTTGGTCAAGGACGGCCAGACTCTTGTAATTGGTGGCATCTACACCGTCGACAAGACGACGCGTGAGACCCGGGTACCGTATCTGCACCGCATTCCGGTTCTGGGGGCCGCCTTCAAGTCGAGGGAGGTGACCGACCTGCGCAAGGAGCTGCTGATCTTCGTGACTCCGCGTGTCGTGGTGAATCCGGAGCTGGCGGCCAACTAGGCTGGAAGGCTCGCGAACGGTGGCGAGGGCGGGGGGGGGCTTCGGTCGCCCCCCGTCCTCTATACTGAGACGGGCATGCTCCGCGTGTGGGGAGCGGTCGGGGAGAACCCGATGGGGTCTCCCGCGTGTGGGTCGCAGGTGACGCGAGAGAGGAGAGAGGAAGGGGAGAGGGGGAGATTGCCGTGGCCGAGACGAGAGAGCGGTGCGATATCGACAGCCTCCAGGCTTGCGTCGACCGCGACCCCGGGGCGCCGGAGTTCCCAGCACTGGCTGAGGCGCTGAGGCGGGCCGGTCGCGCCACAGAAGCGCGGCGCGTTTCGGAGATTGGACTGGAGCACGCACCGGGTCGCATGGCGGGCCGTGTCTCGCTCGGCCTGGCGTTGCTCGAGCTCGGCGAGGCCGAGGAGGCCAAGCGGGCGCTCGCAGCCATTCTCGACTCGCTGGTGGATCCTCACGCACTTGTTTCGGGCGGGACGGGTGCGCAGTCGCTCTCGGCAGCCGCAGCGGCGGAGACGGCGCTGGATTCGCCGTCGGACTTGACGCAAATGCCGTTGCCGGCTTCTCCCGAGGACTTGGTGGCGCTCCCGATGCAGAATGGCGACCGCGAGTCCGACTTCGAACATGAGGTGGCCGACGCGGAGATAGATCAGGCATTTCTGGGTGCAAAGCCCGAGTCCGATCAAATGCTGTCTGCCAATCGCATGGCCGAGCGGGCTCTGCTCGACCACGCCCCGAGTGCCGAGACGGGCGAGACGAGTGAAGAGGGCTTCGAGGTCTACGAAGGCAGTGCCTTCAACACGAGCACGATGGCTACGCTGTTGGAGCGCCAGGGCGACAGCGCCGGGGCGAGTGCGATCCGGGATTCCCTCGGCGGTGGGTCATCCGAGCGCCGGTCGCCGCGGGCCGGCGATGCCGCCGAGCTGTTGGCCGCGGCTTCGCAGGAGTGGCCAGCTGCTGACACACCGGTGGCCGGCAAAGCTCGCATCTTGGCGGTCCTCGAGAGCTGGCTTCACAATCTGCAGAGGGGTGTGGCATGAGCTTCGAATCGATCCTTCAGAGCATCGTCGACCAGTGCAAAGGGGTCCTCGGCGTGTCCCTGATGGGGACCGACGGAATCGCGATCGCACAGCTGCAGGGCCCCGTCAGCGGCAAGGACCCGCTGGAAGGTGATATCGGTTCGGCGGGTATCGAGTTCGGGCGCATCATCAAGGAGATCGAGAAGGCTTCTGATGCGCTCGGCGGAGGCGGTGTAAGGGAGACCGTCGTGACGCTGGGGCGATTCACGCTGATCTTCCACGGCGTCGATGAGGATATTCTGCTGGTGATGGCCTTGGCCACAGATGGCAACCTCGGCAAGGCGCGCTATCTCATTCGGCGGAATCTCATGGCGATTCGCCACGAACTCTGAGCGGGTTGGACCGACGGAGCTCGGGGCGTGGGAGGTGGCGTGCCCGAGTCACTGCGCATTCTGGTTGTACATGGTCCGAATCTGAACCTGCTGGGGAGTCGCGAGCCAGAGGTCTACGGTCCCACCACTCTGGCTCAGATCGACTCGGATCTCTCGGCTCGGGCGGCGGAGCTGGGCTGCGAGCTTGAGTGCTTCCAGACGAACCACGAGGGGCTGCTCATCGATCGTGTCCAGCAGGCTCTCGGGAGCTTCGACGGAATCCTGATCAACCCGGCGGGGCTCACGCACACCAGCGTCGCCCTGCGCGACGCCCTTGCTGCGACCGGCCTGCCCCTGGTCGAGGTGCACCTTTCGAACGTATTCGCTCGGGAGGAATTCCGGCACCACTCCTACATATCCGGCGTGGCACTCGGCGTAATCTCAGGGCTCGGGCCGCGTGGCTACCGCCTCGGATTGGACGCCCTGGTCGAGCACCTGCGGCGCTGAAGGCCAGCTCTCGGGCCAACTCTCGGGCCGGGTTCAGGCGGGCTGCCGGCACCCCGTGGGAGGCCCGCAAGCCGCTCAAGGGTACAGCTAGATGGCCGATATCAATCTGCGAGGGGCATTTGCTCTCGTTCTGCACATTCACGCTTGCACGCTGGGGAACCGTTGGCCATCAACAAACGCAAAGTGCTCGAGGCGGCGCGCAAGTACGCTCAGAAGGGCGCCAAGGAAAAGGCGCTCAAGGAGTACAACCGGCTCATTCAGAGCGACCCGCGCGACGCCAAGCTCCTGCTCGAGGTCGGCGATGCCTATCGGCGCTGGGGCCAGGTCGAGGAGGCGATTGCCCAGTACAACAAGGTCGCCAACCAGTACAAGCAGGACGGTTTCGATGCCCGGGCGGTCGCCGTCCTCAAGCAGATTCTGAATCTCGACCCGAAATGTCACACTGCGCAGATCACGCTGGCAGAGCTGTACCAGCGCATGGGTCTCGACTCCGAAGCCGTCTCCGCACTTCAGACCGCTGCTGATGGCTACTATCGCGAGGGGCGCAGGCGGGAGGCTCTCGAGCTGCTCCGCAAGATGGCGGCGCTGGACCCGACCAACACCACCAGCCGCCTCAAGGTTGCAGAGCTGCTCAAGCAAGAGAACATGGAGGAGGACGCTGTTGCCGAGTATTCGGAAGTAGTGTCCGAGCTGGCGCGCCAGGGTGCCGTGGAACAGGTGGTGGTCGTCCAGGAGCGCATCCTCGAAATCAAGCCCGAGCGCGTCGATGTTCTCTTGGCATTGACACAGAATCTGTGTGATCTCGGAGAGCCGCAGCGTGCTGAGGTGTTCGCGGTGCAGGCCGTCGAGCTGGTACCCGAACCCGACAATTACGAACTCCTGTGTGGAATCTACAAGAGCCTGGGCAACGAAGCTGAGCTCGCTGCGGTTACTCGCCGCCTTGCGGGTCTCTACCGCGACCGCGGAGACGAAGAGCACGCTCGCGAGGTCCTGCAGAGGCTGCCGGCCGAGTGCGCCCCGTCTCTTTCAGGGATCGGGGGCGATGAGTCGGAGGCCGACGAAGACGCGCTGCTCGGCGATGACGAGTTACTGAACGACGAGGACTTCCTGGTCACCGACGACGGGCTGGACGCCGGTGATGACCAGAAGTTCCTGGATCTCGCAGGGGACGCCAGCGCGTCCGAGCAGGCCGACGTAGAGGTCCTGCCGGAGGGCGATCCCGACCAGCTCTTCGCGGAGGCCAGCGTCTACCTACGCTATGGAAAGCGTGATCAGGCCATCGCCAGCCTGAAGGCGATCTTGATTCAAGATCCCAGCTCTCGCAGCGCATTGGAGAAGCTGGGAGAGGCATACGCCGAGGGGGGGCACAACGACGAGGCCGTCGGTTGCTGGCTGCAGGCCGCCGACCGGGCGAGCGCTGATGGCGACCAAGCGGGTTGCGACATTCTGAGGGATCGCATCGCCGCGTTGGATCCCACCGCCGTCGCCGATCTTGACTCATCGCCGAGCGAGGAGCCGCAACAGGTGGCGCAAGACGCCGCCGCCGAGTCCTCTCTCGAACAGGGCGACTTCGCGGCGGCACCGAGCTCTGACGACTCGCCGGAGCTCGGCATCGACTTCGACATGGAGATCGACCTGGGCGGCGACGAGTCGGCCGCCGAGGTCAGCGAGGCGCCGGACGAGGAAGCCGCGTCGGAAGCGCAGACCGCGCCCGGTGCAGATCTGGATCTGGAGATCGACCTGGGTGGTGACGAATCGGCCGCCGAGGTCAGCGAGCCGCCGGACGAGGAAGCTGCGTCGGAAGCGCAGACCGCGCCCGGTGCAGATCTGGATCTGGAGATCGACCTGGGTGGTGACGAATCGGCCGCCGAGGTCAGCGAGGCGCCGGACGAGGAAGTTGCGTCGGAAGCGCAGACCGCGCCCGGCGCGGATCTGGATTCGCAGATCGAGCTGGGCGGCGACGAGCCGGTCGCCGAGGCCAGCGCCGCGCCGGACGAGAGAGTTGCGTCGGAAGCGCCAACCGAGCCCGGTGTCGATCTGGATCCGCAGATCGAGGTGGATGTCGCTGCTGACGACGAGATGGATGTCGAGATCTCGATCGACGGGCCGGGAGTCACGGGCGTAGTGACGGAGCCGGAAGATGAGGCTGAGCAGCAGCCGGATGTCGTCGGCGATGAGATCGAGATCGAGCTGGACAGCGCTGGCGCGGATGCGGTTGCCGGGACGGAAGATGCGGAGCAGCAGAGCGACGTGCTCGACCAGAGCGAGGTCACGGAGCCAGCGTCCTCTCCGAGTAGCGATGCCGAACAGAGCACGACGACGGCGGCGCAGATCAGCGAGGATCTGGAGGAGGCGGAGTTCTATCTGCAGCAGGGCCTGGCCGATGAAGCCGAAGCCATCTACAAACGAATTCTGGCCATTGCGCCCAACCACCCGAGTGCGCTTCTCAAGCTTGGTGAGCTGGCAGCAGCACGTGGTGAAGACCCGTCCGAGGTAACCGAACGCGTTACGCCGGAGCAGTTCGAGACGCGAGATGGGGTCGAGCCCGTCGAAGACGCGCAGACGACCGGCAGCCCCGCTGACAGTGCGGAATTCGAGCAGGGCCTGGAGGCCGAGCTGACGCAGCCGGACGCGGATCTCACAGCCGGCATTGATGACGTCGAGGTCAATGCCGATGCCGATACGGCTGCCGATACGGATTCCGATGTCGATGCCGACAGCGACGCGGAACCGACCGAGTTGGAATCCGGAGTCGGCGTGCAGGGCGCCGACGAGACGACTCCCCACGTGGGAGACGACTCCACGGAGGTCGAGAGGCTCGCGTCCCCCGTAGACCCGCCCACGGCATTCGAGTCCGAGCCGCTCGTCGCCGAGCCGCCGCGGCCCACGGCCCAGGAGGCGTCGATCGACGACACCGCGCCGGTCGCCGCTGCGGCTGATGACGCAGGCTTCGACTTGGCCGAGGCACTGGCCGATGTCCTGGAGCAGTCCGACGAGAGCACTGCCGAGGGCGATGACCAGACATCCGAAGTGCTCTCCAGTGTAGACGATGGTTTCGAATCGATCTTTGCCGACTTCAAGAGGGGTGTCAGCGCTACGCTGGAAGAGGGCGACTTCGACACGCGCTACGACCTGGGAATCGCGTATCGAGAGATGGGACTCTTCGATGATGCCCTCGCCGAGTTCCGGGTCTGTCTCAATTGCCCGACTCGGCGCTTCGATAGTCTCTGCCTGATGGGGCTCTGCGCTCTCGAAGTCGGCCGTTGCGCCGATGCCGTCAGTCATCTGGAGCAGGCACTGGCGACGCCCGATCTGCCGACTGAGCGCCAGGCGGGTGTCTACTTCGATCTCAGCCGTGCCTATGAAGCGAATGGCGATCGGCCGCGGGCCAAGAGCGCCCTCGAGAACGTTCAGCAGCTGGACGCGAGCTTTCCGGGTGTTGCCGAGAGGCTCGCGGAGCTCGAAGAGGCCGGTGATGACGAGGTACCGCTCGAGCTGCAGAGTGAAGATGAGGAATACGAGTCCTTCGACGATCTGATCGCCGAGCAGGATGATGACGCCGAGGAGCCGAGCGAGCCGGAGGTCTTCGAGTCGTTCGACGACGTGCTCGCCGAGGCCGAGGCGGTCGTCGAATCGGCGGAGCGGGCCGGAGAGGCGTCAGCCTCGGCCGCGCCTGAGTTGGATTCCCGGTCGGGCAAACGGCCAGGCCGCAAGAAGAAGATCTCTTTCGTTTGACGGAGCGGTTTGGTGGAGCATCTACATCACTACGGCATCTCGCAGGATCCCTTTAGCAACGAGCTGGACCTGCGCTTCTACTTCGACAGCGCCTGCCATCGCGATGCCCTGCGTCGCGTGGAACGGGGCATGCGACAGAACAAGGGGCTGACCATCCTTACCGGCGAGGCGGGGACGGGCAAGACGCTTCTCGCCCGGCGGATCTTTGAGGCGCTCGAGGAGGAGGTCTTCGAAGCCTCACTGATGGTGGTGCTGCCCGGGGCAGCCGACGCCCACGCGATTCTCAGCCGCTTCGCTCGGCAGCTTGGTGTCGAGGAGCCGGCGCCGGATCGCTCGGGACTGCTTGCGCAGATCTACGAGGGCCTGGCCATTGTGCGTGAGGACGGCCGCCACGCGGTGCTGGTCATCGACGATGCTCACGTGCTGAGCTCGGAAGCCATGGCGGAGATCGGTGGCCTGCTCAATATGGAGTACGAGGAGCGGCGCCTGATTTCGCTTCTGCTCGTCGGCCTGCCCGAGCTCGATGAGAGGCTGGCAGGTGATGCAGCCCTGGTGCAGCGCGTCGATGTGCGCGTGCGCCTGATGCCTCTCGACCTGATCAACGCCACGTCGTATATCGCCCACCGTCTGGCCGCCGTGGGAGCCAGGCTGGAGATCATCCCAGCGGCGACAGTCGAGTCACTCTCGAAGTTCAGCCGCGGGCGGCCCCGGCTGATCAACACGCTGGCCGACAACGCGCTCTTCGAGGCTTACCTGGCGGGCCGCCCGCAGATCGAGTCGAGTGATGTGGAGCGCGCGGCGAACGACCTGGGTATTGGACCCGATCCCGGCACTACGTACACACAGCTCGCACCGTCGCCGAGCCTGCAGCGCGATTCCTCGGGAACGACATCCAGCCCCGTGGTGGGTGACATAACGGATCCCGATGCGGGTCCTGCGCTGGATCTGCAAGTCGCGGAGCAGAGGTCACCAACGGCGGACGTCCCGCGTGCGGATCTTGGAGCACTGCTCGAGCCTGTCGGAGGTGTAGCCGAGGAGCTGACGACGGTGCTCGGCGCGGATTTCGAGGCTGCTGCGGATACCATCGACCTCGACTCCGAGGTGATGGGGCTGATGAGCGATGGGCCTGAAGAACTCCCGCTTGCGCCGCTGCCCACCTTCGAGGCCGCCAGCGCCGGTCCGGGCGCCATGGCGGAGGCCACGCAGATCGCGCTACCCGACGCGAATGAAGAAGAGATTGTGTCGAGCGATATTCAGGAGCTCGACGATCTCTTCATCGAGCTGATCGAAGACTGAGGTGGGCGTCTGCTGCGGTGCGGCCAATGGCTCGATATCTGGCAGGTTGAGTCTCTAGAGATCCGTTCCATATCAGCTGTTTAGCGGATACATCTCACTTGCTACATGAGACAGGCCGGGGCATTCGATCGGCAATCGTGCGGCGTGGCGCGCCGAGCCGGGTCGGGCTACACGAAGCGATTCGTTGCTGCGCCGCTGCGCGGCAGGCGGAGTCGTTCTCTGGGACATAGCGACACATGAATCAGGGAAACCGGCGCGCGATTCTCGCCGCACTCTCAGCGAATCTCGGCATCGCCATTGCGAAGTTCATCGGCTACGTGGTCACCGGTGCTGCATCGCTGCTCGCCGAGGGCGTGCACTCGGTCGCCGACACCGGCAATCAGGCGCTCCTGCTCTGGGGCGGCACATCGGCCCGACGCGTCGCGACGCCCGAGCATCCCTTTGGCTATGGGCGCGAGCGCTACTTCTGGTCTTTCGTCGTCGCTCTGGTGATCTTCTCGCTGGGCTCGCTCTTCGCCATCTACGAGGGAATCACGAAGCTCGGCGAGCCACACGTCATCAGCGATCCGAGCTGGGCCATCGGGATTCTGCTCGTCGGTCTCCTGCTCGAAGGCTTCTCCTTTCGCATGGCGGTTCACGAAGCGAGGTTGAGCAAGGGAGACGCCTCCTGGTGGACCTTCATCCGCCGTACCAAGAGCCCGGAGCTGCCGGTCGTCCTGCTCGAAGACCTCGGCGCTCTCTGTGGTCTGACGATCGCGCTCACGGGCATCGCCCTGGCCGTCGTGTTTGATGAGCCGCGCTTCGACGCACTGGGGAGTGTCGCGATCGGTCTCTTGCTCGGCTGTATTGCCTGCCTGCTCGCCGTCGAGATGAAGAGCCTGCTGATCGGCGAAGCGGCGACCGCGGCTGACCAAGCCCGCATTCGCGAGCGGGTGCTCGTGGCGCAAGACGTGCGCCGTCTCATCCACCTGCGCACACAGCACCTGGGTCCCGATCAGCTCCTCGTTGCTGCCAAGGTCGAATTCGACGAGCAGCTCAGCTTTCGCGAGCTCGCGGACAGCATCGATGTCATCGAAGCGAGCATCCGCGAGTCACTCCCCGTTGCGGCAATCATCTACATCGAGCCCGATATCTACGACCCGGAGCAGGACACCGGAGCCTGAGGGGCCCCGTGAGATCCTCTGCGCCGGGTCTGCCGCTGTCGGCTGCCGCACAGCAACGTTGCTGTCGCGGCAGCGGTCAGACAAGCAGATGTTGCCGACAGTAGAAGACCGCGCGGCGCTTCAGGTCCTGCCCGCTCGCCGCCACATCCACATACCCACCACCATCATGCTTGCGACGAGCGCGAGCTGGGAGTAGAGGGAGAGGGCGGGGACAGATACCGGGGCCTGACCGTACTCGGGGCCAAAGTCGATCACCTGCAGGCCGAAGCCGACGGCGTAGACGAGCCCGTCGACAACCTCGACGTCGTTGACGCCATCCCGAGCGAGGTCCCCGAGCTCGACCGGGGCGGCGGGATTCGAGACGTCGATCACCCATACGCCGGCGTCACTGGCGGCAACGTAGGCGAGCCCGTCGACAATCTCGACGTCTCGAGTTTCGCCGGTGCGCGGGTCATCGAGGGCTCCGAGTTCGACCGGGGCGGCGGGATTCGAGACGTCGATCACGCGCAGGCTGTCGGTGTCGGCAACGTACGCGAGGCCGCTGACAACCTTGACGCCCAGGGCGGCGCCCGGCGTATCGAGGCTCCCGAGCTCGACCGGAGCTGCGGGATTCGAGACGTCGATCACGCGCAGGCCGGAGCTGTCGTCGGCGACATAGGCGAGCCCACTGACAACCTCGACATCTTGGGCGGAGCCCGGCGTATCGAGGTTTCCGAGTTCGACCGGAGCTGCGGGATTCGAGACGTCGATCACCCTCAGGCCGGAGGTCGTGGCGGCAACGTAAGCGAGCCCGCCGACGAGCTCGACTTCTCGGGCGTAGCTCGGCGTGGCGATGGCCCCGAGCTCGACCGGGGCGGCGGAATTCGAGACGTCGATCACTCTCAGGCCGTTGCTACCGTTGGGAACATAGGCGAGCCCGCCGGCAACCTCTACGTCTTGGACGCCGTCCGGCAAGCCGAGGGCCCCGAGTTCGACCGGGGCGGCGGAATCTGAGATGTCGATCACGCGCAGGCCGGCGTTGCGCGCCGCAACGTAAGCGAGCCCACCGACAACCTCCACGTCTTGGGCGTCGTCCGGCAAGTCGAGGTCCCCGAGCTGGACCGGAGCGGCGGGATTCGAGACGTCGATCACGCGCAGGCCGGCGGTGGCGTCGGCGACGTAAGCCAACCCGCCGACAACCTCGACGTCCCAGGCTCTGTTCGCCGTATTGAGTGCCCCGAGCTCGACGGGAGCGGCGGAATTCGAGATGTCGATCACCTGCAGGCCGAAGTAGCCGTCGGCAACGTACGCGAGCCCGCTGACGACCTCGACGTCTCGGGCCCAGCCCAGCGTATCGATGGCCCCGAGTTCGACCGGGGCGGCGGAATTCGAGACGTCGATCACTCGCAAGCCGGAGTTGTCGTCGGCAACATACGCGAGCCCGCCGACAACCGCGACGCCCCAAGCGTCGTCCGGCGTATCGATCGCCCCGAGTTCGACCGGAGCGGCGGAATTCGAGATGTCGATCACGCGCAGGCCGGAGCCGTGGTCGGCAACGTAAGCGAGTCCGCCTACAACCTCGACGTCTTGGGCGCTGCCCGGCGTGTCGAGAGCCCCGAGCTCGACCGGGGCGGCGGAGTTCGAGACATCGATCACCCGCAGGCCGGCGCTGTAGTCGGCGAGGTAAGCGAGCCCGCCGACCAGCTCGACATCTTGGGCGCTGCCCGGCGTACTGAGGGTGCCGAGCTCGACCGGGGCGGCGGAATTCGAGACGTCGATCACCCGCAGGCTGCCGGAGTCGGCAACGTAAGCGAGCCCGCCGACAACCTCGACATCCCAGGCGTAGCCCGGCGTATTGAGGGCCCCGAGTAGAACCGGGGCGGCGGGATCCGAGACGTCGACCACGCGTAGGCCGAAGTGACCGTCGGCGACATAAGCAAGCCCGCCGACAACCTCGACGTCTTCGGCGGCGTTCGGTGTATCGAGGAACCCGAGGGTGACGAGCGCGCGTGCCGGCTCAACGGGCTGCGCCATCAGCAGCCCCACAATCGCAATCAGAGTTCGCATGAAGCCTGCTCCAGGGTTACGCGTAGCCTCTCACGTTGCATGTTTCTCAAGCAAGTGCTGGCATATGCCCTCAGTAGCCAGCGAGGCGCGCTCTCGCGCCCAGAAGAAGCACGCGGCTGAGGCCGCGCTCGTGTCCCACCCGCCCGGCGGCGAGAACGAGCGAATCGTGGCACTTCTACTCGCGGGGCCCGATGGGGCACCCTAGGATCACGCCACGCGAAGTTAGCGTAATTCAACGGGAATTTCATCATGCCACCCGCTCGCTACACCCCCGCCATCGGAGACCAGCACCACCGCGCCGAGATCCTCAGTGCTGACGGGGTCCGGGCTCTGCTCGAGGTCTGCTCCGGCCGCACACGGATCGTCGCGCTGCGCCGCGGAGGTCGTCGCATCTCAGAGGTTCTGGCGCTCAGAGCGAGGGATCTCGACCGTCGTGGAGGGAAGGATGCACGGAATCGCGTTTGCCATTGCCATGAGCAGTCTTCTGATTGGCCTCGAGGCCGGGGCGCGCCAAGTCGCCGGCGTCGCGATGCCCGAGACTCTGAAGCTCGAAAGCGGCGAGCTGCTTCTGAACGGCGCAGGGATCCGCACGAAGCTCTTCATGGATATGTACATTGGCGGACTCTATCTCCGCAAGAAGACCGCTGCGGCCAGGGCCATTGTCGAAGCCAAGGAGCCGATGGCCATCAAGCTCCATGTCGTTTCAGGCGTGATTACGAGCGAACGCATGAAGGAAACCACGAATGAGGGTTTCGAGCTCTCGCTCAAAGGAAACACGGCGCCACTTCGCGAGAGGATCGACAGATTCATTGCGGTCTTCGATGAGGAGATCGGGAAGAACGATGTCTTCGATTTCATCTACTTGCCTGGAATCGGAGTCAACATCTTCAAGAGTGGATCCTATAGAGCGACGATCGTCGGCCATGACTTCAAACAGGCGCTCTTCGGAATCTGGCTCTCAGAAGACCCGGTCCAGGAATCGCTGAAGCAGGAGATGCTGGGGCGCTAGCCGGATGAAGCGGTGCCGACATTGCCGCGAAGGCGCCGCGACAGGATGCCGACGATGGCCCCGAGCTGGGCCCTCCAAGGAGCGCCGCTCTCGTACACGTGGCGGCCGATGCGGCGCATGCGCTCCAGCTCCTCGTCGCTCATAGGGCCGCGCTCGAGGCACTCGAGGTTTTGCCTGAGCTCCTGCATGCTCGCGGGTCCGCAGCAGGCAACGTGGACGCGGGGGTGAGCCAGGACGAAGCGATAGCAGTCCGCGGCCGACGGGGGGGGCTCGCCCGGCGGCATGCGCCTGGGGTCGATCAGGCTCCCCCAGCGGTTGCTCGTGAAGGTGACGATGCCCGGGCCACCCTCGCCGGGCAGGTGGTTGAAGACCTCCGCCTCGGCGCCGCGGTGGGCCGCGTTGTAGCGCAGGTGATAGATGTCGATCTGCCGGCTCCTTTCGAGCTCGGGAATCAACCGGCGCTGGTGCGTGGAAAGCGCGAGGAAGCGGAGCTTTCCCTGCTCCTTGAGCCGCATGACGCTCTCCATGAGCCCGGGCTCGGGCGCCCTGTTGTGGCCGGCCAAGAGCAGCACGTCGAGGTAGTCCAGGCCGAGCTGAGCCAAGGCATCCTCGACCCGCTTCGAGATCGCGGCGGGCTTGTGCGAGACCGCATGCATGACGACGACGAGATCCTCTCGCCCCTTGCGCGCGACGGCCCGGATCCCCCGCGCCATCTTCTTCGTGCGCAGCGCGCCCCACCAGAGATAGTTGACGCCTCGCTCCACGGCCTCTTCGACCATGGCCTCGTCCGTGCCGTAGCTCGCGGCTACACCGATGCGAGTCACAGACAGCCCCGTGCGACCTAGCGTTACTCTCTCGAATCCCATGGTTTCCCCGCCTCGCTCTTTGGATAAGTCACGTCCGGCTCTTGGGCCGGGAGGTGTTCACGATAGCCCTGGATCGATGCCCTCGTCGGCGGTCCCATCGTGTATGCTGTAGCTGTAGGTCATGCTCGGCCGGAGAGTTCCGATGAGCAAGCGCAAGCGCAAGCGCAAGCGCAACAGCGGCTCCCAACTCGAAGAGATCGTGGGCGAGCACGAGCAGCCGCCCCACCCGGAGGCGGCGATACCCATCCTGCCCGGCCGGGCAGATCGCCTGCTCAGCATTCTCGAATCCATGAACGCGTGGGTCGGCGAATTCGATAGCCAGGCCCGTCTGATCTTCTCGAGCCCCCACGTCGAGGCAGTCCTCGGATTCACAGCCGAGGAGTGCCTGACTACTGATTGCATCGAATTCCATCCGGCCGACATTCCCCAGGTCATCGCAATCAGCCGGAAGGTGCGGGAGACCGGAGAGATAGCGACCAACGAGGCACGCATTCGCCACAAGAACGGTCATTGGGTCTGGGTCGCGAACTCGCTCCTCGGCTGGTACGCATCCGACGAAGGCGGCTTTCACACGATCTGCGTTTCGCGCGACCTGAGCACGCTCAAGAACGCGGAGGCTGCCCGGCTCGAGAGCGAGACTCGCTATCGAATTGTCTCGGAGATGAGTGCTGACCTGATACTCGAGCTGGACTTGTCCGGGAGTGTGACGTACGCCGGCCCCGGCTCCGACAGCTTCATGGGATACACGGCCGAGGAAATGAAGTCACTGCCGCCCTGGTCCCGGGCTCACCCCGATGACGTCGAGCGTATCCGCGCCCAGATCGCAGAAGAGTTCCGGCGCGAGGTCGACGATGATTTCAGCGAGTCGCGCTCCAGCCGCGACCTGCGCGTGATCGAGTGCCGCGTGCGCCACCGTGACGGCCGCTGGCTGTGGTTCGAGGCACTCGGCCTGACCTATCGCAGGGCAGATGGCGAGATTCGCTACCTCGCCGTCAGTCGCGACGTCACCGAGCGGAAGGAGGCCGAGCGATCGCGCCGCGAGCTCGAGGAGCGCATGCAGCAAGCCCAGCGGCTGGATAGCCTGGGCGTGCTGGCGGGCGGCATCGCCCACGACTTCAACAACCTGCTCACGCCCATTCTCGGCCGCGCAGGTCTCGCGTTGCGAGACCTGCCGCCCGGCTCGCCCATCGCCGCTCACCTCGAGAGCATCCAGCAGTCCGCCGAACGCGCAGCTGCGCTCACCAGCCAGATGCTCGCCTACGCGGGCCAGCGACCGCTGCGCGTCGGACCGCTCGACCTATCCAAACAGGTCGAGGAGATGCGGGAGCTGATCATTGCGTCCATCTCCGGGCACGCCACCCTCGACATCCGACTCGCACGCGGCCTTCCTGCGGTGGAGGCGGAGGCGGCGCAGATCGGGCAGGTGATCATGAACCTCGTCACGAACGCCGCTGAATCCCTGGGCGAGGCAGACAACCGCATCTTCGTGCGCACCGGCGTCGTCGACCTGGAATCCGCGCCGCGGGGTGCACTCTTCGGGGAGACGATTGCGAGGGGCCAGTACGTCTACTTCGAAGTGAAGGACACCGGCTGCGGCATGGACGACGAGACGCGCGACCGCGTCTTCGATCCCTTCTTCACGACCAAGTTCGCCGGTCGCGGACTCGGGCTCGCCGCAGTCGCGGGCATCGTCCGCGGCCATGGCGGTGCCCTACAAGTCGAGAGCCATCCCGGTCGTGGTACTCGCTTCCGCGTATTGCTGCCCGCGGTCAGCACGCCCGCTGTAGCTCACGCCTCGCCGCCCGCGCCCATCAATGAATGGCGTGCGAACGGCACGGTGCTCGTGATCGACGACGACGAGGGTGTCTGCGAGCTCGCCGAGGAGGTGCTCCGCGGCGCCGGTCTGCAGGTGTTGACGGCGGGTGACGGGCACGAGGGTGTGAAGCTCTTCGGGATGCACGCAGATTCGATCCGGCTCGTGCTACTCGATCTCACCATGCCCTCGCTGGGCGGTGCCGAGACCTTCGATGCCATTTGCAGCGTGCGACCGGACGCCAAGATCGTGTTGGTGAGTGGCTACACGGAAGAGCGCGTGACGGTAGAGCTGGCCGGCCGCGGCCTCGCCGGATTCCTCCAGAAGCCCTTCCCGCCCGACACGCTGCTATGGCGCGTGCGCGACGCGATGGAATCGGACTAGAAGCTATCTCAGAGACCCCGGACCGAGCCGAGTGCGCAGATTCGGCCCAACAGCGTCCGGCAGCTGCGGCAGTACATCGATTGCCTCTACAGGCCCTGGGATGGGGTTGGGGAAGATGGGTCTGGAGCATCGCTGGGGCTTGACGCCCTCGGTCAGCCCCCGCAGCGCCCGGCTGGGCGAAATGGGGATGGCGTCTCCGCTTGTGACTCTACGGTTGCGAGGGTCGAATTCCCTCGTTGGGCCGGGCACAGTGAGCTAAGCTCCGCGCGCTCGGTTTGCGTATTGCGCTCCGGGATTCCGGTTCGTGCGCTCCAAGGTGGAGACCAAGAGAGTCGAGCAAGACACGCAAGTTCCCTTCTTCGAGTACCTCTGAGGTTCGGGGGAGGGCAGGAGAGAAAGAATGGCAGGCGGTAGCGTAAAGTGGTTCAGCGACGAAAAGGGCTATGGATTCATCACGCCCGATGACGGATCCAAGGATCTGTTCGTGCACCACTCCAACATCGAAGGTGAGGGGTTCAAGTCGCTGAGCGAGGGTCAGAAGGTGACCTTTGAGGCTGCACAGGGGCAAAAGGGCCCGGAGGCCACCGGCGTACGACCGGCGTAGTACGCGCGAGTAGCGAAATCCATGGCGGCGGCCCGGTTTACCGGGCCGCCGCGTCTGCGGTCGGGGACCCTGGCCCGCGTCGCCCATCACCTGCCTGGGCCTGGCCTTGCGATGCGGCGCGCTCTCAGCCCGCCGCGATGGGGGCGTCTCAGGCGAGGCTTTCGAGGAAGGCCTGGGCTCGCGTGCGGAGCTGCCCGATGCCGCTGGCCGTCAGGTAGTCGCGCTCGAGCACCAGCAGCCTCACCTGCGACTCGCGCATGAGGGAGCTGCGTAGCATCTCGATCTCGCCACCCCAGAGGTCGCAGAACTTGAGCCGCTGGCAGACGACGCCGTCGACTCGGTGGCGGTCGATCGCATCGAGAACGTTGCTCAGCCGGGCCGGGTAGTCGTCGACCATTCGGGGGCAGGGCACGTGCTCGAGCATCCGCCGGGCGATCGCCTCGATGGGATCCGTGTCCTCGTCCGTCTGGCGGGAGAACGTTTTGGCGCCGCAGCAGAGCTGGTCATCGACGATATCCGCACCGAGCGACTCGAACACTTCGAGGTAGCCCGGATCGTCCAGCATGCCGCCGACGAAGAGGAGGCGCGGCCGACGCTCCGCGCCGGCCCGGACGGCCCGAGCTTCGAGCTGCTCCAGGTGCGGTTCCAGCAGCTCGTTGAATCGGTCCTTCGGCATGCTGGCGGAGGCGACGGTCATGGTCAGCAGCTCGCTGCCGCTGGCTCGCGGTGGGTCTTCGCCACGCAGCGCCGACGCCCGCAGCAGCAGCGCGCGCGTCCGGTTGTAGAGCTTCAGCGTGCTCGTGAGCTTCGCGTCGTCGAGGGTCACCTCGAAGTCGGACTCGAGTTTGCACCGGAGATCCCGCAGCTGTGCGACCAACCGCGCCCGCGCCGAGTCGCTGCGGACGTGCGGGACATCGAGGAAGTAGCAGTGGGGCACAGCGGCCTTCGCGCTGCAGACGTCGAAGATCCGCCGCACGTGGTCGCAGCTGTTGGTGACGACAAGAGCTTCGAGAAAGGCCAGATCGCCATCCAGCACGCGGGCGAGCGCATGGCGCACGAAGCTGCAGTTGTTGCTGCCCAGGTAGGGGTCGGCGCCCGTTGTGTCGGGGCTGCCCGTGGCCCGCATCCGAAGCGGCAGCAGACCGGCGGCCCACAGGAGTTCCTCGGGAGCGTGCGTGCAGAAGTAGCCCGCCACTCGGCCACCGTCGGTGCGCCAGCGCGCCACGGCCTCGTTCTCCATGGGCCCGGCCCAACGCCCGAAATCGATCTGTTCCTGCACGTCGCTACCGCGCTGCCATCGTCACCGAGAAGAACTGCTCGAGCGACTTGCGAATCGACTCGACCGGGCGAACTCGGGAGTCCATCCAGTCCACATCGAAGACGCACATGGGAATCCCACGCTCGCGGCACACCTCTCGCAGCAGGCCGATCCAGCCCCACACATGCTTGCACCCCACCGGTCCGGGAAAGACGACGCAATCGGCGCCGAAGTACTCGTAGTCCAGCAGAAAACGCTGGATCAGCTTGTCCGCGCTCACCCTCACCCGGCCCATCGTGCCCTCCAGCCCACGCCGGGCCAGACCGCACAGCATGGTGTCGACGCTGGTGGTGTCGATGGGATCCTGTCTCAGCGAGCTGGCGAGCAGGTCGGTGAGTACAACGGAGTCGAACTCCTGCTCGAGCCAGGCGTTCATCTCGAAGTCGAACGTGATGGGCGTGTAGTACCAGAGCACGCGATGGCGTTCGTTCGCCACAGCCCCCCGTCCGGCGCGCACGGCTTCCTCGGCGTCGTCGCGCAGAAACTCCGCATAGCGCGTGAATGCCGGTGTGCCGAGGGAGTTGAGCATCGCCTGGTAGAGGCTGTTCGACACCGCGCCGGGGTGCGGGCATGGCCGCGCGCGCCTCAGCTCGAAGATTTCGAGGACGGCCTCCGTGGCGCGATTCGATTCCTCGCAGACCTCTCGCAAGCGGTCCGCGTCGAAGCGGTTGCCTGTCTGCTCCTCCAGGAATCCGATCAGCTTGCGGATCTCGGCGGCGTAGTAGGCGTGGGCCTGCGGCGAGTCGTCCGCGGGCGCGTCGAGCCGGAAGACCGGCGCGTCGACCAGCCGCTCGAACATCTGGTACCCGATGCGCGAGCTGTCGCACGGCGCGCTGGCGGTGACGATGAAGTCGGCCTCCGGCAGCTCGCGCCGCAGCAGCGCGCCGAGCAGGAACTTGTCCAGCACGCACAGCTCGGTCGGAACGCCGCTCTCCTCGGCGACGTCGACGTACTCCCAGCACACCTCGGGCGTGCCCAGAGCCATGGTGGCGGGGTGGCTCTCGCCGAGAAAGGGGTGGACCCCCATGGCGAGGAAGATCTCCGGGGTCAGGGAGAACTCATACCAGCAGATCTTCCGGCTGCGTTCATCCATCACCCGGAAGGTCTCTCTGTAGTGATCGATGAGAAGTTGGACTCCGCCCGCCAGCAGGCGTCCGTGCGGCAGTGCCTCGGCCCGCAGTCCGTCCAGCATCGGCACGAACTGCTCTTCGACTTTGGTGCGCATGTGGCGCATGGCAGGACCGCTCACGCCGTGACCTCCGCCTCAGAACCTGCGCTACAGCATCTCGCTTTCCGGGAACTGCGTGGGGGTGAGATGTCAGCCTAGCAGCACCCCCTCCGCGAGGGGAGGGCGGGGCGGCCGCCCGCCCGCCGGGCGCTGCTCCAGCACGCTTCGAAGTTCTGCGGCAAACCGCGCATTGCCGAGTTAGAGTTCGTGGAGCACTTGGCAGCCCTCCCTCGAGGGCCGACTCTTGCGCGGCCGTCCGGGCGCGCAGAGGTGCAGATCATTCCCGCAATGTCGATTGAACGACGAATTGAGGAGCACTGGAAAATGAGCCGAATCTTGATGTCGATGGCGCTTGGCTTTCTCGGGCTGTTGATCACCACGACCACCGTCTTCGCGGCGGGAGACCCGAAGAAGGGTGAAGCCACCTTTGCGCTGTGTATGGGCTGTCACGGCCCGAACGCGGGGGGCAATCAGGCAATCGGCGCCCCGCGAACCGCGGGCCAGAATCCCGCGTATCTCATGCGCCAGATCGCCAACTTCAAGGCGGGCATCCGCGGTGCGAAGCCGGAAGATACCTACGGTCTCCAAATGCCGCCGATCGCGGCGACGCTCCGCACCCAGGAGGATGTGGAGAATGTCATCGCCTATCTCGGCACCCTCAAGCCTGTGATCCTCCCCAACACCGTCGAAGGCGGTGACGCTGCCAAGGGTAAGGAGATCTACAGTGTCTGCGCCGCGTGCCACGGCGACGACGGCAAAGGGATCGGGGCGCTGGGCTCTCCGCGTCTTGCCGGTATCCCCGACTGGTACCTCCAGCGGCAGATCGGAAACTTCAGCAAGGGGATCCGCGGCTCACACGCGGATGACCTGTTCGGCCGCCAGATGGCCGTGATTCAAGGCATCATGATGAAGACCGATCAGGACATCGTCGACGTGATCACCTACATCAACACACTTCCGAAGGACTAGAAGCTGTCTCGTAGACCCCGGACCGAGCCGGGTGCGTGAATGCGGCCCGAGATCGAGACGCGAAACCGCAGGCATAGCCGTAGCTACGGCAAGGTTTCGCGGTCCACACAGTGACCGGGAAGCCCAGCTTCGCTGGGCCTCCAACGAAGAGATCGGGCCGAAGGCACGTGCCAGGCGACGGGAGGGGTCTATGAGATAGCTTCTAGCGGGGACCGTGACTGGCATCGTCGACGCGGGCGCCCACGCGTCGCGTGCCCCTCGCGGGAGCACCTCGGTCGCTTACTCGTCTCCCTGTCAGGATGACGCTGTCGGGGGCTGAGCCACGTGCACGACCCGCTGCGGGAAGGGGATCTCGATGCCGGCCTGGCCGAGTGCCTTGTAGATCGCCGTGTTCAATTCGTCTACGCAGCTACCCCGCAAGGCTGGCTCCTCGATCCATCCCTGAACGAGGAAGATCAACGCCGAGTCGCCCATCTCGACAAAACGCACGCGGGGCGCGGGATCGCGCACGACGTACACGACTGACTGGGCAGCCGCCATGAGCACTTCTCGCGCTCGATCGATGTCGCAGCCGTAGGCCACACCCACCTGAATGGCGACACGTGTCTTCTCGTGTGGGCCGCCGGACTCGTTGACGACCTTGGCGCTGGCGATGTGTGCGTTGGGGAGCGTGATTTCGACATCGTCGCGGGTCAGCAGACGTGTGCTGCGCAGCCCGATCTTGATCACCCGGCCGCGCTCGCCCGAGTCGAGGTTGATGAAGTCGCCGATCTTGTAGGGTGCGTCCATGATGACGAAGAGCCCGCCGAAGAGATTCGCCAGGGTGTCCTTGGCAGCGAAGCCCACGGCGATTCCCATTATGCCCGCGGAGGCCAGCCACGCCGAGAGATCGAGATCCCAGGCGATGAGAAAGCAGTAGACCGCCAGGCCGAAGACGACGATCTTGCTCAGATTGTCGAAGAGCGGAAGCGTGCGCGCCTCGAGCCAGGTCACCCGGTCGGCGAGTCGACTCAGCCCGGTCAGCGTCGTCGAGGTCAGCCTGAATCCGGCCCCGGTCCAGACGAAGACGGCCGCAGTCTGGATCAACGCGACGAGGACACCTTCAACGCTCGGGCTCCACGCTAGAATCTTCAGCGCGATGTGCAGTCCCACCAGGATCACGCTGACGAAGATCGGGCGGTGCAGCAGCTGGACGAGCTTGTCGTCCAGATCCGTATTCGTGCGCAGGGTCAGGCGCACGAGGAATCGCGACATCAGCACGTCGACGCTCTTGGCCAGCAGCACCGAGACCAGAACCACCGCGCTGGCGCGCACCCACGGCAAGGTCTGGGCCTCCTGAGCGAAGGTGATCCACTCGTCCATTGCCGTCTCCTCCTCTCCTCAGGCTGCACCTCGGTGCGGCGGGCGAGCTAGCGTAGTCCATTCCGGGAGCAGAACGGAACTTCGCCGCGTGGCGCGCAGGCGGGGTTCAGCGCCAGCGCCTCGGATGCGGCAGCCCCGATCAGCACCGGGCTCAACGACTCACCGCAATAGCTTGGAATCGTGGAAGTACTCCGGGCGCAAAGGGGGTCAGGTCAGCGCTCCTCCGTGCTCTTCGTAGCCATGTGCGGAGACGAATGGCGCGCGTTATCCGCCATGGTCAAGAAACCCGGCATGGCGGCATCCAGACAGACGCGAGTAGCGGTCAGTCTCGCGCGTGAGCAGCTACGAGGGCCTGGCCAAGGCTGAGTCCACCGTCGCCGGTGGGCACCTCGGCGTGCGCAAAGACCTCGAATCCACTCGCCCGCAGCCGACCCTTCAGTCCCTCGAAGAGATGCAGGTTCTGAAAGCTGCCGCCGCTGAGGCAGATGCGGCTCACGAGGGTGCGCTCCCTCATGTGCTCGGCCAGCCGCGCCAAGCTCTCCACGAGGCCGCGGTGGAAGCGGGCGCTGATGATGCCAACGGGTACGCCCCGTCGAAGATCGGCAACTAGCGCTTCGAATAGTGGCCGGGTCTGAATCTGCCAGCTCTCTTCATCGGCAACGAGGTCCAGGGGATACGCTTCCTCCTCCATGTCGGTCTCCAGCGACATCTCCAGCTCGATCGCGGCCTGTGCTTCGTAGCTTGTCTCCTGGCGGATCCCGACAAGAGCCGACACCGCATCGAAGAGCCGCCCGCAGCTCGACGTGAGCGGGCAGTTTACACCGCGTTCGATCATGCGCAGGAGCACTTTCGCACGCTGCGGGTCCAGGCGTTTCACGAAGTCGAGCGGGAGATCCAGGAAATCGCGTCCGAAGTGCTGCACCAGGTAACTGACTGCCATGCGCCAGGGCTCGCGGACGGCTGCGGCTCCGCCGGGCATCGGAACATAGGCCAGGTGGCCCAGGCGTTCGAAGCCGCCGTAGTCGCACAGTAGAACTTCACCGCCCCAGATCCGGCCATCGGTTCCGTACCCCGTCCCATCCAACGCGAATCCGATGACTCGCTCCTGCAGGGAATTCTCAGCCATGCAGGCTGCTACGTGAGCGTGGTGGTGCTGCACGCCCACCCGTCTCTTTCCCTGCTGGCAGCGCGCCCAGCGCGTAGAGAGGTAGTTGGGGTGAAGATCGTGAGCGACGATCTTCGGGTCGACGCCCAGCATGTGTCGAAGGTGTGCGATGGTCTGCTCCAAGAACGCGTAGGTCTCGGCGTTCTCGAGGTCGCCCACGTGCTGGCTCAGGAAGGCGAAGCGTTCCCGCGTTAGACACACGGTGTTCTTGAGATCTCCCCCGACAGCCAGAATCGACGGCACCTCCGCAGGAAGGAGCAACGGCACGGGTACGTAGCCTCGTGCGCGGCGCAGCAGGCGGGGTCGGCCGTCCATGACCCGTATGACGGAGTCATCGCAGCGCGTCAGGATCTCGCGGTCGTGCAGCAGGAAGGCATCCGCGATGCCCTCCAGTCGTCCCAACGCCTCCTCGTTGCCGATCGCGATGGGTTCCTCACTGAGGTTTCCACTGGTCATGACCAGAGCCCGGAAGCCACCCTTGGTAAAGAGCAAGTGCTGGAGTGGCGTGTAGGGTAGAAGGATCCCGAGGTCCCGCTGCAGCGGCGCGACCTCATCGGCCACGGGGGCCGCCGGGCGCCTGCGCAGGAGCACGATGGGTCGCTCTGGTCCGCAGAGAAGAGTGCTCGCCTCGGCCGCGTCTTCACAGAGTGCATCGACGGCATCCAGATCGGGAACCATGATGGCGAAGGGCTTCTCCGCACGTAGCTTTCGCTCTCTCAAGCGCGCCACTGCGGTCCCGTTGGTCGCATCCACCGCCAGGTGGAACCCCCCCAGCCCCTTGATCGCGACCACCGCGCCGGTCCGCAGCTTCGCTACGGTGCCGGCCAGGGGATCGGCCACCGCCGCGCGCCTGCCGTCCCCCTCCCACAGCTCCAGCCGGGGGCCGCAAGCCCGGCAGGCCATCGCCTGTGCATGGAAACGGCGGTCGTCTGGGTCTCCGTACTCTGCACGGCAGTCGGAACAGAGCGGGAAGACCGCCATCGATGTTCGTGCCCGGTCATAGGGGATGTTGCGCACAATCGAGTAGCGCGGCCCGCAGTCGGTGCAGTTGATGAAGGCGTGGCCGGAGCGCCGGTTCTCGGGGTCGAAGAGCTCCTCCAGGCAGTCGTCACAGATCGCCACGTCGGACAGGATCAGCGCCCGGTGCTCCGCCCCTTGGTGGCTGGCGAGGATGCGGAAGCCGTGCTCCACAAGGGGCGGGAGATCCGATGCCCGCATATCCAGGATACGGGAGAGGGGTGGCGCCTCGACGGGCAGGCGTTGCAGGAAATCCTCCACGGCCTCGCGCGCTCCTTGGACTTCAATGGCTACGCCCACCGCCGTGTTGGCAACGCTGCCCGTGAGCCGCCTGTGCGCCGCGAGGCGGTGGATGTATGGACGAAAGCCAACGCCCTGAACGATTCCACTGACTTCGATTCGCTTGCGAACCCGAGCTGATTGGGTGTACACGGGTCCGTTCCTCAACAGATGCGAGGCAGCTGATCGCCCGCCAGCATGTCGACGATCCGCGTGGTCCCGATGCTCGTCCGCATCTTCACGACGCCGGGACTGGATGCCTGTACGGTGCCGATCACCTGTGCCTGTCGACCTAGCGGATGCTGGCGCATCGCAGCCACGACCTTCTCAGTTGCTGCCGTATCCACGATGGCGACGAGCTTGCCCTCGTTCGCGACGTAGAGCGGATCGAGACCGAGAAGCTCGCAGGCTCCCTTGATTGCCTCCCGCATCGGGATAGCCCGCTCGTCGATGGTCATCCCGACTCCCGAACTCTGCGCCATCTCGTTCAAGGCGCTGGCGACCCCCCCTCGCGTGGGATCGCGCAGACAGTGCACCGCTTGGGGTGTCTGCAGCATCGCTGCCACCAGTGTGTGGAGAGGTGCCGAGTCGCTCTCGACTGGACCCTCGAAGCCCAGCCCCTCACGTTGCGCCAAGACCGCCATGCCGTGCTCGCCGATCGATCCGCTCAGCACGATCCGATCCCCTGGACGCGCCCCGTCCGCCGAGAGGTGGACGCCATCCGGAACCAGACCGATGCCGGAGGTATTGATGAAGAGCCCGTCTGCGCTTCCTCTCTCCACTACCTTGGTGTCTCCGGTGACAACGTCCACGCCGACCTCGGCGGCCGCCTGCCGCATGGACTGCACCACGCGCCACAGGGTCTCGACCTCGAGACCCTCTTCGAGAATGAAGGCCGCACTCAGGCAGAGAGGCTGCGCTCCTCCCATGGCCAAGTCATTGGTTGTTCCGTGCACGGCCAGCGAACCGATGTCACCGCCCGGGAAGAAGAGCGGTTGGACCACGAAGGAGTCGGTGGTGAAGGCCAGGCGCAGCCCCTCGACGTCGACGACGGCCTGGTCGTCGAGGCGCGCCAGCACGGGGTTGTCGAGCGCTGGCAGGAAGACCTTCCGCATCAACTCGTGGGAAAGCCGTCCGCCGCTTCCGTGTCCAAGCAGGATACGGTCGCTCTGTGCCATGGGCACGGGACAGCTCCGCTGTCGGATTCCGTCGCAGTCAGACCCCACGGTTATCTCCTCCCCCGCGACTCCGCCACCCCTCGATAGCGATGGTAGGCCGCACAGGTTCCTTCGCCGGAGACCATGAGTGCGCCCAGGGGATTCTGCGGCGTGCAGCGGGTTCCGAAGGCCGGGCAGTCTGGTGGCGTCTTCAGCCCCTGCAACACATCGGCGCTGAGACACTCGGCCGGCTCCTCTGCGTGGAAGTCGTCCAGGTCGAATAGTTGCTCGGTGTCATGCTCTCCCAGGGCAGCCCGCAGACGCAGACCGCTCTGTCGAATGACACCAATGCCCCGCCACTTCCGGTCGCAGACCTCGAAGACCTCCTTTATGAGTCGCTGCGCTGCCCGGTTCCCGCGGCGCGAAACTGAGCGCACGTACTGGTTCTCTACTTCGGCGCGACCGGTCTCGAGCTGTGCGACGAGCATGGCAGTGGCTTCCAGCAGGTCGACCGGCTCGAAGCCACCCACCACGAAGGGCACACCAAACTCGCGGCTCAGCGTCTCGTACTGCTCGAGGCCCATCACGGTGCAGACGTGTCCCGGTGCGATGAAGCCCTGCACGCGATTCGAGGACGACTCGAGCAAGAGCCGGATCGCGGGCGGAACCAGCATGTGGGAGACCAGGGCGGAGAAGTTCTTCAGTCCCTCGCGTCCGGCCTGGCGAAGCGCCATGGCGTTCGCAGGGGCGGTGGTCTCGAAGCCGATCGCGAAGAACACGACCTGTCGTTCCGGGTGGCTGCGGGCCAGCTTCAGCGCCTCCATGGGCGAGTAGACCACGCGGACGTCACCTCCAGCGGCCCGGACACGGAACAAATCGGACTCGGACCCGGGTACGCGCAGCATGTCTCCATAAGTCACGAACGTGACCTCGGGCCGGGCCGCGAGTGCGATGGCTTTGTCGATGGTCTCGAGAGGCGTGACGCAGACGGGACATCCGGGTCCATGGACGAGCTCGATCTGCCGAGGGAGGAGCTCATCGAGGCCGTAGCGCATGATCGTGTGCGTCTGCCCCCCGCAGATCTCCATCAGCACCCAGGAGCGCGTCACCTGGCACGCGAGGTGCGCTACCAGCGCGCGTACGACGCCCTCGTCCCGGTACTCGTCGACGTACTTCATCGGCCGGCCCTACCCATCGGCGCCCGCGTAGTCGAGCGCGTCCATGCTCCGGAGCAGCTCCAGCGTCTCCTCAGCCTCTTCCGCATCCACCCTGCTGATCGCGAGTCCCACGTGCACCATGACGTAGTCGCCGACACGCGCTTCGGGAACGAGATCGAGCAGAGCTTCGCGGATGACACCACCGAACTCGACCCTGGCGATGCGGTTCGTATCTCGCTCTTCGGTCGACAGGATGCGCCCCGGGATGGCCAGGCACATGAGCGTACTCCTATTCAATCGCCAATTGCGAGGACATGATCTTCCGATTCCGAAGGCTAGCTCCGCGCGAACCCGCTTCCAGATATCACGCCCGTACGGCGTCGGAGCGCCGCGACCACAGGCGTCGCGGCAAGCCGCGCAACGTCGCCCATCGCCTCCTCCAAACCCCCGTCGAGG
Source organism: Deltaproteobacteria bacterium (assembly GCA_029261835.1). GTDB lineage: Bacteria > Myxococcota_A > UBA9160 > UBA9160 > UBA4427 > JAJDAO01. The sequence goes on along the minus strand of JAJDAO010000056.1, from coordinate 71,277 downwards.
GGGAGTGACCCCAGGAACGGGACTCCGAAGCACCGTGCCAGCTCCTCGACGCCCACTGATTCCTCTCGCTGCATGTTCTCCAAGACACCCAACACGTTCGCCCCGTTTTCCGACAGCATGCGCAGCGTCCTCCGGACCGTTTCCAGAACGACTCGGGAGCCGGTCGCCACGACCAGGAACTCGGCCTGGCGCAGCAGCCGCAGGGCGTCGAGCATTGCGTCGCCCAGACCTGGGGGCATGTCGACAACGAGCACGTCGAGCTCTCCCCAGCGTGTAACCGCCAGCAGCTCTACCAGTGCATTGCTGACATCCTCTCCGCGCAAGGGGACGGGACGCTCTCCAACAAAGTGCGCCATCGACATACACCGGATGCCGTGGTGGATGACTGGCTCGATTCCGAAGACCTCCGAGGGAAGGCCGGTCTCGAAGCCCAGGAACACGTGGTCGCAAGGTCCGGTCAAATCGAGGTCCAGCAAGCCCGTGCTGAGTTCTCTCTCGCTGAGGACCAGCGCCAGTGCCGAGGAGATCAGGCTCTTGCCGATGCCGCCCTTGCCGCCCGTGACGGCCACGATCCGCTTCACGCTGTGAAGACGCCTCTCGATGCCCGCACGCCGGGGATCCATCGACCTTCTACTCTCCCTCGATCGCGTGGATCGAGACGCCCCGCCCCTGGGTTACTTCGAAATCGGGGCTGCAGCAGGCGGGGCAGCGCAGGAATGCATGGGCAAGTTCCGGAATCAGGTGGATGGCCTCCGCGGCGTCGACGTTCTCAGGACCGACTGCCTGGCTCATGCAGAACCGCTCTTCGCAACGGCGACAACGGAAGCGCGCAGGCTCGACTACCACGTCGATTCGTGTCGAGGCGAGACGCGGCTCGGCCGCCGGCATGATCTCGCCGAGGACGAACCCGAAAGTCTCCTTCCCGATCTGCTGCAGCTCCCCCAGGCGTATCTCGATGCGCGTGAGCAGCGAGAGGCCCTCCAGCTCAGCAGTCTCCAGCGCTGCGTCGAGGACGGCTTCCGCCAGCGCGAGCTCATGCATGTCCGGCCCGCCCCCCCCCTCTCGTGGCGTCCGTCGCGAAGGAAGTCCTTGGCAGAGGTTTCGCGATCGGCAGCGCCTGGTTCATCACTGAGAGCACCAGTAGCCCGCCTGCAACGACACCTCCCGTCACGAGGATCTCGATCCAGCTGGGGAGATAGCCCGTGGGCGAGGTGGCCAGCATGCCGACCAGGCTGACATCCAGCCGGTTCATCACGACGCCGACTATCACCGCCAGCACACAGCCGAAGAGCTTCATGCGATTGTAACGCACGGCCGAGCTGAGCAGCAGCGTTCCGGGCAGGAAGAAGCCGAGAATGATCTCGATCTTGAAGGCCCAGCTTTCCAACGAGTTCTCGACAAGCAGGCCAAGTACACCGCGAGCGTTGAGGTCCATCAGGACCAGACCGATGTAGATCCCAAGGACCGGAGGCAACGCCTGAGCCAGGTCGCCCAGCAGACGAATCGAGTGACGGTGCCCGAAGATCAGCCCGGAGATCAGTGCCTCGAAGATCACCATCGCCAGTCCGACCGCCACCGCGGAGACGAGGAAGAGCAGAGGCAGCATCGGTGTGAACCACAGGCTGTGCAGACGATGGCCCATCATCACGAAGAGCGATCCGAGGGAACTCTGGTGCATCGTCGACAGTATGATGCCGGCAAAGACGAAGACGACCGTCACGCGTTGAATCGCCCGCAATGCCCCCGACCACCGGAGCTTCTCGAAGACGATGGGGAGGAACTCGAGAAACAGCACCGTAGTGTATAGCATGACGCACCAAGCCACCTCGAACAGGGCCGAATGCGGCTGCCACATGATCAGCGGGTGCCAGATGGCCCACGGTCTGCCGAGATCCAACGTGAGGCCGATTATGGCCAGCAAATAACCCAGGAAAGCCGTCACGATGGCAGGCCGCACGAAGGGCTCGTATTTCTTCAGTCCAAAGACGTGCACTGTTCCCGCCAGAACGAAGCCTCCGGCAGCCAGCGCGATACCGCACAGCATGTCGAAGCCAATCCACAAGCCCCAGGGAAAGGAATCGTTCAGATTGGTTGCAACGCCCAGGCCACCGTAGAAGCGGTAGAGCGCCAAGCCGAATCCGATGGCGACCAGCGCAGAGAGCGGTAGCCGAACATCCAGATTGCGCAGAGAGGTCACCTTCACGGCGGCCCCTCCCCGTCGTTCTCGCCATTTCGCATCGACTCGCGCTCCCGCCGGCGCCTCTCGATCTGGTACAGGCCGCCAAGGAACAGGCCCATGCCGACGATCCAGCCCGGCAGGCTCCCCATGATCGGATCGACATAGCTGCTTCGAACGGAAGGCGAGATCGAAGGCAGAGCGAGCTTGTCATGCCCGACTCCTGCCAGGATCAGGTAGCTGGTTCCTCCCCCTTCGTGCTCTCCGTAGACGTGATCCACATACCGATCAGGACGCTCTTCGATGCGCTCATGGGCCTCTGCGACCAGCTTGGCCCGAGCTCCGCCCGTGAGTGCACCAACGGGGCAGGCTCTGACGCACGCGCGATTCCAGTTGCATTTGCGAACTCTCGGCGTGCGGTCTACCCACTCGTATCGCGGCACACGATAGGGGCACGCGAATAGGCAGTAGCGGCACCCGATGCAGCGGTCTTCGTCGTACGTCACGGCCCCGGTGTCGGTCTTTTGTAGCGCGCCGACGGGACAGACTGATACGCACGCCGGCACATTGCAGTGCATGCAGTTTCTCTTGAGGTACGACCAATCCGGGTCCCGGCCTTCCGCCGCCGCGGCGTCCGGTTCTTCCCGGTACACCTGGAGGACCATCCAGTGCTCCTCGGAGAGCTGCGCCGGCATCTCGAACCGGACGCCGTTCAACTCCCCTGCCTCGGGAGCAAGGCCGTTGTACTCGCGGCACGCGCGTTGACACGAGCGGCAGCCGATGCACCGGGTCGCGTCGTAGAGGACGGCCTCGGCATAGTCGTAGCTCGGCGGTGCTGCCCCGCTGGCCTCGGCTTCGCCAGCCGGTAGCAGGGCCGAGCTGGCCGCCGCGCCCGAGGTGGCCAGGAACTCTCTGCGGTTGAGCTTCTTCATCGGCCTACTCCGTGCCTTCGGGCGGCGACGGATCGGCGACTTCCGGCTCTTCCTCCGCCTGGAGTCGCGTTGCTGCCGCCGTTACGCCGACGCCCGCCAAGAAGGCACCGGCTCCAATCAGGCCGAGCGTGACATAGGTCCCCGTGTCGACGTCCTTCGACGGCGGCCCTTCCACAGCAGAGGGATAGGCCGCCGGGAACGGGAGGTCTGCGGGCTCCACCGGCGCGAACAGCGACTGTTCGAACGGGAACTCCGGATGGCAACAACCGATGCAGGGATGCCCCGCCTCGCAGCACCAGCTCGTCCCGCCGTTCCACTTCCGAATCCCGCAATCGGAGAATGTGATTGGTCCCTTGCAGCCGAGCTTGAGCAGGCAGCCGTGTTCGCCAAAGTGCTGCGCGAAGTTTCCGCGGTCGAAGTGTCCGCGGAGCGAGCAGTTGTCGTGAATCGTATCGCGAAAGAAGGGCGCGGGGCGGTGAAGCTCATCGAGCCCCAACGCCTCCAGGCCGCCCAGCAGCAACGTGGCGATGGTTCCGACGATCCAGTCTGGATGCGGCGGGCACCCCGGTATGTTCACGTACGGCGTGTCGATGCCTTCGTGTTTGAAGCGCCGACCGATGCCGACGCACGCTGTCGGATTCGGGGGAGCCGCCGGAACGCCCCCGAAAGACGCGCAGGCCCCCGTTGCCAGCACCGCCAGCGCGTCACGACTCAGATCGCGCACCAGCTCGTAGGCGCTGACCCGACGCCCGTCCACCTCGCCGACGGTACAGTAGAGCTCATCGTCCTTGACGGAGATCCCACCGTCCACGACCAGCACATACTGGCCCTTGTGCTCTTGAGCGATCTTCCCCACAGCGTCCATGGCCAGCTCACCGGCCGCCGCCATCACTGTTGCGTGGAATCCCAGCGACACGTGCTTGCCCGGAAGCACCTCGCCCAGTAGGACCTCCTGAATGCTGGGTGAGGTGCTGTTGAGCAGAGAGACGGAGCAGCCCGAACACGACCCGGTTGCCATCCAGATCACCGGGATCTCGGCGACTGTCTCCGTCTCGGCGGCCTTGGCCAGCTTCTCCAGGCCGGGAAAACTCAGCAGCGAGAAGCTCAGCACGCTGACCGTGCCGATGCCCGTCTCGAGCAGTTCCCGTCGTGTCAGTGCCATCTCAAGCTCCCTCCCGGCTCGTTGTGGCTGTCAATAGGCGGCTCCCGTGGTCAGCATCGCTGCATCCATGTGCTCCGAGGGCAGCCCGAGCGCCCGCGCTGCCAACCTCAGGAGATCTTCCATGGCCGCTTCGACCGGAGGCGACAGACCCAAACCGCTGGACACGTCGCCCACTTGAACCGCCAGGATCACGACTTCTTCTGGTGTAGTTCCCAGCAGACGCGTCTCGTCGAGGGCGTCCAGCAGGTGCACGTCGTGGAGACTCAGGCCCGAGCAAGCGTAGGGGCGAAGCTCTTCAGGGCGAAAACGAAAGATCGTGCCGGGCTCGGCACCCGCGTCGACAGCGTCGGCAACCACGACCAATTGGCGATCCTCGAGGGCGACAGCCGCATCGAGTCCGACCGTACCCGCGTCGTACACCTCGACCTCTGGCGGCACCGACCACTCCGACATGATCTGCGCCGCGTGGACGCCGATTCCGTCGTCGCGCCAGAGCACGTTCCCCACCCCCATGAACAGCTTGGCTGGCCTTCGTGTCGATGTCCTCTTCACTTCACACCACCTGAAAGCGTCCGATCTCGTTGCCCTTCGGAGTGACCATGTGGACCGCGCAGGCAATGCAGGGGTCGAAGGAGCGCACGATCCGAACCAGCTCGAACGGGTTCTCCGCGTCCTTTACCTTCGTGCCCTCCAGAGCCTGCTCGCACGCGCCCGGCTGACCGCCGTCATCGCGCGGTGAGCAGTTCCAGGTTGTTGGCACCACCGCCTGGTAGTTGGAGATCACACCGTTTTCGATGGCGATCCAGTGCCCGAGCGCCCCGCGTGGCCCCTCCGTCAGGCCCATACCGCTGCCGGACTCCGGTAGATCGTAGACGGCGCAGCTCGGCTCGCCCGGCCGCAGCTCCAAGAGCCAGTCTGCCATGGCGTCGGCCACGATCTTGCATTCCAGCGCTCGGGCCGCGTGGCGACCGAGCACGGAAAACAGTGCCGGTACGCCAGCACGCAGCGCTGCTAGAGCCCCGTCCACGAGCTTCCGGGTAGTCGAGTCGCCAGTCACGTAGGCGACCAACACCCGCGCCAGCGGCCCGACCTCGTATGCGTCTCCGTCGTAGCGGGGAGCCTTGAGGAACGAGTACGCCCCGGGTTTCATCGGGTCGACTTCAGTCTGGCCGTCACTCGGAGGGAGATGGCTCCTGCTCTTGTACCAGGAGTGCTGGACATCTTCGGTGATCCGCGAAGGTTCCAGAGGCGAGTGCGAGAGCGTCGCGCCATCGAGGGTGCCGTGCGGCTGAAGCCGCTTGCGCTTGGTGAGGTCGGGCTCGCTGTCCAGGTCCCAGTTGCCGTACGCGAGATAGCGTCCGCAGCCTTGGCCGATCTGGAAGTAGTCTGGGTACGCCCCGGCAACCGCCAGGACGTCCGGAATGTAGATGTTGTCGATGAAGTCGCGCAGGCGCTCCAACCGCCAGCGGAATTCGGCGATCTTGCTGACGCTGACCTTCTCCAGTGCACCGCCGGGAAAGATCCCCATGCTGTGCGGCATCTTGCCCCCGAAGATTGCGAGCATCTCCTGAGCTTCGCGGCGCTTGTCGAGCGCCTCCACGTAGTGAGAGACCGCAGCCTGGTTGACCGCCTTGGGCAGCCGGTAATCGCCCTCGTACCTCGGAAAGAAGGGCGCCAGTGAGCCGCGAGCAATGAAGGCCGCCACCTGCCGTAGACGAGGATCCGAGCCGCTGTAATCCGAAGCGGCCGCTACGTCGACGTAGTCGAGAGCAGCCAGGTGGTAGAAGTGCAGGATGTGCGACTGAACGTAGTTGCTTCCGAATATGAGGTTGCGAATGACGCGGCCGTTGTCGGGAATGCGATCTGCAACGCCGAAGGCGTCATCGAGTGCCAGAGAGGAAGCGGTGGCGTGGGCCGTAGGGCAGACACCGCAGATCCGCTGGGTGATGCGCTGCGCGTCGCGAGGGTCCCGCCCGCGGAGGATCACCTCCAGTCCGCGAAACATCATCCCCGAGCAGCGAGCTTCCTTTACAACTCCGTCCTCTGTGACAGCCGAAATCTTCAGGTGCCCTTCGATTCTCGTCACAGGATCAATGATGATCTTGGCCATGCTCGACTTCCTCTCTCGCTGGGGTCAGAACCGAGACGAATCGTGAGCTGTGGGGGCTCGCGGGTCGACGAGGCGAGCACCATCCCTCTCTCTTTGGGGCAAGCAACCGCGCAAACCGCTCTCGATGAAATCGCTGGGGGGGGCTGCTTGAAACAAGAGTAGGTCAAGATCGACGGCCTGTCCGCAGACCCTGGGATAGCGGCGAGGTTGAGTTCGCAGTTCCAGCCCTGGGAGATCGCAGCTGTGACAGAGTCGCACTGTCCGGGCCTGGCAGAGGCGCCTCTGAGACAGTTTGCCCCAAGCGAGACTCGCCGACGGAGGAAGCGCACTCTCGATTCTTCTATGCGCCCTGGAAGCACGGAACAAGCCCCAATTGTGGTCCGTACTTGCTGGGAGTGGGACCCAGGGCGACACCGGGCTGCTCGAGCGGTGATACGCGGATACGACCATGGGCGCAGGTGGCCTGTAGAAGGGCACCACCACCGCATAGTGTGGCCCTGATCGACTCACCCGTACTCCGGATCGCTCCGAAGCTGGAGTGGACGCGCACCTGGCCATGCGTGTGGCATTGCGGATTGAGCCGGACGTTGTTCAGTAGCTTCTCCCGTAGCGCCTCCCACGGTGTCTTCCCGCGGTGGGTCCTTCGTACACCGAGTTTTGGCGCTCGGAGGTGGCAGGATCGCTTTCGGAGCGGCTGCATGAGGCACGGAGCAGCAAGACGTTCAACTTGACACGAGCGGCACGCTGCGGCCTCGTCGAGCCTGTTGCCCAGGCTGGCGAAGTGCGCGCGGTTGCTGCTAGTTTTCGCTCTACGCGCGAGTAGCTCAGTTGGTAGAGCATCAGCTTCCCAAGCTGAGGGTCGCGGGTTCGATTCCCGTCTCGCGCTCCATGAATCCGAAGCGCTGGTGGTCACTTAGGCTGCTGGCGCTTTCTGCTTCGGGGTGCGCATCAGAGTTGGGGGCCGTATAGGGCCGTCCGGGGACGTCAAAGTTCGCGAAGCCAAGGTCGGTCTCCTCATCGGGAACCACGTGCGCGTAGATCTGGAGCGTGAGTGCGGGGTTGGAGTGGCCCAGTTGGTCGGCCAGCCACTTCACGCTCTTTCCGGCGTGGAGAGCCAAGCTGGCGTAGGTGTGGCGGGCGTCGTGGAGCCGCAAGGGTCTGACTCCTTGCTTCTGTGCACGGCGACGGACTCGATACCATATGCGGCTCACGTTCCGGACTCCCCATGCGGTTCCCACCTCGGAGCAGAACACCCACTCCGGGACCTCGGGCCAGCCCCTCGCCAAGCACTCGCGGCGGCGGTCAGCGAGCAGGTCGAAGAGCATCTCGGCGAGCGAGGCGGGTAGCGCAACGCGCCGAGGCTTTCCGCTCTTGGGTGTGCTGAGGCCGGCGGTCGTGATGGAGCGGCGGACCGTCAGAACGCTGCCTCCGAGGTCAATGTCAGTCCACTGGAGACCCAACGCCTCACCCCGCCTCATCCCGGTTCCGAGCAGCAGAGCCAGGAAGGGAGAAAAGCGCGGCTCCGACTCGCGGGAGATGCGCAGCAGCGTTTCGACTTCGGTCCGGCTCCAGGACTGCACCTCGGCGGTCTCTGCCACAGTTGCTCGCTCTACGCGTGCCATCAGTGAACCGATCCCGGCTGCCGGATTGGCCGTCAACTGCCCATCACGAACCAGAAGGCTGAACACTCGCCGGAGAGCCGACAGAGCGTTTCGGATGGTTCCTGGTGCTCGGCCCGCGTCCTGCATCTTCTGAACGAAAGCCAGCAGGTCTGCCTCTCGAATCTTGCGCATGTCCGAGGAACCGAAGTGCGGTGCCAGGTGGTTATCGATCAGGCCCTGGGTGAGGGTCGCATAGGTGGCCTTCATGGTAGGGGCATAGGTGCGGTGCCACTTCCGCAGCTCAGCGTCGCAAGGCAGGGGGCGCTCTCCCTTGTTCGTGGTCGTGCCGTACTGGCCGAGGGCAATCGCCGCGTTGACCTGCTCGGCGATCTTCTCCGCCCGCCTCTTGTCGGCCTTCGTCGGCCCAACGCGGTTCTTCTTCCGCCTGCCTCGATGGTGCGTAAACACCCACCACGCACCCCGTTCAAACTTCACCTTGGCCGCCATATCATCTCCTCTGGCGCCGCAGAAGCGCCGTCACGGCGTCTCTGAGTAGCTGGCCAACCGAAACACCACGACGCTCTGCAAGGTCTCTGAGGGTGTCCGCATCACGTCTCTCAAGGTCGAAAGTCAACCTTGCTGGATCGTTGAAGAGCGGCTTTCTGCCTGCTCCCGGTCGTGCTCCACCTCGTCCGCTTGTCTTCTTCCGTGCCGTCATGGCGCTACCGTATAGCTGCGGACATTGATTAGTCAAGGAACTTTCGCGCATAGTAGAGTTCGTGTGTCTCATCCTGGTGACACCGGCCCTGCCGAGGAAGCGTCGCCCCTGGCTCAGCGAGGGCAGGGGGGGGACCCCCAAAGATTCGCGGCGGCGATATCATCAACTCGCATCCACGCATAGGTCCGGATTTCAAACGGGTCACGAGTTCACCGCCTCTAGGATTCCGCCGACTGTCTCTGCTACGCGATCCTCATCGCTGTGCGAGTTCGCCGCCGCCCACTTCTGCAGCTCGGAGACCGCATACAGCACTACACGTCCCGAGCGGATGCACGGCACCCCGAGCGTGCGGAGGGTCTTCTCACTGACTCCGAGGCTGGCCGCTGCCTCGACCGCTCGGAGCGTAATGCGGGTGGAGAGATCGATGGCGGGTTGGTCGGTCACGGCAGCACCCTCGGCGCCGAGCACCATCTCAGGGGACGCACTCCTCCGCAGAGGAATCGGCTCCCACTTCTGAACCTAGGCTTCAAGATTGCCCTTCCGCGCTCGTACCCACAGGGCACATCCTGTTATCTCGCAGCTGCGGACCTCGGCGCTGCTCCAGCAGCAGCATTCCAAACATTTGAGCCGGACCATCGCCGGAAGCCGCCCCTGACCAGCCAGACCTGCCATCCGCTTGTACCGCTGCCGCATCTCCGGCGGACAGGTCTGCAGTGGATCGTAGGAATTGATTCTGAGGTCGCTGCGAGCATCCACGGAGGCCTTTTCGGACCTAATAACTTCTGCCTGGGTCATCCTCCACCCCCTCTATTGATGTGCTGCGAGCATCCATGGGATCCTTCCAACCCACCGCCGCAGCTCTTGACGTGGGAGAGGCCTGGAACTCCGCGACCATCGCGGCCATGACTGTGTCCATACGCGCCTTCAGTCACCGACTTGTCACTCTCGTCGTTGGCTCCTACAGGCCTCCGCCCCATCGCCCCCGTCGCCCCCTCTAAAGAGGGGGGGCGACAGGGCGACGGCATGGGGCGACAACCAGGGCGATAAGGGGGGCGACTCATGGGCGACGCTCCCAGCATCCATTCTCCAACCGCTTGATTTCTCCGAGCTTTTCGAGCTTTTCGCAAAGCCTCTGAGCGAGGCGACGCTGATAACCGCTCGGGGGCTCATTGGGGGGCGACGAGGGGGCGACGCCCATTTTCTGGGCAATAGCGTTGGTGCTGAGGGGTACGCCTAGCTCGAAGATTTCCTCCCAGTTGTCGGGGAGTGCCAGATCGGCCGGCACGAATCTGTTGACGTGGTACACGGGCTCCGGCTCCTCGCTCACGTTGAAGATCAGCGTGGAGTCATCGACCTCGTTGCCCTGGATGGACAGTTTCCTCTGTCGGGGTTGGCCCGGGACCTTCGATAGGTAGAGCGCCACCTGGGCAACTTGGCCGATTGCTGATGCACCCCGGCCCGCGCTGATGGGGTTGCCCCGGCTGCCCTCCGTGTTGTGACCCGCGTGATGGATCAACCACACGTAGACCCCGAACTCAACAGCCAGCTCAGCGAGCCTGGAAAGCCACGTGGCCATGCCGTCGTTGTCTTTCTCCTCGACGCCAGCCGGTTTCAGGCGTGAGAGCGAGTCGAGGATTGCGAACCGGTAGGGGGCGCCGGCCTCGGCCGCCTGGGCGAGTCCAGCGCGCAGCAGTTCAAGGCCTTCCGGGGCCATGCTGAGAATCTGTCGCCCATCGGGGCCAAGCTCGGAGTCCCGGGCGATGATGGTGACCAAGTCGGTCCACGCCTCGATAGTGCCGAGGTGTGCGCTGCCCGTGACCCGGCGCATGACGCGGTCAATCTTCCGCGCGCTCTGCTCGTTGGAAACAAATAGAACTCGCCCGCCGGGCAGTGCTGGTGCCCCATCCCAGGGCGGGAGCCCCTGTGCCCAGGCGAGGCCGAGGACGTAGCTGAGGGTCGTCTTTCCGCACTTTGCGTCAGCGATGAGGACGTGCAGGGAAGGCTCGACATCGAGGACGCCGGGCAGCGGGGAGTACAGCTCCATGCGGTTGCGCAGTGCCCGCAGCCGATCGCCTGTGAAGGCCACCGCGGCCAGGTCGAGGGCGGGCCTGGGAAGCACCTGCTCCGCCGCCTCGACGCTGTAGCCGGCTTCGAGGTGATCGAAGGCGTCAGCCTTGTCGGTGTCCACTTTCGACTGCACGACGCGAACGGACTTGGCAACGCTCTGCAGATCCCGGTAGGCATCCTGGGCCTTCCTGCGGCCTGCCTCGTCTCGGTCCTGCCAGATGGTGACCAGTTTGCTGCGGAAGAACTCGCCGAACTCCTTCCTCCAGCCAGCCGGTGGGCAGGTGGCGACATGGTCCGCCTGCATGAGTCGGTCGGCAGCCTTTTCTCCCTCACACAGGTGGACTTCGTCAGCCTCGACGAGTTCGGGCAGGTTGTAGAGCACGCCCGGGTTTCCCTCGCCGCTCCTCGCCTTCCGCCATCCACCGCGCCCGTCGGGCACCTCCCACATGAACGACTTCGGCTCGTAGCGCACCTTGCGGGCCAGCGGCTCCGCTTGGCGGTCTACGTAGTCGTAGTAGGCGACCACGCGGGGCTCGGCATCGCTGACGCTTTCATCCGCCGTCGTCTCGTCGAGAAGATCATCTTCACAGAGACCCAGGCCCCGCAGCATCTCGTGCTGCGAGCACCCGACGAAGCATCGAAGCTCCACCCCCCGGTCGTTCTGCCGGGCCTGGAAAGATGGGTGGCGGTCGGCGTGGCCAGGTGCTGGGCACTGCCATGCGCCTCGACTCTTGCCCCGCTTGCGGCCGAGGTTTTCGAGCGCACGCTCAACGAGACGAAGGGCGCTGCCGGGGCCGGCATTCATGCTCATCGTCGCGTCTTTCGGCTGGTGCCGGGCTGGGACCCGTTCGCGTTGGCGCCCACCCGGGTCGTGACACCCGATGAGGCGTTTGGGTCGGGGTCGCGAGTGCTTGTGCGGAGATTGCACTCGACGAAAGCCTCAAGATCCCGACCGCGATACAGGACCCTTCGCCCCGCCTTCAAGTATCGGGGGCCGCCGCCGACATGCCGCCAGTACTGGAGGGTGCGAGTGCTGCGACGGAGCAAGTCCGCAGCCTCGCCCTCGTTGTAGAGGTGATCCTTCGTCGGTCTTCGCGCCATGCCGTCTCTCCGCGGGCCGTTGCGTGCCCGTTCTAGAGAGGAAGGCGCTGGAAGCTCGCTGGAGGTTTTCGACCCTTCGCTGGAGATTCTCGGCGTTTCGCTGGAAGTCTTGGACCTCTTGCTGGACGGTCGCCGGAGCCCACGCGCCCCTAGCGGGTCGCGGAGAGGTCCTCTTCGACTTCCCAAGGGCGGTCGCCGGGAGCAGGGTCGAACATGAAGGAGGTGCCGGACGCCTTCACGGCCTTCTCCAGATACTCAGCAAACTCAGGCGCCGGTTCCTTGAGCCGCTTCCTTGCGTAGGCCATCGACGTTGCGGCCGTCTTTCGGGCCTTCTGCGCCTGCTCGGAGTCGCTTCGCTCTCGGCCGGCACGCCCGTAGGTAGAGACCACCTTCAACTGACGTTCAATCTCTTCCTCTTGGAGAGCCGCAGCCTCCACTTGGCCGAGTTCTAGGAGACGTGTCTTTTCATCTTCCAGATGCTGAATCTCGGCCCGAATTTCTCTGAGCGCCTTCCTGATCTCGGGATCGATCATCTCAAAGACTGACGTGTCGCCGGGTGGGGATCCAGGTTGAATCAACTCAGCCGCTTGGATTGCCTCATGGGGCCGAGCGAGCAAAGTGGCGTAGCGCCGCAGGCCGGCGTAGTCCGGAATCAGGACATCCTTCCCGTCGAAGACGAGGCGCCATTCTCTTGTTTCCGTTTTGCAGAGCATTCGCAGTCCTTGCTGCTCCCCCTCCTCCTCGTAGGGCAGGCCCACTTTGACCCGCCGGAGCCCAGCGGACAAGCGCCTGAAGATTCGTCGGAACCCTTCGATCTCATCGCTAATCGCCTCGCAGGCAGCCTCGCCGTCAAAGGAAGGCGCATCGTCGTCCTCGGCGAAGTGGACGGTACGCGCTTTCATGGCGATGAAGAGCTGTCGGATGGCTTGAATCCTCTCGCCCAGACCAGTGACGTCCGAGCGGATGCCCCCTGCTGTGCTGGGGAGGGCCCGATCGGCCAACTCGCTCATCAGCGCATCGAGCGCTTCGATTCTCGCGCTGATGCCATTCTCCCACCAAGCCCACCCCTGCAGCTCAGACGAGTCCGAGAGTGCGCCGAAGGTGATGAGATTCTGATATTCCGGGGACGGGATCGCGACCCACCGATGGGCCTTCTCGATTAAGCCCAGAACCAAATCAGGGTCCGTCGAGTTTGTGGCCTTCGCCACCCGGTACCCCCGCTCTGGTGCTCCACAAGGATGAGGACGACGCGGCGGGCCGAGTGTGGCGCTCGGCGTTCGGGGATCAGCCTAGCCGCGTCGCAGTGGATTGTAGGACAGAGCGCGGGCGTGTCCTGCGAAGGTCATGGGGACTGCTACGCCGCCTGCGGCGCTCAAGGTGGCGGCGGATCGCCCCTGGGATGTGGGAGCAACCACCTCCGCAGCCTCCCACCATCCACCCCCGCTGCACGACGAAGCTACATATGCGGCCGGACTCCCCCAGCCGCATATGATTCAAGCCTGCCAGCCGCATAAGATGACGCAGCCCGATTTGCCGCGTGCTCGCAGGGGGTTGTGGACAGCACGCCGGCACCTCGATACGGTGTCATGCCTGCCGACGCCAGATGGGGCGTGGAATCGAATACTAGTTGGACGGCCCAGTCGGAGAGTCGCGTGGCAACGAATCTCTTCATTGACACCAATATCTTTCTGTCCTTCTACCATCTCACTGGCGAAGACCTGGAAGAGCTGAAGAAGCTCTCTGCCCTGATAGAAAAGGACAAAGTCCAGCTCCTGTTGCCTACTCAGGTGATCATTGAGTTCGAACGGAATCGAGACGGGAAGATCGCAGATGCGATCCGTCATCTTCGAGATCAGAAGCTCAACTTCAGGTTTCCTCAACTCTCAAAGGAGTATGCCGAGTACGAAACGCTCAGAGGTCTTCAGAAGAATTACGAGAAGACACACTCCCGACTGCTGGAGAAGATTCGCAAGGACGTTGAGGCACGCAAGCTGGCGGCGGACCAACTTGTGAAGAAGCTATTCCAACTGGGAAAGGAACTCGAAACGACCCAGGACCATATCGCCGCGGCCCGGCTTCGAATGGATTTGGGGAATCCGCCCGGGAAGAAGGGCTCTCTTGGCGACGCAATAAACTGGGAAGCCCTCTTGGCCGCCGATCTCGATTCAGATGATCTCCATTTTGTGACCGAAGACCGTGACTATTTCTCTCCTTTGAATCCGGACGAATTCGACTCCTATCTCGCGAGTGAGTGGGAGGAGAGGGGCTTCACGGCAGAATTGATCGTCTACAGAAAGCTCTCGGGTTTCTTCAAGCAAGAGTTTCCAGAGATCAAGCTTGCGAGCGAAGTTGACAAGGACCTGCTGATCGCACAGCTAGGTGCCAGCAGGAGCTTTGCAAAGACGCATTCAGTAGTTTCGGAGCTCAGCCAGTTCTCCGAGTTTTCTGTCTACCAGGTCGACGCAATACTCTCAACCGCGACTTCCAACAATCAGGTTGGATGGATCCTCGATGACGAAGATGTGAAGGCCTTCGTAACTTCAGTTGTCGAAGGCAAGGAAGAGAAGCTCAACCAGGAGGCCCTGCAATACGTGTTCGAGCAAATCGAGGACGAAGACGAGTCTGATCCACTCTAGAACGGTCGCCCAGCCACGCGTTGCACCGGATGTGGAACATCGCGATTCAAATGACCTTGAGTGCCGCTTTACGGCATACTGTGTCGACGGGGTCGGGTCCGGTCAGCGCTTTTGCTGGCCGATGAACGTCGATTCGCAAGGCAGCGCCGGAGCAGAACTGGTGAACGATCTCGTCGCCATCGATTCGAATGCGTTGACCTACCTCGTAGAGGCGATCGAGCTCGGGTACGGTCCGGTCCACGACGCTCCGGTCCTTGAGGCCGAGCGCATCGCCATGATCCGCACTTACCTCTACCGTGACGTCCAGTTCTGGGTCATTCCCATCGTCGAAGCCGAGTACAACAGGATTCGAGATCCATCGCCACACCTCCGCCATCAGCAAGCAGCCTGGATCCTCCTGCACGATGCGCCCGTTGAGGCCCCATCGAGCGTCCTCACCAGCCGCGCTGGCCAGCTTGAGTCCCATCACCCAAATACCAACGATTGCCGAATCGTCGCCGAGTCGGAGGCTTCGGGTGTATGCTCGCTCGTAACGTGAGATGACACTACGATTACGAACCTTCAACCGCACACGAAGCTCCTTCTGCAATATCCCTCTCTGTTCTGGGCGTCACTCGGTACGGGGCTTGGAGCCAAGCCCGTCCTCCAGCCACATCCCACGAATCCCCTGCCCCACGTCTCCTGGTGGCGCCTGTAAGCGTTGGGGTGCAGCCCAAGCGGATTGTCGCTGACAATGAACAGCGTCGTCCAATCGATTCGTGCTAGCGTTCTCGCGCCGGGCAGCTGTGTCCCAGCGCTGACGGTCTGTGCTGTCCGGCGCAGCTGAACGCCGGGCCGTTATAGGGCGGAAGCTCATGCCCAAGCTCCAGCATCCCGTGCCGCCTAAGGCACTCCAAGGTATCGGCGACATCGTCGTCTCCTTTGCCTTGCTGGAAAGCAACCTCCAATCTCTCGCTTGGTGGCTTCTCCAGCAGGACCAGCGCGTAGGTCAGATCGTGACGGCCGAGCTCTCGTTCTCTTCGCTTCGTGCTCTGGTCAAGTCTCTGTACCTCGCCCGCTATGGGAAGGACGCCGAGTTTGAGTCGCTGGGGGCGATCATTCGGCAGTGCGCCGAGATCGAGAAGCGGAGGAACCAGATCGTCCATTCGCTCTGGGCCGCAGGCGACGGACCCGATGCCATCACTCGAATCAAGGACGCGGCGAAAGAGAAACGGGGCTATCAATCCACCTTTGAGGCGGTAACCACACACACACTCGCCGCCTTCGCAACCCAGATCGCAGAACACGCCTACGCTATCTGTCGATTCACCGTTGAAATCAGGGAGTCAGGGAAGAAGATCTACGGACCCTGGGACCCTCCCCCAAAGTAGAGTTGGACTACTAGCTCCGCTTCCGCGCAACACCTATCTGGGCACCGGTTGTCAGTACGCGATGCAGCCCGAACGTGCATCGCATCCTCCGATCGTTCGAGGAGGATGCAATCTCTATCCGATGGATCCAATGAAGAGAAAGGGCATCGGTATCTGACCGGTTACGTTCGCGGACTGTCACTTCTCGCAGGGATGATCCCGGTATTCTCATCACCTTGATCCCATCCCCGGGACCCGGTGTTCATGTAGCACGCTTGGCGGTGTCGTAAGGGAGTCCCCTCCTTTGTAAGCCAGCTCTGCCGTGCACGGCGAGCCTCACACCGATCGTCTGCGTTTGCGTGAGCGCGGCGCCTTGTCTTTCGCCTTTTCCCTGCCTGGGCGCTGCTGCACAAGCTTCGATCGGGTCTTGCGACGTTCCCCGCTGCGCTTCTGAGAGGCGACGTCGAGGCCGATGAGACCTACATCGGCGGGTATCGCGAAGGGTGGAACGGTCGCGGGGCGGGCAAGGCGGGAGTCGCCATCGTGGTCGAACGGCGAGGCCGTACGGCCGGATCCGCTCACCTCGCCGTGATTCCCCGTGCAACGACAGCGGTGCTGACATCGTTCGTGCAGGCGGCGATCGAGCCGCAGGAATCCATCGTCCATACGGACGCCTGGGCGGCCTATCGAGCGCTCGGCAAGATGGGGATCGACCATCGACCTCGCAAGGCCGGTCACGGGCGCCAGGCACGGGACTGGCTGCCGTGGGCCCACACCATCTTCGGCGACCTCAAGACATGGCTGCGTGGAACCTTCCACGGCGTCAGCCCAAAGCACCTTCAGCGGTACCTGAACGAGTTCGTGTTCCGCTTCGACCGCCGCTGGCAGGAGGCTGAGCTCTTCTCCCCCGTTCTGCGCTGCGCGATTGACGCCAATCCCTTCCCTTATCACGAGTTGATAGCGGAGTGAACCAGATAGGCAGAGCAGTTCCTACCGTCGGGGGCGTACCAATCGAGCGATTCTCCTTGCAGCGACTGCAGGGTCCTCATGTTCCCAGACACGAATTGCACTCCAACCGGCTTTCCGGAGTCTTCGGTTGGTGTCGGCATCTCTGCGTTTGTTAGTGGCAATCTTCTCTTGCCAGAATTCCGAGTTCGCCTTCGCCCGGGTCCCATGCTGAGGACACCCGTGCCAGTAGCAGCCGTCGACGAGCACGGCGACGCGGGCGCCTTGAAAGACGATGTCCACGGATCGAGTCGTCCCGGGCACGATTCGGCGGTTGAGTCGGAAGCGGAGTCCGCGGCGGTGGAGCGCCGAGCGAAGTGCCTTCTCGGGCTTCGTGTCTCGCGACCGATTGGCGCGCATTCGCGCGCTGGCTTCCTGGGACGACGCGCGTGGGGTGCGGGTTTCGAGTCGCATCTGGGTCCGGCCGATCGACTGGGTTGGCTACATAGCCGACATGCGCTCGATGTGGTCGCGGAGAGTCGGCTTGAACCAATCTGGATAGCACTTGAGCGTGCTCTCTTCGAGCCGACTGAGGAAACCTCTGGCGGCCTTCTCCGAGAGGTCTCGGCTGTCGTGCTCCAAGAACTTGCGAATTGGTGGTGCAGGGATGCTGAGGGGCCGGTCGGAGACGGACGAGACGAAGCGGCCTTGGCCCACATTCCAGGCCGCATCGGGCCACTTCCCCTTCCGGTGCAAGGGTTGGTCGTCGGATGTATGCTGGTACTCGCCGGGTCGCCGAAGCCGATGCCCGAGCCACTCCGCCACCCGCACGGTGACGGCGTTTCCGACCAGCTTCCACCGAGGCCCCATCCGGCTCCCTGTTTGCGCTGCCAGTGTCCACTCCGCTGGGAAACCTTGTAGTCGCTCCGCGTCTCTGATGTCGGGCGTCACGACGTGCCTGGTCTTGGATCGTCCACCCAAGACGATCGCCGGTGGAGAGGGAATGCCCACGGCCGACCCACCCTTCAGCGTCGGCACTGAGTCGATTGCTCCGCCGAGTCCGCGTCGCCCCTCGGTCCAGTAGAAACCAAAGGACCTTCTGGTTCCCAGTGTTGCCAGGCCGCGCTCCGACGAAACGCCGGCATCGTCCGCGAAGAGGATATCGCGAGGATCGTCTTCCTGGCAGGCGAGGAGGAAGACCCTCTTCCTGCGCTGGGGCAGCCCGAACGCCATCGTGTTAACGACCCGATAGGCCCACTTATAGCCGAGTCTCTCAAGAGCTTCGATGATCACGTCGAGGGCTTGGCCGCGTCGCAGCAAGAGCATGAAGGGGACGTTCTCGATCAGCACGTTCGGCACGCGAGCACGTTCGAGGAGATCGAGTACGTGACCGATCAAGCCCGATCGCTCGCCGGTGATTCCGCGAGTGGAACCCGCCTGGCTGAGGTCTTGGCACGGGAAGCCTGCCGTCAGAAGTTCTGTCGATGAGGGGATCTTCTCAAGAGTACTCACGTCGGGATGGATCTCTATCCCGGGGAAGTGTTTCTCCAGCACCGCGATTGCGCCCTCATCGATCTCACAAAACAGTCGGGTTCGGTGCTCGGCTCGTTCCAAGCCCAGCTCGATGCCGCCGATTCCGGCGAAGAGGCCAACCGTTTCCATGGGCGGCCGAACTCGACTCAAGGCCCCAGTGACAGCCTCGACGATCTCCGGTGTGGGGTCGACTGGACGACCAAACTGAAGCGGAGTCGGCACCGCGGGATTGCGCGGTGACTTCCGTGACTTTCTCACCCCGATGCCCCCATTCTGGCGCGAGTCTAACTCGCTCCAAGCGACACACACTTCGCTGTTCTGGGGGGAGCCTCGGTGCCGCGTGTGTCGAATGCGGTCACGGCGGGGATGCTTTCCATCGGGAATGGTCGACGAATGTGTCCGCCCTCGCAACGGTGCATGGACCAAAATCCCCCAGAGTTCGTTAGGTTGACCAATGACGATCTGATTAGACTTTGAATGATTGTAACAAACAATCAATAAAGGGCGCAAGTCTGCGGAGTGCACGAGGCCAAGATGTCTAGCCGCGGCGGGCGACGAGAAGGCGCAGGGCGTAAGTCGGTTCGCCCCGCTCAGAAGAGGAACGTGCGCGTGGCGCTGGCGCTCACCAAGGACGAAGCGGATCTGCTGCGGAGCGCCGCCGACGCTGTCGGCAGAACTCCAAGTTCGTATGTGCGTGAAGTGTTGCTGAGCCACCTCAAGCACGACACCGCCGGGCCGTCACCGCCGGCAAGCGCGGCTGCTCGACGGAAGGGTGAAGAATCTTGATGCGTTGGTCGGACCTCCAGCCGGATCCAGCGCTCATCCGAGCCCTCGAACAGGCGGACGACCTAGACACCCGTGCGGCGGCGATCGAGGAGAACACCCGCGTCCTAAAGAACAAGTGGAGCAACCGGTTCGCTGATGCGTGTGCTCGGATGGTAGCGACGGAGATTTCCAGACACTCTCGCTTCGTGAAGTCCGATGTTCGGCCGAATGAGGAAACCAAAGCCGAGCCGGTCGCGTTCTTCGCGGGAGGGTCGTCCAAGAACATCGATGTGATTGTTTCTGACGTCGGTGTTGGTCTCCGCGTTGGCGTGTCCCTCAAGGGGATGAACTTTCGGGATCGAAAGAACCAGAACTTCGACAAGAACCTGACAGGACGAACATATGAGATCCAGGATGAAGTTCGAGTCGTTCATCGCACGCTGCCGCTCGCGTTCATGGTCGGGCTCTACTTCATTCCTCTTGGCGCGACGGTCGACAAGCGGCCCTCGTCGTTTGGCCGTACGGTTCAGCACCTGAGGGCGCGGGTGGGACGTTCGGATCCGTGGTCGGCTACGCAGTCCGAGCGAATGGACATGGCGGCCGTAGCGATCTACGTCCCCGGCGATGACGAGAGTTTCGAAGTCACGAAGCGAGGCGAGGCAACCCAGTTCTCGTACGCCGATGCTCTTCCCAAGGGCGTTGTGCGGTACTTCGATATCCAGAACGCGCCTCCAAGACACGGCCTGCCACAGCTGGACATGACGTACGACCTACCGGGATTCGTCGCCTGCGTCGCTGAGCGGTACGACGAGTTCGTCTCGGGAGGCGAGGAAGTCTGGTCGGAGCCGTCGGATCGCTAACAGTGGCCTACCAGAACTTCTCCTCGAACGGCAGGGGGAGGCGGAGGCTCTCACGACGAACTCGTTCCACCGCTCGGCGTCTGCGCTTCTTCTCTGCGTCCCGAGCAAGATGGTGGAGATGAGCAAGCGCCAGCGGCACCGGACCGGGGATGCGCCGATGCCGTTTCTCCCAGCGGAGCACAGTGTGGACGGAGACACCGAGCTTGGCTGCCAGAGCCGTCTTGGTCATGCCGTGAGCTTCTCGCCACTGCGTTAGCTCGGCGGCGGTCATTGACGAGGTGCTCCGTGGCGGGGGAGGGCAGGGTGTCGGTGGGAGAGCTTCTCTCTGATCATGCACACACACCTCGATTTCGAGGGGCCGTATAGGGCCGTTTGTTGAGATTGGGGCCGTCCAAACGACCCCTCCACGCCCCTCCAGACCGCTCTGTACCGCTCGCCAGAGCTATCTCACCGTTTTCGTTGACGTCCCCGTCGTTTTCCCAAGCTGAGGGTCGCGGGTTCGATTCCCGTCTCGCGCTCCATGAATCCGAAGCGCTGGTGGTCACTTAGGCTGCTGGCGCTTTCTGCATCTAGCGCCGCCGCGGAAACTGGTGCCGTCTGGCGCCGTCGTCACGCTGTGCGGGGACGCTGAAGTCTGCGAACGAGAGGTCGGCTTCCTCTTCCCGCAAGGCGTGGGCATAGACTTTCAGCGTCAGCGACGGATCCGCATGCCCCAGTTGATCCGCAACCCACCGGACGGATTTGCCTGCCTGGAGCGCGAACGTGGCATAGCTGTGTCGGGCGTCGTGTAGCCGCAGAGGTCGGACTCCCTCTTTCTGCGCGCGACGGCGGACGCGAGCCCAGATGCGGATCACGTTCCGGGGCTCCCATGCAGTCCCTACCTCCGAGCTAGACACCCACTGCGGAAGTTCGGGCCAGCCCTTGGCCAGACACTCACGACGGCGGTCAGCGAGCAGGTCGAAGAGCATCTCGGCGAGCGAGGCGGGTAGCGCAACGCGCCGAGGCTTTCCGCTCTTGGGTGTGCTGAGGCCGGCGGTCGTGAGGGAGCGGCGGACCGTCAGAACGCCGCCGCCGAGGTCAATGTCAGTCCACTGGAGGCCCAACGCCTCGCCTCGCCTCATCCCGGTCCCGAGCAGCAAGGCCAGGAAGGGAGCAAAGCGCGGCTCCGACTCTCGCTCAGGAAGTCTGAAGCTCACCTCTTGCAAAGCGGAAGCAGTCCATAGAGGTAGTAGAGGTTGGAGACGATTTCCTCTCTACGGCACAGCTCGGAGACGCTCTGCTCACCCGCAGGCCTTCGAGCACGATCCGGATCTTCTCTTCCGGCGAGAACTTCCTTCGGGTACGGCGACGGATCTCTCGGACTGCGGCTTCGGCAGATTGCTTCTTCCTCGTCATCGTGAGACTCTCCTTGGGGGTCCAGACCCCGTGAAGTGTCTCTTTCCATAGGGTTGGAGCGCAAGGCGCAGTTCACCGATCGCCGCGAATTCTTCGATTCGGACGTCTGCTCCCGTGTTGGCTCGGCGGTCTCGAGTTGAGACTTCGGGCTCGTGCTTCCGCCCGAGCATCGGCGGAACGCTTACGAGGTGCTCGGTCTGAGGAGTCGGTTCGACGGCAAGACAATCGCATCGCGATTTGTTAGCAGGTGTGCTCTCCACAGGATCGTGGGAACCATCCTTCCATTTGGACCTCTGTCGGCCAGTGCTTCTTTCGGTTCTTCGGAGGGGCATAGCTTAGACTTGGGGCCTCCAGGCTGTTGGCCGTAGGCCATGAGACACTTGGATGCTCACCTCCGCCGCCACGCAAAGCATGGCATGCGAACACTTTTCTCGGCTGCGTACTCGGATGGTTGCCTTCTTACTGACTCTCCCGATCGAGCTGTCGCCTAGCCTTCGCGTGTCTCCGTGGGCGGACCGGCTCGTCCGGGGTCGTACTCCTCCTCGTCCTTCCACATCCGCAGCACTGTCGCTGCAATCATGCGCGCCAAGCTCAGCTTCGCGAGCGTCGGCTTCGTGCCGCCATCGAGAAGCCGCTCGTAGCGCGCATAGATGGGCCCCTTGTTGCGCTGTGTGATCACCGTCGTGGCGGCGCCCTTGAAGATGCTCTTCAAGACATGGTTGTATTGGCGACAGAGCCCTCTCGTCTGAGGAACACGTGCCTGGATCCAGCCTCCATCGGCTGTCTGGACCCAGTCCGAACTCGAGCGAGTCACGATCCCGAGGCCGCAGTAGGCCCAGAACTGTCGCTTCGTTCGGAACCGATGAGGCGTAACAACAATCGGCACCAGTCGTGCGGAGCGAATCGGTCCGAAGCCGGGTGCCGTCTCCAAGATGCGGACGATGGGGTGTTTCTTCGCTTCTCGAAGGAGATCGGCCTCTGCCTGCTTCTTCTGCTCCAGCAGGAAGTCGAGATGATCGTAGAGCCTGGTCGCCCTCGTCTGCGTACTGGAGGCGAGCTGCTTCTGCCACTCCTCTCGGTGACGGACACCATAAACGTTCGTGCCTGAGACAAAGATGCCACGTGAGCGATACAGACTCTTGATCCGAGCTTTCACCCGTACAGAGTCTCCGACCAACGTGATGTGAATGCGCGAGAGCTCGCGCAACCGGGTGAATTCGCGCGGTGCCTTGAAGACGTGCTTGTCGAGGTTCCCCACGCGCAGCTTCTCGGCCAGCCCATATGCATCGCGCTTGTCGCTCTTTGGCCCTCGGCTCGTCGCGATCCCGGCAACCACGATGTCGTCCACGTGAGGATTCAGGGTCTCGTACAGCCAGGCGCTCTGAAGCCCCTCTTCGAACACGAGATGCTTGTGTCCAGGGATCATCCGAATGGCTTCGACCAGAGCCTGGCCGTTGGTCTCGACCGGGAAGTCCTTGAGCTTCCGACCTTTCTCGGAAATCACCGCCAGCGTGCAGCTCGCGGCGTGTACGTCCATGCCGATGTATCGTTCCATCGGTGTCTCCTCTCGTTGGGGGTTCTGGAATCCACAACTCGAGGATGTCCGACGCAGCCGGGAGGCACCAACCTTCGTATTCTCGAGGGCCTACGTTGCTGCTCGCAGACGTCATACCCTTATGATGCTTAGGCTAGGCCATCGAAGAGTCCGAGTTCTGTTGACGGGAAACACGCGAGGCGGTGCAAGCTTGCCGGGGTCAGGGCGGGTCGCTGACAGGGGAGTGTCGCGGAGCGCCGGCCGCACCACTTCGCGTACTGTGACCTCCTGATACTTGCTGAGACTATTGCGAGGCCTTGAACCGCCTCGGCTCTTCCGGAGACTGTGCGGTGCCCGTTCGCCGACACGCGTCTGCTTCGGAGGACACTCGCGCGGAACACTCCGGGCGCCAAGAATCTGCTTGACCCGCTCTTGGCGCGGCATATAGGATCGGAGATGGCTGGGTGGAGCTGCAGATTCGGCACCTCCGATGGAGGATGTATCGTTGGATCGCGGATCGGACGAGTGAAGGCAGCCAACTGTGGGCCGAGAGTGATCGAGTCCAAATCCAGCGGAGGAGATGCGATGCTGTCGACCTCAGCGTTCACTGGTCTTGCCAAGAATGCGCTTCGTGCGGTTGCTGTGGTGAGCATCGTCTGTGCGGGAGGAGAGGCTGCGGCGGTCAAGCAGGTTGAGTATCCGACAAGCATCGTAGAGGTGGCCCGCGGCGAAACGTCTTGGACCAGTCCCGGCGACGTCGACCTCAGTGATGACGTCAGGGCATCCGTGCTCCCTCCTGCTCTCGGAGGTGAATCCGAATACCTACTGGTAACTGACTTCGGATTCTCCATCCCCTCCGGCGCGACCATCACCGGGATTCAAGTCGTTCCGGAGGGCTACTACGTCTGGAACGACAACCGCGCGTTCGTCTATGGGTTTGCTCGGAAGTCGGGACAAACCACGCCAGCCGTCTACACAGGGGTTACTCTCATGGCGACGGAGTGGCAGTGGCGGCTCGGCTCGCAGACCGAGCTATGGCTCGATACCTGGACGCCCGCGGATATCAACTCGTCCGGGTTTGGAGCATACGTCTGGGTCTCCAACGAAGATTCCTACGTTTCCAACTCCATCTACCTCGACAGCATTTCGATCAATGTCTTCTACACGGGGGGGGCACCCGTCATCCCGACCCTCTCCCCGACGGCACTCGCGGCGCTACTCCTCGCGCTCGTGGCAGCGGGTGTAGTCGTGCTTGAACGTCGGTCCGCATCAAGAGCGATTGGGGCCGTCGGTGCATGAATCGCTGGCTCGAAGCGATCAGAGGCGCAGGCCCTCGCGATGCGTGGGATGGATGGGCCACGATTCCGGCATGAAATCTAGGGTGCATCCCAATACCAAGTACCGAGTGAGCAATTGGGCCGACTACGACCGTGCACTCGTACATCGAGGCGACATCACTCTGTGGATCTCCGCCGTGTGCTCCAGACAGGCCACTTCGTAGAATCGATTCTGAACTCCAAATGACCCCCTGAGAGTGCACTTCCAGAGATCTTCTCTGCTTCCATGGGGTGAGGGCGCCCCCCTGACTTTGATCTACTGCGGCGCTCGGTGGTCAACATGCGGAGTCGACACTGCCCCGAAGGTGGGAGCTGGTTTGCTCTCGGTTTGCGGCCGGGACTATTGGCCTTGTCGAGCGGGGTGGCCCACCGAAGCCCCCGGCCCGTTCTCGGCTGCCAGAAAGGGGTGCCGTCTGGTGCCGTCTGCCGCGATTGGTGCCGTCCTAGAGGCCGCCCCACGCCGCTCCAGAACACTCTGTGCCGCGTCTCGCGGCTAACCTACCGTCATTCTTGATGCCGCTTTCGTTTTTCCAAGCTGAGGGTCGCGGGTTCGATTCCCGTCTCGCGCTCCAATCTTCGGAAGACCCGCGCTCGTAAGTAGCTGCGGGGTCTTTGCTTTGTGTGGGCGCCTGCTCCGCCGCGTCATTGATCACGCTGGCACCGCCGAGCAGGGTGACGGGACTTCGATGGGACTCGCCGAGTCTTCCCAACAGGTCAGCGGGCACCTCGCCGGGTAAGAGCGGGGAGGGCGGTCGGTAGACGTCGCCCCCCACCCACCGCCCATAGTGTCGCGCCGTCACCTGCACATCCGCATGGCCAAGCTGGGCGGACACGTACCCGAGTTACACTCCCTCCTCGCCATCGGCCTCGACAACGGGGCCCGCACGGAAGGCGCCTGCGAGTCTGACGTGCGCGCGCTCAGCGGGTCGGGATCGCCGTCATCCCGGAGCCTTCGGCAAACCCGGGACGGTTCACCGTCAGTTCCGGTCGCCGGTGCTACCCAAGATTGGGCGGGGGGTTGTGTTCCTGTTCCTCGATGTGGTCTAATGACCGCACTCGGTCGCCTTGCGAATGGCCTCGTCCTTGAATTCGGGCGAGTAGCGTTGCTGGCTCATGGACGCTTGCAGTCGGCTCAATGCTAGCCTCCGAGGTGTCCACTGTTCCGGGTCAAGTCCAATTGGCATAGGGACTGGTACGACAAACTGGGGCAGGTCAGCCCTCTTCTCAGCTTTGCGCCAGCTCCAGGAGGAGGTTCCTGAACCACTCATGAGCGGAAGAGTGGTGCGTTCGCTCGTGCCAGACGAGGTGCGTGTCCGCAGCGGGCAGTGCGATGGGAGGAGCGAGGATCACGAGTCCGAGCGTATCTCTGTACATCTTCGCGACGCGTTCGACCGTGGCCGTGATGACATCCGTCTGCGAGACGATGAAGAGCGATGCCAGAAGATGAGGGGTGGTTGCGATGAAGGACGGACCTTCGCGGCCCCCTTCCAGCAGCGATATCACTGAAGCGGGCAGTTCCCCACCTGTGATCGGGGTTGGAAGCAGCTGCGGCTCTTTCGTCAGCTGCTTCTTCGATAGCGCGCCTTTGATTCGAGGATGGCCCTGGCGCGCAATGAAGATGACTCGATCGGTAGAGAGCAATTCGCGATGGACTCCGGCGGGCGGCTCGTCGAAGCGACCGAGAGCAAAGTCGAGCTCACCCGTCCCGAGGCGCTGATAGGAACCCTCCGCGTCAGAGGGAGCCTCCGTGTGGAGGAAGATTCCGGGCGCCCGTTCGTGCAGAATCTGAAGCAACCGGGGTAGCAGAATCACCTGCTGGATGGCGTCGGAGGCAACGGAGAAGCGCGCACTGGCACTGGCCGGTTCAAACTCGGCCGGCGCCTCGATTGCCTTACGCAGCTGCGAGAGCGCTTCGCGCAACGGGCCTTCGAGCTGCTCCCCACGGATGGTCGGGAGCATGCCTCCCGATGACCGAACTAGCAGGGGATCCTCAAAGATCTCCCGCAGCTGCGAGAGAGCGTGGCTCATCGAAGACTGCGCAATTCCGATCTTCTTGCCGGCGCGCGTCACGTTCCGCTCCGACAGCAGCGTGTCGAGCGCCACGAGCAGGTTCACATTGATGGACCCAAAATCGATCATATCAATGGCCTCTATTCTTAGAATGCATTTTACACATACCTCCGCGTCCGGCAAGCTATCTCCGACTCCTCGAAGAGTCCCACGGCGAGACGAGATCGCATCCCCCGTCTGGCCAGGAGGATCCCGTGACTCAGGCGCGAGAATCCGACTTCCGACTGCCGCCGGTCTTTCAGCTCGGCTACGTCGTGAGCGACATCGAACGGGCCTGCGAGCACTACGAGGCGACGTTTGGAACCGGACCCTTCTCCCCCGCTGTCGAAGTAAACATGGATGGCGCCTTGCTCCGGGGCACACCCGTCGACGCCACCATCAAGGTGGCCTTCGTTCAGTCGGGAGCCG
Organism: Deltaproteobacteria bacterium; assembly: GCA_029261835.1. Classification (GTDB taxonomy): domain Bacteria; phylum Myxococcota_A; class UBA9160; order UBA9160; family UBA4427; genus JAJDAO01. The sequence goes on along the minus strand of JAJDAO010000056.1, from coordinate 44,578 downwards.
TCCAGATCGAGTTCATTCAGCCGCTTCACGGCAAGAACCTCTACACAGAATTCTTGGAGACGCGCGGAGAGGGCATCCACCACATCGCCTATCAGGTCGAGGACATGGCCGGCATGAAGGCCCTCTTCATCGAGAAGGCCGGAGAGCCCGTCTTCTGCCATGACATGGGCGTCATGGAGTTCGCCTACTTCGACACTTCCCAAATCGGTGGCCTGATGATCGAGCTGCTGCACAGTAAGATCCCCAACAACTAGGCGTCGCTCGGGGGTCGGCCTCGGCATTCGCAACACGGCCTGGCCGTCGGGCGTACCAGGAGTCCGATTGATGCCCGTACAACTCGACGCCGCGCGAACACGACGCAGCGCTGTTCGCCCGAGCACGCCGAGAACTCGGCGCTTGCGGCAGGCCTACATGGACCAACGCCCCAGTCTGTGCGCCGACCGCAGCGTGCTGGTTACGCAATCCTACAAGCAGACCGAAGCCAAGCCTCCCGCCATGCGACAGGCGCTGGCCTTCGACAAGGTCCTCAGTGAGGTGCCTCTCTGGATCCAAGATGGCGAGCTCCTGGCAGGCAACATCGCTTCACGCCCACGCGGAGCCTTCCTCTTTCCCGAGTACGACGACACCTGGCTCGAGGCAGAGTTCGATACGATTTCAACCAGGAAGGGCGATCCCTGGCTTCTGGATGACCAAGACAAGACGCGCTTGAAGGACTGCCTGGGCTACTGGCCCGGACGCAACTTTGCCGCCATTGCCGATGCACTCACCCCGGATGTGGTCAGGCGAGGCGAGCAGAATACCTCTACCAACGTCATCATGGGCAAACAAGGTGGCATCGGGCACATTGCCGCCGACTTCGAAGGGGTCCTCTCTCGCGGCCTGAACGGCTTCATCGAACAGGCAGAAGACCACCTACTCAGCCTCGATCTTGCGAATCCCCGGGACTACGAAAAGTTCCACTTCCTGCAAGCGGTCATCGTGGCCGACAAGGCGGTGATCAAGTGGGCCAGGCGCTTCGCCGAATTGGCCCGCGAGAAGGCAACGCTCGAGTCTGATCCACAGCGAAAAGCCGAGTTGCAGCAGCTTGCAGAGGTCTGCGACTGGGTTCCGGCCAACCCCGCTCGCAGCTTCCGCGAGGCCCTGCAAGCCGTCACATTCATTTTTCACGCCGTCCAGATCGAATCCAACGGCGTCTCGATCGGCACCGGCCGGCTCGATCAGTATTGCCTCCCCTACTTTGAGCGAGACATCGAGGACGGCGTCCTCACGAGAGAACAGGCGCTGGAACTTCTCGAATGCCTGTGGCTGAAGCTCGCCGAATCGAACCGCGCCTCTCCCGAGCTGCTCACCATGAACCACAGCGGCTACCCTTTTTGGGTGCAGGTGACGATCGGCGGCCAAACGGCTGACGGCTATGATGCGACGAATGAGCTGTCCTACCTCCTGCTGGAGGCCACCTCCAATATGCAGCTCGCCGACCCAACCTTGTCCGCGAGAATCCACAATCGGACTCCGGACAAGTTTCTGATGCGCTGCGGCGAGGTGATCAAGACCCACGGTGGTGGACTTCCCGCGCTCTTCAACGACGAGGTGGTCATCCCGAGCCAGCTCGCCAACGTGCCCGGCGTGACGAAAGAGGACGCGTACGACTATTGCGTTATCGGCTGCTCGGAAATCGCCTTTGGAGGCAGGGGTACCGAGGGCTTCGCCTATCAGGGCCTGAGCAGCGGCAAGCTTCTCGAGATGATGCTTGCCGGGAAGGACCCGGTTAGCGGGGATCCGATCACATCCGGGGTCGGGGACATGCTGCAGTGGCAGAGCGCCGCTGACATGATGGAGGCCTTGCGCGAGCAGACGCGGCTATTCACCAGATTCATGTTCTCCCAACTGCTTCCGCTCGTCGAGGCCCATACCACGCATGCGCCTTGCCCGTACCTCTCCTCCGTCACGAGAGACTGTATCGCCAGAGGTCAGAGCTACTATGGCGGTGGAGCACTCTACGGAAACGGCGTGGTGAACGTCTGCATAGTCGGGATTGGGACGCTCGGCAACTCGCTGGCCTCGATCAAGAAGCTCGTATTCGACGATCAGGTCATCACCATGCAGCAGCTGAAGCACGCTCTGGAAACCAACTTCGGCGACGGCGCGACCCAGCCGAGCGGTCTGGAAATCCAGCAGCTGTGTCTTGCCGCGCCGAAGTACGGCAATGACGACCCCTACGTCGATCACCTGACGAAAGATTGTTTGAATATTCTCGTGAAGGAGCTGCGCCAGTACGAGACCGGGATCGGGGGCAAGTATCAGGCCACGATCTCGCCGGTATCCACGCATGTGATCTACGGGATGATCAGCGGAGCCACCCCCGACGGAAGGCACGCTGGGGCACCGCTTTCCGAAGGCTGCTCACCGGCGCAGGGCAGCGATAGGAGCGGGCCGACGGCAACGGTCAAATCGGTCGCGAATCTCGAACACATCAACCTCGCTCAGGGCACGATCTTCAACATGAGGATGCACCCCGCAGTGTTCGAAACGAAGACGGGCATGATGAAGTGGGCGAATCTGGTCCGAACCTACTTCGACCTGGGAGGCTGGGAGATTCAATTCAACGTCGTAGACGCTCAGACCTTGAAGGCCGCCCAGGAGAATCCCGAAGAGTACAAGGACCTGGTGGTTCGCGTGGTGGGTTACAGCGCGTTCTTCGTGGACTTGGACAAGGCGGTTCAAGACGACATCATCCGCAGGACAGAGCACACCGTATAGCTCCCGCTCTCATCTTCCCGTGCTTCGCGGTGGTTGCAATGGCGGTTGACGCGGTTCTGCGGGTCGGAAGGCAACACCATGGCCCGAGCTACGAGCACGACAGGGCGGGTCTTCAACATTCAGCGCTATTCTCTACACGATGGCTCTGGAATTCGAACGCTCGTATTCTTGAAGGGTTGCCCTCTGCGCTGCCGATGGTGCTCCAATCCAGAATCACAGCAGGCCACGCCCGAGTTCGGCTTCCTCCAATCTCGATGCGCCGGCAGCGACGCCTGCGGCGCTCCCTGCCTGTCATCGTGCCCCGAGCAAGCCCTCGAGCTGGATGGGCACGGAAAGCCCGTAATCGACAGACCCGCGTGTACTCGTTGCGGTAACTGCGCGGAAGCCTGTGGCCACGAAGCCCTGAAGATCGTTGGGTGCGAAATGACCGTCGCTCAGGTGCTGATCGAGGTCGAGAAGGACAGGCCCTTCTACAGGCGCTCCGGGGGTGGCCTTACGATCGGGGGCGGTGAACCCCTGGCGCAACCTCGCTTTACGGCAGAGCTCCTCGAGGCGGCCCAGCACGAGTACCTGCACACGGCCCTCGAAACGAGCGGGCATGCGCCCTGGGAGCATCTCGAGACAGTCCTGAGAGGCGCGGACCAGGTGCACTACGACGTCAAGCACATGGATTCGGAGAAGCATCAACAGCTAACCGGCCGGTCCAACGAGCTGATCTTGAGCAACCTTACGAAGGTCCTCTCGATCAAGGAAGCGCGGGATGTCGTAATCCGGATCCCGTTGATCCCTGGCTACAACGACGACGTCGATGCCATCTCCGAAGCTGCGAGATTCATCTCGGACCTCGGCTACACGCGGGTCGAGTTGATTCCGTACCATATGATGGGCGTCTCCAAGTACGCTCAGTATGGCATGGTCTACCAGCTCGATGCGCTCCAGCCGGCGCAAGAAGAGGACCTTCGCGGTCTAAGAGAAATCGTGGACAGCTTCGGGTTGCAGGAAGTAACTGGGCGTATGTAGCCCGCGAGAAGAACAGTCAAGGAAGGAGCGAAGCCGCCCTATGCGCGCAGTCCGCTTCGTCGAAGGCAAGGTGGCGGTTCAAAATGTACCGTCGCCGTCGGGAGAAGGTGTGCGGCTTCAGGTTGGCTCGATCGGCATCTGCGGCTCTGAAGTGCACATGCTCGACAAGCACTTCCCTGTCGCCGTCATCCCCGGACACGAAATCGCCGGCACGCTCGACGACGGCACGCCGGTGGGAGTCGAGCCGTTGGCGCCGTGCGAAGAGTGCGACCAATGCTCGACCGGTGATTACAACATGTGTACTCGCGGACCAGGCATCGTCCTGGGTGTTGGTGCGGACGGGGGCATGGCGGATGAGGTGATCGTTCCGGCGAGAAGCCTCGTGCACTTGCCGGCTCGCGTCGATGTGGCGGACGCCTGTCTGATCGAGCCACTTGCCGTCGCACTGCATGGTCTGCGCAGGGCGCGCCTTTCGGGAGGAATGCGTGTCGCCGTAGTAGGTGGAGGCACGATCGGCCTGTGCGCCGTCGCTGCTGCTGTGGATGCGCGTGCGGAAGTCGGGCTGGTTGCACGATATCCGCATCAAGTCGAAGCGGGAGAGAGGCTCGGGGCAATGCAAGTCTCCGGGAGCTATGACCTCGTCGCGGAGTGCGCCGGCTCGACGACCGCTGTGCACGAAGCCATCGACCTCTGTCGGCCCAACGGGCGCCTGCTGCTTCTGGGGACCTATTGGGACGGACTGAACCTGCCCCACTTTGCCGTGGCGCAGAAGGGTCTGACGATGATCGCCGCGCTGATGTATGCCCGCAGTGGCATCGGAAGGGATTGCGATCTGGCAGCTGCGCTCCTGGCGAGGAACCCCGAAATCGCGAGGTGTTTGATCACGCACCGATTTCCACTGGCAGAGGCGCCGAAGGCCTTTGACGTTGCACGCGACCGGAAGGCAGGAGCGATCAAGGTCGTCTTGAGGCCATGAGCTCGCGACGATCGCGGGCGCCCGGATCGGCCCCCAGCTCGAACCAGTCTCGAAAGGGAGGCATACGAATGACAGAGCAACTCACAACGAACATCAAAGTAACGGACCTCTTCCAGGTGGGGATCGTTGTCCGCGACCTTGAGGAGAGCATGGAGCGCTACAAGAGCCTCTTGGGAATCGAGTGCTGGCGGATACATGAGATCACGCCCGAAACCAACCAATTCACCTACTATGGAAAGCCAGTCGAGCACAGCTTCAAGGCTGCCTTCACCATGCTGGGCAAACTCATGATCGAGTTGCTCGAACCCGTCGAAGGGGACAGCATCTACCGTGACTTCTTGAACGAGAAAGGTGAGGGCATCCACCACTTGGGGCACGTCCGCGTCGACGACCTCGATCAGGCCCTCCAAGAGCTAGAGGAAGCAGGTTTCCCTTGCATCGAAACCGGAGGCGATCGTGCCGGCTTCCACAGCTGGGCCTATGTCGATACGACCCCTGCGCTGGGTTACATCCTGGAACTCTCGGCCGGCTTCGATCCCAGGGACCTCTTCGAAAAGAACATCTCCGATGAGGAACTGCGCGAGAAGTTGGAAGCCTAACAAGCAACCGTGATCGAGTATCGGCCCAGCAAGCGGTCTGTTGCCACGTCGTTCCATCTCGCACCATCAATGACCCGGCAACGGCCGAGCTTCAATGGGACGACCGTCCGGCGAATCCCGTTGACGGGCTGCACTTCGAGAACTCGTCGTCGCTTCAGTAGCATCCCCAGCAGGCCCAGAGCCAATGGGCGGAGTTGCCCCGTTTCCGGGGGAAGTCCGGAAATGAGTTGCCCCCTCGACCACCAGAGATCGAGGGCAACTCCACTCAGCTTCCTTTTCCTATACTCGGACGACTCGGGGAACCGTGACTCGCCCACGCTCTGTCTAAGCAGGATCCTGCCCCATGGCTGACACCTCGCTCTGCGATCGAACCGCGGTGGAGTTGGCCGCGCTCGTGCGCACGGGCGAGCTTTCAGCTCGCGAACTGGTCGCAGTGCACCTTGCGCGCATCGAAGCCACGAACCCCGCGCTGAACGCCATCGTCACGCTGGTGCCGGAGCAAGCGACGCGGTGGGCGGCCGAGGCCGACGAGAAGCAGGGGCGCGGTGAGCCGCTCGGGCCGCTCCACGGCCTCCCCATCGCCCAGAAGGATCTGGTGATGACCGCGGGCATCCGCAGCACGAAGGGCTCGCCGCTGCTCGCCAACCACATGCCTGAACATGACGACCTGATCGTCACGCGCCTGCGCGCGGCCGGCGCGATCACGATCGGCAAGACCAACGTGCCCGAGTTCGGCGCTGGCTCGCAGACGTTCAACCCGGTGTTCGGTGCAACCCGAAACCCGTGGGATCTCTCCAAGACTTGCGGCGGTAGCAGCGGTGGCGCGGCCGTCGCACTGGCAACGGGGATGGTCCCGATCGCCGACGGCAGTGACATGGGTGGCTCACTTCGCAACCCGGCCAACTTCTGCAACGTCGTCGGCTTCCGGCCATCACCAGGACGAGTGCCCGAGGTTCCGGCGCAGATGAGCTGGGCATCGCTCGCGGTGCTCGGACCGATGGGCCGCACCGTCGAAGACGCGGCCCTGCTGCTCTCGGCGATTGCTGGCCCCGACCCGCGCGCCCCGATTTCCCTGGATACGGCGGGCGCTCGCTTCGCCGCCCCCCTCGAACGCGACTTCACCGGCACGCGCATCGCCTTCGACCCCAGCCTCGGTGGCCTACCCGTCGATCCGTGCATCACGGAAGCGCTCGAGAAGGGTTTGGCCGGCTTCTCGACAATCGGCTGCCAGGTCGATCGCGCTGGGATCGATTGGGACGGTGCTGACGAAGCCTTCCAAACCCTGCGCGCCTGGGAAGTCGCTGGCGCCGCAGCGGACCTGCCTGACGAAGCGCTTTCGATTGTGAAGGATACGATCCAGTGGAACGTGGCCAAGGGCCGCGCACTCACGGGTGACGATGTGAGCCGGGCCGAGCGCTTGCGCACCGCGCTTTTCCAGCGGCTGCACGCGTTCATGCAAGACCACGCGTTCCTCGTGCTGCCCGTGAACCAGGTGCCACCGTTCGACGTGGATGTCCCGTACCCCCAAGAGGTGGCTGGCGTCCGGATGGAGACCTACATCGACTGGATGAAGTCCGCCTACTTCGTCACCGTGACGGGACACCCCGCCATCTCGGTCCCCTGCGGCTTCACGCCGGAGGGACTGCCCGTCGGTGTACAGATCGTCGGACGCCACCGGGACGACTTCGGCGTGCTGCAGCTCGCGTACGCCTACCAGCAAGCCACCCGACTCTGCGATCTGCGGCCTTCTCTGGCTCACACACTGCGCTCATGTCGCGGCTCTGGCTAGGGAGTGCATGGCGGTCGGGCCGCGTGACCCGCACGTGTGACGTTGAAGGGCGCTGCTTCGAAAGGGTTGCTAAGTCACTTTGTCCGGCCCAGAGAAGATGGCCTCAAGCTTCCCGAGTTCGCCGTCGCTTGAGCGCTATGCCCACCAGGCCGCAGCCCACGAGGAGGGCGGTGGTGGGTTCGGGCACCAGATTCAGGATCAGCTGTCGCGTTGGCTCGGGCCCGGGCGTGTTGCCGAACAGGAGCTCGCTCGTCGTCGGGACGGCATCGAAGCTGGTGACGCTACCTCCCAGGTCGAAGAGCCCGCCGCGCGCGGCGTTGATGTCGATGAAGGCGGCGGCGTTGAGCACGACATCCACGATGGTGCCGCTTTCGCTCCCGAGCATCTCACGCCAGCCATAGCTCGTTCCCGAATCGAGCTCGTCGTAGTGGAGAACAGGCGCGTTGAAGACTTCATAGGTCTCCGAAGCGTCATCACTGTCGTAGGTGCCCAGGTCGATTCTGAGGACCGCCGAGGTTACGGCGTCCGAGATTCCCGTCAGATCGAAGCGGAAGAAATTCCGGTAGTACCAGCCGTTGACGTCAGAGAAGCCGGCCCCGTAGTTCTCATTCGCGGCGATGTGATAGTTGGGGGGCAGGATCCAGCCGGAGTCGTACGCATCGACGGTGATCTCTACGGCTCCACCGGGTCGTGGCAGAAAGAGAAGGCAAGAGAAGAGAAAACAGATCGCCAGAGGGAATCGAGGATTGCCCATGGTCACGCCTCCCAGGTTGCCAGGATGATCTCATGGCGTGGCGGAAATGGGAAGCGTATTCGGAGGGAAGCGCTGGTGTGTCGTTTCTCGGCGTTGTGCAAACCCGGACACCTTCCGCCTCACTGCGACCCTTCGCGTGACACCGGAATGCCCGGGCCGAGCCCCGGTCATCGTGAAAGCAACCTCCCGGTTTCACAGTAGTGCTTCAAGGCGGGAAAGAGGAATGACGGGATCGCCATCAACTTTTCTTCGATGTCATCTTCCTTCAGTTCGTTGGCCTCATCATCCAGCGCAGTGAAGATGAGATGCAGGGTGCACGTGGTCGTATTCACTCCCGTCTCGCGGCAGGAGAGCTCCCACTTGATAATGGCTTTGTCCTCAAGCAGGAGCAGGAACTGAACACGATACTTGTCTGGATCATGCAGGGTGGTATTCCACGTCGTGGTCACGGGTCTGCCAAACATGAGCAGACCGGACATCTGCTCCGTGAAGATGCAGTTGTCTTCATTGACCCCGCTCCGGGTATATACCAACTGGTACTCCCAGTTGGGTACCCACCGCAGTTCTTCGACAGGGCACGCCAATGGAAACACCTTGCCGGGCGAGGTTCCGATCTGCATCGTACGCGTGTATTCGACGCGCGTATTCTCGACTGCTGCGGGATATTCTATGGATTCATGGTCTGTCATGGTTGCTCCCTGGTTTGGTGGTGGTCGACGGGAGCCTAGGGTGTGAAGCTATAGACAGGTCAAGGGTTGACGAAGTCCAGGCCCGATTCCATTCTGTCGGGATGACGACGATCGGCAGGCTGGCTCGGCGCTTCGGACTCTCGCGGAGCACATTGCTCTACTACGATTCGATCGGGCTGCTGCAGCCCTCGGGTCGTACGGACAAGGACTATCGCCTCTACACCGAGGAGGATGCTCAGCGCCTCGAGCAGATTTGCCGCTACCGGCAGACCGGAATCTCGCTTCGCGAGATCAAGCGGCTCCTCGAGGCCCCGGAGAACCGTCTCGTCGAAATCCTCGAGCGGCGCCTCGACGACTTGAACGGCGAGATCCAGGGGCTCCAAGAGCAGCAGCGCATGATCGTCGGCTTGCTCGAGAATCAGGGGCGACTCAGCCGCGTGCGCATCATGAATTGTGAGCGCTGGATCTCCCTGCTGGCGGCGTCGGGCTTCGGTGAAGAGGAGATGCAGCGTTGGCATGGCGAGTTCGAACGCGCAGCACCCAAGCAGCACAAGGAGTTCCTGGAGCTGCTCTGCTTCTCGGACAAGGAGATTCGGAGCATCCGCGCTCGTGCGAGAGCTCTGGTCCGGAGACCGGCGTGACTCGAAAAGAGATTCCGGCGAGTCCAGCGTGGGGGTGCGGGGGGAGAGATCCGTGCACCAACGCCGATCGGGAAACAGCTAGCCGCCCCAGCGGCTCGGGTCGTGGCCTTCCCTGATGTGGTAGGCCGCGTTGAACACCAGGTAGGAGCCGCAACGCGCGCAGTCCACGTCATTTCCATAGCAGCAGAAGGTGCGCTCGAACTCGCCTCCGTCGCCCATGTATAGGGGCAGGGCGGTGCCCAGGAGCGGGCAGTTTTCGCCCTCCTGCCCGGTATGCTCGAGAGCGACATCGGACTTCATCATCTCGAGCGTCGGTATGTGGGCTTTGATCAGCCTCGGGTAGGTCCGCTTGACCGCGATCAGCCGGTCGACCACGACATCCCGGTCGGCCAAGTCGAGCCAGTCGAGCCCCGTGTCGTCATCGCGGGTCGGCACGTAGAGGGTGAAGGTGATCCCGTCGATCGGCCAATCCTTGACCTGCTCGACAAACTCCTCGATCCCCGATTCGTTCTGCCGAGTGACCACCATTTGAACGATCACAGTGGTGGCGTCGCCCATCTTGCGCTCGAACACCGAGTCCTTGACCTTGGCGAACACGCCGTCGCCTCGGATTGGGTCGTTGAGATGCTCGGGCCCGTCGAGCGAGAGGCTGACCACGTGACCCGGGACCGAGGGGATGCCGTAGGTGCCGTTGGTGACGATGGTCGAGCGCTCGAACATGTCGACGCCCTTCAGAACCAAATCCTTGCGGATCATCGGCTCGCCGCCCATGAAGTACATCGACTTGATGTTGTGCTTGTCTCGCAGTTCGGCGAGGCGCGCGAGCATGGTTGCGTCGTCCATCTTGTCGCTCGGCGCGTTGGGGTTGTCGTCGCGGAACACGAAACAGTGGGTGCAGCGCAGGTTGCACGCGTTGGTCACGTTGACCAGCGCCGCGGGGTAGTCCCGGCTTCCGAAATCGGTGGGCGCGGCCGCGCGGTTTCGGATGGGTGCATCGACCATGGCCTCAGTCACTCCTTGAACGCAGGCGAGCAGAAACTGTAGCGTGGCAGCGGCGACGTCGACCGGGGCAGGCTGTCCGGCAAGCAACGAGTCGGCTGCCTTCGAGCCCTTGCCGTGCCAAGACTCAGCCCGCGATCGCGTCTGCCTCCGGCAGTAGCACTTGAGGGCACCTGGACTTGGACTCTCATAGGAGCTGGAACGACGAGCTGGGGCGGGTCACGCTCTCAGAACTTGTACTGCAACCCCCAGCCAATCGACAAGTAGTCCAGGTGTCTTGTGTCACCGGCCGGAAAGACATAACTGACGTCAGCCGACGCCGCGATATGCTCCGCGAGATAGATGTCGACGCCGCCACCGCCACGGACTGCGAGACCGGAGGCCGACCCACTACCAGTGGCAATTGGGCTGGTGATCTCGGAGAATACCCCGCCGGCGCCGAGCAATGCGAAAGGCTGGATCCGTCCGGTCAGCATGAATAATTTGATATTCGCTGTAAGCGTGATCATGCGAACTTGAGCAGCCGTTACGGTTGCGGTTCCCGCCGAGACGACCCAATCGAACGAGGGTAGGTACTCGAACTGCGCTTCCGTGGCCCAGTGCGGGCTCGCTCGAACGCCGATCTTGCCATTGAAGCCGAATGCATTCTTGATGTCTATCTTTGAGCCCGCCGGCATACCCGCGGCCGCGGCCAGACGGGTCGCCTCCTCCTCCGCTGCCATGTCGATTCCCGTCGCACCTCCCAGCCAAACGTAGAAACCCGAGCTGCCAAAGTCGTACTCGCTGCTCGCCTCGCCTCGCTCCATCTGCGCGAGGGTTGGAGGTGCGATCAGCAAGAACGCGACGAACACGATCAGCGCGAACGCAAAGGCACGCACTGCGATTCTCCCTTTCAGATCTGGGGCTTGTCCACTCAACGAAACGAACTCAGTCAGACGGCACGGAGGCAATGCGGGGCGTGTAGGTAGTAGTATGTACCGCATATCTGGTGTAATGCCCCTAGTAATCAACGCGGCGAGAATGGGCATGATCAGCAAGCGGACCGGCTGGAAGGGAGAGCCCGCAGGATGAGCGCCGAGCGAGGATTCGCGGGCGCCGATCTTGCTCAGCGGCCGGAGGTCGTCGGCAATGCCGTCCGCAACGAGGGGAGGAGGCGGCAGAACCGGGCAACGCCCGAGCACCCCGCGCGCGTCCCTCCCGGGGGACCGCCTCCATGCTGGGCCTGCACCGGGGTGCCCTCGACGCGTGCCTGAGCGGTGCTCGGTGTTCCGCTTTCGGGGTACTGCGCCCGTGTCGTCCCTGCTCATCCCCGCCCCAATGCCGCAACCGACCAGCGCAGAGTGGGGCTTTCTCCTGATGCCCGCGATTCATGCAGGAGGAGCGGTCGCTTGCTGGTTCCACGCGCGAGTTCTGCCGTGTAGAATGAGCGGATTCGGCGTACGGTGAGCGACAGGCTCGCCGGTTCCGCACGAGCCTGGCTGCCCACCGTCCCGTACTTGCACGGAGACGACTCGGTGGCCGCCAAGATCCCCGACCTGACCCCGCAGAGCAGGCAGCTCGAAGAGGCCCTGCTGACCGTCGACCGAGTCGGCCTGGTGGCGCTCTTCGCGGAGTGCACGAAGAGCTACTCCCCGCTGCAGGTCTTCGAGCAGGTCATCGGCCCGGCTCTGACACGCATCGGGGACGCCTGGGAGAGGGGCGAGGTCGCGCTGTCCGAGGTCTACATGGCGAGCCGGCTCTGCGAGGAGCTCGTCGATTCCGTTGCCTGGCCGGCCAATTCCGTGCGCGGCGACCTCCCGCCCATAGGCCTCGCGGTCTTCGAGGACTACCACATGCTCGGGAAGCGGATCGTGTACGCCTTCCTGCGAGCAGCCGGGCTCGAAGTGGCGGACTACGGCCGTGCCGTTGCGGACGAAGTGTTCGAGAAGGTCCGCGGCGATGGCGTCCAGATCCTGCTGCTGTCGACGCTGATGCTGCGCTCCGCTCTTCGCGTCAGAGACCTGCGCAGCAGATTCGACGCTGAGGGGCTGGACGTGAAGATCATCGTTGGAGGCGCGCCGTACCGGTTCGATCCGCAGCTCTGGCAGGAGGTGGGCGCGGACGCGATGGGCCGCAACGGCCCCGACGCCATCGCTTGCGTAGAGGCAGTTGTACAGAGGTTGTGATGACGTCGGACACGCTTACACCCATGCAGCGCACATTGGCCACGCTCGGGCACCGTGAGCCCGATCGCGTTCCCGTCTTTCTGCCCCTCACCCTGCACGGCGCCAAGGAGCTGGGCCTCTCGATCGAGCAGTACTTCGCCGAGCCCGGAAACGTGGTGGAGGGGCAGCTGCGGCTGCTGACCAAGTACGGGCACGACTGCATCTACGGCTTCTTCTTCGCGGGCCTCGAGCTGATGGCCTGGGGCGGGGGGGTGATGTTCTTCGACGACGGCCCCCCCAATGCTGCTGCGCCGGTCATTCACAGGCCGGAAGACATCCTGGACCTGGTCCCCCCCGAAGTCGCGGAGACTCCCTGCTTGCTGGATGTCCTGAGTGCCCAGCGAATGCTGAAGTCCGAAGTGGGAGACGATGTTCCGATCATCGGCGTAGTCATCTCGCCGTTCTCGCTGCCGGTCATGCAGATGGGCTTCGACCACTATCTCGATCTGATGCTCGAGACCCCGCATCTCTTCGAGCGTCTCATGGCGCTGAACGAGGAGTTCTGTGTGGCCTGGGCCAACGCGCAGCTCGAGGCAGGCGCGACCGCCATCGTCTACTTCGATCCCGTTGCGTCGCCGACGATCGTACCTCGCCAGCGGTACCTCGAGACCGGGCATCCCGTCGCCATGCGAACCCTCGCTCGCATTTCGGGCCCAACAGCGGTTCACTTCGCCAGCGGACGCTGCATGTCGATTATCGGTGACGTCATCGACACGGGCGCGGCCGTAATCGGCGCGAGCACCCTCGACGACCTGTCGAGCGTGAAGGATGCGTGTCGTACGAAGGTCGCGGTGCTGGGCAACATGGACGCCATACAGATGCGGCACTGGTCCCAGGAGGCGGCAGAGTCGACGGTCAAGGCCAGCATTGCCGCGGCTGGGAAGGGTGGCGGCTTCATTCTGTCAGACATCCACGGCGAGATACCGTGGCAGGTCCCGGACGAGGTCCTGGTCGACATTGTGAGCGCGGCCAAGAGGTGGGGCCGCTATCCACTGGATTGGGCGCACTAGCATGCGGGACCGTTTGTGTCTCCTCGTCTGTGACTACTTCGTCGTCGAGGTGAAGCGGGCGCTCGATCAGCTTGATGAGGACGACGTCGTCATGGCCTCCTTCTCGGGCGGGTGCCGTGGGCCGGGGGGGCAGGACCGTCTGCTCGAGTGCCTCCCCGCTGAGATCACGGAGAGCTGTGACATCTGTATTCTCGGCGGAACCTGCGCGCAGAGCGAGTCCGAGAACCCGAGCGGCTTCGAGGACGGCGGCGTCATCCTCACCCCGCTGACCTCCTGCTTCGAGATGTTCATCGGCAAGACGAGACTCGAGACCTACTGCCAAGTGGGTGTTCAGCTCGTCACACCCGGAATGCTCCGGGCGTGGCAGGACGCGCTCCAGGCCGGCGATTTGGATCCGGAGACCGCGCGCGATTTCTTCGGCGAGTCCACGACGCGCCTGGTGTTGCTGGACACCGGAACGGATCCAGAGAGCCTCGCACGGCTGCGGGCCTGCTCGTCCTTCATCGCCGTCGACCATGAACGTGTGCCCGTGTCGCTGGAGCAGCTTCGACTATTCCTCGCCAGAAGCGTGCTCGATTGGAGGCTGGCCCGCATTTCGTTGGAGCCACGTGGGAGGGATGCTGGGTCTGGGAGCGCCGAGGTCAGTCAGAAGCAGCGGTTCGCGGACTACGCCCTTGTCTACGACGTGCTGGGGAACCTGGCTTCGTCTATGGACGAAGAGCGCGTGATCGAGGGCGTGCTCGACTTGTTCTTCACCCTGTGCGCGCCGACGAGCGCGCATTTCTTGCCCGGCTCCGACACACGTCCCGAAACTCCCGTCTCTCTGCCGCCGAGCTCGGCCAAGGGCAGCGAAGCGTTGATCGACCGCATGAAGGCGCTGGAAGAGCCGTTCGCCTGGACCGAATCCGGAGACGGTTTTCTGTTCCAGATCGTCAAGCAGGGCGAACTCCAGGGGGTGGTCGCCGTGTGCGGCGTTGCCCTCGTGCACAACGCGCGGCACTACCTCAACTTGGCGCTTGCGATCCGTCCCGTGCTGAGCCTGGCGCTGTCCAACGCGCAAAGCTACCGCCGCCTGCAGCAGGTCCAGCGGCGTTATTCGACCACCATCGAGAGCTCCCTCGACGCCATCATCAACTTCGGTGAGTCAGGGCGGATCTCGCTCTTCAACTCGGCTGCCGAGCGGATGTTCGGCGTCAACGCTGGTGAGGCGGAGGAGGTCGACGTCGCGAGCCTGTTCTCCGAGATGGACTGGGCACGCTTTAGCCACGTTGCGAGGGGCGTTGGCAGCGAGCTCGAGGGCACGGGACTCTTGGAGCTCGAGGCGGTGCGCGCGGACGGCTCGCGTTTTCCGATCGAGGTAACGCTTTCCCGTGAGGAGCTGGAGGGTCGCGGTCTCTACACGCTGGTCGCGCGTGATGTGACGCTCCGGAAGCAGGTGGAGTTCCAGCTCGAAACGGCGCGCGACGAGCTGGAGGTGCGGGTCGCGGAGCGAACGGCGGAGCTTCGAGCGAGTGAAACCAGGTACAGGCAGCTCATCGAGCAAGCGGGTGATGCCATCTTTCTGGTGGACCGCGACTCCGGCCAGCTCCTCGACGTGAACAACCAGGCCTGTTGTGCACTCGGCTACTCGCGTGAGGAGCTGCTCGCTCTCACGGTGTCCGACGTCGATCTGGCAACCTCTCGAGAGGCATTCGTGCGCCTTACTGAAGGGCTGCAGCCCCGCGAGCACCGCACACTGGAGAGGGGCCACCGGCGAAAGGATGGCAGCGTCTTCCCCGTGGAGGTTCGCGTGGGTCTGGTCAAACTCGCTGAGCGCAACGTGTTCCTGGCGCTTGCCCGGGACATCACTGCGCGCAAGCGAGCCGAGGAGGAGCTCAGAGCTGCCGAGCAGAAGTACGAAGACCTCTATGACAACGCCCCCGACATGTACGTGTCCGTGGAGCCCGCCTCGGCGAGGATTCTTCTGTGCAATGAGACGGTGGCGTCGGAGCTCGGGTACCGGAAGGATGAGATCGTCGGGCAGCCGCTCTTCTTCGTCTATCATCCCGACTGCATGTCGAGCGTGCATGAAACCTTTGCGACCTTCCGCGAGACCGGCGTAGTGCGCGATGCGGAGCTGCAGTTGATGCGCAAGGATGGCAGCAAGGTCGACGTCACTCTCAATGCATCGGCGGTCAGGGGCGAGGACGGCAGCATCCTCCACAGTCGATCGAGCTGGCGGGACATCACGGAGCGGAAGGAGGCAGAACGACGCCGCGAGGAGCTGGAGGTCGAGCTGCATCATGCACAGAGGATGGACACAGTCGGGACGCTGGCCGGGGGCATCGCACACGATTTCAACAACATCCTGACCGCGATTCTGGGCTACGCCGAGTTCCTCTCGTCGGCCCCGGAGCTCCCTGACGAGTTCCGCGAAGCCGCGGAAGAGATCACGAACGCCGGTGAGCGCGCCGCCACGCTCACGCGTCAGCTTCTCGGGTTCAGCCGCAAGCAGGTCCTCAGGCCATGCATCTTGGATCTCAATGAGGTCGTCGGCGGCATGGAGAAGATGCTCACGCGCTTGATCGGCGAGAACATCGCACTCACGACGTGCCTCTGTTCGGAGATCGGCCGCGTTCGGGCGGATCGAGGGCAGATCGAGCAGGTCCTGATGAACCTCGTCGTGAACGCCCGCGATGCGATGCCGGGCGGTGGGAAGCTCTCCATCGAGACGTCGGAAATCGAGCTGGACGAGGCCTCGGCCGGGTGGCATGTCGGGGTCGACCCCGGGCCGTTCGTCGAGCTCAGCGTGTCCGACACGGGCTGCGGCATGGACCGAGAAACGCAGGCCCAGATCTTCGAGCCCTTCTTCACGACCAAGGAGCAGGGAAAGGGAACGGGGCTCGGCCTCTCGATGGTCTATGGGAGCATCAAGCAGAGCGGAGGGAGTGCCCGGGTCTACAGCGAGCCGGGCCGCGGGGCCACCTTCAAGATCTACCTGCCTCGCGTGGACGACGTCGCCGAGCCCGTCCGGACACCGACACCTGACCACGCCCGCGCCGCGCCGGGTCGCAAGGGGGTCATTCTGGTGGTGGAGGACGACGACCAGCTTCGGGGGCTGGCGCACAGAGTTCTCGAGAACGCGGGCTATACCGTTGTCGCGGCCATATCGGGGGCGGACGCCTTGGCCCGGGCTTCGCACGAGAGTGGACCGATCGACCTGGTTCTGAGCGATGTGATCATGCCCGGCGCGAGTGGCCCCGAGGCCGCTGACGCCATCCTGACACTGCACCCGGAGGCCAGGGTCCTCTTCATGTCCGGCTACACATCCGACGTGATGGTGAACCCGGGACTCTCCGTTGGCGACATCGATCTGCTCGAAAAACCGTTCACGCCCGACGTCCTGCTCGCGAAGGTTCGGATGATCCTGAACTCGGATCGCGACGGGCGGCTACCCGGTGGGAGCGACTCGCTCTGACCGTTTTCGTCGCGTGCCGGTCGCGACTCACGACCCGCGCCGCACCAAGTTTCCGAGACGCCTCGATCCGCAGACGAGCAGCGTAAGAAGCACACCCGAGCTCGCCAGCAGGCTGGTCGTGTTACCAGCGCGCTGGATCGCCGGCCACTCGAAGTCGTAGGGTCGATACGCCGCCAAGGCCGCGGCCTCAGTTGTCTGTGCCGACGTGAAGTGATCGCCCGGCGCGCAGCCGTTCACTTCGGGGTAGGCGTGGCAAGCCGGGTTCTTGAGATTCAGGACGCCATCGACCTCCTGCATCACGTCGCCTTCACGAAGGGGCCCGCGAGGGAAGTTCTCGAGCCGAAAGCCGAACAGGGTCTCATAGCAGAGCAGCTGAGACTCGCCTCGAGCGAGGCTCGCGTTGCGGTACCGCAGCAGTGCCTCTCCGCCCGCGGCATCGCGCGCGACCGCAATCCGATCGACCCGCGGAGACCAGGCGCCGGAACGAACGCGCGCGTAGGCTCCGATCACCGGATTGGGGTCGAACCGTTGGCGCTCATAGTAGCTGCGGTCCCGCGTGAGGTTCAGTGCGATCACGATCAGCACGCCGACGATCGCGACCGCCGTGCGATGTCTGGAGAGCAGGGGCCCGTGATCGAGGCACAGACTCGCTACTAGACAGACAATCGGGATGTAGACGCTGAACCACCGAAACAGGCTGCTGCTGTTCGCGAGGATCGGGATCTCTTTCAAGAACGCGTTCCAGCCCACCTGGTAGAAGTTCAGCGCGAGTGGGGCAAGCAGGAGTAGCACGAGTGCTGCGAGGCACGCTCGCTTCTCGCCGGACATCGTCTTCCACTTCGCCGACGTCGCCCACTGAGAGCGCGCCAGGAACACGGTGACGAAGATCAGGAAGAAGGGGACCGACGTGACACCAAACTCGAATTCGTGATAGCCGACTCCCCACCGCGCATTCACGACCGTTTCGTGCACCCAGTCGAGCGGAGGGGTCGAGAAGAGGGAAAGGATGAGAATCGAGACGAGCTTGGCAGGCGACTCGATGCCCGGAAGCACGTAGAGGGTCCGTGGGAACTGTTCGAGGAGATGCGCGACGGCGACCAGCTTCGCAGCGGTGATGCCGATCGCCGTGCCCCCGGCGATCGCCAGCTTCACCGCGAAGATGCGCCAGGGGTAGAGATCCTCTCGCACGAGACCCGAAAGCAACGCGAGAGTGATCACGATCGCGATCGCCTGAAAGAGTACGTGCGCGAGCGCCGTCATCGCCATGTACGCGAAGATCAATGCGGCGAGTGCGACATCGAGGCAGCGCGCCTCGAAGCTTCGCTGGGGGGCGTTCGCCGCCGAGGGCCGCTCGTCGAGAGCCAGCGAGAGGAACGGGACCAACATGAAGCTGTGGAACGTCAAGTGCCCGATCAACATGCGAGATGCGAACAGGCCGTTGAAGAGAAAGAGCGTGGCTCCAAGAATCGCGGCTGGCGGGCTCGCGGAGAAGACTCGGCGGAGCAGCAGGAAGAAGCCGAGATAGCCGAGACCCCCGAAGAGCACGAATGTCAGCCGGACACTGCTCAGCGGATCGACGAACTGGGTCAGAAGCTGTGGCACGGAGAAGTAGAGTGCCTGGGGATTCGAAAACTTCGGCACCCCACCGCAGAAGCCGGGGGTGTTCCAAGGCACGGAGAAGTACCCGTTCCCGTGACTCCAGAAGTACCCGTCCAGCAGCTGCAACAGGAAGTACGAGTAGTCGTGCCCGAGATGACCGCTGGCGTTGGGGATGTAGCGCTCGAAGACGAGCGCGTAGGCGACGACGATCGAGAGGGACGACGCACCCAGCAGGAGCTGCAATTGCCGGGGCTTGCGCGCTCGTTCGGGCATTTCGACAGCGTAGCCAGCCGCCGTCGCGGCTCAAGGTGGTGTCCCTTCGAAGCCCGCCGGGACTTCCCCGACCAGATGCTCCGTCGTCTCGTGTAGGCTGTGCGGGGGGAGTTGCTCGAGCGTGCTCCGATGCCTGGCTGCAGACCTGTGGGCTGCTTGTGAGCTGAGCCTCGGCGGCTATCGAGGCAGGAGACAGCACGGGCCTCCCGAGAGGTTTTCCTCAGCGCGCCCGATGTTCCATACTTGCCGCCATCGGGAGGTCGATGATGGGACGCATTGCGCTCTTGGCTTGGATGTTCACCGCCGCGCTCTCCTACTGGGTCTTGGGTGGACTGCTCGGGAAGCTGGTCGAGGGTTACGACCGGGATGCGCTCTCGCGCATGCCCCTCCTGCTCACGGGGCTCGCCGTGCTGGTGAGCGTCTGCCTGACCGGGCTCTGGGCCGCGCCGCGCCGGAGCTCGACCGCCAGCCCCGCGAAGAGCACGCGGCGGCGCTTCCTGCTCGGCACGCTCGGTGCGGGGGGCGGAATCGCGGCGACGGGCTTCGCTGCGCTACTGCGAAACGCCGGCTGGTACACCGTCACGGGGCGCAACATCTTCCTCGTCCGGCCGCCCTACAAGGCGGACGTTGCGCGCGACGAGTGGTCGGGCTCGCGCGTGGTGGGCTACCGCCGACTGGGCCGTACCGAGGCCCGTGTGTCGGACATCTCGCTGGGTTCGGGCTCGGGAACCGGCGGCCGGCAGACGGTGGCGGTTGCGCGCGAGGCGATCGAGCGCGGCATCAACTACTTCGACACCGCCCCCGACTACAGCGAGACGGGCTCCGAGAACAGGCTGGGCGAGGCCATGAAGGGCGTGCGCGACCGCATGTTCCTGGCCACGAAGTGGTGCAACCCGAAGGGGCACCTCGCGCCGGGCTCTTCGGTGGAGGATTACATGGAGGCGTTGAACGCGAGCCTTCGCCGTCTCCACACCGACTGGGTCGACCTCGTGCACGTCCACTCATGCGACACCGTGGAACGATTGATGGATGAGAACGTTCACGAGGCGTTCGACCGGCTCAAGCAGCAGGGCAAGGTGCGCTTCCTCGGCGTGTCGACCCACACCCCGAACCTCGAGCACGTCGCCAATACGGCGATCGACAGCGGCCACTTCGATGTTCTCATGCTTGCATATCACTTCGGCGCATGGCCGCTACTGGGGGAGATCATCGATCGGGCGGCCGCAAAGGACATCGGCGTCGTCGCCATGAAGACGCTGCGCGGCGCCAAGCACCACGGTCTGCTGTGGTCTCGTGACGAGCGCGACTCCTACACGCAGGCCGCATTCAAGTGGGTGTTGGCGAACCCCAGCGTGTCGTGCCTGGTGATCTCGCTCTGGGAATCGGCCCAGCTCGACGAGTTCCTCTACGCATCGGGCAGGCAGATCGAGGCGAACGACCATGCCGTATTGCAGCGTTACGAAGAGCTCATCGCCACCGCTCACTGCCGTCCCCACTGCGGCGCGTGCCTCGACCGCTGTCCCGAACGACTCTCCATCCACGACGTACTCCGGCATCGCATGTACTTCGACGACTACGGGGCGCAGAAGGAGGCGATGAGTCGCTACGCAGCCCTCGAGACGAAAGCCGACGTCTGCACGGGATGCGATGCACCTTGCAGTGGAGCCTGCCCCTACGGCATCTCGATCCCCGAGCGCACGCGCGAGACCCACGCGCTGCTGAGTCCGGCATCAGCCTTGCGCAACGGGTACCAGCCTCTGAGTTAGTCTCCGCACTGGCGCGGTGCGAGGCTAATCGTCCTTGCACAAGGGCAGCTCGATGGTGACGAGCGTGCCTCGATCGGGCTCGCTCGCCACGCTGATCCTTCCCCGATGGTCGACGACGATGCCGTGCGCCACGCTCAGGCCGAGGCCGGTTCCCCCCTCCTTCAAGCGCGTTGTGTGGAAGGGGTCGAAGATGTGCTCGACGGCATCCGGCTCGATCCCGCATCCGTCATCCCGCACCTCGATCTGGATTGTGCCCGAGGTGCGGCGGCATCGTACATCGACCCGGGCGCCGTCCGGTCGCGACTCGATACCGTTTCGGATCAGATTCACGAGCACCTGCTCCATCTCGATCGGATTCATCCTGATCGGGCCGTCGCCCTGGCACAGCTTGAATTCCAAGGTGGCTCCCCTCTCCTTGGCATAGCTCCTGGTCACGTGGCAGGCACGTTGCACGAGATCGTTTGCATCGTTGCTCCATTTCTCGGTGGGCTCATCGCGCGCGAACTGGAGGATGGCGCGCACGATCCGCCCGCAGCGCTTTGCCTCCGCCACGGTCTGGTCGAGCGCCCGCCTCCAGACCTCTTCCATGTCCGCATCTCCCTCGCACAGCTGCGCGTACTGCGCGGCGGCCAGGATCGAGCCGAGTGGATTGTTGATCTGGTGGGCCATCCCGGCGGCGAGGGTTCCGATGGAGGCCAGTCGTTCAGAGAGGAGCAGCCGCTGGCGGGAGTGGTCGAGTTCTTGCGTACGTTCCTTCACGAGCTCTTCCAGCCGGCTGTGGTAGTGCTCGAGGGCCTCTTCGGTCTGTCTCTGCTCGGTGATGTCCGTCAAGATCGCGAGGGCGGCCGATCCGTCCTCGCCTCGCTTGAGCGGTACCAGTCGGGCCGACCACGTCCGATCGCCGCGCTGTGTCCGAAGCCGAGTTTCGACGCTCTCGCCGGGGGATCCAGACACGCGGTCGAGACCCGCGCGCAGTTCTTCGCGATCCTCCGCGCACACGTGCTCGCAAAGGCTCGTCCCCAGGACCTCCTCATCGGTCCACCCGTCGGGAATGCGATTGATGAAGGCGACGTCTCCGGCCTCGTCGAGTCGCGCGACGATGTCGGGCGAACTCTCGAGCACAGTTCTCAGGTGCGTCTCCGATCTGCGTAGTGCGTCCTCGGTCCGGCAGTGGTCGGCGATCTCACGCTCGAGGCTCCGGTTCAACCGCCAGAGATCGGCGGTTCGCGCTTTCACCGCTGCCTCCAGGCGCAGCTTCTCGTCCGCAAGGAGGCTCTCGCGCTCGAGCCTCTCCAGGATGAGCGCCAGCATTCGGAGCGCGTTGCGGACGAGCGCTGCCGTTGCCGCAGGCAAGCCGGCGAGGCCGCCTTCAGCGACGAGATGCCCGAACGAGCGGCGCGGAGTCGCGATCGGCAGTGCGCCCTCGTCCAGACTCTCCCCCGGATTCGCCGGCCGAAGGGATAGGCCGCTGATGCGGCTCTCGAGTGCCTCGGTGAAGAGGCGCAGTACCGTCTCGTGCGATTCGACCTGCGAGAGATTCAACAGCAGGAGGAAGAGATCGTGGGCGAGACGATCGCCGGAGCTCATCCAGCGTTGACCTCGGCAGCGGGCAGGAAGTTCGGCGCGTTCTCGGCCAGCCACTCCTCTGGCCTCCGATAGAAGGGATTCTCCACGATCGCTCCGCCGCTGGTGGTGTAGGGATGCGTGCGGAGCACGCCCATGATCGTCTTGCCGGAGAACTTGGTGACGTTGTAGAGGCAGACGCTGACCCAGGGCTTGCCAGCAATGAAGTTGTTCAGGAGGGATTCGTAAACCATCAAGTGCTCGATCCCCGGAATGGTCTCGAGGGCCCATACCATCTCGGCCGTGGCACGCACGTTGCGCGGCCCGCTGTGCTGGCTCTCGGCGAAGAAGCTCTCCAGCCCGGCTTCCATCGCCTGCGGCGAGAACACGCCGGCCGGATAGTAGAGATCCCGGGCCGACGGATAACGAAAACGGTCCGGATCATCCGCGGCGTGGGCCGTGTTCGGATGCCGGGCTTTGTACTTCAGCTTGAAGTCTTCCTCGCTCTGCTCACAGGGGCAGTAGAGGAGGGCGTCCCCGTCGAGATTGCCACGCTGCAGGAATCCCAGCAGGATCTCGTCGCGGTCCTCCTCCTTCTCGTAGAGCCCGGCGAGATGAAGGCCCCAATTGCACTGATCGCGGCCAAAGCCGAGATCCACCACAGGCTGGTCGGATGTCTTGACATGCAAGCTCAAGCCCTCCGCGGCGTCGCGACGGGAGAACCCGGCGGGTACGTCTCTCCCGGTGCGTTCCACTCTACGCCCCGAGGATGCTTCCTGCCTGCACAAAAGCCCCGACGCGACGTGGCACGGCTCCCGGCGCGGCCGAGGCGAAGCTCTGACGGGGCTTTCCAGAGCGGATCTACTCAGCCGAATCTTCGAGTGCGCCAGCAGAGCCCGCGCGTTTCGACGCCTCGAGGCTTCGCTCGCATCGGAGCAGAGGAATCCAGCGGAGCATCCTCCGTCTCGGCCCACCAAGCGCGTTGGGGTGCTGCCCCCTCATCGGCTCAGCCACCTTGAAACCGCTTGTGCGACGGCTGGTTTGCGGTCTGCCTTTGAAGGAAGGCGAGACCTCTTGGCAATCGTCTCCGGGACGAAGAGTGCGGCCGTGAGCCCCCAGCACGCGTTCAGAGCACTTCCTGAGGGTTCTGCTTGAGTATCGCAGCCTTCGACGCCTCGTCGTGTCTTCGGGGTCTTTTGCCTCTAGTGGTTTCACTTGACACACTACATTCAGTCGCACTACAAGATCTTGCGAGACGATCGATCTGCCCCTGAATCCGCGTGCGGGCCCGACGATGACGGCAAGGCGGCAGAGACCCCAAGGAGGAGGACGAATGACACGAATCACTCGGCTCGTTGTGACGATCAGCTCTGTCCTACTTCTTGGCACGCCAATCGCGTCGGCGCAGAGACCGCCCAACATGATCTTCATTATGACGGATGATCATGGCTGGCCCTTCTACAGCTTCATGGAGAACCTCGGAGCCACTCATCCAAACTTCAGCCTGCCGATTCTGGGTACCGCCGCGGTCCCCGAGGTCCTGACACCCAAGCTCGACACCCTTGCGAGTCAGGGTGCCGTCTTCCCCGTGAGCCATTCAGCGGACTCTGTCTGTGTTCCTTCCTTCCGCTCGACGTTGACGGGCCTGGATCCGAAAGACTTCCACGAGCGCAAGAATGCAAAGAACCAGCCGGGCGAAGAGAAACACGGAGGATACCTGGCGACGTATCTGCGGCGCGCCAACTACGAGAGCTACGGTTTCGGCAAGATCTGGCAGCAGGGATACAAGTCCATCGGCTTCAGCTGCGTCTCCGGTGCTGAATCCGGAGAGTGTCCCATCAGCTGTCTGACTTATGAGGGCCATGCTCCGAACAACCTGGACGAGTGCAAGGAGAGCATTCGCTCCAAGAAGATCGGTCGGCGCAGAATTGCGCCGATGCTGAAGTTCATCGATTCCTACGAGCAGATGGTGGCCGGTGCTGACCCCAACAATCTGCCACCTCCCTACTTCGTTTGGTATTCGCCCCGGCTTCCCCACGCGCCGTTCAATGCCACGGAGTTCGTAGAGGACGCGCTATGCAAGCGAGGGCTCCTGCCAGCAGCGGAGCCATGCAATAGCGATCCCCCGGATATCGAGATTCCCGATTTCATCTACTGCCGCGACAGCGATTGCGCGAGTCCGAGCTCGCTGGAGAGTCTGGAACGAGACGACGTCGTTGCTCGCTTCGTTCATCTACACACCCGACTATGTCAAGCGGAACCGTCCAAGGATCTGCAGAAGGGCAATGCTTGCAGTGACAAGGTGAACTATCCCGACAAGGAGATTGCTGGGCTACCGGACATGATCCCTGAGACGGGCTACTTGGCAAAGAAGAAGAGCCGTATCTACTTGCAGAACGTAATGCTACTCGATTTCTGGATCGGAGAGCTCCTGCGCTTCCTCGAGTTCCGCGGCTACGACAACGACACGATCATCTTCCTGCAGACAGATAACGGCTATCTCACGCCGAAGTCGAAGAAGAGTACGGGGGAGAACGGCTTCCGGACACCCTTCATCGTGAAGGCCCCCGGAATGCAGGCGCCCGGAGTCGTTCGGCCGCAGATGGTCAAGAACGTCGATTTCCTTGCGACGATGATGGACTACGCTCAACTGCCGTTCACCACGTGCGCGACGGGAACCAATGCGAAGCTTCCCATGCCGTCGGCCAGTGGTGGGTGTATCGAAGGGCAGACCATGAGGCCCTACCTCGAAGCTGCGAACCCGAACGACCCAAGCCTGGCCGGCAGAGCCGAGATGTTTGGCAAGAAGGGCAACAAGCCGTTCGCAGTTACCGACGATGGCCTGCGCCTCTTCGTCAAGAAGTGCAGTGCTGCTCCCAAGCTCTACGATCTGAATCTGCATCCCGATGAGACGTGCGACCTGCTCAGCCAGAGCTGTGCGTCGTCTCCCCCTCCTGCCCAAGAGGTCTGCGACCTCCGCTACCAGATCGACTGTTGGTGGAAAGAGGACGCGGGAAAGTGCTTTTCCAATCCGTGCACGACAGTGAACCCCATCTGCGAGTGAGGAGGCGGCGATGAAATCCGTGATGCCGAAACGTCTGTTGTCAGCTCTTGCAGTCTGTCCGTTGTTCATGGCATTCGCCTGGCCCGCTCTTGCTGCGATTACAGCGGACCACGCGGACGATGTGTGCGCGCCGAGTGCCGATCCATGCGACGTGACGGCGAAGATCGACATCGTTGACGGAGCGACTCTGGACTTTGGCACGCGTACCGTGCATCTGAAGAACGGAGGGCAATTCGACTTCGGGACGGGGAGTGCTTCCGTGCTGTGCGGCGACCTCACGATGGACAGCTGGGGCAACGGGGCGCGCATCGAGGTCAAGGACAGCGTCACTGGCCAGGGGATGGTCGGTGGCTCGGGAAAGCTGGTGGCGCGCGGTCGCTGTTCGGCGGACGCGGCCGTGCCGTGCTTGCACGACGGTGAATGCGCGGACGCGAGCGCCGGGACATGTACCGGGGCGAGTGGCGCGATCGTGTTGGACGACAACGTACGCGGCGATGCCAACCCGGCTGGGAGGCTCAGCTTCGAGGCATATGACAGCTTCACCTCGAGCGGGGCGATCAATCTGCGCAACGGGGGCCAGGGTGCGCTGGAGGTAGAAGGAGGCGAGCTGGAGATCAAGACGTGGACCGGCTCGATCACTGTCAACGGAAGGATCGAGCTGAACGGCGGATCGCAAGCGCAGGGGGGCAGTTTCTTCCTCTCCGCTGGCGATGATGTGAACATGAATAGTGACGTGGACGCCACGGGTGGCGATGGTGGCGGTGGACTCATTCACTTCGATGCCAAGGGAAACGTCAACGTCAGTGACGACCTGAATGCCGCCAGCGACATCGGGCAGGGGATCGGCGGGCAGATAATCATTCGCGCGAGAAACAACGTGGTGCTCACCGGGATCTCGGCAGGGAACCGAACGGTGCTGAGCACGAAAGGGCACGCCGACAGCGATTTCGCGGGCAACGGCGGGAGCATCGAGATCCAAGCCGTGGCCGCCATCAATGTGGGCGCCCATGTCCGCCTCAGGTCGGACGGCCCGGCGCAAGACGGAGAGGCGGGCCAAATCGATCTGAACGCTTGTCACGTAACTGTCAGCGCCGATGCGATATTGGACGCGAATGGTACCGAGGGAGGCGCCATCGAACTCAGTGGGTCGGCCTCGCTTACGGTGGATCCGAATGCCTCCGTGGACGCTTCCGGAACTTCAGAGGACTCGCCGGGCGCGATCCTTCTGCTGAGCAGAGTGGCGGGTACTTGTGACAACAATCCGACAAAGGAATGCAGCGTCGATGCAGACTGTACGGTGGGCTGCACCACCTACCCATGCAATACGAGCCTTGATACGGGTGGAGTCACGACGCAGTTCAGTCCGGAACCCGATATTGGTAGCGTTTCGACACTCCCCAACTGCGAGTAATCGTCACCGTAAGGATGCGGGAGGGGATCGGACGAGCGCGCCATGTATCCGCATGATGTCCTGCTCCTAGGAAGAACTCTCGCCGTATGGGATGTCGTGTTCTTGGTTGCGATTGCTGTCGGCTATGCCGTCGTAGGTTCGTGCATGAGAGCTGCCGGGCTTGCTCGTCCGAGGCTGCTGGCGCTGCGTTGGCTCGTCACGGTCTACGTCTCCGTCTTGGGGGCACAACTCTTCGCCTACGCCTTCGATCTGCACACGACCCTCTTGCCCGCTCGGTCGGTATCGTGGACTGCGTACTATCTGAATCCAATATCCG
This sequence comes from Deltaproteobacteria bacterium, assembly GCA_029261835.1. Lineage (GTDB taxonomy): Bacteria > Myxococcota_A > UBA9160 > UBA9160 > UBA4427 > JAJDAO01. The sequence goes on along the minus strand of JAJDAO010000056.1, from coordinate 17,688 downwards.
GACCCAAGACCCTCTATGGAGCGATTCTCGCCTTGCCGCTCGGTATCTGGGCGATCACCGCGGTCGGGCGTGATCTCGACTACCGAGAGGCGTTGAATTGCTGGACCCCCGCGCTGTTGGTCGTGCTGGCCCTATCTCGCGTCGGTTGCTTCATGCAGGGATGCTGTCACGGGGTGCGGTCTGAATTCGGAGTGAGCTTCCCGGTCGCTTCGCCAGCCTACTTCCAACAGCTCAAGGGAGGCTTGATCGAGGCGGGGAGTGCAGCACTTCCGGTGATTCCGACGCAGGCGATCTCGGCCCTCGTGCTCGGGGGCATTGCTGTGTGGAGCTACCTGCAATTGCGGAAGCGGCATAGTGGCGTCTTCCTCTCTGCGATCATCCTCTATTCGTTCTTTCGTCTGGCGATCGAGTTCGTTCGTGACGACCCAGGACGCAATGCGCTCGGCCCACTGTCGACTTCACAGTGGATTGCCCTCGCGCTGCTTGGCATAGTTGGCACATGGAAACTCGCGTCGTCGCCGAGCCCCGTCGGGTCCGCTTCCTCCCACCACTGATTCGGCGGCAGCGTTGGGCGCTCGCCTATCTGATCATCTGGATTCCCTACATTGGGATCTACCAGGTCGTGAATCGCTTCCCGTTACGCGAGCCGATCGAGCTGTCGTTTTCGTGGATCGACGCGCAGATTCCCTTTCTTCCCGAATTGCTGCCCGTGTACGTTGCGTATCTTCCATTCTACCTGTGGACGGTCGCCCGCTCGGAGAACGACCGCGAGGCCAACCGCATCTTCTACGGCACCCACCTTCAGCTGCTGATCAGCCTGTGCTTCTTCGTCGCGTTGCCGGTGCGAATGCCACGCGAGCTGTTCTACGGCGCGGAAGTATACGGTTGGGCGGATTCGTTCTGGCGGTGGTTCGATGCCCCGAACAACTGTTTTCCGAGCCTGCACACCTCGAGCTGCCTGCTGCTCATGCAGTTCAACTGGTGTCGCCGCCATCGCTGGCCGAGTACGTTTGCTGGCGCGGCAGTCATTGCGTCGACTGTGCTCGTCAAACAGCACTACGCCATCGATCTCGCCGGAGGGGTCGTGATTTACGCGCTCTCGCGATGGTTCTTGGCGCGCACTGAAGTGGCTCGGATCAATCGGGATGGTTGGATCGAGCACGCCCGAGAGTGAGTCGGTCGCCGAACGGCGGGCGCGCTGCGGGCGTGAGCTACCGTCTGGAGATCGCCCTGTGCGCGGTGTCCGACTCGCCTGGGTGCAGGACCCTGCAGCGGGCCTCACCGCTCCGTCGCAGACCTCCCGAGCTCTCGCGTACGCTGGCTCAGGCGGCGTTCCTCCGTCTGCGCCGACGCATCGCGAGGAGCGCGATCAGCACCGGCGGCAGTTCGAAGCCGAGCCCGCAGCCGCCCGTCACCTCGATCTGCTGGCTGGAGCGCTCGATTGGCGTGAAGCCGGGTGCGGCAGCGGAGATCACCGTGAATCCCTGTGCCTGGGGCTGCAGCTCTAGACCCGAGCCGCTGGTGTCGGAGGCTCCGGGAGCAACGGGGATCGTCACTTGGGCGCCCGAGGCGAGCGGGTTGGTGGTCCTGAGCGTTGCCGTGACTGGCTCGCTCGAGGTCACCGTCACGTTGACACCGCCGCCGCCTGCCACCGCCTGCACCTCGGCCAGGATCTGGTAGTCGGTGCTCACACCGAGCTGCACGTCGAAGAGATCCGTGCCGGATTGAGAGATTGCGGAGAGGAGCCCGCTGAGTTGGAGCGCTGGCGAGAGAACGGGCAGGCTCGCCACGCCAGGAGCTGCGGGGTCGTAGGCTGAGTTGGCTGTGCTGACTTCGAGCACGCAGCTGTCGACGTTGACGCCGTGCACGAAGAAGCCGATCTCTCCCTTCGTTCCCGGACCGGTCTTGGGAACGGGCAGGACGATCGAATTCTGTCCCGGATCAGTGGCAGCGGCGGCGACGAGGCACAGGGTGGTGCCGGTGCCGCCGAGCTCGGCCGTGACGGTCACCCAGAGCGTGCCGGGTGGGTCGGGGACGTACGATGCGGTCACCAGTGCATCGATCTGGAGGCCGACGCCGACGCCCACACTGTCGTTCGTGTCGATACCGAGTTCCTCGGCCCCAACCGACACGGGTACCGGATCCGTCGGAATGAGATCGACATCCGGTACGGTCTCTGGCTGAATCTCGAGAAGCGTGCTGCCGAAGGCGACAGCCACGTGCTGCAAGCGGGCGGCCGTGTTGGATCCGCTGAGTCGAGACCCGGTCCGGCCCTCCTCGACCTCCACCTTCCGGCAGCCCGGCCTCGAACCGGCCGCGCCGAGTTGGAGATCCCCGTGATCGGGCTCCGTCGAACAGACCTCGATCACGAGTGGCTGCTCGTCGTCGACGCGGACCTTCTGGTTCCACTGCAGTGTGTGGTCACCGTTGCTCTTCGTCTTGTCGACGCCGACCACAACCTTGATGTTGTCGACGGTTCCCATGCTGATGCTCCGCCTCACGTCGGACAGCTTGGCCGCGGCGGGAACGATCTGGAAGGTTCCACCGAACTCACGAGGCGGCTGGGGCGGATTGGAGGGAATCGGAATCTCGTCAGCCCGCAGGCTGCAATCTCCGCCCGTGTCGTCGGGTAGATTCTCGAGGGCGTGGAGCTCGAAGGTGACCTGCTTCTTACCCTTCTTGAGTTCGAGTGCAATCGTATCCTGCTCCGAACTCCCGCGCGCAGCAGTCGTCTGGTTGGGCGCCACGAGACAGAAGTCCGGCGTCGTGGTCCACACGGCGAACATGTGATCCTCCTGAAGTGTCTCGCTCGCGAGAATCCGGAAGGTGTCCATCAGTCCAGACCCGACGCGATCGATATTCCCCTTCTCCTCGAACGAGAAGGTGAGCGCCTCTATGCAGACGTCGCGTTGGTCCGGCGCGTAGGGGGGATTCTCATCGGGAACACGCGCGCTGATGCCCACAGGGCATTTCTCCGTGAGCGGGGCGAGCGAGAGCTCCTTGGCGGGACCGGTGTCCGTAGTCCACTCGTTCAATAGGATGACGGCGCTTGAGCACTTGGGGGCCTGTGGGTAGGAACCACCCAAGACCACGGCTGCATTGGTGTCGTCGCTACAGCCCAGCACCGTAAGCGGTGCGGCTCCGGGGTGGACAGTCTGGAGACGCGCGAGGTTGGTGCCGTTCTCGTTTGGAAGGCCGACTTCGATCGCGAACTCGTCCGCCGTGGCGCCCGAGTACGTGAGGTCTTCCAGGCTCCGAAGACGCAGCGCCGGCTCTACGATGCGGATCGTCTCCTCCGTGGGCGGGTCGTAGTAGGCATCGTTGGCCTCGGCCCGCACGACGCAGTCCGGGGATTCGACGAGGCCCTGAAGCTGGAAGCCCTGCCTGCGTTGACCCTTGGCGAACTGAAGCTGAATCGGTCCGGAGCCGGACGCTTCCGGGGTCGCGGAGACCTCGCACACCCGCACACCGTACGGACCGTCAGCGGTGGTCACCGTGATCGTTACGGGGTTGGGCGGCGCGGGGTCGAGGACGATGGCGTAGTCGTCCTGGAGGTCGCGGCCGAGCTCAGCCGAGCCCTTGATTTCGATCTCTGCGGGGGTCACGGTCACGATCTTCTCGGCCGGCGCGATGCCGACACTCGCACGCGCGGTGATGCGGGTGCTCTCCTCCTGGCTGACCGGCTGGCTGCGGAGCTGGAGATCCGGGCGATTCGTCTGGGAGGAGCCGGGGGCAATCACCGAGGGGATACAGTCGCTGTCAAGAAGCGGCACGGTCCTTCGCAGCAGCGCCGCTGCTGGATTGCTGCTGCAAACTGTGAAGGCAAGTGACTGGTCCTCGCGCACGGGCTGCCTCTTCCAGAGAGGCAAGGGGCTCAGCGTTTGTACTGTGAAGTTGTCGTTCTTGGTCGCACGCACGGTTGAGCGCAAGTTGGCGACCTTGAGTCGGCCTTCATTGACGGCGATCTCGCGCACCGATCCCTTGACGAGCCCGATGTCTGCAATCGATACCGTGCACGTCCCTACCGCGCCCGCCACGCCCAGCACCGTGACCGGTGCGCGAGAGAAGCCGGCCTCGATGGGAACGGCGAGGTCGGTTACCGCGAGCTGGAGAGCTTCGTTCCACAGCTCACACTGGACGCCATCAGCGTGGAGCTGGAAAGTCGTAGCGGCGAGCACGCGGAGCGTTGTGTGCAGCGTGTAGCGGTCTTGCAGGCGAGCGCCGAGCCACCCGGGGCCGCGCAGCTCAGCGACGAAGTCCTTGACATAGATGTCGAAGTCGTCGGGCTCGTATCCGGTGGCGTCAGCCGTCACGGTCGTGTCGCCCGGGTTGTCTGGACGGAAAGCGATCGCGCCGTCGGGTGTGCTCGCCGTGCGCTCCAAGATGTCGATCGAGACCGTGTCGTGGTCCGATTCCTCGACGACGAGCTTCCCGACCGCTGAGTTGGTGTTCCCGACGGTGACGGGGACCGGCGAGGAGCCCGGGAGGAGTTGTTGCGCGCGAACCCAGCCTTCGCCACGTGATGCGCCGGCTTCCACCGCGAAGGGATCGGGATCTTCTCCGGGCCGGTACGCGTGTTGGAGACCAACGATCTCCAAGCCGGTCTCGACGATCTCGATGGGGCTCGTGGACGTCTCGTAGCCCGGCACCGCCACTGTGACCTCACACGTGCCTCCGGCCAGGCCCTGGACGAAGAAAGGCGTGGCGCGGTCTCCGCGCTGGATGGGCACCGCGATCTGGAGCCCACCGAGGCTCAGGCCGTCGAGCGAGAGCAGGCAGGCTTGTGTTGTGCTCGCCACCGTCGTGATCGTGGCGCCGGTGTTTTGCAGCGGGCTACGCGTGAGACGCACCTCCGCATAATCCTGGTGACCGATCCCCACTGATCGCCGCCGCCCGATCCACGCGCCGTCGGGCCCCGCCGTGATCTCTCGATCGTCCGTACCCGCCGCGAAGCAGGTGGAGGTTGCCGAGATCGGGACGAGGTGTGGCTGCGTCAAGCCGGGCTCCGCCGCCACATTGAGGTCGCCGCGCTCGGTGCGCGTTCGGGGTGCGACGATCACCGCAGAGGCGCAGCCGCCGCTGGAGCTGCCGTTCCCATCGAGGATGTTCGCGAAGCCCGTGAACTGGCTGTCCACACATACGTCGACGGCGCAGCTCCCGGTGGTGAGGCTCTGGGCGTAGCGGAGCCCGGGGCCGTTGTCGCTCTTTACGCCCACGGCCACGTTGAAGGGCGAAGGCGGCTCCTGCGAAGTCTGCAAGCCCTCCAGGTTGCGCATCCGCAGCTGAGCTGTCACGACGGGAACGGTGAAGGGATCGGCGCTGGGATCGACGGTCCACCCCTGCGGTGGGCTCACGGTCACGACGCAGTCGAGCGAGGGGCCTCCGATCAGCGTCTGGATCCAGAAGGGCGCTCGTCGCCGCCAATCCTCTACCTCGACGGCGAGCTGGGCGCTGCCCAGTTGGTTCTTGGAGAGTGAGAGGAGGCACACCGTGGGATCGGCGACCGCGAGTGTGACCCACCGCGAGCCGCCGGCGGCGGGAACGGAGAGCACGACCCGGTACGCGTCTTGAAGTCCGCGTCCGAGCTTCTCGGGCCCTGCGAGATTCACCACGCCTGCCTGCGCAGCCGTGGAAACCGCCATGGCGAGGAACATCGCGAGGCTCACGCCCCGGCTGAATTTCGGCGCCCAGACTTCCGACATGTAACCCCTCCCTAGTGCAGACGCCGGCGAATACCGCGTAGGGCCTGCGAGCCATGATCATCATACACATCACGCGCTGCCGATGAAGAGAAAAGACCGGATGCTGACTTGCCTGTGAGGCGCGTTCCCGTCGAGCTCAGGGGATGGCGTGCAGGAGGAGACGGAACGTATGCCATCCTTGATTCACGGATGCACTCGAAACGAAAGCGAAGTGGAGGAGTTGCGCGGCCGAGGAGATTCAAACGGCGTTTTCGCCACGGTCGAGAAGACGCAGTCCATCAACTTGAAAGAGATGGGGCGAAAGTCCCCCGAAGCCGGGAAGCGCTCGAGGTGCGTTGCCGTTCGAGGTCACTCTCGGCCCGGACACACCTCCCGCCCGTCGCCGACGATCAGTCGGCCACGACCACGCGGTTGCGTCCCAGTTCCTTGGCCTCGTAGAGAGCGGTGTCAGCGCGCCGAATCAGCGCCGCGAGCTCCTCTGCGGGTCTGTGCACGGCGACCCCGGCGCTCATCGTGATACGGAAGGGCCCGCTCTCGCTCTCGAACTCAGTGGCCGCCAACTCGACGCGAAGGCGTTCTGCACACTGGTGGGCCTCTTCAATCCCCGAACTCGGCAGCAGCAAGACGAATTCCTCTCCACCGAAGCGCACGGGGATGTCCGCGGGCCGAACGATCGCGAGGATCGCGGCGCCCGTCTCCTTCAGAACGGTGTCGCCGACCTGGTGGCCATGGGTGTCGTTGACATTCTTGAAGTGGTCGAGATCGAGAACCAGCAGCGCGAAGGTCGAGTCCCTATCCCGGCCATGCAGACTGATCAACCTCGAAGCGACGTCATCGAGGTAGCGCCGCGTGTAGAGCCCGGTCAGCGGGTCACGAATCGACCGCTCATAGATCTTGTCCCGCTCGCCTTCCAGGTTGCGGAGGATCGTTTCTCGCTCGATGGCAACGGCGAGCGGGCCGGCGATCTGTCCCAGGACCTTGCCGGTTTCCTCGCTCAACTCGCTGTCGTCGGCGCGACGAAACAGCGCGAGTCCGAGAATGCCGCCGTCAATGGCGGAGAAGAGGGGCACGGCGAGACAGAGCGCGGCCTCTTCGCAGGTGGTGGACTCCGAGGCAAGGTGCGCGCAAACCTGCCCTGGATGCGCGAGCTCCCAAGAATCCCTGTCCATCTGAAGGATCTCGAGCATGGGCGGGCTCGCGTCCTCCTCTTCGCCCCGGAAGCGGTTTCGCGCCGCCAAGCGCAGGACTCTACCCGCGCCACTCGGAATGATGAAGTCGATCGCCTCGACGGGAAAGAGCTCGCGAACGTGGTGCAGCAAGCGCCGTGCAATGCCCCGAAAGTCACGCTCGACCATCAGAGTGTTGAGGACGTCCCGGAGCATGTGATTCAGGACGAGAAGGTGCTCGAGGTCCGTGTGGCGCTCGCCCAGCAAGTAGAGACCACAGTCCAGCTCCTTGAGTCGGCTGATGTAGAAGGACACGAGATCGCCCGTGACGATACGGCCGTGTTGAGGTGCGATCTGCCGAAGTGGCAGGTCTTCGATCCGGAGCATCGAATGCAGCAGGATGTCGCGACTCGGCATGTAGTGCTCGTGGAAAGTCCGGACGCCATCAAAGTCCGACTCGCTCTGCGCAATGAGCTCGCGTCCCTCGGTGAAGCCGCCAAAGAGATCGCTCGAGAACAACGTGCCGGTCGCTGAATCGAAGGAGCAGAATGCGCCCGGGAAGTGCAGGTAGGGAGTGAAGACGAACTGCAGGGAGCGACCGCCGAGATCGAGCCGCCAATCGTTCTTGTCGACCAGCCAGTAGGGGATATCCACCTGAAGATGCTTGAGAAGCTCGGCCGCCCTCCAATGGGTGACGAGGGCTGCGTCATCTCGACTGATGAGTCGGCTGATGAGAGGCAGCGCACCTGTGATGTCCGGATCCTGGTGGTGGCAGATGAAATACCGGATATTGAAGAACTGAGTGACTTCATCGATCTTGCGCAGCGTGTCGTTGAACGTCAGATAGGCGCCGGGGTCGATGAGAACGGATTGGTCGCCATGTTCGATCAGGTAGATATGGCACTGGAGCCGGTCCTGTGGCACGTAATGCCCGACCCACCATATTCTCTCGGCGATCTCTACCGCATGCTCCGAGGCCAAGATGCTCTTTGGCTCGGGATGTTCAGCCGACATCGTGGCACCTCTCTGCTGCTCGTATCGGCCACGGCGATTGACAACTTCAGCGAGGCGCACGGGAGCTGGAGCCTCCGATCGAGTCGTTGCTTCATCAGGTACACCATTGAGTGAATAGCGGGAAAACGAGTCCCGCTTGCTCGGGAGATCATCTCACGACATCTCGGGTGCAAGCTCCAGCGCACAAGCTTCGAGATGGACCCGCGGCGCTACGGTCTCATGGGTGTCGTGTTGCTCGGCTTCGGACTCGAGCCGATTCGGCGTGGGCATCCAATCCCTCGAGCTCGGCCAGTCGGGCGACGGCGTCGATCGCGGCTTCGGGCATACCGTTCCGGTAGTGCACGGTTCCGCTGCGCTTGAGGAACGTGTACACGCTAATGCCGCTGGCGAAGCGCGCGGTGGTCCCGGTGGGCAGGCAGTGGCTTGGGCCGGCGTAGTAGTCGCCGGCGGCCACGGGGGACTGGTCGCCGAGAAAGAACTCACCGCCGTGGCGCAGGCGTTCCAGCCAGAGCTCGGGCTGCGAAACGGCCAAGCTCACATGCTCGGCCGCGACGGCATCGGCGATGTGGGCGGCCTCCGCTTCGTCCGCGACGATGAGCGCGGCCGATTCCTCGGCCAGCGCCGTCTCGATCGCCGCCGAGCGGCCGCGCTTCTGGAGCTGGCTCTCGACTTCTTGTGTGATGCCCTCGATCACCTCTCGCGACCAGGCGATCAAGAAGCACTTGCCCGGATCGTGCTCCGCCTGGGCAATCAGGTCCGCGGCGACGCAGCGTGGGTCGGCGCTCTGGTCGGCGATGGTGACGATCTCGCTCGGGCCGTAGAAGCCGCCATCCGTGCCACAAGTGCCGCTCACCATCTGCTTGGCGAGCTGACCATAGATATTGCCAGGCCCGGCAATCAGCTCCACGGGTTCGACTCGCTGCGTGCCGTAGGCCAGTGCGGCTACCGCCTGTGCGCCGCCGATACGGTAGACGGTATCGATTCCGAGCAGGTGACAAGCGGCGAGCACCACCGGCGAGACGTCGCTCGGCACTTCGCCTTCGCGTCGTGTCGGTGGCGGGTTCACGACGCGGATGCGGCGCGGCTCGACGCCCGCCACGATGGCGGGAACGGCGAGCATCACGAGTGTCGAGACCAGCACCGCAACACCGCCCGGCACCGTGAGTCCGGTACTCTCGACGGGTCTGAACCGCAAACCCAGCTCTGCGCCGGCAATCTCGATCGTCGCGGGATCGTCGGGCCTGATGTGTTCCTGGTAGGCGCGGACATTGGCGATGGCTGCTTCGAGCGAGCGGCACAGGACGGGGTCGAGCGAGTCGGCGGCCCGTTGTAGCTCATCCGGGTGGACTCGAATGCGCTCCGCGTCGAAGTCGGGATCAGTCCAGCGACGCATGTTCTCCACCACCGCTGCATCGCCCCGCCGTCGAACGTCCTCGACGATCTGGGACACGGTCTGCGCGGCTGCGCCGCCCAGAGACGTGGTCGCGCGCAGCCGCCCGAGTCGTTCAGCCCAGGCCGAGCTGTCCTCCGCACGGCTGAGGTCGAGGATGGGTAGCGGCATGTCGCACGGTCCCAGGCTAGGTGGTGAACGGGGCGACAGCTTAGCAGCGTTGCCACACCTGGCCGTGGCGATAGAGGTGCCCAGCCCTAGTCTCCGGCGTCGCCCGCCTTCGCAATGAACTTCTTCGCCGTTGCGTCGCTCAGCTCCTGGAGGCTGCTCTCGTTCACCTTGACCACGTAGGGACTGCTGTCGGACTTGACGTAGCGGAAGGAATCGCTCGCTGCTCCGACCACGTAGCCGCCCGCGACGGACTCGTTCTCGGCCTCGAGAGTCCAGCTCACCCGGATTCCGGAATCGAGGCCGTACTCGGGCTTGATCTCGGTCCCGACCGGGTCGTTCATCCGAACGCTCGTCACCGTCCTGAGAAACCGCTCGATCTCTTCCCGATCGAGACTCGCGTCCTCGGTCGGTTCAGCGAGGCGCCAGCCATCATCGCCGCGGGTGAAGCCGAGCGTGCCGTGTCGATTGCTGAGCCGAAGCGCGGTGATCTCGTTCGGGTCCGCACTGACGTAGCTGCTGTCCCAGTAGCTACGCGCGTCGTCGCGGATCGACCACTCGGAGAGGCCAGTGGCGAGATAGACCTCTGTCGCGTCGGCCCGGCGCACGTTGACGCTATTGCTCTTGGCCGCTCCGAGGACCAGCTCGTAGCGGTCCTCGCCAGTGCGGATTGCGACCCGCCGGCCGTACTCGTCCTCGCCGACTTTGAGAGAATTGTGGCTGGCTTCGCGGGTGGCGATGGGACTGCGCACCTGCATCGCCAGGAGCTGCTCGATGACAGCTTCGACTTTGTCCCGCTCTGCCGGGTATCGCCCCTCCGACGCAATGGTCCAGTCATCCGCTTCGCGTACCAGATGAAGCCAGTCCAGCTCCTCGCCATCCGCCGGCTTGCTGGCGATGCGAAGCTCGTCGACCGCGTCGGCGGAGAGAGCGAGAAAGGGATGGGGCAGCAGGGCCGAGCGGTCCTCGGGCCACCATGTGATCACCGCCAGAACCAGCTGGACCGCGAGGGCGAGTGAGAGAAGCTGTCTGAGGCTCATGAACTCGCCCCGGCGCGTGGTGGCAGCGGGATGGCGCGAATGCGGCGGCGGTGTCGCCGCGGCGCCAGCGTCACGCCGATCAGCATGAAGAGTGTGGCGGCATAGCTCGCGATCTCCCAGCCGCGCGCCTCGCTCTCGCTCAGCGGGCGGAGCGTGCGGGCGAAGGCGCCGGTCGAGCGGATGCTCAGCACGTCTGTGTCCTCGACCGACCAGTCGAGTAGATTCTGTACGAGCTGAAGATCACCGCGGTGCGTCTCGCCGCCAGGTTGGCCGGCGAGCTGAAGCAGCAGGTCCGACACGATCTCGGCGGAGCCGAGCACCATCAAGCGCGCGTCGGGCAGCGATTGCTTCAGCGTCCGCCCCGTGGCGTTCGGCGCTGCTTCCTGCGCGTCAGTCTCCCTTGGCGTGTCCCCTTCAGCGGCAAAGAGGGGCGAGGCGCGTTCGGCGAAGTGACTGGGGAAGCTGCCTTCGAGCGAGACGGCCAGTACGCGGCCCGCCTGCTCGCCACTCGGGGCGAATCCCTCGTCCGGGTAGCGCCGAAAATCCGGCTCGATACTGCCCGTGCTGTTGAGCCAGCTCTCGGCGGAACTCGTGAGCAGCGTCTTGCTCGCGACGCCATCGGGAGCCGACACACTGAGGGGGGACGCCCAGGGCATGGTCACGTTCTGGATGCCGGTGAGCGCGGGGTGACTGGCTTCGAATCCGTCACGCCGGATATCGGGGAAGAACGGGTAGGGGAGCATGCGGATGCGCTGCATTCGAAACATGCCCCGCTGCTCCTCGACGGGGATGGGGAACGGCGCGTTCTGCGGATCCATCAGGAGTGCCGACTCGACCGTCACGCCCCAGGTCTGCAGTAGATCGAAGAGTGGACTCTCGTGCTGCGTGGCCTGCAAGGCGCCGCGTCCGGGGTCGATCACGTAGCGCCCGGCCAGCGCGATCAGCTTGCCGCCGCGCATCAGGAACTGGTCGATGGCGAACTGCTCCTTCGCGCCGATCGCGCCGGGCTTGCCAACGACCAACACGTCGACCGTGTCGGGAACCGTGCCGCTCGAGAGATCGACCTTGGCTACTTCGTAGTCCTCGCGGAGGAGCTGCTCCAGGCCGCGGTAGTCAGGCTGTGGCGGCGGCGGCTGGAGCTGCGGTGGCAGCTGCGGGTTGGGTGGCGGGGCGAGAGGTGTCTGGGTGAACAGTCCAACCGTCTTGAGCTGCCCTGGCGTGGCGCGCCGTACAGCCGCTTCGATGGCACTGCGCAGGTCGCTCTCGGCGAGATCGCTGCGCGGCATGATGCGTTGGCTCTTGCCACCGCCCTCGAGCACGAGGTCGAGATAGAAGGTCTGGCGTCCGAACAGATCGACCGCCAGCGGCCGGATGCCGTAGCTCTCGGCCAGCTGCTCGCGCAGCCCGCGATCGCCGCCTGGGTCGATCTCCTCGAAGATCAGCTTGCCGTGGGCGACGCGCTCGAGATCTCGCGCGACTTTGCGAATGCGAGCGGGCAGCTCGCCGAAATCCTGCGGCAGGCTGTCCGGCGTCACGTAGACGCTCAGCTTGGCGGGCTCCGGCAGGCGGGCGAAGAGGGACTCCATGCTCTGGAAGTCCTGGGAGACACGCTTGATCGTGCGCGTGAGGTCATACTCGAGATTGCGCAGTCGAACCTCGAGATCGACGTCGTCGACCCGCACCTCGATCAGCTCGTCGAAGCTGAGCGTCTCGAATTGGTCGCCGTAGCGCACCAGCACGTGAAAGTAGGAGTTGACGACGGCCTGTTGGTGGCGATCCGCCACGCGGAACGGCACGCTGCGAATTCCGTAGCGTTCACCGATCTCCTGCTCGAGCGCTTCATCGGCATTGGGGTCCGCGAATTCGACCTGAACGCGACCCTCTCCGGAGATCGCGTACTCGGCGAGCAGGTCGCGGATCTGCGGCACCAGTGGTGCGAGCAGAGGGTGCGTACGCTCCGAGAAGTAACCCTCGATGGCCAGCGGCTCGTCGAGTGCGGCCAGCGTCTCGACGGTGACGCGGCTGATCGAGTATTCGCCCCGCTCCGTCATGTCGACACGCAGGGCGGTTACCGGCGCGAGCCAGATACTGAACGCGATCGCGTTGAGTCCAACCAGCCCCACCAGCAGAAGGAGTCCGCGGGCCTGGCCACGTCCACGCGCCGCATCCCGGTCGATGCGTTCCGACTCGAGGAAGTACCAGTTGAGGGCCAGAAAGAAGACGCTGAGTCCGACGTAGTAGCCGAGGTCTCGCAGGTCGAGGACGCCGCGCTCGATGCTGGTGAAGCGCGAGCCGGTTCCCAGCGCTCGAAGCACGTCCGAGACCTGGTTGCTGAAGAGCTGGGTGAGCTGATCGCTGCCGAGCAAGTAGATCGCCGTCGCGATCACCAGCGTGAGCATGAGCGACACCACCTGGTTGTCGGTGCGAGAGCTGACGCACAGCCCGATCGCGACATAGCTGGCGCCGAGCAGCAGCGCGCCGAGGTAGCCACCGACGACAGGGCCCCAATCGAGGTCTCCCAGCCAGGAGACCATGATGGGGATGGCAAGCGTGAGGGCGAGCGCCACCGCGACCAGAAGGCTGCCGGCGATGAACTTGCCCAGCACCAGATCGCGAGTTTGAACGGGCAGGGTGAGGAGCACTTCCAGAGTGCCCATCTTTCGTTCTTCCGCCCACTGGCGCATGGTGATCGCCGCCACCAGGAAGATCAGCAGCAGCGGCAGCCAGGCGAAGAGCGGGCGAACGTCGGCGATGTTTCGTGCGAAGAAGCTCGAGTGTCCGAAGAAGCTGAAGAGCGTGGCGAGCAGGAAGATGCCGAGGAAGATCAGCGCCACCGGTGATTCGAAATAGCTGCGCAGCTCCTTGCGCGCGATGATCATGACGGCTCTCATGCGCGCGGCTCCGACTGCGGCGCCCGTCGTTGCCGGGCGACGTGCTCTTCCTGCAGGTCTTTGAAGAAGCTCTCCAGCGTGCGCCGACGCGGCGCGGCCGCGGCAATCGTCCAGCCGGCTCTACGTCCGGCTTCGATCACCGCCGGCACGATACTGCTGCCGGGCTCGCACTCGAGCGTCCAGGTGTCGAAGCCGGGATGCTCGCGGTCCTCGCCGGCCCGCCTGGCTGTGCACACGGCGGCGATCGATTCGAGCTGCTCGGTCGTGGCCGCCTCGTCCGCGCCGAGAGTGCGCAGCGAAAGCTCGACGTGGTCGCTCGCCAGTAGCTTCGAGAGCGAGCCGTCGGCGGCCAGGCTGCCATCGATCATCACGAGCAGGCGGTCGCAGACGGCCTCGATCTCCTGCAGGATGTGGGTCGAGAGGATGATCGTCGTATCACTCGCCAGACGCAGGATCAGGTCGCGAATCGACTGGATCTGGAACGGGTCCAAGCCGTTGCTCGGCTCGTCGAGCACCAGCACCTCGGGCTCGTGGACGATCGCCTGCGCCAGGCCAACGCGTTGCCGGTAGCCCTTCGAGAGTGTGTGGATCGGTGCCAGCAGGTGATCTTCGAGGCCGGTGGCGCGCACGGCCTCCGCCACCGCCCGCTCGGTCCGCTCCGGGGGTACGTCTCGCAGCTCCGCCATCATCTGCAGGTACTGCTGGACCAACATCTCTGGGTAGAGCGGGGCGTTTTCCGGCAGGTAGCCAATCTGCCGCTGTGCGGCGACACGGTTCGTGGCGACGTCCATCCCGCCAACCGAAACCGCACCCGACGTGGGCTCCAGGAAGCCGGTCAGGATCTTCATCACAGTTGTCTTGCCCGCGCCGTTGTGCCCGAGGAGCCCGACGACCTCACGGCGCTCGATCTCCAGCGAGACGTCGTCTACCGCCACGAGCGAGCCGTATTTCCGCGTGAGATTTCGTATCGAGATCATTGCTGCTCTGCTGGGAATTCCGTTCGGTGAGGTGGCATCGCTCTGCGGCGGTGGGCGGCCTGAATACCTGGGATCAAACGGAATTGCAAGACACCGGCGGCTCGACCTCGGTTCCCGGTCCGCCGGCTGGCGGGCGCTCGCTCGGGGCTCGCGGCGCGGGGATGCCCCCACGTGTTTTGGGTATGCTCTCGCCGAGCCCGGCGCCCACCACGGAAGCTGCTCGGATGACTCGCGAGCAGAGAGGACAAAGAGTGCTGAAGAACCTACTCGCACCCGGCCGCATCGGATCGCTCGAGATCCGCAATCGCATCATCATGGCCCCGATGGGCTCAAATCTCGCCCAGCCGGACGGGCACATGGGTGAGCGCATCAAGTGCTACTACGAGGAGCGAGCCCGTGGCGGCGCCGGACTGCTCATCGTCGGTGTCGGCGCCATCTCCTACCCGGCTGGCACCTGCAACCCGAACCAGGTGTCGATCTCCGACGACGCCTTTCTGCCCGACCTGTGCGACTTCACGAGGCGCATCCACGCTCACGGCGCCCGGGTCGCGATTCAGCTTCAGCACGCCGGTAAGGTGGCGGTCCGCGACATCGAGGACGGACGGCCCATGTGGGTGCCATCGGAGATTCCGTACAAGCCCAGCGACCTCACGGCGGATCTGACGCGTGAGGAGATGGGCCTCTTCGTCAAGAATCTGACTCAGCCCGGCGCCAAGATGCTCTACCACGTCATGACCAAGAGCGACATCGACGAACTCGTTGCGCTCTTCGCCGACGCGGCCGAGCGGGCCCAGCGCGCGGGCTTCGATGCAGTCGAGCTCCACGCCGGCCATGGCTACATCCTCTCCGGCTTTCTCTCTCCGGCCACGAACAAGCGCGATGACGAGTACGGCGGCTCGCTGGAGAACCGCGCACGCCTGCTCGTGGAGGTCATCCGCGCGGTCAAGGAGCGCACCGGGGCGGCGTTCCCGGTCTGGTGTCGCATCGATGCCGTGGAGTTTCACACGCCGGGCGGGATCAGCGAAGAGGACGCCCGTCGCACCGCTGAGGTGGCCGAGGCTGCCGGGGCCGACGCGATCCACGTCAGCGCCTACGCGGACTCGTCGAAGGCGTCGGCCTTCACCGATGCCCCCCTCGTCCATCGCGCCTGTGGCTTCGTCGACTATGCCGCAGAGATCAAGCGACGCGTCGGGATTCCGGTGATCGCCGTCGGGCGGATCGAGCCCGAGGAGGCGGAGACCATCCTGGCCGAGGGCCGAGCCGACTTCATCGCCATGGCGCGCAAGCTCCTCGCAGATCCGGAGCTGCCGCGCAAGCTCCAAGAGGACCGCGTCGAGGACATCCGTCCCTGCATCTACTGCTACACCTGCGTCGGCCAGATCTTTCTCAATCAGTCGAGCTGCTGTGCCGTGAACCCGGTCTCGGGTCGCGAATCCGAGCTGCCGCTCGAGCCCGCGGAGAAGCCGAGGCATGTGCTCGTGGTCGGTGGCGGGCCGGCGGGCATGGAAGCCGCGCGCGTGGCCGCCTTGCGGGGGCATCGCGTGACGCTCTGCGAGAAGACCGAGCGCCTCGGCGGGACGGCCCTCTTCTCCTCACTCGTCTGCGAAGTGAATGGTCGACTGGTCGAGTGGCTCGAAACACAAGTTCGCAAGCTTCCTATCGAGCTGCGGCTGGATCAGGAGATCACGCCCGAGCTCGTGCGCGAGCTGGCGCCCGAGGTCACGCTGGTGGCAGTGGGGGCTCGCCGACGTGCACCCGCCATTCCGGGCGTCGAGCGGTCGCTGGTCCTCAGCGGTGATGACCTGCGCGGACTGATGACGGGCAGCGACCCGAGCGTAGCGGCGCGCAAGCTGAGTCTCTCGCAGCGCGCCCTGCTGGGTGTCGGAGGCCTGATCGGTGTGACGGACCGTATGGCGCTCGCGCGCCAGCTGACCCGGCATTGGATGCCGATCGGCAAGCGTGTCGTCGTCCTGGGCGGCGGACTGGTGGGTCTGGAGTTGGCCGACTTCCTGCG
Organism: Deltaproteobacteria bacterium; assembly: GCA_029261835.1. GTDB lineage: Bacteria > Myxococcota_A > UBA9160 > UBA9160 > UBA4427 > JAJDAO01. Next base: position 1,326 of record JAJDAO010000056.1, on the reverse strand, counting down.
CGAGCGTGGCCGCGAAGTCTCTGTGCTCGAGGAGGGAGAAACCTTTGGCGCCGAGATGTCGCCGCCCCTGCGCTGGCGGGTGCTCCACGAGCTGCGCGAGGCGGACGTACAGCTCTGCTCCTCACTTCGCGTGGAAGCGATCGAAGAGAATGGTGTGACGGTCGTGGACGGCGAGGGCGCACGAAGCACGGTGGCGGCCGACACGGTGATCCTTGCGGTCGGCGCCGAGGCGAACCCGGCGCTCGCCAAGGCCATCGCCGGGCTCGGCGGTGAGGTGCACGAACTGGGTGACTGTAGCGGCGTCGGCTACATCAAGGGTGCCATGCTGGATGCCGCCCGCGTGGCGCGAGAGATCTAGCAGCTATCTCAGGAGTTCGGCGACTGGAGGGGTGAGGTGATGGGGATCATTGCGATCAGCGGCTGCGCCACGGGGATCGGTGCGGCATGCCGCCAGCGGCTCGAAGCCGATGGGTACGAGGTCGTCGGAATCGACATCAAGAGCGCCGAGGTGGTTGCCGATCTGTCGCGGCCGGAAGAACGAGCCGCCGCCGTCGAGCAGGTGCTCGAGCGCACCGGGGGAACGCTGGATCGGTTGCTGCTGTGTGCCGGGCTGGGGGGCCATATCGGCGACAATGCCAAGGTGGCGTCGGTGAACTACTTCGGTGTGGTGGACCTGCTGGGCGGATTCTTTCCCGCACTTCGCAAGGGTGCTGACCCGTCGGCGGTGGTGATCTGCTCGAATAGCGCCCAGATTGCCCCCCAACTCGGCGAGTCGCCGCTGGTAGCCGCCATGCTGGCCGGTGATGAAGACGAAGCCAGACGCCTGGCAGATGCCGACACGGGCCAGGGGGTCTACATGATGAGCAAGAACGCGGTTGGTCGCGCGGTGCGGCGGCGGTCGCTCGAGTGGGGGACCGCCGGCGTTCGGCTCAACGCGGTGGCGCCGGGGCCGGTCGACACACCTCTGCTACGGGAAGGGCTCGAGACGCCGGGCGACGGCGACCTGATCCGCGCCTTCAAGATTCCGGTCGGCCGCTATGGGACACCGGCGGAGGTCGCGGCCACGGTGCGCTTTCTGCTTGGGCCGGAGGCCGCTTTCGTGCACGGCGCGGTTTGGTACGTCGATGGCGGTGCCGACGCGAACGTTCGCCCGGACAGTTTCTAGTGTCCTGTCTCAGAAGTTCGGCGACTATATCGGCGCCCAGACGCCTCGCGGGCAAGGCGGGAGACCGCAGGAATATCCGTCGATATTTCAAGGGATTCCCAACGCAGCCAGCGAGGATGGATGGTCGTCGAGATAGCTGGCGAACTTCTGAGACAGGACAC
>JAJDAO010000055.1 GCA_029261835.1 Deltaproteobacteria bacterium | reverse complement strand
CTCGGGGTGGTCGTCGTCGTAGCTCTCGTGGCATGACATGCAGGCGAGGATCTGGCCGTGCGCCGATGCTTTGTGGTCCTCGGGATCCACCTGGAACTGGATCACCTTGCCAGCGGGAAAGGCGTACTCCGCTTCGTCCTCGTCCATGTCATCATGGCAATCCAGACATTCTTCATTCATCTCCTCGATTTCTTCGGGGCTTAGATTCTGTCCCCACCCAGGGGTTGCGAAGGACAGGCACAGGAGCGCGAGAATCACCGGCAGCAACCGCATGTCAGCCACTCTCAGCCTTTCGCAATCTGCTGCACAGCCGGCTTGGCCAGCTGTGCGATTCTGGTACCCACTCCGTAACAGGCCGCCGCAATGCCGACTACCGGCAGGGCGACGAGGTAGGCCAGGCCCATGAAGGGCGCTGCCACCAGCTTGCCGAAGCCGCGAAGGGTGGGCTCCACGATTGTCTCGGTCGCAGCCACCTGCGCTTCGACGCGGGCATCCACAACCCCTTGGGCCAGCTGTGCAACCTTGCTGCCGACGCCGTAGCAGGCCGCCGCGATGCCGATGACCGGCAGGAAGACGATGTAGGCGAAGCCCAGGATGGGGGCCATCGCCAGTCGCCTGAGGTCGCGAAGGGTGAGCTGCAGGGCCGGCTCCAGTGCAGCCGCCTGCGCCTGTGTGCTCTCCGGCTCAGGCACTGCCACGGGGGCCACGGCCTCCACGACCGGCTCGGCCATTGCCGGCTCCTCCTGAACGGCTCCCTCCCAGCTCGACGGCTCTCCGCGCAAGGCGGCCTCGGCGATTTCGGCCAGCTGATCGGGAAGGACCGGCTTCTGGAGATATCCGAAGGCGCCCAGGCTGCGGGCCCGCTGCTCGACCTCGTCGCTGCCGTAGCCCGTAATCAGGACGAAGCGGGTCTCGGGCTTGTGCTCGTGCACCCATTCCAGCACATCGAGCCCGTCTACCCCCGGCATTCGCAGATCAGAGATCACCAGGTCGATCGGGCGCCTGGACAATCCGGAGATGGCGCTCTCGCCGTCTTCGGCCGTGGTCACCGTCCGATTCTCCGCCGAGAGGAAGCGCTTCCAACCCTCTCGGACACCCTTCTCGTCGTCTACGAACAGAATCTCTTGGTTCGCATTCTTCTCAAGTTCTCGTTTCAGCTCCAGCATCTCGCACCTCCTGGGACCAGCGGTCCCACGTCAGGGGTTGGCCCGTGCCAAGCACCATGGCCGTTGTTCAACGATTCGACGCACGGTGCTCGCAACGCGATCGGCATCCGGTGCGTCTACACAGGTATTCAAGAAGTCCACCGAGCATGCGCTCAGGTAGGCGGCCAGGACGACGGACAGGCCATCGTCGACCACCGCGAGCTTGCGCACGCCGGGATAATCGAGGCTCAAGCGGCCCAGGGCGATCAGCAGCGAGCCGAGCCGCTCTCGGCCCACCCGGAAGACGAAGACCGAGATCGACGAAAGTGAATCGCAATGGCTCAGCGACTCCAGGCTGCCAAAGCGCATGGCGGGCAGGCCCTGCTTGGTGATGGACTCCGCCAGGGCCTCATCGGCAGAGCCGCCTTCCAGCACGGCGACGATGTTTTTTTGATTGCTCATGTTCTGCCTCGTACCGCCTTCGGGAACCAGCGGGGTGGATCATCCTTCCCGCTCCTATTTACCCTCTCCTCTCGCAAGGCGTGTGCCAAAAAAACCGGGCTTGGCGGGCATTGGGCGCAGGCGCATAAGTACCTGTCGCAGCTCTGTTTTTCGATTCTTCGCTGCTGCCGCCGTTGGCCGCGATTGCGGCCACTGTATGCGCTGCGTATACGCGTGCCGGAGGCAGCCGTCGCGCCGCATGGGCGTCCAGTCGCCTAGCCCATTGTTTCTTCAGGGCTTTGACGACAGTGCCCACACACGCCGCGGTCAGGTCGAGGCGTATATGAAAGGCATACAGAAACGGCACCCGGGCGGGCGCATGGCTCGGGCATGACGGGACGCTACGGAAGGAAGGTCCCCGCCGTGTCCCACCCCTTGGCCGGAAGGAGTCCACGATGCCGAGAGGTCGTCCGCCGCACCCGCCGGAGTTTCGCCAGCAGATGGTCGAGCTGGTCCAGACGGGCCAGTCGCGGGCACCCAACGGTCGCAAGTACCCGTTGTTCTTGAATAGTGCGAAGATCGACGAGATCGGGGCGTGGAAGGATTCTAGCTCGTGCCGAAGTCGAGCAGCCGGATCAAGGCCGATCCAACCGGTAGATCAGACCGGTTTCCACCCAGCTGTCCTCTATCTCGAGATCGTACTTCTCGATGTAGCGGGCCAACACGCGGGTTCGTTCGTCTGTGTCAGACACCGGCGCCGCGCGGAGTGCATAGAGCGTCTCGTCGATGCGTACCCTGACGTCCTTGTCGCTGGCGAGGAAGACGCTCCATCGCGTGCCATCAGCGCTGGTTGCGATGTATAGATCGGACCCGAGACCCACACCCCAGATATTGATCGAATACGGGTCGCGCGAGGGCCTGAATTCCACCTGAATCGTGTCCGGAACTGCCTGCCAGGTGTCTGGTGTCGGTTTCAACGGGCCGCTCAACGTACCGCCCGGAATGATCAATACGGGACCACCGCAGCCGGCGAGCAAGCCGGCAATCAGACAGGTCAGAAGGAAGCGACGTGTCATAACTAACCCCTTCGCGTCAGATGTCCGGGCGCAAGCATACTTCTGCGATCGTGTTGCATCAAACCTGGAGCAGGCCGGGTGTGTTCAGAATAGGCGCGGCCGTCCCGGTACTCCTCCTTCCTCCTTTCGCATCGTACGCCGCTTGATCCTTGCCCGCTTCGTCAGCGCGGCGTCGAGTCGACCGAAGCAGACATCTGCTGACGTCACGTTGTCGCGTGACGCAGCGCCTGCTCCAGCGCGGGCTGCCCGCACCGCTATGCTGAGTGCATGGCATACAAGACTCTGGAGACCGATCTCAGCGATCAGATTCTGACGGTGACCCTCAACCGGCCGGATCGCCTCAACGCATTTACCCCCACGATGCGGCGCGAACTCGTGGAGTTGTTCGACGACGTCGATTCCAACGATGAAGTGCGGGTGGTGGTCGTCACCGGCGCCGGGCGCGGCTTCTGTGCCGGTGCGGATCTCGCCGGAGGGGGTGAGACCTTCGACGACAGCGAATCGGCGAAGATCGAGGAGCACCGGGATGGGGGAGGGCTGGTCAGTCTGCGCATCTTCCAATGCCTGAAGCCGGTGATCGCCGCCATCAACGGGCCGGCGGTGGGCGTGGGAATCACCATGACCCTCCCGATGGACATTCGCCTCGCCAGTGAGAACGCGAAGATGGGGTTCGTGTTTGCCCGGCGCGGCATCGTGCCCGAGGCCTGCAGTGGCTGGTTCCTGCCGCGTGTCGTGGGCATCTCCCAGGCGATGGAGTGGGTTGCCACGGGCCGGGTGTTTCCCGCCCGCGAGGCCCTGGAGGCGGGGCTGGTGTCGCGCGTGCTCCCGCCAGACGAATTGCTCCCCGCTGCGCGAGAGTTGGCCGGCGAGATCGCGGAGAACACCAGCGCAGTCTCTGTGGCGCTGTCACGCCAGATGATGTGGCGCATGCTCGGCGCCCAACACCCGATGGAGGCCCACCGCATCGACTCGCAGGCGATCTACTCCATGGGGGCCTCTGCCGACGCGCGAGAGGGTGTGACGAGCTTTCTCGAGAAGCGCCCGGCCGCATTCCCTCTGAATGTCAGCAGAGACATGCCGGGGTTCTTTCCCTGGTGGGACGAGCCCGAGTTCTAGCAGTCGGCGCGTTGCAGCTGGCTCCCAGAAGCGATCCCATAAGCCTCGGACCGAGCCCGGTTTCGTCAGAAGCGCGTTGCGCTTCGCTGCATCGCGGGCGCCGCACTCGGACCCACGGGCCCGACGACATTCGGTCGCAAGCGCATTCTCGCCTCGGGCGATGCCGCCGCACCCTCCAGAAGGACGTCCTCAAAGACGTTCAAGAGCCGCTTGGCGGATCGGTCCCAGGTGAACTCGCGCACACGCTCGCGCCCCCGCTTCACCAGCGCTTCGCGCGCACCGTCGGCGAAGAGCGCTTCTTCCATGGCACCGGCCATCGATGTCGGTCGTCGTGCGTCGCAGAAGAACGCGGCGTCTCTCGCGATTTCGCGGAAGACTGACAGATCGGAGGCCACCACCGGGACCTCCGCCGCCATTGCCTCGATGATCGGGATCCCAAAGGTTTCGAGCAGGGTGGGGAAGACGAAGAGAGCGGCCTCGGCGTAGTAGCGCTTGATCTCTGAGTAGGGCACCTCGCCCATGATGTGGATGCGCTCGGCCAGCGCTCCCGTGGCCCGCCGGGCGGCCTCCATCTTCGCGGAGTAGGGCGGGTCCTGATCGTCTCCGATGATGACGAGGTCCGGCACCTCCGGGCGCCTGCTGGCAAGTTGCGCATAGGCCTCGATCAAGCTGACGTAGTTCTTGTAGCGGTAGATCGAACTCACTGAGAGGATGTAGTCCCGGCGACGCGGGCGATCGGTCGCCGGCCGCCAGTCGGCTGCATCGACGCCGTGGTGAAGCCAGGCTCGCTTGCTCTCCGGCAGTCCTATCGCGTCGCCCATCCACTGCGCGGAGTCCTTGCTGACGAACAGTACGCGTGCCGCCCGCCGGGCCGAGACTCTCGCGATCGCCTGCAGCAGGCTCAGCCGCAGCTGTTGTCGCCAGGGCCACTGGCGGATTCCGGTGAAGACGTTCGGATTCTGAAAGCTGGCGATGACCGGGCACGGTGCCGTAAGGGGCGCTGCCTCGCCCGCCGAGTAGTAGAGATCGGCACGCCAGTCTGCCGCGAGCTTGGGCGCCTCCAGGTAGCTGAAGCGAAATCGCTCGCGCAGACCGCACTCCGGCAGCAGGTCGACCTCGAGATTCGGCGCATCGGGAAGCGATTGAGCCAGGCGCTGCGAGCGCAACATGACCCGGAAACGAGTCTCCGGAGCGAGCTGCGCCAGCCGGGGTACGACGTTCGTCAGATAGGTGTAGCCACCGCCCCCCCGGGCCATCGTGCCGTCTACGATGATGCGCTTTGCTGCGTCCGTCGCCGCGTACATGGCCTCTCCCTCGCTGTGGGCGGGTCCTCACTCGGATCTCTAAGAGGAAGTGGCGAGTGCCGGCGCTTGGTGTCACGACGAGTGTGGAAAAGCACATCATGCGGGAGAGACGGCGGTGGGCGGGCGCCCACCGGGGAAGACTCGGCCGCGGCGTTCCCGCGGGCTCCGCACTGGAGCGGGGCTCGCACTGCCTCCGCCCAGCACGAGCCTGATGCTGGGCTCAGGCACGGAGAATCTTCGGCGGCTGGCCGGGCGGGGCCGGGGAGGAGGCGTCCTCAGTGTTTCAAGCGGGACCGGAATCGAGAGCGCACAGGCGGAGTCTCGCCGCCGGGGCCGAAGAAGCCGAGACTCGATCCACCCACAAGGACATTGAAATCCGCTGCGAAGCCGCTGGGAAAGTCGTCGACCGAGGTGAAGAGCGAGGCGCCGTCGGTCTCGCGGACACAGCCACTCACGGTGGGCGGATCGAACCAGCAATTGGCGATGCACGACGTTTGGAAGAACCACCTGATGTTGGGCGTTGGGAATTCATCGTTCCAGATCTCTACTGAGCCCACGAGTCCGGCTGCATGGTCGGCTGCTGCAGGGAACCTAGAATCCCTTCGGAGGAATACGCCCGGCCATTCGGGACAAGCTGTGCGAGGCTGAGAGCAGGGGAGGGTTCATTGATGGCGAACACACTGCGACTGGGCATTGGCCGCCGCATGATTCCGATTCCGCCCATGATCTGGCAGCGCGTGATCCGTGCCGGCGGCCGCAAGGCGCGCGCGAGTCTCGCGTTCATGTCGGAGGATCATCACCGGGTTCGCGACCACGCCGTGCTGGAGCTGGCGAGGACGGGCGCACCGCTCTCGCCGGAGGCCATCGCGGCCGCGCTCGACATCGAGCTGCCGCGTGTCGCGACGATTCTGGACGAACTCGAGAAGCACATGACCTTCGTCTTCCGGAGCGATGGACGAAACGTGACGTGGGCCTATCCCGTGACGGTGGAAGAAACTCCGCACCACGCCCGCTTCAGCACGGGTGAGGAAGCCTGGTCGCCCTGAGCGATCGACACCTTCGCCATGCCCTTCGTGCAAGGGCACCTGAGGAACGAGTCGCTCGCGGTGACGATCTCGACGACGTGCGAGCAGACGTCTCGACCGATCGAGATCGAAATCGACAATGAGACGAACTTTCGCGTGGTGGAAGGCGAGGAGCCGCTGATCTTCGTCCCGCTGGTGGACTTCGAGAAGATGAAGGACCCGAGCATCATCGACGGCTTCTGACGCAAGTCAGTATTCTTCTGGTCAGAAGAACACGCGAGAGAGCATCGCAGCAGCGTCGGGGGCGACCGCGGCGTATACATGACGCTCCGCCAGGCCGCATTCGTTACGCCGCTCATGCAGGGGCCGCTGTTCGCATTCCCGCGCTGACGGGCAGGTCAAGCTCGCCTTCACGGGGCTTGGTGTCTTCGGGAAGAGTGCGGAGGCAGAGGAGGGAAGGCCCCCGTTCGCGGAGAAGCGGGGCCCCGATTCCTCGCGGCTTCACTGACGGGAGGCATCGGCTCCGCCTTTGCTTGCGCGTTCGCGGTCCCATCGCGCCGGGCCCGGCGCCCGCCAGAGGGGAGATTCCGGCTCGAGCGCGCGGCCGATCCGTTCGGAAGCAGCAGCACCAGCATTGCGGGGGCCAGGAGCACGTCGGCGAAGAACGCGGCCGCGACGGCGAAGCAGGTCAGCCATCCGGTCGCCACGATGTTTCCCATGGTGGCGAGCGTGAAGCCCGCAAAGCCCACGCAGAGGACGATCGAGGTGACGAGGATCGCGCGGCCGGTGGTGGCCAGCGTGCGCTGGACGGCATCGCGTGTGTCCCCGCTCTCTCGGTAATAGCGCTGGAAGACGTGCAGGAAGTGGATCGTGTCGTCCACGGCCACTCCGAGCACGATGGCGCCGATCATCATCGTCGAGAAGTCGAGGTCGTAGCCGAGCCAGCCCATCAGGCCCAGCGTGAGAACGATGGGCATCAGGTTCGGCGCCATGCTGACGAGGCCGCCGCGCACGGTCCCGATCAGCAGGATCATCAGCGGTGTCACGATCAGCAGCGCCAGGCCGTAGGACTGCGCCATGCTCTGTATGACGGCGGCAAACGTACGCGTGAAGATCACCGTGCCACCGGTGAGCGTCACCTCGGCTCGCTCTCCGATCATCTCCTCGGCCAGCACCTCGACGCGATCGATGAAGGGGACCGCCTCGATCGCATCGACCCAGGGAATGCGCAGGCTGAAGCTCGCCATGCTGAAGCCGGGATCGACGAAGTCCTCGAGATCGTCGGAGCCCGAGTTCTCGAAGAGCAGCAGCTCCTGCGCCGCGAGCTCGGCGTTGCGGGGAATCGCGTAGAACTCGGGCCGGTTCTCGTTCAAGGCCTGATGGGTCTCCTTGAGGATATCGGCGATCGAGGTGGTGTTGGCCGCACGAATCCCGTTGATGTCGAGCGCGAGCACCCGCGTCCGCAGGGCGTCGAGGCGAGCGAGAAGGTCCGGATCCTGGAAGCCGTTCTCCACGCCCGGCGTCTCGAGCAGAATCTCGAGCTCGTCTGCGCTGTGGAGCGCATCGTTGACGAAACCCGTGTCGATGCGCACCACGCTGTTGGCAGGAAGCCAATCGAGCGGGTAGTGCGAGAAGCGCAGGTGCAGGATTCCGAGGACCGCCAGCACCAGCAGGGCCAGCGCGCCCGCGACGATGGCCCGGGGATGCCCCGTTGCCAGATTGCCGAACCCGCTGAGCGTGCGATCGATGAGAGGAGCGCTGCTCGCGCCGGCGCGTGGTGGGCGCGGGCGGAGCGGCACAACGGCAACCAGCGCCGGCAGCAGCACCAGGACGAAGAGCATCGAGAACACTACGCCGATTGGCCCGAAGATTCCAAAGTGCGAGACGGGCGCTAGCGGTGAGGCCGCGAAGGAGACCAGACCACCCGCGGTGGTGAGGCCCGCCATCACGACCGGCAGGGCCGAGTGCCGCATCGCCTCGCAGATGGCATCGGCAGGCGTCTCGCCCCGATCGATCGCCCGATAGACCAGCACGATGATGTGAACCGCGCCGCAGACCCCTACCGCGAGCAGAAACGTGGGCAGCACCTGGATCGGAAGCGTGACCGACACGCCCGCAAGAGCCATCGTTCCCGCGGAGCAGAGCAACGCCAGCAGCACGACGACCAGGGGCAGCACGACACCCGAGAGGCGGCGAAAGAGCATCAGCAGCAAGAGCGCGATCGTGGCCGTCGAGACGCCGACGCTCAGCAGGATGTCGTGCTGCATCTGCGCGAAGAGCCACAGCTCGAGGATGGCGCCGCCGGTGACGTGGATCGGGAACTCGGGCGAGTCGTAGCGCTCCACCAGGGCGACGATCTCTCGGGCGACGCGCAGCTCCTCCTCCGCGCTCAGGAACTCGGCCTCCTCGCGTATTGCATCCGACTCCTCGCCGAAGCCCGCCAGAACATCGCCCGAAGCGTTCAGCGACGAGTAGCGATCCAGCTCGACCACGATTGTGGTGACGCGCCCGTCTTCGGAGATCAGCGTGTTGCGGAAGAGCGGATTGGCGAAGACCCGCTCGCGCAGACGGGCCAGATCCGCCGCGCCGCGAGGCGGATCCTCCAGCAGATCCTCCACCACGAGTTCGTCCTGCCGGCCGTAGGTATCGCGGGCGTTGATCAAGCTCGTGACGTCTTCGACCAGGGGCACGCGCTCCAGAGCCTCGTGGAGCTCGCGGAGCCGCTCCAGGAACGTCAGATCGAAGATCTCGGCTGGCTCGAGGGCGAGCAAGACCCCACTGTTGCCGCCGAACTGACGCGTATAGGCCCGGTAGGCGACCCGAACCGGGTCGCCCTCGTGCAGGAAACTCTCGTCCGAGACGTCAATCGTGAGGTTCGGGAGCTGGGCCATCAGCGCCGCGGTCAGCCCCAGCGAGACCATGATCACGCTGAAGGGGCGATTCACCACCCAGCGTGCCCAGCGCTCGAAGCCCAGCTCGATGCGAGCGCGGATCGGTCTCCGTCCTGCAGCAAGGATGGAATCGGACATGTGCGAAGCGCCTCCCCCTCTTCCGAGGTCTCCCGATCTCGCCGGAGAGTTCAGCAAGCGAGGTGCCGGCGAGAAGCTACCACGGCCGGTCCAACCCGGTGCCCGATCCCTCGAACGCGGACTCAAACGCGAGGCAGGTGCGGCCGAAGATCCACCGAATATGTGCCTCCGACTTGCGTGAAGGTTCCCTGGACGTGAGGGTGGCGGCTGGACAAGCGAGAGCGAATCCACGAAGCCATCGGTAGCGTGACCGCCAACGACATGGGCGCTCTTGGAGAGATCGTAGAACCAGTCTCCGTCATTCGTCCGCTCGGCCCGCGTTTCACAGGCAATCATTCTTGACTACTCTGCGTCCGGGCTATCGCTTCGGCTCCTACTGCTTTGGAGCATCGGATGAGAACGGGGAAGTAGGGTGTCGTCAGGGGTCGGTCGAGGAAGCGGGGAACTGGGTCCCCACAAGCTCGCGGCTGCGATCCTCTCAATGGTCATTGGAATCATCCTGGCGATTGCCATCAGTCCGGCGGTCTTCAACTCGATAGATACCGATCTCTCTCGCGTCCGTGTTCTGCTTCGCGCGGCCCAGAATCCCGATCTTGCGCCTGCCGTGGTCGTCCTCGGCAATAGCGTGGTCATGGAAGGCGTGGACACACGTGCCGTCGCGTCGGCACTGCCCGGTAAGCCCTTGGTATTCAATTTCTCTGCGACCGGTCAAACTCTGGTCGAGTCCTTTCTCTACTACCAGCAACTGCCTGCGAGTGTGGAGATCCTGATCCAAATGGTGGCCCCGGGTAGCCTCGCTGATGAGACCCCACTCAGGGATCAGAAGTACAATGCGTACTACATGTACGGGTTCCGACCGACCCCTGACACTGCGGAAACGTTGACTTCGATATTCGGCGGAGCGGTGGAGTCCATTCTCGGTGCATCCGAACTCTCCCAACGCTTCCGGTCGCGCTGGGTCGTTCGCCAGATGGTCGATACCAGCGTGCGCAAGCTGCTCCGCGCGGACTTGGCACTGTCTTCTGCGACCAACGACCTCTACTTCCCGTCGTCCCACGCCCTAGCGTTTTCACCGGACAAGCTGCAGCGCGCGTTGAAGCTGTGGTTCGATCGATGGCCGGTGCGCTCCTATGATGCTCTCCCGCAACATCTTGCTCTGGTGGGCGCCATGAGCGACTCGGCGAAGGCAAGTGAGAGGGCCTTCGTGCTGCTGTTGCCGCCGATTCATCCGTGGATCAGGGAACAGCGGGGCAAGGAGTTCTACAGAGAGTTTCGCGCGCAGATTGCCGAGTTGAAGAGGCAGCATGGACTTCGTGTCGTAGATGCTCTCGAGCTCCTCGATTCCGATCGCTTCTCCGATCACCAACATCCGTCTGACGACGGCGCGAGAATTGTATCCACATTCATCGCACAGGAGTTGATCGCTCAGGGAGTCATCGAGGACATAGCTGACTGATGCTCTTCTACACGCCCGAATTCCTCGCCTTCTCGATCATCCTGTTGGCGGTCCTGGCAGTGGTCAACCGCGACACTCCGCGCAAGGTCGTGTTGCTGCTCGCCAGCTACATATTCTACATGTGGTGGAATCCGGCCTTCGTCCTGCTCATCATGTTGTCGACGGGCATCGACTACGTAGTTGGCAGGCTTCTTGACGGCGAAACAAGAGAGAAACGAAGGCGCCTCTTCCTCGTTGTAAGCCTGTGCTCGAACCTCGGCCTGCTGGCGATCTTCAAGTACCTGGGGCTCTTCATGGAGAGCGCCAGATTCCTGGCTGAGCTATCGGGTCAAGAGGTCAGCTGGCATGTCATTCACCTCACGCTGCCGGTGGGCATCTCGTTCTACACGTTTCAGACGCTCAGCTATACGCTCGACGTGTATCGTCGAGTCATTCCGACGACGCGCAACGGTCTCGACTTTGCTCTCTTTGTCGCCTTCTTCCCGCAGTTGGTCGCCGGGCCCATCGTTCGCGCGGCCGACTTCCTTCCGCAGCTCAGAAGGAAGATCAAGCTTCATTGCGATCAGAGGACCCTCTTCCTGATTCTTCGTGGTCTCGCGAAGAAGGTGTTGATCGCGGACAATGTCGGCGTCTTCGCCGATGCAGTCTTTGCCAATCCGGAGCAGTGGCCGAGCCTGATCATCTGGGTGGCGACCATCGCATTTGCCGTGCAGATCTACTGCGACTTCTCCGGATATAGCGACATCGCAATCGGAATAGCTCGGGTACTCGGCTTCGAGCTTTCGCTCAATTTCGATCATCCCTACATGGCCCGGAATCCGTCGGACTTCTGGCGTCGCTGGCACATCAGCCTGTCGAGCTGGCTACGTGACTACCTCTACGTCTCAATGGGGGGCAATCGGGTTGGGCGATTCGCGACCTATCGGAATCTCATGCTCACGATGCTGATCGGTGGATTGTGGCATGGTGCGAGCTGGAACTTCGTCGTCTGGGGCTTCCTGCATGGTCTTCTTCTAGTGGTCCACCGCTACTACGGTGAGCTGCGGCGAAGGTTCGGTGCCAGCGGCAAGCGCTCGATGGGTCCGATCGCGATGATCGCCTCCATCGCTGCAATGCAGTATGGAGTCCTCCTTACCTGGATTGCATTCCGTGTTCAGGACTTCGATCAAATGTGGGTCGCAATGAAGAAGTTCGTGATCTTCGACTTCGATTTCGCGATCGCGGGGCTGGGGCTTGGAGGAATGTCCTTCTTTTCAACCCTGCTGCTCCTGGCGGTCTTCTTCATGCTGCACCTCTTCTCATGGCGGGTGGGTCACATCGAGCGTTTCCTGGGGGCGCTTTCCGCCTCTTGGGCTCTTGGTGTTTGTTTGGCCCTCGGTTGCACCGCCTACTTCCTATGGCCGCTGTCCGAAGTTCCGTTCATCTACTTTCAGTTCTAGACCCTTGTCACTCCACCCGTTAGGGTGCGGGCTCAAGATGCTTCGGGAGGTAGCAGCGAAGGTAGGCAGTCATTGCCAGCCGTGTTTCCCGAGCGAACTCGTCCGTGACATAGCCGTGACGGTGATATGAGAGGCCCCAGAGCGCTTCCAGAATCGCGATTGCAGCGAGGAAGAGTTCGATCGGCTCGGGCTTCCTGGGAAGGCGATAGAAGAGCCGGCAGCTCTCGACCAGCCGTTGTGCGATTCGTTCGTTGCCGGCGACGTCGACGACGCGCGACTGCCAGCTTCTTCCCGGTCCCAGTAGCAGGTTGAGCGCAGGCGGATTCTGGTTCAGGAAGGTTCGGCTGCGTTCGGTCTGAATCGCCAGAATGTTCTGCCAGCCGCTCACCCGCTCCGCCTCGATCGGCACGGCCGCGACCTGTGCCAGCGCGGTGTCGTAGCGTTCGACCAGGGCAATGAAGGTTCCCTCGAGGCTCGGGAAGAAGTGATAGACGGAGCCCGTTGCCACGCCCGCCTCTTCAGCGACGTCGTACAGACTGAAGCCATCGACCCCTCGGCTCTCGATGAGGTGGTGCGTGGCGTCGAGGATCCGCTCGAACTTCGCGATGCCACGGGCTTGGCTCGGGCGTCGGAATGTCACATCAACACCCAATAGAATAGATCTGGATGCTAAATCGATTGGATTCACTGCATTTCATATGGCCCTCAAGGCGATCTAATGAATTGACAGCGTGAAATAGAGGAAATAGACTGAATATAAATCTAGTAAATTCTCAACCGAATGTCGGGGCTTCGAGCGAGGATTTCGAGTCCCGCGCGCCCTCGGACGGAGCGCGTACGGGCAGAGCGGCGAAGGTCTCGACCCGGGAGGTTCCGATGTCCAGCCACGACAGAGTCTACGACGATTTCTCGAGCCTCATCCCCAGCGTCGAGGGGATCGATATCGGGCGCGTGCTGCGGATGGTGGCCGCGGAATTCGAGCTCTACAAGGAGCGCACTCCGAAGAGCTTCGCGATGTTGCAGCGTGCCCAGAAGCACATGATCAATGGTGTTCCGACGACCTGGCATTCCGACTGGCGTCTGCCGTACAGCTTCTATGTGGCGCGCGCCAAGGGCGTCGCGCTATGGGACATCGATGGGAACGAGTACCTGGACTTCAACCTGGCAGACACTCCGGCGATCTTCGGTCACTCGCCGGATGACGCGGTAACGCGAGGCATCGCGGAGCAGTTGCTCGACAACGGCGTCACCACGATGGCGCCAACCGAGGACGCCGTTGTCGTGAGCGAGCTGCTGAGCGAGCTCTACGGTCTGCCCTATTGGTATGTCACGCTTTCTGCCAGCGACTCTGGCCGCAACGCCATCAACATTGCTCGTTCACTCACCGGCCGCTCCAAGATTCTGATCTTCAACATGGCCTACCACGGCACCGGCGACGAGACGCTGTGCTGGCGGCCGAATCCGGATAGCGAAGTGGTTCATCGCTGGTCCCACCTTCGCCCTGGGCTGGATGCCGGCGCCAATACGAGTGTGGCGGAGTTCAACGACCTGGAGGAAGTCGAGGCGATTCTGAGGCGCGAAGATGTTGCGGTTCTGATGACCGAACCCCATCTCACCGACGGCGGCTTCACCTTCCCAGTCGACGGTTGGCACGACGGACTGTGCGAGCTGTGTGATCGATACGGCACGCTGCTGCTGATCGACGAGACGCATACTCAGACCGTGGGCCCCGGCGGCCTGACGCGCGAGTGGGGGCTGGAGCCCGATCTGTTCATGTCCGGCAAGTCCATCGCCGCGGGGATGCCGGTTGGCGTGATCGGCATGTCTGAGTCGGTCGCCAAGCGCTACGAGTCACTGCTGAACGAGGGTGATCCGTCGGCGATGGGCGGCTGCATGGGGCAGGGAACCACGAATACGGCCAATGCGATTTGTCTGAGGGCACTGCGGCTCTCTCTGGAGCATAACTTCACGGAAGAGACGTTCGCCAAGATGAATGCCAGTATGGACATCATCGAGCAGGGCATGAACGAAGTGATCGCCAAGCACGGCGCCCCGTTCCGCACCGACCGCATGGGCGCGCGAACGAATATCTCCTTTCTGCCGGAGCGCGCATACGACGCCAAGTGCGCTCTGCGCGGCATTGGTTTCGGCGGCCTCCACGAGTACTGGACCTACTACTGCCTGAACCGAGGCGTGCTCCTCATCCCCTTCTTCAACATGATCATCACCAGTCCGCACCACACTGCCGAGCACTGCGTACGTGTCGTGCAGCTCTGGGATGAGGTCATCGCCAACCTCTACGATCGGTAGCCGGTCCTCACTGCGCCTGATGGAAGTGCACGTCCCGTTGCGGGAAGGGGATCGTGATCTGCTCACTGTCGAAGCGGATCTTGACCTGCTCGTGCATGTCGAAGTAGACGGGCCAGTAGTTGCCGGACTCGACCCATGCGCGGACCAGGAAGTTCACCGAGCTGTTCGCGTGCTCGGCCACGTAAACCTCCGGAGTGGGGCTCGCCAGAATGCGCGGATCGGCCTCGAGTAGCTGTTCGAGTACGCCGCGCACCTTCCGCACATCGTCCTCGTAGCTGACGCCGAAGGTCATGTCGACGCGTCGCGTTGGCTCGGCGAATACGTTCTTGATGCAGTCGTTCGACAAGAGGCCGTTCGGGATGACCACGCGCTGGTTGTCGAGCGTAGTCAAGATGGTGTTGAAGATCTGGATTTCCCTCACGGTTCCGAGGAAGCCCTGGGCTTCGATGACGTCGCCGACCTTGAACGGCTTGAACAAGAGGATCAGGACCCCACCCGCAAAATTGGCCAGGCTGCCCTGAAGAGCCAGGCCCACGGCGAGACCGGCCGCGCCCATCATGGCGATGATCGATGTGGTCTCTACGCCGATCATCGTGATGACGCTGACGAAGAGCAGCGCCTTGAGGAAGACAGAGGTCAGGCTCAGCAGGAAGCGCTGGAGCGTGGGCTCGATCTTGGCCCGATCCATCGCCCTGTCGACCCCCCGCTGGAGGAGCCGAATCAACCAGAGCCCGATGATCAGCGTGACGAGCGCCAGAATGAACTTCGGCCCGTAGGTCATCAACAGCTCGGCGGCCTTGTCGCCGTAGCGAACGAGGTTGTCCTGCACGGTCCTTCCTCCCCTGTCTGCGGCGGACCATGCTATCGCAGCCGGACGCTGCTCGGCGCCGGCGCCGATGGCCTCGAGAGAGTGTGTGGGCTATTCGCGATACTGGGTGAACGGAGTTCGAGAGCCTACAGTGAGTTCGGGAACGAACGTGCCTCCCGTGGGCACCCATTTGCTGGTGTGCAACGGAGTGTGGCAAGGGAGATCGCCGGAAGGCCGCTCGCGTCGCTGGGCCGGGCTTCGTCCCTGGCTGACGGCGTGACGGGGTGCAGGAGAGTGTGGTGACCAGAAGCTCCGACAGGATGCGGGCGATCGGCATCACCCTGCTGCTCGTCCTGTCGTCTCACGGCTGCGGCGACGCGCCGCCGGTTTCGAGTGCTGCAGCGGGGCCACGGGCTCGGGCCGTACGGATCGAGCGGGTCGAACCGCGCCCGGTTACGACCTCATTGCGTGTTCCGGGGCTGGTGGCGGCCGAGGCGCGTATCGAGCTGGCCTTCAGGGTCGCGGGCTTCGTGGCCCGCTTCGAAGTGGATGCCGGTGATCGCGTGGCGGCCGGGCAGATCCTTGCGCAGCTCGAGACCGATGAGCTGGGGCGCACTGCAGAGGCTTCGCGAGCCGCAGTGGCGCGCGCCGAGGCGCGAGCCCGGGACGCCGCGCAGACGTTCGGCCGACAGCGGGAGCTGCTGGCCGAGCACACCAACTCGCAACGCGCCCATGATCGCGCCAGTGCTGACCACGAGATGGCCCAGGCCGAGCTCGCCGAGGCGCGAGTACAGCTCGAAGAGGCCAGGGACAAGTTGTCCAAGGCGACGCTGCGCGCACCGGTCGCAGGCTGGATCGAGCGGCGACTGCTCGAGCCGCACGAGCTCGCCAGGCCGCAGACGCCAGTCCTCGTCCTGACGCAGCTCGATCGCGTGAAGGTGCGCGCCGCGGTGTCGGACGTGCGAGCGGCCGAGCTGCGGCGGGGTGCGCACGCCTGGGTGACGACACCTCTGCACCCAGGCCGGCGCTTCGAAGGCCGCGTCGCGCGCATCGATTTGGCGGCCGATTCGGCAACGCGCACGCTGCCCTTCGAGCTGGAGCTCGCCAACCCGGAGCTGGCGCTCCGGCCCGAGCTCGCGGTCGAGGTGGAGGTGTCGACTGGCGAGCCTGAGATGCTCATCCTGGTACCCCTCACGGCCGTACTGCGCGACGTTGACACGCAGCCATTCTGCTTCGTGCTGAGCGGAGATGAGGAGCCACGTGTGCTGCGGCGCCCGGTCGAGCTCGGTGCGATACACGGAGATCGCGTCGAGGTGAGTTCGGGGCTGGCGGTGGGCGAGCGGCTGGTGGCGCGCGGACAGCACTTTCTGCGCCCAGACGATCCGGTGCGCGTGGTGCAGGGCGACTGATGCCGAACCCGGCCGTCTTCGCCGTCGAGCGTCCCCGCGTGGTGCTGCTGGCGACGCTCCTCTTCCTGGCGTACGGCGTGCTGAGCTACCAGGGGTTGCCGCGCCAGGAGAACCCAACTCTGGAGGATCGCTTCGCGACCGTGGTGACCTACCTGCCGGGTGCTGAGCCGGAGAAGGTGGAGCTGCTGGTCTCGAAGATCATCGAGGATCACGTCGGCGAGGTAGATGACCTGGAGGAGCTCTTCACCTCGAGCACCCACGGCGCTTCGTTCCTGCTCGCCCGCGTGAAGAGGACGGCCCCGGCCCGCGAGCGCCTACAGGAGATTCGCGACAAGGTTCAGGAGGCTCGTGCTGCTCTTCCACCCGCCGCGAGCGAGCCCGAGATCAATACTCGCGTTCTTCGTACCAACACCATGGTGCTGGCGCTGACCGGTGCGGGCGTCCCGCCTCTGGCGCTGCGCGAGCAGGCGCAGGAGCTGAAGCGCGACCTCGAAAACATGACCGACGTGCGCCGCGTGACGCTGGTTGGTCTTCCGGAGGAGGAGATCGAGGTCCTGGTGGATCTCCACAGCCTCTCACAGCGCGACGTGTCGCTGACCCGCGTGATCGAGGCGCTCGCGGCGCGCAACGTCCAGCTTCCGAGCGGTGAGCTCGATATGGGGCCGATCCGGTCGGCGATCCTCACGAGCGGCGCGTTCGACGGGAGCCACGAGGTGGGGAGCACCTATCTCAGCTCGGGGGCCGATGGTCTGCCGGTGCGTCTGGACGATGTCGCCTCGGTACGCCGCCGGCTGGCTGATCCCGAGGTGGCGGTGCGCACGGCGGGTGCTCTGGCCGTGGGGATCGCCGTCGAGATGCTCCCGGGTCGCAACGCGATTGCTTTTGGTCAGCTCGTGCGGGCCCTGATGAGCGAGCGTGAGGCGCGCTTGCCCGAAGGCATGCGGGTGCGGGTCGTGGCCGACGAGCCGACCTATGTGGGCGAGCGCCTCGCGCTCCTCAGCGGGAGCCTGCTGATGGGACTCGGGCTCGTGGTGAGTCTCTCGTTTCTCGGTATGGGTTGGCGCTCGGGGCTCGTGGTTTCGGTCTCCATCCCGCTGGCGCTCACGGTCGCGATGGGGATCCAGGGATTGCTGAATGTGCCGCTGCACCAGATCTCGATCGCCGCGCTGGTGATCGCCATCGGGATCGTGGTGGACGAGGCCATCGTCGTGACCGACAACATTCAGCGTCATCTCGATGCCGGCGTGCCGGTCAAGCAGGCGGCCATTCTCGGTCTCGGGGAGATTCATCTGGCCGTATTGGCCGGAGCGGCGACGACGGTGGCCGCCTTCATTCCGCTGATGGTGATGAAGGGCGACATTGGTGACTTCATTCGCAGCATTCCGATGGTCGTGACGGCGATGCTCATCGGCTCCGTCTTGACGGCCCACTTCGTGACGCCTCTGCTCGCCGTGCTGGTGAGCCGTGGTCGTGGCGGTGGTGGCCGGCCGCCTCGGTCTCGCAATGCCTGGAGCCGTATCGAACCCGTCTACCGTCCGCTTCTCGCGTTCGCGGTGCATCGCCACCGCACGGTTCTCGTTCTCTTCGGTGCCGTGCTGCTGGCGACCGGCGTACTCGCGGGCAGCGCGCTCTGGCCGCCGGCCTTCTTCCCAGATGCCGACCGACACCAGTTCATGATCCGCGTGTTCTTGCCCGACGGAAGCCCGTTCGAGGAGACCGACTCGGTGATGCGAGCCATCGAGCGACGCCTCGCGGGCGACCCGGACCTGGCCGACTGGACCTCCTTCGTTGGGGCGGACGCACCGAAGTTCTACTACAACGAGTTCGAGGACGAGCGAGCCGAGAGTCGGGGCACGCTGATCGTCAACACGCGCGAGCACGTCTCCTTTGCCGAGACCCGCGATGTGGCGAATCGTATCGACGCGGATCTCGAGGCGAATGTTCCCGGCGCCTTCATACGCACGATCGTCCTGAAGCAGGGATACGGCGGCAGAGACGCCATTCGCATCTATGTGCAGGGTGATAGCCTCGACGTATTGCGAGAGCTCGCGGCCGGCGTGCGGAAGATCGTGGAGGACGTGCCGGGTACGCTGGGTGTCTACGATTCGTTCGGCTATGACCCCATCACGCTGCAGGCGCACATCGACGATGCCCGGGCGAATCTCCTGGGCGTCACGCATCGCCAGATTGCGACGACCCTGCGTTCGGCATTGGACGGTGTGGTCGCCACGACCTACCGCGAGGACGATGAGGAGATCGCGATTCGCGTCGAGCTGAGACCCGATCAGCACCGGAGCGTGCGCGATCTGGAGTCCCTTCCGATTTGGAGCAGTGCGCTGGGCCGCACGGTGCCGCTGGCTCAGGTGGCCTCCCTGCAGCCGGGCTGGACCGTGCGCCAGGTCTTGCGCTGGCAGCGCAAGCGTGAGGTATACATCCGCGCCGAATTGGCGCCAGGCCACAACCTGCTCGATGTCGCGGCGCGAGTGGAGCGGGCCGTGCGCAGCGGGATGGCGCTGCCGCCGAGCTATTCGGTCTCGTTCTTCGGTCAGGATCGGGAGGTGACCGAGAGCTTCATCTCGCTGGCGAAGGCAGCGGTCGTTGCGGTCTTTCTCATCTACATCATTCTCGTCGTGCGCTTCCAGTCGCTGGCACAGCCGATGTTGATCTTGCTGGCCGTGCCGATGGCACTGGCGGGTTCGAGCTGGGGGCTGGTCGCCACTGGCAGCCCGCTTTCGTTCATGTCGTTCCTTGGAATGATTGCGCTGACGGGAATCGCCGTGAACGACTCGATCGTCTTGCTCGACACCATCAACCGGCTTCGTGCGGGCGGCACGCCGTTGGCGGAGGCGGTCACGAGTGGTGCGCGCATGCGGCTGCGCGCGGTTCTCATGACGTCCATCACCACCATCGGCGGCCTGCTGCCGCTGTCGCTAGGTGGTGGGCAGTTCTGGGCGCCCTTCGGCTTCGCCATGATCTTCGGCCTGGCCGCCTCGACGATTCTGACACTCGTCGTGCAGCCCGCCGCCTATCTAACGCTCGAGCATCGCCGATTGACACGCCGGCGCGTGCCCGCCCTGGCGTAGCGCCAACGCGCTCGACCCGGCAGGGCGTCGTCGGCCGAGCTCGCTCGCTGGCCAGCTCCAGCTCGGTATCGATGCCGCAGAACCCAAGGGCGGGACGCAGTTCTCACCGTCCCGGCGGCGATGCGGCCGAGATCAGCGCTCCAGAGAGCGTCGGGCGGAATTCAGCCGGCTTCGTTGCCGGGTGAGCGACGACGTTCCTCTTCGTAGAAATCGAGGAAGGCGCTCCGAACGCCCGTATCGCCCAGCCGGTCCAGCTTCGCCACCAGCCGCTCGTCTTCGGAGATGCGATCCAGGGCTCGGATCGCCGCGTCGGCGTCCAGGTTCGTGCCCTGTGGGATCAGCTCCCCACGCATCATGATTCGAAGTAGTCGATCTCGCCATTGCATGATCCCTCTTCGACCGACGCACGGTGGGACTTCCTCCGGGAAACCCTGGAATTTCAAGTAGGGATCTGATGAGAATCGCCCCGAATGTGAAGGTTTTGTCAGAACGCAGAACCACGCTTCCGCTTCGTCTCCGGCCGGTTAGAGTCGGCCGGAATGGAAAAGCCTCTCGACGCGCGATCGCCGCTGCCGCTGCCGTTCTACAGCCTCGGGGAGGAGGTCGCCCACACGCTGACGCATGGCGTCGGCCTGGTGCTCAGCATCGCCGGTCTCGTCATCCTCGTTGCAGCGGCACACCTTCGCGGAGATGTCTGGCACGTGATCGGCTGCTCGGTCTTCGGTGTGACGCTCGTTATGCTCTACGCGGCATCCACCTTCTATCACGGCGTTCGCAGCCAGCCGGTCAAGCGCGTTCTGCAACGGCTGGATCACGCCGCGATCTTCCTGCTGATCGCCGGGACGTACACGCCGTTCACCCTGGTGAGCCTTCGCGGTGATTGGGGCTGGGCGCTGCTCGCTCTGGTCTGGGGGCTGGCGCTGCTCGGCATCATTCTGGAGGCGGTGCCTTCTCGACCAGTTCGCGGACTCTCGCTCACTCTCTACCTGGGGATGGGCTGGCTGGCGGTGATCGCGGTTGGCCCGCTGCTTCGCTCGCTCGACTGGGACGGTGTGGTGCTGCTGATCGTCGGCGGGCTGATCTACACGTTGGGTGTCTTGTTCTACGCTTGGAGCCGCCTGCCCTACAACCACGCCGTCTGGCACCTGTTCGTGCTGGCCGGAAGTGCATGTCACTTCTCCTGCGTCTTCGGCTACGTGATTCCGACTGCGGCATAGCTTCCGGCGCGGGCGTGGCCGTGCGAGCGCTCTCGATCCGCTCGCCTTGCCCGACGGGTGCCCTTCGGCTACTACCCCGGCATGTCATACGAAGCGGAGCGCCGCGTTGCGGTGGAAGTGGTGGAGAAGGCCAGCCGTCTTTGCCAGACGGTGCAGGCCAACCTGGTCTCGACCGAGTCGATGTCGAAGAAGGATCGCTCACCGGTTACGGTGGCGGACTTCGGCGCTCAAGCGGTGGTGACGCACGGGCTGCGGGGCGCGTTCCCCGATATCCCTCTGGTGGGCGAGGAAGATGCGGCTGAGCTGCGCGATGCTGCCAACTCACAGCTGAGGGACAGAGTCGTAGCCAACGTTCGCGAGATCACGCCAGAGATCGATTGCGACGAAGTGCTCGACCTGATCGACTACGGCACCTACGAGGGCGGCGCGCAAGGGCGCCACTGGACGCTCGACCCGATAGACGGCACCAAGGGCTTCCTGCGCCGCGATCAATACGCCGTGGCGCTGGCGTTGATCGAGCGGGGGGAACTCGTGCTCGGCGTCCTCGGCTGCCCGAATCTCCCGCTCGACGCCGGCCGGCCGGATGGGCCGCGGGGCTGTCTCTTCGTGGCGGTGAAGGGGGAGGGGGCGTTTCTGCGCCGCCTGGGCGACGCACAGGAACAGCGCATCCAGGTCAGTGACATCAGTGATCCCGGCCGCGCAGTCTTCTGTGAGTCGGTGGAATCGGAACACTCCTCCCAATCCGATTCAGCAAAGGTGGCCGAGATTCTCGGAATCGAGGCGCCCCCGTTCCGCATCGACAGCCAGTGCAAGTACGCCGCCGTCGGCCGCGGTGATGCTTCGATCTACCTGCGGCTACCGACGAGGAAGGGCTACGAAGAGAAGATCTGGGACCACGCGGCCGGCTCCATGGTGGTCCGTGAGGCCGGCGGTCGCGTCACCGACGTGTGCGGTGCCGAGCTCGACTTCTCCTTGGGACGCACGCTGAGCGACAATCTCGGCGTGATCGTGACCAACGCGCTCGTACACGATCGCGTGGTCGCCGCGGTGCGGTTGGTGCTGGGCCTCTAGCCCGGCTACCGCGTGGAAGCGCCCGCGCGTTGTCGATAGAGGCCCGGCGGGAAGAACGCAATCCACATCGAGCCACCGCTGACGAGGCCAAGCGCGCCGATCAGAGCCAGCGCGTGGGCGGGCGGTGCCTCTCCGCTCAGCATGCAGCCGAGATAGATCAGGTACGCGATGCAGCTGCTGACCGAGGAGACTCCCCAGCAAAGGAAGCGGTTCGCCATCAGCGGCTCGGCGAGTCCCAGTGCGGCACGTCGTTGCAGCTGTCGGGCGTAGTGGAGCGACTCCGCCGCCACCCAGCCGAAGGTCGCGATGCGCACGCCGAAGCCCAGCCAGTAGGCCGGGTGCTCGGTCGGAAGGTGGCCCGAGTGGTCGACGCCGAGCAGCACGCTGCAGCTCACCACGAGCAGCACACCGGCCACTAGCGTGAGCGCCACTGCCCAGAGCTCATTCACGCGAAAGATCCGCCACATGCCGGCGCACAGGAATATGGAGCCGGTGCTCGTCATGATGATGCCGGCGTAGATGAGAGCGACACTCGAGGGCTGCTGTGCCTCGGCGCGAGCAACGCCCAGCACGACAAGCGTCGCGCCGATGCCGGTGCCAAGGCTGGCGATTGCCATCACGAGTTCGGGTAGCTTGCGGCTGCGCCGCGCCAGCGCCAGGAGTCGCACGCCCACGGCGGCGCTCACCGCCACCATGAGACCCATTCCAATACGCGAGAACTCTTCCAAGACCACTGGATTTCCCTTGGTTCGACAGACACTTATCGGCCGACCCTCAGGTAAGTTTCGAGAAAACGAATGGCCGAAATCAGGGCTGCTGAGAGGCCGCCAGGTGCTCGGCCACGCTGCGGAAGACAGCGAGGGTCAGGTCGACCTCCTCATCGCCGTGGGCGGTGGAGACGAAGAACTTCTCGTGGGCCTTGACGATGCCGTGGTCGAGCAGCGATTCGGTGAAGCGCATATTCATCGCCGCGTCGGCTTGCAGCGCGGAGCGGAAGTCGCGCACTTCGTGCGACGTGAACCAGGGCTGGAAGGCGGGCGGCTCGCCCGACACCTGCACCGCGATCCCCACCCCATCGAGTGCGGCTTGCAGGCCGTCCATGAGTCGCTGTCCCAGTGCGAAGAGCCGCTCGTAGGTGCCCTCCCGCTGCAGCTCACGCAGCGTGGCGAGAGCGGCCGTGCAGGAGACCGCGTTGCCCGAGAAGGTGCCTGTCTGGGCCACGTATCCGCCGCTGACCTGCCGCGTCGGGCTGGCCAGTGCCATGATGTCGCCACGGCCGCACAACACTGAGATCGGGTAGCCGCTGGCGATTCCCTTGCAGAGCGCGCAGAGGTCAGGGACGACGCCGTAGTACTCCTGGGCGCCACCGAGCGCCAGGCGAAAGCCAGTCACGACTTCGTCGAAGATCAGTGGGATTTCATGGCGAAGTGTCACGTCGCGCAGCCCCTGCAGAAAGCCCGGCCCAGGGGCGATGGTGCGCTGCAGAGGCTCGATGATCACGCCCGCCAGCTCGTCGGCGTGCTGCTCGATGATGGCGGTGGTGGTCTCGAGGTCGTTGAAGGGGGCTACGAGCACCTCCGCCTCGAGCGAGCGGGGAATCCCGGCCGAGTTCGGCACCGCCGCCGGGAAGTCGCGCAGCTCGCGCGTCCACTGGTTGCCCATCAAGGCGTAGTCGTTCATCCCGTGGAAGCCGCCTTCGAACTTGAGAATCTTGTCGCAGCCCCGGAAGGCGCGCGCGAGCCGCATGGCAAAGAAGGTCGACTCGGAGCCCGTGCTGTTGAAGCAGACCTTTTCGGCACAAGGGACCGTCTGGACGATCGCCTCGGCGAGTTCGATGGCCGGCTCGTTGACCATCAGGTAGCTGCTGCCGCGTTCGAGCTGTCGGCGCACCGCCTCGACCACCGCGGGGTGGGCGTGGCCGAGCAGCAATGGGCCCGACCCCAACAGATAGTCGATGTACTCATTGCCGCTGGCATCGCGGATGCGGCAGCCCGACGCTCGATCGATCACCATCGCGTGCTCGGGCGAGGGCGTCGGGTTGCGCACGCCAGCCGGTAGATAGCGCTCCGTCTTCGCGAGCAGCGCCTGCTCGCGTTGACTGCGGGCCCTGCGCTTGAAGCCCGGAGACGTCAAACGGGCGCCTTCTCGGGCTCGATGCCGAAGTGCTCCATATAGCCGGCGAAGCGGTCGAGAATCTGACGTCCGCTGACGCCGGTGTCCTCGCTCGAGTACTCGTGCCGGCCATGCTTGTGCTGGGGGTTGTTCTCGCGCCAGTGCCGCAGGTGGTGCTCGCCGACCTCGGACAACTCACGGCCAAAGTGGGCGTAGATGCGCCGGACGGCGGCGATGGGATCGGCCATGAAGTCCGCGAAGTGGAGGTCGTAGAATTGGGCCGGGTCACGCCTGCGTCGGCATTCGATGGCTCGTTCGGCACCCGTGGCCCACAACTCGAGCTGGCGTTTCGCGATGGCCGGCCGGTCGATCGAATCCTCGAAGAGCGAGCGGAAGCCGGCGATCAGGCTGATGTAGGAGGGGAGGACAGTGAGCGGGTCCCGGTGGGTTTGCACGATGCAGGCGTCGGGATAGATCTCGAGGAAGGTGCTGAGGTTTCGCATGTGCACCGGATACTTGAGAAGCCAGGGGCGCGCTGTGTCGGTCGACCCGATCAGCTTGAGTAGATCGCGGTGGCGCTCGTAGGTCGGCAGCATGTCCGTCTGCTCGTACCACTCGGAGTAGGCGGGGACGTTGGCGTTCACCTCGAAGCCGTCGTCGGTGAAGCTCTGCATCATGAGATGACGGCATTCCTCGGGGCCGTCGGGCATCATGAAGTGCACGGCCTTGAGCGACGGATCCGCTGTGTACATGGCGTCGATCTCCGCCGCGGCGGCCTGAAAGTCCGGATGTGCCTGCCACTCGTCGCGAGGCGGCCGGGGCTGCGGGTTGCCCGCTAGCCAGTACTGCAGCACCTGCAGGTCGGGATCCTGCCCCATCAGGTAGTGGAGCGCGGTGCTGCCGGTGCGCACCAAGCCGCAGATCACGATCGGGCGCTGGATCTCATGCTCGAGAACTGCGGGCATCTCGCGCCACGCCCGCTCGGCGCGCAGGCGCCTGGCGAGTGTGTCGAGCACCATCTGGCGCACGGCGCCCCGGCCATAGTCGTTGAGCCGGGCCTCGTCGTCATAGGCGTGCAGCAGCACGCGGAGACCCTCGAGATACCCGGGATCGCCGAAGTCGTCGTCGCCCACAGCGCGACAGGCTTCTTCGTGCAGTGTCTCTTCCGCCTCGGCGAGGCCCGCTTGGCCGGCTCTACTCATGGCCGGCAGAGTACGAGAGACGGCGGAGGGCGGTCAAGGCGCCGAACAGGCATCGCCCTCTTCCTCGTCCGGGCGGTATCTGCTACCGGTCGGGAGTCATGCAGATCAACCGAGTCGCATTCGTGGGCTGGAGAGGGATGGTCGGCTCCGTTCTGATGGAGCGGATGCTGGCGGAGGGCGATTTCTCGGGCATCGAGCCGGAGTTCTTCACCACGTCGCAACTCGGGCAGCCGGCGCCTGACGTCGGGGTCGCGGCGCCGCCGCTGGCCGATGCCTACGACACAAGCCGGCTGGCGGGCCACGACGCGATCGTGAGCTGCCAGGGGGGCGACTACACCAAGCAGGTGCTTCCGGAGCTGCGCGCCTCGGGCTGGCGCGGTTACTGGATCGATGCCGCATCGGCCAAGCGGATGGACGACGACAGCGTCATCGTGCTCGATCCGCTGAACCGGGCGCTGATCGATCGGGCAGTGGCCTCCGGCGTGCGAAACTACATCGGCGGCAATTGCACCGTGAGTCTGATGATGATGGCCCTGCACGGGCTGCTTCGTGAGGGCTGGGTCGAGTGGATCACCGCCATGACCTATCAGGCTGCCTCGGGCGCCGGCGCACGCAACATGCGCGAGCTGGTGGAGCAGATGAAGCTGATTGGTGACGACAGCGCGCCGCTGCTGGCCAGCAGTGCCAGCACGGCCCTCGATCTCGATCGCCGCGTGCGCGAGACACTCGCAGCGGACGCGTTCCCGGTCGAGAACTTCGGCGCCCCGCTCGCCGCGAGCCTCATCCCGTGGATCGATCGCCCGATGGAGGGCGGCGAGACCCGCGAGGAGTGGAAGGGCTTCGTCGAGTGCAACAAGATCCTCGGCAGTGAGTCTCCGGTGTGGGTCGACGGGATCTGCGTGCGGATTGGCGCGATGCGCTGTCACAGCCAGGCATGCACGCTGAAGCTCAACCGCGACGTGCCGCTCGACGAGATCGAGGCGGTGCTGGCCGATGCCAATGACTGGGTTTCACTGGTGCCGAACGACCCGCAGTCGACACTCGAGCGACTGTCTCCCGCCGCTGTTACGGGCACGCTCGACGTGCCGGTCGGCCGCGTGCGCAAGCTGCGCATGGGCCCCGAATACCTCACCGCCTTTACGGTCGGGGATCAGCTGCTGTGGGGCGCGGCGGAGCCGCTGCGCCGCATGCTGGCGATCCTGCGCGAGAACGCCGGCTAGGAGCCTGACCCAAGACTGGGCCGCACCACCCAGTCTTGGGTCAGGCTCCTAGCCCCGCGTCTGACGTGTGTCAGGCGAGCAGCGCTGCCTCACGTAGCGTGGCGTCGACACCGGCGTAGACCCGCTGGTCCCGGCTGAAGGTGCAATGGCCGCCCGAGTACCAAACGGTGCGCGGGTGATCCCAGTGGTGGATCAGGTCGCGCACGTGGTCGGGCGTGACGAGGCGATCGGCCGGTGCGCCGAAGATCATGCGGCCCGACTTGGGAACCCGGGGCTCGAGCGCCAGCGGTGAGACCACACGCAGCGCCTGCTCGACGTCCCGCTGGTTGGTTCCGACGTGGCCGAGGTAGTCGAGCTGCAGCTTCGGGCCGTGGCGCCAGAAGGTGCGCGAGAAGTCGGTGACCGGCACGCCGGCGATCGCGCAGGCGAGATCTTCTTCCAGACAGGCGAGTAGCGCCGTTGTGTAGCCGCCGAGCGAGAGGCCGTAGGTGCCGATGCGCGGCGCGCCCGCAGCGCGCAGCCAGCCGATCAGCCGGCAGATGTCCCACATCGCCTGGGCCTCGGCGTGCACCGTGTCCAGTGTTTCGCCTGACAGGAAGCCATCGCCCGACTGACGCCCGATGCGGCGCGGTCCGTGCAGCGGCAACACGGGGATGGCCAGGTTGAGCCCGAGTTCGTGGTAGAAGCGCCAGAAGACGCGCAGGTCCATCAGCGGCGTGCCCATGCGATAGCCGTTGTTGCACACGAGCCACGGCCGGTTGCCTTCTCGATGGCGCAGCAGCCACGCGTGGGCAGTGCGGGTGGGGCCGTAGCCCAGCCAGCGCTCGCGGCCGGGCTCGTCGGGATGCGGTTCGTAGAGGCTCTCGAAGCGAAGATGCTCGAAAGCCAGCCTGCCGGACCGCTCGCTCCGGATGTCGACCTGCTCGAGCGGGGGTGGTACCCGGTGGTAGGACACCGGCTTGTCGAGCCAGCCGCGCTCGTCGAAGAGCTCGTGCGCTTCGTGCAGCTCGCGACGGACCCGGTGGAAGTCCTCGCCGCTGGGAAGGGCTGCGGCGAGTTGCTCTACGCCGAGGATCGCCTCGTCGAGGCCGACCGCGAGCGCCAGCGAGAGGTCTAGCTCTGGGACCGGCACGCCCGCTGTGTGGGGCTCGTGGTAGACCGCGCAGGCGCCCGCGACGGGGAAGCAGGCGGCGCATAGCAGCAGGAGCAGCAGCCCCGTTCCGAACCCCAGCGCCAAACCGGTCGGCAGCGCGAGCACCATGCCGAGAACAGCCGCTCCCGCCATTGTCTGCGGAATGCGGCGGTCGCCCGGCCAGAGCAACAGCGCGACGCCGGAGGCGAGCAGCGCCCCGCCCGCCGGCAGGGTGAGGAAGAACGGCCAGAAGCCGGCCTGGCTGGTCCACCAGAGCCAGCAGAGCCCGGTCGTGATCGGGATCCAGGGGAGCCGCGGCCAGCGGCGCTGCTCACGCATTACGTCGACCTCCTGTTGTTCCGGCTGGCTACTCGCTCGGCAGTCCCGTGGACTCCGGGCGGCCGAGCATCAAGTTGAGGTTCTGGATCGCGACCCCGGCCGCGCCCTTGCCGAGATTGTCCAGGATCGCCATCAGCAGCACGTGGCCCGAAGGGTGGGGCAATACGTGCAGATCGATGCGGTTGGTGTCGTTGCAGGCCGAGGGGTTGAAGTGCCGCTCGTCGATTTCGAGCGGCTCGGCGAACGGCAGCACGCGAACGAACGGCTCGTCCCGATAGCGCTCCTGCAACGCCTGCCAGATCGCCTTGCCCGCTCCGTCCCCTCTCAGGAGCTGCGCGTGCAGGGGCAGCTGCGCGCGCATGCCGCAGCGGAACGGGCCGACGGCGGGCACGAACTGCGGCTCGTGCTCGAGACCCGCGTAGCGCATCATCTCGGGTATGTGCTTGTGCACGTGATTCGTCGCGTACGGCGCCTCGTAGCGCTGCGCCAGCAGCCCGCCGGCCGGCTCTTGCCACTTTTCGACCATCGGCCGTCCGCCGCCCGTGTAGCCCGAGAGTGCGTGGACGACAATCGGCGCGCTGGCGGCAAGCAGGCCGGCATCGACCAGAGGCCGCAGCAGGAGTACGACGGCCGTTGGATAGCAGCCGGGGTTCGAGACCCGCTCGGCCCGCGCAATGGCTCGGCGCTGGTCGCGATCGAGCTCGGGCAGGCCGTAGACCCAGCCCGGTGCCACGCGATGGGCCGTGCTGGCGTCGAGGATCTTGCTCTCGCTCTGCTCCGCCCAGCCGCTGGCCTCCCGCGCGGCGTCGTCGGGCAGACAGAGCACTGCGACGTCGCAGCTCCGGATCTGCTCGCGCCGCGCGGCGGGATCCTTGCGGAGCGCCTCCGGCAGGCTGAGCAGCTCGATGTCGTCGCGTCGTGACAGCCACTCGCGGATGCGCAAACCGGTCGTGCCAGCGTGACCATCGATGTAGACCTTGTTCGCCATAGCGCGATAGCTTAGCGCGCGCGCGGAGAGCGTCTCGCAACGGGCACCGCCGACGGACCAGTGGGCAGTGTTGCAGGGGCGTTCTGCGGGTCAGTCTCCCAGCCGCTCGCGTGTCTCTGCGAGCTGATGTCGCAGCCAATAGACCTCGCTGTGGTTCTCGTCACCGCTTCGCGCCAACAGGGCGTCGAGGGCGGTCAGTCGGGTCTCGAGCGCGGCCCGATTCCCGGCGTCCGCCGCCAGCGCCATCTCGACCAGATGCAGGGCCTCGACCGGCTTCCCGTTCGCCAGTCGCGCCCGCGCTCCCTCCGCCAGCGCATCGGGTCCACCCGCTATGCGCACCACCTCTGGATAGACGCTCGTCGCCGCAACGGCGTAGAGGTCCGTGGTCGACTCGTGAAACCATCCGGCGTAGCCCTGCCAGATGGCGCGAACGCCCCAGGAGACCTTGCCATGTCCCTCGCTGAGTGCCAGGTGTTCGGGAAGCCGGATCTCCCGCATCAGCTGATAGAGGCTCTTGCCGTCGTTCATGCCGTCCACGACGGCGTCGTGAACGTACTGTACGGCGTCGCGCATGCGGACCAGCCCTTCCCGAATGCGCTCCGCACCGTGGATTGGCTCGAAATGGCTCGGGACGATCACCTCCGGCTGAAGCGCGAGCACGCGTTCCAGGGATCCGATGTAGGGGATCGCGAAGCGCGTCTTCTCGCCGCGGATCGTGTACAGATTGGGCCACATGGGAAACAGGGGACCGAATAGATCGCCTGAGAAGAGCACCTTCCGCTCCGGAAGCCAGACGCTGATCGAGTCCTCGCCTTCGGCACCGGGCGTATGGATGACCTCGAAGCGGACCCCCCCCAGCACGAATTCATGTTGATCGTCCACGAGAAGTGTGGGCTCGACTCTCGGGTAGAGTCGCTTGAATATCGGCCCGGCCAGCGCCATTGGCACATCGGGGACAGACTCGGGATAGAAGATCTTGTTGCGGCGCATGAAGAAGGGGATGAGCTCTGTCAGATAGCGCTGCGTCTCGAGGAAGGTCCGGTGCGCGATGACCTCGGTTCCATCTTCGATCCAGCGATTGGCGCCGCCCGCGTGATCCGCGTGCGCGTGGGACACGATGACATAGCGCGTGGGTGCGTCGCTCGCCGCGAGCAGCAGCTCGCGGTGACGCGCAGCCTGTGTCGGGAGCCCCGTGTCGATGACGACATTTCCCTCGGAGGTGACCACGAGATTGGTGTTTCCGACTCCGCGAGCCTGAAAGATGCTGTCGCCGATTCGATAGGGCTCGGTCTGGTCCGCTCCGAAGTGGCGAAGCTCGCGTGTCTGACGGCCGTCACGCGCGCTCGGCACTTCGTTCGAGTGGCTCGTGGTCGAGTCCGGGCCGCAGCCCAGCACAGCTGCTCCCAGGCCGAGGGTGAGCAGGGCGTCGAACGTCGGGAGAGCGCGGCGGCCCGGCGTCTGCGGCGCGGCTGGCGTTCGCTGAATCCGATCGAGCATGTGGGGCCTCCTGGTGTGGTCAGGTCGGCCTGGTCGGCCGCGAAGCGTCCCGCCGAATCAGCCGCCTGAGTCCTTCCGATTGTTCGAGCTCTTCTTCGAGCGCTCGCGACGCCGCGGGAATGTCGTGGTGATCGTTCGGGTGCTCTCGGAGACCGGAGTCTCGAGGATCCCGACCAGCGCATCGATCAGATTCTCCACGAAGAGCGCCCGCCCGCGGGCAGCGCGCCCCTTCTGTTCTTCGAGGCTCGCGCGGGTCGCGAGTGCCGGGAAGAGCAGTAGCTGGAGCAGGTCCGCCCGCTGCTGGCTGATCGCTCTCGGCATCCAGCCGCCCGTCGCTTTCTTGACCAGTGCCACGAGTCGGGCCGTCGCCGGCCACGGTACGAGATCTTTGGGCCCGCCTTGCGCCTGCAGTCGCAGGAAGCAGCGGCCACTCGCCGTGTCGAGCTTCGCCGCCAGCGGCCGGACGAGCACCGTCAGCAAGTCGCGAAGCCCGGCGGTCGTCATAGGCTCCAACTCGTTGAGGAGCGCCTGGCGCTGGACATCGATTTCCTCCAGGTGGGGGGCTACGACCGCCTCGACGAGGCCCGCCTTGTTGCCGAAGTGGTAGTGGACGGCCGACGTATTGCGCTGTCCCGCGACCGCGTTTACCTCGGCCAGCGAGACAGCATCGATCCCGCGCTCCGCGAACAGCCGCTCCGCGCTGGCGAGCAGCATTGTCCGCGTGGTCTTTGCACCTCCCGACATGTGACCAGATTAAAGGGATCGCTTTAATCTGGCAAGGTGCGCAGCGCCCCGAGAGTGGAGGGCCGTCGAGGAGGCAGCTGGCGGCGGGCGCGTTCGCCGGCATGGGGTCATCTCGGGTAGTCTTGCTGCCCGCGCCCACCCGATGCCCACCCGACCCCGGAGGAGAAGGCCCATGGATCTCCAGAGCCACCCTGCCTTTTCAGTTCTGGCCATCTGCTCGGCCGTGTTGGTGGCCAAGATGATGGTGGTCGGTCACTACACGGGCATCGTCCGAATTCGTCGGCGGGCCTACCTGAATCCCGAGGATGCCGCCGCCTTCTCCAAGAGCACCGAGCTCGTGGGGGACGAGGATCCCCAAGTGGCCCGTGGCCTGCGGGCACACCGCAACGATCTCGAGAGCACGCTCCCCTTCTTGGTGATCGCGCCGCTCTATCTGCTGATGGGCGCTCCCGCGACGCTGGCCTGCGGGCTCTTCGTCGCGTTCACGTGCCTGCGCTGTCTCTTCTCCGTCTTCTATCTCGCCGTCATGCAGCCGTGGCGCTCGCTCAGCTTCGTGCTCGCCGAGGCGTGCCTGTTGCTGATGCTGGCGCAGATCATCTATTGGGGTCTCACCTCGTAGTGCAGCTCTACGCCGCCGAGATCGAGGTCGCGACGCGCAGCGCCCGTGAGCTGGTGGACATCACGCGTGAAGTGAGGGCTCATGTGAATCGTTCGGGTGTGGCGGACGGCCTGTGTTCGCTCTACGCCCAAGGCGCCACGGCGGCACTGATGGTGCAGGAGAACGATGACCCCAACCTGCCGATCGATGTTCTCGACTGCCTGGACGGGCTCGTGCCGGGCGGCCGGTGGCGCCACGATCGCATCGACGACAACGGAGCCGCCCACATTCAGGCCGGCATCGTCGGTCCGAGCGAGACGATCCCCGTGCGCGGCGCAGAGCTGGCACTCTCCCGCTGGCAGAATGTCTTCCTTTGCGACTTCGACGGCCCGCGTCGGCACCGCCGCGTGCTGGTTACGATTCTCGGGCAGTGAGAAGCGTGCGAGCCGGTCCGCAATCGCGCCCGCCCGTGGGGGCTGCTCCCATAGGGGAACGCGCGCTTTGCATGATTGCGCCCAATCGGGGCTAGTCTCCCGGCCATGAGGCGACGCACTCGGAGACGGCGCTGCGTCCTGCTGGCGCTGCTGTTCGTGCTGTCCGGTGCCGCCGGTGCCGAAGAGCCGGCCGCGGACGACCCCGCCGTGCAGGCGATTCACCGCCTGGACGACGTGCTGCTCGAGATCATGCGGCGGGCCGAAGAGCTGGGCTATTGGGGGCGCTACGAGAGGGTGGCTCCGATTGTGCGCGAGACCTTCGATGTGCTCTTCATGGCGCGCAAGACGGTGGGACGCCACTGGAAGAGCTTTTCGCAGAGTGAACGCGACCGCTGGGTCGAGGCTTTCACCGCTTTCACGATCTCCAACTTCGCCGATCGCTTCGATGGCTATTCCGGCGAGTCGTTCGAGATCCTCGGACAGAAGCCCGCCTCCCACGAGACGCTCGTGGTGCGCACCAAGCTGATCCGCCCCGACGAAGAGGATGTCTCGCTCGATTACCGCATGCGCGCTGCAGAAAGAGGCTGGAAGATCGTAGACGTCTACTCCGGCGGGAACGTCAGCGAGGTGGCGCTGCGTCGTTCCGAGTACGCAGCCGTACTGCGACAAGGGGGGGTCGAGCAGCTCATCGATTCGGTTGCCGCCAAGGCGGAGCGCCGTTCGCGCAAGTGAGCGCTCGGCGAGGAGCTCTCTGCGCCCGCGCCCGGGCGGGCTATGCTCGCCGGACCCCAATCCGCCGATGGCTCGGACGCGGCATGAACAGGAGAGCACTCACATGAAGGCAGTGGTCAGCTTCGACCAGGACAAGTACTCCGTCGAGGAGGTCACCCTCGATCCCCCCAAGCCGGGTGAACTCAAGATCAAGCTCGGCGCGTGCGGGGTTTGTCACTCCGATCTCTCGGTCATCAAGGGAATCTTGCCGCTGCCCAAGCCCCTCGTACTGGGCCACGAAGGCGCGGGCATTGTCGACCAGATCGGTGAAGGCGTCACAGGATTCGAGGTGGGAGACCACGTCGTTCTCAGCTTCAACCCGGCCTGTGGCCAGTGCCCGTCCTGCCACCGTTTGCAGCCGCAGTTCTGCTCCGCGGGCGCGCCGGACGGCAAGATGCTCGACGGCACGTATCGGGTTCACCTCGGCGAGACGGATCTCGGAACCATGCAGTTTCTCGGCTGCATGGCCGAGTACTGCATCGTGCCGGCCGTTAGCGCCGTGAAGATCGACAAGAACATCCCGCTCGAGAAGGCGGCGCTGGTGGGCTGCGGCGTGATGACGGGCGTCGGCGCGGTGCTCAACACGGCCCAGGTTACCGCCGGCTCGCGTGTGGCGGTCTTCGGGTGTGGCGGTATCGGGCTGTCGATCATACAGGGCGCGAGGCTCGCAGGCGCGGCCCAGATCATTGGCATCGACCTGGCTGACAACAAGCTCGAGATGGCGAAGAGCTTTGGCGCCACCCACGTGGTGAACGGCAGCGACGGGATGGCGGTGCTGAAGGTCAAGGAGCTGACGAGCGGCGAAGGGGCCGACTTTACATTCGAGGCGGTCGGCGTCGCCCAGCTCATGGTCGAATCCAACGCGGCGGCACGCCGCGGCGGTACGGTGACGATCGTCGGTGTGGGCAGCCTGACCGATGTCGTGCCCCTCAACGCGCTTCTCCTTTCGATGGAGGGCAAGACGCTGAAGGGCAGCTACTACGGGGACGCGAACGTCTATCACGACTTCCCGATGTTGCTCGACCTCTACATGAACGGGAAGCTCAACCTCGACGACATGGTGACCAATACGTACAGCATCGATCAGGCGCCTCAGGCCTTCGAGGACATGGAGAAGGGAATCAACGCACGTGGCGTGATCGTCTTCTAGCCGGCTGCTCGCGCGGGTCAGCCGCGGCGAGTTCGTCTTCCCCCGATGGCCAGACCTGTCAGGCCGAGACCCAAGAGCAGGGCGGTCGTGGGCTCCGGTACCACTCTCGTGTGGAAATGGCGGTCCACGGCCCACGGGCCGAAGTGGTTGGGGCCTGTCTTGACGGTTTCCCGTATCTTGAGCTGGTCGAGCGCCTTCAGCAGGGTCTCGTCCTCGCTGAGCCTCACTTTGTGCCGGCACTTGCTCTTGCCGTACATGCTCTGCTCGCCGTCACTGCACTGGTTGAGCACGCCGCGGTCCCAGACCGTCAGATAGCCGAGCCTTTCGTAGTCCTCGTCGCTCATGGCCCGCAGTGTGGTTCGGATGTCACCGCCGGTCGGTCCTTCCCAGAACGAGAGGGATACGCTGTCTATCACCAGGCCTTCGGTGGTCGCGACCGAGTACTTCAGCTTGAGCCTTGTCGGGCCTGCGGACAGCTCGAGCGGCGTGTCGCAGGCGATCGCGTGGAAGAGGTTCGAGCAAAGCAAGCGGAAGCCGTCCGCGAACGGAATGACCCGGTAGAGGTAGAGGCTCTCGGGCAGCGCATTGGTCGTTCTGGCGCTGAAGTTGCTGAATAGCAGCTCGCCATTGTCCGACCTGAATGAGTCGCCGTTGAAGACGAGGTCGGCCAGCGCAATCCCCGGCAGGGGCGGAAGGCTGGGCGGATCCGTCACCAGCGGCGGCCTCTCAGAGTGCTGCATGGAGGTGGCTTCGGCGGTCTGGGCTGTGCCGAGCAGCAGCCCCGACACGACCACCGCCAGTAGGCCAAACGCCACTCGGGAGGCTTCTCGAAGCTGCGTCGAGCGAAGGAACATTGCGGGCGTCCTTTCGAAAGAGATTCGGAGACTCGGTTGCGGGTTAAGTGGCGAGGCGCGCGCATTTGTGTCGAAGAAATCTGCCCGCGACGTCACCCAGGGGGCAGCATTTGCACACTTCGGTTTTGAGAAAAAGAGCTGCTAGACCCAACACTTGGGCGTGCTTCTGGGTGACTCGTGTCGTTCCGAGCTGCGCGAATCTGAGTCCGCTGGGGTCAATTCCAGCTAAAGCGGAACACTCCACTGGGCGAAGAGTGGGGTCAGAGATCGGCTGCCCAGTCCTGCAAACGCCGCGTTCCAGCTTCCGCAGAACCCTCTATCCACACTGCTTCCGCACACGCTGATTCCTCGAAAAGGCAAACCCGTCGAAAGGCGGTGACGCAAAGCCAGTGCCCAGAGCCCGGCAAGCCAGCCGGGTGGGTCGAACGGCTACCGAAAGGAGCATCGAGTGAGTGCTGCACCCGACAGTCGCCCGTCCAGCGAGGGTGAACCGCAACCGGCTCGCCTCCACAGCCGCAGTCACTACGTCCACTGGATTCCCACGCTGGTCGCACTGCTGGCGAACGCGCTGATTCCATGCATTCCCGGCGATGCCGTCTCCACATCCGTCGTCGCACCGGCGGTGTCCGCCGCTCGTATCGTGCCGGCCGAGCTGGCTCCCGCGTCTGAGCCGGCGGCGCCCGCGGTCCTCGCGCACGAACGGCAGCGGGTGGAATCGCCAGAGCCCCTCGTCCCGCCATCGCCCGACGACTGGAGCGTGGTGGCTCGCGTGCCCTCGCTCTGGCGGCTGGCGACGGATCACGAGGCCGAGACGGGCGTGCTGCCAATTGGCGACTACTTGCCGGCGAGCGCCGGTATCGAGATCGACCCCTCCGTGCTGCAGACGGTCGAGGCAGGTGACGCCGTCGCTCTGCCGGTGCCGGAGAAGGGCGCCTTCGAGGCCCAGATCGAGCGCGTCAGCTTCAGCTCCAACGGGGACAAAGTCCTGAATGGCCACCTCGCGGCCCAGGAGGATGACTACCCCGTCACCATCACCATCGGCGCCACCGTCATGCTCGCCAGCCTCATCACGCCCTATGGCGCCTACGTGATCCAGAGTGAGGTGGAGGGGGGAGCCGGATGGATCATGCTGGATGACTTCTTCGACGTGTTGGTCGATCCCGCCGTCGCCGACGTCCTCTACCCCGACGATCCCGAGCAATGGGATGAGGAGCCCGACCCGCTCTCGGAAGACGAGCTCGAAGAGCTGGACGCGTGAGGCCGCCGTCCCACCTGGGCGTGCGCGTGCGGCGAAGCGCAACGCGACGTCCCGCCCGAAAGGAGCCGCAAATGACACGCGTCGCCACGGCCCCGCTGACAGCCTGCGCGCTCGACAGCCGGGGCCGGTTGCTCAGCTTGGGCTTGCTGCTGTGCCTGACCCTGCTGGTCTCTCGGAGCGCGATTGCCGGCACCGCGATCGTGGACCTGCTGGTGCTCTACACGCCGGCTGCCGCGGAGCGCTATAGCGACGTCGACACGCGTATCAGTCACCTGATCAACGTGGCAAACCAGATCTACAGCGACAGCGACGTCGACATGCAGCTCCGGGTAGTTCACAGCGAGCAGGTGGACTACAGCGACAAGGTCAACTCCCGCAAGGCGCTGAACGATCTCACATTCGCCTCGCGCAGCGACCTCGGCCGGCACGCGGCCGCCCTGCGCGAAGAGTACGGTGCCGACATGGTCGTCATGATGCGGCCGTACGTCGGTGACAGCATCTGCGGCCTGGCCTGGATCGGTGGCAACGGCTCTGGCGGCCGCTTTACGAGCCGTGACGGCGACTACGCCTTCAGTCACGTGTCGATCAACTGCTCGGACTATGTGCTCGCGCATGAGCTGGGGCACAACATGGGTCTGCAGCACTCGCGCAAGCAGAACAGGCGCGGCGGGACCTTCGAGTACTCGCTCGGTCACGGCTTGCGGCACGGCTTCGTGACCGTCATGGCGTATCGCTCAGCCTACGCGGGACACAAAATCTACAAGTTCTCCAATCCCGATCTACTCTGCGATGGAAGTCCCTGTGGCTTCGACCCCAACGGCAAGCGGGCGAGCCGAAGCGCGGATGCAGCCCGTAGTCTGCAGGTCACGCGCCATCAGTTCGCCGCCTACAGCGAGCCCGCTACGGCCGAGCCGCCCCCCACGCTGCGTCTGCTCGCGCCCGTCAAGAAGACGAAGCTGCGCAGGGGGGAGACCGCGAGGATCCGGTGGGAGGCCGGTACGGCCGTCGAAGCGGTTGATATCCAGTACCGGAGCTACTGGCGAGCTGGTGGGCAGAAGTTCAGGGATGCGGAGTGGAACACGATCGCATCCGATCTGGCCGAAGATCATTTCGAGTGGGTCGTTCCCAGCAATCTGCCGGGGAGCCGTCTGATCAAGTTCAGGGTCGTGGGGAAGGATTCGAGCGGCGAGGAGGTAGTCTGGGTCGCGAGCCGCGCCTTCAAGGTTCGCAAGGCCCGTGGCGTGGTGAGCGAGTAGCCGAGCGCCCCAGCCACGCACCCGAACACGGGCCGGTCTCCCGCTTCGCCGGCCCGAACGCCTCACGAGCCTCGCTGCGGCACGGCGGGATCGAGGCCGGCGATTCTGGTACTCATATACCTGGGTCGTGCGGCACAGCTCGAATCCGGTGACGAGTGGGGTGGGATGGCTCCTGTGCGTGGAGGTGGTGCGAGGCGGGAGCGGGCGGTCTCATGGCTGGGCCCACTCATCGGCCTCTCTCTGCTCGGCTGCCCGGTCAGCGATCCGGCCGTCGGCGAGTCGGGACGCGAGCGGGTGTACGGCGTTCAGATGCACATCCACGGCTCGATGAGTGAGGGTGCGGGGTCGATGCTGGGCCACAATGTCATGGCCGCGAGGCTCGCCGGTGCGGTCGACGTCCTCTGGTGGACCGATCACGACTGGCGAATCTCCGCCTATACCTATGTGACGGGCTTCGACTTCGAGGAGGGTTTGCAGGAGGTCGAGACTGCACCGCGTGCGTTGCGAACACCGCACTGGGAGGGGCCGGAGCCGATGCCGTCCTGGGCGATGTGGAACGAGGCTGCTTCGGACGGCTCCAAGAGCGGCCTCGAGCGGGTCTGGAAAGGCTGGTCGCAGCGATCGGACTCGGGTCTGGCCAAGCGGGCGAAGATCGAGGTCAGTGCTCAGCGGGCTCGCAGCGGCAAGCGGAGCCTTCGCATTCGCGCGCGCGGCGTGGCCGATGACTGGGAGCGGGTCACGCTGGCCTTCCAGGCCAGCCGTCGGCGTCACGTTGCGAGTCTCGCTTCGGGGGCCCGGCTGCGACTCTCGGTTCTGCCGATCGAGAGCGGCGATGATGCGCGCCTCGTCCTGAGCGTGTTGCTCTCGCAGCACCCGCCCGGCTTTCAGGGACGCCTCGACTACCGGCTCGTTACAGCCACGCCCGAGACGCCGCCTGCCGCCCCATCGGTTGCGACACTCAGCGCCGAGGGGCGCCCCTATCCGCTCAAGGTCGTGACGCTCGAGGTGCCCCAGCAGGCCGGAAGCTGGAATGATCTGGTCTTCGACGTGGCGGACGACGCCGAGCGGCACGGCCTCGGTGGCAGCGACAACGCGTTGGTCGAGTTGACCCTCTCGCCGGAAGTGCGCGTCGGCGGGCGCCTCGAGACGTACGTCGATAGCCTCCAGATAGAGCGCGAGCGTGTGGGCGAGGCGCTCTTCACAGAGGAGAAGCGTATGGCTCGCGGGCTCGAAGCCGGTGGCCTCGTGAATCACGTTGGGCAGGAGATTTCGTACGGAGCGCATCTGAACGTATTCGGGCCGCGCGTCCCGTTGGCCAATCCGATCGTGCACCCGCACGGCTATACACCAGCCGAGGCCGTCGAATTCGCCCACGCGCATGACGGGATCGCCTCGCTGAACCACTTCTTCGGCGTGACGGAAGAGGTCATGGGGCACAACTTTCCGAAGCTGCGCAAGCGGTTCGACATGCGACTCGCGCGTCTGATCGCGTCGCGCGCCTATGGCGCCGATCTGCTCGAAGTCGGCTATCGCAGCCGGGGGCACGGCCTGTCGGCCTTTCTCGAGCTGTGGGACGGCCTGTCGGCGGCCGGCGTCTTCATCACCGGCGTGGGCGTCAGCGACTCCCACGACAATCATGTGGGGTGGCTCGAGGGGCCGAACAACTTCATCACGTGGGTGTACGCTGCATCCCCGAGTCAGGAAGATCTCATCGACGGCTTGCGCGCCGGTCGGGCCTTCTTCGGCGATCCAGCCCGCTTCGACGGACGCCTCGACATTCGCACGCCCAAGGGCGGTCGCATGGGCCAGGTGCTGGGCGTCAGCAAGGCCCCCCGCGCGGTCATCTTCAGCGTCGAAGGACTGCGGGAGGGGCAGCGTGTTCGCTTGATTCGCGACGGCACGCCGGTGGACACCTTCTCGCCCGATACTGCCGACTTCGAGCATCGGCGGCAGATCAGCGTCGAGAGACCGACATCCGTGCGCTTCGAAGTGGGTGATGACGACGGCCCCGTCGCATTGAGCAACCCGCTCTACTTCGTTCCCGAATCGGCCGCGGACGAGCCACCTCAGCAGCGGCGCGCGGACGCGCGCGTCCCCGGTCCGAGCAAGCGATGAAGCGTCTTTGCCCGTTGCTCGTGCTCCTCGTGGCCGGCGCTGCGTACGCGGGGCCGAGCAAGCAGTACAGCGTCCAGCAGACCACGCGCTGCGCCTATGTTTCGGGCTGCCCGCGCCTGCGTGCCAATGCGGCAAGTCACGCGCGCGGATGGTGCACGGAAGAGGGCGGGGTCAAGCGTGGCGGCCGGCGGCGCGATTTTCGCTGCGAACAGCGCGGCATCTATTGCGTGGTCAGCGGCCGCATCGAGTGCAACGGAAAGCTGGACGCGCGAAGCGTCCCGGGGCGTCCCGATGCCTCCACATCGCCCGCGCCGCGCCCGAGCAAGACGTGTCTCGATCTCGACTGCAGCCGCTACGTCGACCACGCGCCCGGGCGCCGGGAGCAGGGGGCGCATGCCTGCCCGCCCGGCCACGCACTGGTGGGGGTGGCGGGGCGGGGCGGTGACATCGTGTGTCGCCGCCTGGGCACCGCCCCGCTCGAATCTCGGCTGGACGAGGGGACGCAGCGCTCAGAGATGCACGCGTGTCCCGTCGGTATGCTCGCCAGGGGCGTGAGCGACGGCCACGGGGTGCTGCTCTGCACGCGTGTCGATGCGGACTTGGGCCGAGAAGTGAGCCAGGACGAGACGGGGAACCTTGGCCTGCAGGTCTGCGACGAGCGTCATGGCGAGGCTTACTACGTGACCGGGATCGATGGCGCCCGCAGCGCGCTGCTCTGCGCACCGCTGCGATAGCTTCCAACATCCAGACCCCTACGTCGGAGCCAGTACGCGGGCTGGGCGTTGTCCCCCAAAACGCCCGTTCTCGGTGTCGGTCGGCCCGTGGTCGACGCCCTCAAGGCGTCGCTGCGTGTACCGATGAGCACTGCGAGACGAGCCAGCTCGATATGAGTCGCCGCCGAGACTCGACGCCAGGGAGTGAGCGCAAGATGGCCGAACCGAGGGATAGCTACGGTCGATGCCTTCTGACGAAGGCGTTGGTG
Source organism: Deltaproteobacteria bacterium (assembly GCA_029261835.1). Classification (GTDB taxonomy): domain Bacteria; phylum Myxococcota_A; class UBA9160; order UBA9160; family UBA4427; genus JAJDAO01. Next base: position 168,106 of record JAJDAO010000055.1, on the reverse strand, counting down.
GATCGCCACTACGAGATCTTTCTCGATTGCCATCCCGAGATTCATCGATTCTTCGACGGCACCGATGTGGCGAAGTACAAGAGAATGCTCCGGTGCATGCACACGGCGCTGCTTCTATTCGCGGACGGCGATGAACTGGCGAGACAGAATCTGCGTCGTGTGGCGAGAAAGCACAGCTCGTGGGAGCTGGATGTTCCTGAAGAGCTATACGAATTCTGGCTGACCAGCCTGATCGATGCAGTACGGGAGTGCGACCCTGAATTCAGCCCCGAGGTGGAGAAGGCGTGGCACGAGGTCGCACGCAAAGGCATCGATTTCTTCACTGCCGTCGCGCGGGAGATCGAAGACGGCGGTTGAGGTCACGCTCGGGTAGGGGCGGATGCCGGGTGTCAGTCGGCTCCGAAGGTCGCGTATCGCAGGTGGTGGTATCGGTAGACCGCCTCGGCCACGTTCACGCCCGACTCGATCGCCTGCTGCGTACCTACACCGGTGCCGCCGGCGTCGCAGCCCACGTAGAAGAGGCCGCCGATCGGGGCCTTGATGGACGGCTTCTGTGCGCCGCACTGGCCGATCACCTGGCCCAGCCCGATCGTCTCACCCCCGACACCGGGCAGTGCCGAGTCGCGTGTGGCGTTGGCGACACTGCGGGTCGTGAAGAGCTCCTTCGACTCGATTGCACTCTCGAGCTCGGGGAAGGCGCTGAAGAGTGTCTGCTCGCCGGCGTCGGCCCAAGCCTGGATCTCTTGCTTGCTGAGATCGGGGTCCGGCGGGCAGAAGCAGCCGGTCATCAGGAGCTGCTTGCCCTCGGGCGCGGCGTTCGGGTCGTAGTTCGAGGGCACCTCGTAGTAGAGGACGCCCTCTCGGGACGCCTCGCCGCGACGAGCGAGGTTGAAGCGCTCGAGGCTCCACGGGCTGTCGTTCGAGAAGATGACGCCGTAGGGGCGGTCGGTGACGGGTCGACTGAGGAAGTAGCGGTACCCCAGCAGCGAGTAGGAGGGCACGAGCTCCTTGACATAATTGACATAGCTCTTGTCGAAGTGCTCCTCGCCAACGAGTCGCAGCACGGTGGGCTGCAGGCCGGCGTTGCTGATCACGATCGGAGCCTCGAAGGTGCCGGCTCTGGTCTGCACGCCCGTCACGCGTCCGTCTTCGACGAGGATCCTTTCGCTGCGGGTGCTCATGAGCACCTGGCCCCCACTTCGCCGCACAGCCTCACAATACGCTTCGGCCACACGGCCGTAACCGCCTTCGCAGAAGACACCCCCCCCGCGTGTGAACATCTGCTGCAAGCTCGTGATGGCCTCGGCCGCATCGAGTGAGTCGACCGGCACCATGAACATGCCGTCGCAGCAGAGGCTCACGAGGAACGCGTAGAGCGGACGAGGGACATTCTTGCTGCGGATCCAGGCGTCGAGGCTCGTCCCGCTCAGCTGCGCGACCTGATCGGCGGGCATCAAGGTCATCTCGGCGAAGAACTGGAGCGCCGGCCCGCGCTCCTCTTCCGCGATTTCGAGCCACTCGAAGAGGACGTTCGGGTCGGTCCCGTCACTGGACATGGACGGGAGCAGCTTGTACTTGCCCTCGGGCGTCTTGTAGATGCTGCCCTGGGTACCCGGAATCGCCAGCGTGGCGAGTTCGGCGACGTCGAGTTCGTCGAGCATCCGCTGGTAATAGTTGTCGATCACGGGCGCGCCGATCACGACCCAGGCCGTGTAGGTGAAGCCGTTCTTCGACAGGCTCATCGCCTTGCCGCCGGCCACAGCATTCTTCTCTGTCAGCAGGACGCGCAGCCCGCGTCTCGCAAGCAGGCCCGCGCACGAAGCGCCACCAAACCCCGCGCCGATGATGATCACGTCGTACTGCCCGTCTTTCGCGGATTGCGTTCCTGTTGTCGCCATGGAGTCCTCCGATCGGGTTTCGGTCATCGCCATCGATCGGTGAGGCCGGTCGCAGCGGGGTGCGGAGGTTAGCCCGAATCCTCGTGCCGGCTGTGATCGCTGGGCTGCGTCGCGGCAGGCGAGAACCCGATCCCATTGCGGCGCGGCACGCCCGCCCGGCATTATCGCTTCTGCTTTCGGGCGGTTATAGAAGATTGCAGTCGCATTGATGAATCGAGCCGCACGGCCGCGCGCGAGATGTGGATTGCTTGCGCACGCGAGAGAGCGGGCGCATGGGGGCCCGGATTGCTCTCTTCCCAAGGGAGCGTCGAGCCGATGGGCCTGCCATGACCGACCAAACCCGGAGGTCGTCGCGGCGCAGTACAGTGCGCCCCGAGACTGTCGCACGGCGCTGTGAACACTTCCTTCGCGCGCAACGTATCGCTGGTCTTGGAAGCTGGGAGTGGAAGCTCGAGTCGAACGAGATGTGGTGGTCGGAGCAGACCTTCCGTGTCTTCGGGCTGGACCCCGAGTCCACCGAGCCCAGCCACACGAACTTCTGGGAGGCGATTCATCCCGAGGATCGCGAACTCGTGCGTGCGCGGATCGGAGAGGCGCTCGATGTCTCGAAGAGCTTCAGCGTCGAGCACCGCATTGCGCCGGGCCGCGAAGACGTTCGCTACGTCCACCAGGAGGGTGAGCTCGTCGAGTCCGACAACGGCGAGGGCGCTTGGATCTGCGGCACGATCTGGGACGTGACTGATGAGCGCCATGCACAGGAAGAGATCCGTCGCCTGGCGAGCTACGACAGCCTCACGGGCCTGGCGAATCGTAGACTCTTCCAAGCTCGTCTCGACCAGGCGATCGAGCAAGCCGTCCTGGACGATTCGCGCATCGGCCTCCTCTACATCGACCTGGACGGATTCAAGCGGATCAACGACAGCCTGGGGCACATGGCGGGTGATGAGTTGCTGCGCCGTGTCGCGGATCTTCTGCGCGCCAACGTGCGTGGCTGTGACGTCGTAGGGCGGGTCGACCGGCGGGAGTACACGCCTTCGGTCTCACGTCTGGGTGGGGACGAGTTCACGATCCTGCTCACCAAGATGGACACGACCGAAGAGGCGGCCGACGTGGCGAAGCGCATTCTGCGGGCGTTGTCCCAGCCGATGAAGATCGCGGGGCGGGAGGTCTTCACGACGGGCAGCATCGGGATCGCTGTCTTTCCGGAGGACGGCGTCGATCGCGAGACTCTCGTGAAGCACGCGGATACGGCGATGTACCACGCCAAGGGTCTCGGTCGCAACAACTTCCAGTACTTCAGTTCAGCGATGAACGTGAATTCGCTGCGCAAGCTGACACTCGAGGGACGCATGCGCAGGGCCGTCGATCAGAACGAATTCCAGCTCTACTACCAGCCGAAGCTGGATCTGCAAGGCGACAAGGTCGTGGGGGGCGAGGCGCTGCTGCGCTGGGAGACGGAGGACCTCGGTACGATCTCACCCAAGGAGCTGATCCCGATTGCCGAGGAGACGGGGCTCATCTGTTCGCTCGGTGCCTGGGTGCTCGAGAATGCCTGTGCCCAGATTCGGGAGTGGCAGCTCGCCGGCTACACGCCGCTGCCAGTTGGGGTCAACGTGTCCGCACGCCAGTTCATGCACGACGATCTCGTCAGCGTCGTGAGCGAGGCCTTGCGTACCACCGGCCTCTCACCTCGGCTGCTCGACATCGAGATCACCGAGTCGACGCTCCTGCAAGATAATGAGAGCACGGCCCTCATGCTGCGCGACCTGCGCGCCATCGGCGTACGTGTCACGTTGGATGACTTCGGAACGGGCTACTCCTCGCTGAGCTACCTGTCGCGCTTCCCGCTCGACGCGTTGAAGCTCGACCGCGCCTTCGTCCGAGACATCGACACCGATCCGTCTGCGCTCGCTGTCGCCCGAGCCGTGATCGACATCGCGCACAGTCTGGACCTCGTCGTCGTAGCCGAGGGAGTCGATTCCGACTCGCAGCTTCGGCTGCTGCGAGAGAGTGGCTGTGACCAGATCCAGGGATTCCTCTTCAGTGCCGCAGTCGCGGCCGAGGAGTTCGTGTCCTTCCTGAAGCCTGCGCCCGGCCGAGAGCAGCCCGTCCGCTAGCGCCCCAGCCCTTTCGCTGCAGCCAGCCGTTCCTGTCTGCAGAGTAGAGAGGTCGACACGACGCCGTCGCTTCGCGCGGTGAGCTCGTCCGAAGGGCCCGGTCCGGGCTGACGCGATCCAACTTGTGGTAGCGTCCCCTGCGCGTGCGAGACAGCGGACCGACGCGAGATCGGGCTCATCGCGGTCGGCGCGTATTCCGTGCTGTCTCAGTGATGTCGAGGTGAGTAACGATGCTTCGCATACCGTCCGTCTTGAGCGGGCAGGTCCTCGCGACCTGGCTGTGCGCTATCGCGTTGATTACAGCGGTCGCGAGTGCGCCGGCCGCCGAGCGAGGTCTCGAAGTGGGGAGCATCTCCGACCTCGATCTCGCCGAGGTGCGACGGTTGATCGAGCAGGGGCGTGTTGCTGAGCCGCCGCCGATCGTCGAGCGCCGCTCGCTCTCTCTGGAGCAGAGCGTGAAGGTTGCCCTCGAGAACAATCTGCGGCTGCAGGTCGTCGAGCTCGGCGTCGCGATCGGGGAACGCGGGATCGCCGGTGCCCGCGCCAAGTTTCACCCGATCGCCGGTGCCGAGGGAGCGGCGAGCGGGACGAAGCGCGCTCACTCGAGTCGCCTGGACGAGAAGTCGGATACCGAGGAGGCGCAAGTCTTTCTGAGACAGGAGGTGCCGACAGGCGGCAGCGTAACCCTCGGCGCGGGCTATAGCCGTGAGTTCGAGGACGAGAACTCGGCCGTCAACAGTGGCAACGAGCGGCGCACGAGCGAGCTGGCGGGGATGAGCATCGAAGTGCGCCAGCCCCTGCTCGCCGGTGGCCGCGTCTACGTGGCGCGCCAGCGGATCCTGACCGCCGGCTACGATGACGAGATCAACCGCGCCGAGCTGCGCGCTGCCATCTTGCAGGTGACGGCCGAGACGAAGGCCGCCTACTACCAGGTCGTGCGTGCGCTGCGACAGATCGAGGTCATCGAGCGCGCCATCGCGCGCGACCAAGAGCTGATTCGGGCATCCAAGGCGCTCTTCGACGCCGGCAGCGTGAGCAAGGTGGATGTGTTCAGCGCCGAGGTTCGACTCTCGGATGATCGAGTGCGCTTAGCGAGCGAGCGGGCGGATCTCGAGGTCACGCAGAACGAGCTTCGGCGGGTGCTGGGATTGCCGGTGAGCATTCAGATCGATGTCGGTGATCGAACGATTCCGTTTCGCCCCGTTGAGATCGAGCTCCGGAGCTGGATCGAGCGCGCCCTCGAGCAGCGTCCGGAGCTGATGAAGATTCGCAGCCAGCTGGAGAAGAGCGAGCTGGCAATCCGCGTGAGCCGGAATGCGCTGCTACCGAGTCTCGATATTGGCGGGGCCTATCAACCCGGCTTCGACTTCAAGAGCTTCAACTGGAGGGCGGATCTGGGTTTCAGCTATCCGCTCGGCAATGTGGCGGCGCGTTCGAAGTACGAGCAGGCCGAGCTTCAGCGCGACCGAGTGAGCCGGGAGTACACCCGGGAAAAGCGTCGCGTGGATCTCGAGGTACGGGAAGTCGAGATCCGCTTGCGCGAGAGCGTCGCGCGTCTCAAGAACCTGACTGTCCAGGTCGAGAGTGCCCGTTCGAAGGGTGAGATCGCCCGTGGGCGCTTCGAGATGGGGCTTGCGAACAACCTGGACATCACGAATGCGGACGAGGAGTTGATCCGCTCCGAGAGTCTGCTGCTGCAGGCACTCGCTGACTACGCCAGCAACCTCGCTCTGCTGGAGGCGCGCATCGCCGGTCCGATCAGCCCGCCTCGTCCATGACCTTGAGCTGCCGGGCACGCCGCAAGAAGCGCTGCACACCGGTGAGCTGTGTCATCCCGGCCACGAGCCATACGATGTAGAAGAGCAGATCCTGCCCGAATATCGGCGGCAGATAGGGCGTGAGGGCCAAGCCCACGCAAATCGTCGCGATGCGCTCGAAACGTTCGAACAAGTCGGGCCAGCCACGGCGCCCGGGCTCGTCCCGGGCGCCGAGCATGGCGGCTCGCGCGTGGTTGTAGCTGGTGATGAGCGAGCCCGCGATGGCAAGCGTGCAAGCGAGCCAGTAGCCGCTGACGTGGGCGATGGCGAGGAGAATGAAGAAATCCTTGTAGCGGTCCGTGGCGGCATCCAAGTAGGCGCCCATGCGCGTGGTCTGTCCAGTTACGCGCGCCACGGCCCCATCCACGTTGTCGAGCAGCTCGATCAGTGCCACGAGTACGCCGAAGAGCAGCATGTCGTGGTGTCGGGTGAACGCCCAGGCGTTGGCGGCGCACAAGAGGAAGCCGATCACGGTGACGCCGTTCGGGGTCAGGCCCGTGCGAGCGACAAGCCTGCCGAAGTGATTCCAGAACAGGTCCATCTGGGCTTTGTACAGCTCGTCGATCATTAGTAGCGATCTGTCTGCCACATGAAGGGGTGGCCGTGCGGAAAGATCGTCTCCAAGAGTGCCAGCGCCGCGTCGTCGGGCGGCGGGGCTGCCCCGCCTGTCTCGGCAGCTCGCTCACTCTTGTCCAACAGAACGGCGCGCACCGGCCGATAGCCGAAGGCGAGCTGCAGCAGGCCTCCGGGCGAGAGGCTGACGTCGATCTTCTGCTGACGCGAGCCCGCTGGGTTGAGGATCGTGCTGCTCTCGCATCCAGCGCAGCGAACACCGAGCTCGAGGCGTGTCTCGAAGTAACGTGAGTTGCGCAGTCTCTCGTCCAGCTCGCCGCGGATTCTCTCCAGCAGGCGCAGCGGCGCGAGGGGCAGCGCCAGGCAGCCGGCCCGCTTCGTGTAGATGGTGCGCATGCGAGATCCGTAGGCGATGCTCATCAGCGCGAACGGGTGATCGACGGGCACCGCACCGCGAATCTTGCGAACGCCCGCCGCCCGCGCCAGCGCTCCGAGCTTGCGCAGCGCAGCGTCGTAGAAAGCCGAGCTGCGGCCCGCCAATTCTCGGATCTCGAGTTCGTCGGGACCGTGACGCACGCCGATGTAGCCCTCCTGGCTGATGTGAATGATGGGGGCCTTGCGCACCATCCACGGCCAGTGCTCGGGCGTGCGGATCAAGCTGCCGGAGCGTCCTTCGTTGCTCTGGTTGTAGTGGTCGATCAGCTCGGGTAGCTCGGCCTCGCTCCACTCGTGAAAGGGATCGTCGCGCAGCGGCGCAATCTGTCTTGCGTCGAGCACGAGCTCGTACTCGGCCATGATCGGCACCGCACCCAGCCGCCGGTAGAGGGCGCCACGCTGTGCAAAGCCGAGCACGACGTCGAACCCCATGCCCGCGGCTTCGGACAAGCCCTGCGCCGCGATCGTTCCGGGGTAGCCCTTGTGGTTCTCATCCGGCTCGGCCACGACGGCCTGGATACCGCCCATTCGCACCGCGGTGTTCCCGACCCTGATTCTGAAATCGAGCACTTGCCACTTGGCAACGATGCGGCCGTCCACCTCCGCCACCCAGCACAGCTCCGGCGGCATGAACGGGCAGTGCAGGTAGGCGGCCTTCGTCATCTGGAAGATCGCGTCGTAGTCGCCGTCCTTCGCGAAGACGCGCGCCGTCAGGTCGGCCACGCCATCGACTTCGTCTCTTCTGAGAGCCCGGACGATCGTCATGCGCCACAGCTTACCGCTGACCCTCGAGGCTGCACCCTCCCGCGCGAGAAGGCCGCGTTGCGCCTTTGGGTTGTTTGGCGATCGGCGCGCGGGCTGTGATACCGTGTGGCCGGCAGATACCCCGGCTGCCGACCGTTCTAGCTCCTGGACCCGTGGACCTGCCGCACGAGATTCCGTCGCCAGAGCTGGCGGACATCGCTGCCGATTGCAGACGTCGTGCGGGGATATCATTCGGAGTCGTCGTTCTGAGATGTCGTTCGGAGAATCTCGAGGATCACCCGCTCGCCGTGCGCATCCTCGCGAGCCTGAGGAGCGCGAGTGCGAATTGGTATCGTGACGGAGTACTACCGTCCCTGGCCGGGCGGGATCTCAGAGCACGTGCATCACGAAGCCGAGGAGCTGCGTCGGCGCGGCCATGACGTCCTGATTCTGACCGGGCCGGCTGCGCCGGGCTGGCGGGACGAGGGCGAGGGTGTGATTCGCCTCGGCTTCGAATTCGTCTTCACCCACAACGGTGCGGCGTCACGCATGGTGCTCGGTCGCTACCTGCTTTGCTTCCGGCGCCTGCTGCGGCAGCACGCCTTCGACGTGCTGCACGTGCACGCCCCGATGGACCCCGTTCTTGGGATGGCGGCGTTGGTCGCATGTGAGTGCACGAGCGTTGGCACGTTTCACGCCAACTTTGCACCGTCGCCAACCTGGAACACGCTCTATCGCAGGCTTCGGGCGATCTCGGGGCCTGTTTGGCAGCGCATGCACGGTCGCATCGCCGTTTCCGGCGAGGCGCAGCGAAGTATCTCGCACTACTTCCCAGGTGAGTACGAGATCATCCCGAACGGCGTCGACACCGATCGCTTCCACCCCGCGGCGGCGCCGGTCCAAGAGCTGTCCGACGGCAGGCCGACCATTCTCTTCGTCGGTCGTGCGGACCCGCGCAAAGGCTTGCCTCTTCTGCTGCGCGCCTTTGCCGATGTGCGACGACGGGTCGAGGGCGCGCGGCTCGTCGTCGTCGGCGTCGAGCGCGGGGAGGTGGCGTCTTTGCTCGAAGAGCTCGGAGGCGACGTGGAGCGCGACATCCGCTTCGCCGGCTACGTTGCCCCGGAGTCGATACCGGGCTACTACGCCGGCTGCGATCTCTTCTGTTCGCCCGCCACCGGCCAGGAGAGCCAGGGGATCGTGCTGCTCGAGGCGATGGCGGCCGGTCGCCCGCCGGTGGCATTCGCGATTCCCGGCTACCGGGACGTCGTGAGCCACGATCTCGACGGCTGGCTGATACAGGAGATCGACGCGGGTTCGCTGGCGGACGGGCTGTGCCAAGTTCTGACGGATGCTCCCCGCCTCGAACGCCTGGCCGAGGGCGGCCGCCAGACGGCGCTACGCTTCTCCTGGCCGCGCGTGACCGAGCGGATCGAGGCGCAGTTCCTGCGGGCCGGCGCTCGGAGCTGATGGACGGCAACCCGGGGGATTTCAGCGCCTCGAGCGCTGGCTATTCTCCCGACGACGCGAGTCTGCGGTGGGCGGAGAGCGCCTGCGGCCGGCAGCTGTCGGGTAGGGCGAGTCGAGGCACGAGGAGGTCATGAGACAAGCGCAAGAGCTTCGCAAACTGCTGGATAGCCCGCGTGTGGAGCACATTCTGGAGGCCCACAATGCACTCTCGGCCAGTATCGTGGCCGAGGCGGGCATTCCCGGGCTATGGGCCAGCTCGCTCACGCTGTCCTGCGCGGCCGGCCTGCGCGACAACAGCGAGCTGACAATGACCGAGGTGCTCGATGTCCTGGAAGCGATCACGGCGAAGGTCGAGATTCCGGTTCTCTTCGACGGCGACACCGGTTACGGCCAGTTCAGCCACTTTCAGCAGCTCGTGCGCAAGCTCTGCCTGCGGCAGGTAGGCGGCGTGTGCATCGAAGACAAGATCTTTCCCAAGACCAACTCCTTCCTGCGCTCCGAGTCCCAGTCGTTGGCTCCCGTGGAGGAGTTCTGCGGCAAGATTCGCGCGGGCAAAGACGCCCAGACGGATTCGGACTTCGTTGTTGCCGCGCGCACCGAGGCACTGATCGTTGGGCTCGAGCTGGGAGCGGCGCTCGATCGGGCGGAGAGATACGCCGAAGCCGGTGCGGATGCCGTGCTGATCCACTCCAAGGATCGCACCTTCGCACCCGTGCAGGAGTTCATGGCGCGCTGGAGCGGCGCCGTGCCCGTGATCTGCGTGCCCACCACCTACTACAGCACGCCGCTCGAGGCCTTCCAGCAAGCCGGTGTGTCGCTTCTGATCTGGGCCAACCACATGCTCCGTGCCGCGATCGGCTCCATGCAGATGGTGGCCAATCACATCGGTGAGGTCGGAACGGCGCGAGATTTGGAAGACGAGATCGCGTCCGTGAAGGAAGTCTTCCGGCTGCAGGATGCGGACGGTCTGCTCGAGGGCGAGAAGGCGTACCTGCAGCAGGCCAGTTCGGCTTCGGCGGTCGTGCTTGCCGCCTCGCGCGGTACGGGCCTCGATGAGCTGACGGCCGATCGGCCGAAGTGCATGATCCCGATTGCCGGCACGCCCGCAATCGAGAAGATGCTCCAGAGCCTGCGTGCGGAGGGGATCCGCGATGTCTCCATCGTTCGCGGCTACAAGCCCGAGGCGCTGACCCCCGCCGGCGTGACCCTCTTCGACAACCCGCGCTGGCAAGAGACGGGCGAGCTCGGCTCGCTCGAGGTGGCGCGCGATGTCATCAAGGGTGAGGTGCTGATCGCCTACGGCGACGTTGTCTTCAAGCGCTACATCCTGCACGAGCTGATGTCGTCCGACGCGCTGATCACGGTCGTGGTCGACGGCTCGCGCAGCTTCTTGGCATCCGGTCGCTCGGCGGATCGCGTGCGGGTATCCGGGCCGCCTCCGGATCTCTACGACGAGAGCGAATTCTACCTGGAGCGCATTGCGAATCATCTGCCCGACGAGGACGTGGACGGTGAGTGGATTGGCATGCTGCGGACGCGGGGCGAGGGGACTGTGCAGCTGCTCAGAGCGCTCGACGAGGTGCTGGCCAAGCCGGGTGGTGACGAGCTGGAGATGAGCGCGGTGCTCAATCGGCTGATCGAGAGCGACCCCTTGGCGGTGCGAGTGCTCTACATCCAGGGCGACTGGATCGACATCAACAGCCTCGCCGACGTGGCCAAGGGCAACGTCTGACATCACGCCGGCGACTTTCTCGAGGTGCAGCTTGGTGCCGCTCGATCCTCAGCTCCTGTTCGATGCCCTTCTGAAGGCCGGTATTCGCGGCTTCAGCGGCGTGCCTTGCTCGATCCTCAACGACCTGATCTGCGAAGCCGAGGCTTCTTCGAAGGTCGACTATGTGGCCGCTTCGGTAGAGGGGGAGGCGGTTGCGGCAGCGGCTGGGAGTTGGCTGGCCGGCGGGCTCGGTGTCGCGATGATGCAGAACTCGGGCCTCGGCAACGCGGTCAATCCGCTCGCCTCGCTGGCGATTCCGTACGAGATTCCGCTGTTGCTTCTCGTCTCCTGGCGCGGGGAACCGGGTCGCAAGGATGCCGTCCACCACTATCCGATGGGCGCGGCGACGCCGGGGCTGCTCGAGCTCCTCGGCATACCGACCGCCGTGCTGCGCGAAGACTCCAACGTTCAGCGTTCGGTGGCGGATGCCGTGGCCTACATGGAGAAGGAGCGTAGACCGGCGGCGTTGATCGTGCCGCGCGGGTTGTTCGAAGCGGTGCCCGGCGCGCGGGCACGTGGACGCGTGCCGACCCGCGAGCGGAGCGCGGAGCAGCGGCAGGCGGGCCGGGTCTCGCGTTTCGGCGGCGGCTCGCTGCCCTCGCGCACTGACGTGCTCGCGGCCTATCTCGCTCGCTGCGGTGACGAGGCGGCGGTCTCGACCACGGGGTACATGTCGCGCGAGGTCGCTTCGCACGCCCTGGTGGACCGGCACTTTCCGATGCAGGGTTCGATGGGTTTCGCCGCCGCCATCGCGCTCGGAATCGCGCGCCAGCGCCCGGAGCGGCCGGTCTTCGTGTTGGACGGCGACGGCGCGCTCATCATGCGGCTGGGGAGCCTCGCAACAATCGGCGCGTTGGCGCCCCCTCGTTTCGTCCACCTGGTAATCGACAATGCGACGTATGCCTCGACGGGCGGCCAGCGCACCGTCTCCCCCAGCGTAGACTTCGCCGAAGTCGCCCTGGCGTGTGGCTACGCGGGGGCGGGTTTCTGCAGCGGGAGCGATGGTTTGGCGGCTGCGCTCGACTGGGCCCGCGAATCGCTCGGCGCCGGTCCCACGCTGCTCCACATTCGTGTCGATGAGCGGGAGTCGTCCGGTCTCGAGCGGCCCGCATTGACACCACCCGAGATCGCCCAGGCGTTTCGTGTGGGTCTCATGGGTCGCGCGTGATGGCCAGCCCGATTCGAACGGCGGTAGTCCTGGCTGCTGGCATGGGGACCCGGCTGCATGGGGTGTGGTCAGAGCTGCCGAAGGGCTTCGTCGAGATCGGTGGCGAGAGCTTGATCGAGCGTTCTCTGCGCCTGCTGCGCGAGCAGGGCGTCGAGCGTGTCGTCATCGTCGCCGGTCACCTCGCACAGGCGTATCACGATCTGGCGGCGCGCAGCAAAGGCGTGGAAGTGGTCGAGAACAAGGCCTACGCAGAGACCGGCAGCATGGCCTCGATGGCCGTCGCGCTGGAGACGGTCTTCGAGGACTTCATTCTAATCGAGAGCGATCTCTTCTACGAAGATCGAGCTCTCGATTCGCTGCTGACGGCTGATGCGCCTGATGTCTTGCTGGCCTCGGGGCCCACCGGCGCCACCGACGAGGTCTGGGTCGAGGCCCCCGGTGGCCGTTTGCGCCGCCTGTCGAAGGAACGGGAGACGCTGGGCGAAGTGAGCGGTGAGCTGGTCGGCCTGCTCCGTGTCTCTAGCGAACTCGCCGCTCGCATGCGGCGCGCATACTTGGGCTTCGTGTCGCGGCACGGGCACGGACAGATGGCATACGAGACCGATGCGCTCGTCGAGGTGGCCGAATCCCATCCCGTCTACGTTTGCTTGATTCCCGACCTGCTCTGGGGCGAAGTCGACTATCCCATGCACTACGAGAGGGTGCGCGATCAGGTGTGGCCGCAGTGGCTCGCCAAGCGCACGACGGAGTAGAACGTGCGAGCCGTAGAGAGAAAGATCCTGCTGAACCCCGGACCCGCTACGACGACGCAGAGCGTGAAAGAGGCGCTCGTGATGCCGGACGTGTGCCCGCGCGAGGAGAGCTTCTGCGAGCTCTATGCCGATGTTCGGCGACGTCTGGTCGCGCTGGCGGGTGATCCCGACGAGATCGTCGCCGTCACCTTGGTGGGAAGCGGCACGACCGCACTCGAGGCGGCGCTCGCGACGCTGGTTCCCGAAGACGGTCTCGTCGTCATCGTCGACAACGGCGACTACGGAACGAGGCTCGTCGAAATCGCGCGCTGTGACGGTATCCCGCACCGAGCCGTCGAGATGGGGTGGGGCAAGCCCATCGACCTCGAGGCCCTCGACGCCGAACTCAATCAGCTGGCGGGGCGGGCAACGCACCTCTGCTTCGTGCATCACGAGACGAGCTCGGGGCTGCTCAACCCGCTGGACGATCTGACCGCGCTGGCACGGCGACACCGGCTGTCGGTCATTGTGGATGCCATGTCGAGCTTTGGCTGCCTGCCGATCCACGTGGGCCGGCAGGGTGTCGACGCGCTGGTGTCGAGTTCCAACAAGTGCGTTCAGGGCATGGCGGGGCTCGGCATCGTGATCGCTACGCGGCAGGCGCTCGAGGACGTTCGCGGCTGCAAGCCGCGGTCGTTCGTGCTGGATCTGGTGGCTGAGCACGACCACCTGATCAAGACGGGTCAGAGCCGCTTCACCGTGCCGCCGCAAGTTGTCGCGGCCCTGCACCGGGCCCTTATCGAGCTCGAGCAGGAGGGGGTTGCCGGGCGGCAAGCGCGCTACGAGCGCAGCATGCAGACCTTGCTGGCGGGGCTGGCCGAGCTCGGCTTCGAGCTGCTGCTCGACGACTCGCTGCAGAGTCGCATTCTGGTGGCGATCCGGGAGCCGAGGGAAGCCTGGTACGACTTCGTGGACATGCACGACGCGCTGGATCGAGAGGGCTTCACCATCTATCCCGGCAAGCCCGGCGCACAGCCGAACTTCCGGCTCGCGGTCCTGGGGGCAATCGATGCAAGTGACATCGAGCGCTTTCTCGCCGCCCTGCGCCGTTATCTCGATCGGGTGCGGGGATGAACGATGTCGTCGCGGATGTCCTAAGGGACGAGATCGCGCGCAAGCTGCTCTGGACCTTGCTCGGCATCTTCTCTGCGGCGGGGCTCGGGCTGATCGTCAACTGGGCCTGGCGCGGAAAGAGCCAGGGGCACAGTCGCATGAGTACGCGCTTCGCGGTCGAGGTCCTGATCCTGGCCGCTATCTTCGTGCCGGCCTATCTCGGCGGCGCGTGGGTGCTCGGCACGGCCGTCGTGCTCGGCTGTCTCTGCGCGGCAGAGCTCTACGGCACCTTCGAGAGCGGCGGCGATACGCCCTACAAGCTCTCCGGCATCCTGATCGGGCTGGGCTTCATGTTCTACGGCTACGCGAGCCCCGGCGTGCTCGGCTGGGCCTTCCCGGCGGTGTTCGCACTCTACTGGGTGCTACGGGTAGCGGCTGGCTCGAGTGCCACCTCCTTGCTGGCGAGGATGAAACGAACCTGCTTTGGTGTCATTTACCCATTTATGTGTCTGGCATTCTTCGTGGAGATCGGCACCATGGAGGCGGGCTTCGGCTATGTCGTCCTCTTCTACGGCCTGGCCGAAATCAATGACTCCGCTGCCTACTTGGTCGGGAGTAGCTTCGGTCGGCACAAGATCTTCCCGAGGCTGAGTCCGAAGAAGACCGTCGAAGGGGTGGCGGGCGGTATTGCGATTACCGTCGCGCTGGCATTCGCACTGCGCTTCGCGGTCCCCGGCTTCTCGGCGCTGCAGCTCATCGGCGCCGGCCTGCTGATCCCCGTGGCGGGTCTGGGCGGTGATCTCTGCGCCTCGCGTTTGAAGCGCCGCGTCGGCGTCAAGGACTACGGCGAGGCGATACCGACGCAGGGCGGCGTGCTCGACGTCTACGACGCCTTCATCTTCGTGGCGCCCGTCTTCTACTATTATCTGCAGCTCATCGGTGCCTGAGCGCACATCGCCACGCCGCACGCGCGTGCCGCGGTCGGACGGGGGGTCGACCCATCGCCGGATTGGATGACAGGCGCTACACGCTCGAGGATGTCCGCCACTCCTACTCAGCGGAGAAGGCGTGGGCCGAGCTGGAGGCGGACCTGCCCGTCTATCTGCTCTATCGCCCGCTCTCCTTCTATGCGACGCCGCTGCTGCTGCGGCTGCGTGTCCCCGTCCTCTTCGTCACCCTCAGCTCCGGGGTGCTGGCTCTGCTGATGCTGGCCATCGCCTGGCAGGGTGGGTCGCACGCCTACCTGGCGGTGGCGGGTCTCGGCTTCGCCTTTCACGTTCTGGACTGCGTCGATGGCAATATGGCGCGCACGGCTGGGTGCAGCAGTCGTTTCGGCGGTCTGCTGGATGGCGTGATCGACCGCTTCTTCTGGACGCTGCTCTTCATCTCGCTCGGGCTATTGGTCGAGCACAGTGGTGGCGGCGTGCTGGGGGATCGGGCGCTGGAGTTCTCGTTGGTCCTGCCCATCCTCGTCCTGCTCAATCGGCAGACCCGCGACAGCTTCGCGCTGGAGTTCTCGGACCAGACCTACTTTCGCAAGGAGATCCCCGACCGGCTGAGCCTGACGGACAAGCTGCTGATCGCCGTGGTGGGCCTCGAACACATCTATATCTTCGCCATTGCGCTCGGCGGCGCACTCGGCGTGCTGGACTGGGTGTTGATCGGTGTCGCGGCCCATGTCACGCTGATCTTCATCGGTGCGCTGGTGCTGACGCTCTCGAAGGCCGCGAAGGGCTGAGCCGAGCATCGGGCCGCTCGAGATCTCGTCACGCGCTTCGATTCAGCGCCCCTCGTTGATTCTCCGGAACCAGGCGTGGTTCTGTTTGTAGTAGCGCAGGTACTCGCCGAAGCGGTCGCTGTAGAGGTCGCGCAGCTCGGGGCGGGGTTCGAATGTGTGGGTGATGGGCACGAGGTGTCCGATATCCTCCATGCGTCCGATTTCGCCCAGCGCGCGCAGCGCGATCATGCCGGCGCCGCGGACGCCGCAGAACTGCGGATTGGCAACGCGCTCCACCGGGCGACCGTGTACGTCGGCCATGATCTGGCACCAGGCGTCGCTTTGCGCGCCGCCGCCGACGATGCGCATGCTGGGCACGCTGTGGCCGAGCAGCTTTTCGACGACGCCCATCGTCCAGCGAGTGTTGTACGCCACGCCTTCGTAGATCGCGCGCAGCAGGTGGCTGCGGTCGTGGTCGAGCCCGAGGTTGGCGAAGCCGCCCCGCACCGAGGAGTCGTCCACGGGAACGCGCTCACCCATCAGCCAGGGGAAGAAGAAGACGCCGGCTGCACCGGGCTCCGAGGCCGAGACCCAGTTGTTGATCTGCTCGTAGTCGGTCACGTCGCCGAAGACCTTCGTCCGGAGCCACTCGAGCGAGGCACCGGCCGTCTCTTGGGTGGCGATCAGTAGATACTTGCCGTGCTCGGCCGCACACAGCGTGCCGGTGGCAGCGAAGGGATTGACCGCCCGGTCGTCCATGTGCGCGGCCAGCCACGAGCTGGTTCCGAGCGATAGGTGCATCTCGCCATCGCGAACGGCGCCGGATCCGATCGCACACGAGGGCACGTCACCGGCGCCCGTGATGACCGGCGTGCCCGGCTGCAGCCCGAGATCGACGGCCGCGTCCTCGAGCAGTCCGCCCGCCACTTCGGTGGACTGGATGACCTTCGGCAGCCGATCGGTCGAGAGATCGAGCATCTTCAGGATCTCTTCCGACCATCCGAGCTCACCCTTCTTCGTGCGGTAGAGCCAGCCGCCGCTCGCCAGGTCGTGGCTCGTGACCGCCCGCCCGGTGCAGCGCATCAGCAGGTAGTCCTTGACGTCGAGCAGCTTGTCGGTGCGCTGCCAGACTTCCGGCCGCGCCTCGCGTAGCCAGATGAACTTCGAGATGGTGTCACGGCCGGCCAGGTTGGGCGCGCCGTTGGTGATGCGCAGCCACTTGATCAGCTTCCACAGGCCGTATCCCGACACCTTCGGGAAGCCGGCCGTGATCGCGCGCGCCTGCTCGCGCGAGCGCGTGTCGAGCCAGATCATGGCGTTCATCAGCGGCTTGCCGTCGGCGTCGACCGGCAGCACGCCGAACATCTGACACGCGAAGACAACGCCCGTTACGTCTGCCGGGCGATGCGTCGTCTCCCGCCAGAGCTGGCGGGTCGCGGAGCAGATAGCGTGCCACCAGCCATTCGGATCCTGCTCGGCCCAGGTGGGCTCGGGGTGCATCACGCTGCACGGGCTCCTGGCACAGTCCAACACCCGGCCCGCGTAGGAGACCAGGGCTGCCTTGACCTCGGAGGTGCCAACGTCGATGGCCAGGATGCTTCGTTCGGTCATAGGGTACGAAAGAGCGCCTCGGCGAGTCAGCGGGGGGGCGCCATCACCGTAGCCGACGCATTTCTCACCGCAAAGAGCGCAAATGGCATTCCGCGCGGGGGTGTCGCCTCGCTCCAGCTCGGCGTCAGGCCGCCGAATCGCTGTCGATGCGGCCATCCACCAGGTTGATCAAGCGGTCGGCTGTTTCAAAGACGCGGGCATCCTGAGTCACCATCAGGATGGTGGTTCCCTCTTCGTGCGCCAGACGGCGGAAGAGCTGCAGCACGATCTGCGTGTTGTCGGCGTCCAGCGCGGCTGTGGGCTCGTCCGCCAGCAGCAGCAGCGGACGGTGCACGAGAGCGCGAGCGATGGCGACGCGCTGCCTCTGGCCGCCTGAGAGCTTCTCGGGCTTGTAGTGGAGGCGCTCGCCGAGTCCAAGCTCGCCGAGAAGCTCGCTGATCCGCCGATCCTTGTCCCCGGGGATGTCGTCGCGCAGATCGGCAGCCATCTGGACGCTCTGGAAGGCCGTCAGCGCCGGGAAGAGATTGTGGAGCTGAAAGATGAAGCCGAGCTGTGTGCGGAAAGCCTCGAGCGCTCGACCGTGCAGCTCCGCCAGATCACGACCAAGGGCCCAGAGCCCTTCCCCCTGGGGTCTCCGAAGTGCGCCGACCAGGCTAAGGAGCGTCGTCTTACCGGATCCCGAAGGACCGGTCATGATCGCGAATTCCCTGGGTGCGAGCTCCAGATCGATGCCGAACAGGACCTGCTTGCGAGCCTCCCCGGTGCCGAAGGCGTAATCGAGACCGCTGACCCGTATGGCCGACTCTCCGCGGGCGTTGGGCACTCGGCTGCTGGGCGGTTGGGGGATCGACATTCAGAAGAGCTCCGCTGGATCGAGCAGCCGGACCTTGCGCAGCGCCAGGACGCCTGCCGCCGTGCACATGCCGGCCGAGAGGAGCGCGACCGTAAGCACGTTGCCGCCGCTGAGCCCGGCCGGAAGTCCGCTGACCATGGCCAACAGCCCGAGCAGCGCCCAGCCCAACACGACGGCCGGGAAGAATCCGAACTGCGATAGTACCCACGCCTCGACGATCACGACGCATTGAATGTACCGATCGCCGTAGCCGCTTGCCTTGAGGGTGGCGAACTCCGCCAAGTGGTCGAGCACGTCCGTGTAGAGGATCTGATAACAGATCACGACGCCGACCGCGAAGCCCAGCCCGACACCGACCAGCAGGATGATGCTGATCGGCGTGCCGTGCTTCCAGTAGGCGAGGTCGCGTGCCACGAGCTGTGCCTTCGAGAACGCTCTCACATCGGTTGGCAGCACGCTTTGTAGCCGCGTCAATACCTCGGACCGGTCCGCGTCGGGTGTCAGCTTGAGCAGGGCCATCTCGACGAGCTGCTGGTTGCTGCGCGTGAGGTCGAACCAGGTTTCGTCGGAGACGATCAGGTTTCCGTCGACCTCGAAGTCGGTTCCGAGCGGGAAGGTCCCGACCACTTCGACGCGGCGCTGCGCGACCTGGGCCTCGCCCTTGCCGATGCGACCATACGCTTTTCTGGATCGAGCGTCGATCAGCGCGGTTCCGCGGCGTACGAGCAGCCGTCTCGCCGCCTCGACGTCTTCGATCAGGAACACGGGCCTGTCCGGATCGAAGCCGATCACTCGGATCGGCCGCAACGTGCCGTCTTCGAGGTTCTTCCAGTGGAGCAGGGTCAGCCAGAGCGGATGTGCAGATGCCACACCCTCGACCGAGAGGGCTTGGTAGAGCCGCTCCTTCGGCATGCGGTCTCGCTGCAGGAAGGGGCGCTTCTCCTTGCTCATGACGATGATGTCTGCATCGAGCTGCTTGAGTAGCTCCAATGCGCTGTCGAGCAGTGCATTGCGAAAGCCCAGCTGCAGCAGCATCAGCAGCAGCGCGAAGCTGATGCCACCGATCGAGGCCAGCAGTCGCCCGCGCTCATGCAATAGCAGACGCAACGAGAAGATCGGTGCCGTGCGCAGTCGCATGGTCAGAAGAGCTCCGCCGGATCGGCCGAACGCAGCCGCTGTGCGCTCAGCAGTGCGGCGAGGCTGCACATCGTGATACTCAATACCAGCACGAGGCTCGCCAACCCCGGTGTCATGAATATCGGCAGTCGGGTCGCGCGATGAATGAACGGAAAGATCAGCAAGCTGAGCCCCAGGGCGGGCAGGTAGCCGAGGCCGGCGAAGATCCATGACTGCTCGAGCACGTAGCCGTAGAGCTGTCGGTTCGCATAGCCCATTGCCCGCAGCGTGGCGTAGAGGGGGAGATCATTGCGGATATCCGTGGAGAGAATCTGGTAGAGCACGACCACGCCCACGAAGAAGCCGACGAGGCTGCCCATGCCGAAGATGTTGCCCACGGCCGTGTTCTTGACCCAATGGTTCGTCTGCAAGCGGTCGAGCTCTTCCTTGGGAAGGATCCTCACATCGCCCGGCAGGGTCTTGGCCAGGCGCTCGATGACGCTGCGTCGATCGCTGCCCGGCTCGAGCTTGAGCAGGCCCAGGTGGGGTTGGTCGAGCGGATGGCCTGCGAAGAGCCGCGAGAAGCTGTCGTCGCTCAGCAAGAGGGCGCCGTCGGCCAGGAATCCAACACCCAGATCGAAGTGGCCGACAACCCGCGCGGCCTGCTCCCTGACTTCGACCTCGCCCGCGGCGCTCGTGGGACCGCAATCGCTCTGCGTGAGGCGGTCGAGCAGCAGCGTATTCGTCGGTTTCAGCCGCGCGAGCTGCTGTGAGATCCCCGGGATTCGCAGCGGCGCGCCGTGGGCTGCCTCGGCGAGCGGGAAGCCCACTGCGAATAGCCGGCAGCGCTCGGTCGTCTCGGGGTCGCGCCAGCGGGCGTAGCGGAAGTAGATCGGTACGGCGGACTTCACCTGCGAGAGCGAGAGAGCCTGGAAGAGTCGTCCTCTGGGGATTGTGCCGGTCTCTCCCAGATGGACGAAGCGCGGCGAGACGAGTACGAGATCGGCTTCGAAGCGCGACGAGATGGCGAGCGCGGTATTGGTCACGGCGCCGTAGAAACCGAGCTGCATGAAGATGACGAGGATGGCGAAGCCGATTCCGGCGGCTGCCACGGCCGTGCGCGTCTTGCGATGCGCCACGAGCCTGCGGGCGAACCGAACCGGTTGCAGGGGCCGATGGCCGGGCTCGGGCGGGCGGGCGCCACTCACTTGGGAGCGCTGTCCTCCAGGAAAATGCGCAGCTGGCCCTCGAGGTTGGTCAACCGCTGCGCCAGCTCGTTCTCCGCCAGCTTCACGCGTACCTCCACCACGCGCAGGCCTCTGGGCGCGCTTGGATCTTCACCGGTGATGTAGTTGCCGAAGATCATGGCCCCAACCTCCTCGACGACTCCGTCGATCGGGGTCGGCAAAGCGGGGCTCGTGAAGCGCGCCGTTTGACCTCGCGTGACCAATCGGATCTCGTTCGCGTGAACCTCACCTACTGCGTGCATGCTCTGTGTCGCACCGAGACTGATGACGGCGCGTTGATCGATGCGCTCACCCTCCGTAAAGCGAACTCTCAGGATTTGGCCGTCGAGCGGCGCGCGGATCATGGTTTCCTCGAGCCGGGCTTCGGCCTGAAAGATGTGGTTCCTCGCCTCGCGCTCCGCCAGGTTCACGTTGGCCTCGAGCTGCTTCAGCACGGCACTGGCTTCGTTGTGCTGCTCTTCAGCTTGCCTGACCCGAAGCTGCGCATCGCGAAACTCCTTGCCCGCACTGAAGCCCTTCTCGCTGAGTCCCTTCTGGCTGCCGACCTCATTGCGTGCGTATTCGAGCTCGGCCTCGATGGCGCGCACGCGTGCCTGCTGCGCCTTGACCTCGAGAGGCTTGAGCGCCGCTCGTTCCTGCTCGAGCCGCGCGGCTTCGAGTTCGGCGGCCCGCAGCGAGTAGCTATCCAGCAAGACCAGGACCTGTCCCTTCTCGACCTCATCCCCCTCGCGCACCAGAATCTGTCGCACGATGTCGCTGGATGTCGAGCTGACGTTGACCACCCGGCTAGACGGCTCGAGCCGCGCCATGGCGACCAGACTGCGACGTTCCACTTCGGGTTCTTCGGCGGCGGCCGCTGCCGGCGCCACGTCGATACGATCGCCGCAGCCGCTTGCCAATGGCAGGCCGCTCGCCAGGCCGCAGGCCAAGAGGACGGTCGCCCACGAACTTCGTCTGAAGAACGCTCTTTGTCGATCGCGCAGATCCATCTCCACCCGGGTGGTTCTTCGATGACGCCGTCTCATCGGCAGTCGGTCACGATCTGTACAGGTGGTGTCGGGGCCACGAGTATAGGCGGGCTGTCGTCGTTGGCGCCACGGCCCGGCCACCGGGCGGGCCGAGCGGTTGGCGGCTCCGGGGGCGCTTGGTCACTCGGATTCGTCGCCGCTGTCCGGACGCCCCAAGAGCCTGCGAGAGGCACGATCCGGCTCTTCGCCATTGCGCTCGCGAGCTGGCAAGGCACAATGCGTTCTCGGTCCCCAGGCTGCGAAGGTGCGCTGTCGCAGTGGGATCTTCACGGGCAATCCAGGTTTGGGCAATCCAGGTTCAGAGGAGCGGGCAATGACCATCACGGCTCGGGATTTGATGCAGGAGCAGGTGATCTGCGTCGGACCGAACACGCCACTCATCAATGTCTATCGGCTGTTCGTCGAAGAGGAGATCAACGGCGCACCTGTGGTAGACGAGACGGGTGCTCTGCTCGGCGTGATCTCGAGCAGTGACCTGCTGCGAACGATCCAGGAGGAAGACGAACAGGTCAGCAGCGATGCGACGTACTTTCAAGAAGACGGCCGGTTGTTCGAGCTGGGCTGGCACGGCAGCTCTGTGGAGTTCCAGAACCGGCTCGAGCAGCGCTGCGTGCAAGATGCCATGACGCCCGCCATCGTGAGCGTTCCGCCCAGCGCGCTGCTGCCCGAAATCGCCAAGACCTTTCGCGCGGACCGCGTGCACCGCGTGTTGGTGACCGAGAACGACAAGCTGCTGGGCATCATCTCGACCTTCGATCTGGTTCGCCTGCTCGAGTAAGCGCACCTGCCATCACCCCGGTGTGCGGGTCGCGTGTTCCGCCTATTCGTCGCGCCGCCAGATGATCTCGCCGTCGCGCAGAGTGGTCAGTACGGCATCGGCGGTGAGTTCCTCTCGCGCCGCGGACCAGGGCCGGTCGAGCAGACACAGGTCGGCTGGGCTTCCGGGCTGCAGGCGCGCAGGCGCACCGCCCGGTGCCGAGAGAGGGGAGGTGAAGAGCGCCAGCGCCTGCTCGGGTGTCAGCGCTTCCCGGCTGCCCAGCTCGAAGCCCGCAGCGCTGCGGCGCACGACAGCGGCGCGCATTGCGGCCCACGGATCCGGCTCGCCGAAGGGGGCGTCGCTCCCCGCGGCCAGCGGCAGCCCCGCCGCCAGGAAGCCGCGGCAGCGGTAGAGCCACGGTTGGTCGTGCGGCTCGACTTCTCTGCGGTAGGCATCGCCGCGTTCGAAGATGAAGTTCGGCTGTGTCACGACAGCTACGGGAAGCCGCGCCAGCAGCGTCACGATGTCGGGCGGTGCGACGCTCGCGTGTTCGATGCGGTCGTCGCGCTGGCATCCAGCTGATGACAGCGCAACGGCGGCCAGTACGAGCTCGGCACGCGTGACACAATGAAGCGCTGCGCCGCGCCCGTCGGCGTGCGCTCGCTGAATGACCGCTGTCAACTCGTCGATTGCCGGCAGGTGATCCTCATCGAGCATGAGCTTGACATGTCCACGTGTCACGCGCGGGTGGCTCGAGGGTGGCAGGTCCGGCTTGCCCATCACGAGCAGCTTCTGGGGCAGATCACCGCTCTCGGCCGCGGCGATCAGGCAACGCAGCTCGGCTTCGCTGTTGCACGCACCGGCGTCACAGAGCCCCGTTACGCCGAGGCGGGCGAACTGTCTCCCAACGTGCTTCAAGGAGGGGGGCGGGGTCGCGGGCAGGCGCGCACCCAGCCATTCGTCGAGTCGGAACAGGCGGCCGGTCACACGTCCGCGCGCGTCGCGTTCGGCCCCGCTCGGCAGCTCGCCGTGCTCCAGCCCGAGCTGCCTCACAGCCGCCGAGTTGAGCATCCAGAGTGCGCCGCTTCGGTGCTGAATGCGCAGCGGGCGGTCGCTGACCCACTCGTCCAACTTCCAGCGATCCAGCCGGCCCGCCACACTCTCGTGGTAGCCGAGGCCGCGAAGCCAGCCACTGTGTGGGCCGCGTTCCGTCGAGGCGTTTTCCACTGCTCGTAGCGCGTCGATCAGCTCCTGGCGGCTGTGAACTTTCGGCGGGCCGCACGGTAGCGAGTCGCGGGCGGCGGCCAGCGCCAGCAGGTGGAGGTGGTGGTCGTGCAGGCCCGGAAGCAGCGCACCGCCGCCTGCTTCGAGGCACAGCTCACCCGGCGCGGGCTCGAGTGCGACGCCGAGCTCGTCGATGCATCCGCGACGGATGCGTACATCCAGCGTGCGACCGGTGGCGAGCTCGGCTTGTCTGATGAGAAGCGCACTCACGGTGTGTCGAGCAGCTCGCGCAGAACCGATGCGGTGTCGGCCCCGAGCGCGCGCGCGCGCGCCGTGAGGGCGCGCGAGCGCGGCTCGAGAACGGGCTGCTCTTGCTCGGCGGCGATGACCCGGTACCGCAGCGCTCCCGCGGGCCCGTCGTCCGGGTCGGGCACGACGCGAGCCGGCGTCTGGCCCGCACCGCTGTCGTCTCGTCCTCCCACAGGGGCGACCCGCCAGCCGAGGGCGTGCTCGGCCACGTCGCGCAGAGCGATGTCCAGTAGGACGCCTCCGCCGTTCTGAAAGCTAGCCAGCGCGGCCACCGCCGCGTGCATGCCGGCCAGGGGATCCGCGATGGCGTCGCCGCAGAAGAGCGGGCGTGCCGAAGGCGGTCCAGTCAGCGCTGCGAGCCCCGCCGCCGCCGCTGCGTCGTCGCCGAAGGCGGCCCAATTGGCCTGCGGCTCGCGCCGACCGTAGCCGGTGATGCTGAGCCACGTGAGGCCCGGCCGGCGTGCGACCGACGTCTCGGCCGCCACGCCGAGCTGCGCGAGAGCGCGCGGCCGCGCGCTCTCCACCACGATGTCGGCCCGCTCGATCAGCCGCGACAGCAGCTCGCGATCTCCAGCGCTGGTGAAGTCGAGGGCCACGCTGGACTTTCGCGCGTTGAGCTGATCGAAGAAATCGGCCGGACCGCGGCGGGCTCCGTCGGGACGGCGGGTGCTCTCGAGCTTGATCACCCGGGCGCCGGCCAGCTCGAGCAGGTGTGTGCAGAGCGGCCCCGCCCACAGCGAGGAGAGATCGAGCACGAGCGGACGGGCCGCACGGCTGCGGGCCTGCGCGTGGGCGATGCGCTGGATTCGCAGCCAGGCCGGCGGGCGTGCGCGCGGCCGGCAGGCCGGGGCCACCGGCATCCCCATGAGACGCGCGCGGGCCACGTGTTGCGCCGCATCACGGGTCGCCAGCCCTCGGCTGACGAAGCGCCAGATCGACTCGCCTCGGCGCGGCGCGTCCTCGAGCCAGGCTGGAACGAGCGCCTCATCTTCGGGGCGGGCCAGGTTGACCGCCAGCCAGCCGTCCGCAGCGCGAAGTAGCCGGCAGCTTCCACCGGGTGAAACTCGGCCGCGTCTCCGCAGCCCGGCGATCGCGGCCCGTTCACCCAGCAGGGCAGGGCCGTCGATAGCGCGCAGCTGGGCGAGCTCGGCGTCGCTCGGGGAGCCAGCCACAGCGTGGGCCGCGAAGCCAGCCACTGTGTGGGCCGCGAAGCCAGCCACTGTGTGGGCCGCGAGTGTGTTGAGTGCGAGCAGTGCTTCGCGTGCGCAGTGTGCGAGGGGGCCCGGGGCCAGCAGCGGCGGCCCGTCCGCCTGGCCCGTCAGCGCCATCGAGCCGGACCGGGCCCAGTCGATCGCCGGGTGGGGCGGATCGGCCGGCGGATCCGGCCGCAGGTTCGATCCACAGGCATCGAGCAGCGCCTGTGCGTAACGGCGGCTGACCGGCGCGCTGCGAGCTTGCTCGGCGGCTTGCGGAGTGCGGCGGTTCACGGCGATCTTTCCTCGTTCTCGGCGCGGCGGTGGCGCGAGCTCTCGAGTGGGTTCTCGCTGCCCGCGCCGCGCTCGACCGCAGCGCATCGACGCGGCGCGACCTGCGAGGGCACTTCGCGCGATCGGTTGGAGTTCTCAGTCCGACTGAAGTCAGCCATCGCCCGCTGACGGGAAGCTAACATTTGGTCGTCGGAGCAGCTATTTTCCGGCCCCCGACACCCGCCGCGTCGGTCGATACTGGGTGAGTGACGATACGCTCCCGGAGCGGGCGTGGAGTTCAGACGGGCTTGCCCTGCCGCCGCTGCGGGTTGCGAGTCGATGCATAGCCGATCAATGTGGGACAGATCGAGGAAGGACGAGAGGTAGGGAATCATGGCGATCTTGAAGGCTGGAACTCGCCTGCGAAGTGCCGTCTGCAGCACCGAGGTGATGGTCGTGGCAGCGCCCAAGGAGGACATCGAGCTGACCTGTGGCGGCGTGCCCGCAATCGAGCTCGGGAGTGAGCCTCCCGCGGGCGTCGAGATCTCCGCGGATGCTCAGAACGGAACGCAGATTGGCAAGCGCTACGTCAACGAGTCGGGCGATCTCGAGATCCTGTGCACCAAGCCCGGCGAGGGGTCGCTCGGCGTCGCTGGCGCGCTGCTCAGCGTGAAGGGTGCCAAGCCGCTTCCCTCCTCGGACTGAGCTCGGGCGCAATCATGAATCTGATGATGCTGCTTGAGATGGCCTCCGATGGCTTCGGCGATCGGGTGGCCTTCTGCAACGGGGACGACCGACTCAGCTACTCCGAACTCTTCCGAGCGGCGGGTGCGGCGGCCAACGGGGTCGCCAGCAGCGGCACCGCGCACCTCGCGATGCTGGATGTCAGCAGCCTGGCTCTTCCCGTGGGTCTCTTCGCCGCGGCTTGGGCGGGTGTGCCGTTCGTTCCGCTCAACTATCGACTGACCGGCAGTGAACTCGAAAGTCTTGTCGAGCAGATCGTCCCGTCGCGAGTGATCACCGAAACCGAGCGGCTCGCCTCACTCAGCGAACTCGCCGGGACACAGGTGGTCGGGCGCGAGGAGTTTCTCGCCGCCGCGCGGCACGAGGGCGCGTCGAGTCAGCCGAGCGAGTGGTCGATGGATCCCGACGAGATCGCCATTTTGCTCTTCACCAGCGGCACGACGGGGCCGCCCAAAGCGGCCGTGATTCGGCACAAGCACCTCGTCTCGTACATCCTGGGATCGGTGGAGTTCATGTCGGCCGACGAGTCAGACGCGGCGCTGGTCTGCGTGCCCCCTTATCACATCGCTGGCATGGCGGCGATCGCCAGCTCCGTTTACTCGGGCCGCCGCGTCGTTCAGCTTCCCAACTTCACGGCAGAGTCCTGGCTCGAGCTGGCGCGCCGCGAGTGTGTCACCAACGCCTTCGTCGTGCCCACCATGCTGGCGCGCATCGTCGAGGTGCTGGAGGGTCGTCAGAGTGCGGATCTGCCGCACCTGCGATCGCTCTCCTACGGTGGCGGCAAGATGCCGCAGTCCGTCATCGAGCGCGCGATGGATCTCTTTCCCGAGACCGACTTCGCCAATGCCTACGGGCTGACGGAGACGAGCTCGACGATCGCGATCCTCGGGCCCGACGACCACAGGGCGGCACTGGCGAGCGATGATCCGGTGGTGCGTCGCCGGTTGGTGTCGGTGGGAAAGCCGCTGCCGAGCGTCGAGGTGGAGATCCGAGACGAGGAGGGCAACGCGCTGGCTGCGAACGAGCGCGGCGAGATCCATGTGCGTGGAGAGCAGGTCTCGGGCGAGTATCTGGGCAAGGGCAGTCAGCTTGCCGACGACGGCTGGTTCCCGACCCGGGACGGGGGCTCGGTCGACGCCGAGGGCTACCTCTTCATCGAGGGCCGCATCGACGACATCATCGTGCGCGGGGGCGAGAACATGTCACCGGGTGAAATCGAGGAGGTATTGCTCGAGCACCCCGCGCTCTGCGACGTGGCCGTGGTCGGCGTTCCCGACGAACAGTGGGGGGAGGCGGTTGCCGCGGTCGTGGTGTGCAAGGACGGGCATCAGGCGGCTGTCCCGGAGCTGCAGCAGTGGGTCAAGGAACGCCTGCGCTCATCGCGTACGCCCGAGCGCATCGAGTTCTGGCAGGAGCTCCCCTATAACGAGACGGGCAAGCTGTTGCGTCGCAAAGTGCGGGCCCAGCTCGTGAGCGGGTGAGCGGTTCGGCGCGCGACGTTCCCATCCTCTCGTTGGGGGAGGCGCTGCGCCGACTGCAATCGCCCTACGCGCTCGAGGAGTTTGCCACGCTGACGGGGCACTGCGCCCTGGTGGTGCAGCTCTCCGCGGTGGGTCCGGAGGACGCGCAAAAGCAGCCCGTCGAGCGCGCGCGGGCCGCCCTCGGGAGACTCGCCTGCCCGAGCATCGCCATCGCGGGATCAGATCTGTCGCCCGTTGCGGCGGCCCTGGCCGGTGAATTCGATCTGGTGGTGGCGAGTGCTTCGCAGCTCGAGAGCGTGCTGGGCTCGATCCGGCGCAATCCACAGGCGAGTCTCGCCTGGGTCCAGCTACTGCGACACAACGAGAAGCTGGACGCGCATGACGGCCTGATCGCCGAATCGCTCGTCTACTCCGTGCTCCAGGCGGGGCCGGAATTCGCCGCTTGGCGCGCGCGGCACGAGATTCGCCCGCCACGCCCCAGCCGAGGTCCAGCGGTCTTGCTCGAGCGGGAAGGCGAACGACTGCGCCTGTGCCTCAATCGCCCCGAGCGTCACAACGCCTTCTCCCGAGAGATTCGAGATGCACTGGTCGAGGGGTTGCAGCTCGCCGCGGCCGACACGTCGATTCGACAGATCGTGCTGTGCGGAGCCGGTCCCTCCTTCTGCAGCGGCGGTGATCTGGACGAGTTCGGCAGTCTGCCCGATCCCGCGACCGCGCACGCGGTGCGCTCGACGCGCAACGCCTCGCGGCTGCTGGCGGGTCTGGCGGAGCGCACGCGTGCCGAGGTCCACGGCGCTTGCATCGGGGCGGGAGTCGAGTTGCCCGCCTTCGTGTCCCACGTCGTGGCCGAGGCTGGATCGTTCTTCGAGCTGCCCGAGCTGGCGCTCGGGCTGGTG
The DNA here is from genome assembly GCA_029261835.1 of Deltaproteobacteria bacterium. Lineage (GTDB taxonomy): Bacteria > Myxococcota_A > UBA9160 > UBA9160 > UBA4427 > JAJDAO01. The sequence goes on along the minus strand of JAJDAO010000055.1, from coordinate 139,823 downwards.
CCCGGGGCCGGCGGCAGCGTCAGCCTGCCGCGACGAATCGGGCGACAGCGGACCGCTCTGCTGGCTCTCACCGGCGAGCGCCTGGATGCGAGCACCGCGCTCGACTGGGGGCTGGTGGATGAGCTGCGGCTGAGCCCAGCTCGCTGAGCGAAGCTCGGCGCCGAGCGCGTCAGATGTCGTTCTTGTTGTCGGCGAAGCCGCGGCGATACAGCGTCCGCCGGTTGATGCCCAGGATCTTCGCGGCGCGGGCCTTGTTGCCCCGGGTCCTCTCCAGTACGTGCAGGGTGTAGCGCTCTTCGAGTTCGCCCAGCGTCAGGTTCTGTTCGAGCGCTTCGCCGATCAGAGCCGCCACGCTCACTTCTCCGGCTTCGCTGGACTCTTTACTGAAGACGGGCAGGTCGTCAGGGCCGAGCTGCTCTCCTTCGGCCAGCGCCACGGCCCTCTCGATCACATTCTCCAGCTCTCGCGCGTTCCCCTCCCAGGGGCATGCGCAGAGTTTTTCGATGGCGGGCGGTGTGAGCATGAAGGCGTTGCCATCCGAGTGCTTGCGGACGAATGCCTCGGCGAGCAGCGGGATGTCTTCCTTGCGGTCGCGCAGCGGCGGGATCACGATCGGAATGACGTTGAGGCGATAGAAGAGATCGCGACGGAAGCGACCGTCCTCGATGTGTTGCCGCAGGTCGCGATTGGTCGCGGCGATCACGCGAACATTGATCTGTTTGCTGCGATTGCCGCCGACCGGCCGGATCTCCCGTTCCTGCAGCACGCGGAGCAGCTTGCTCTGCAGGCCGAAGCTCATATCGCCGATCTCGTCGAGGAACAGCGTGCCGCCGTCGGCCTCCTCGAAGAGGCCGCGCTTGCTGTTGACGGCGCCCGTAAAGGCGCCACGCACATGCCCGAAGAGTTCGCTCTCCATCAGGCCCTCGGGCAGCGCCGTGCAGTTGATGGGAACGAAGGGGTGGCCCGAACGGATACCCGAGAAGTGGAGTGTGCGCGCCACCAGTTCCTTGCCGGTTCCGCTCTCGCCGGTGATCAGCACGCTGGAGCGGTTGTCCGCCACCTTGCGCATCATGGCGAAGATCTCATGCATGGATGGGCTTGCGCCGATCAGGGCGCCGAAAGAGGCGGTGCGATCCACCGCCTTGCGCAGCCTTCGGTTCTCCTCCTCGAGCAGGCGTCGCTCGAAGGCTCGCTCCAGGGTTACGAGCAGCGCGTCACGCTTGAAGGGTTTCGTGATGTAGTCGAAGGCACCCGCCTGCATGGCCTCCACGGCGGAGTCGATGCTGCCAAACGCGGTCATCAGGATGATCGGGACGCCGGGCCGAATGTCGCGGATCTCGCCGAGCATCTCGATACCCGAGCGTCCGGGCATTCGAACGTCCGACAGGACGGCATCGAACTCTTGGTCCCGGAGCCGCTCAGCGGCTTGGCGGGCGTCTTCGGCGCTCTCGGCCCGCAACCCGGCGTCTTCCAGCAGGGCCATGACCATTTCGCGCATGGCCTTGTCATCATCGACGACCAGCACGGAACGCTGTGCTTCACGCATGGCATCACTCTCATCAGCAGGGAGCGTGCCAACCTCGGGGGCTTTCTCACGGCTCTGGACGGGACTCATCGAGAGCGGATTGTGGCACATAGTCACGATGGGTGCGACAGGTGGGTCACAACTGCACACTGATGAGTGACTGGTGAAGAGGCGATGCGGCTCCGTGTTGTGCGATTTTCGCTCAGGTGGCGGAATCGCACGCCCCCTTCGGCAGCTGAACGAGGAACGCCGTCCCCTCGCCCGGCTGGCTCTGGGCTTCGATCTGTCCTCGGTGGTCGCTGACGATTCCCTTCACCACGACGAGTCCGAGCCCACTGCCGCGGCCCGCCGCCTTGGTCGTGTAGAACGGATCGAAGATGTGGCGCAGCTTGTCGTCCGGAATTCCGAGCCCCGTGTCGGAAACACGCAGCAGGACGTTCTCTCCGCTGCGCTTGAGCGACACGCTCAGCGTGCCGCTATCGGGCATGGCATCGAGCGCGTTGATGAAAAGGTTGAGCAGCATCTGCTGGATCTTCTCGGGATCCGCGATGATCTCCAATTGCGCTTCGAGATCGGTCTCCACGCGTACGTCGCGTCGGCGGATCTTCTCGCTGAGAAAGCCGAGCGTCGTCTCCACCAGCGTCGAGAGGCCGACCTTGATGTGCATCGACTCCCGGGGTCGCGCGATGTTGAGCAGTGATCGAATGATGCTGGTGATGCGATCGATTTGCTCGCGGATCATTTCCATCCGCCACCGCCCCCGCTCGTCTTCGATCGAGCCCTCGAGAGCTTCTGCGTGGCCGCGAATAACGCCCATGGGTGTTCCGATTTCATGGGCGAGCCCCGTGATCAGCGTCGCGACCGAAGCGAGCTCCTCAGCCGCCCGGGCGCGGCTCTCCGTGCGACGCAGGCTGTGCGTCTTCTCGCTCACCTCTCGCGAGAGCGCGAGGCCCGCGGCGCTCAACTCCTCGTTGAGGCGGTCGACATCCTCTTGTCGCTGCTTGACGTATTGCTCGGTGGCGAGCTGCGCATTCAGTATCAGTCGCTTCGTCAGCGCCGAGAACATCCTTTCGACAAGCACGGGATCGGCCGGATACTGTTCGATGATGACGGGAAACAGCCGCGACGTGTAGAGCGCGAAGGCACCGAAGTACCACTTGAGATCGAGCCCTATTCGCGCGTGGGTTCTTCCGATGCTGCGCTGTTTCTCGACATAGGCGGTATCAATCGTCCGGTCGCTCAGACTCAGCAGATACTCGCGCTGGCTGGCGAGCAATCTCTGCTTGGTCGCCGGGTCCAGCAGCAGCTGCTGCGTCTCCTTGAAGCTGATCAGGTGGCGGTAGAAGTCGCCGATGAAGTCGTCCGCAGCCGCTTCCAGCGCCGGGCGAAGTGTGGTCAGATCTTCGAGTTCCCGCTCGCCGAGCCGATAGAACTCGAGCAGTTCTTGCAGGTTCGCCTCATCCATGGCCGTGAGTGTTGTGGCCTGGGTCAGACTCGGCAAGCCCCGCCGCGAACCGCTGGCGGGCGGAGGCCGGATGTTTCAGCGAGGTGTGCCAGTCCGCGGCGATCTTCGCGCCACGCTCGTGCACGTTGGCTTCAGTCACTGGCACGCGATATGCAACCGGAACCGGTAGACCAAGGGAGACGTGCGCGCGGACTCGGGGAGGCATGTCGTGACACCGACGGAGGTGCGAGAGAGAGTGCGCCGGGATCACGCCCGTCTGCGGGGCATGCTCACCGTGGTAGAGTCCCTCGCCCTGCGGGTCCTGAGGGGGGACGAAGAGCTGGCCTCCGCCTGTCGTCTCAAGGGGGAGGAGCTGCGGGACTTTCTACTCGCCCACCTGGAGTGGGAGGAGCAGCATTTGGTCCCAGTGCTGAATCGCTGCGGCCTGATCGGGAAGCGGCGCGCGGGCCACGTGCTGGCCGACCACCGGGAGCAGCGCCAGCGAATCGCAGAGCTCGTGCGCAGCGTTACGGAATCGCAGTATCAGGCGAACATTCTCGCAAGCGGCATGCTGGATTTCACCCGCTGGCTCGAACGGGACATGGCGGAGGAAGAGGCGAGGGCGCTCGATCCGGCCCTGTTTCGCCGCGCAGGCTTCAGCGGGCCGCCGAGCGCGCCGAGCTGAGGCACTCCGGTTGTTCGGATTCGTGCAAGCCGCGCCACGTGGCGCAGCCGCAGCCCGCGATCCGAGCGTGATTCGCTGCCTTCATTCTCGATGTCGGTACACTGAGGTCCGGCCGAGGAGGGTGAAGCGTGGCGGGACCCATGCAGGGAGTCAGAGTCGTCGAGATCGGAGTCTGGGTGGCGGGACCCGCAGCCGGCTGCATTCTGGCTGATTGGGGAGCCGATGTCGTCAAGATCGAGCCCCCCGGCGTTGGGGACCCCGGCCGGCTCTTCAGCCGCATGCTCGGCGCCGACCTGCCGTTCAATCCACCCTTCGAGATGGACAACCGCAACAAGCGCAGCATCGTGATCGATCTCGCCCGCTCGGACGGTCGCGAGCTGGCACTCGAGCTGATCGACGCAGCCGATGTGTTCGTGAGTAACGTGCGTCTCGAGGCCCTGGCTCGACTCGGGCTCGACGCCGCTTCCTTGCTCGAGCGAAACCCGCGCCTCATCTATGCCGCCATTACGGGCTACGGCTTGGAGGGACCCGACGCCAATCGCGCGGCCTACGACATTGCCGCGTTCTGGGCCCGCTCCGGCATCGCCGCCGCGTTGACACAGCCCGGCGCCGCCCCCCCCTTTCAGCGCGGCGGAATGGGAGATCACAACGCGGGTATGTCGCTGGCGGCGGCCATCTCCGCGGCGCTCTACTCGCGAGAGAAGACAGGTCGCGGCCAGCTCGTTTCGACCTCCCTGCTGCGCCAGGGGCTCTACACCATGAGCTTCGACCTGGCGATCTGTCTGCGCTTCGGGTTGCCGGTCCAGGCCGGCAATCGCAAGACGATGGCCAATCCCGCCATCAACAGCTATCGCGACAGCGAGGGCAACTGGTTCTGGATTGTGGGGCTCGAGGCCGGGCGGCACTGGCCGCCGCTGGCGCGGGCCGTCGGCCACCCGGAGTGGCTCGACGACCCCCGCTTCGCCACCGTGGGCGATCGTGCCGCCCACTCGGAGCTACTGATTGCCATGTTGGACGAGATCTTCGCCACCCGCACGCGCGAGCAGTGGGGGGCGATCTTCGACGCCGAGCAAGATCTCTGGTGGGCGCCGGTACAGAACGTCGACGAGGTGGTGGCCGATCCCCAGGCGCACGCGGCGGGTGGCTTCATCGAGGTACCGGATGCGGAGGGCACGACGATGCTGCCCGCCACGCCCGTCGATTTCGCCAGCACGTCCTGTGAGCAGCGCTCGATGGCGCCAACACCCGGCCAGCACGGCGACGAGATCTTGCTGCAGCTCGGCCGCAGCCGGGCGCAGATTGCGATTCTGCGCGAGAGGGGGGTGGTGGCGTGAGTCTGTCTCCACTCACCAGTGCAGGTAGAGCCCCAGCGAGATCGAGTGCTCGGTTTCGGCCTGGCTCAGCCGCACGTCGTAGTGAGTGGACAACAGCGGGATGTCGCCGATGCGCATGACGTACCCGAAACCGAGCGTGAAATCGTCGCGCCTGCGTTCGCTTCCGGCGTTGGCGAAGCGTCCGCCAGCGACCGCACCGCTGAAACGCGCCCGCACCGGCCGGCCGCGATCACCGAATTCGTGGTTCCAGGCCAGCCGCAGCTCGGGCTCGACTCCATAGTCGCCCTGCAGCGTCATTACGCGCGCGATCCGCGTTCCAAGTGTCGTGACGACGGAGTCGATCTCCATGGCCCCGATCTCGAGCGAGAGGGAGCCCGCCCCGGTCTCTGCGAAGGCTTGCTGAGTCAGATGCGTGTACAGCAGGCCGGCCGTCGGATGGAAGAGGGCGACACGTGGATCGCCCAGATGCAGGCCCGCCTCGAACAGGCCCGAGCCCTCATGTCCCGAAAAGCGGCCGAGCGCGTTGGTGTCGATATCGCCGAATCGGATGGAACGCTTGCTCCACAGATCGCTGTAGGCGTAGCGGCCCGCGAGGCCGACGTGGAAGCGGGGTGCCGCGAAGGCGGCGTAGAGAGCGCTCTGATAGGTGTGGCCCCAGCCGAGCATGCGATCGGCAGTGGAGCGAACGGATGAGCGGGTGTAGCCGACGCCGACGCCGAGCCGCAGGCTGCGCGAGTCGGGGAAGAGAAGACGGTAGTCGCCGCCGCTCGTTACTCCGTAGACACGAGTGCTGAGCGAACTCGCGCGGCCTTCGCCGTCGAGATCGCTGAAGACGCCGAAGGGTTCGAGCCACCCCCCCAGTCCGCGCTCGCCGCGAGCGGGCTCGAACGACAGGGGCTCCGATCCCGCGCTCACGCTGCTTGTCGCCGTCGTCCGGCGCCTCGGCGGCGCCTGACCCCGCTCGAAGCGCGTGGCAGTGAAGCGCCGGGTCAGTGCGCGCGCAAAGTGCCGAGCATTGCTCAAGCGCGTATTGGCGAAGCTGCTCAGCGTGTCGGCTGCCAACGCATTGAGCCAGTCCGGCACCTCGCTCACCCGAAGTGCGATGCGACTGAAGCGGATCGCGTCGATGTCGCTCTGGCCCGCTCCGGACAGCAGCAGCTCGTCGAGGGCCACGGCGGTGGCGCGCTGGTTGGGCGTGCGCGCGTAGCTCTCAGCGGCGTTCGTGTTCTCCTCGACCGTGAGCGTGACCGCGTTGCCGGCCGTGCCCGGTGTCAGGCTGGCGAAAGCATGGGCGGCGGGGTCCGGTGGGGTGGGGACCGCGAAGTCGACGACGGGGGATAGTGAGGCTGAACTCAGTATGGTGTACGTCTGGCCCGGGGCCGAATAATCTCCGGGCTCGATCTCGACGAAGAGCGAACCGCCGTTCAGCGTGGCGGTGCCGGTGACCGCGATCGCCGAGCTGTTCCCCGCGGCGTCCACGGTCAGCTCGTACCAGGCGCCGGCGCCAAAGGTCGCATTCCCGCCCACGCTCAGCGTGCCCTTGCCAGGTACGGCCACCCGGCCGTCGACTACGAGTTCACCGCCGATCGTCTGCCCGCTGAGGAGCCGGCCACCCGGCTCGATGTCGAGGGGTCCCGGCAGATCGACCTGCAGCTGCAGCGTGCCTTCGTCGATACGAGTTTCGCCGGTGTGGCCCAGCGTGTTGTTGAGCGTGAGCGTGCCGGCTCCTGACTTCACGAGACCACCGGTGCCTGCGGTGGTGCCCGAGAAGGTCTGATTCGAAGTGTGCGACAATTCGAGTAGGGCGCCGCCCTGCACGGTGATGACACCCTGCAGGCTGACACTGTCACCGCGCAGCGTTCCCGTCGTGATGGTTGTGCCGCCGCTGTAGCTGCTGCTTCCGGTCAGTGTCAGTGTTCCAGCCCCGCTCTTGAGGAGCTGCCCAAGGCCGGTGATGTCTCCTGCGTGCGTTCCTGCGACCGTCTGATCGAAGGTCAGTTGGCTGGTGGCTGTTACCAGCTCGACGTCTCCGGGGATGGAGCTGGTGCTACCAACGACGACGTCGTCGGCGACTGCCAGTCCGCCCGTGAACGAGTTCGCGCCACTGAGGGTGAGCGTTCCAGCGCCCGACTTACGGACGCCACCCGCACCACTGATCGCGTCCGCGTACTCGCCATCTAGCCCTTGGTGCAGCTGGAAGGTCGCGCCGGAATGCACCTCGACCGCGCCGCTCAGGTCCGCCGCGGACGCGACGAGCTTGCCCTGCTCGATCTGCGTTCCGCCGGTATGCGAGGCGTCTCCGCTGATCTGAAGCGTTCCGTCTCCCCGTTTGTAGAGCTTCCCCGCACCCGTGATCACGCCGGCGTAGAGTTTGGTGCTGCTGTCGCTGTCGGTATTGGAGAACTCGAAAATCAAGCCGGTATCCTGGGCGAGATCGATGTCGCCCTGTAGGGACAGTGTGTCGCCGAGCAATTCGCCTTCCAGAACGTCGCTGCCGCCGGTGTACGCGTTGATCCCCGACAGCGTGAGCTGCCCGGCGCCCTGCTTGATCAACTTTCCGTCGCCCAGGATGTCATCCTCGATTTCGAATGCCTCCTCGTACTGGAAGGCGAGCTTGGCGTCCTGGTCGATGCGGAAGTCGCCTCCGCTGATATCGAGCTCGATGATGCTTGCCTGGCCGGAGACCACGTGCAGAATGTCGAACTCGTCGTCCGGATCGTTCTTTACCAGCGAGAAGCCGGGGGCACTGCCGGCCTGCAGCTCGAGCTTGCCCGCGCTGCCCACGTCGATACTCGGAAGGGCGCTCGTGAGCAGCAGAGCCCGGCTCGCGAGTGACTGGGCGAAGAGCAGGGAGTGCTCCTGGTCGGGACTGGCATTGGCCTGTGTGATGCCCCACTCGAGCGTTCCGACCGCGGGTCCCTCGGTCCACTTGTCGATATCGAAGGGCGTCGCCTGGGCTATCGCCGCCAGTAGTAGACCGGCCACGACGATGGCGCTCACGAGCGGCACCGGCAAGGCGGGGCGGATCGGCATCTGCATCGCAACGAACTCCGACTCAGCGGCCGCAGCTCTGCTGGCGGACGCGGCGAGAGAGTATCGAAGCCCATTGGCCCGGGCGACTCACGCGAGAGGCAGCAGGCTCAGCGTGAAGCGGCGGCTTGCTCCGTGGCCTGCAGCTTCTTTCGATACTTTCGCACCTTGCCCGGCTTGCCGACTTGCCGATAGCCATCGATCAGAAATGTGTAGACCTCCGCCAGGCGGGGGTCTCCGCTCGGTAGCTGTGACTCGAAGATCGGCACGGCCGCGTCCAGGTGATCGCGGGCCGTTCGCAGGTCACCACGTGTTATCTCGTTGCTCGCGAGTCGCAGGTGGATCCGCGCGATCTGCAGGTCGTTCTCGCCCCGAACCTTCCGATAGATGTCGATCGCGCGGCGGCCGTAGGTCTGCACGCGCTGATGCGCCCCGAGTGCGTCCGCGACGAGGCCGAGCTGGACGGCGATGTCGGCGATCTCCACGTCGTCTCGACCGCGGCTTCGTTCGATGATTTCGATCGCGCGCGCATAGGATCGCTCCGCCTCTGGCCAGCGCTGGATCGCTTGCTGAGCCTTGGCCAGCGCGCGCAGCGGTATCAAGGTCTGCTCGGCCCACTCACCATGGACGGTGCGGTAGATTGCGAGTGCCTGGCCGAGGATGGTGATGGCGTCTGCGTAGCGCCCCAGTCTCACGTTGAGCATGCCCACGTTGTGGGTGAGAATGCCCAGTCGGCGTTCATCGGTCTCCGGCGCCTGCAAGGCGAGATCGAGGCTCCGGCGTGCGTGCGTGAGCGCCTCTTCTAGTCGACCGTCGGCGACCGCGCGTTGGTAGCGCGCGTAGGCGGAGCCGAGCTCCTCCGCCCCTCCGTGGCCCGGGCTGCAGAGCAGGAAGACAGTGAGCGCGATGCCCGGCAGACGACGTATTCGCAGCGGGTATGCCATGGTGACAAGCCTATCGAGCCGAGAGAGCCCGCGCCTGTCTCGGCCTCTGGGGTCGTCCCTGGCTCGGTCCGGGCTAGGAGATGGCGTCAGACCGTCTTGCTGAAGAGAGGCTTGGCCGAGCGCTGCTGTTCGGCGAGGTAGGCGTCGAAGGCCATCGCGATGTTCCGGACCAGCAGGCGACCGAGCGGCGTGACGCGCAGATTGCCGTCGGAATCGATCTCGACCAAGCCGTCCGCCTGCAGCGGATCCAGACTCTCGAGTTCGCGGCAGAAATCGTGCTTCAGGCTCCCGCCAAAGCGGGCGGAGTACTCCGTCGCGCTCACGTCGCCATGGCACATGATGCGGGCGATCAGCCAGCTTCGAACCTGATCTTCGGCCGTCAAGACGTGTCCGCGCAGCGTCGCACAGCCGCGGCTCGAGACGGCTTCCTGCCACCTCTGGATGTCGCGTTCCGACTGGGCGTAGGCGTCCTGGAGCTCGCTGATGGCACTTGGGCCGAAGGCCAGCACGTCGACACCTTGCTGGGTCGTGTAGCCCATGAAGTTTCGTCTCAAGCTGCCGTCGGCGAGGGCCCGCGAGAGCTCGTCTTCGGGCCGCGCGAAGTGATCCATGCCAATGTGGAGGTAGCCCGCCTCGAGGAAGCGGCGGATGGCCAGCAACATGATGCGGATCTTGCTGCTTGGATCCGGTAGGTCCTTGCGCTCGAAGCCGCGCTGCTGCTTGGCGACCCACGTGACGTGCGCATAGGAATAGAGCGCGATGCGGTCGGGCTGGAGTGTGAGGATCTCGTCCAGCGTGCGCTCGAACGACGCCTCGGTCTGATACGGCAGTCCGTAGATCAGATCGAAGTTTACGCTCTCGAATTCGCGGCTGCGCGCCTGACTGACGAGAGTGGCGGTCTGATCGAAGGGCTGGATGCGGTGAATGGCTTGCTGGACCTTGGGGTTGGTGTCCTGTACGCCCATCGAGATGCGGTTGAAGCCGCACTCCTTCAAGACGTCCATCTGGCTCTCGCTGGTGACTCGTGGGTCGACTTCGATCGAGACCTCGGCATCGGCATGCAGAGGGAATGCCTCGGTCAGAGCACGAAACAGCGTGCGGATCTGGTCCGTTGTCAGATGTGTCGGCGTACCACCGCCCCAGTGCAGCTGGCTCGCGTGCGGGGCACCGGGGATGGCTTCACGGATCCAGGCGATCTCCCGCTGAATCTCGTCGATGTAGCGGGCCGGCAGCTCGGGTTTCTGTGTGATGACGCGATTGCAGGCGCAGAAGTGGCACAGGCTGTCGCAGAAGGGAACGTGGGCGTAGAGGGCCACGTCGCGATCCGGCGGGATCTTGCCGAGAGACTCGCGGAACTGCGCCTCGCCGTATTCCTCGTTCCATGCCGGTGCGGTGGGGTAGCTCGTGTAGCGCGGACCGGGGCCTTCGTAGCGCGGCAGGATTCGTTCGAGTTGTTCGAGGTCGAGCTTCAATTCGGGCTCCCTCTGCGGTGCCCCCCACTCGGTCGTGATGCCCCGTGCGTCCGGCCGGATGGGGTCCTGCAACAGCCATCTTGGGGTCGGGTCAGCCGTGCGATGGGGAGAGGGCGGCAGCTTAGTCCGCCGCTCCTAGGTCGTCCAGGAAGGCACAGCCGAGGATGTCGTTCTCGGCCTCCTCGTGCGCCAGCAGATCAAGCGAGAGCTGCTGAAAACGTTCCTGTACATCTCGCCACGCGGCGCCCGAGCTGTGCGCGCCACTGGCCCGCTCGACGATCAGTTTCATCTGCTGATCGAGCTCGGCGTGCTCTGCCTGCAGGCTACTGGCGCGGCGGCTGTAGCGGGGGGCGACCGCCAACGCTTCGGCGAGATAACCGCCCTTCTCCTCCAGGGCGAAATGCTCGGGAAGCTGCCGACCGAGGTCGGCCAGCAGGGCGAGCGTTGGCGCCACGCTCGCGGCGGTTGCCTCGCCGCGCTCGCACTCGGGCGCCATCTGGGAGATGAGACCCGTGAGCGAGGCCAGAGCCCGTCGCAGGTTGGCGTGTTGACTTCGAAGCTGCTGCACGTAGTCCCGCGGGAAGGCGCGTGAGCACTTGGCACAGCGCAGCGTGCAGGGGAGAAGTTCGAGTCGGTCTCTCCGGATGCTGCCTCCGCACACCGTGCAGCGGTCGTACTCGCCGGCATCGATGCGCTGCAGCGCATTCTCGATCAGGCCGAGATCGCGCCGCAGCGTCTCCATGAAGTCGTGGAGCGTGACGGCCTGTTGGTCATCCGCGGACGGATTGCTCGTCTCCTGTGCTCCGCGCTGCTCGAGGTCCGCCCGGATGTTCTCGATACGGCTGCTCAGCTCCGAGCGCCGCGTGATGAGCTCACTGCGGGTCTTGTCGAAATCGCTCACGCTCACGTCCTCCCAGCCCAATTGTGCCCCAGCTCAGTCCCGACACCAGCTTTCCTCACTCTCTGATGGCCGTGCTCGCGACCTCACCTGTCAGGACCTTCTTGAGCACCTTGCCCGCGGCGTTGCGCGGCAACGGCTTCTCTCGTACCTCCCAGACACTCGGCAGCTTGTAGGCCGCCAGCTTCTGTCCCGCCCAGCGGTGCAGCGCGTCGCAATCGATGCTCGCCCCGGCCGTTGGCACGACGATCGCCTTGACCTCTTGGCCGAGATCCTCGTGATCCACGCCCACCACGGCGCACTCCTGTACCGCGGGATGGGCCTCCAGGCGGTGTTCGATCTCCACCGGATAGATGTTCTCGCCCGAGCGCAGAATCATGTCACGCGCGCGGGAATCGATGTGGAGGTAGCCGTCTTCGTCGAGCTGGCCGATGTCGCCGGTCGCCAACCAGCGACCCGGCAGAACGGTCTCGGCGGTGGCGGCCGGATTGCGCCAGTAGCCGAGCATGAGATACGGATTGCGGATGAAGATCTCGCCCTTCTCGCCAGGCGGCAGCGCATTGCCACGTGCGTCGCGAATCTCCAGCTCGTTCGCGACTGCGGCGCGGCCGGCCGAAGTGGGTCGCGAGCTGAGCTCCGCGCCGCCGATGGCGGTGCCCAGTCCACCCGACTCGGTAAGGCCATAGCCGAGTCCGAGACCATCCCGGGCGTTTGGAAACGCCCGCTTCAGTCGCTCCTGCAGGTCGGGGCTCGTCGGTGCGCCGCCGAAGCCGATGTTGCGAATGCTCGACAGGTCGTATTTCCCCAGAGCCGGGTGGGCGAGGAGCTGGGCGCCGGCGCTCCCCAGCGCGCTCCATAACGTGACCTGCTCCTTCTCGATCAGCCGCATGACCTCCTCCGGGTCGAAGCGGCCCGTGAGGTAGACCGTCTTCGCGCCCTGGGCCAGCATCATGATCGCCGCCGCATAGAGACCCGAGAGGTGGAAGAGGGGCGCGGTCACGAGGTTGCAGAGCGCGGGCTGCGGCTCGCCCACGCCGGCCGGCGCCTCGCCGGAGCGAGCTGCCAGCATCAGGCGCTCCAGCGCACTGACGCTCTGGGTCCTGACGAAGCCGACCAGCGCGCGGTGCGACACCGTCGCTCCTTTGGGCCTGCCGGTGGTACCGCTGGTGTAGAGGATCAGGCAGGGATCGTCCTCGGCGATGGGCTGACTCGGGAGCTTGGCGTCGGCCGCATGGCGTTCGAGCTCGCCGAATTGCGATTCGATTTCCAGCGTGGGGAGGCTCGCCAGATCATCGATCTGCGCCAGGCGGGCCAGCCGTTTGCGGTCGCCGATCAGCAGCTTGGGCTGGCTGTTCTCGAGGCCGTAGCGAATCTCGTCGGCGGTCCACATGCCGTTGAGCGCGGCCACGATGCCGCCCAGGCTCAGCGTGGCCCAGAACGCGATCACCCATTCCGCCGAGTTGGCCGCCAGGATCGCCACCCGGTCCCCCGGCTCGATGTCGTAGCGTTCCGCCAGTGCCGTCGCTACCGACGCCACGAGCTGGAGGTGCGCGCAGTAGCTGATTCGCCGCTCGCCGTGAGCGATGTACGTCTTGTCGCCGTGCAGCGCCGATTCCTGGAGTAGCTCGCGCAAAGAGTGCTGCCGTTGTGCGAATACCTGCATCGGTTCGCCGAGGACTTCCTCTTCGACGAGTTCGAATGGGCCGCCGGGGCCGATCAACTGCTGCCGGATCTCCTCGCGCAATTCCACCATCGTCTCCTGCTGTGAGCCAACTGTCCGCGGACCGGCGCGGCCCGGAGGCTCGGGCGCTCTCCGGTTGCGCGCGCGCGGGGGATCGTAGTTCGCCGGACCGACCCTGTATAGCAATCGCGCCTCTCGTCCACTCCTCCGGAGGCCTCTGGACGGCGCGGCCGACGCGCTCCATCCTGAGGTCGTCTCGGGGCTTGCCGGTATCGCTTGCGTGCCGGGAAATCGTCCGAGGTCCACTCGCGGGGGCGCGGTTGGAGGCGGGAGGGGGTGTGTCGGAGCGAAGCTCGCGGCTGGTCGTCTGGATCGCACTGGTGCTCGCGCTGCCGCTGCCGCTCTTCGGCCTCGAGCAGGCCATTGTGCCGGCGGCGCGCTCGCTGATGCTGGCCGCGATTTGCCTGCTGGTCATCGGCCTCGAGTCGGCCAACGGTGTCGTCCCTGTTCTGGCCGCGCTGTTCCTGGCGCAGGCGCTGCTCCAGCTCGGCCTGCTCTGGATTGCCGCGCGGCTGCTCGTGCGCGCGCTGGCCCGCCTGGCACCCCGCTGGCGAACCGGGCTGGTCGCGGCGGCGGTGGCGCTGCTGCTTCTGGCCGGATCCCGCATCGAGCTCTACCGCACGCCCTATCGCGCGGCTTCGCTGCACGCGACCCTGCTCGAGGTCTTCGAGTGAGGTTCGCGCGAGCCGCTCGCTCGGTCGCCGCCCTGAGCTGCTCGATCGGCCTGTCCGCCCAGGCCAACCCCGCGCTTCGCGATGGCGGGCGGAGCGAGCCGTGCGCCAGCCGCGCGCCGCTGCGGCGGGCTTTCTTCGGCGACACGCACGTCCACACCGCGTTCTCCTTCGACGCCAGCGCCCTCGGTGTGCGCAACACGCCTCGTGATGCCTACCGCTTTGCACAGGGTGAGGGGCTGGGGATCCAGCCCTACGATGCCGAGGGTCGCGCGCTGCGCAGTGCCCGCCTGGCGCGGCCGCTCGACTTCGCCGTTGTGACGGATCACAGCGAGCTGCTCGGAGAGGTGAGGATCTGCTCGACACCGGGAATGCCGGGTTATGACTCTCTGGTCTGCACGCTGACCCGCCGCTGGCCGCTGCTCGCCTACTACATCGTCAACAGTGCCATCTTCAACATTCGCGGACCCCAGCGCTACTCCTTCTGCGGACCGCACGGTGAGCGCTGTCGCGACGCTGCGATGGCGCCGTGGCAGGAGATCCAGCGGGCGGCCGAGGAGGCCTATGACCGGACGTCGAGCTGTCGCTTCACCTCGTTCGTCGGTTATGAGTGGAGCCCCAATCCCGATTCGAACATGATTCACCGCAACGTGATCTTTCGCGGCCGTGCGGTGCAGCGCGTTCCCTCGAACTACCTCGATGTACCCAGCGCCGAGGGGCTCTGGCGCGATCTATCGGAGCAGTGTCTCGAACGGGGGGACGGCTGCGATGTGCTCGCCATCGCCCACAACGCCAATCTGAGTGGCGGCCAGCTGTTTCGCGTCGAGGGCGACGACGGGCGTGCCATCGATGCCGCGCAGGCGCGCCGACGTGCGCGGCTCGAGCGGCTGCTGGAGGTGATCCAACACAAGGGCGCTTCGGAGTGCAGAGTCCGGGGTTTTAGCGAGGATGAGCTCTGCGCCTTCGAGCTACTGCCCTTCGCGACGATGGATCAACACGCGGTGAAGGCGCTCTGGAGCCGTCCGCCGTCCTCGAGCTACGCCCGAGAAGCGTTGGCCGATGGGATGCTGCAGCAGCAGCGGATCGCCGTGAATCCGTTCAAGTTCGGATTGCTCGGGTCGAGCGACACTCACCTGGGCACGCCCGGCCTAGTGTCCGAGAGTGGGTTCCCCGGGCATGCAGCGGGCGGTGACACCAGTCGTCTGGAGATCCCGCTGCGACCCGATCGGCTCTTCTTCAACCCCGGTGGTCTGGCGGTCGTGTGGGCTGAGGAGAACTCGCGCGATGCCATCTTCGAGGCCATGCGCCGACGCGAGACCTACGGCACCAGCGGTCCGCGCATGGTGCTGCGGCTCTTCGGCGGCTGGCGCTACCCGGCCGACCTCTGCGACGAGGGCGACTTCGTTGCGCGCGGCTATCGCGACGGGGTTCCGATGGGCGGCGATCTGCCAGCGCGCGAGGGCGATGCCTCACCCACACTGGCGGTCTGGGTGCTGCGCGATGCGGGTGCCGCGGGTGAGCCGGGCGGAAAGCTGCAGCGTGTGCAGATCATCAAGCTCTGGGTCGAGGACGGGGCGGCGCGCGAGCGCGTGCACGAGATGCTCGGGGACCCGGCCAATGGCGCCACGGTCGACGCGAAAAGCTGCCGCCCAGAGGGGCCGGGCCTCGATTCACTTTGCGGAGTCTGGCGCGATCCGGACTTCGATCCCGCTGTGCCGGCCCTCTACTACGCGCGGGTGCTGGAGAATCCGAGCTGTCGCTGGTCGGCGCGGGTCTGTCTCACCAATGGGGTCGACTGTGCACAGCCCAAGGGCGTGCCGAGTGAGCTCGCCTACTGCTGTGAGGACGACGTGCCGCGCGTGATTCAGGAGCGCGCTTGGAGCTCTCCCATTTGGTACACGCCGAGTGGCACTGAAGCGGTCAGCCAGACGCTCCGGTGAGAACTGCGTCAGAAGCTGAAGCGCAGGTCTCCGCGGAGTTCGTGGCTGGTGATTCCCTGCCAGAGGAAGGTGTCGTAGCGGACGCCGAGCGTGACGCGATTGGCTGCCTTCGGCACGAAGTCGAGGCCAGCGCCGATTTCGAAGCCCCTGTCCGGCGCCCGCGCATCGACCGTGAAGGAGCCGGCCGCGGCCGGGGCGCCGGCGTAGCGCGCTGTGATCTCGCGATCGCTGCCCGCCAAGACCTGCCGCCAGCGCACTGAGAGCGCGGGGTGCCAGACGCCGTCCGCTATCTCGAGAAGGTCCCTCCAGTAGGCGGTCTTGTGATAGCCCGTCGAGACCTCGATGCCCGTCCGGAGTGTTGCGATCGAATCGCTGCGCCGATCGATCAGCAGAGCGAGAGCACCGCCACCGGACTCAGCGAGAGACGATTGCACCAGAGATGTGTAGTCGAGCGAGACGAGCGGTGCGACCTGCCAGCCGCGCAGGTCGAAGCCGTAGTCCCCGTGCAGTCTCAGGCTGGTGCGATGGCTGTTGAAGGTTCCCTTCGTACCGCTGGGTACGAGCTCGGGGATCCTCACGTTGCGATAGCTCTGGTGCCAGCCGTGTCCGTAGCTCACGGCGCCCAACAGTTGCAGGGGGCCGCGCGTGTAGCCCGCGAAGAGACCCAGATCGATCGCGCTCAGGCGGCCCTTGCCCACACCGCCGACGCGCAGAATGCTACGCGACGTTCCGAGAGTTCCGCTCAGCATGAGACGCTTGCCGAAACGGCGATCCACGCCGAAGACCAAGCCGCCTCCGTTGTTGCGGAAGCTGATGTGGCCGCTCTCGCCGTCGCGTCTGCGCAGCTGGCCGTACGGCGCGAACCAGGGTTCCCAGCGCCGCTCGCGGCAGGGCGTGTTGGTGCGAGGGTCGCGCCGTCGCTCGCCCGGCGCTGCGATACAGTGGCCGGGTCGCTCGAACATGAGCTGCATGAAGCGCTCGCCCAGGGCGAGTGTGGCGCTCGCCTGGGCGTCGTAGGCCTCGGGATGGAGCTGGGTCAGGGCACGGCGATAGCTCGACGTATCGAGGCTCTCGAGGCCATCGAGCAGCGTGCGCAGCTCGCCCGTCACCCCGAGTCCGTTCAGCACATCGAGGTAGGCGCCCGTTGCCCGGCCGTTTGACGTGAGGGCGGCGGTCGCAAAGGAGAAGCGGACGAAGAGCTTGAAGTCGTTCGCGTTGTAGTCGTAGCGCGGCTCCAGCTCGAGGAATGCGGTCGCGCCGACAACCTGATCGAACGTGGACTGGTTCAGGCCGCCGTCGGCGTGGAGCACCAGGAGCTCCGTGCCGTCCGCGAGGCCGCTCGCGCTGTCGGCAGTGAACAGGAGTCTCCCCGCCAGCGTTGCCTCACCGTCGACCTGGAGCGGGGACGTGGAGGGGCTTGCGTCGTAGTGGACGTCCAGCGTCGATCCGCTCTCAAATACGACGTTGCCGGTCAGCGTCGCCGCACCGCCGCCGCTCCACGTGAGAGTTGCCCCGCTCTCGATGGTGGTCGTTTCAAAGTCTGCTGTACCGCGCAGCTCCCAGATGCTGCCCGTTTCGATCGCGAGCTGCTCGAAGTTGCTGATCGGGGATGCGATCTGGAGTTGATCGAAGTCGACGGTGCTGGCCGCTGCACTGACACCCAGTGCGAAGGTGTCGGCGTTGCCTGCGCCGCCATCGAGGTCACCCGACAGCGAGCCGCCGTCGTAGTAGACGAAGCGGTCGTCCCCACCTCCGAGCAGCACATCTCCGCTGATCGTGCCCGCGTTCTCGATCCGATCCGCACCGGCGCTGCCCTGAATCGCGATTCGATCACCGGTCGTCGTGTCGGCGAGGATCTGGCCCGTTGGGAAATTGCGTACATAGTTCTCTAGCCCCGTGCCCCCGGCAGACAGGCCCAAGCGCACCAGTGGGCCGGTATCGTCGTCACCTCTAATCGTGCCGCTATTGGCGAGGGTCCCGGGTATGTCGTCTCGGCTCCCGTCGCTACCGGCGAGCGAGACGCCGATGCTGTTCAGGCCAGTGACGTCGATCGTGGCCCGGTTGTTCTCGATTTGCCCTGCAGCGCCCGTCTCGATACCGATAGAGCCGCTTGTGCCGCCACCCGTCACGTTGATGGTGCCGAGATTCGCGATGTCGTTGCCGTTGCCGGCCTCAATGCCGCGGCTGTTGTCTCCGCCGACATCGATTACGGCACCCCGTCTATTCCTCAGCCGGTACGTCCCGATGGCGTCACGCTCCCAGCCGTCCCCGGCCTGCATGCCGGAGCTGTCATCCCCGACGATGTTGATTGTTCCCTCGTTCTTCAGCTCCGCGGCGCTGTCCGGCTCCGACAGGTTGCCGGCCTTCATGCCGACGCTTCTCGCCTCCTCCAGCGTGATCGTGGCCAGGCTAGTATCGGCGTTGACCGCGTTCCAGAGGATCGCGTCGACCGTTGCTCTCATGGCAACGCTGTCGGCGCCTTGCATGGTGATCGTCCCCAAGTTCTTCAGCTCGGCGGTCTCCTCGAAGTTCATGCCGTCGCCGCTATCCTGTACGACGATCGTGCCGGCCTTGTAATTGGTGACGGTGTTTCCGTCGAGGCCGGACAGGGCGGCGTTGCCGGCGCCGGATACGTCTATGCTGCCCCGGTTTCCGATCGTGTTGTCGTTCTCGACCTTAATGGCATCTCCGCTGCCGCCGTTGTCCACAGTGGCGCCGTCGTTGACGGTGACTTCGTAGTTGTTCTCGCCGGTCACCGCAGTAAACCCGCCCGTGCCGGGGTTGTCGCAAGTGATCACGCGATCATTTGACGGGTCGGCGGCGCAGTCCGCCTGCGAGGGGCGTACTGCGGCGAGCACGAGCAGAGCGGCGAAGGCGGCCGCAATTCCGGGCGCTGCCGGGAGTACGCGTCGGGCTCGGCTTCGCGGCTTCGCTCGGCCGAGGCACAAGGTCTGCAGCTTCATCTTCTCCACATCCACGATCGCTCTGGCGGACTCCGCGCGCGGCGGTCTCTCAGCTTAGGCCAGTCGAATGCGAAAGGCAGACTGAGGGGTGAAGAAGATGCGCAGGCCTCCCCCAAAGGGGTGGTGTGGCAGCACGGTGTACCCGCCCGCCGAGGCGACGCCGTCGTGGATCGCGCCCGCTGTCGCCGCCGACCGCGCCGTGATCGGGGCAGAGCGCGGCGCACCGCCGGTCTCGCCGGCTACGCGCGCTTCTGCGAACATGGGCCGGGCGGTTTTGTCGGCGTGATCGCATCGCGCGGGCCGAACCGGAACAGTCGGGGACGCAAGCGACAGAAAGGACGACCATGCCCATCGATCCCAACGCAGTCGGGATGACCGGTGAGCCCGTACGGCGCTCGTGGAATTCAAAGGACGCGCTCTTGTACGCCGTTGGCGTAGGTGCGGGATGCGACGAGCTCGCTTTCACCACGGAGAACAGCCAGGACATCCAGCAGCGCGTGCTGCCGACCTTCGCCGTGATCATCGGCGGAGGCGGTGCTCCATTCGACAAGATCGGCTCGTTCAACCCGGCGATGCTGGTGCACGGCGAGGAGGGGATCGAGCTGTGCGGTGAGATCCCGACCGAAGGCGAGATCGAGAGCACCGGGCGGTGTGTGGCCGTCTGGGACAAGGGCAAGCACGCGGTGGTCGAGCTGGAGTCGGAGTCGGTGCTGGTCTCGACGGGTGAGCCGCTCTTCAAGACGCGCATGTCGGCCGTCCTGCGAGGCGAAGGGGGGTTCGGCGGCGAAAGAGGCCCCACGGCCAAGCTCGAGGCGCCGAGCCGCGCACCCGATCACGCGGTCTCGTATCAGACCGGGCGGGACCAGGCGCTGCTCTACCGCCTTTCCGGTGATCGCAACCCGCTGCACTCGGACCCCGCTTTCGCCAAGCTGGGCGGCTTCGACCGGCCGATTCTGCACGGCCTTTGCAGCTACGGCTTCACCGGTCGCGCGCTGCTCAACACGCTCTGTGCGGGCGATCCCACGCGCTTCAAGTCGATGGCAGGCCGTTTCTCCAAGCCCGTCTACCCGGGCGACTCACTCACGATCAGCATGTGGGTGGAGGGCACGGAGTGTGTCTTCCAGACGCGAAACCAGGACGAGGCCGTGGTGATCGACCAGGGGAGGATGCGCTTCTCCTGAGGTCACCGCCCGGGACGCGAGAATGCGACGCCGCGGGCTTTCGCGACATGAACGGCTACTTTGTATCACCTCGAGCTCAAGGCAAGACTCGCGTGCGGTCGAAATCGAACGAGGGAAGAGAGAATCGAGACGCAAGCGTAGGAGGATGAAGCTTCAGAACGCGCATCTGAGCGGCGAATCCGGATCGGAGCAGCAGACATGAGGCGGGCCAACCGGCGTGCGAATGTGAGGGCGGACGGCAGGTGGTGGACGCTCAGCGGCGTGGAGGTGCTCGACATGATGAGCACCGTCGAGCAGCTGATGCGGCTGGGTCGCGTCGTCCACATCGGGACCGATGCGCAGAAGTCGTACCGGCGCATGGAGTTCGTCACCGTGGTCTGTGTCCTCAATCCGGGCAAGGGAGGTCGCGTCTTCTACACGCGTCGCTTCGATCGCAGAGAGATCTCGCTCTTCGAAAAGCTCTCGGCCGAGACCTGGTACAGCCTCGAGCTGGCGATGCGCATGAACGAAGAATTCGATCTGCCGCTCGAACGCAAGCGGATCTGGGTCCACGTCGATGCGAATCCCGATACCCGCTACGACTCGAGTGACTACGTGAAGCAGCTGGCAGGCATGGTGGCCGGCAGCGGCTTCCCGGTGCTCGTCAAGCCGGATGCCTGGTGCGCCTCCCACGTCGCCGACTTCGCCGTCAAGAACAAGCACAACCGGGTGCGCTCTTAGCGCACTCGCCCGGAACCGCGAGGCCAGCGAGGGCGGGACCGTCAGCCCTTGCGCAGCTCGCCTCCGAGCTTGGCGACGAGTTGCTCGAAGCGCCGCAGGAACTTCTGCTCATCCTTGTCGGTCAGCGTCTTGCTCTGCGACTGCAGCAGAACGTGATAGGCCAACGACTTTCGGCCAGCGCCGATGTTGTCTCCGCGGTAGACGTCGAAGAGCTCCGCATCGGCGACCACCCCCTTGCCCGCCTGCTCGATCGCGTCGAGCACGGCCTTGGCCGGTGTCTCGTCGGTCAGCGAGACCGCTACGTCCAGCTTGATGCCCGGGAAGCGGGCGATCGGCTGGTAGCGACCGCTGCGGCGCGGGGCCGAGAGCAGGGCGTCGAGCGAGATCTCGGCCACCGCCACATCGCTGGCGAGGTCATCGCTCAGGCCCAGAGCGCGCGTCAGCCCGGGCTCGAGCTCGCCCAGCACAATGGCGGGCTTGTCCTCCTGCAGCCAGCTTGCGGTGCGCGACTTGGCCGGGTGCAGCCAGCTCGGTAGCGGTCGCTTGCCCTCCCAGTCGGGTGGCTCGAGATCGAGCGAGTCGATCAGGTCCGTGATCACGCCGTAGAGCTGCGCAAGTCGATCGTCGTCGAAGCGCGCGTGCTTGGCCGCGGGCGGGGTCGCCCACACGAGGCCCAGCAGGTGCAGCTCTTGCGGCTCACCCCGCTCGCTGGGCTGCTCGGGGCGGTATCCCTTGCCGATCTCGAACAGGCGGACGTCGTCACGCTGTCGCCGGTTGCCCTCGAGGTTCGTCAGCAGGCTGGGCAGAACCGAGCGCCGCACCTTGTCCTGTCCCTGCACGACGGGATTGATGATGCGAACGTGTGCGAGCCCGCTCATCCCCACCCTCTCGAGCATGTCGTCGCTGATGAAGGAGTAGCTCAGTACCTCGTGGAAGCGCGCACCACCCGCCAGCCGATCCTGGATGCCGCGCACGAGAAGCCGGCGTTCGTCCGGCGGCGGGGGGGCGATCACACTCGACATGCTGCGCTCCGGCAAGTTGCCGTAGCGGTGGATGCGGCCGACCTCCTCCACGAGATCCTGCTCGATGGTGATGTCCTTGGTCGCCCGAGCGGATGGGACCGAGACCATGAAGCCGTTCGCGTGCGGCCGCACGCCGAAGCCGAGCCGTCCGAGGATGGCAGCGATCTCGCCGTCCTCCAGCTCCTTGCCCAGCGCTCGGCGAACCCGATCGGTTCGCAGCGCGATCTCGTGCGCGGGGTCTCGCCAGTCACCGGCGTCGCTCGGAGCTGCGGGGAAGCTCACTTCGGGCTGCAGCGTCTGGAGCAGTCGCGCGAAGTGGCCCGCGGCCAGCAGCGGAAGAGTGGGGTCGAGGCTCTTCTCGAAGCGGGCCGATGACTCGGTTCGCAGGCCGAGGCGAGCCGATGTGCGGCGAATCGCGACCGGGTCGAAGGCCGCAACCTCGAGCAGGAGCTGGCTCGTGTCATCGGCGACCTTTGACCCCTCGCCTCCCATGATGCCGGCCAGTGCGACCGGCTCATCGCCCGAGCAGATCAGCAGATCGCTCGCCAGCAGGCTCCGTTCCTCGGCGTCCAGCGTTCGCATGCGCTCGCCTTCGCGGGCGTTGCGCACCACGATCCCCTGGCTCGCCAGCCGCCCTCGATCGAAGGTGTGATTGGGCTGCCCGATATCGAGCATGACGAAGTTCGAGAGATCGACGATCTGGTCGAGTGGACGCTGCCCGACGGCCAGCAGGAGCCAGCGCAGCCAGTCGGGGGAGGGCAGGGGGCGCGCACCGTCGATAGGCAGAGCGATGTAGCGCGAGCAGCTCGCCGACTCGATTCGAAGCGGGAACGCCGGATCGCCGCCGCTTCGCGGCATCTCGGCCTGGAGCGGCTCGAGCGCTCGCGAGTAGATGGCCGCCAGCTCCGCCGCGATGCCGCGGTGCCCCCACAGATCGGGGCGGTGGGTGAGTGACTTGTTATCGATCTCGATCACCCAGTCTTCAATCCCGAGGGCCTCGTCGACTGGTCGGCCGATCGCGGACTGCTCGGGCAACACCCAGATCCCCTCGTGCTCGTCGCCGAGGTCGAGCTCGCGGATCGAGCAGATCATGCCGTGCGACGGAACACCACGGATCTTCGACTTCTTGATCTTGAAGTCACCGGGCAGCACGGTGCCCGGTCTGGCGACCGCCACCCGCTGCCCCTGCGCGACATTGGGTGCTCCGCACACGATCGTCAGCGCATCCCCGTCGCCGAGCTCGACCTGGCAGACGCTCAGCTTGTCGGCGTCGGGGTGCTGCTGCCGATCCTTGACGTGCCCCACGACGACATCGCTCAGGTGCGGCGCGAAGCGCTCGAGTCCCTCCACCTCGGCCGTGGACAGCGTGAGGTCCTCGCACAGCTGTTGCGGTGAGATGCCAGAGAGGTCGACGTGACGCCCGAGCCAGCGGTAGGAGACGTACATCAGAACTGCTCCAAGAAGCGCACATCCCCGGCCAGCAGGTGGCGGATGTCGTCGATGCCGTGCCGCAGCATGACCAGGCGTGAGAGCCCCAGGCCGAAGGCGAAGCCGCTCCACTGCTCCGGGTCGAGGCCGCCGGCGCGCAGCACGTTCGGGTGGACCAGGCCGCACGGCAGCAGCTCGATCCACGTGGTTCGCTTGCAGACGCTGCAGCCCGCCTGGCAGAACGGGCAGCGTGCATCGAGTTCGAAGCCGGGCTCCACGAAGGGGAAGAAGCCGGGGCGCAGCCGGATCTCGAGGTCTCGTTTGAAGATCCCGCGCAGCAGGGTCTTCATCGCGCCGATCAGATGTGCGACCGAGATGTCGACTCCCACGACGAGACCCTCCATCTGATGGAAGGTGTGGTCGTGGCTGGCGTCGGTCGTTTCCTGGCGGAAGCACTTGCCCGGCACCACGATCCGATAGGGCGGTGTCAGCCGCTCCATGGCGCGCACCTGCACGGGCGAGGTGTGGGTGCGCATCACGAAATGTCCCTGCTCGTCGCAGTAGAACGTGTCCTGGGAGTCGCGGGCGGGGTGGTCGGCCGGGATGTTGAGCGCCTCGAAGTTGTAGTAGTCGAGTTCCACCTCCGGGCCGTCCAAGACCTGGTAGCCCATCGACTGGAAGAGATCCTCGAGTTCTCGCGTGACCTGCGTAAGGGGGTGGAGTGAGCCGCGCAGCGCTCGCGCCGGCGGCAGGCTCGCATCGAAGCCGGCTCCGCTGCGTTCGGCCTCGAGAGTGGCGGCATCCAGCGCTCGCTGGCGCGCCTCGATCGCCTGCGCAACTGCCTGCTTGATCTGGTTCGCAGTCTTCCCCGCCTGGGGCCGCTGCTCTGGCGCAAGCTGCGGGATCGACGCCAACAGCCTCGCCACGACGCCCTTCTTGCCCAGATACTCGCGTTCGACCGCCTTGAGGGCCTGGCTGTCCTGGCAGACGAGGATCTGCTGCTGCGCTCGTTCGAGCGTGGCTTCGTCGTTCTCCAAGGGGAACTCCCGATCGGGACCCGCCATCCGTCGGCTGCGGCCGGCCGGATCTTACCGGATCGGGGCCGAACGGGCCGCGCGCTTGCGCGGGTTCATCGATGGGCTGCCGGTGTGCTGTCCCAGGAGTTCGGCGACGCGGGCGTTCACTTGCTCGGCGTGCTCGAGCAGCGCGTCCAGCGCCCGTGGCGCTCGCGTGCCGGGCGCCGCGCCGCGCTGCCGTTGCGCCGAGGATGCTCGCGAGTCGCAAGCGGGCTCGCGCGCTTCGGCCGCGCGTCGGGCACGCTCGCGCGCTTCGCGAGCCGTCTTCTCCTTGTGGCAGGGCGCACACAGCGACTGCAGGTTGCTGAGGTCGTGGCCTCCGCCATCGATCAGCGGGACGATGTGGTCGACCTCCCAGAGCGACTGCCGAGGCTTGAAGCCACGCTCGCGCAGCGCTCGCGTCCGGCCCCGGCCACGCAGCTCTCGGCCCAGCGCATAGCTGTCGAGCCGGCAGTGAGCGCAGACGCCCCGGTCGCGCTTTCGAAGCCGCCGTCGCACCTCGCGCGGATCGCTGGCGTTGTAGCTGTCGACACAGCTTGGATGCCAGCGGCGGCGGCGGTTCAGCTCGCCCTTCATGGCACCGCCGTCGTGCAGAATCGCCTCGCCACACCAGCGACAGGTGCCCCGCGGCGCATCGCTGAACGGAATCGGCGGCCGACGATGGACCGTCATATCAGCGCTCGACCGTGTCGACCGCTGCTCGAGAGTCCGGTCGCCCCGAATGCACTCGAGTCTGAGCCGAGCGGAAGACGCTCGGCGCGATGTCCGGCGTGGTCCAACCTTCTCGATCTCCCCCGACCGCTGATGCTATCGGCTGCCCCCTCGCCCGCAAGCGGGCGAGTCTATGGAGTTGGGCCGACGCGCGGAAGGCGGGCGGCCAGGCCGAAGCTCAGCAGCAGCATCAGGCTGGCGAGGTACAACGGATTTCCTGCGTACACATCGTATAGCGCGCCCGCGACCACGGGCCCGACCACTCGTGCCAGCGCTGCACTCGATTGGTAGGCGCCCATCACCGCACCGCGGTGAGCCGGATCCGCCTGCATGGAGACCATACTCGTCAGCGGCGGCTGGGCGATGGCGCGCCCCAGTGCCGATCCTGCCAAAGGAACCAGCAGCAGGCTCACGCTGAAGATCGACGGGACGCTCACGAAAGTGACGGCCATCAGCAGGAGACCGGCCATCAACAGCGTCTTTTCGCCATAGCGCTTGGCCAGGCTGCGCATGGCGCCTCCCTGGATCGTCGCCATGATGGCCGCCATCATCACCAGAATGAAGGCGACCTGGCGCGCGTCGTAGGCGAAGCGGTCCATCATGAAGTACGCGAAGGTCGATTCAAGCTGGGTGATGGCGAGCGTAAAGAGGAAGTTCGTGCCGCAGAGTCGCGCGATCAGGCGGTCGCGCAGGCTTTCGAACAGTCCCGCTGGCCCTGTGTCGTCCGTGGCGTGCCGCTCCGGCTCCCGCAGCACGAAGAGCGCGTAGATGCAGTTCGCAGCGGCCATGCCCGCTGCGACGAACATCGGCAGCCCGTGGCCGTAGGGTGCCAACAGTCCGCCGATGGCCGGTCCCAGCAGGAAGCCGATGCCGAAGGAGGCGCCGACCATCCCCATCCAGCGCGTCCTTTCCTCCTCGGCCGTGACATCGCTCACGTAGGCGGTGGCGACGCTGATGTTGGCTGCGAAGAGGCCACTCAGCGCGCGTGCGATAAAGAGCTGGATGATCGAATCGGCCATTCCCAGCAAGAGCAGCGCCACGCTGGTGCCGGCCATCGTCACGAGCATGACCGGCCGACGCCCGATGCGATCCGAGAGCCTTCCCCAAACCGGCGAGAAGAGGAACTGCAGCAAGGCGTGAGTCGCCAAGAGCAGGCCCAGGACGAAGCCGCTGGCGCCGAACGCTTTGGCGTAGAACGGCAGGATTGGCAACACGATGCCGAATCCGATCAGGTCGATCACGATGACACTGAACAGGATCAGCAAAGTGGACTTGGAGCGCTGGGATGACATAGATTCGCCTGCTTCCGGTCGCTGCGCGGATCAGGCCGGCACGTCGGCCAGCATCTGGCCGATCTTGAGGAGTTGGTGGGTGGCGCCCCCCAGGCTGAGCTCGAGCTGCTTGGCATAGAGGAAGTGTCGGTGGAGGGGATAGTCGCGGTCGACTCCCATGCCGCCGTGTTGATGGACCGCAGTATGGACCACGCGTTGGCCCCCGGCGGCCGCCCAGTACTTCGCGACCGCTACCTCGTCCGTGGCCGGCAGGTCGGAAGCGATTCGCCAGGCAGCCTGCCACGAGGTGAGCCGGACGGCTTCCGTATCGACGTAGGCGTCTGCCTGCCGTTGTCCAACCGCCTGAAACGTGGCGATCGACTGGCCGAACTGCTCGCGGCTCTTGGTGTACTCGGCCGTCAGGCGCAGCGCCTCTTCGCAGACGCCGAGCGTCAAGCAGCAGAGGGCCGCCGTCGCCCGCTCCCTGATCCACGTGAGGATTTCCTCGCCCTTCGACAGGTCGCCCAGCAGGTTCGCCTCACTGACGTCGACAGCCTGCAGCTCGACGCTGGCTTCGGGTTGGCCGCTGGTCGTCTCGAGCGACTCGATCGTCAGGCCCGCGGCGTCGCACTCGACGATGAAGACCGCGACTCGGCCGTCCGGTAGGCTCGCGGGCACGAGTACGTGGTTCGCGATCTGGCCAGCCGGTACGCAGATCTTCCTGCCGTCGAGCCGCCAACCCCTGCTGCTCACGTGGGCGCTGGTGCTGGGACGTAAGGGATCCGCGTCGGCTTCGACAAGCGCCGCGGTCAGGATCGACTGGCCCTCCACCACCGGTGGCAGGTGTGTCTGCTTCTGCTCCTCGCTGCCGAACTCGCCAATCGGGAGCACGCCGAGTGCCAGGGTCTCGAACAAGGGGATGGGTGCGGTGGCACGTCCGATCTGCTCGATCACGAGAGCCAGCTCGAAGAATCCCAATTCAGCGCCACCGTATGCCTCGGGCGTAACGATGCCCAGCAGGCCGGCCCGGGCGAATTCGGCCCAGAGCTCTCGATCGAATCGCGGGGCCGTCCCCGCTTCGAGTGCCCTCAGCCGCTCGTGGTTGGCGCCTTCAGCCAGGATCTGTTCGGCCAGCCGCGTGAGCGCCTGTTGTTCGTCGCTGAGTGAGAAGTCCAGGACTCTCTCCGTTACACCCGAGTGAGGGTTCAGAAGCGTGGTGCGCGTGGCAGGCCGAGGCCGAACATGCCGATGAGGTCGCGCTGGATCTCATTCGTGCCACCGCCGAAGGTGAGGATGAGCAGACTTCGGTACATCATCTCGATGTGCCCGTGCAGCGCGTCGTCCGGAGAGCCGCGCTTCAAATAGGCGCGCTCACCGAGGATCTCCATCAGCAGGCGAAACGCTTCGAGGTAGAATTCGGTACCGAATACCTTGATCGTCGATGCATCGGCCACGTCGAGCTTCCCCTGCGTGCCCTCAAAGGCCACCTTCCAGTTGATCAGCCGCAGGAATTCGAGTCCGGCGTAGACACGCGCGAGGTTGATCCGCACCCATTCCTGGTCGATCACGCGCTGACCATCGGGCAGGCGGGTCTGCTGCGACCAGCGGCGCGTCTCGATGAACGTCTGCTCGAGCATTCCGGGGGCACAGAGCGTCACCCGCTCGTGGTTGAGCTGGCTCGTGATCAGATTCCAGCCCCCGTTCTCCTTGCCCACCAGGGCCGAGATCGGAACGCGTACGTTGTCGAAGAAGGTCGTACAGATGTCGTGCTCGGAGAGCAGTGACATCGGCTCGGATTGGATTCCGGGCGTGTTCATGTCGACGATGAATATCGAGATCCCCGCGTGCTTCGAGGCCTGAGGATCGGTGCGCGTGGCCAGCCAGACATAGTCCGCATCGCTCGCCAGACTGGTGAAGACCTTCTGTCCGTTGATCACGTACTCGTCACCGTCACGCGCGGCGCGTGTGGTCAGTGCCGCCAGATCGGTGCCGGCGCTCGGCTCGGTGTATCCAATGCAGAAGTGAATCTCACCACTGAGTATCTTCGGCAGGAAGAAATCCCGTTGCTCCTGGCTGCCGCTTCGGAAGATCGTCGGGCCGACCGTGTTGACCGTCAGCATCGGGACCGGTGCCCCAGCGCGCATGGATTCGTCGAAGAAGATGAAATGCTCGACCTGGGAGCGCCCTTGGCCTCCGTACTCTCGCGGCCAGCCGATGCCGAGCCAGCCATCCTTGCCCATCTGGCGGACGACCGCGCGCATCGTCTCACCCGTGCCGTGGCCTCGGTGGAGCGCCTCCTTTGTCTCGGGTGTGAGTAGGCTGCGGTAGTAGCTGCGCAGCTCGTGCTGCAGGGCTTCTTGCTCCCGTGTATAGGCGAGGTGCATCTGATCTCCGCTCGGAAGGGCTCACGGGCGCAAAATGGGCTCCGATTCTCGCGCTTTCTTCAGGCCTCGTCGACCCGGCCGGTCGTCTTCGCTTCCCAGGAGAAGTCGTCAGCGGGCCGTCGCTCGTGGCGTGGGGGTCGCGGGTCTTGTTACATTGCGCGCCCGCGTCGGCGGGCTCCGCCCGGATTGCCTCGCGGCGGCTCGTTGGGCCGGGTGAGTCGAGAATAGATTGCATTCCATGAAGCGAGGATCAGCCCGGATTCGCACGAATCCCGGCGAAAGAAGGACGCTGCGATGAGTGACCAGAAGGCGGATTTCTACTTCAGGGACTGGAAGTCCCGCGAGCAGCGGGCCGAGGCCATGGTGCCGATCGTGGGACAGCTATACCGCGGTCGCGGCGTCATCATCACGCTCTTCGGCAATTCCCTCGTCAACAAGTCTCCGATCGAGATCATCAAGCTCCACCGCATCGCGCGGCAGATCGTCGACTCCGACGTCTATGTGAACCGCTGTTTCCCGATCCTGGAGGCGGTGAGCCAGCTCGACCTCTCGCCGGCGCGTATCGACATCGGCAACTTGCTCACCTACTACGATGCGCTCGAGGAAGAGATGAGCATCGTCGATTTCGTGGCGAGGGAGCTGAGCAGTATTTGCACGGGCACAGTGACCACACGACGCAAGCATCAGGACGTGGTGCTGTACGGCTTCGGGCGTATCGGCCGTCTGATCGCGCGTATTCTGATTGGCAAGACGGGCGGCGGGGACAACCTACGCCTCCGGGCGATCGTGGTTCGAGCGGCCGGCAAGGACGATCTCGCCAAGCGTGCCAGCTTGCTGCGCCGCGACTCTGTTCACGGACCCTTCGCCGGTACGATCGTTCTCGACGAAGAGGAGAACGCTCTGGTGGTCAACGGCAATATGATTCGGGTGCTCTACTCGAGTGGGCCGGACAAGGTCGACTACAAGAGCCATGGCATCGAGGATGCTCTCATCGTCGACAACACGGGCAAGTGGCGAACACGGGAAGAGCTCAGTCTCCACCTGAAGTCGCCGGGTGCCGGCAAGGTCATTCTCACGGCACCGGGAAAGGGTGACGTGCCCAATATCGTCTACGGCGTCAATCATCATGGCATCTGTGAGGCCGGCGCGGTGCTCTCGGCGGCGAGCTGCACGACCAACGCCATCGTTCCGGTGCTCAAGGGCGTGCACGACGAGTTCGGCATCGAATCCGGTCACGTCGAGAGCTGTCATTCCTTCACGAACGATCAGAACCTGATCGATAACTATCACGACAAGGACCGGCGAGGCCGGGCGGCGACACTCAATATGGTGATCACGGAGACCGGCGCGGCCAAGGCGGTGGCCAAGGCCATTCCAGAGCTCGCGGGTCGCCTCACCGGTAACGCGATTCGCGTACCCACGCCCAACGTTTCGTTGGCGATCCTCAATCTGCAGATCTCGCGACCGGTCAGTCGGGACGAGCTCAATAGCTACCTGCGAGGGGCGTCGCTAGAGGGGAAGCTGCAGAACCAGATCGACTACACCAATTCGAGTGAAGTTGCCTCGAGCGATTTCGTGGGCAACCGCTTCGCCGGCATCGTCGATGCACGGGCAACCATCGTCAACGGCGAGCACTGCGTACTCTACGTCTGGTACGACAACGAATTCGGCTACAGCCGCCAGGTGGTTCGCTGCCTGGAAGAGCTGGCAGGTCTGGTGATGCCAAACTTCCCGAAGCGTGCCTGCACGGCGGGCTAGCCCCGGGCCGAATACCTCGAGCCCGCGGCGCTCCGGGTAACTCAGAACGAGATTCGCAGGCCGCCGCGAATCAGACCGGCTGTGTCGAAATCTTGCTCGCGCAGGCTGCGCCCCGCGGCGTCGTCGATTTCGAGCCGGCCGGCGACCGCCAGGCCGCCCGTGAGCGTGAGGTAGGCCGAGCGGGTCAGGTTGAGACGAAAGCCCACACGCAGCGGCACGGCGGTGTACTGACCCACGCCGTCGGCATTCGGAGCCGCGCCGTCCAGTCGAAAACGCCGCCTCTCCCAGCCCGCCGTCAGAGACAGCTGGATCGCGTCCGCTGGGCCCCAGAGCAGCTCGCCGCCCCCGCCCTGGTCGGGTCCGCCGGTGGTTCGCAACCTCAGGTCGTGCGACAGCCGCCAGTCGAGCGAGATCACCGGGAAGACGCTGGTCCGCTGCTCGATCTCGTTCTGAACCCCAACGCCCAGTGTGGCGCTGAAGTCCTGCGACAGTCTCAGCAGCACCGCGCCGATCAGCCCGGCCGTCAGCCCGTTCTGGTCCGAGCCCCCCTCGGCCTCCCAGTGAATCGGGACGCGCGCGATGATCTGGAGGGTGTCGTTCAGGACCAGGCTCGCGCCGGGCACGGCGTCCACGCTGTGAACCCCGCTCCAGGGCGAGCGCTCGAAGCAGGCGGCCGGATTGGCGCAGCTGGGGCTGGCACTGTCGGAGAAGCCGTAGCGCGTGTGGGCGTAGCCGGTTGCGAGCGAGAGGCGGACGTTCTGTGAGATCGGTCCGCCACCCTCGAGTCCCAGCTCAAAGCGCAGGCGGTCGAAGCGACCTCCACCCGAGATCGCGCTGTCGAACTGGTGTTCGACATTTCCGGAGATGACCCGCTCCCAGTCGTAGTAGCCCGACACCGGGGACAGCAAGACGACCTGCCCCATCGCCGTCTCGGCTGGAAGGACCCACAGGAGAATCAGCAGAGCCAGTCGGCGCGCGCTGTGTCTGACGTCTGTCGTCACCATCACTGCGCTGATCAATAGATTCCGTCGAGCTTGCGGTGATCCCAGGTTATGACTTTCTCGGGCCGAATGAGGATGGCGGTCTTCTTCGGCGCCATGCTGAGCGAGGCTTTTTCGAGCGTCTCGGCGGGGATGTCGGGCGTGTTTCGCAGCAGCACTTTCAGGTGTAGCTCGTGCACGCGCTCGGTACCGCGCACGAGTTCGGCCGTCGCCGGAATCGAGGCCCCACGAAGCTCGGCGTACTCGGTGCCGGCTTCGAACAAGAGCGTGATGCGCGGATCGCGTTCCAGGTTCTTGATCTTCTGTGACTTCGTGAACGTCTCCAGCACGATCACTCGATCGTCCACCGCGAACCAGAGGGGCATGAGGTGAGTGGAGCCATCTCGATTGCGCGTCGCGACGTGGACGCTCTTCTGCTCCTCGATGAACTGCCACATCTCGTCGTCGGTCATTCGAATCTGATCACGGCGTTTGGGCATGTCGGGTCCCCGTTCTCCGCTATCGGTGCCCGGCATCCTATCAGAACGCTCCATGCGTGGCCCCCGAGGCGACGTGCGACGAGCGGGTTCATCGCCGCTTCCCTCGGGATTCCAGGGTGGGACGGGAAGCTGGTTGTGGTAGCCTGCGGCCCGAATCGGGCGTCATGGGAAGCGGGGAATGGGGAGTTGCCATGGGCAAGAGGAGCAAGACCGGCGTCCTCAAGCGACTGCGGGAGATCAAGAAGGCGGAGAAGGCCGCGCTGAAGCGCGACCAGGTGCGCACGCGCCGCGAGGCACCGGCGGGCCCGGGGGCCGAAGAGCCCGCCGTCGCTGACAACGACCAGATCGCCACCGACGAAGACCTCGCGGGCTACGGCTTTCCCGTCGGACCAGACGACGACGACGACGACTCCCGCTGATCACGCGCCTGCCGCTGCTGCCCGCGAAACAGCTCTCGTCGCCAACGGTTGGGGTCGTCGCTCAGTAGCTCGTCGAGCTTCGTCTGCGCGGCCGAGTCGAGATCACGCGGCACGCGGATCTGGATCGTAACGTAGAGGTCTCCGGCGGCGCCTCCCCGGCTCATCGGTACCCCCTTGGCGCGCAGTCGCAGCCGCGTACCGCCGTCGCTATGCGCTGGCACATGCAGCGTGACGCGGCCCGTCAGCGTCGGGATCTCGATGTCGGCGCCCCGAACCGCCTCCGTGAAGGATACGGGTACATCCAGATACAGATCGTGCCCTTCGCGTCGGAAGACCGGGTGGGGTCGGATGCGAATATTGGCGAACAGGTCGCCGGGAGGTGCACCCCCGCTTCCCTCCGCGCCTTTGCCCGCCAACCGGATGCGGGCGCCATCTCCCACGCCGGGCGGGATGCGAACGGAGAGGGTCTCCTGTCGCGTGCCGCTTGCTGTCGGGCGATCGATACTGAGTCGTTGCTCGCTTCCGAGCGCGGCATCGGTGAAGTCGAGCTCCAGGCTGGCCTCGAGATTCGCGCCGCGTCGCGGGCGGGGCCCGCGCTGCCGCGCCCCGCCGCCGAGCAGGTCTTCGAAAAGGCTCCCGAGGTCCCCGATGTCCTGGAATCCGCCGCCCTGTCCCGAGAAGGCACTGGCGAAGTCGCCTCCGCCAAAGCCGCCGCCGAAGCGGCGATGCGCCTTGTCGGCGTCGAAATTGGGGTCGAGCGCGATGTCGCCAAATTCGTCGTAGGCCTTGCGCCGCTGCTTGTCGGACAAGACCGCATACGCAGCGGAAACTCGCTTGAACTGCTCCTCCGCCGCCGGGTCGTCGCTGTTGCGATCGGGGTGATAGCGCTGCGCCTGCTTGCGATAGGCGCTCTTGACGGCGTCGGTGTCGGCATCGCGCGGGACGCCGAGTGTCGCGTACAGATCTTGCCCGCCTCGCGATCGGACCACGTTCGCTGTACCTCCTGCGCGTTGTCGCCCGATCGAGCGTCCGACCACAAGAGGTGTCGGGCTACTCAGTCGGCGGGTCGCTCGGCCCGCACGACGTCACCATAGCGGCTCAGCCAGTCGGCGGGGCTGGTGCTGCGAATCCAGCGCCGGATGGCGGCCCGCGTGACGGGCGGTGCGCCGCCGGGCGGGGCGGCGGAGGGGGCCTGCGGGGGCTGGAGCCGCGTGTGCGATCGGCCGGAGTCGTCGACCGTCGGCGCCGGCTGCGCAGTGGCGCCGGGGTGGGCGTCCCGGTCGTCGCTGGCGACCGCCGGCAGTGATGCGGTCACCAGTGCCAGCAGGGCTATCGCCAGGCGACCGGCTCGCTTCACGATCGCTTTCTCGTCACGCAAGCGCGACTCCAGTCGGAGAGGAGGTTAGTCACCACGTAGGGAAAACAATACGTACAATCTGAAGCATCGGGCGGACCCTTCAGGCACTTGAGTCGCGCGCCCCGATGGGGCCTCCCCGGCGGGATTCGCAGCCCGGAGTCGCTCCCCAGGCGGCTGCCGGCGACGAGGCGTGGCGACAGAGCGGCGAGGGCTCAGTCGGCCAGCAGCGCCAGCAGGTCGTTGCGCGTGAGTCCCTCACCCGCGCCGGTGCCGCTTAGCGCCGTTTCGGACAGCGCCCGCTTGCGCGCGTGCAGCTCCAAGATGCGTTCCTCGACCGTATCGAGCGCCACGATGCGATGGATCACAACCGGCCGAGTCTGGCCGATGCGGTGGGCCCGATCCGCCGCCTGATCCTCTACCGCTGGATTCCACCACGGGTCGAGCAGGAAGATGTGATCGGCGGCGGTCAGATTGAGCCCCGTCCCCCCGGCCCTGAGCGAAACCAGCATGACGGGGGCACCCTCGGTCTGCTGAAAGCGCTCCACCACACCGGCCCGATCGCGCGTCGCGCCGTCCAGCCGTTCGAAGGGGACGTCGACGTCTCGCAGCGCTGGCTCGACGCGGTCGAGCAGCGAGGTCCACTGCGAGAAGACCAGTGCCTTGTGGCCGTCCGCGACGGCCTGCTCGATGCGTTCGATCAGCAGCGAGACCTTGCTGGAGACCGTCGCTGACTGCCCGGGCACGAGTCCCGGATGACAGGCCGCCTGGCGCAGCCGGAGCAGCACCTCGAGAGCGGCCAGCACGTTGCCGCCCGCGCGCAGGCGTTCCACAACCTTGCTGACGCTGGCCGCGCGCACCGCGTCGTAGACTTGGCGTTCTTCTTCGCTGAGTTCGCAGTGCAGCACGACTTCGGTTCTGGGCGGCAGCTCGGGCGCGACCTGCCGTTTGAGCCGCCGCAGCACGAACGGGTGGATCCGCTCGCGCAGGCGATCGGCCGCGACGCTGTCGCCGTCCGCGATCGGCCGAGCGTAGCGTTGCTGGAAGTCACGGCGTCCGCCGAGCAGGCCGCGATTGAGGAAGTGAAACTGACTCCACAGCTCATCCAGGCGATTCTCGACCGGCGTGCCCGTCAGGGCGGCTCGGAAGTTCGCGCTCAGTCGGTAGGCCGCTTGCGCGACCTGGCTCTCGGGATTCTTGATGTACTGGGCTTCGTCGAGAACGACCGTGCTCCACTTCTCACGACACAGGATTTCGCTGTCCAGACGCAGAATTGCGTAGCTCGTCAGAGTCACCTCGGTGCTCTCGTCGAGCTCTCTCTTCGGTCCGTGGTACAAGGCGAAACGAAGCCCCGGACGGAAACGACGCATCTCGTCTGCCCAGTTGTGCAGGACACTCGTCGGCGCCACCACCAGGCTGCGACCCCGCAGCGCGCACAACGCCTGTAGCGTCTTGCCCAGCCCCATGTCGTCGGCGAGCAAGGCTCCGAGCTCCGCGTCGCGAAGGAAACTCAGCCAGTCGACGCCGTGGCGCTGGTAGCCGCGGAGCTCGGCCCTGAGATCACTGGGCGGTGTTGTCGGCTCGATACCACTGAAACCCTCGAGGATGGGCTTGAGTCGCTCCAGCCGGGGCGGCGCCGCCTCGTCGAGCTCCTCACAGAGCCGGCCGAGGTCCGGCAGCGCACAGGTGGGCAGCCTGCCGTCGGGTTGGCGTGCGGCCATCAGATCGCATATGCGATCGCCGAAGCGGGTCAGCCAGTCGGCCGGTAGCGGCGCAAAGCCGCCCTGGCTCAGCGAGACCAATGACGCGCCGCTGTTCCACGCCGCGAGCGCCGCCTCTGCGCCGATACGGGTCCCCGCGCCGCGTCCTGTCGAATCTTGGGCGGCCGCGCCGCCGGGATCCCGCTCGCTGGCGGGGACCTCGAATTCGAGCGTCAGGTGATCTCCGCGAATCTGCAGACGCGGCACCAGCTCCGGCAGGCAGTGGAAGTCGAGATGGGCGTCTCCCTTGATCTCGCCGCGCCAGCTCGAGAGGCGTTCGGCCAGCGCAATCGCCTGCTCACTCGGCAGTACCACGCGGTGACCGGGTGCCAGACCCAGCTCATCTTGCAGATGACGCACGCGGCTGCGCTCGGCGGCTTCGTCGCGCAGCGGGATCGCGCCCTGGATGTGGATCAATCTGCCCGCATCGATGCGGGCACAGGGTGGCGAGCCGTAGACGAGCGTTGGCAGAATCGACAGGCGCTCGCCGTCGCGTGTCACTTCGATCAGGATGCGCGGCTTCTCCGAGTGACTGGTCGTCGGCAGCCGGGTGCCGCGAATCTCGACCGGGATCCGTTGCTCCAGAGAGGGGAGCACCTCGGTCACCAGCTCGGGCAGCCGGTCGTTGGCGTAGAAACGCCCGCGCGGCAGCTCCTCGAGCTCGCGTCCCGTCAGCCGGTTCGCTCCGACCGCACGCAGCGTGTCGCCGCAGAGCACCGCGCCATTCGAGAAGACTCTGCTGATGGTCGGGTCCTGCTCCACGTAGAGGCGGACGCCGCCCGGCGCGTCGACGACGCACGCCAGCGGCACGACGCGTTCGGACGAAGCCTTTACCGGCCGGTCCTCGAGCAGCACCTCATTGCAGCCCGCCAGGGCATCCAGCAGCTTGGCCATTGCCTCACGGGGCAGGGCGCCTCGCGACCGTGAGCCGAGTGCGTGCTCCACAGCCAGGTCTTGCTGCGTCGCGACGAAGCGCGGTCCGTCCACGCGCCCCGAGGCGATGGCCTCGAGCGTGCTCGTGAGCGTGTGGCTCGACGTTTCGCTGACGATCTCGCGCTCGAAGGCCAACTCGCTGCCGCTCTCTTCGCGGAAGCGGTAGCGGAGGCGGCCACCCGGCTTGGACGGCGACGGCAACGCCTGGCCGCGCTTGCGCGCCTGGAGCAGGGAGATCACCGCGGCAGCGACATGCTCGCAGGGGTCCTCGTTGCCGCGGCAGGTGCACTCCCAATCCCGGTCTTCCGGGTAGAGCGTGACGAGCCGGGCAAGCATGCCGCGGCGGGTGGATACGCGGAGCAGCACCTCGTCCGATTCGCTGCGCTCGCCCGTCACGGCCTCGGCCCTCGTCAGCTCTACGCCGCTGGACCACGTGGCCGCGGAGCAAGCTTGCCGGACTGCGTCGAAGAGATCTTGCATGGCGGCGTGAGTCTTCCTTGCAGACAGAAACGCTCAAGATTTGTCAAAAATAACGCACTTGGCCTGTAGCGCGGTGAGCGAGCGGGCCGACGGGCCCGGGTCACGCTTGAATACGCCGAGCTCTGATCAGGGGGCGCGCGCCGCCCACTCGCGCAGCAGGGCACGCAGCTCGCTCGGGGTGTTACGGGCGGGCGCCAGCGCGACCTGCTCGCGCAAGAAACGCAGCGCGCCGCCGATCTGCGGGCCGGGTCCGGTTCCCAGCACCGCCATGACCTCGCGGCCGTCCAGGGCCAGCGGCACTTCGCGCCGATCGGAGTCGAGCTGCTCGCTACACCGCGCCAGGGCTTGCTCGAGGTTCTTCAGAGCCGCGCGACTGTCCGCGGCCTCTCGCGCAGAGAGGTCGCCCCGCGCCGCCGCAAGTTCGATCTCTCGCTCTCGCAGCTCGAACAGCGTCTGGCGATTGTCGTCATCGAGACGCGCCAGCAGTCGCCGCAGCGAGGCGTGGCTGCGGCTACGGATACCGCGCTCGAGCGGGTGGTGTTGCAGCAGAAGCAGGACGTGGTTCGCCAACTCGCGTCCGAAGCGCAGACGCCGCAGAGCGCGCCCGGCGCGGGCGCCGCGCAGCCAGGCGGCGAGTCGCGGTGCCAGCACGGGCGGCAGCGCGTCGATCAGCGCCGCCGCATCGGCCTTCGTGCCGGCGGCGAGCACGGCCTCGATGCCGCTGCGGCGCAGCAGCGCAAGGCCCGCGCCGGCTCGGCTGCCGACCAGCATTCGCGCCAGCTCGCGGCGCAGCGCCACGGCGGGCACAGCCGTGACGGCCGTGGCACTCAGCTCGCCCATGGCTCGCTCCAGATCCGCGTCTGGGGCATAGCCGCCGCAGGCGATCATGCGCGCCGCGCGCAGCGCGCGCAGCGGGTCTTCCGCCAGCCGCTCGCCCGCGTCGTTCACGGCTCGCAGCACGCGTGTTCGCATGTCGCGGATACCCTCATGCGGGTCGACCAACCGCTGCTGCGTTGGCGAGTAGGCCAGCGCGAACACCGTGAAGTCTCGGTGGGCCAGATCGTCTTCGATGCAGACTCCGTTGCGGAGCGTCGAGAGATCGACTGGGCCCGCCGGCGTCGGCAGCGTGAAGCAGACTTCACCCGCTCGCACCGGGACGGCCGCCGCGAAGCGGCGCGCGATCTCTGCGGCCGAGGCGGACGTCACCATGGCAAAACCCGGCGGCTTCGTGCCGTTGAGTAGATCGTGAAGCGTCTCGCCCACGATCCACGCATCGTGCCCGCCGCACTCGAGGGTGCGCGCCACTTCGCGAAGCGCGTCCGGGAGCTCGATCACGCCGTGCACTCGGCTGCGCTGATCGCCGCTCGCCGCGCTCGGTCCGGCGTCTTCCACAACCTGTCAGAGACTTTCGAGGAAGTTCGAGATGTCATGCTTGAGGCGCGCGCAGTTCTTGCGCCAACCCATGTTGAAGAAGCCGTGGCTCTCCCCATCGTACTTCGCAAGGCGAACCCGTCCGCGGCTCTCCTTGAGCCGCTCATAGGCGAGCCGGGACGACTCGGCCAGTCTGTCGCGTGTTCCGTAGGCGATGAAGCAGGGCGGATAGCTCTCGAACTGCAGGTCGAGCGGCGTGAGCGCGAGCTCGGGGCCGACCTGCGCTTCGAAGGCGCCGCGGCCGCCGTAACACTGCAGCATGAGCTTCGCTCCGGGAAACCCATGTTCGAGCCAGCTCAGACGGTCGAGCACGCCATAGAGGGAAATGATGCTGCGCGGCCTCGGCAGATCCAGCGCCTCGGACGAGGGGGCGAGCGCGCCACGGAGCTCGGGATGTGCGAGCAGCAGGCCGAGCATCATGGCCAGGTTGCCGCCCGCCGAGTCCCCCATCAGGTGGACCCCCGTCACTTCGGGATACCGCTTGCGTATCCAGGACAGGGCATGGAACAGGGCGATCAGCGGCAGCGGGTGCGGGTGCTCGGGAGCCAACGGGTAGTCGAGGTTGAACACGCGGTGGCCCCGCTCGGACAGGAAGGCGAGATCCGCCGTGTAGAGCTGCTTCTTGCCGCAGATCCAGCCGCCGCCGTGCAGGTAGACGACGGGCTCGCGCTGCGGCGCATCGCGCCGGGCGTGTATCAGCTCCAGCGTCTCGGCACTTCGCGTGCCGTAGCGGCGCCGCTCGATTGGTGCGTCCAGTGCGCTCCGGCGCAGGCGGGTGACACCCGCAGCCAGCGCCATCAGCGAGCGGTACTGCCATACGCCCAGCCGCTGTACGGGGGTGATGGGATGCGGCTGGATTGTGGCGTCCATGGTGGCTGGTCTCCGGCCCGGAATCTATCGCAGGCGCCTCGCTCGAGCCCCCCGGCGAGTGCGAGTCGTTACCATGCGCGACGTGAACGAAGCTGTCTTTCGTGCGCCGGGCAGTTCGCTGCCCCTGCTCGACCTGATGCGGAGAGCACTTCGCGAGGCGACTGCCGAGCAGTGCGCCGAGCTCGCCGCCCATGGCGCCGTGCAGGTGGCGGGGCGGAGCGTCCGAAGACTGGAGCGGTCCGTTGCGCCCGGTGCTCGGGTGACCGTGGCCGGGGAGCGTCTTGGGCTCGCGCCGGAGCCGCCGGAGCGCTCCTCGCGCTTTCTCGCGCTGGTGCCGGCTCCCGCCTGGCGCCGCGGCGTGCTGGACTGCGGCGAGGACAGCGATCTCTGCTTCTCGCTGCGCGACGAGCGGGGCGGCGTCGCCGAGCTCGATCTCGCATGCGGTTCGCTGCGCGTCGGCGCCGTGCTCGACGCGCTGGCCCGCGCCGGCTTTCCCGCTCTGGCGGACGCGCGGCGAGGCGGAATCCTGGTGGCGGGTGGCACACGTCTGCGGCCGCTCTGCGATGGCGGCGCCACCGAGCCGGCCGAGGATTGGTGGCCACTCGAGCCGGTCTTTCCACAGAGTACCGGCGAGGCCGGCGAGCTTCCGAGTTGGCGAGTTTCCGCTGCGACGACCCGCGTGCTTCGCCGCGGCCATCCATGGATCCTGGCAGACGACGATACGGAGGACGCCGGTGGCTTTCGGCCCGGTACGCTCGTCAGTGTTTCCGGAAGCCAGGGCAAGGCTCTGGGACTCGCGCGCATCGAGGGTGCGGGGCGGCTCGCCGCGCGCGTGTGGGCCAGCGGCGCGCGACGCGCGAGGGAGGCACAGAGCGTGGAGGCACGCGTCGCGCAGGCGCTTGCGCGGCGGCGCGAGCTGATGCGGCGAGGCGAAGCGCGTTCGCTGAAGGGCGGTGAGGTCTACACCGATGCGATGCGGCTGATCCACGGCGAGGCGGACGGCTTGGCGGGCCTGGCGGTCGATCGTCTGGGCGGCCTGCTGCGCGTGCTGGTCTCGGGGCGCGCCTGCGCGGGGCTGCTCGATCGCGTGGTCAACGCCGTGCAGCACGGCTTTGCCGATCAGCTGGGCGCGGCGGCGCCCGTCGTCGAGGTGCTGCACCTGGTCGGCGCGCCGTCGCGTCGCCTCGAGTGCGTGCGGCTGGCGCGTGGCGACGACGAGGCGCTGGCGAAGCTGCTCTGGCGCGATGGCAGTCGACTGTGCGTGCACGAGCGTGGCCTCTGCTACCTCGTCGATCCGGGGCTCGCCGAGCCGCAGAACCCGAGGCCGGGCTTCGGGCTCTATCTCGACCAGCGCGAGAACCGCGAGCGTGTGGCGCGCTTTGCGCGCCGCGGTGGGCGCTGGCTGAACCTCTTCGCTCATACCGGCGCCTTCAGCGTCTCGCTGCTCGCTGCCGGCGCGGCGCAGGTCGTCAGTGTGGATCTCTCGGCCGCCTATCTGCGCTGGCTGGAGCAGAACCTCGAGCTCAACAGCGCGCGTGGTGTCGACGTCGATCGCCATCATTCGGTGCGCAGGGATGGCCGTCGTTTCCTGTCCGAGCTCGCACCGGGTGAAGTTTTCGACGGCATCGTTCTCGATCCGCCGACAGCCGCCGCCGCCGGGCGTGGCTACTGGTCCGTGCAGCGTGATCTGGAGCCGCTCGTCGTCGGAGCACTACAGCATCTCGCCCCAGGTGGTGTCTTGCTGCTGTGTCGCAACGAACGCGCAGCGCGCCGCCCGCTCGAACACCTGCTCGAGCGGGCGGCCGAGCGCGCGGCGGTCCGGCTGGCTGATCTTCAGCCGGCAGGCCCGGCCGCTGACTTTCCCCGATTGAAAGGCTTTCCGGAAGGTGATGCCTTCAGCGGTGTCATCGCACGTCGCGCCTGAGGCGTGGCGACGAAGCGCTTGCCGCGGCCTCTGGTATGCTGCGCGCGTGATGACGCAAGCACTCAATGGCGCTCTGCCCGTCTCGCTCTGGCTGTTCCTTGCGATGCTGTCGAGCATCTCGCCCGTCACCGCGTCAGCCGACCCGGGATTGCTACTGGAGCTGGACCGCGAACACTATCGTGTGATGGTGCGGGATCTGCGCAGTGGTGAGGCGGGGCCCACTATCCCGGTCGTGCTCGGCTCGCCCGCCAGCCCTACGCCCAGCGGTAGCTATCCGCTGAGTTGGGTCATCTTGCGTCCTTCCTGGCATCCGGCACCGGACGCGATGCAGGCCGGTGCACAGCCCGAAGCGGCCTCGCTGACGACGCCCATGGGCGCGGCGAAGATTCCCTTTGCTGAGAACGGCTCCGTCGCGCTGCACGGCGGGGGAGACCCGCGCCTCATGGGTAAGGCGGTCTCCGCGGGCTGTGTGCGCGCGGGCGACGGGGATCTCTTGCGCGTGATCGCCTGGCTCGATCAGCGCGACGCGCTGGGGGCGCCGCGCTCGCGCGACGATCATGAGATCCATCGGCCGTTCAAGCGGCCCGCGCGCATGCTCGTTCGCTGAGCGACGAGCGCACGGCCCAGCTCGGGCGCAGATCTCTCTACCCGACTCCGCTGCTTGCGTTGCTGCGCTGGTTCTCCACTCCGTGCACATGCGCTGCCGGCGGCATGCGCGAGCGCTGCAGGTCGGGGTGGAAAGCTCCACAACCACAGCCTTTTTTCGCCACATTCAGCGGCGCTCGACCACTCACGACCGACGACCCGCATTCCTCCAACGTGAGATCGGAAGGAAGAGATACATGACGCCCCAGCGCTTCGGACTGCCCGCGCTCTTGATCGCACTGATCGGCTTGCTCCTCGTCGATGTCGGCGCTGCGCGGGCGACGAGCGTGCAGTTTCTGCCGAGCATCTACGCCGCTGGCTTCGATGCGACGCCGGGCTTCCCCACGACCGCCAGTTATGTGATCCCCAGCAATGCGCCGTTCGTCAGTGCGGGCAGTGGTCCCGGCGAGAGTGTCTCGTACACATTGCAGCAGTGTCTGCTGCTCAATGGCGCGGGAGACTGCCAGCCGCCGCTGCCCCAGGGCAGCGACCCCTACGTCTCGATCGCCACCCTCACCCTGACGAGCGTGACGCAGCCGATACCGCAGGACGGAATCCTGCTCTTCCTCTCCGGTCTCGGCACGAATCCCGTCGCCTACAACGAGGACGAGGTGGCGGTCGAGACCTCCGCCGGTTCGATTGCCGGCCAGAGCTACGGCGGCTTGGAGACCATCGTCTGGACCAGTACGGCTGGCAATACGTACTACTATCTCGGCGTCCGGATGTACGCGATCGGTGACTCGCTGACGCTGCGCTACGACGTCGACTACCAGCGCCTGGGCGGGACTCCGGTGATCGAGACCAACGTCGTGTATAACTTTGTGCCCGAGCCGAGCACCGCGCTGCTGCTGGCGCTCGGACTCGGAGGCCTGGCGATTCGCCGCCAGCGATAATCCCAGCATGATGTATCGAAACTCTCTGTGGCAAGCGCTGCTTGTCGTCATGGTTGCAGCCTCGGTGTTTTCGCTGTCTGCTTCCGCTGCCCAGGTGGGCTCGGATCGGGACAAGGTCCTCGGCCTGAAGGCCAAGCGCATGATCGCCGACGGGCGCTGCGACGAGGCGCTGGCCGAGATCGAGCGGGCCCGCAGCGCGCTGCAGAGCGATGCCGAGCTGGCGTTGCTCGAGGGCCAATGCCGCATCCGGCTCGCCGACTACGCGGGCGCGCTGCAGCCGCTGCGCGAGGCGAAGCGACTCGACGCGACGCTGCCGGACGCCGATCTCTACCTCGCCGTCGCGCTCTACCACCTGGAGGACTTCGACGCGGCTCGGCAGTCCATCGAGCTGGCGCGCGGACACGTCAGCACCGAGTCGCTCGCACAGCTCGAGCTCTACACCGGCCTGCTGCTGCTGCGCAGCGCCGAAGCCCGTGAGGCGGCACTGGCGTTCGAGCGAGCCCGCCTGGCGGATGCCACGCAGGTGGAGCCCGTGGCCTCATACTACGCCTCACTCGCCTGGCAGAGCGTCAACGAGCGCGAGCTGGCGCGTGAGGCGCTCGAGCGCGTCAAGGCTGTCGACAAGGACGGAGAGTGGGCGCAGCGTGCGGAGGCGGCGCTGGCCGGTGCGAGCTTCGAGGAACGCAGCTGGGCCAGCGTGCGCGCCGGGTTCGAATACGACAGCAATGTCGTGCTGTTGGGCAACAACGTTGAGATACCGAGTCAGGCCGATGACGGCCGTGCGGTGTGGTTCTTGGAGGGCGGCGCAGAGCTCTTCCGCGGTGAACATTGGTCGGGCGGGGTGCTGGCAGACTACGCGGGCTCGGCGCACTTCGAGCTGAACGAGTTCGATACCCACTACCCGAAGGTCTCCGGCTGGATCGATCGTTCGCTTGGCACAGAGAACCTGATCCGGCTGCGCTACGAGGTCGGCCACGCCTGGGTCGACTACGAGAGCTTCGTCACCTCCCAGAGCGCCAGCCTCGTGCTCTTCCGCAATTGGGGTGAGGCGGGCAACAGCGAGCTGTCGCTGGCCTGGGACTGGAACGACTATCACCTCGACATCGCGCAGGTGCCGGCGTCGGCGGATGGGACGACGTGCCCAGGAGCGGCCACGTGGTGCGCACCGCAAGGCGTGGACAGCCAGTCCGCCCGCAATCGCGATGGCAATGGCATTAGCGTGGCGCTGCTCCACCGCTACGACGTGCGGGCCTTCGAGAACGATTTCCTGCGCTCCTTCGTGGTCCGCGGTGGCTATGGCTACGGGCGCTACTGGGCGGAGGGGAGCGACTGGCGGCACAGCGCCCACGAGTTCCAGCTCGGCTTCGAGAGCGAGCTGCCGCTCGAGCTGAAACTCGATGTGTTGGGCGGGTTTGGCTACCGACCTTTCGACAATTCCTCGAGCTATCCCGTGCCGCCCATCGACCGGAACAGGGCGCCTTATTTTCTGCGGCGGGACGACCGCGAGGACAAGGTCTGGCGCGCCTCGGTGCTGCTCGAGCGCCCCATCAACGACTTCGCGAGCGTTTCGGCGCGCTACTTCTTCATCCGCAACAAATCCAATGTCACCGTTTTCGACTACCGGCGCCACGTGGTGGGTGGCTACCTGACCCTGACCTTCTGATGCGGTGGCTCCGAAGCGGAGCTGCCGTGCAAGCGAGTATCACGAGGAAGACATCATGACGGACTGCACCGGATTCTCGAGACGGCTCCGCATGGCGGCTGTGACCGCCCTCTGCGCTCTCTTCGCATTGCCG
Organism: Deltaproteobacteria bacterium; assembly: GCA_029261835.1. Lineage (GTDB taxonomy): Bacteria > Myxococcota_A > UBA9160 > UBA9160 > UBA4427 > JAJDAO01. Next base: position 95,640 of record JAJDAO010000055.1, on the reverse strand, counting down.
GCACTGGCCGATGTGCCCTCAGAGCCGGCGGCCACAGATACCTGGGAGACGGCGCAGCCGATCGCCGAGGAGGCTTCGAGCGAACGCGTGATCGGGCGGGCCGTGGCGATTCGCGGCCAGGTCTATGCACAGACGCCGGGCGGAGCGCCGCGCCTGCTGCACGAGAACTCGGCGATCTTTCCCGGCGACCGACTCGTGACCTCGAAGGGTGCGCAGCTCGGCGTGCTCTCGGGTGAGTACTACACGGGCCTCAATGCCGACAGCGTGCTGACCTATCGCAAGCTCGGCAACGGCGCGCCCGAAGTGATCCTCGAGCGAGGCGACGTGCGGGTCATCAATGCGGGCGAAGGTGCCGAGGCGAGCATCGCCACACCGGGCATGCGGGTGGCGGCCTCGTCGTCCGACACCAGTGCCTACGCACTGCCGGAGAAGGCCTGGGTCGTCTCGCTGGTGTGCGCGCTCGAGGGACAGGTGCAGATCGAGGGCGGCTCGAGCGGTCAGTCGCTGCTCGTCGAGCAGGGGGGCTGCGCCGCGAGCAAGCCGCTGGAGGGGATCTTTCTGGCCGGTGCGGCGGGCGAGGCATTGCCAGTGCTCGCGCCGGCGGGTGCGGGCGCCGCGCCCGGGACGCTGGCCGCAGCACCGGTTGGCGCCGGTGGGCCACAAGCCGCGACCGCGCCCCCGCCGAGCGGCGCCGGCCCTGGCACGCCGCCTGCCGGTCCCGCTGCGCCTCGCTTCCGCCCAGAGGACCCGGTTGCTCTGGGAGGGCCGTTGTTGCGACCCGGCCCGCCCGCGGACATAAGGAACCCGCGCATCCTCGAGCCCTGCGACTCGCCGATGTCGGGCTGCGGCGCCTCCCGCGCGGTTACCGTACCGCAGCAGCCGACCAATCCCTTTGTCGGCGGAACCCAGCCGCCGCTCTGAAGAACGTGGCCGCCGCGCGCCGCCCGGTCCGTCCCAGCCCGCGACTGCGGTAAGCTGCACCGCTGGCACGGGAGAGAGTCCGCGATGGCGGCAGGTCGGCTCGGTCGAGACATCAAGCTGGGCGAGGGCGACGGGGTACTCGACGCCTATTTCGCTGTGCCCGCTTCGGGACACGGCCCCGGCGTAGTCGTGGTCCAGGAGTGGTGGGGCCTGGTCGACAACATCCGCGATGTCTGTGACCGGCTCGCGCGCGAGGGCTTCGTCGCCGTGGCGCCGGACCTCTATCGCGGTGAGCGCCCCAGCGACCCCGCCGAGGCCTCCCGGCTGATGCTCGGTCTCGAGATAGTGCGGGCCTGTGCCGATCTCGCCGTCGCGGTCGAGGCGCTTCTCAATCACCAGGCCGTGGACGGCGCGCGCGTCGCTTCTCTGGGGTTCTGCATGGGCGGTCAGCTCGCGCTGGCGGCGGCTTGCGAGGATCGTCGCATCGGCGCGGTGGTGGATTGCTACGGCATCCATCCCCACGTCACACCGGATTTCTCCCAGCTCGGGGCGGCGGTCTTCGGCGTCTTCGCCGAGAACGATGAGCACATCACGCCGGAGCGTGCTCGCGAGCTGGAGAGCCAGCTTCGGGCTGCTGGCGCACGGGCCTGGTTCAATATCTACGTCGGCGTGCAGCACGCCTTCATGAACGACTCGCGGCCGGACGTCTACGACGCGCCGACAGCGGCCGAGGCCTGGCACGACCTGCTCTCCTTCCTGCGTGCCGAGCTGGGCTGAGGCGCGAGAGAGGGCGAGTGAGCGACTTCGCCGCGGGCGCCGCGGTCAGCTGCCGTCCCGGCCGATCTCGAGCGCGATTCGCGCCTCGATGGCGTCGGCCTCGCTCGTGCGCCCGGTGCTGCGCAGCAGGTCGGCGTAGTTCTGCAACAGCGGCCGAAGGTGTCGCGTGACGGCGGGATCGGTCTCCTTGTCGCGCTCTTCGATGCCGCGGCGGTAGTGCGCCTCCGCCTCCTCGTGCTTGCCGATTCGTGCCTCGGCCGTCGCGAGCGTGTCGAGCACCGCCGCGAGCGGACCGCCCTCGGTGCCGCCCTCCTCGAGCAGGGCCAGCACTTCAGCGCCCAGGCGTTCGGCGTCCTCCGGGCGCTCTGCGTCCAAGTAGACGGACGCCAGAGCGCTGCGCAGGCGCAGCAGTTCGTAGTCTCGTGCCGGGTCCGCGGCGTAGATCTCGATCGCCCGCAGGTAAGCCCGCTCGGTTGCTTGAAGATCCCGCTCGGCCCAGTGCAGGCGTGCCACGTCCTCCAGCATGCGCGCCGTGTGCGGCGATGCCGCTCCGTGCCGCGCTTCGATCTCGCTCTGCAGCGCTTCGAGCAGTGGCGCCGCCTCCGCGAGCCGCCCCTCGGCGACGTAGGCGTTGGCCAGATGGCGGCGTAGCTCGAGCCGCTCACTGGTGGAGCCAGCGTCGCCGTGGGCGCCTTCGAGCCCGAGTGCGAACTCATACAGGGCCGCCGCGTCCGCCGCCCGGCCGCCCGCTTCCAAGTACTGCCCCTGCCTCAGCAGCACCGGTGCTGCCGCCTCGAAATAGGGCCTGGGGCCGGCCCGGCTCTCGCTCACGACGTGAGCCGTAACGCGGGCGGCGTCTTCGAAGCGCTGCTGCTGCTGGTAGGCCCCGGCCAGGCGTATCAGGTTTCCCAGTGCCGCCTGCGCGCGAGCATCGCTCGGGGGCAGGCCGCCGGTGGCCGAGATGGCGGCGAGGAAGCCGTCTTCCGCCGCTTCGTACTGATGCAGGCGCAGCGCCTCGCGCCCGCTGCGCGAGTGTGCGATCCAGGCCCGACGCTCGGGACTCGCAGAGGACAGGGCGGCCTGCGGGCCGTCCGCCGGCTCGGGCTGCTCCGGGTAGCTGAGGCCGCTGCAGCCGGCCGCCAAAAGGCCCAGCGCCAACCACGCGAGGGCGGCGCACGCCCCGCGCGCGCATCGACTGAGGGTTCGCTCCTTCATCGGCGGCGGCTCCTGCAGGTTGGCTCCACGTGATCTCCCCGACAAGCGTCTCGACCCTCGCCGCCGACCAAGCGCTACGTTGTCGCCGATGTTGCCGTCTCCTTCGAGCCTGCCCGGAGCGATCGCGCAATCTTCGCTGCTCGCCGTGGCAGCGGTCTTGCTGTGCGGCTCGAGCGCGGCTGTGGAGCGGGAAGCGGCCGAGCCCGCCGCGATCTTCGTCGATTCCTGGCTCAGCCGCAATCTTGACGGGCTGGTAGAGCTCTACCAGCACTTGCACGCACATCCCGAGCTTTCGCTCGAGGAGAAGCAGACGGCCGCGTTGGTGGCGGCTGAGCTCGCTCAGGCGGGCTATCGGGTGACGGCGGGCGTCGGTGGGTACGGCGTCGTCGGGTTGCTCGAGAATGGTGCGGGGCCGACCTTGCTGATCCGCGGCGACATGGACGCGCTGCCGGTGAGCGAGGCCACTGGGCTCGCGTATGCGAGCCGTGTTCGCGCCCAGCGGCCCGATGGCAGCAGCGTCGGCGTCATGCACGCGTGTGGCCATGACGTGCACGTTGCCAATCTGCTCGGAACCGCTCGCCTGCTCGAGCGGGCGCGCGATCGTTGGTCCGGCTCGCTTCTGATCTTGGCGCAGCCGGCCGAGGAGCTGGGGCGCGGGGCGCGCATGATGATCGAGGACGGACTCTTCGAGCGCGTGCCGAGGCCGGATTACGTCCTGGCGCTGCATGTCGAGCCCGAGCTGCCCGCCGGCCAGGTCGGCTACACGGCGGGTTGGGCCTTCGCCAATGTGGACGCCGTGGACGTCACGTTCTTCGGTCGCGGGGGGCACGGCGCGCGGCCCCATCAGGCCGTCGACCCCATCGTGGCCTCCGCCCACTTCATCACCGCGCTGCAGACGTTGGTGAGTCGTCGCGTCGATCCGCAGGCCGCCGCGGTGGTGACGGTCGGCTCGCTGCATGCCGGCTCGAAGCACAACGTGATTCCCGATGAGGCGCGGATGCAGCTCACGGTGCGCTCCTACAGTGCGCAGGTGCGCGAGCTATTGCTGCAGGGCATCGACCAGATGGCGACGGATACCTGTCGACTCTTCGGGTGTCCACGTCCGCCCGAAGTAAACGTGCGCAAGGAGTACACGCCGGCGGTCTACAACGATCCGAAGCTGCTCGAGCGGGCGCTGGTCGTCTTTCGCCGGGAGCTGGGCGAGGAGCGGGTAGTCGAGCGAGAGCCGTCGATGGGCGGGGAGGACTTCGGACGCTATGGGCGGCAGCTCGCCATCCCGAGCCTGCTGTTTCGGCTGGGCGCCACCCACCCCGAGCTGCACGCCGCCCACCAGCGGCCGGGTGGCCCGGTGCTTCCGACACTTCATTCGAGCGGCTTCGCGCCGCTGCCCGGGCCGACGCTCGAGACCGGCGTGCGGGCGCTGAGCCACCTGGCGCTGGAGATCCTGGCACGACCGTGAGTGCGCAGCTGCGCCGTCGCGCTGCCCAGTCTTGGGTCAGGCTGCTAGCCGCTGAGCTTGCTCAGAATCTCGTCGTCTTCGGGGAAGCGACCCGCCTCGTCTTTCGAGAAGATCAGCGCTCCGTCGACCACGACATCGAAGATGCCGCCATCGCCGCGCACGAACTCGGCCTCTACGCCCGTTGCCCTGCGAATCGCGGCCGCCAAACTGGTGGCCCTCGGCAAGAAGTTTCAGCTGACGCAGTAGGTGATGCTGATCTTCATCCTGGACTCCTCTCGCTGTCTGTCTTCGCTTGTCTGTCTTCGTCCGTCTTCGTCGGCTGGCGCGTGCGCCGGCTTGCGCCCCGTCATCGGGGAGCATCGATTCTCACGGGATAGTGCAGCGTTCTGAGCGTCTCTTCCAGGGCGGCGACTCGCGCTTCGAGCGCCGCTGAACGCCGCACCGGGCGATCCGCCGGCGCACGTCGCAGCCCGGCGACGAGCCGCAGGACCTGACCGACAGCCAGCGCGAGCAGGCTGCCCGCGTAGCCGAGGCCGCGCAGCAGGATCTCGAGCAGGCCGACGATGCCCGGCATCAGCGTTCGTTCGAGGCGGCCGCGCTCGTCGGCGATGGGCGCTCGCTCGCTCTCGGCTGGTGGCCGGCCCAGCTGCTCCGCGAGCTCGGCCCAGAGTCGCTCGGGGAGCTGCTCGATGGAATCGATTCGCTCGTCGAGCGCAGCCAGGTTCGCGGGCAGTGCCGTCTGGGCCACCAGAGCCTCGGCCGCCTGCCGAAACGGGGCCGGCTGATAGAGCGCCATGACGCCGACGAGCAGCCCACTGAGAAAGAGCAGATCCACGCTCGGCGTCAGATTGGTCAGCAACCTTCGCGGTCGCCACGGACGCAGCAGCAGCAGATAGACGAGCGCGGCCCAGGCGAGTACGCCTGCCAGTGCTTTGATGACGAGAGGGTTTTCCATAGTATTCCACCTGATGCTCGAGGCATTCGAGAAGACCGAGTTCAGCCACGAAGGCATCACCCGTCCCGTTTATCGCATAGGCTCAGGTCCGGGTGTCGTGGTGATGCACGAGGTGCCCGGAATCTACCCCGCGGTGGCCGAGTTCGCTGAGCGCGTCGCGGGGGCGGGCTTCACCGTCGCAATGCCCGAGTTCTTCGGCACGACGGGGCGGGATCTGTCCCCGAGCTACATCGCCGGCCAGCTCGCGCGTGCCTGCGTCAGTGCGGAGTTCCACGTGCTGGCGTCGCGCGGCTCGAGCCCGGTCACGGTCTGGCTGCGTGCTCTGTGCCGGGCACTGCACGAAGAGCGGGGTGGCCCGGGTGTCGGCGCGATCGGCATGTGCCTGACCGGGAACTTCGCGCTGGCCCTGATGGTCGATCCCTGGGTGATGGCGCCGGTGCTCTCGCAGCCTTCGCTGCCCTTTCCGATCGGCAAGGAGCGGAGGCGCGGACTGCATCTCTCGGACACCGATCTCGACGTCGTGCGGGGCCGGGTTTGCGATGAGGGGCGTCGCGTGCTGGGCCTGCGCTTCACGGGCGATCCGCTCTGCCCGCCCGAGCGCTTCGAGCGCCTGCGCGAGGAGCTTGGCGAGGGCTTCGAGGGAATCGAAATCGACTCCTCGCGTGGCAACCCACACGGTATTTCCCGCAGCGCGCACAGCGTCGTGACCAAGGATCTGGTCGACGAAGAGGGCCACCCGACGCGGCTGGCGCTCGATCGCGTGCTCGGATTCTTCGCCGACTGTCTCAGGTCTTGAACGCGCTGGGCCGCGCGGCGCGGCAGCGTTTCAGCGGCTCGTGATCGCGAGGATCTCCCGGCCGTAGCGGCGCGCCAGTGTCGGGCCCATGCCGTGCACGGCGAGCAGCGCCTCTTCGTCGTGCGGGCTCTCGCTCGCGATCGCGAGTAGCGTGCGGTCGGTCAGGATGCGAAAGGCCGGGATGCCCCGGTGCCTGGCTTTCTCGAGACGCCACTGCTTCAAGGCGTCGACGAGCGCGGGAGCGGCCGCGCTCTGTAGGGTCGCGCCCGCCGAGCCGCGTGGCCCCGCCGTCGGCTGAGATCGCCTGCGGCCCGCCGCCTTGCGCCGGCCCGCCCTTGGTCGCGGGCGCTTGGTCTTCGTCTCGCTCCGCTCCGCCAGGCCGAGATCCGCGAGTGCCTCGTCCTCGGCACGCTTGCCCGCCCGCGTCAGGAAGGCGCGAAGAAAGCAGATGCACTTGCCCTCGCTCTCGAAGGAGTCCTCCTCGACCGAGAGCAGCCCGCCGCGCACCAGCGCCGCAAGGAGCTGCTCGAAGTATCGTCGATCGAGGCTCTCGCCGAAGATATCGCTGTGCAGCCGCCCCGTGCTCTGGCCGTTTCGCTCACGCAGCACTTTGAGGATCTGAGCCATCGCCTGCTGCTCAGTCGGACTGGCATCGCGCATCGCGATCGCGACGCACGAGCGTGGCGAGCAGATGTCGCACTGGGCGCAGGGCGTGCCGGCGTCGGCCTGGTCGCCGAAGTGGCGCACCAGGTGCAGCATGCGGCACCCGGGACTCTCGCTATAGCGAGCGACTTGCGTGAGCTGCTGCTCTCGGTGATGTCGCTGGGCGAGATAGGCGGCTCGCCAGCTCTGGCTGCCACGCGTGGCGTCACCCTCCGGGCTCACGAGGGCACCCCCGTGGATCCAGAGCTTCTCGAGGGCCGTCTGCAGCAAGTCCTCAGGTGTACGGCGGCGCCCGTGCATGCGCTGTGCGAGCGCTTCTCGTGAGCGCGGAACGTCGTCCAGCGCGTCGTAGAGCCGCTCGAGATGCTCGACCTCGGGATAGTCGCGCTCGAGAAACCACTCGTGGGTTCGACGGTCGGCATAGCTGTGGAGCAGAACCGCGCGCGAGGCCAGGCCGTCGCGACCCGCACGGCCGATCTCCTGATAGTAGCCCTCGATGCTGGCGGGCAGCGCGGCATGAATCACGCAACGAACATCGGGCTTGTCGATGCCCATGCCGAACGCAATCGTGGCCACGATCACTTCGATGCGGCCAGCGAGAAAGTCCGCCTGCACGCGATCGCGCCGCGAGGCCGTGATCCCGGCGTGGTAGACCGCGCACGGCATGCGCTCGCCGAGTCGTCGCGCCAGACTCTCGGCCTTCTTTCGGGTCGGGGCGTAGACGATCGCGGGGCGCTGCTGCGCGCTCGACAGGATTCTCAGCACGCTCGCCTCGCGCGCCGCGGGCGCCGTCTCCACCAGCTCGATGGCGATGTTGGTGCGCCGGAATCCGTGAATGAAGCGCGCGGCGTTCGCGATGCCGAGCTGCTCGACGATGTCACGCTGCACCAGCGGCGTGGCGGTCGCGGTCAGCGCCACGATGGGGGCGGGTCGCAGCGCGGGCAGGCGTTGCTTCAGCCGCCGGTAGTCCGGGCGAAAGTCGTGCCCCCACTGCGAGATGCAGTGGGCCTCGTCCACCGCGATCAGCGCGGGCTTGCGGCGCGCCAGCATCTCGGGAAAGCCGGGCACGCCGAGCCTCTCCGGCGCGATGAAGAGAAAGTCGAGGTCCCCGCCGAGATAGTCGAGACAAACCTGGCGTGACTCGGGCCGGCCACGTCCCGAGTGGATGCGCTCGGCACGCAAGCCCTGGCTCCGCAGCTTGCCCACCTGATCCTCCATCAGTGCGATGAGAGGGCTCACCACCAGCGTCGTGCCGGCCCGCGCGAGGCCGGGAAGCTGGTAGCAGAGTGACTTGCCCGCGCCGGTGGGCATCACGAGCAGTACGTCCTCGCCGCGCGTAGCCGCCTGGCAGACCGCCTGCTGATAGGGGCGGAAGTCATCGAAGCGAAAGGCGTCGCGCAGCAGCTCGTGAAGCCTCTCGGGCGGTGTCGCCACTCGCCTGGGCGCGTGCGCGGCTGCCGCGGTCGTCAGCTCCGGCTGCACTGGATCGCCCACTTCGGCCAGCACGCGCTTCACGACTTCACGCACGTAGGCCTCGATCTGTGCCATGAAGCTGCCGAGCTGCTCGTCACCACGCCCGATAGCCTGCAGTCGCGCCTCCCAGCGGCCGGTCATGACCGGGCTCTTGACGTCCGCATGCACGACTTCGATCAGGCGAATTCCCTTCTGAGTGGCGATCAGGGTCCTCTTCTGGCGCTCGACATAGCCCCGCTTCAGCAGCGTCTCGATGATGCTGGCGCGGGTGGCGGGCGTGCCGAGCCCCGTCTCCCGCATGGCCTCCGAGAGCGCCTTCTCATCGAGGCTCTTCCCCGCGCTCTCCATCGCGGTCAGCAGCGTCGCCTCACTGAAGTGTCGAGGCGGGCGGGTCTGCTTGTCCGCGATACGCACCTGCGATACCCGCTGCGGCTGGCCGACCTCGAGGCTTGCCGGCAGTCCCGCATCGGATTCGTCTACGGCCGAAGCAACGCCCGGCTTCTCGGCTGCGGCGCGCCTTGCGGGCTGCACGTCGAGCAGCTTCCAGCCCGGCCGGTCGATGCGCGTGCCGTTGCTCTGGTAGTGGTCGACCTCGCTGCTCGCTCGCTCGCCGTCACGGATGACGGTGATGACGCGAGTCGTCGAGTAGAGATGGTCGGCGTGCCAGGCCGCCAGCAGGCGGCGGCAGATGAGATCGTAGATCCGCTCCTCGCCCTGCGATAGCGAGACCGCGCTGGCATCAACGGTCGTGGGAATCAGGGCGTGGTGATCGGTCACGCGTGCGTCGTCGACGAAGCGCGGGCCGAGCGGGCGCTCGCCGGTGTGTTCGGCCAGGAGCGCTGCGTCGTAGCGTCCGGCGATGACACCTACCACGCCCGTCAGCTCGGCCGCGACATCGCGCGACAGATATCGGCTGTCGCTGCGCGGGTAGCTGATCAGCTTCTTGCGTTCATAGAGACTCTGGGCCAGCTCGAGGGTTCGGCTCGCGGAGAAGCCGTAGAGCCGGTTGGCGTGCCGTTGCAGCTCGGTCAGGTCGTAGAGCAGCGGAGGCGGAAGCTTGCGCTGGCGCCCATCGATGGCTGCAACCTGTGCCTGGCCGTGCCGTGCGCGTTCAGCGATGCGCTCCGCTTCTTCGCCATCGGGCGGCAGCCGCCGTGCGCGCAGGTGGCGCTCAACCACATCGGTGGGCGATTGCTCATCGGCCCGCTCCGGGCTGGCGTCGTGCCCGCCCGCCCGCGCGGGCTTGAAGTAGACCCCCGCATAGCTCGTCTCGTCACCGGGCGGCGCAAAGCGCACGTGTACCTCTTTGTAGGCCTCGGGCTCGAAGTCGCGAATCGCGAGCTCACGCTCGACCAGCATGGCGAGGGTCGGCGTCTGCACGCGCCCCACCGAGAGCGTGTCGCCGTAGGCCAGCGTGTAGGCGCGTGACAGGTTCATCCCCACGAGCCAGTCGGCCCGGCTGCGGCCGTGGGCTGCGTCGGCCAGGGGATCGAGCTCGCTCTGCTCACGCAATTGGGCCAGGCCGGCACGGATTGCGCCCTCGGTCAGCGATGAGATCCAGAGCCGCCGAACCGGCTTGCGGCAGCCGGTAGCCTGATAGATGTAGCGGAAGATCAGCTCGCCCTCGCGGCCGGCATCAGTGGCGCAGATGATCTCTTCGACCGCCGGGTCGTTCAGGATGCGAGATACGATTTCGAACTGCTCGCGGGTTCGGTCGTAGACCGTGAGCTGCCAGCGTTCGGGGATCATCGGGAGCTGTTCGCGCCGCCAGCTCTTCCACTCCGGCCGAATCTGATGCGGCTCCGCCAGCGAAACCAGGTGGCCCACCGCCCAGCTCACCAGATAGCCGTTGCCCTCCAGATAACCATCGCGGCGGCGGCGGGCTCCGATGACTCGAGCGATGTCCCGCGCGACGCTCGGCTTCTCAGCCAGAACGGCAGTGCTCATCCAGCTCTCTCAGGAACCTCTTCGGGAACCGCGTGCGTCGATGGGGGGCAGCCGCAGGTTAGCGTGGGCGGTGGTTTTGCACTGCCTCGCCGTCTGCCGGCGTGCCCACGACCTTGAGGGCCGTGGCGACCTGGGGTCCCGGTTCGACCGCGAAGAGGGCGACGGCGGCCGGGTCGAAGATGGCGACGAGCGCTGGCTTCGAGTCGGGCAGCGGATGAGCGCCGTCCAGCACAGTGGCGCTGCCACCGAGTCGCTGGGCGTGCATGAACAGCGCCTCCTGCTGAGCCAGCGAGCGCTGCTTCGGCCAGGCGAGGTCGCAGTCGGCCAGACGATCCAGGGGCGTCAGCTCAGTGCCGCCACAGGCCACGAGCGACGCCTGGAGCAGCGCCGGATCCGCTGCCGCATCGCGGCGGATCGCGGCGAGCCGCTGGGGCAGGGTCGCGCCGAGGAAGAGGCCCCGACCGGCTAGCAACACAGCGAGCAGCGCCAGCGCTCGGGCGACCGGGTGCGGTGCGCGCCGGGCCGGCAGTGTGAAGCGCCACAGCGTGAGTGCAATGGCCACGACCAGCAGCGCCAGTGGCAGCCAGCCGATGCGAAGGGCCCGCTGCTGAAAATCGAGGCTGGTCTGCAGCAGCAGCAGACCCGCAAAGGCGGCGGGCACGCCCGCCGAGCGACGCAGGAAGAGATAGAGCGCGAAGAGGCTCGCGCCGTTGAACATGATGAAGGGCATGCGCATGCTGTGGTTTCGCACGCTCGCATCGGCGAGCGCCTCGAGCTCGGCAGCGTCGAATGGGACCGCCGTGGAGAGCCAGAAGCGCAGCCCGGCGCCGCCCACCAGCATCGCCAGAACCGCGAGCACTTCGACCCAGAACCAGTCGCGCGATTCTCGCATCACTCCTCGGGCTGGGACATTCCCGCACAGTGCCCGAGCGCGGGCAACGGACGCGGCCAAGCCCACGGCCTCGCGGGCCACGGCGCCGGACCTCGGACCCTGTCACCGAGATCAGTTGGAGAGCTGGCCCTGATAGTCGCGATAGTTTTCCAGCACGCGCTTCACGTAGGATCTGGTTTCGGGATAGGGCGGGATCCCGCCGTAGCGGTCCACAGCATTGGGCCCGGCGTTGTAGGCCGCCAGGGCATGGTCGAGATCCCCGTAGCGGTCGAGCATCTCGCGCAAGTAGCGGACGCCTCCCTTCAGGTTTTCACTGGGCTTGAAGGGTGCGCGCACGCCCATCTCACGGGCCGTCTCGGGCATGAGCTGCATCAGCCCCAGAGCGCCTGCTCGTGAGACAGCGCGAGAATCAAAATTGGACTCCGCCGCCACCACGGCCTTGACCAGGGCGGGATCGACTTGAAAACGCTGCGCCGTACGTGCGATCAGCCCATCCAAGGTATGGGGACCCGGCACATCGGGCTCGGGGGCCGGCCTGAAGAAGAACCCAAGCGGCTCCTTGACCAGGGTGCGGTAGCGCGTGTCGTAGGCGTCATCAGCGTAGCGGGCCACGCCCCGGGAATCGGCGTATTCGGTCACGATGAACAACACGCGCTGTGCATCTTCGTCGCGCTCCAGTCGCTGATAGATCGCGGCGAGTGTCACAAGCTGGCGGAGCGTCGTGTGGATGCGAGCGTCGTGGGCCGGTCGGTCGGCGACGGCGGCCAGAGCGGCCACGAAGAGCTTCTCGGCCTCATCGTATGCTTGCGGACGCATGGCCTGGCGGCCGGCTCTCGAGAGCATTGCCCACTGCCGAGGGTCGGCGGCAGCGTCAGCTTGGCTCCCCGCGCTCACGCCGGGGGCGCGAGCTTCGCCTTCGGGCGTCCTCGCCTGGCTCCCCGGATTCGGAGTGGCACAGCCAGCCACGATGACGCCGATGGCAAGGAGTCCGACCATCAGCCGTCCACTCAGCTGCGAGAGCATTCCTCTCGGCCCTCTCGGCCTGCTCGGCTGCCACGAGCTGCGGCTCCGGTACATGGTCATCTCCGCGGTACGCCGTCCTGCATCCCGCCCCATCTTGCTCGAAGCCCTCTGAGATGCAAGTGCGGGCTGCCCCGGCTGCCACCGAAGAGCCTCCCAATCCGTACTTGGCAGATCATACTTCCTGGCGCGGCGGGCAGCCATGCGGCAGCGGCCCGGGCAAGGGCGCTTGCCTCCTCGCTTGCTCTCGAATACGCGACCGTAGCGCTCGCAGGTAGTCTCATGGACATACTCCTCTGCCATGCGCATGATCTCGCGCTTGCCCGCGATCTTCTTCACCTTTCTCTTCGCCGCCCCCCGCTGCCTCACCCTCCTGGGCTCCGATCGCAGCCGCCAGACCCAGCGCGACCGGGCTGGGCGATTTCGAGTCGAGAGTTCGTGCTCGTGACCCTGTTCGAGTAACGGCGGAACCGTTACGAGTGGATTGGTCTGAGGATTCGACTCAGCCAGGCGAAGTCCCCCGTGAAGCGAACCTCGACGATGGGGCTGTCTCGCACCAAGACCTCCACCGAATCCACCTGATTCCGGAACCACTTCATCTCCGGCCTCAGCATCAGTTCGCGTCTTTGCCCAGGGTCCCGCATTACGCTGGCCCGGGCGCTCAGCTGAATCTGCACCGTTTCCTTCAGGCAGAACATGAACTCCGGGTGCGCGACCAGATTGGCCAACCAGTCGCGCCGTGCGCGGGGGCCGCTTCCGCCCTTGGCAGCCGGTGTCCCGCAGATGATGATGCGCCCCGAGACGTTGAAGAACCAGATCTCCGTCGTGCGCGGCAGCCCGGTGCGGGCGCCGATGGTGATGATGTCGATGGTACGGTCGACCTCGAGGGCGGTCCTAATCCGGCTCTGGTCAACGTCTGTCATGGCGGGCGCTCTTGATGCAACCTGATCTCACAGATCAAGTCGGACGTTCTGTGCTGATGCAGCTTCTCCGGAAGTGCCTCACTGGTGTACTCTATACCGCCGGGTCGCGTGGGGCAGTGGGGCCGCCGCCGGCCGGGGGAGACTCTCGATGGCGACTTTCGGACGCAGCTTGGCGCTGGCACTCCTGCTCGGCTGCATGTCGACCGGGTCGGCATGGGCAGACGAGGCGCCGCCGCCGGTCAGCGGGCCGTCGATTGTCGAGCGTGATGCCGGTTGGCGCTACGACACCGACTACTTCTTTGGTCTTACGCGAGGTTTGCCGGAGTCGGGCCTGCGGCCGCGCTGCCGCCCCTACGTCGTGCCGTTCACGATTGTGCTCGACCTCGTGACCTTGCCGGGTGCAGCCCTGTCGGGGCTGTTCGGGTAGCGGCGGCCTCATGGCCTCCAGGCTTCATCGCGTAGCGAGATCGGGGCGATGCGAGAGCCGGACGCGGGAAGGCCGCACCACGTCGCGAGTGCGTCGCCGGCTCGCGTGCGTGACGGTTCTTTCCCTCTCCGCGCTCTTGGTGGCTTGCCAGACGATGGAGGAGGTCAGCCGGATCTATCTGCGGGCGACACCCGAAGGCCGCAAGCTTCTCGCCAAGTGGGACCGCTATGCCGAGCTGGCCGATGTTCTGAAGAAGTATCACGACGATGGTGATCTCGGCGAGCGAGACGTGCTCGCAGTGCTCAAGGCCGCTGGCGTGGTTCCCGCTCGCGCCGCCGGGCGCCCGGGTGCTCCCGGTCCCCCGCCTCCCGAAGCCGCGCAGCTCGCCGCGGGCCGAAACGCCTGGGGCTGGCCGCTGAAGGCTGGTGTCGTGAGCTCCGAGTACGGCCGCCGCGCCGCACGGCCGCATCACGGCATCGATATCGCCGCCGACACGGGCGAGCCGATCTACGCCGCCGCTGCGGGCGATGTCATCTACTCGGACAACAAGATGAGTGGCTACGGCAACGTGATCATCCTGAAGCACGACGACAAGACGACGTCCCTCTACGCACATGCCCGAAGGCTCGGCGTGCGGCGCGGCCAGCGGGTTGCGCGCGGAGCGCCCATCGCCGACGTCGGATCGACCGGGCGCTCGACCGGCCCCCACCTTCACTTCGAGATTCGCGTGGCCGATGCGGCGGTCAACCCGCGATCGGTGCTTCCGAAGAGCCGCTTCTGATCGCTGCGCGCTCGCCCTGCTAAGCTGGGCTCCGCCAGCGGAGGAGCGAAGCCATGGGGCGTCTCGCAGACAAGGTGGCTCTCATCACGGGCGCGGCTTCGGGCATCGGCGCCGCGTGCGCCGCCCGTTTCGCCGGCGAGGGCGCCTGCATCGCCGGGCTCGATCTTCACGAACCGTTGGAGCCGGCCCTCTGGAGCGCTGTCGAAGACTCGGCTCCCGGTGCACTCTTTCGCAGCGCCCTCGATGTTCGCGACGAGGCCGGGGTTGCCGATGCGATCTCGCAGGTGGCGCAGCGCTTCGGCCGCATCGACATTCTGGTGAACGCGGCGGGCGTCGGCGGCGGAGCTCTGGCTCACGAGCTCGAAGAAGCGGAGTGGGACCGCATCGTAGACATCAACCTCAAGGGTGCCTTCCTGGTGTCGAAGCACGTTCTGGCCGTCATGCGATCTCAGCGATCGGGCAGCATCGTACACATCGCAAGCGTCGAAGGCCTCGAGGGCAGCGCGACCTCCACGGCGTACAACGCATCGAAGGGAGGCGTGGTGCTGATGACGAAGAACATGGCGGTCAACTACGCGCGCGATGGGATTCGCGTGAACTGCCTGTGTCCCGGCCTGATCGAGACGCCGCTGACCGCGCCACTGCAGCAGCCGGAGCTCGAGCACGTGCGCGAGCAGATTCGCAGCTGGCATGCCATGGAGAGAAGCGGTCGGCCGGAGGAGGTGGCGGCCGCCGCGCTCTTTCTCGCTTCAGACGATGCCTCTTTCGTCACCGGGCATCCGCTCGCGGTCGACGGCGGCTGGACGGCTGGGCGGCGGCTGGATTACGACACGTAGGCGACTGCGAGGTGGCTGGACATGACGGGTGAGCGGATCGGTATTGGTTTCGTCGGCTGTGGTCGCATCTCGGATCTGCAGTGCTTGGGATACATCGACCATCCCCGGGCCGAGATTCGCGCCGTGTGTGACTTGGACGAGGCGCGTGCCCGAGCGAGCGCGGAGCGATGGGGCGGCGCGCGTGTCTACGGAGATCTCGCCGCGCTGCTGGACGATCCTGAGATCGATGCCGTGGAGATCTTGACGCCGCATCACCTCCACGAGGAGCATGCCACGGCGGCCCTCGAGGCGGGCAAGCACGTCTCACTGCAGAAGCCGCCGACGCCCACTCTCGAGGCGCTCGCACGACTGGCACGGGTCAGCGAGCGGACCGGCTTCACGCTGCGCGTCTTCGAGAACTTCATGTTCTATCCACCCCACCTGAAGGCCAAAGAGCTGATCGACGCCGGGGCCATCGGTGAGCCGCTGTCGCTACGCGCCAAGACGGCGTCGGGCCGTCTGACAGATGGCTGGGCGCTCACGCCCCAGACGCAAGCCTGGCGTATGAACACCGACACGTGTGGCGGAGGCGCGACGACCTTCGACCACGGCTATCACTGCTTCAATATGGGACGCTTCTTCATGCCGGAGGAGGTCGAGCGGGTCCATGCCTTCATTCATTGGACCGAGCTGGGACCGAACGAGCGAATCGACGGCCCCGCACTGATTAGCTGGAAGTACGCCGGCGCCGTTCCGCGTTACGGCTCGTGGGAGGTGATCGCCTCGCTGGGCATGCGGGTACGCTCCTCGTACTATGCGAGTGATGACCGCCTGGAGATTCACGGCAGCGAGGGTGTCCTCTGGGTCAACCGCTGCACCGGCAAGCTTCTGGACGAGCCATCGGTCGTCCTCTACCGAGACGGGGAGACGCGCGCCTTTCACGACCTCGAGTGCGACTGGGCGGAATCGTTTCGCCTGGGCGGGATCGACTTCATCGACGCGTTGTGCGAGGGCCGCGTACCCGCGCAGGACGCGCAGTCCGCGCGCCACACGCTGGCCTTCGCGCTGGCGGCCGCACGTAGCGCCGACGAGGGCAGGGAGGTCGCCATCGCCGAGCTCGAGGACGGCTGATGCCCTGAGCGCGGGTGCGGCGGCCTCTGATTCAGCCCTTCCCGTCGTTGGTCTGCCGGGTTCGCTCTGGAAAGCGGCGCAGGAAGTCGAGGTCGCAGCCCTGGTCGGCTTGCAGAACCCTCTCGTGCTGCAGCCGCGCGTAGCCGCGGCTCGGCGGGGCGAAGCGCTCGCGTGGGCGTCGCTGCAGCTCTTCGGGTGAGAGCAGCAGATCGAGTCTTCGCTGCTCGACGCTGATGCGGATGCGGTCTCCCGTCTGCGCGGCGGCCAGCGGACCGCCGCTGGCCGCATCGGGTGTCACATGCAACACGACGCTGCCGAACGCCGTTCCGCTCATGCGCGCGTCGGAGATGCGCAGCATATCGCGCACACCCTCGCGCGCGAGCTTCGCCGGGATCGGCAGATAGCCGGCTTCGGGCATGCCGGAAGGGCTGGTCGGCCCGGCGTTCTTCAGCACCAGGATGTCATCCGCTCTGACGTCGAGGTCCGTTGCATCGATGCGTCGGTGCAGGTCTTCGGGCGAATCGAAGACCACCGCGCGTCCCTCGTGTTCGAAGAGTCTGGGATCCGCCGCCGAGCGTTTCATGATGGCGCCACGCGGTGCCAGCGACCCGAACAGTGCCACCAGACCACCGCTGCGTTGCAGCGGGTTCGAGAGCGGGCGGATGATGCGCCGGTCGACGTAGCTGTCGGCCGCCGCTGATGTGCCTCCGGCGCACCCGGCGAGGCGCTCTTCGAGCGTTTCTCCTGTCACCGTGAGGCAGTCGAGATGGAGCAGCGGGCGGAGCTCGCGCAGCACGGCCCCGATGCCGCCGGCCGCGAAGAGATCTTCCATGTAGTGCTCGCCCGTCGGCTTGAGGTCCACCAACACAGGCGTGCTGTCGGAGAGCACGTTGAGCCGCTGAAGGTCGAGATCGATTCCGGCCCTGCCGGCGATCGCCGTCAGGTGCAGGATCGCATTGGTCGAGCCGCCGACGGCCAGCAGTACACGCAGTGCGTTCTCGATGGCTCGCTCTGTGATGATCTCGTCGGGCTTGCGTCCCGCCCTCGCCATCTCGACCGCCGCGGCGCCCGACGCCTCGGCCGCGCGCAGCCGGTCGGCATGGACGGCGGGGATGGCGGCCGTTCCCGGTAGCATCATGCCGAGCGCCTCGGCGATGGCCGCCATCGTGCTCGCGGTTCCCATCACGGCACAGGTTCCGGCCGTGGTGGCGAGACGTTCTCCGACCGTATCGATCTCCTCGGCCGCAATCTCACCGGAGCGCAAGCGCGCCCAGTAGCGCCGGCAGTCCGTGCACGCACCGAGTCGCTCGCCGCGATGGCGGCCCGTCATCATGGGGCCGGCGACGAGCTGGATGGCGGGCCGATTGGCCGAGAGCGCGCCCATCAGCTGGGCCGGGACGGTCTTGTCGCACCCGCCGAGCAGCACGACTGCATCCATTGGCTGAGCGCGGATCATTTCCTCGCAATCCATCGCCATCAGGTTGCGGAACATCAGGCTGGTGGGGCTCAGGAAGACCTCGCCCAGTGAGATGGTCGGGAAGGCGAGCGGCAGACCGCCGGCGGCCAGCACGCCGCGCTTGACCGCCTGGATCAGCTCGGGGAAGTGGCGATGGCAGCTGTTGAGATCGCTCGTCGTGTCCGCGATCCCGATCACGGGTCGCTCGAGAATCGCCCTGGAATAGCCCATCGAGCTCGCGAACGAGCGTCGCAGATAGAGCGCGAAGTCCGGATCGCCGTAATCCGTCAGACTGCCGGCCAGGCCGCTCTTCTTGGTCATAGCCTAATTGCCTCGGAAGACCGTCTTCAGCGTCTTGGCCTCCAGGAACTCACGGATGCCGAGTGCACCACCCTCGCGCCCGATCCCGCTCTGCTTCACCCCGCCAAAGGGCGCCTCAGCGGCCGCCAGCGCGAAGTCGTTGATTCCGACCATGCCGGCCTCGAGGGCGTCGGCGGCATGCTCGGCAGTGGCGAGATCGTTCGTGAACAGATAGGCCGCCAACCCGAACGGCAGCGCGTTGGCTCGTGCCAACACCTGATCGAAGTCGTCGAATTCCAGGATCGGCGCCACCGGCACGAAGGGCTCTTCGTGCAGAATGCGCGCTTCGGGAGCAACATCCGCGAGCACGGTCGGTTCGAAGAAGAAGCCTCGCTGTTGGGAAGCCGGTCGCCCCCCTCCGGCCAGCAGCTTGCCCCCTCCGGCCAGTGCGTCCGCGACGAGCGCTTGAGCGGCCTCGAAGCGGCGCGTGTTGGTGAGAGGCCCCATCTCGACCTCGGGATCGAGTCCGTTGCCGATTCGCAGATCCCGCGCGTAGCGGACGAAGGCATCGCGAAAGCGCGCCGCGATTGAGCGGTGCACGAAGAAGCGACTTGGGCTGATGCAGACCTGACCCGCATTTCGGAATTTGGCGCGCGCGCAGGCGGTCGCGGTCGCCTCCGGGTCCGCATCGGGGAAGATCAACACGGGGCCGTGCCCGCCGAGCTCGAGGGCGAGCTTCGTCAGCCCGTGCGCCGCCTGCTGCATCAGGAGCTTGCCGACGCCCACCGAGCCCGTGAAGCTGAGCTTTCGAACGCGCCCGGACGACAGCAGGTGCGAAGAGATTCGGGCCGGGTCGCCCGTCACGACAGCGAGCGCCCCGGTCGGCAATCCGGCAGCAGCGGCGATCTCAGCCAGCGCGAATGCCGCGCTCGGCGCCTCTTCGGAAGGCTTGAGAATGACGCTGCAGCCGGCCGCCAGCGCTGCGGACAGCTTGCGCCCGGGCAGCAGCGCGGGAAAGTTCCAGGCCGTGATCGCGGCCACGACACCCAGCGGCTCGTAGCGCACCTCGAAGCGCGTATCCGCTTCGCGTTCCTGCAACACATGACCGTAGACCCGCCGCGCCTCTTCGGCATTCCAGTCGAAGTGCTCGGCAGTCGCGAGAACCTCTGCCCGCGATTCTGCCAGCGGCTTGCCCGTCTCGAGTGTCACGGACCTCGCGATGTCGTCGCTCTGCTTGCGAATGCCCTGTGCCATTCGGCGCAGGCAGGCACTTCTCTCGTGGGCGGACAGCCGACGGCAGTGCCGCGCGCCGTACTCTGCGGCCTCGAGCGCGTCGTCCAGGTCCGTTGGCGTGGCGACCGGGACCGAGCCGATCTGCTCTTCGGTCGCTGGGTCGATGATCGGGAGCACCGCTCCGTCGGCAGAGTCTCGCCAATCATCGGCAATGAAGAGTCGCTGCGCCCGAGACATATCAGATCCGTTGAGCGTGATAGAGTCGCTGCACTTCATCGCAGCCCGTACCCACGTTCCAGCGCCCGTAGACACCCATGCCGCCTCGCGGGTCGTCGCCCCAGTAGACGGGCAGGTGGATCAACGAGAGTCCGTCGTACGCGTGGGCCCGCTCGAGCGCCGACTGCAGAGCAGCCGCGTCGTGCCCGCCGAATAGCCCGTTGACGCCTGCTACCGCCGAGGCGAGCGCCACGTAGTCGACCGCCACGCGATCGTGCGTGCCGAAATCGTGGCCGTACTGGTCGATCTGCAGGCCTGAGATCGCCGCCATGCGTCGATTGTCGAGCACGACGATGCTGCCCCGGACGCCGTGCTCGACGCCATCGAGCAGGATCTGCGGGTTCATCATGAAGGAGCCGTCCCCGACGAGCGCGATGCAGTAACGCCCCTCGTCCGCCAGAGCCGAAGCGAGCAGGGCGCTCGCGGCGAACCCCATGTAGGAGGCTCCGGTGTCGGTGAAGGTCTCGCCCGGCCGTTCGTCCGCGACTACCTGAAAGCCGTTGGCCTGCACGTCGCCCGCATCGAAGTACTTGACGGCTCCGACGCGCCGGGCGAAGCGGTCCACGATCCCGATCGCCGCGGGCTGGGTGAGCACCGCTCGCTGCCAGACGTCGTCGTGAATCGGCGGCGCCTCACACCGCTGTTTGCGCAGCTCGCTCCAGCGTGACTTCTGCTCGCCGCACTCGGCCAGCCACGGTGCGGCTTGCTCGGCGGGGCTCGGGCCGGCTCGCGTGAGCGCGTCCAGCAGATGCTCGATCACGGCGTCGATCGATCCGACCAGGGCCGCCGTTCGGTTGTAGTGCGTGGCGTCGGAGCGCTCCCCGTTGATGTTGATCACCGCCTCGGCTCGTTCGAAGCCGGTTCCGGAACAGTCCGCCTGGCACACGGCGCGAGAGCCGATCACGACCGCCAGGTCGGCGTGCGCCATGGCGTAGTTGCCGCTGAGCGATCCCTTGCTGCCGCCGACGTGCATGTTTCGCGGGTGTGCGTCGGGCAGCACGCCGAGCGCGCCGGGGGAGAGGACGGCCACTGCGCCAGTCGCCTGGAGCAGGGCGTCGATTTGGCCGGAATAGGCGCGGGTCCCACCGCCCAGCTTGACCACGATACGCCGGTGGTGCCGGAGCAGACGGACGGCGCCCGTGTAGGCATCGTCGTCAACCGGTGCGAGACGGTCGATGGGTGGCCGAGTCGGCAGCGCGGCGAGATTGAAGTCTGCAACCTTCATCGGCTGCACGTTCAACGGGAGCTGGAGGTAGAACGGCCCGGGCCGGTAGGCGTCGTGCACACGCCCGGCACCGCGCCGCAGGCAGTCGCGAATGGCCCCGGGATCGTAGAGCGTATACGACTCGCCCATTGCGCTGCTGAGGCGACCGAACAGGTGCTGCTCCTGCTTGGGGATCTGCTGCATGTTGTAGCCTTCCCCGTGCGTGGTCTCGTCGCCGTAGATGTGCCAGACGCCGACGCCATTCGACGCACCGGTGAGTGAGCCCGCCAGCGCTTGCAGAGCCCCCGGCCCGATCGAGGTGAGAACGGCTGGTGTCTCGCCATAGTGCCAGCGCAGCGCAGTGGCGGCGTGGGCCATCGCGACTTCGTTTCGGCAGGGGAAGAGACGAACGATGCCGTGCTCATGGTAGACGCGCACGACTTCGGCGAGCGCAGTGTTGCCGTGACCCAGGATCGCCAGGTACTTGCGAACGCCCAGGCGCAGCAATCCCAAGAGCAGCGCCTCGACGACGCTGACTTCCGGCGAGTCGGGTAGCGCACCGGCGGCTAGGGCGGCGTCGAGTGTGCCATGGGTTCGGATCGCTTTCGCGCGGACTTCGATCATTCGCGCAACCATAGCCGTCGGCGCGGGAAACCTCATCCTGCCGTTGGCGATCGTCCTCCGAAAGGTCGCCGGTCCCCTACTGCTGCTTCAGCTC
Organism: Deltaproteobacteria bacterium; assembly: GCA_029261835.1. GTDB lineage: Bacteria > Myxococcota_A > UBA9160 > UBA9160 > UBA4427 > JAJDAO01. The sequence goes on along the minus strand of JAJDAO010000055.1, from coordinate 74,258 downwards.
CTCGGAAATCGAGCTGATTACGTCCTTCGCCGAACCAAAGACCATCAGCGTCTTGTCGGATTCGAAGAGCGTGTTCTTCATGCCGGCGAAGCCCGCAGCCAGAGAACGCTTGATGACGAAGGCTTGCTGGGCCTCGTGGGCGGGCAGGATTGGCATTCCGTAGAGCGGGCAGTTCTCGTCGTCGAGCGCCGCGGGGTTCACCACGTCGTTGGCTCCGATCACGACAGCGACGTCCGAGTTCTTGAAGTCCGCTTCGATGTCCTCGCGCTTGTAGAGCTGGTCGTAGGGAACGTTGGCCTCGGCCAGCAGCACGTTCATGTGTCCCGGCATGCGCCCGGCCACCTCGTGGATCGCGTAGCGAACATTGACGCCCCGCTCCTCGAGCATGTCGGCCAGCTCGCGGGTCGCGTGCTGAGCCTGTCCGGCGGCCAGCCCGTAGCCCGGCACGAAGATGACATTGCTGGCGTTCGCCAGAGCGATCGCCGCGTCCACCGGATCCCCACTCTTGACGTTGATGTACTCCTCCTTGTCGCCACCCGTGAGGCTGAACTTGGCGAAGAGCACGTTGGTGAGGGGGCGGTTCATACCGCGGCACATGATGATCGTGAGAATCATGCCGGCGGCGCCGACCAGTGAGCCGCTGATGATGAGGAGGTTGTTGTAGAGGACGAAGCCCGTCATGGCGGCGGCGATGCCCGAGAACGAGTTGAGCAGCGAGATCACCACCGGCATGTCCGCACCGCCGACGGGGATCGCGAAGGTGACGCCGAGAATGAAGGACGCCACGACCGCCACGGCCAGCAGCTGGTAGAGCAGGGTGATGGAACCCAACGGGACGACGAAGAACGCTGCAATGCCCGCCCCGAGCGTGATCACGAGCAGAACGAGGTTGATCGCCTTGTGGCCGGGCAGGAAGATCTGGCCGCCGCTCATGACGCCCTTCAGCTTGGCCCAGGCCACCAGCGAGCCCGTGAGGGTGACTCCGCCCACCAGGATCGACAGAGCGATCGTGATGGCGTTGTCGGGCGTGAGAAGCGGGGCAGCGCCCCGGGTCTCGGCCGCGGCCTCCGGCAGACCGGCGACACCGACGGTCGTCGTCATGCCCGCGGTCTGGGCGGAGAGAAGCTCGCCCCACGCGATCCAGGCAAAGATGGACATGGATACGGCCACCAGCGACGAGGCCAGGCCCCCCATGCCGTTGAAGAATCCCACCAGCTCCGGCATGCCCTCCATCCGGACCGTGAGAGCCAGATAGGCGCCGATTGCGCTGCCTGCCACCAGGCCCATGCCGACCCACAGCCACGCGATTTCGCCCTGGTGGGCGATATCGAGCATGGCCGCCACGATGGCGAGAAGCATGGCGAATGCTGAGATGGCGTTGGCGCTGCGTGCGGTCTTCACCGCCGAGAGGCGCTTGATGCCCACGATGAAGAGCACCGAGGCCACCATGTACGTGACGTGAATCAGGGTCTGCATGGCGCGCGCCTCCTAGTCCCTGCGCTGGAACTTCTTGAGCATCCGGTCGGTGACGAGATAGCCGCCCACCACGTTGATCATGGCGGCGGTGACCGCCAGCATGCCGATGATGGCCGCCGGCTTCGAGCCGAAGCTGGCGCAGGTGAGCGCCCCGACGATCGTGATGCCGGAAATCGCGTTGGCTCCGGACATCAGCGGTGTGTGCAGCGTGTGCGGCACCTTCGTGAGCAGCTCGCGGCCCACGAAGACGGCGAGCACGAACACGTAGAGTCCGATGAGGAGAGGTGAAAGCATGATCGGGTACCTCCGATTAACTCCGGCTTCGACGCCCGGGTTGTTGGGCGCGCGCTGGCAGATTCGTTTCTAGTCCGGGTTTGTCAGGCGCTCTCGGCTCCGCTGGCGTGCGGAAGCAGGTGTCTCGTGCCACGAATCTGGTTCAAGAGGCGGGTGTGCTCTCGCTCGGCGCCTGGAAGCCGTGCGCCTCGCGAACACGCTCCGACCGGCAGTCTCCGGCGTGAATGATGATGGCGCCATCGTTGATCTCGTCCCCGAAGTTGAGCGCGAGCTCCGTCTCCTTGGGGTAGAGCTGCTTGACGACGTTGTAGACGTTCTTTGCATAGACGGCCGATGCGTCCACCGGCACCGTTCCGGGAATGTTGGCGGTACCGATAATCGTCACGCCGTGTCGCTCGATGATTTCGCCGCTCTCGGTGAGCTCGCAGTTTCCGCCCTCCTCGGCGGCCAGGTCGACGATCACCGAGCCGGGTCGCATCGCCTCGACGATCTCCTTCGAAACCAGCAGCGGCGCGGGTCGGCCTGGGATTTTGGCGGTGGTGATCACCACGTCCGCGGCGATCAGATGCTTGCGAACCGTCTCTTGCTGCTGCTTGAGGAAATCCTCGGACTGCTCGCCCGCGTAGCCCCCCTCGCCGACGGCACTGCCGGGCGGTTCGATGAACTTGCCGCCCAGTGACTCCACCTGCTCCTTGACCTCCGGCCGCACGTCGGTGGCCTCGACGGCCGCTCCCAGCCGCTTGGCGGTGCCGATCGCCTGGAGGCCGGCGACGCCCGCACCCATGACCACCACCCGCGCCGGGTTGATGGTACCGGCCGCGGTCATCATCAACGGGACTGCCTTGGGCATTCGCTCCGCCGCCAGGATGACCGCCTTGTAGCCGGCGATGTTCATCTGCGAGGAGAGGGCATCCATGTATTGCGCCTTGGTCGTGCGCGGAATCTGATCCATCGCAAAGACGGTGATGCGGCGCTGCATCAGCCTCTCGCAGAGATCCTTGGCCAGGAAGGGCCAAATGTGCGCGACGAGGATGCTGCCCTCCTTGAGCTGGCTCGCCTCCTCCAGCGTCGGCGGGTGGAGCTTGAGGACGACGTCCGCGTTGGCGTAGCCGGTGGCAGCGCTTTCGACGATTGTGGCACCGGCCTTGTCGAGAATTTCGTCAGAGAGCATCGAGTCGACACCAGCACCACTCTCGATGTCGACCTCGAAGCCGTCGCGGATCAGGCGTTGCACCGTCTCCGGGACAGCGGCAACCCTCGTCTCGCCGGCGGCGAGCTCCTTCGGAACGAAAATCTTGGGCATTGGGGTCTCCACCCAGCTGATGGCCCGAGCGGGCCGTGGCGGGCCGCAAGCGTACCAGCGCCCGATGCAACTTCAAGACCGGTCGCGGAGATCCCGCCATTACTGCAGCCGCGATGTTGATCGCTGTCTCCACATTGCGTGGTGACAGCCCCTTGCGGATCGTCTCCGGTGGCTGCCGCTCCGGCTCAGGCGATCTTCTGCACGTCCACGCGCACCGCTCGATCCGCCGGAATCGGTTGCCACGCCAGCGGACGGTATTGAAGATGTCCGTAGCCGCCGGCGAGGCCCAGCCACTTGACGTGCCCCGGTTCGATATCCGCCTGGCCGTACCATTTCTCGTGCATGTAGGGCTCGAAACCGTTGTAGACGATTACCTGGCCGGGCCGGACCGACGGGGAGAGCTTGGCCTGAATGGCCATCTCGCCCACGTTGCTGCTGATCTTGACCATCTCCCCATTCGCGATGCCGAGCTCGGCCGCCTCTTTGTCGTTGAGGAAGGCAAAGGGCTCGCCGCGGTGTGTGTTGAGCAGCATGCGATCAGGCATGTTCATGGAGTGAATGCTCCAGCGGTTGTGGCCGCTGGTCATCTGGAAGCGCCGGCTCGTTCCGCCGTGGGGCGGGGGCTCTTTGTGGGTCGGAAGTGCCTCGCCCGCCTCGAGGAACCATTCGTGGTCGATGTAGAACTGGGCACGACGCACGAGTGTGGCGTAGGGCACCTTGTCCTCGACGTGCCAGCGGAAGGGCGTGTGGACCTCGTCCGGCTCGATCGTCGAGGCCTGCGACTCGCCGTGGCCGACCAGGCCCCAGCCGGTCCAGCGCACGTGTCCCTTCTGTCGCAGCGTCTCCAGACTCGTGCCCTCCGGCAGCACGCCGTAGACCGCGTTGTCGCGCACGGCCTCGTCGTATGCCTTCTCCTCGTCGCGCAGAGCGCCGTCCAGCGTCGCGGCCGCGATGAGTCCCTCCAGGCTCCGCCGCTCACCCGTGCAGTCCACGAAGTCCTTGATGCCCCGCTCGGCCGCGCGCTCTTCGATCTTCTCGACCAGTCGCATACCGATCTCGTTGTCCGAGAGCGAGTCGCCCGCAGGTGGCACGGCGCGATCACTCAAGACCCAGTTCAGATGGTGCACCGAGGGCATGCTCTGGGCGAGCTTCTCGTAGTGTTGCGCGGCCGGCAGGATGTAGTCTGAGTACATCCCCGTCGTGTTGATGCGAAAGTCTACGGAGACGATCATCTGGAGCTTGGGCCACAGATTCTCGAGCAGCAGGTTCTGACCGCCTCGCTGGCGGCGCAGAATGTTTCCGCCGGACTCGAAGAGAACGCGCGGCGTCACATCTTGATAGACTTGTGCGTAGCTCTTGTCCCACCAGCCCTTCTCCAGCGCTTCGTTCATGTACTCGTCGAAGGAGCGCTTCATCGAGGGGTCGTTGTTCGCGGGATCGTTCCAGCGCTCCTTGTAACCGTACTGGTAGTACCAGAGGAAGGCCGGCGGCATCATGCGTCCGAAGCCCGAGAGTTCAGGATTCACGGAGGCAGCCGTGTTGGCAACCATTTCCAGCGTCATGGTGGGGTCTTGTTGGGTCACGAACCGTCGCATGGCCGTGATGTTTGCGAGGTGCTCGCGGGCGGCCTCCTGGCCCGGCCGCCCCTTCGCCGAGGCAAAGACGTAGCCGTCCCAGCCCGCCACCGCCCAGGACCGCGTGCCGGTCCCCTTCTTGCCCCAGTTGCCCGTCAGGCCCAGCAGTAGCGCCATCGAGCGCTCCATCAGGTCGCCGTGGTAGTACTTGCCCGAATTCCAGCCGATGAAGATCTTCGTCTTCCGCGTGGCGACCTTGCGCGCCAGCTTGCGGATCGAGTCCGGGTGCAGCTCGCAGACGGACGCTGCTTTCTCCGGCGTGTAGCTCTCGAGGTGCTGGCGCAGCCGCACGAAAGCCGGTTCCACCTCGACACGGCTGCCGTCGGCCAGCGTGACGACGGTGTCGCCGTCAAGCGCAGGGTCGACACCGGCGAGTGCCAGTGTGCCGCGCGGCGCCGGAACCACGATACGGGTGCGCGAGTCGAGCCAGAAGAACTGGTCTTCGCGGTCGTCCGGCGCCAGATCGTTGCCGCGCAGGAAGCGGCCGTTGTCTCGACGTACGAGCAGCGGCAGATCAGTTTGCTCCTGCACGAAACGGCGATCGTAGATGCCCGCCTCGACGATCACCTGACACAGGGCGAGTGCAAGCGCGGCGTCCGTGCCGATGCGCACCGGGAGGTGGTAGTCGGCGTGGATGGCCGAGGGGCTGTAGTCCGGTGCGATCGTGACGACCTCGCCGCCGTTATAGCGGGACTCGGCGACGTAGTGATACCAGTGGATGTTGGTGTAGACCGGGTTGGCGTGCCAAATCAGCGTGAGCTCCGCCAGGAACCAGTCGTCCATGCTGGCCGCGGGGTCGAAGGTGCCCCAGGTGAGATGCCAACCCGGGCTCATGTCCTGGAACTCCGAGTTGCCGTCAGTGGTCGGTGTGCCGAGCACATCGGCAAAGAGCCGTGCGCCGCCGGCTGCCACCTCGGGCGTCATCAATGTGATGATGGAGGCGGGTCCCTGGTCCTGCAGCGCATCGAGCATGGCATCGGCGATGTCGCCGAGGGCTTCGTCCCAGGAAACCGGCTCGAACTTGCCCTCACCGCGTTCGCCCACGCGCTTGAGGGGCTGGGTCACGCGATCGGGCCCGGTGAGCAGACGCGTCCAGCAGGCCCCCTTCTGGCAGCCCATGGGATTCATGTCCGGGATGCCGCCCTCGACCGGCCGGAACGTGCCCGACTGCTCTTCACGAACGATCCGCCCGTCTCTTACGTAGACACGCCACGGGCAGCCACCGGGGTAGCAGTCGACGGCGTGGCTGCCCCAGCTGATGTCGTCCCAGGTCCACTTGTCTCGGTAGCGCCCCGCCCAGGTTCCGCTGATCTTGGACACGTCTGTCCCCCTTCCATCGCTCTCGCGGGGCTGGCGCGTAGCCTGCTCAGCCGGAGCGGAGTCCGACTCATTCAAGCCGAGACCTGAAGCAGGTGATATGACGGACGTCATGTCCAGGCGAGCGGGTGCCCGAGGACCGGGCAGGGCGGGGTTGACACCGAAGGGTAGGTGGTGCCGGCCGAGGGCGTATCCGGCTGGCTAGCCGCGATCCGAATGCCGGATCAAGGCCAGCGGTGTCGCAGAGGATCGGTCTCCGGGACGGTCGGGGCGGTCTGGGTTGCCACAGCGGTGGCGCGAGCGTGTTGGGCCTCCAGCATCTTCATCCTCTCCTCGAACTCCGCGCCGTCTACGGGCCTGCCGAGCAGGAAGCCCTGCACTTCGTCGCATCCGCAGTCGTGGAGGAACATGAGCTGCTCGATCGTCTCGACACCCTCGGCGACCACGCAGAGACGGAGGCTCTTGGCCATCGCGATGATGGCGGCGACCAACTCGCCGGCGGCGTCGTCGGTTCCGATCTCCGCGACGAAGGAGCGATCGATCTTCAATGCGTCGAGGTGCAGGCCGCGCAAGCGACTGAGCGAGGAGTAGCCGGTCCCGAAGTCATCTACCGCAATGCGCACACCGAGATCGCGCAGCTTGGCGATCGTCTGGACGGCCCCGTTTCCCTCCGCCATTACAGCACTTTCAGTGATTTCGAGCGTGAGCAGATTCGGATCGAGGCTGGTGACGGCCAGTGCGTCTTGCACGGTCGCGACCAGGGTCTCATCGATGCGAAGCTGATGCGTCGACACATTGACCGCCACCGAGAGGGGCCGATTGCCGGCCTTGCTCCAGCTGGCGGCCCACTGACACGCGTTGCGCAGCACCCAGTTGCCAATCTCGTCGATCAGTCCGGTTTCCTCGGCCAGCGGGATGAACTCGTTCGGCGTCACAGGGCCGGTTTCCGGATCATTCCAGCGCAGGAGGACCTCTGCGCCGCGGGGGAGCCCGTCACCGGTACCGTGTACTGGCTGATAGTGGAGGGTGAGGGCCTCCTCTTCCACCGCGTGGCGCAAGCGGGTTGCGAGCTTGAGCCGGCGCTTGAGCTCTTCGTTCATCTTTTCGGAGTAGAAGGTGCAGAGCCCGCGACCCAACTCCTTGGCGTGATACATGGCCGTATCCGCGTTGCGGATCAGGGTCTCCACGTCGACTCCGTCGAAGGGGTGGATGGCGATGCCGATGCTCGCGCTCACGCTTACCTCGTGGCCGTCGAGAACGACGGGCTTCGAGAGGGCGTCGAGCATGCGCTTGCCGGTGCGGGCGGCTTCGTTGTTGTCGCGCACGTTGCTCAGGACCACGGTGAACTCGTCGCCTCCGAGCCGGGAAATCAAGGTGCCGGGGCCGGTGTCTTTCGAGATCCGGCCGATGTAGTCGCTGCGACGTACGCAGGACTGAAGCCGCTCGGAGATGACGCACAGCAGTCGATCGCCGGTGCCGTGCCCGAGTGTGTCGTTCACCGCCTTGAAGCCGTCCAGGTCGAAGAAGAGGAGGGCCAGCAGCCAGTCGTTGCGCTGGGCCTGGGCCATGGCGGTCTCGAGACTCTCGTAGAAGAGGCGCCGGTTGGGCAAGCCCGTGAGGCTGTCGTAGAGGGCCAGCTGCTGCATCTCCTCGAGGAGGTGGACCTCTCGGGTCCGGTCCCGCTCGATGATCGCAACCGCATTGGTGCGGCCGGCGTGGTCCGGCAGGGGGATGGCGGTGAGCTTCACGTCAAGGCACCGGCCGCTCTTGCCGACGCGCGTGATATCCAGGGACCGAACCTCCCCGTCACCCGTGTTGCGGAGCATCTCCTGGAGATCGCCGACCGCTATCCTGGGCACCAGACGTGCGACGTTGAAGTCGACCATCTCTTTCGCAGAATAGCCGTAGCGTTTCTCGGCCTCGTGGCTCCAGAAACGTACGCAGCCTGCGAGATCCGTCACGATGATGGGCAGGTCGATGCGGTCGACGAGAGCGCCCATTTCGAGGGAGCGGCTGCGGATCGAGGCATGCGAGGCCGCGGCCCGCCTGCAAGTCCAGCAGAGTGCACCCAGTGCGGCAATCAGCCCGATGGCGAGCAGCGAGTTGGTGGCGGGCACGGGGGTCTCGCTGGTCTGCTGGCCGCCCCACCAGCCGATCGCCGTCAGTGTGGCGCAGGCGGTGGCCGACCAGAGGGGCTCCCGTTCCCCCTGGAGCCACATGCTCAGGATGACCACCGGCAGGTAGGCCAGCTCGACGGGCACTTCCGGAGGGAGCGTTATATCCAGCCCCAGCACAACCGTGCACAAGAGTGCGAGCACCAATCGCCGGGCCAGATCGGGGTATTGGCCCGCGGAATGCATCAATCGCTCGAGGGCATTTCTCTCGGCGGAGCGCGGGATTCGCACAGATCCGGGGCTCTGAAGCGCTCTGGTGCCCATCTCGTCTGTATCGAACTTCTAGGGGTTCTCTTTAGCGTTGGCGCGCATTGGACGCTGCCTGACTGGGCTCCCCCCCGGAATGAGTGAGGGCCGCAAAGGGAGCTTTCGGACTCCTCGATTTGCTCATCCGCTGCGTATGAGTGAATGCGAAAGGGCAGCGGCGTTACCAGAGCCGGACCCAGCGGCTGGTCGTGCAGAAGACTCGTCCCGCGGCGACTCTACCTTGCATAGGCTGGCAGGATCAGTCCGGCGAGGCAGTAGATGGCCAGTCCCAAGAGAGCCAGGATCGGGGCCACGACCACTGTCGCCCGGACGCGGGAGCTTGGTTCCCTTCTTCCAATGTGGGCGAGCCCTAGGGCCAAGATGCAGGAGATCTGAGGCGCTACGGCAAAGAGGTGACGGCCCTGAGCTTGTGCCACGTGGAGGTTGAACCAAACGTGTGCAGCGAGCGTGGCAAGGACGCTACCGACGAGGTAGATCCTGAACCGCGTCCCGATGAATGTTGCTGGCTGGGAGTTCGGATCCTCCAGGTGGACCTGCTGACCGCTGGGCGCGCTGCCCGCCTCGCCTCGTGCCATCGCTCGCGGATGGAGAAAGAATCCAAGCACTCCGGTCCAGCTCAAGGCGAAGAAGGCCAGGTATACGGCTTTGGGCGTTTGGAGGTTCATCCATCCGAAGCGAGCCCAATAGGACTCGAAGGTCCAGTCCCAGTAGACGGTCGAGAAGAAGTTCCAACGCCCTCCGAAGCGCTCTGGGCCTGGCAGGAGGGCATTGGCTGCTCGTTCTACCCCGATTCCGAGGGGGTCTCCGTAGGATGCGAGGTTCCAGGCGAAGTAGGGTGCTGCCAGAAGGAGCGCCACGAGGCCCATGAGCGCCACATCACGCAGGCGTCGAGTGAGAGGGCGCGCATCAAAGCTGAGAAGCACGAAGGCTGCCACTGCCAACCCCGGAATCGTCGTCTTCTTGATCAAGAAGCCTGCTCCCAGAAGCAGCCCGGCGAGGAGATACTGGCGACGAGTGGGATTGCCAGATTGTTCTCTTAGGGAATCGGCTACGAGCCACAGGGCAGCGGAACCGATCGCCACCGTAGCGGAATCATTGCTCACGCAATTGGTCACGAAGAGAAACTGCGGGTTGAAGGCGAGCAACCCCGCCGTTAGGAAAGCCATGGGCTGGCTCGCGGTCATCCGGAGTACGCCGAGGAAAGTCGCAGTGACAGCGAGCACGCCGAAGACCAGCGACACCCATCGAAGGTGCAGCAACGAAGAGAGATGTGCGTGTCGATCGAATAGTCGCGGGCTCGAGCTGTACCGACTGGGTTGCCGAAAGCGGACGAGAGGATTCGCGAGCTCCGAGATCTCGCTGGGCTCATGGCCGTAGAGACGCCAGTTCACGTTGTGGAGCGCCAGGTAGAGATCGAGCCCCTCTTCGGACACGGCCGCGAACAGCGGCCACGTCATTACGTAGTAGAGGGGAGGCTGAATCCCTTCGCCGGGCACATCCGGGTCGGTGCCGTGACGCGGCAACGCTCTGTTGTGGTGCAGAAACGCGAGATACTCGATGTGAGACGTTTCATCCGGTGCCTCGAACAACGGCACGGAGTAGTGATACGCGAGCGAAAGTAGGAGGAAGGCGGCCAGCAGCGGAGGAAGCCAGCGGAGAGTGGAGGAGAAGCGTTGTCTTCTCCTCCTTTCGCCGGAAGCGGTCGAGGCTTGCTCGCCGGGGCGCCTTGATTCCGTCTCGATGATCACGTCTGGGCGTCCCCAATATGAGGCGAGTCCTCATCGCGAGAAGCATTGTAGTCCCCTCAGATACTGGCGGCAGCTCTGAGCAACCAAAGCCCCACGCAACAACGCTCCGCGCCGGAGCGAGGCGCGTTGTTGCACGGGGCTCTTCTCTTGCTCAGTCGTTGAGGGCGGGCTGCCGTTGCCGTGCGAGGCCGGCGGCGGTCGCCAGCAGAATGCTGGCCAGCAGCGCGATTGCCCAGCCCGACAGGGTCGGGACCGCGGGCCCGCCCGGGAAATCGAACGGATTGTTGGGGTCGGTGCCCGCTGCTACCTCGGCGCCGTCATCCCAGGTGTCGCCGTCGGTGTCGACAAGGGCAGGGCTCGTACCGGTGTCCGAGGCGTCGACGAAGATGCCGGTACCCGTCTCCACGCCGTCGAGCAGCGTGTCCTCGTCGCGGTCGATTCCCATGCGGTAGCCGGAGCCCGGCGGCGCGCAGGTGTAGGTGATCTCTTGACCGACTGTGTTGGCCTTGGTGCGCAGGGCCGTGTCGCTGATCGAGGCGCCGTTGTCGTCGGGCTTGAAGAGCCCGCTCGCCTCGCGCAGGTAGCCGTGCTGCACGCCGCTCTCGACCAGTTTGGCGATCACGTCACACTCCGTGACCGCGCCGCCGTTGAGATCCGTCAACACCTTGGAGATGAAGTTCGTGCCGGCCCGCAGGTTCATCAGTGTGATACGCGGGTCCGCCACGGTGTTGTTCGAGCTGGTCAGCGTCACCTGCTGCCCGACGATCGGCGCGAGGTCGCTGTCCATGGCGATCATGAAGGCCTCGAGTTGAGCCTGCTGCGTGTTGTTGACCTGGAAGATGCCAGCACTCACGAAGCGGAAGAGCGAGTCGATCGAGCCATCGTGGGTGAAGCCGTAGCCGCGGATCTGATCGCCCGTGTGGGTGTAGGGCCCGTCGAAGGGCAGGGCCGATAGACCGGGAACCTGCGGCAGGGAGACGGGGTCGGGCTCCGGCTCGCCGAACATGCCGACCTTCTGGTACATGTTGCGCAGATGCGGGACCTTGAAATGTTGACTCTCGGCATCGAAGCTCGAGAGACCACCGCCCCCGAAGAAGCCCTGCGAGGCGTCGAGAGTGTGGCAGTCGTTGCAGCTCGCCACGATGTCCGTACCCGGCAGGTGGTAGACGTCGAAGCCGGCTTGCTCGATCGCCCTACGCGAATTGTCGAGCTGCTTGGCGGGATTCGGTGGATAGCGGATCTGCAGCGCGAAGTCGGTATAGGCCTGCATCTGGGTGGTCGTGAGCTGGGTCGCTCGGCCCACCAGCCCGGGAAAAGCGACGTTGAAGGCGTTGAACGAGAAGTTGGCGTCTCCCTCGCGATCACCGCGCCAGTGCTGCGGCCCCATGAGGTCGAGGCCTCGTAGACTCTGCGTCGTCATCGGCCCCTTCATCGGGTGGAAGACGCAGGGCAGCAGGCCGCAGCTATTGAGACCTGCGATGGCGACCATCGGGTTATTGTTCGGCTTCTGATTGTCATCTGGATTGCCGAGATCCCAGGCGAGATCGTCCATATCGCCGAAGGCATGGCAGCTCGAGCAGGAGGCCTCTCCGTTGCTGCTCGTCTCCACGGCGTCGTAGAGAAAGGGGCGCCCGGCGACCACGCTCGGAGGCTCGGGGTTGTGGAGCGCGACAGTTTGAATCTCGCTGGCGCTCACGGTGTTGACAACCGAGATCGAGTTGTCGAAGCGGGTCAGCGCGTAGAGCCGGTCACCCTGCAGCGCCAGGCCGGCCGGACCTCCGCCGCTGAGCTGGACGTGGCTCGCCGAGCTCGGCGTGAAGGTGTCGTTCTCGAGCTGGCTGGTGTCGAAGACGCCCACCTTGCTCGAGCCGAAAGCCGCCACGTAGAGCGTGCTGCCGTCGGGTGTCACGACCATGCCGGTGGGCGTCGCGAGACTGTTCTGCTTGACGCCGCCCGGCGCCGGTCGAATCGAGTAGTCGATGTGCTTGTTGAGGTGCCGCGGCAAGACGTTGCTGCCATCGAGCACCGTGATGCGAGACTGCGCGAGGTTGCCCTGCACCGTCGAGGGCTCTCCGATGGGCTTGATGGGCCCCGCCAGTGTTCCCGGGCCCTCGAAGCGGACATCGTTCTGGGCGTCGGTATTGCTGACGTAGATCTTTCCCGAGATCGGGTTGACCGCCATGTTCAGAAGACTGGTGCCAACCTGCGCCCAGCAGCCCGCGCCGTCGCTACAGGTGCTGCTGCCGTCGACGGCCACCGGCGGGTTGTTGGTGGCGTCGATGGCAAAGACGTCCTTGTCGGGCAGATCGAAGTTCACGAAGTCGTTCCAGTTGCGCCCGAGCTCGTCCTGCCACTGGTTCGAGGTGCCGCCGTCGCGGTTGTACTTGACGATCAGGCCGGTCTCCGGGCGGACGATATTCTGCTGGTTCTTGTGGGGGGGCGGAGAGCCGCCGGGCGACGTGACACCGGCCACAGTGCAGGGGGGCTCCACCGTGTTGCTGTTCAGATTGGAGGTGCTGGTGTCGCAGACGAAGGCCGGGTTGAGCGAGGTCGTCTGATTGCCGGAGTGAAAGATCGCCGCGTAGACGGTATTGCCGTTGTTGCTCACCGCCAGCGCGCGCGGCTTGTCGCCAAAGACAGTGACGATCGTGAGCGCGTCACCGCCGAGCGAGCTGCCGAGATTCGTCGCGTCGAAGACCCAGATGTCGGCGCGTCCGATTCCCTCGAGGTCGTAATCGCCGTCGGGATAGGGCGTATTCTGGCCGCGGTGTGCCGCTGTGATAAAGGCCCGGTTGCCGCCCGGACCGGCGAAGACGATGTCGCTCGGCTCGTCTCCGACCAGCAGCGTACGCACTACGCGCGGAGCGGCGCCCGACAGGTCGACCACGCTGACGCTGTCCGAGAGGAAGTTCACCACCCAGACTTCGCTGTTGCTGCGCGCCGCGACCGCCACCGGCTCCATGCCGACCTGCACGACGCCGGCTGCGGTGAGTAGGCCGCTGCCGTCGATATCGAAGATCTCGAGCTGGTTGTCGGGCGTGTTTACCGCAAAGAGCTGCGTCCCGTCCGGTGAGATCGCAAGCGGACGCACGGGCGTCGTGTCGAAGGTCAGGAATGTGTTCTGCCCCAGCGCGACTGGCGCCAGCCAAAAGCTGAGAGAAACCAGGGTCGAGATGAATCGACTGCGCATGAAAGAGAGGCCTCCCGGATGACTGTTCGCGGCGTCACGCCTCGGTCTCGGCGCTCGCTGCCGGGCCACCGAAGGCACGCGTTCCCCAATACTCGTCGCGATCGTCTCACACGGAATTTCTTATTGCGAGGCTTTTTAACTTATTTAACTTACTTTCTGACTATTCGTCTCGGAATACGCTGCGGCCCGTCCGCCGCCCTATATTCCCGGCCCCTGCCGAGAGCGCCCGATGCCCGAAGACACCGCACGTCAGCGCTTTCTCCCCACCTCGCGCGATGAAATGCGGGCCCTCGGCTGGCAGCGCGCGGACGTGGTCTTCGTTTCGGGCGATGCCTACGTCGATCACCCGTCGTTCGCGGCCGCGGTGCTCGGTCGCTGGCTCCAGGCGCATGGCTTTCGCGTGGCGATCCTCGCGCAGCCCGACTGGCGCAGCGCCGATGCCTGGCGTGCGCTCGCCGCGCCGCGGCTCTTCTACGCGGTGAGCGCCGGCAATATGGACTCGATGGTCAATCACTACACAGCCGCTCGGAAGCGCCGCAATGCCGACGCCTACTCGCCTGGCGGCCGCATCGGGCTGCGGCCGGATCGCGCGACGGCCGTCTACGCGCAGCGCTGCCGGGAGGCGTTCAAGGGAGTGCCCGTCGTGACCGGTGGAGTCGAGGCGTCTCTTCGGCGTGTCGCCCACTACGACTACTGGTCCGACCGCGTCTTGCCGAGCAGCCTCGTGAGTTCGAAGGCCGATCTGCTGGCCTTTGGAATGGGTGAGCGCACGATCCTCGAGATCGCCCGGCGGCTTGCCGCCGGGCAGGGCGTTCGCGACCTGCGCGACCTGCCCGGCGTGGCGTATCTGCTCGGCCGCAGCGAAACGCCTGCCGAAAACGGGTGGTACGGCGATGCCGGCGCGCCTGGCAGCGTGGCGTTGCCCGGCTACGAAGAGGTCGCGGCCGACCACCGACAGTTCGCGCGTGCCACGCGGCTGCTTCACGCCGAGGTCAACCCGGCCAACGCCCGTCGTCTCTCTCAGGCCCACGGCGATCGTCTCCTGATCGTCAATCCACCCGCCGTGCCGCTCGAGAGCGCCGAGCTCGATGCAGTCTACGCACTGCCTTTCCGTCGTCTGCCCCATCCGAGCTATCGGGAGGAGATTCCCGCCTGGCAGACCATCGAGCACTCGGTGCAGATCATGCGTGGCTGCTTTGGCGGCTGCAGCTTCTGCTCCATTACGCTGCACCAGGGGCGGGCCGTTCAGAGTCGCGGCGAGGCGTCGGCGCTAGAAGAGGTGCGCGCGTTGGCAGCCGGTCCGGGTTTCAAGGGATATGTCAGCGATCTCGGCGGCCCCACGGCCAATATGTACGGGATGGGGTGCACGCGGCCCGAGGTCGAAGCTCGCTGTCGTCGTCTCTCATGTGTATATCCGAAGACCTGCAAGCTGCTGGGGACGAGCCACAGCCGACTGCGCGGGCTGATGCGCGAGAGTCGAGCAGTGCCCGGCGTGAAGAAGGTTCACATCGCCTCGGGCATTCGCATGGACCTGGCCGGCCACGACCCCGAGTACTTGGCGGAGCTGGCCCGCCACCATGTCGGCGGGCACCTCAAGGTCGCACCGGAGCACGTGAGCCGCGGGGTGCTCGACCGCATGAAGAAGCCCGGGGCCGAGAGCTTCGAGCACTTCGCTCGGGGTTTTGCACGCGCATCGGCGCGGGCCGGCTTGGAGCAGTACCTGGTGCCCTATTTCATGGCCGGCCATCCGGGAAGTGGCCTCGAGGAGATGCTCGAGCTGGCGCTCTATCTGAAGAGCCACGGCTATCGGCCGCGGCAGGTCCAGGACTTCATCCCCGCACCGATGGACATCGCGACCTGCATGTATCACACGGGTCTTGATCCGCACACCATGGCGCCGGTACAGGTCGCCAAGAAGCCGTCGGAGAGGGCGCTCCAGCGCGCACTGCTGCAATACTTCGAGCCCGCGAACCACAGCCTCGTGAAGCGCGCACTCGAGCGGCTGGGTCGCCGCGATCTGATCGGCGACGGTCCTCAGTGCCTGATTCCGCAGCAGCCGCCGCGCGAGCGCAAGCCCGGCCGCAGCCGAGCGTCGGGAGAAGAGAAGTCGCGCGGACGGGCCGGCTACCGACGCGCGGGTCGCGAGAGGCGCTGAGCAGCCTGCTAGCCCGGATTATTCATGAAGGTTCGTAGCGAGGCCGTGCAGATGACGTTCTGGAACGAGCGGATGTGCGGTCGCAGCAGGAGCTTCATGAATAATCCGGGCTAGGCCCGCTCGTGTCTCTGCTTGACCTCGGTGTAGTAGATCACGCCAAAGACGAGATTGCCGAGCACGTGACGCAGCAGGGAGCCTTCGGTCTGGCGGTAGAAGCGTGTGAAGAACGCGAGCTCCAGCGTGTGGGCGACCAGCAGAATCCAGAACAGTGAGCGGGCCGGCGGCCCGCTCGCCCAGTCGTAGAGGGGAAAGAAGAACGAACCCGCGGTGAAGAGCCAGGCGACGATCGTCAGGATCTTCGCGAACTTGAGCTGCCGGTTGCTGTACATCGGTTGACGTGCTCCCGCACCGGTTGACCGACCGAGTCTATCACGGCCATTCGCCGGTGCTATCATGCCGCGCCCCGGTCTGCTGTCGGGGCCCGAGCCAGGACGGGGGAAGCGCGTCGTGCTGAGCGATCTGCGGAATTACGAATCGAGCACTTACTCGCAGTGCGGTGAAGATGGTGTGCTGCAGCGCATCTTCCAGGTGATCGGCACGCGTGGCGAGTACTTCGTGGAGTTTGGCGCCTGGGACGGCTGCCACCTCTCGAACACCGCCAACCTGCGCATCAATCACGGCTGGCGTGGACTCCTGATGGAGGGCAGCGAGCGTGCCGACGGCGAGCTGGTGCAACGCGAGTTCGTGACGGCCGAGAACGTGAATGCGCTCTTCTCACGCTATGGGGTTCCAGAGACATTCGATCTTCTCTCGATCGATATCGACGGCAACGACTACTGGGTGTGGAAGGCGATCGAGGGATTCGCGCCGCGCGTGGTTGTGATGGAGTACAACATCTTCTTTGCGCTCCACACGGCGTGCACGATGCCCTACGACACTGGCCACGTGTGGGACGAGAGCTGCTACCACGGTGCCAGCTTGGCGGCGCTGCACAAGCTCGGCATCGAGAAGGGCTACACGCTCGTTCATGCCGATAGCTGGGCGCCCAATGCCTTCTTCGTCTTGAATTCCGAGTTGCCGGATGAGCATCGTGCGATGCCGATCGAGGAGGTGACGCCCTGGAACTTCCAGCTCGAGCCGGCCAGTGCGGATGATCGGCCCTGGGTGGCGGTTTGAGACCGGCTCGGGGCGGGGTCCCGGGCGGCATGCGGGCGCCGTACGAGATGCAGATGGAGCGGGCGGAAATCGACCGCTACCTCGAGGATACCATCGTGGTGGACTGGCAGACTCCCGCGGTCTTCGAGCAAGCCCGTGCGCTCAGCCGGGGCTGTGGTTCCGAGGAGACACGCGTGCGTGCGCTCTTCGAGTGGGTGCGCGATGCGATCAGCCACTCCTTCGACGTCGGAGCCGATGTCGTGACCTGCAACGCGAGTCAGGTGCTGCGCGAGAGGACCGGGCTCTGCTACGCCAAGAGCCACTTGCTGGCGGCGCTGCTACGCGCCCGGGGAATCCCCGCCGGCTTCTGCTACCAGCGCCTCAAGAGCGATCCGCCGGCCAGCGGTCATGTCTTGCATGGCTTCGTCGCGGCCTGGATCGATGCTTTCGAGCGCTGGGTCCTGCTCGATGCGCGCGGCAACAACGACCGCATCCAGACCGAGTTCCGCATCGATCCGCCGAGTCTGGCCCACGTTCCCGATCCCGATGAGGGCGAGGAGACCCTCGGGCTCATCTACGCGCGCCCGGCCAGCAAGGTCGTCGATCTGTTGAGCCGGGCGGACAGCCTCGCACGCGTGCGTAGCCACCTGCCGAGTACCCTGTAGCCCGAGCTCTACGGATCGCGCGTCCTCCACGGAACTTCCTGCTGGGCGGACGCTTCGGAGGGAGTAGCCAACTCCGGGGTTGGGGCCGAGGCCAAAGATTGCAGCTTGTGCTCCTGGTTTTTCGCTGACAGGTGGAAGCGAGCGCTTGGAACGCGGTCCACAACAGTGGCCACCCGGAGCTCGACCACATCCGTCTCGTGCTCTTCCTGCCAGCCTCCGTCTGGGGGCAGACGCTCCTGACCGCCTTCCACGACATCAATACCCCCGGCAGCGTCATGGACCCGATCGATGCCGTCGCCAGTCATCACTACTTCCCGCTTCCCGTAGGCCAGAATCTTCGCATCTGGAATCCCGCCAACGGTCTCGAGGATCGGTTGACTGCGGCAGGCTACGATCCGGCGAGCATCCCCATCTACATCAGCGAATGGAATCGCAACATCGGGCACTGGGAAGATGCAGTGCCGAACGCGGCCTTCGTGGCAGGCTCTCTGCACTACTTCAGCCTGATGCATCCCTCGAACATCAACCCCTACAGCGGTGCCGCGCACAACGTCGTGATGGCTCACTTCTTCTCCGCCAATTGGCAGGCCTTCTTCAATACCGGGGATCCGAGGGATCCGGGTGCCGCGATCGTGGTCTTTGCCCAGGAGATGGTCGGGAAGACGCCGAATCTGCTGGCAGCGACTGGCTCTCATCCCAATCCCGCAACGGATCCGATCTCCGAGGTGGGTACGAACTACACCGTCCTGCCGGGCGTATCGAATGATGGAAGCCGGCTCCACATCATGTTGTCCGACTACACGAATAGCCCGGCGGACAAGTGGCCGACGACCTCCTGCGCCCCCGTGCCCGGCAACTGCACGTTTGTGCTGGACGTGACCGTGAACGATTTGCCCTGGGGCAGCGCACCGTTCCAGTGGGAGCGTTGGCAGTGCCAGCATCACGCTCTGGTGCTGATCGACTCGGGGACAGCCGCGGGCTCAGTGAACTGGGTCCACAACGACACCGGCCAGCGAAACGCTCTTGAACTCTTCAAGCTCACACAGGCCCCCCAGCCCGTCGACTCGCTCGCACACGGGAGTCAGCTGCTGCTGGTTGCAGCCTTCCGGCTACTCGGAGCCTACGCAGCGCGCGGTCGAGAGCGACGCGCGTAGACGTGAGAGCGCGCCGGCGAGTGACAACCGGATTCGAATTCAGTCGCGATCCGAGAGTGCCCGCAATCAGGCTCTTGCCGAATCAGAAGCGAATCGAATACGCTTGCGGCTCGACGCCCTGAGAGGTTCGCGGTTTCACCTCTGCGGCCCATTCACCGTGCCGATTGGAGAGCCCACGTGACACGTATTCATCCCGCCCTGATCGCATTGGTCCTGATCGCGCTCCTCGGCTGCCTGCCGGGTTCCGGCGCGATCGTGCTCGAAGCCCGGAGCGGACGGGTCGTCGAGGACCCGACCGGCCGAGCGGTGGCGAGTGCAGACGTGTTCCAGGTCTACCTCGGACGCGGGGCCGCCGGAGAGCCCCGCCCCGCCTATTCATTGCGCTGGACCCAGACGAGCGAGAGTGGCGAATTCGTGTTTCGCGAAGCGCTGGCCGACGAGCCTCGTGCGTGGGTGCTAAAGACGGACGCCCCGGAGTATGGATTCGTCCACCCGGACTTCGGTCTCGTGCGTGCCGGTGTCGCGGGTGCCAACGGGAATCTCGTCCTGACGGGCAAGCGACTCGACGAAGCCGGCCGCCGTGCTTCGGAGATGAGCGTGTGTGGCAGTCGCCCCGCGGACGATGTTCTGGCCGGGGCCGCGGATCGTTATTGCCCGCGCTTGCGTTGATCGGACTGCACGGGTTGCGGTTTCGAGTTGTGACCGGGAGTCGCAATTGATCTCGTAAATAGCTGGTATTTGGGCTGAATTTACTTGACTACCTCTTCCGCACCAGCGTAGATTCCTCGCAGATTGCGGTGTCGTCGCGACATCGCCGCGGTGCAGCGCGCTCTGGCGGTTTCGCCGTGCGCGTGACCACCGAAGCTAGGGGGAAAGCGATGCGAAGTTGGATCGGGGGGCTGCTTCTTGTTCTGTCCATGTCATTGATAGCCGGTTCGGCCGCGGCAGGTGTCGGTGGGGACGACGCTGGAACGTGCGTGAACGCCTGCGGCGGATACGGCGGTGGAAACAACGCAAACAACTGCTATTGCGATTCTGCTTGCACGTCGTACGGTGATTGCTGCGCGGACTACGCTCCTGTGTGTCAGAACGTGACCGGCTGCACGCCGAATTCCGGTGGCCGCTACATCCTCCACGTCGGCGGCATGTGCTCGCAGGGTTGGAATGATCAGCTCGCCAACAAGTCTGGCTATACCAGCATCGACGTGAAGGCCGTGCAGACCAATCACAGCGGTCTCTCGGATGGCAGCTACACGGCCGGTATCTATCTCGACCAGTGCTGCACCGGCTCGAACCTCTGCTACGTGCTCAACTACAGCGGCGGTGACGCGGTCGTCGGACATCGCCTCGCCAACGAGAGCACGAACTGGAACATCGCCTGGGTGGGGACTTCGGCGGGCGCCGGCGGTGGTAGCGAGCTTTCCGGAAACTTCCTCGCCGATATCTTCGGCCCCTGCGACTACTCGGGACACCTCGGCACCAGTGAGACACGCAACGCCTACAACCACAACGACACGAACGGCAATACGACCTATCGCATTGGTGGCTACGACGGCTGGTGGTACTCCTCGTGGCTGTTGCCGGGCGAAGACGATGGCGCGGTGGCCTATCACTCGGCCGGAGGCGTGACGAGCACGGTCAGCACGAGCAGTATGTGCAGGTCGCCCAAGTGGACGAACCACGTTGCGGCCTGGACCTGCACCGGGTACAACCGCGACCACTACGAGATGAAGACGAAGTTCATCAGCAACATGGGCTGGTAGTGAGCCTTGACCGGGAACAGAAGTCACCGGGACCGACACGCGGTCCGTCGCGCAGGCGCTGGCTCGCTTGGCTCGGCAGTGGTGTCCTGGTCCTGCTCCTGGCCTTGACTCTGAAAGGGCTTATCGTGTCACAGTCGGCGGTGCCTTCTCGCGAAGAGCAGGCACCGCCGACTGAAGCCGCCGCACAAGTCGGGGCTCCGCCGCCGTCCCCCTCCTCTCCAGCGCCGCCGCCCGGGCGCCCCGGTGTGCCGCCCGCGCCCCCCGACGACCCGATTGCCGACTACCGCGAGCGAACTCGCTACTCGCCCCATTCGGGTGTCCTGCATGCCAGCGCGATCGATCTCCTCGAGCCGAACCGCCGCTACGAATCATTCCGCCCCATCGGCGATACGGCTGACCGCGGCGCGCAGGGCATGGTCAGCTTCCTCTTCGATGCGGACCACTACTTCTACGAGGGCGATGACGTCGTGACGGCGACGCTCTCAGTGAGGCGCGGTGGCGCGCTCGCTCCCGTTACCATCACGCGCGGCCGGGCGTTGGCCGAGGGGGCGAGCGGCGTCGTGGGCGATGGCGAGGATCTGGTCTTCCGGGCGCGCGGCGGCAAGTACCAGACCGAGTTGCGGCTCGAAGACCTTTTCCCGACGCACCACGGGCCCATCCAGCTCTCGGTCGAGTTCGAGTACGAGCCCGGCAAGCTCCAGGATGCGGGCCTGCGCATCTTTTCGACGCCGGTGAATGCGATTCCAGCTCGCTTCGCGGGCCGCTACAGCGATGTGCTGGTCAATGGAAGTCTGGTCGTCGGGGCGGGTGTCGAGGTGGGCACGCCCGGCTTCTATCGTTTCGACGCAAACCTGTTCAGCTCCGCCGGCGCGCCGCTGGCCTTCGCAAGCTTCAAGGGCCAGCTCGAGGCGGGATGGCAGTGGGTCCCGCTCGAGTTCTTTGGCCTGCTCTTGCTCGATCTCGGATCGCCTGGGCCCTACGAGCTGCGCAACCTGCGCGGCTACCTGTTCCTGGATGGGGCGTACCCCGATCGCCTGCGCATGCGCGACGCCGAGGGGAGCTATTGGACCGGCGCCTACGAAGTCTCCAGCTTCTCTGAGGAGGAGTACATGACTCCGCACAAGGCGCGCATGCTCGAACTGTTGGAACAAGACCTGCGGGCAGACATCGCCGTGGACAAACCCGGTCCGGCGGGGGAGTTATAGCTCGCAGGGAGCAAGCAGCCGCGTTCTTGTGGATCGACTCCGAAACGGATTCTCGCTCTGGTTGGACCGGAGGACTCATGTCGCGGCGCCCCGCGGGTCCTGTTTTCATAGCATTGAAAGTCGTTTTCGGAATGCTAATTTCCTCACTCTTGAAGGGACTTAGCGATGATTGTCTGCCACTGCCAAGGTATCAACGACCGAGAGCTGCGCCGCCGGGTGCGCGAGGGCGCCGATTCCCCCAGCGAGCTGGCGCGCCGCTGCGGTGCCGGAGTTGGCTGCGGCGGCTGCCGCCCTCTGATCGATCAGATCCTCGACGAGGAGTGCAGGGAGCCGATCCCTCTGCGGCTCGAACTCGCCGCCGCCCCATAGCCTTGCGGCCTTCGAGTCCGGGCTGGTTGGCTGGCTCGGATCGCCTGAGCTAACAAGCCATTCCTTTGCGGCTGTGCCCGCGAGAGTCCGATACGGAAGGAGATACCCGTGCAAGGCGACCCGCAGATCATCGAAGCCCTCAACGAGGTGCTCACCGCCGAGCTCACGGCCATCAACCAGTACTTCATCCATTCCAAGATGTGCGCGAACTGGGGCTACCAGCGGCTCGCCAAGCACTCGCGTGAGGAGGCGATCGAGGAGATGAAGCACGCCGATGAAGTGATCGAGCGGATTCTCTACTTCGACGCCACGCCCAATATGCAGCGCCTCAATCCAGTCCGGGTGGGGGAGAACGTGGTGGAGCAGCACAAGCTCGATCTCGATCTCGAGCTCGACGCGGTGGCACGCCTCAACAAGGCGGTTGCGCTCTGCCGGGAGAAGGCCGACAACGGCAGCCGCGATCTCTTCGAGCGGATCCTGACCGATGAAGAGGAGCACATCGACTGGCTCGAGGCTCAGCTCCACCTCGTCGAGGAGGTCGGCAAGGAGCAGTACCTCGCCGAGCAGATCCACGACTAGTCAGGGTGTCGTTTCTGGAGCGACCACACCAAGAGCCGTCGAGTGCCCAGATAGGTCTATCTCAGATCCCGGATCCGGCACGGCCGTCTAGAGCACGCTCCTCGGCGAGCGGAAACTCGACGACGATGGCAGTTCCCTCGCCCGGCTTGCTGTCTGCGCGAATCTTCCCCCGGTGCTCTTCGATCAGCCCGTGAGCCACGCTCAGGCCGAGCCCCGTTCCCCCCTCGTCGAGGCGCGTCGTGAAGAAGGGATCGAATATCCGCTTGCCGTGCTCGTCGGAGATACCCCGACCGTCGTCGCAAACCTCGACATGAGCCAGGCCCTCGCTCCGCCCGCTCCGCAGCTGGACCTTGGCACCCTCGTTGCGCGACTCGATCGCATTGTTGAGCAGGTTGACGAAGACCTGCTCCATCTCGATGGCGCTCATGAGAACCGGCAGTGGACGCTCGTCGAGCTCGAGGCGAATGTGGCAAGAGCGCCTCGAAGCGGCGGGGACCGCCTGTTCACCGGCCCGCCGCAGGATTTCGTTCAGGTCGACAGGGCGCTTGTGATGCGGCTCGTCTCGCGAGAACTGCAGGACTGAGCGAACGATTTCGCCGCACCGCGCCGCCTGCGCGACGTTGTCTTCGAGCGCCCGTTTCCACACCTCGCGCTCGTCTTCGTCGTTTTCGCACATGAGTGCGTACTGAGCCCCAGCCAGGATCGAGCCGACCGGGTTATTGATCTGGTGGGCGATGCCGGCGGCCAGTGTCCCCATCGAGGCCAAGCGCTCCGACAGGCGGAGCCGATCCTGGGATTCCGTTAGCTCGCGGGTCCGCTCCGTCACCAATCCTTCGAGCTGCTCGCGGTGTGCCAGCAGCTCGTCTTGCGCCTGCTTCTGTTCGCCGATGTCACGACTGACACACAGAAAACGCTGTTCTCCATCGGCGCGCTCGTAGCGCTGGATTCTCCCCTCGATCCAGCGCAAGCTCCCGTCCTTGCACACCGCGCGAATCCGGATCGGCGCCAGAGCCAGCGGCGACTGGTTCTCGAGCGGAATCCGCTCCGCGATCAGGCGCCAGTCTCCGCGATAGATGGTCTCGGTGAGCGGCCGACCGACCAGCTCTTGCGGCGTAAAGCCCGTGACGAACTCGTGATTGGGACTCGCGTAGGTGATCGTCCCCCCTTGCGTTGCCTCGGACACCAGGTCGAGCCGATGCTGCGTGAGCGCGTGGAAGCGCTCTTCGCTCTCACGGCGCGCGCTCTGCTCCGCGTCTCTGTCGGAGACGGTACGATGAATGAACTCCAGGACGCCAAGCGATCCGGCGCCCAGGCCGAAGATCCGAAACAGGGTGGCGGGAAAGTTCGGCTCCACGCCATAGGCGATGACCACCGCAAGCGGCACGCCGATTGCGAAGGACGCGTAGGTGACCCTGCGCGGGTAGAAGAAGGCCATAGACAGCGCGGGGATCACGAGAAGCGTGAGGACGCCGATGTGGCCGCTGATCGCGACCGCCCAGCCGGCGAGCAACCCCGCAAAGAGCACAAACGCAGCGAGGGCGAGCTTCTCGCGTTGCGGCCCTCGAAGCCGACCCGTCGCTGGCTCCCGCGAGGCTGCCCGGGTCATGCCCCGATTCTTAAACCGGACACGCCTCAGATGTCAACTGTCACGAAGAAGCGAAGCCCATTATGGGGCCCGGCGCCGAAGACTCGGTTCGCTGCCGCCCGTGATGCTGGACAGGACTAGTGCGCGAGGGCTGCAGCGGCTCGCGGTGGGCTGCGGCGCAGCCGGAAGGCGAATGCGCCCAGCCGGCGCTCGTCGATCGGTGTGCCGTCGCTGTAGACGAAGAGCATCGGAATGTCGCGCTGGTGACGCAGCAGGCTCTCGCTGGCGAGGGCAGGGCTACAGCCCCAGCCGTTGATCGCGACGACGCCGTCGCAGAGCCCCTCGGCCCAGCCGTGGAGCACCGAACCTACGATCACCGGCGCCTCACCCTGTGGATGGCGGTCGATCAACTCCCGAGCCGAGCGGAGCACGGCCCGGATGTCGCTGATCGGCAGCCAGGGGTGGTGTTCTTGCACTCCCACATAGAAATCGCGCGTCATCCGCCGCATCGCACGCTTGACGAGCTTGTTCGGAAGCCACTTCGAGGGCAGGCCGAAGAGATCGCTGATCCGCTCCTCCACCATGTACTCCATGATCAGCGCGATCGGCTCGACCACGACCTGGAGCCCGCGCTCGTTCAGGCGCCGGATCACGAAGTCGTTCGCGATCGGCACCGCCTTCACGTAGAAGTCCCCAGCCAGGAAGACCGTGCGCAGGTTCGGATCGGCGGGCGCTCGCCGTGCAAGCTCCGCGAATTCCTCTGCGGCGCGCCGGTTGAGCGCCTGCAGCGCCGCCACCACCGGCGTGCCGTCCGCTGCTCGGTGGGTCGGTCGGCCCAGCAGCTCTTCCGCCTCACCGCAGTAACGCGCGTAGAGCTCGTCACACTCCCCCGGTTGCTTCTCGAGCGGGCGGTGATAGCCGACGAGTTGGGTCAGGATGTCCTCCGTCAAGGTCCCGGCGAAGGTCTTGCGGAAGTTCAGCATGGGGTCGTCCTCGCCTCCCGAGAATCCGTGCGCGACGGCGACCGGTTGATCGAGCTCCATGCGCTCCAGCGACATCTGGTCCTTGATCGAATAGAGGCAGAAGCGGCACATCCCCTGGCCGCTGGTCTGCATCAGGTAGCTGGGCTTGTCTGCGGGGCTCTCTTCCAGGTACTTGCGGAAGCTGCCCCAGAGGACCTGATAGGCCACACACTCCTTTCCCGAGCAGTCGCGCTTGGCGAGGGCCAGGGTCTCTCGCGTGGCCGGTGCGGCAGAGACCGCGTCGAAGCCGAAGGAGCGCGAGATGGCCGCGCGCATCGGGCTGAGTCGCTCACCCAGTGGCGGCAGCACCAGGCGCCCCTTCTTGGCTTCCTCGATGGGAACCGAGGGCAGGGGTTCGAGCAGACGCAAACGCTGCGCGGGCACGGGTGAAGGCTCGCGGTCGTGTTGCCGCACCGCGTGCAGAAAGGCCTGGACCCGCGTCACGTATCCCGCCGTGCCGCCGTGTGCATCGGTTTCCAGCGCCGTGTGCGGATATCCCTCCATGAGCTTGGCGTAGATCTGCTCCGTGAAGGAGCCCGGTCCGCAACCAAAGGAGGTGAGGAGCAGTGGATAGCTGTCGCCGCGCTCGCGACAGGCTGCCGCCGCCCTCAGCTCGCGGTTCGCCTCGGCCCAGAAGATGCGCGGCATCGAGTGCACGTGCGGCGGGATCGGGAAGCAGTCCATCGGCAGGGCGAGTACGCCGTTGTCGCGCAGCAGGCGTGGGATTCCGGCGTTGACGTTGCGATCGTGGATGACGTGGAGCGAGCCGCAGACGGTGACGACGGGGATGCCGTTGCGACGCCCGTAGTCGAGCGTGCGCTCGCCCAGCGCCGCCAGGTCGGCCTCGTAACGGCGCTGTGCCTCGGCCGCCCGCTGCAGTGCCGACTTCAGGCGCCGTGAATGAGCCCCGAGCCCCCGCGCCGCCGCGCGGGCCTGACGCCGCAGCTCGGCGCTCTCGAGCCCGGCCTCGAAGGAGAGCGGCGGGTGCACTACCTCCGTGGCGCTTCCCTGGGCTCGCAACGCCTCTCTCAGCATCTCGGGGAGGCTCTGCTCCATGGGACAAGTGCGGCCACTGCAGCCGTCGCGGTCATCCAGCGTCAGGATCTTGGGAAACAGCAGCATCTCGGCATCGCTGTCCGCGGTTCCGTGCGCGATCTTGACCGGCGCGCAGGCGTCGTAGGAGTAGCAGCGCTCCTCGCCGCGCGAGAGCGACTTCGAATCAGTGCTCAGCACCCTCACCCCGAGGCCGAGCTCGCGAACGAAGGTCACGAGCCAGGGGAAGATGCCGTGACAGGCGCCGACCAGGGGTAGCGCCACCACGCGCTCGCCCTCGTGATCCCTGAGGTAGGGGGCCAGGAGCTGTTGACGCTCGTCGAAGGCGCTCGGGGCCTCTTGCGGCAGCTTCGGGCGCGTTGCCGTAGAGATCTCGTACTTTGGACACGCCCCTCCCGAGTGGACGACCTGTCGCGCGCTGCGCACCTCGACCGTCGTCTTCTCGATACTGCACAGCGTTGCGCAGCTTCGGTCGCGGCACTGGAACTCAGTGCGCTCGACCACCTTGGCACCGAGCGCGTCGCGCAGATCGAAGTCCGGAGCGGTCTGGAGACGAGTCGCGCCGATCTCGTCGATGGCACAGAGCCCGATTCCCCAGGCCCCCATGGCGCCCGGGTTGGCCGGCACGATCACCTCGCGGCCCGTCACCGCCGCGAGCGTCCAGGCGAGAGAGGGGCCCGTGGCGGGCTTGCCCTGGAAGAAGATACGCCGACCGAAGGTGCGCTGACCCATCACGCGGTCGATGTAGTTCTGGATCACGGAGTATTGGAAGCCGCCAAAGAGGTCGGGGACCCCGAAGCCCTCGTTGCTGGCCTCGGCCGCCGCCTCGGCGACGTGCACGGTGCACATCTGCCCCAGCTCGGGCGGCGCGCTGGCCTGCTGCGCGAGCTCGGTGAACTCCTCCACGTCGCGGATCCCGAAGAAGACCCCCTGCTCCTCGAGGAATGATCCGGTCCCGGCGCTGCAGGCCTTGTTCATATCGCTCTCAACGATCTGGCCGCCGGCGATCTGGATGAACTTGGCGTCCTGTCCGCCGATCTCGACCACCGAGAGATCTTCACCCGCGTCGTCGTCGCAGCGCATCGCTGCGGTGGCGTGGGCCACGATTTCGTTCTGCACCAGGATGCGGTCGCAGGCGTCGGGGAATGCGGCACGCAGGACCGTGGCCGCCGCCTCGCGCCCCGAGCCGGTGACGGCGACGGCGCGGACCTGCGGTCGTGCTCGCTCGAGCGCCGCCTCGATCATGCGCTGGGTGGCCTCCACGGGGTTGCCGCGCGTGCGGTCGTACAGGTCGAGCACGATCTCGCCGCTCGCCAGCGAGGTCAGGGCCGCCTTGCTTCCCGTCGAGCCGAGGTCGAGCCCAAGGATCGAGGGCTCGCTCTCGGCGCCGGCCGGAATCGGGCGGGCCTCCAGGCGTCTGACCCGATGGGCGGCCTGCGCGGGCGCGGGAAGGCTGCGGAAGCGCTTCTCGTTGGGGCGGATCAGCTCCTCGGGATCGGCGGGGAGAGCCTCCAGAGCGCCCGATGCGCACTGCTCTGCGGCGAGCAGGGTGGCCCCGATCGCCTCGAGGTGGAAGGGGTCAGGGGCAACGCTCGCCCCTTCTCCCAGCGCCTCGCAGAGGGCACCGGTGAGGGAGCGGATCCGCGTGCAGCCGCCGATCAGCAGCACGGGGCCGTCCACGCGCGCGCGCGCCAGCAGCGCCGAGACGTAGCCTGCGATCGACGTGAAGTAGCCGCGAAACAGCGCCTCGGACGGCCTTCCCTGGTTGCCGAAATGGGTCATCTCGCTCTTGGCAAAGACCGAGCAGCGCGCCGTGATGGGGATCGACTCGGCGGCCGAACTCGCCAGCCGATCGGCCTCCTCGATCGAGAGGTCGAAGCGCCCGGCGATCTTGACCATCGTCTCGCCGGTGCCGGATGAGCACTTGTCGTTCTCCAGGAACTGGAAGCGCCCCGTGGCGTCTCGCGTCAAGACGGCGTAGCCACGCGCGCCGATACGGACCAGATTCAGCGCCCCCTCCAGCTCGGGCATCTGCTGCAGGGCGGCCATCAGACAGGCGTCCTCCGGCAGGCCGGAGATCACGGGCGAGACCAACTCGTCGGAATGCAGGCCCGTGGCCGCTAGTGCGAGGCAGTTGGCCAGGTCTGCGCGCTGGTACCAGTCTCGGAAGGCCTCCATCGGATGCCCGTCGTGAACCACGCTCTCGGCCTTCTCGATCTCGATCCGCCCATCGCGCAGCAGACGCGCGCTGACGAACTTCGCGCTGGCCTTGCCCAGGTCACAGCCTGCAATCCGGCGCGTCCCGTCCGCGGGCGGGGTCTTCGAGCTGACCGCGATCTCACTCATCTCGTAGCTCACTCCTCAGTCGGGATGGAGCCCCTTCATCAGGTTCTTCGACATGCTGCGCAGCAGGGCCACGCCCTCGCTTCCCACCAGCGCGACCGTCTTGGCCTGCGCCCGCTCCCAGGCGACGCTGGCGTCGCCGAGGATCTGCTTGCCGACGGCAGTCAGCTGGAAAGGGCGCGAGCGCTCATCGTCTCCCGGAACCTGCGCGAGCCAGCCCCTGGCGCGCATCCGCTCGACGTTTCGGCTGACCGTCGAGGCATCCATGTGGAGGGTCTTGCCAAGCTCGACCGGGCGGACCTGCCCCTGCTTGGCGGTGAGCGCCAGGATGACCAGCTGACTCGCGGTGAGTTTGAGTGGACGCAGCTCGCGGTCGTAGATGCCCGTCACCACCCGATTGGCCAGGCGCAGCTGGTTGCCGACGCACTCGCGCGCCATGCGGTCCACCGTCTGCTGGATCTTGTCAGGGGCCATCTTCGCTGGTGGATGTATATACAACCTTTGCATATACAGGTCAAGATCCGCCCTCTGCGGGCGAGGCTCTTCCTATGTAGGCGAGGGTCGTAGGCGAGGATGGGACGTGCGCGGCTCACCGTGACGCCGGCAGCGCAGACGCGGCGTCGTACTTCGTTCCGGATCCGAGCGTCAGGTCACGTTGGAAGTCGATCCAGTCGAAGTCCGTCCGCGTGCTGCCCGCGACGAGCCGGCGACGAGGCCGAGCAGCCCGAGCCAGATCAGTGTCGCGGTGCCGGGCTCAGGAACGACGCTGACGCGAATGTTGTCGATCAGCGCGCGATCACTGCCGCCCAGCGTTCTCACGCGCACGCGCTTGATCGGACTGTCGGAGAATGCGCCTGCGAAGCCACGACGGTTGAAGCCCCCCAGCGCCACCTGGTTCGGGATCGTGAATGTGTCGATCAGGGCGTCGGACGTATCGAAGATCTCCATCGTCCAGTCGACATCGAGCGCATTGACGGCGAAGCCGAATGCGGACACCTCGCTGGTGAATACGAATTCGAAGTCGTTGGCCACATTGTTGTTCGTGTCGAGCGAGATGCCCGTCGTTCCGAACTGCGTCGACCATTGGTCGTCGAACCAGAGCTGGCCGTTGTTCGCGTTGATCGTGAGCTGGCCGCCGAACACGGTCGTCGACGTGAAGTACGTGTCGTCGGCCTGGTCGTCGAAGTCGTACGCGACCGAGCCGGCGAGTTCGGGCGCGCTCGCGGAGTTGAGGAAGATGCTGAGCGCGGATGCTTCGCCCGCGGCGAGGCATAGGGCGGCAGCCAATCCAACCATTGCTCGGCGCACGACGGCCCCCTGTCATATGGAAACGCGCCCGGAGCGACACGTCTCGACCTCGCATACTCAACGGCTGAATGCGGGCTCCGCTTGAGCTGCCTTCTGGCGCATTCTCGACGGAAACGCGCGATGTGCGGTCCGTAGGAAGCTGTCCCGCAACGGCCGTGCAGCCCCGATGCCGCTGTGCGACGAGATTCCATGCGAGAGTGATGGCGCTCGATGTGGTCGCTGCTGTGACCCGCTCGTGAGCCACTCATTCGATCCCCAATCTCTTCATCTTCTTGTAGAGCCCTTCCCGCGTGATTCCGAGTCTGCGTGCGGTCAGGGCTCGTCTGTCGCCGTTGTGGTCGAGGGCACGGCGGATCAGCCAGGCTTCGATGCGGTCCAGACTCTCTCGCAGCGTCTCGGTACCGCGCGGCACCTGATCGATGGCCTCGATGATGCCGAGCACGCGATTGGAGAGCAGCTTGGGCGTGATCAGCTCGCCCGCTTCGGCCAGTGCCAGGGCGCGCTGCATCTCGTTCTCGAGCTCGCGCACGTTGCCCACCCAGCGATGTGTCTGCAGCAGACGTTGGCTCGCCGGCGAGAGTCGGCAGCCGGGCTTCTTCTCGCGTCGGCCGTGCAGCGCGAGAAAGTGGCCGGCGAGTGGCAGGATGTCCTCGGGCCGCTCGCGCAGAGCGGGGATCGCGATCGGGAAGACGGCGAGGCGGTAGTAGAGATCTTCGCGGAAACGCCCGGCCTTGATCTCGGCCATCAGCGAGCGGTTGGTCGCAGCGATCACCCGCACGTCGACGGGGTGTGGGCGCGTCGCGCCGATCGGGAGCACCTCGCGCTCCTGCAGCACGCGCAGCAGCTTCGCCTGCAGGGCAGGGCTGGTCTCGCCGATTTCGTCCAGGAAGAGCGTGCCGCGGTGAGCGAGCTCGAAGTGGCCGGCTTTGTCTCGCTCCGCTCCCGTGAACGAACCCCGCCGATGCCCGAAGAGCTCACTCTCGAGTAGACCCTCCGGAAAGGCCGCGCAGTTGATGGCCACGAAGGGGCCGCTGCGTCGCTTGCAACCGGCATGGATATGCTGCGCGATGACCTCCTTGCCGCTGCCGGTCTCACCGGTGAGGAGTACCGTCGCGTTGGCTCGCTGCGCCCGCTCGGCCAGCGCATAGACGTCGCGCATGGCCCGGCTTCGGCCGACCAGGTGAGACTCGCTGGTGTCGGGTGCCGCACCTTCGGCCGAGTCGTCGGCACAGCGCCGGGTGTTCTCGTTTGCTCGCACGAGTCGGTCCAGCCTGTCGAGCAGCTCGTCGAGCAGGCTCGGGGTCTGGGCGTCGTGACCGGGCACGATGACTTCACAGGCCCCCTGCGCGAGCAGGTCTCGAATCTGATCGGCCTGGCCTTCGTGCAGGCAGACCATGACCGGTGGGCAGCGCGGCTTGCGCTGCAGACGCTGCATGTCGCTCCTGAGCTGCTCGCACTGTCGACTCTCGAGGATCGCGCCGTCGAACGGGATGGGCGGAAGTGCGAGCGCCTCATCGACACTCGGCACCCAGGTGACATCGAGTGTCGGCGCCTCGCAGACACCGCATTGCGCCAGCCCCTCGCCGGGGCCGATCCAGAGCACGGAGCGAACGGTACGCATAGTGATCTTCTCCTGTGGGTGACGGACTGTGGGCAGCGCGAAGCGGGCCGCCGCCGGCCGGGCGCGGCACGTGAAGTGCAACCGGCGTTCCAGGGCGCGCAGCGGCTCTGCGCTGCGGCTCGCGCGCTGAGCCGCGCTGCCGGCTGGCGAACACGCTGGCGAGAGGGCCGGCGAAGCCAGGCCGTTGGCCGGCGAAGTCGCCCCTGGGGGCGGGCGAAGTGAGGTTGGAGGCGCGAAAGAGAGACGAGGGGGCGCATGGCGCGCCTGGGCCCGCTACGGTCTCCATCAATTGATTGATGGAAGCCCATGGGGCGTGGAGATCGCGGACATGACGGGCACGACGGACATGGCAGAGGCAGGCGAAACGAGAGCCCTGGGCCGAGAGGGGCAGCCGCGTGAGCAGGTGCTCGAAGCGCTCGACCAGTTGACACAAGGCGATGTCGACTGGCGCAGCGGGCGCATTCTCACGGGTCTCTACGATCCCGGCGAGCACGCCTATGAACTGACCCGTGAGGCCTACTCGCGTTTTCTCACGCAGAACGCGCTCTACATCAACATGTATCCGAGTGCGGGCCGCATGGAGCAGGGTGTCATCCGTTCGCTGGCCGATCTGCTGCAGGGCGATGAGCAGGTGGTGGGCAGCATGACGAGCGGCGGCACCGAGAGCATCATGCTCGCCGTCAAAGCGGCGCGTGACCACGCGTGCGCACGTCGACCCGAGCTCGTCGATCCCGAGATCGTACTGCCGATCACAGCACACCCGGCCTTTCACAAGGCGGCGCACTATCTAGGCCTACGCATTGTCGTGACGGCGGTCGAGAGCGAGGGCTTTCGAGCCGACGTGGACGCCTTCGCGGCGGCCCTTGGGCCCAACACTGTGCTGGGGGTCGGATCGGCGCCCAACTTCTCGCACGGCACGATAGACCCGATCGGCGAAATGGCCGCCGCAGCGAGCGAGCGCGGCATTCTCTTTCACGTCGATGGCTGCGTCGGCGGCATCTATCTCTCGTTCATGCGGCGTCTGGGCGAGCCGGTGCGGCCCTTTGACTTCTCGCTCGAGGGTGTGACCAGTATCTCGGCCGACATGCACAAGTACGGCTACGCGCCGAAGAACGCCTCGGTGTTGCTCTACCGCAGCCGCGAGCTGCGCGAGCACGCCTTCTTCGTCTGCAGCGGCACCACCGAATACGCTGTCATCAACCCCACCGTCCTGAGCAGTCGCTCGGCCGGCCCCATTGCGGCTTCGTGGGCCGTTCTGCGTCACCTTGGCGAGGTCGGCTACGAGCGCATCGTGCGCGAGAGCTGGCAGGCCACACGAGCCATGGTCGAGGGCATCGGGCAGATCAAGGGAGTCGACGTACTGGCGATGCCGGATATGTGCATGTTCACGCTCGGCTCCGAGGAGCTCAATATCTTCGAGCTGGACGACGAGATGCGTGAGCGCGGCTGGTCGCTGCTGCCGCAATTCGCCTGCGGCGGCGGACCCGCCAATCTACATGTCAGCGTGTCGAGCTCGAACGTGCCGCATGTCGATCGCTTCCTCAGCGACCTTCGTGAAGCGGCGGATGCTCTGCTGAGCCGGGGCCCTTCGGTGGATCGCGAGGCCATGGCGCGTGAGGTGGAGGCCGTCGCCGACCGGCCGCTGGGCGAGGTGCTCACGCGGCTCGTCGTGCTCGCCGGTCTGAAGGGTCTCGATCTGCCCGAGCGCATGGCGCCGCTCAATACGATCCTCGACCTGCTGCCCGCACAGACCCGCGACCAATTGCTCACGACCTATATCAACGCGAGCTGATGAACGGGCGCAGCGATCTCACGACGCGACAACGCATCCTCGAAGTCGCGACGCGTCTGTTTGCCGCTCAGGGCTACGCGGGCACCACCACGCGTGCCATCGCGGCCGAGGTCGGTGCCAACATCGCGACGGTCCACTATCACGTGGGCAACAAGTTCGAGCTCTTTCGAGCGGTACTGGAGAGTCTCTACGAAGAAGAGCGCGCCCTGCTCGAGAAGCACTACCGAGAGCTCGAAGAGCGCACGATCCTCGAGCCCGAGGCGCTGATCGAGACCGTCACCCGGCTCGTTGACGCGATCGTAGACTTGATGGCAGCCCGTCCCGAACGGCCGCGGCTCTACCTGCGGCGCTGGGTGGATCCCGACGACGAGATCCGAGAGGTCGAGATCCGCATGTCGCTGGAGGTGCACAGACATCTCGGGAAGCTGCTGGAACGCGCCCAAGCGGCCGGAATCGTCGCTCCGGGCTTCCCGGTGGAGACCTTCCTGCGCAGCTTCGGCTGGCTCATCTACGGGTACTTCGCCACCGGCCCAATCGACTGGCAGCACTGGTTCTCTGACCCGCTCGAGCCCGCGCACCTGGCAGACCTGCGGCGCCTGCTCGCGCAGTACATCCGCGGCAGCCTGCTGGCTGGCGCGTGGCTGCCGGAGGAAACCACCTCGTCCTGAGCGCGCACGCGCCGCTCAGGCGCGACTCGCCACCACCTCGTATTCGGCCGGCAGGCCTTCGAGGGCCTCTGCCGCCAACTCGTGGGCGTCGTGCTCGATCGAGAGCTGCGCGAGGCGCATGCGAGCCTCGCTCTCGGACGCACAGGCGATCGCGTCGTAGTGGCCGAGCACGTACCAGTCTCCGCGGACCTGCTCGATCCGATAGGCACCCTCGAGCGGGACGCACTCCCGACTGGGCAGCACCAGGAACGGACGCCTGGTCATCTCCGATCCCTCCAGAGCGTCATTGTACAACGCGGCGGCACGCCGCGGGGTGCTTGTTTCGACCGGCGGGGGAGGCCGCTTTCTTCGCGCGTCAGCGCTGCAGCACTTCCACCTGCTCGCCGTTCTGCACGATCACGGCCTTGGCCATGGCGACGAACAGCCCCGTGCCCAGCACGCCGGGGATCGCGAGGATGTCGCGGTCGAGCTGTGCCGGCTGCTCGATGGCACTAACGGCGCAGTCGAGGATGTGGTTGCCGTTGTCGGTCAGGTAGGGCTGGCCATCGTCCGCCAGTCGCAGCGCCGGCTCGCAGCCGAGATCGCGCAGACACCGCCGCGCCAGACTCTCGCCGAACGGGACCACCTCGACCGGAAGCTTGCCGCGGGCACCGAGCTTCGGGACGAGCTTCTCGGAGCCGATCAGGATGACCAGGCGCTCGGAGGAGGCGGCGACGATCTTCTCGCGCACGAGTGCACCGCCGTAACCCTTGATGACATCGAGGCTGGGGTCCACCTCGTCGGCGCCGTCGAAGGTGATATCGAGTCTCTCCGCGTCGGCCAGTGTGATGAGCGGAATGGCGAGCTCGCGGGCCAGCTCGGCCGTCGCGTTGGAGGTGGGGACGCCGCGCACGCGCAGGCCGTCGGCCACGCGCGCGCCAAGCGCGCGAACGAAGGCGGCCGCCGCACGGCCGGTGCCGAGGCCGAGCGTCTGGCCATCCTCCACGAAGGCCAGCGCCGCGGCGGCGCTGGCCTGCGGTCCAGGGGTCCCGTCGCTCACCTCAGCGCCCGCCGCTCAGTGCGCTGCGCTTGGTTTCCACCGCCGCGAGCAGCTTGTCAAAAGCATCGCAGAAGAGTTGGCAGCCATCGCGCAAGAGCTCGTCGGTGACCTGCTGCAACGAAATACCCAGCGTATCGACGCTCTCGAGCCGTGCGCGCGCTGCCGCCCGTCGCGTCTGCGCGTCCTCTCCCAGGGCGTCGCGCACCTTGCCCGTGGCCTTGAAGGCGGCGAAGGTGGTGGCGGGAACCGTGTTGACGGTGTCTGCGCCGATCAGCGAGTCGACGTAGAGCGTTTGCGGCAGATCGGGGCTCTTGGTGCCGGTGCTGGCCCAGAGCACGCGCTGCGGCCGGGCTCCGCGCGCCGCCAGGGCCTGCCAGCGCTCGCGCGCCAGCTCGTCTCGGAAACAGCCGTAGGCCTCGACGGCATTGGCGATGGCCACTTCGGCCCGCAGGGCCTCCAGCCCGCGACTTCGCTCCGCGTCGGCGCCGCTCTCCAGCTCGCTGCTCACGCGCTTCTCGACCGCGGCGTCGATGCGGCTCACGAAGAAGCTCGCCACGCTGGCGACCCGGCTGGCGTCACCGCCGCCGGCCACGAGTCTCTCGAGGCCGGTCATGTAGGCCTGGTGGACCGCCTGGTAGAAGTCGACGGCGAAGAGCAGCGTGACGTTGACGTTGATGCCTTCGCCGATGAGCTGCTCGATGGCGGGCAGGCCCTCGGTCGTGGCCGGCACCTTGATCATCAGGTTCGGCCGGCCGACGGCGGCCCAGAGTCGCCGCGCCTCGTCGAGCGTGCCGGCGGTGTCGTAGGCGAGGTGGGGCGAGACCTCCAGACTGACGAATCCGTCGCCGCCGGCTGTGCTGTCGTAGACGGGACGCAGCACATCACAGCCGAGCTGGATGTCCTGAATGGCTAGGTGCTCGAAGATCGCCTTGCCGCCGCTCACGCCCTGGCTCACGAGGGCGTGGATGGCGGGGTCGTAGTCCTTCGAGCCCGCGATCGCCTTCTCGAAGATGGCGGGGTTCGAGGTCACGCCGAGTACACCGTCGTGTTCGACCAGGCGTCGCAGCTCGCCCGAGAGGATCAGGTCGCGGCTAATGAAGTCGTACCAGATGCTCTGGCCGAACTGCTGAACTTCGGTCAGCGGGTTGCTCATCGTCAGGGGGACTCCTCGATTACCGTGGTGGATTGCGCCGTGTCGGCGGGCGCAATGATCGCCTCCCGAGATTGATTCTGCAGCCCTCGGGCGCCGCTTTCTGCACGGCCTCCCGGCGGCCGCTAGTGGCTCCGCCAGAAGGGATCGAAGCGTCCGCAGTCGAGCTCGGGCAGCGGGGCGGGCACGGCGGGCGCGCCCTCTACCGCCACGGGCCGATCGCCCTCGAAGCTGCGGTCGAGAACGCCGTCGTAGTCCGAGTCCTCGTCCTGCCGGCGGATCTCGTCCGCGGCCAGATGCTGCACGACATCCGGGATGCCGTCGGCGTTGGTGTCGATCTCGATGCGCGCGCGTACGCCGGCCCGGTAGACGTCGCGCTGGTCGGCCCGCCCGTCGCCGTCGCTGTCGAGCAGGCTGCGGCTGAGCTGCCCCTTCTCGCGCACCAGCGTCAGTTCCATGCGGCCGTTGCCGTCGACATCGATGCACTGGCGCAGCTCACCGCCGCTCGGGTCGAGGAAGATCCTCTTATAGGGGCGGCTGCCGTCTTCGCTGACCAGCTCCTGGACCGCGATGCGCAGCCTGTCGTCGAAGCGCAGCAGCAGGTCCGCTTTGCCATTGCCCGAAGTGTCGCGACCCTGACGCGAGAGTCGGTCGTCCTTGTAGTAGCTCCAGGTGTCCATGCGGCAGTCGCCACGGGTGTCCTTCTCCTCGGCGAGCACGTTGCCCTTCTTGCCGAGCCAGCTGGTCACGTCCAGGCAGCCGCGCCCCCCGCTGTCCTGCTCGACGCGCCGCGCCACGCCCGCCTCGAAGAGCACCGTGAAGTCGGCGTTGCCGTCGCCGCTGCGATCCTCCTGACGCTTCGCGATCACGCCGTTCGCATCGTTGAAGATCCAGGTATCGACCTCGCCGTTGCCGTCGGAGTCCCGCTCGCTGCGTCGGTGGACGCCGGCCTCGAAGAGCTGGACCGTGTCGAGACGCCCGTCGCGATTGCTGTCCTCTTCGATGCGCACGGGCGTGGCCTCCTTGTCCGCACCCGCTTGGCCCGCGCCCGCGTCGCCGGAGTAGCCAGAGTCGCCGAAGTGGGTCACGAGATCCGGCCTTCCGTCGTCATCGCGATCCTCGCTCTGGCGGATCTTGCGCCCGGCGTCGTAGACGAGCGTAATCTCCACCGTGCCGTCGCCGTCGAGATCGGTCTCGCTGAGTGCCAGCGCTTCGTCCCGATAGCTCGAGATCCGCTCGAAGCGGCCATCGAAGTCGGCGTCGATCTGCTCGCGTTCGATGTGCCCGTCGCGGTAGAGCTTGACGATGTCGCCGTCGCCGTCGCCGTTGGTGTCGAAGGATTCGCGTATCGGGCGCTCGCGTTCGTCGAATCGGATCACTTGGTCGAAGCGGCCGTCACCCGTCGTATCGCGCGATTGTTCGATTTGGTGGTCGTTCTCGAAGAGCAGAATCGAGTCCACGGCACCGTCGCCCCGGGTGTCCACCTCCTGGCGAACGCGCACGCCGTCCGCGAAGTGTGTCACCGTGTCGTAAGCGCCGTCGCCGTGCGTGTCCCGCTCTTCGCGAACGGGCCTGTCCTGCTCGAAGTGGATGCGAACATCGAACGCGCCATCTCCGCTGGTGTCGCGCTCACTGACCGTCACCGCGCCCGTGTCATCGAGCAGACCCCGGCCATCGACTACAGCGTCGAAGTCGCGGTCCTCCTCAAAGCGCGCCGGCACGCCGTTCGCGAAGAAGATGCGGTAGTCGCTGGCGCCGTCGGCGTCGCGATCCTCTTCGATGCGCAGGGTGTTGCCGCTCGCATCGCTGATGCGCCGCGTGTCCCGCACCCCGTCGCCCCGCGTATCGCTCTCGATCAGCACCGCCTCGCCGCTTTCGCCGTCGAAGCGAATCCAGCGGTCGATCGTGCCATCTCCTTGCGTGTCCTGCTCGCGTCGGCTGAGCTTGCCGTTCTCGTCATAGAAGCTCCAGGTCTGAACGCGGCCGTCCTGGTCGGGATCGAGCTCCACGCTCACGAGCCTGCCCGAGCGGTAGCGCTCCACACGGTCGGGTCGGCCTCTTCCGCTGCTGTCGACGCGGCGCTCGGTCAGGACGCCCGCCACGAAGTCGGACTCGGCCTCGAAGCGGCCGTCGCCGTCCGCGTCGATCTGCTCGAGCCGGATCTGTTCGTCGTCATCGAAGAGATAGCGGGCGTCGATTCGGCCGTCGGCGTCGCGATCCTCGCGCTGCTCGTGGCGTCGGCCATCGCGAAACTCGACCTCGGTGTCCATGCGGCCGTCGCCGTTCGTGTCGGCCCGTTGCTGCGCGGGCAGCTCGTCGACGAAGCGGGTCACCACATCGGCGCGCCCGTCTGCGTCGACGTCCTCCTCCTCGCGGCTCTTCGCCGCGTGCTCGTAGTAGCGGACCAGATCGTGGCGGCGTTGGCCGCGGCTGTCGATCTCCTCGCGCTCGAGCTCGCCGTTCGGTAGCCGGTACGCCACGATCTCGGCGAAGCCGTCGAGTGCGGCGTCGAATGTGCGGCGTCGCTCGACGCCGTCCTGATAGAACGCCAGCGTGTCGAAGCGGCCGTCTCCCGTGCTGTCGGATTCGCGCCGGCTGATCTGCTCACCCGCATAGTGGATGACGACGTCGATTCGACCATCGCCGTCGGCATCCTCCTCCACGCGAACCCGCGCACCGTTCTCGAAGTGAATGGAGACCTCGAGCGTGCCGTCGCCATCGGCGTCCTGCTGTTCGAGTCGCTTCTCGTCCTGCGCCCCGAATTCGGCGCGCACGTCGATTCGGTCGTCGAAGTCGCGATCCTCTTCCACAGTCGCAGGACGCCCGTCTGCAAAGCGGACGAAGCGGTCCGGTCGGCCGTCGAAGTTGCTGTCCTCGCGTTGCTGATCCGGTCGGCCGTCGACGAAGCGAAGCACCACGTCCGGCTCCCCGTCGCCGTTGCGGTCTTCACGTCGCTCGCTGGGGATGCCGTCGCGATGCTCGGTCCAGCGATCCGGCTTCCCATCGCCGCGTGTGTCGAGCTCTTCGAGCCGCGGCCTGCCCGCGGCGTCGTAGCTGAGCCAAGTGTCCATGCGGCCGTCGTGGTCGCGGTCTTGTTCGGAGCGCACGAGAACACCGGCCCGATAGTGGACGAGCTGGTCGTAGTGGCAGTCGTGATTGCTGTCAGTGCTCTTCTGCGAAAGCCGCTCGTTCTCGTCGTAGAGCAGCTCGATGGGCGGGCACTCGAGAGCCCCCTCTTCTGCGGCTGCCAGCGATGCGCCGGCGAGCGGGACGAGGGCGATCGCGAGCAGCATCCGGTTCGCGGCTCCGGGGCCTCTTCGTGAGGGAATGGCGGCGTTGGGCTTCACGGCTCGCGATCACCCGCTCAATGGGCCGGCACGCTGAAGGTCGAGATGAGAGCCCGGCCGGCCAGACAGCGATTGCCGTCGTCCATCGGCGGGAAGGGGGCCGCGGACAGCAGCGCCAGGCGCGCGCTCTCGGCCAGCGCTTCGTCCTGCCCCTCGACGGGCTCGACATCAGAGACCATACCCGCCGCGTCGATCGTAAAGCGCAGACGCACTCGCGTGTTGGGCGGCACGCCGTCGGGCACGGTCCAGCGCCGCAGCGTGCGATCCTCGAGCATATGCTGATAGCGCTGCACGAAGCCGCTCTCGAGGCATCGCACGACACCGACGGCGCTGCCCTCACCTCCGCTGCCGCCGCCGCCAATACCATCGCCCGCACCGCCGCCGCCCGCGTATGTCACGCTGACTCCGGTGTCGACGCCTGTCCCCGCCTCGCCGTAGCCGCGTGCGAAGTCGCCGCCCCGGCCGATCTCCGATGCGCTCACCGCGCTGCTGTAGTCCGTCTGGCGCAGTGCCGAGCGCACCGCGAAGGCCTCCGGCACAGAGAGGTCGGCCAGGCTCTTGCTGTCGATGGTGCGCGGGCCGGCGAGATCGAGCTCGAGGGCCGCCAGATCCGCCGGGTCGATCTCGATCGCCTGCAGGTCGTCGACATCGACGGCTTGCGGCTGCTCGCGGACAGCGACCGCGCGGGCGGCCAGGCTCTGCGCCTGGATATCACGGTGCTCGATACGGGTCGGCTGCGCGATCTGCTGGCGCGCCTCGAGCTCGAGCGCCTCGATCGCCTTGCGCGCCGCCTCGAGCGCTGCTTGGCGCAGCGCCTCTGCCTGCTCGGGTGTCAACGCGCGAGCTGCGGCCAGCGCGGCGGCACTCGGCCTCACCGGCCCCACGGCCTTTGGCCCCGCCGGCGCTGGCTCCTCGTTCGAGCCGGGGAGCTCGACCGGTTGGATCTCGTGCACGATCTCTACCGGGATGATCTTCTCGATCAGCTCGACTGGGGCGAGCAGGGCGGCCGTCAGCAGGGCGGCGAGCAGTGCCACGTGGATCAGGCTCGAGATCGAGCAGGAGATCAGCGCTGCGCCGCGCCCCGCCGGCTCGGCCATCAGCAGACTCGGCGCCAGACCCGCTGCCGCGGGCGCCGCACCGGCGAAGCTCACCCGCATCTTCGGGCGTCTCCTATGCGGCCTGACGATGAGTCGCTGGTTCATGACTCGATCCACACCCTCTTCCGCGACACTTGCGGGGGGCGCAGGGGATCGTCTACGTCCAGTGTTCGCGCTGCACCCCGCTGAACCGGACACCCGCCGTCCGCCGTCGGTTCGAGACGGCAGAGCCCGCCGCCGCGCGGCGAGGCGGAAGAGTGATCCGCTCCCCCAGAACAGGTAATGCTAGCCCGAATCACCCACGGGCGCAGCGCTACAGGCGGCGACGGTCCTGCGGGCTTCCGGGACCTCGGGTACGCTCCGCCCGACTCGGACACGAATAGATATCGGGAAGCGAGAAGATGTTCACAGCAGAGCACTTGATCGATCTGCTCATCATGGGCTGGCTGTCCAACGTGCCTTTGGCCCTCGGATCGATCGTGACCTTGGCCATCTTCTTTGATCGCGTGCGACAGTTTCGCGGCCTGGAGACGCGCAGCCGTGAGCTGGCGAGCGAAGTGATCGACACATTTGTGAGACCCGACCTCGAAGGCGCGCGCCGGGTATGCGAGCGATCGGATCTCCCCGTTGCAAAGATGATGCTCGAGACGCTGCGCTGGCAGAACATTGCCGTCGAGGACTACGACCGCATTCTCACAACGTTGCGAGCGGAAATGACCAGCGAGATGCGCCGCGGAATCTGGCTGATCGGCACCGTCGGCTCATTGGCGCCGTTCGTCGGCCTCTTCGGCACGGTGATCGGTATCATTCGCGCCTTCGCCGACATGGCCAAGGGCGGTGGAGGCGGCTTCGTGGTCGTCGCCGGCAGCCTGTCGGAGGCGCTCATCGCGACGGCCGCCGGTCTCGGCGTGGCGATCGTGGCACTCTCCTTCTACAACTATCTCAACACGCGCGTCGGGTCGCTCGCCGCGACCTATGCCCGGGCGGCCGAGCGGCTGGTGCAGGCCATCCTCTACGTGGAATCGCACGCCGGCCACGCCGGGGTCGACGGGGGGGCGTGATGGCGATCTCGGCTCTGCCCGGCAGCGGCGAAGGAGAAGAGGGCGGCATCGTTGCCGAGATCAACGTCACGCCGCTGACCGACATCTTCCTGGTGCTGCTGATCATCTTCATGGTGACCACGACCGCCGTCTACGAGGAGGGCAAGAAGATCGATCTGCCCTCGGCCGACGTCAGTCAGGAGACGACACCCAAGGGCGTCACTGTCCAGGTCGATGACGACGGCACGATTCAGATCAATGACCAGCCGGTGGCCGAGGATGCCATCGCCGATCGGCTGGCCGAGGCGCTGGCGCAGGCGCAGGACAAGGTCGTGGTGCTGAAGGGCGACAAGCGCGTGCTGCTCGGACGCGCCGTCAACGTGCTCGATCTGGCCCAGAAGGCCGGCGCCGAGGGCATCGCAATCGCGACACAGCAGCCGCGCTAGCGCGCGAGCGCGCTACGCGCGTCGCAGGCGCAGCCAGATCAGGCCCCCGGCCAGCAGCAGCAGCTCCGGGACGAGCAGGCCCACGCCGTAGAGCGCCTGAAGCGAGTGTTGTAGCGGCACTGGAAACTGCACGAGCTGCCGCCCGCCACTCTTCGGGCGCAAACTGATGGCGGCCTCGCGTTCCACCGTCCAGTGTATTGCGTTGACCACCAGATCGAGATTGTACAGGGCGCGCAGGTAGCGGTTCGAGGCGAAGGTCGCGTCACCGAAAGCGAGCAGGCGCGTGCGGCCGGAGCCGCGCTCGATCTCGGCGCTCGCCACCAGCACTCGGTAGTCGGACTCTGCGTCCGCCGGGCGCTCCGGTGTGCGGTCGGCCGGCGGTGAAGAAGACATCGGGTAGAGCCAAGATTCCGCGCCGGTGAACACCAAGCCTCGCAGGCGGTCGCCCGCTTTCGCCTTGTGCAGCGTGAAGGAGCGCGCGCGGCGGAAGAAGGTCATGCGGTTGTGGCCGAGACCGTGTGTGACAGGGTGGTCTGCATACTCGTGCGCGATCGGATCGAGCCCCTTCGCGCCGCCTTCCAGCGGATCGGAATCGGGATCGATCACCAGCGCATCGGGCGTCGCCAAGCCGTAGCGGGCGAGCAGCGCTTCGATGCCGCTCTCGACACCCGGCTCCACGAAGGCCACCAGATTGCCGCCCGCCTCGACGAAGCGAGCCACCGCCGCCACGGCGGGCTCCGACAGCCGCCGCCGTGGCGCGATCAGCAGCAGCGCGGCGGCGTCGCTGGGAATGTCGTCGATGATGGCCAGAGGCAGTGGGCGAAGCGCATAGCCCTCGGTCTCGAGCGCCGCGCGCAGACCCGAGTAGCCGAGATCGTCACGGCGCTCCAGATCGCCCTCGCCGGCTCCGACACTGACGTACAGCGCCGTGCGGCTGCCTTCGACCAGCCGCGCGATGCCTTCGTAGAGCGCACCCTCCGTCGGTCGCTCCACCAATTCCCAGCGCGTTCCGAGCTGGAGCAGCACCGAGTTGGAGGAGCCGATGCCGTAGCGATCCTCGTCTTCGGGGTGCTCGGCCAGCCGCTTCTGCTCGACGAGCACATTGTGTCCGCGGGCCATCTCCTGAAGCAGCAGCAAGGTATTGCGGATGCGCGGATCGCCGGCGTCGGAGTAGAGCGTGATGGCGAGCCGCTCGGGAAGTCTCGCGAGGACCTGCCGAGTCGCTTGGGCGAGCTCGAAGCGGCCTTCGAAGGTCCAGTCGAAGCGGATCTGCGAGAGTGCGGCGAGCTGGTAGATGAGCGTCGCCAGTACGATGAAGCCGAATGCACTCGCCAGCGCTCGCGCCGCCGGGCGGCGCAGGGCGGGCTGCTGGCTGTCGCCCAAGCGCCGCAGCGCGCGCAACAGCGCCAGAGCCAACGCACCGAAGCCGAGCAACAGGTTGGCGGCGCTGAAGACCGAGAACGTGCCCAGCACGCGGTACGAGCCCAGGCCGAAGGCCGTGGCGATGAGTCCGACGAGTGCGAGCTGCCGCGTCACGCGCTGACCCGCCGCAGCTCGAGCGAGGCGCGCACGATGGCCGCCGCCGCCAATGCCATCATCAGGAAGAACGTGATGTCCGCCAGCGATACCAGGCCTTCGGAGAAACGGGAGAAGTGCGGATGCAGCGAGAGAACCTCGAGTACGTTCGCCACCCCCGCACCGACGAAGCTATAGCTCCAGCCGAAGTCGTAGAGCAGGTACGTCACGGTGATGGTGGATGAGGCGGCGACGATGTTGCTGCTCGTGCAGGCGGAGCAGACGAGTCCGATGGAGGCGATGGCTACGCCGAGCAATACCAGCCCCATGAAAACCGCCATCAGGTGCTGCAGACCGAGACCGCCTTGGAAGATGGCGGTGACGGGGTAGAGGAAGCTCACCGCCATCATCAAGACGATGAAGCCGAATGTCGCGGTGAATTTGGCGGCGACGATTTGTGTCGGTGAGAGCCCGCTGGTCAGCAGCAGCTCGTCCGTGCCCGTATCGCGCTCTCGGGCGAAGACGCCCATCGTGACGAGCGGGATCGGGAGCAGCAACAGCAGGCCGAGCTGCTCCATGACGGGAAAGAAGACCGTGTCACGCAGGTTGATGTAGTCGGGAATCGTGTCCGACTCGAAGCCCGCCATGCTGCTGCTGGCATAGAGGAAGAGCTGCTGGTTGTAGAGGCGCAGATGTTCGAAGAAGGTGATGGCCGTCAGGATCGCCACTGTGGTGAGCACCAGATAGGCCACCGGTGACCCGAAGAGCACCGTCAGCTCCTTCTTGAGAAGCGCTCG
The DNA here is from genome assembly GCA_029261835.1 of Deltaproteobacteria bacterium. Classification (GTDB taxonomy): domain Bacteria; phylum Myxococcota_A; class UBA9160; order UBA9160; family UBA4427; genus JAJDAO01. The sequence goes on along the minus strand of JAJDAO010000055.1, from coordinate 29,987 downwards.
GAACGCCGTCACGCCGCCCCTCCCCCTGGATCGCCGACCGCCGCGCCCCGAAATGAGCGCAGCGGGTCGTCGCCATGCAGCAGATCTCGGCTAAGCCCCTGTGCGACCAGCACACCCTGGTGCAGGATGGCGACGCGCGAAGCGAGTGAGCGAACCTCGTCGAGGTCGTGCGTGCAGAGCAGGATGGTGCGGCGGCCGCGTAGACCGGCGATTACGTCGCGCACCTCCGCCTGCTGCAGCGGATCGAGGCCGCTGGTCGGCTCGTCGACGATCAGCAGCGAGGGCTCGTGGAGAAATGCCTGGGCGAGGGATACTCGCTGTCGGTAGCCCTTCGAAAGGTTACCGATCAGTCGCCGGGCGACGTCTTCGAGTCGAAAGCGCTCGAGTACGGTCTCGAGCACGCGCTTGCGCCGAGCGCCCGTGATGCCGCGCAGACCGGCGACGAAGCGCAAGAAGCCCTCGACCCGCAGCTCGGGATAGAGGCGCGGCGTTTCGGGGACATAGCCGAGGCGCGCCTGTACGGCTCGCGGATCGTGTGTGGGCGAGATGCCGTCGATGGTGACCGCGCCCGCACTCGGAAGGATGTAGCCGGTCGCCAGGCGAATGAAAGTCGTCTTGCCCGCGCCGTTGGCGCCGAGCAGGCCGAACGTCTCGCCCGGCTCGATCTCGAGGTCGAGGTTGTCGAGCGCGCGATGAGGGCCGAAGTGCCGGGTAAGCCCCAGCGCCTCGACACGCGCTCCCTCAGCGGCTTTCACTTGTTCTGCGCTCATCGGGTCATCGAACCATTCTCGCGGCTCGCGCCGGGCACTCTTCTGTATCTATACCTCTATCTCAGCCTGTTTCAGATGCCCGAGGTTTCAGTCTGTTACAGATGCTCGAAGACGTCGAAGTACTTGGGCCAGGTCTTGCTCACACAGGCGGGATCGCGAATGACCACACCCGGCACCCGCAGCCCGGCCAGCGAAAAGGCCATGGCCATGCGGTGATCGTCATACGTGTCGATCTCGGCTCCGTGTAGTGGCCCCGGCTGGATCCGGAGCGTGTCGTGCGTGGCCTCGGCCCGAGCGCCGAGCTTGCGCAGCTCGGTCTCGAGGGCCGTCAGCCGGTCGGTCTCTTTGATGCGCAGGTTCCAGATGTTCTTGATCAGCGTTGGGCCATCGGCGAAGAGCGCCACCACCGCGTAGGCGAGGGCGGCATCGGGCGTGTCGTTCATGTCGACCTCGCCCAGGCTGCGCAGCGGCTTCTTCGGGCCGCGCAGCTCGACCGTGTGGCCCTGCCGTGTCACGCGGCAGCCCATGCGAGCGAGCAGCTCGAGCAGCTTGAAGTCAGCCTGCAGGGAATCCTCCGGCACGCCCTCGACCCGCACCGAGCCGCCGGCGATCGCGGCCGCGCAGAACGGGTAGGCGGCTGAGGAGGCATCGGGCTCGATCTCGTACTGACGTGCTTGATAGTGTCTGCCGGCCGTCACGCAGATGCGCCCCACGCCTGGCTGCGCGATCCACTCCACCTTTGCGCCAAAGGCGCGCATCACGCTGAGGGTGACGTCGACGTAGGGTCGCGAGACCAGCACGTCGTCGATGAAGCCGAGCTCCACGTCCCGCTGCGCATAGGGCGCGGCGAGCAGCACGGCGGAGACGTACTGGCTCGAGTGGCTGCCGTCGATCAGACCCGGCCCGCCCGGCAGCCCTCCGCCCCGCACGTGCACCGGTGGACAGTCGCTGCCCTGCGGCAGCTCGACCTCGGCGCCCAGACTGCGTAGCGCTTCGACCAGATGAATGATCGGCCGTGCCCGCATGCGCGGGTTGCCGTCGATCTGCACCGGCCCCGGGGCGAGCGCGGCTGCGGCGGTCAGGAAACGGGCCGAGGTGCCCGAGTTCTCGACATAGAGCGGCTTGCTGGGAAGCGCCAGAGTGCCGCCCGTGCCGGTCACACACCACGGCTCGGAGCGGGCTTCGATCTGCGCGCCGAGCGCCGCCAGCGCCTCGCGCATGACATCGGTGTCGACGCTCGCGAGCGGGCCGGAGAGCTGGCTCTCGCCCCGCGCGAGTGCGGCCACGAGCAGTGCGCGGTTGGTAATGCTCTTAGAGCCTGGAACGCGCACTGTTGCGTCGAGCGGGCCGCGCGGCTCGATGGGAAGTGCCGTGGGAAGTGAGGACAAGGACGGGCAGGACCTCTGGTTGCCGTGCGGCGACTCTCGCCCCGCGCAGGCAGGCTAGCCTGGATGCGCGGGGATGTCCCACGCTTGCCGCGGGGCGGGCGCCGTTGACACCCCGGAGCGGCTCAGGCAGAATCAGCTGGTCGTATTTCCCTGTAGCGACAGGCTGTTACAAGGCCGTCCGACCCGTGTCCCGCAACGGCTTCGCTCCCACCCACGTTGCCCGGGTCGCTTGGCAAGCCAGGCGGTCACGCGCGGCTAGAAGAGCGGTCACTCGCGGCAAGAAGACCAGAGAGCAAAAGCAAGTAAAGAGTAAAGAGCAAGGAGAAGCGAGTTGACCAAGGTCCTCGTGTCAGATTCGCTCGCGTCGCAGGGCGTCGAGCTGCTGGAGCACGCGCGCGGCATCGAGGTGATCGACAGGCCCGGCACCAGCCCCGAAGAGCTGCTGGAGCTGATCGGCGATGTTTCCGGGCTGCTGATTCGCAGCGCGACCAAGGTGACGGCGGACGTGATCGCGCGGGCGGACAAGCTCCGCGTGATCGGCCGCGCCGGGATCGGTGTCGACAACGTCGACGTCGCCGCCGCGACAGCGCGTGGCATCGTGGTCGTCAATACGCCAGAGGGAAACAACATCACCACCGCCGAGCACGCGATCGCGCTGATCGTCTCCCTGGCCCGTCACATCCCCCAGGCCACTGCCTCGATGAAGAGCGGTCGGTGGGAGAAGAAGAAGTTCCAGGGGACGGAGCTCTTCAACCGTGTGCTCGGCGTGATCGGCGCCGGCAATATCGGGCGCATCGTGATCGCCCGTGCCAAAGGGCTCGGCCTGCGGGTCGTGGTCTGCGATCCCTACCTGTCGAGCGACGGCGCCGCGCGCCTGGATGTCGAGCGGGTCACGCTCGACCAGCTGCTGGCCCGCGCCGACGTGATCACAGTGCACGTTCCCAGGACGCCGGATACCAAGGGGCTGCTCGGCCGGGAGGCATTTGCCAAGGCGAAGCCGGGTGTGCTCGTCGTCAACGCAGCGCGTGGCGGTATCGTCGACGAAGCGGCGCTCTACGAGGCGCTCGAGTCGGGTCAGGTCGCCGGGGCGGCGCTCGACGTCTTCGTCGAGGAGCCTCCGTCGGCCGATCATCCGCTGGTGAACCACCCCAACGTGATCTGCACGCCGCACCTCGGCGCTTCGACCGAGCAGGCGCAGATCAATGTCTCCGTCGCGGTGGCGGAGCAGGTGCGTGACTACCTGCTGAACGGCGTCGTGCGCAACTCGATCAACGTGCCTTCGATCTCGCCCGAGCTGATGGCGGAGATGGCGCCGTGTCTCGAGCTGGCGGAGAAGATCGGCCGCTTCCAAGGGCAGCTCGCCCACGGCGGTATCGATCAGGTGGAGGTGGAGTACGCCGGCGACGTCGCCGATATCAACGTCGCGCCGGTCACCATCGCCGTGCTCAAGGGTCTGCTCGAGAGCAGCAAGGCGAATGTCAACATGGTGAACGCCTCGCTGCTCGCGCAGGAGATGGGGATCAAGCTGATCGAGAGCAAGGTGAGCCAGCGCGTGGACTTTGCCAGCGCCATCACGGTGCGGGTCAAGGGCACCGTCGATCGGCTGATCGAGGGCGCCATCTTTCACGGCAACCAGCCGCGCATTGTGCGCATCGACGATTTCATGCTCGAGGCGATACCCGACGGCCCGACCCTGCTGCTCCACAACCACGATCAAGCGGGTGTGGTGGGCACTGTCGGGACGATCCTGGGCGACGAGGGCATCAACATTTCACGTATGCAGCTCGCGCTGGTGCGCGAGCGCAGCGAGGCCGCCATGCTGGTCAATGTCGACAGCCGTCCGGAGGAGCACGTGCTCGAACGGCTGCGGGACGTACCACACATGATTGCGGCACAACTGGTGGAGCTCTAACGATGTCGACAGTGATCGCGGTGGGGGCGCAGTGGGGTGACGAGGGGAAGGGAAAGATCGTCGACTGGCTCACGCCCCGCGCAGAGTTGGTGGCGCGCTTCCAGGGTGGCAACAATGCCGGCCACACGGTCGTGGTGGATGGCGAGACGACCGTTCTGCACGTCGTGCCCTCCGGCATATTGAATGACGGCAGCATCAACTTGATCGGGCCGGGCGTGGTGATCGACCCGGCGACATTGCTCGAGGAGATCGACGCGTTGTGCGAGCGCGGTGTGCTGCGCGACCCGTCGCGGCTGCGCGTCTCCGGCCGGGCCCACGTCATCCTGCCCTGGCACTGTGCGCTCGACAAGGCGCGGGAGCGGGCGGCGGGCGAGCACTCGATCGGCACGACCGGCCGCGGTATCGGACCCACGTACGAGGACAAGGTGGCGCGCCGCGGCGTGCGCATTGCCGACCTGCTGCGGCCCGAGAGCCTGCGCGAGAAGCTCGAGGAGCTGTCCAAGGCCAAGAACTTCGAGCTGACCCAGTTCCACGACGAAGAGACCATCGACGTCGAGCAGCTTCACAGCCAGGCGGTGGAGTGGGGCAAGCGCCTCGAGCCCTACGTCGACCACACGGGGCGCATCCTCGACCGGGCGCTCAAGGCCGGCAAGAGCGTGCTCTTCGAGGGGGCCCAGGGCACATTTCTCGATATCGACCACGGCACCTATCCCTTCGTGACCTCCTCGAACTGCGTGGCCGGCGCGGTCTGCACCGGCTCGGGCGTCGGCCCGACCAAGATCGATCGCGTCCTGGGCATCACCAAGGCCTACACCACGCGTGTGGGTAGCGGCCCCTTCCCGAGCGAGGATCACGGCGAGATGGGCGAGGCGCTGCGCAAGGCCGGCTCGGAGTTCGGCGCCACGACCGGCCGACCGCGGCGTTGCGGCTGGTTCGACGCCGTCGTGGCACGTGAGGCGGTCACCGTCAACGGCCTCACCGACCTCGCGATCAACAAGCTCGACGTTCTCAGCGGCTTTAGCGAGATCCCGATCGCCACCGCCTACCGGATCGACGGCAAGCTGACGCTCGACTTCCCGATGACGCTCGACGAGGTGATTCGGGCGGAGCCCATCTACGAAAGTATGCCGGGCTGGAGCGAAGACATCAGGTCTGTGCGGCGTCTTGCCGATCTGCCAGACAACGCCCGTCGCTACATCGAGAAGCTCGAGGCGCTGGTGGAGGTGCCGGCCGCCTTCGTCTCAGTCGGCCCCGGCCGCGACGAGACGATCGCGATGCACGATCCATTCGGCGGCTGACAGCGGACCGATTCGGTTGCGGGAGTGGGCGGTTTGCCGCGCGAGCCGGCAAACATGCCGTCGTGCGGCTGCACACGCAGAAGCAAACGCACAAGTAGCCGGAGCGCAGGTGTAGCGCGGAGCAGGGGGGGCGAGCGGGGTGGGGCAGACGCTGCGGATACTGTCGGCCAATCTGTGGAATGGTCGCGCCGACGCCGAGGGTTTTGCGGATCTCGTGCTCGCCCTGGCCGTGGATGTAGTGGCGGTCCAGGAGCTCTCACCCGAGCAGGCCGAGGCGCTGAGTGTCGTCATGCCCTACGGAGAGCTGCAGCCCAGCCGTAACCACGAGGGCATGGGAATCGCGATGCTACGCCCGGGCGAAATGTCTCGCCTGCAGATGGGCAGTCGCGCCGCGCGTCTCAGCCGGCTCGAGCCGGCGCACTGGCCCCAGCTATCTCGCCCGCTCGAGGTGCTGAACGTCCACATCACCGCCCCGCAGATTTTGTTTCCGAAGCCGGCTTTCCTCACGCGCCCGCACCAAGTGCGAACGCTCGAGCGGCACATTCGCGAGAATCCCGAGCATCATCGCGTTGTGCTGGGCGATTTCAACGCCACGCCGCTCTGGCCCGCGTATCGCCGAATCGCATCCCACTTGACCGACGCCGCCATCGTGGCCGCCGAGCAGCGCGGCCGCGCACCCGCGGCCACCTGGGGCCCATGGCATCGCTCGCCCCGCCTGGCGCGCATCGACCACGGCTTCGTCGGGGGCCTCGACGTCGAAGACTTCCAGGTCATCGACGTACCGAAGTCCGACCACTGCGCCATCGTCATGGACGTCTCCACATCGCCGCCCGCCGAGCCGGCATGCGAGGGCGCCGGCTGATTGCAGCGGGGCGTTTGCTGCGGTGTGGTGTGGTGCGGCGCTGGGTGTTGCGATGAATCGGCGTGTGGGGGAGGGGTTCGCGCGGCGTTCGTTGCCGTGTTCCCCACCGCGCTTTCTACCGTGCTCTCTACCACGCTCCTCGCCGCGCTCTTCACCATCTGTTCCACCGTGCTCTTCGCCACACTCTCCATCGCACCGGTCATCATGTTCGACTCCCTCTGCATTCCTGTTCTCTGTCGCGCGCAGTCGCCCGTGGTCGCGCGCGGTCACTCGCGGTTCGCCGTTCGCCTGATCCGAAGACGCGGGCGGGAGATAAGGCCATCAGGGGGGAGGCCCTCCCGCCCGCGCGTTCCGGCAGCCCTCATTCCGGAACAGCTCGGAGCAACGAGCCGCGACATTAGGCGAACAAAAAGCGAAAGTCAACGAACCCCGCAACGAGCCTCGAAATCGGCCGTCCTGAGGAACGACAGCCGTCGACACGGCGGATCTGCGGTGGTACTCAGAGCCCGGGCCCGTAGCACAATGGCAGTGCAAGAGACTTTTAATCTCTAGGTTCGGGGTTCGAGTCCCCGCGGGCTCACCTTTTTGGGGCGGGGAGTTAACTCACAAGTGACTGAAATAGTGAATTGAATCGTGCTTTCCTATGACCTGCCTCGGAAAACGGGTCCAATCAGAATGTCAGATTCTGGTCCTCTCGACAGCTCGAGGCATCCAATCCCCGGAGCCCTCGATCTCACATGGTGCACGCCCGCCGAGTGAGCTATGCGCGCGATATTCATTGTACCCCCTGCGCCAAGACTCGATCTTGGCGCGCGCATCTTCCATAGACAAGAACCAGTTCATGTTCAAGCACTCATCGCGGAAGCTTCCGTTGAACGATTCGATGTACGCGTTGTCAGTGGATCTTCCAGGTCGAGAGGAATCCAGTGTGACCTTGGCTTGGTAGGCCCAGAGATCCAGCACCTTCGAAACGAACTCCGGGCCATGGTCCAGGAGTATTCGTTCAGGCTTGCCAAGCTCCTCGACTACCTGGTCCAGGACCTCCGCCACGTCGGATCCATGCAGCTTCGGCCCGACGCGAATCGCGAGGCATTCGCGACTGAAGTTCTCGACCAACGCCAGCGCTCGGAATCTTCGGCCGTCGAACGGGCTGTCGGAGACGAAGTCCATGGACCAGCTCTCGTTTCTCTGATGAGGTTCAGGTCGCTCTGTGCGGCGCGCAGCTGAGACATGTCGTCTAGGCCGCCTACGCCGCAGGCTCAGGCCCTCCTCGCGATACAGGCGATGCTTGCTCACCTTGAAGCCCTCTCGCCGAAGCAGGATGTGGATTCGCCGGTAGCCATACCGAACGCGTGCCTCTGCGAGTTCCCTGATTCGCTGCCGAAGAACGGTGGGATCCTTGCGGACTGACCGGTAGCGACAGCTGGTGCGGGCCAATGGCAATGCGAGACAGGCTCGGCGTTCGCTGACCTGGAAGCTCTCCTGCAGAAACGCTACGTGGGGGTGCTTCTGAGCGACCTTCAGAGTCGTTTTCGATGACTTCCTGAAGCATCGCCTTGTCCAGGGAAAGGTCGGCGACTATCTGCTTCAGCTTCTTGTTCTCTTCCTCGAGTAGCCGCAGCTTGCGGAGTTCTGATGGTCCTAGGCCTCCGTACTTCCACTTCCAGCGGTAGAACGTCTGCTCGGTAATACCCAGCTTGCGAACGATCTCCTTGACCTTGGTGCCCGTCTCAGCCTGGCGCAGCGCAAAGGCGATCTGTTGCTCCGTGAACTTCGATTTCTTCATGGCGAACTCCCCTCACTTTGAGTTGAAGTCTGCCAGATTCTAATCTTCTGGATGGATCAAGATTCTCGGGGCAGGTCAGATTCAAGCCCCCCCTCCCCCCCGGAGGGGGGCGCTCAGCTGTTCGACCTCGAGCGCTGTCTTGGGACGACCGACCCTGCGGCTCTTGCTGCCATCCTACTTCTTCTCGATCAGCCTCCGGTACCATCGAAGCAAGGTGTCTGGCGCCATCAGCCGCAAGACTTCTGTGATTGTTCTGAAGAACAGAGATATAATCAGGATCTCTCAGCAAGCGATCTCACCGCACTGTCCTGCAAGTCATCTCGGGCCTATCGAGAGTGCGTTAGTCCGGCAGCTCTCGCGCAGGCTCACCTCGGGTACCTTGTCAGCTACCTTCTGTGGAGTACAGGGATCATGGGCTGGCACCAGAACCTGAGGGCGGGCCTCGAGGCGCTCGATGCCAGCGAATACGCGGACGCTCGCATCTACTTCGAAGCCGCCGAAGCTGCCGACCCGGAGACGTGGGAAACTCCGTTCTTCCTTGCTTGGTCTCATGCTCTCGAAGACTCGGGCGGATTCTGGAACCGATCCGAGTTTGCCGCCGCGATCGAAGCGGCTCTGGAGAGAGGTGGAGAGGAGTGCGCAGACGTGCTCGCTCTGGCCGGCAGCTACTCCTATCTGCGCGAAGACTACGAGGCCGCGATTCATCGACTCCTCAAAGCCATCGGTCGTTCTCCCCTCTACTACGGTCTTCTCTCGGAGGAGATGCTCGTCGTGCACCTGGGCGCGTCCTTGGCCGGCGCTCTCAATCAGCTCGAGCGACAGGTGGAGGCAGGAGAGGAGGCGAAGTGCGAGAAGACATGCGAGAGCCTCGAGCACGAGATCCGCTCAGCGGTTCTTCCGAGCCCGTCCGTCCGGGACGAGCTGGTCGCGGAGGTCCTCGCCACGAAGGTGTTTTGCCTCCAGGCGAATGGTCTCAACGATGAGGCCGACGCGACCCTGGCCGAGCTGATCGCGATCGCCCCCGATCACCCCCGCCTGCCTCGCATTAAGGATGCGGAAGACTCGGATGCGGCCGATGCGGCGAGCAAGTACGGATCGTCCAGCTTTGGCCACGTCGGTGGATACGACCTCGAGGACACCTTCCAGGGAAGGCTCTTCGGGGTCTTCGAAGCCACGTTTCGCGAGGGAGACATCAGTAAGACCAAGGAGAAGTACCGGAAGTTCGGTCGCCCGCCGTTCAAGTCCTACTTCCTCTTCGGCCCGTCGGGTTGCGGCAAGACGTATACGGTGGAGGCGTTTCGCGGCGAGTACCTGAAGGCGCACGGGACGCAACTCGCCTTTCGTTCGCTGCGACTCAACGAGGTCATGGACAAGTACGTGGGCGAGTCAGAGAAGGCGATCACCGCATTCTTCGACTCGGCGCTGACCTCGGAGCCGTGCGTCGTCTTCATCGACGAGATCGATGCGCTCGGCGCTAGCCGAGACCGCTCGCAGAGCTGGCACGCCAGCCTGGTCGGACACTTCCTGCAGGAGCTGGATCGCATCCAGAAGAGCGACCGCCTGGTGGTCTTGTTTGCGAGCAGCAACAGCCTCTCTCGGGTCGACATGGCGCTGTTGAGGCGCTTCGACGACCGCATCTTCGTCGAGATGCCCGGAGACGACGTTCGCGAACGGGTCCTCAAGGTCCACTTGTCCAAGCTCGACCCGTCCGTCCGACCCGAGGAGCCGGCCCTCAAGGAGTGGGTCGAGACGTCGCGTGGGCTGACGTCGGGCGACATCGAAAAGGCCATTCACCGCGCCGTCGATTCCCACCTGCAGCAGCACGCCGACTCCCACGAGGATCTGAGACTCGACGGCGACCTGGTCCATGACGCACTCCGGGAATCGCAGAATCCCGTGCACGTCCGCGAGTGGCTGACGGGAACCACTCGCGCCCTCCGCTCCGCGGACCTCGGCGATCTGGCCGACGAAATCGAAGACCAGTACCGCCCATTCGTCTCCGATGCCGGAGAGCGGTCCAGCCGAACCGAGGCGACGGCCAAGATCGGCAAGATTCCCGACAACGCCTGGATGGAGACGCCCCGCTACGTCATCGCCAGCTTCGCCCCGCAACGCGGAGCGCGCGCATGAGCCGCCACCGTTTCAGCGAGCTGATGGAGGCACCCGAAGCAGCGCTGGCTGCCCTCGAGGGCGAGTTCCAGCGACACAGCCATGGTCGAGAGGCTGGCGAAGGCCGAGGCGCGAACGTGCGGGACGTCTACGTCGCGCAGATCGACCGACAGATCCTGGACGACAGAATCCAGCATCGCCTCGACGAGATCGCAAGCCTGCGCTTGGAGCAAGCCCGACTCGTCTTGAAGGAAATGGCCGAGGTGGATGCCGGCGCGCGGGAGGACCTGGCCTTCAAGAACGCCCATATCCTCGAAGCGATCGTCATGGCCTGCTACCGGCCCGCCGTTCCCTTCAGCACGCGCGACGAAGAGAGCGGGCCAGACGTGCGCGGCAGGCTCTCGGCAGACGGTGACGAATGGCAGAAGGTGCTCCGGCGCGCGCTCCCGAGGCAGAACGAGGCAGGGCGATCGATCATGGCCAACGCGCGAGCGTGTGGACGCGTTGAGGATCCCACTGGCGCCCACCTCGGAAGTGGCTTCCGAGTGACGCCGGACCTGTTCGCGACAAATCGACACGTTGCGGTAGCGCTCTACCGGCAAAGGGACTTGCGGTGGGTGCCGGTGGTACCGGGCGGGGGGCAGGTGGGTTTTGACCGCGTCGCAGGAGCCGACAGGCCGCACGCAATCGCGTTCGAGGACGTCGTCCACATCGATCCCAGCTTGTCGGGTCCGGACATCGCGCTCATCCGTCTGCGCGACGCCGGCGATCATCACCTGAAGCTGCGGGACTCTCGTCTCGATCCCCGCTCCCTGGAAGGCCGAATCGTCTACGCGATCGGTCATCCCCGGGTGGATCGCGGCGCCGCCGTATCCGGCGTCTTCGACTGCGCGCATAGTGGGCTCAAGCATCTGATGCCGGGCTGCGTCCACTGGAGCGGACAAGAGAAGGAAATCCGCCACGACTGCTCGACGATGGGAGGCGCGAGCGGCTCCCCCCTGATCGATGCCGGTGCGACCAACAAGCCGGGTGACGTTGATCCCGATGACATCGGAGTGGTGTTGGCGGTCCATTTCAGCGGAGCCTACGACGTGACCCAGGTCTTCGGTCCAGCCAACTACGCAGTGCCGAGTTGGTGGGTTCTCGAAGCGCTGCCCGGTGCTCTCGCCAAGGAGATCGCCGATGCCGGATAGTCGAAGCGGCAGGGCTGGCGTGCCGCCTGGCGAACAGAGCGCGGTGCTGATCAAGGCGGCGTTCGCTTCAGGCCAATGTCAATTTGGTTCTGGGGTGCTCCTGGCAGCTTACGGGCGCTCTGGTGCTGAAACTGCCATCATCCTGACGTGCCTTCATGTCGTCACGCGGCAGATTGAGCGCCATGCCGTCAACCTAGATGCGGAGGTCGCCGAAAGGATCCAAGCCTGGCCGGCCGGCGTTGGCTACACCGACGGCGCTTCCGTGTCCGTCACGGTCGATTCTACGCGGCTGAGGCAACTACCCGAAGACCTCAACGACCTCGCACTCCTCGCCGACGAGGGCAACTTACTAACTGCTGATGACCGATGTGTATCGGGGCTTGCTCCTCCCGCGGTGGCAGACGAAGAAATCACGATCTCCGGTTACCCGTTGGGCGCGGACGGGCTCGATCCAGCGTTCGCGATGAGTATTGTTCGTCCAAGTTCGAGGCGGCGGGAGGTCGAAAATCCCAACGCCACGGACCGATGGTACTCCCTCAAGGAGCCATACGAAGAAGGGACCAGCGGCAGCCCTGCATTTCTCCGGGATAGGTTCCTGGGGATCTACACGGGGAGGACACTCTCCGACCCGCGCTACAAATTCGCCCGAGGACGAGTACTGGGCCGGAAGATCGTAAGCGAGCTGCTGACGCTGGCGGGGCTCTCACTGGAGCGACCGGACTCGCCTCCGCCGCAACTACCGCTTGAGCTTGACGAACTAACCGTGGACGACGTGGTCACTCAGCTGAATCCGCTAGGAGCAGCACGGGAGTCGTTCCGGATCGGCCTGATGATCGGCCTCGCTGTATCGGAAGACGTGTTCGGACACAACGCGCGGCTCCATCAGAGGCTTTCAGACTCGAACTTCGCGCAGGATGCGGCGGGCTTTGAGGGCTTCGTAAATCGCAAGATCGGATTGTCGGAACGAGCCATTAGGGGCTTCTACTCGGTCTTCTTCAAGGCATCGAATCACAACACGGAAAGCTGGATTGCACCGGCCCTTGGCAAGCTCGTCACCGAAGATGTCGTCAGTCAAGTGATTGCTTGCGGCGCCTTCGAGGCCAACCTCTCAACGGATGATGGCGCCAGCCGAGTGTTCAACCGACTCCATGACTACGACGCTCCTGAACGAGAGGCCGAATTCAGAGAGGCCTCACTGCTGTGGGAGGCCACCGACCTACTCTGGTCCCTCCCCTTCAACTGGCGCGGTAGCGCTCCCCGCCGCCGGGAAAGGTGGCTGGATCTGTGCGGTCAACTCGGGACGCTTGATGCGTTAGTCGTGGCGGGCTGGAGCCGGTTCAATCGCCCCATCGACGAGATCGTGAGCGCGACAAGGCCCGATGACACGAGCCGCCTGCCCATCTCCATCTATCTTCTCGGAGAGTCGACACACACTGCGGACGGTGTACAGTCGGTCGAGTCGAACCGGCTGCCGATCGCGGTATTGGAGGACTTTTGCGAAAAGATGCTCGCCGCACGCGGACTCACTGAGCCACTCTCCCAGATCTCGAAGCCGATTTGGACGAATGCACACCACGTCGAACATTCGATCCGCCGCTTCGTCGACGGCCTTGAGATCTAGACAAGATGGCCGAGCAGCGTGACATTCTCATTGTTCGATGCCAAGGGTACTGGCTACAGCAGTTCTGTCACCATGCCGCAAAGCACACGATCGGAGAGGGCAGGTTCCTGACGGTGAGATCAGCCGAGCAGGCCGAGGGACATCTCGACCTGGTGAACGACGGCGCCGATTCGCCGAATTGGGTCGCCTTTGATGTCGGAGAGAAGGCCGAATGGGGTGAGTCTGCAGCGAGAGCGTTCGCCCACTGGAAAAGGAATGGAGATCAACCGACGAAGCTGATTGCCACAACCCTGTCGAATCGAATTGACCCGGGCGATCCAGACCTGTCCTCGCGGATATACGCTCCTCGACTCTCCCACCGCGAAGCACTTGTTGATTCCCACAGTATCGTCACCTATATGTGCCACGCGATCAGCTATCAGTCTCAGAAGCGGTTTCGAACGCAAGAGTTTGAAGATCTTGCCAAGACGCTGAGAGTTCAGTGGGTGAAGCTCTTCGGCGAAATCGAACAAGAGATCTGGGACGAATATCCCACGCCACTCGACCTGTTTTTTCGTGATTGTTGTTCCGGAATCAGGGAGTGGCTGCGGGGAGACTTCGAGCTTCCCGATCCCCAGGAACTACAGACCTGTACTGTCGAGGATGCGACCGATTGCGCGCTTCAGAAGCTCGATGAGTTTGGGCACTCAACCTTGAATCCGCTCATTCGGGAGCTTCGTCAGGAGTGTCGTACCGATCCATCTCCTCCGGCGCCCTCCGATGGCCAACACGGGTCGGTTCCCCCCGATGACGACGACTTTGTCATCACCCCGAGAGTGCGCGACGGCGACGACTTTGCGGTCACCGTAACGCCGCGCGGAGATGAGAACATCGAGAAGAAGTGGAAGGGGTTATTCCGTGGCCGATTCGCACGCCGGTGATGATTCGATGAGCGAGCGATCTCTTCAAGGCGCCGTCCGCGAGACCGACACGGCGATCGAAGAGATCGAGGTCCACGAGCGGCCTCCGAGCCGTCACGCCTTCAAGCAGGCCTTCGAAGTAGTGCTGGCCTACAACCGCCTGCGCTCGGGTGCGACGATGGAAGTGATGAAGCGCAACATCGAAGATCCGTCGCGTAACCAGCTACCCGATGGGCTCGATCGAGGTCGCGGGCAGCTTCCCTCCAGCCTCTCATCTCGTTTGACGAAAGGGCTTCAATCATTGGTTTCGGAGGTCGGGTTGCGCTCAGGGGCGATGGCGAACCATATCAGCGAGTTTCCCGGAGGCTTCAGCTTCCGCGTGCCCGATGTCACCTCACTCCGTGCATTCTTGGCCTCCCTCTGCGAGCAAAAGGAGGGCGAGCGGCTCGAACGTGATCTTGTCAAGAACTTCCTCACGTCCACGGATCCCACGTTTCACCGCCTCGGCCTGATGCTGGCCGACGATCCCTTTCGCTATGCCGATCTGCTCGATGAATTCGTGAGTCGCTCCACGAACGAGGACGATCTCGCGCTCGCCCGCGCCCGTCTGGCGGAACGCCGGCGACTGCAGATGTGGACTTCGTTCTACCGCTCCAACGAAGGCGAGGCGGATTCCCACGTAGCCGAGGAGCGTCAAGGGAGCCAATCGGCGTGACGACGACCGGGTCGATTGCAGGCATGTGGCGCGAGAGTCACTGGAGCCGAGCCCAGTGAGCGATCTCACCTCGAAGGCACCTTCGTCTCCGACGAATCCGAGGATCCACTTTGACGAGTGGGGAATCCAAATGCCCCAGCGCGGAGAGCACTTCTTCTGTTCGGCGATTTCGCCGTGGCCACCGACGGAGGGCGCGACGTACGGGGCGCGCGACGGGATGTGGGTGTTCCGGGCCGAATCGGGCGTGTGTGGCGTCTTGCCGGCCGGCATCGCTCTCTCCATCGAGGAGAAGCCGGTCTCTTCGCTCTCGATGCTGATCGACGGACAAGCCCTTACGTTCGGAGGCGAGACGGGTCGATTCCAGGAGATCTACACGCTGAAGATTACCGAAGGGAGTCGCCTCTTGAGTCGGAAGTGCGCCTTCTGCAACCAAGAGCACGCCGAGGGATCGATCGTGATTCGGTGTCCCTGGTGCGGGGAGGGATACTGCCCGGCCTGTTGGGGCGAGCTCATCGGAGAGCGCTGCTTGACGCGCAACTGCAGCTATTCCCCTCGCAAGCCCCACTACAGCAAGTCGATCGAGATCTCTCCCTAGTGGACTACTCACGACTCGAGCAGCTGAGCTGGTTCTCCGCCGAGAAGGTGCAGTCTGCCACGGCGGTCGTCGTCGGTGCGGGTGCGCTAGGCAACGAAGTCGTCAAGAACTTCGCACTGCTCGGGTGGGGAAAGCTCTACTTGGTCGATTTCGATCAGATCGAATCCTCCAATCTCACTCGGTCCGTTCTGTTCCGTGAAGGCGATATCGGGCGATCCAAGGTCGATACGATGGCGGACGCGATCTCCGCGTTGAATCCGGACTGCGAGATCGTTCCTCTGGAGAGAGACGTTCGCGATGTGTTGACGGTGGGCCTCGCTCTGCGCAGCGACGTCCTCATCGGCTGTCTTGACAACCTGGCCGCACGGCTCTTCATGAACCAGGTCGCCGCCCTCTCGGGCACACCCCTCGTCGATGCGGGGCTTTCGGAATGGGAGGGCGTGATCCAGACCTTCGAGCCCCGCACGGGGCCCTGCTACGCCTGTGGCTTGACGGAGGCCGATCTGGCGGACGCGGGGAGGATGCTGTCGTGTCCTGCGTTCGCACAGTTCGTCGAGCGCCAAGGCGGCGTACCGACGACGCCCATTCTCGCCTCGATAACCGGGGCTTGGGCCGTGCAGGAGGCGCTCAGGCGACTCAATGCTTCCGACGGGAAGATGAGCACAGGCGAGCCGTGGGCGGGTCGGGAAGTTCGCTTCAACCTCCACTCGAATCGACTCGTCTCCTCGAAGCTGACGAGGCCGAGAGATTGCCTTCGCCACTCGCTCGAGGTCGATGTCTCCGAGGCCGTCGCCATCAACGGTCGCGCGAGCTGGGAAGAGTCCCTCGCACGCCTGGAAGCGGAGTTTCGCTGTGACGTACGACTTCACTTCTGGCGCTCGGTGCGTCTGATCTCGTGCACGAACGACCACTGCTCCATGATCCAAGCGACCGTGCAATCAGAGCGACCGACGGAGCCAGAACAGCCGTCCCCATGCACACGATGCGGTAAACAAACCGATCTCCGCTTGGTCAATGGGATCCACCGGAAGGACGACTGGATCGGAACGAGGCCCGCGGAGGCAGGTTGGCCGGAGGGCGATCTCGTGACCGTCGTTCTCGCGGACGCGATGGAGCGGCATGCTGTCGTCGAGGGAATTGGGATCTGAAGGAGTCGCTATGGAAGAGCTCTCACCGCGAATAAAGCGCTTGCGAAGCGAACGCAGAGGGATGGTCGCCCTCGCCGACAAGAGTCGCCTGATCGAGATCGAGTTCGAGGGGCGGGCTCCTACCCAGTACGACGCACACTTCCGGTGCATCGGATTGAAGGAAGCGGGTGGCGAGATCGTGGAGACCAACTCGCATGCGTGCACGATTCTCCTCGAGCCCACCTTCCCATTGTCATCACCCAAGGTCGTCTGGCGTACACCAATCTTCCATCCGAACTTCAAGGGCGAGTCCGTGTGCCTGGGTGACCACTGGTTCGGTGGGTCGAGTCTCGCCGAAATCACAAAGGAGCTCTGCAAGATGGTCCAGTACCAGGCCTTCAATGTGGGTGATCCTCTCAACGCTGACGCCGCCGTGTGGGTTGCCGGGCAAGCGATGTCGAATCCGGACCGCTTTCCCATAGACTCGCGGCCTGCAGTGGAAGACGATTTCAAGATCTCGGCGTCGATCAGGGCGAGGTAGGCGATGCCGAGGGTCAACATCGCAACCATCGAAGGCTACTTCGATTCGATCGGTTGGAAATACCGGCGCTACGACGACGACACCGTGATCACCGGCGTGGCCGTGCGAACACCACACGGCCGCATCCACAATCTCCGGCTAGAGGTCGTGAAGTCGCGACACTGGGTCAGTATCCACTTCTACCTTCTCGCCGGATTCGGCGCCGAGAACATTCGGCCCATCCTTCTCTTCCTCAACCAGCTCAATCGCGAAGTGCATCTCTTTCAGTACGTCATCGCCGATCGATCAGTCCTGCTGCAAATCGATATCCCGGCGAACCATCTGTCCGAGGAGGTGTTCACGAGCTACCTGGAGAACGGGACCAAGCTCGCAGGTCAGAGCGTGTTCGAACTCAGCACGCTGGTGGCCAGCCCCTCCGTCGCTAAGCTCGTGGACGGGGTAAGCGCCGCAGAGCTCGGCGAGCACAGCCTTGGGACCGATCGGCGCACGAGTGACCTCGATGATTTCGAAATGGAAGCGAACCTCATTTCCTAACTCGGTGCCGATAGGACTGAACTCGCAAACAGAAAGGGGTCGGCAATGACCGAACAGATCAACGTTGTCGTCACGACCACGTTCGGAACGGATGAATGGGACGTGCCGCTTCCTCCGGATCGCCCGGTGGATCGCATCATCCCAAAGCTCCTCGAGGCGATCAATGAGCGATCTCGAGACGATGAGGGAAACCCCTTGAACCATCGCCTGCTCTGGGTCGAAGAGGGGCGGAACCTCACGCCATCTGAGACGCTGGGCCAGGCCGGCGTGCAGGACGGCCATACCCTGACGCTGGTCCACGAGGCTCGGGCCGGCGGTTTCGAGCACTGATCCGTGGCGGAACAGCCCTCCGCCTGTTGACCCCGCGCCGAGACGGAAGTCTCCTGGAGAACTCATGGACGAAGAACTCGTTGCGAGGAAGCGAAGTCTCCCCAAGGATCGAGAGGAGCCGATCCCCGAGTTCGTGAAGGACAGATCCTCGTCCTTCGTTCTCTACGTCACGGACCGAGTGTTGATCGGAATCCGCGAGAAGGCCTACAGCCAACCCGACTGCGAAATCGGCGGCGTCCTGCTGGGCAACCGGTTTTCCGAGGGCGGGACGACGGTCGTTTTGGTCGAAGACTATCGGCCCTTGACGAGCCAGGATGCCAGCTCGATCCACTTCGACTTCGACGTCGGCGCGATTCTCAAGCTGCGTTCCGAGCTCCGCGAGGCAAAGGACGTCTATCCAGTTGGCTGGTACCACTCACACTGCGGAATCGGCGATCCGTTCATGTCGACCTTCGACCAGCGCTTGCACAGCGGTCACTTCGCAGACTCGTGGTACGTGAGCGCGGTCGTAGGAGGCGGCGAACTCGGCATGCCGGTGGGATTCTGGCGGATGGAAGACGGAAAGCTCATCGACATCCCTGAGTACAACATCCAGATGACGCATGCGCCATCCTGGAGGAACCAGACCCGGCGGCTGCTCCGCTCGATGAGCCACGCGCGCGGCGATTCATTTGTCAAGCTCGAGAGTCTCGCGCCCGTGCTCGATACCGACCTCGGCCTGCCCGACGGTGGCGGCCTCGCGCAAGCCTTCCAGGTCGACGCGGACGCCCTCGAGCTCGATGCATCAGCTCTGGCTGCGGCCTATCGTCAGATTGTCCACTTCTCAAGGCAGCTGGTGTCGATGCCCGCCATGTCCGATGACACGGACACGATTCTCGAGCGCCTCAACCGGTGCGACTTTCTCGAGAACGCAGTTGACCTGTGCGTATCAACGGAGCACCTCGGAGTGGAATCGGCGGTGGTCGGTGACTTCTGTGTTGGGGCCACGCTCGGGAAGACCGCGTATCAGATCGTCGACTTCAAGCTCAATCGCGTGCAGCCACTCGAAACGAAAGCAGACGCGCCCATCAAAGCCATCGCCAGCTACACCGATGGAATCCTCATGGGCCTCGGGCAGGTGATCTTGAACATTGGCCGCGGCTTTCTGAACAAGCAGGCGCGCAAGGAATCCGGCGACGGACCCGAGTCCGTGCATTCACTCACTGTCCTCCATTCCGGCGGCGACATCCGATCGATCGAGTGCCGTGGCAACGACTTCTACGTGTGGTATGGGAACCGGATCTACAGAGCGGAGGAGGGGTTGACGGCGCAAGACGCAAGCAGCTTCGACCTCAGAGGAGATCCGATCCTCAGCGACTACGCTGACATCGACCAGGCCTGCTTCATTCGCGGCGGGGTACTGGGTTGCTCTTTGATCGCGACGAAGGAGTCAACGCTCCTTTCCGTCATCGATGAGGACGGGGCGGTTCGCGCATCACTGAGCTTGCCGGAGTACATGCAGGCCTGGTCACTGAAGTCGTCGGCGAGTTCGTCGGCGAGCCTCTTCATCCTTCTCGATGACGGGGAGCACGGCCAACTCGTGGAGCTGTCTCCCGATACCCTCGCACTGGTTCGGCACTATCTCCAAGGTGCGCAGTACGAAGATCGCCACATGCTGCACGGGCTGTCGGTTGATGCGACGGGCCGCGTGTTCTTGCACATTGGAGATCGGCTGGTACTCATGGCCAAGACGGGCGAGCTCGAGCCCCACTGGTACCACCGGGCCAAGGGGTTGTCGTATGATCTCTTGGCTGGCAACTACTGAAGACACTGGGCAAGTGCGCCCGGCGTCCAACGAAGCAAGGACAGCGTGAACACTGAACTGAGGTCTTGGTGCCGGAACGAGAGAGACGCGCGATCGACCCGATCCGAGATCAGGACCAGCGGCTCGAGGAGCCG
The DNA here is from genome assembly GCA_029261835.1 of Deltaproteobacteria bacterium. GTDB lineage: Bacteria > Myxococcota_A > UBA9160 > UBA9160 > UBA4427 > JAJDAO01. The sequence goes on along the minus strand of JAJDAO010000055.1, from coordinate 10,369 downwards.
CTCCAAAAGGTCTCGATCTACAACGATGAGATTTCCATGGACCTCGTCATCCGATCGTTGCGTGAGATCTGCGATTTGCCCCACGAGCGCGCGATTCGCTTGATGCTGAACGCGCACTTCACGGGAAGCCAGGTCGTGTTCGTTGGGCTCGAAGAGGATGCCGAGCGGGTGCGGACGGAGCTGAAAGAGCGGGGGCTCACGGTCTCTGCAGATTCGCCCCATCGAAGGGCCGGCGAGATGCTCGACTAGGGCTTCCATCGTACCCGATGCAGGGGGGCATAGAAGCTTGCGACCCGACGAGAGAAGCCTCGCGATCCTCGACGCAGCCGGATTCGCACGAGTCGCCCGCCTCTTTAGAGGGCGAAGCGGTCGTCAAGACGAGATGGCCGACGAACAGGAGCAGAGCGACCTAGAGGCGGAGCGACGCTTGATTGGTAACTGGACCCTCGTCACATGGGACTGGGACATTGATTGTGACGGATCGCTCGTTTGTGGCGAGCTCGTCGTCGAATATCCCGAGCCACACGAGCCCCTCGAAGGACAGATGCGAATCGAATGGCGCCACTCCAACGGGGTTGTGGTTGAGATCGTTCAAGAATTTGAGATCACCGCGGAGGGCGAGAGCGTCAAGCTGTCCGGTCGGATCCCCCCCCGACTACGAAGACGAGTGGATCCCAGACGAACTCACTTGCACGGTCGACGCGAACCGTCGATTGGTAGGAACCGGGGTTGACGCGGCAGGAAGCCGAACAACGTTCTTGGTGCTGGAGCCAACGCACGGGAGCTAGCGTTCTTTCGACGAGGGCGCACATTGAACCCGAAGTACGCAGGGGGCATTAGAGAGTTGCGACTCGACCAGAGAAGCCTTGCAATCCTCAACTCGGCCGGATTCTCACGAGTCGTACGACTCCTTGGAGCGCGCAATGGCCGTGAAGAAAGGATGGCGGCCGAACACGAGCACGCCGACCAGGAAACGGAACAACGGTTGACGGGCCAGTGGGACCTCGTCACCTTGGAGTGCGACTGCGAGGGGGCGCTCGCTCGTGGCGATTTCGTCGTCGAATATCCCGAGCCACACGAGCCCCTCGAAGGACAGATGCGAATCGAATGGCGCCACTCCAACGGGGTTGTGGTTGCGATCGTTCAAGAATTTGAGATCGTCTGGGACGGCGAGTCCGTCAGACTCTCGGGACGGATCCCCCCCGAGTATGAAGGGCAATGGATCCCCGACGAGTTCACTTGCACGATTGATGAGAACCGTCGACTGGTGGGACGCGGGATTGACGCCCGAGGAGTCCGAACAAACCTCATCGTGCTGGAGCCAGTGCACGGGAGCTAGCGTTCTTTGGACCAGGGCTCACGTCGTACCCGGAAAGCGCGGAGCCATAGGGAGTTGCGACTCGACCAGAGAAGTCATGCAATCCTCGACTCGGCCGGATTCTCGCGAGTCGTACGACTCTTTCGAGCGCGCGATGGTCGTGAAGAAGGGATGGCGGCCGACCAGGAAGCGGAACGACGGTTGACGGGCTGGTGGGACCATGTCACCTGGGACGAGGGTGACGGATCGCTCATTAGCGGTGAGCTCGTCATCGAGTTCCGCGGACCAAGCGAGCCACTCGAAGGTCGGACGCTAATTGAATGGCGCCGTGCTACCGCGGTTGTCATTGAAGCTGTGCAGGGCTCTGAGATCGCCTGGGAAGGCGACGGCGTCATGATGTCGGGTCGGATCGCACCCGAATACAAGGGGATGTGGGCCGCTGACGAGCTGACTTGCACGATCGATGAGAACGGTCGATTGGTAGGAACCGGGATTGACGTCGGAGAAAGGCGAACATGGCTCGTGGTGCTGGAACCGGCGCACAGGGTCAAGTGAGTCTTGACTGAAGAACGCGCAGCCGCGCCACTCTGGGCGAGGCATCCAGTGACCTCTCTAAGCGCGGGATTCGTACCCGATGTCGTAGGAAACGGGACGCTCGCCTCGCTGCTCCAGGATTCGCCCAGTGAAGGGCGAGTTCCAGATCAGACTCCCACCACGCTCTCGCTCCAGCCGACGCAGGTGCTCGAGACCTTCTTCGCCCATCTGGCGCAGGCCCTCCGAGAGGATGCGCGTACCCTCCATGAAGACCGGCCAACCCCGGTCCGCTGCCTTCAAGAAGTACTCCGCCGCTGCGTCCCGGTTGCCCTCGCGCAGGGACTGGACCGCCCAGATCACACAGCCGTCCGGAAGGCCGTCGAACCAGTCGGCCAGGTTTCGGGCCCAGTCCTGCATGAGGTCAAGACGCGAGACCCGCAGCAGAAGATAGCCGGCCAGGGCCGCAGCGAACGGGTCCTCGCGCTTGCACGCAAGCATGGGCGCGACCTCCGTGGCCCATTCGGACAACGTCTCCGCCGAGTAATAGTCGCCCCTCGCGAGGTAGCTTCCCAGCGTGTTGGCGCGTTCGGTCATCGCCGCCACCCGAAGCGTGACGAGCTGGCCCGCCTCGTCGAGATCGTCGACGCGCACAAAGGTCGACCGCAGCATGCCGGGAAGCGCCACGACGAGCACCGAGCCATCGAGCTCGACGCGCAGCTCGTAGGGCGAGTCTCGCCTGTCGGGCGCAAATGAGGTCTCGTTTCCGTCGATGGACCGACGCTCCTCCACAGGTGGTTGCCAGGTCGCCTGGAGGGGCAACGTGGAGTCGAGCGAAGAGGCGACATCTCCAGCGGGGTACATGGATCCGAGCCATGCGAACTTCGGATCCTTGGAACCCCATTCGGCCGCCTCGCGCCGACGCCGGTACACGGCCACGTCGCGCATGTTCGTCGATGGGACGCGCGGCCCACCCACAAGCTCGGGGCGCCGGACTGCGCCTGTCCCGAGGTCCGAATATCCACTCGCCACGTCGGCGCTACCGACGACGTAGTCTCGATCAGCGCGCCAAGGGAGCGTGACCGATCGCCCCGAAGGCAAGTGGATTCGCACGATGGGCTTCTCGGCGTCGACTTGCACCTCACGCTCGACCCCGGGAGCCACCGACATCCGCTCGAGTGAATCGTGATCGGGTGAGAGCACCTCCACCGCGGACGTGGGCATGTCGAACTCGAAACGGATCCGTAGCGAGTGGCTCATGGTGTGACGTCCCATTCGTAGGTCGGCGGGATGAGCTGGTCTTCGAGAATCACCGGGGGCTTCGCGGGGAAGGTCACTTCGAAGCGCGCCTCCCCCGCCGTCACCTCGTCGACCCAAGGCCGATCTTCGCCGGAAGGCGACGAGAGGACGTTGTCTTCGAGCGTTAGCTCGATGCTGGCGTCCTGATGATTGCAATCGACCTTGACGACCACTCGCGGCACCGGCGGAAAGTGGAAGGGAACGGGCTTAACCACTGGGCAGTCGCAGCTTAGCGGCAGATTCTCCGTCTTTGCGAAGATGTCCAGCACCGCTCCCATCGCCATGCTGAGCATCGCTGTATCCACCCGCCAGCCCGGACCGGCCTTGCGCGAGCCCACTCCCGAGAGGCAGGTCATGAGCGCCTTGCAGAACCAGGTCTCCTCACCGTCGCGGCCGTACGCCTTGCGCCCGATCGACGCGGCCCGGTACGCCACCGAGACGTCGACCGTGTCGCCGAAGCTGGAGCTCACCAATGGATTACCATGGGGGTTGCGCTGCGTGAGCGCGGGGATCGGAGCGTCACGACACGTGTCGAGGAAGAAGAGTTGGGTGTCTGCGGCAGACTTCAACATGCCGGTCTGTAGACCCGTCGCATCGATGCAGTTCTTCCAGTCGTCCGGTACGTCCGGATTTCCGAAATCCGACGCAAGGAGGAACTGGCTGGCCGTGCTGAGACCGTGGCCCGCGAAGTAGAAGAGTGCAATGTTGCGCTGGTCGCTATTGCACCGCTTGTACCAGCGTTCGAGTGCATCTTCGATGTTCTCCATCGTCGAGTCCTCGACCGCAATTTCCGAGCCGTCCGGCCGGGTGAGCGTCTCGGTCGGCGACAGCAACAGCTCTACCGAACTGAGCGGGCAGCCCGGGTTGTGGTAGCCGGCCGTCAGCCAGTGTGCGATTCGAAGCGCCGTGGGCGTCGTGGTCGTGAGTGGCGCGAGACCGTTCAGGAAGTTCGCCGGCTTCGGCACGCCCAGGCCCAGGTGGTGATAGTGGCCCACGCCGATCACGAGAGCGTGGAGGCGGGACTCGCCCATGACCACGCCCTCGTCTTCTTCGGGCCAGACGAGGGTCATCCGAGTTGATCCACGTATTCGCGCAGCCGCTTGTAGAAGCGGGCCTGCTTGAAGTACTCGCTGTGCGCCTTGACCACGTACGTCTTCGTGTCGTAGTGCTCGTCGACGTCGACCCGGTCGAATATTTCGGCGCAGGAGTACGAGAAGATGTCGACCTCATCGTAGAGGTTGATCCAGTGCTTGATATTGGCAGGAGTGGATGCCTTTGCCGGAGCCCCAATCGACTCATCACTGGTATGGTAGAGCTTCATTTCCTCGAAGTGAGCCACCTGCGATCCCACCGAGACGAATAGGTCAACCTCGAGATCCGGGCGATAGTGGCTCAGCAGATCGAACGAGATCACTCCCCCGAGACTGTGGCCGATGACCACGAACGGCTCGCCGGCGAGCGTGTTCGCCTTGTCATACCCGGCCAGGACCGCGTTGGGAATCGCTCCCGGCGCCTCCCGATTGCCGCGGGTGTCCAAGTAGATGAATACGTCGCCGAAGAAGCGACCCAGGTTTTCGTTGAGGGGTGCACGGGTCCAACCCACCAACTTGGTCGACGCAAAGTCACCCGCATGATCGACTGCCTCGCCAATCAAGTCCGTGGCCGCACCCCTGAGCTTCGTTGCAGCGGTCTTGACCGCGTTGATCACGTCGTCGAGGCCCTGCGCTTGAACAACTGACTCCCGGGTGACGGCCAGACTGAGATTGCCCAGTAGCTGATCGTCGGTGGTCAAGTTCTGGAGCCAGGGAGGAGCGGCATTGTCTTCCGCATAGGCCTGGGTAGCAGCGGCAAACTCGGCGACTTCCGCCTCCCGCTCCTCGGAGGCCTGCTCGATGGCGAGGCTGGCGATCAGCTCCACTGCTTGGCCAAAGTCCTGCTTCGCGAGAGCCAGCAGCGGCTCCCCGCCGAATGCCTTGGCCGGCAGAGCATCCTTGACCGTCGCAAGGAACGCCCGAAACTCCGGCTCTTTCGCCCCGAGCGACTGAGTGGACCCCTTCGGTAGCGAGGCCATGTTCCATGCGAATTTCGTTGCCAGATCGCCCCAGTAGGGGAATTCGGGCTCGCCGACCTGACCGAACGACTTCCCGTTGATTGCAGCACCCTCGAAGCACTGCTTCAGGAAGCGCCCGGTGAGCTCGACGCCGGCCCGATAGCCGGGGCTCTTCGGGTTGTTGACTCCATGGACAAGAACGATGGGCATCGTTGTGCTTCCCCCATACGCCATCCGACCGCGGTGCTCTCGCGCGTGCGAACGGCTCTTGTGCGCCACGAGGCACCAACGAGCAGAGTGCTCGAATGAAGGACGGACCGAGAAGTCAGACGTTAGCACAACGTCCATTCCGGGTTGACCGCTCTCGCGGTCTTCGACCATGAAGATCACGAGAGCGAATTCTACTTGACTTCTTTGATTCGAGTTGCCCCTCCCCGCCGGCACCGTCCCCGCCTGGTTCCACATGGAGCCCGGAGGATGCGCCGATATACTAGACTCTGGCTCAAGCACGGGAGCGAGTTCGGGCCGCAATGGGATGGGGCTAGGAGGCTTGCCAGAATGCGGCAGTGCCCGAACGAACAGAGGTGGAGTGGAACGACCCCAAGGGACTCAGACGAGGGAGTACGAGATCCATGCGAACGCCGCGGCCGCGTAGAGGCAGGTCGTCACGAGAACTTCGGAATCTCCTGCGCGAGGCGAACCGTCTGATCGTCAATGGCCAACTCTCGGAAGCCGCCGCCGCGTTTGCCGAGTGGGCTGAGATTCCCCGCGAGGCACTGAAGGAGGTGAGCCGCGATACGTCGGCACAGCGGCCCAGACGAACCGCCAAGCCCATGTCCACAACGTTGGATTGGTGGATGGAGATGGCCGATCTGTGGCTCCACTACGGGCTGATCACGCTGGCCGAGTTCTCCTTCGCTCAGGCGCGCCGGACTGCCCTCGAAGAGCCGCGTATAGAGGATGCTGATCTCTATCGACTCACGCGCATCGCGAAATCCCTACGCATGCCTCCCGGAGCGGCGGAACGAAGGCGGGCAGTCTCGTCCGAGCGCGGGGCCATCAAGGCCCAACGGATTGCTAGGCTTCTCGAAACGCGCCTCGAGGCTCGGCGAGGCATGGCCTCCAGCCAATCACAAGCAGATGCGGATTTCCAGCGGATGTTCTCCCAGAACTCTAGTGCTTCCCGCTGGGCTGTCTTTCGAGCGGCGCGTTCGGCTTCTCGAAACGCCCTCGCCTACCGGGCCTTCTTCGCCGCCAGTGCCTGGATCCCCGCTCAGGAAGTACTCACCCACGGCGCGAATGAGCTCTGGGACCTCGCGGAGGCCGCTCGATCGGTGGACGACCCGATCACGGGATACTGCGCCCACTACCTCCTGGGGGTCCACTATCGCGATCAGATCGGGCGCACGAAAATCACCGAGTCCGCGGAGTTCTGCGATCGGAGCAAGTTCTCCGATCAAGATCTCTTGTCGGCGCCTCCGTGGGAGTTGCTGCTGCCGCGGAGCGACGAACTGGAGTCTTGGCTCGCCGCGAAGAACGTCCAGGCGAGACGGCATCGGCTCGTCGCACGCGCGCAGGTCGGTGCGAGCCGCGAGACCACGAGGCGACAGCTCGCAGCCCATGCCGCGCGGGACGGTTGGTCCCGGTTCGGAGGAGCCTACGAGATCCTCGCCTCGGGGACACAGGCACGGTTCGTGCCCGTCTCGAACTGCCCGGCGTCGGAGCCCGCGCCCCGCTGGGCCAGCTCCAGGCGCTCTCACCATCGAGTCGTACCGGAGATCGCACGCCCCTCAACACGACTCCCCGCAAAGAAGCGATCGCTCAGCTTCGGGTTCTCTCGCCCCAATCTGGAGATCGCTACCGTCGACCTCACGTCCTACGGGGCCGTCCTTCTTCTCGACGTTCCCGATGCAACCCGACTCCTCGGAAGCTTGGCGACCACGCTCGCCCAGCAGGAGTCCCAGCCACTTTGGCTGCGAATGAATCGAGAGCCGCTCAGCGACTATCGGGCCTCTCAGTGCACGCGGATCGTCGAGGCAGCCGGTGCGACCGCGCTGGGCGAAGCAATGCGGCACCACCTGAACGAGGACTCCCGGCTGCAACGAACGACGATGAAGTGGCTGACGTCCGTTGGCGCCATCCCGCGGCACCCCGCCGTTCACGCATGCATCGCGCGGGCGCTGGAAGGAGAAGGTGAGCTCCACCCGTGGACGCTCAACCTCGGGGATGGCTCCACGTCGTTCGCCAAGATCGCTGTTCAACTGCTGCATGAGAAAGGGCATACGCGCTGGCACGGTCCTCAGGGACTGCGCGTGGCTGCGGCCGCTGCACGCTCCCTCACGAGCGTATCCGAGCTCGTCCATGGCACACTCAGGCTCGAGATCGAGAACGAGGACGGGCACCTCTTCGGCCCGGACTGTCGTCCGATCACCGTGAGTCTCGGAGAGTCAAGCACCATACCGGGGCTCTCGGCGAACCTGTTGCTGAGCTACTTCGAATCGCGGATTGCGGCGAAGGCCGGAGAGAGTGACGACGACTTTGAGATCATTGCCACCGCACGCGATTCATCGGGAACGCCAACGAGCTCCTCAGGGCGAGCGACCAACGCTGGGCCTCAGCTGCGGGAGGACGAGCCGCTTCGGGCAGACTGGCGCCGCGATCCGACGACCGACTGGACCATGATCATTCAAGCAAACCTGAGCGAACACGCGAGGGAGTTCATCGAACTCTTCGACCGCCCGGCAACCAATCGCCTCTGGTCCACATCGACGCGGCACGCGCGCGTAGAGGATCTGCGTCGACTGATCGAGCGGTGCGACGTCGTCGTCTTCGGCGGCAGCGAGAACGAATGGAATGTAAGCGTGCGCGACGCGATCGGTTCCGACCTTTCCCATCCACCCGCTTCCGATCGCCCCCAGTACGGGAGGGCCACAGTGCTCACACGCTCCGAAGATAGCAACAAGTGGCGAGACGAGTGTTGCCTGCTGGTTTAGACGCGCTCGACGACACTCCGTCCGATCACTGTATCGTCCTTCCGTGGGTTCTCCCCGTAGTGTGCAAAGACTCGGCCACGTCTGTGCTACCCTCCGGTAGTGCCTGAGCGCGCCCCCTAACTTCTCGCGACATTCAATGGGCCCGTCGCCTCGAAAGTCGCGGCTAGACCGATCGATCAACTCGTTCTCGAGCCCCTGATGATTTCGCTCCCAGTGTGGTAGTGCTCGGTGTACTCCCTGACGGCGCGCCGGAGATGCCGCTCCCCGAGAGGGATGACCTGTGCCTGCAGCCCGTCGACGGGATCGACGATAACACGGCGTGTCCGGTGACGAGTGGCTCGAGTAATGTTGTTTTCCCATCGCATGAGCCTCACAGGCGGCTGAACTGTCGCGAGATTGCCGGAGGGTCTGGCGTGCCCTCCTCCCCATCCCGGGGCGATTCACTCCGTACCCGCCGAGCTTCCGGGAGCGGATGATCGAGCTGGTCCGCTCTGGTCGAACGCCGGAGGAGCTTTCGAGGGAGTTTGAACCCTCAGCCCAGCCGATCTCGAACTGCGTGCGCCAGGGCGACCGCGATCAGGGTGTTCGCAAGGATGGGCTGACGGCAGAGGAGAAGGAAGAACTGCGCCGGTTGCTGCGTGAGTGTGAAATCTCAGATCCAGTCGGACACCCTGTCATGATGATGACAGAGGATGACCGAGGGGATCTAGATGACCGAAGATCAACGAGAAATCAGGCGCAAGAAGCGAGTCCTCGAGTCCGCCGAGCGAATCGGCAACAATAACACGGCCTGCCGCCGCTTTGGAATCGCAAGATCGACCTTCTATCTCTGGCGTGACCGATACGGCGAGCTCGGCGAAGCCGAGCTCGCGCGTCGCAGGCCGCGTACCCACAACTACCCAGACAAGACGCCCGATGAGGTGATCGAGAAGATCCTTCACCTTCGTCAGACGTATCACATGGGGCCCATTCGCATCGTCTGGTATCTGCAGCGCTATCACGGCATCAAGACTTCGGATGCGACCGTGTATCGTGTCTGCAGGCGGCATGGCCTCAATCGACTCCCGAACCGCATGGGGAGGCGGGCTGTTCACACGCATCGGTACCAGAAGCAGGTTCCTGGTCACCACGTGCAGGTGGACGTCAAGTTCCTGACCCCAAAAAAGAAAACGAGGCGGGCCGGTGCGACGCTACCAGTACACGCCGATCGACGACGCGACTCGAGTTCGCGCATTGAAGGTCTACAAGCATCACGCCCAGGCCAATGCCATCGATTTCATCGACTATGTGGTAGAGAGGTTCCCATTTCGAATACGCACAATCCGAACCGACCGCGGTCAAGAGTTTCAAGCGCTCTTCCATTGGCATGTCGCCGACCTGGGCATGGAACACGTCTACATCAAGCCGCGCACGCCACGGCTGAATGGGAAGGTCGAGAGGCCGCATCGCACCGACAAGGATGAGTTCGATCGGCTGCTCACGCATCGTGATGACGTCGATCTCGAGAAGAAACTGGCGGCCTGGGAGCGCTTCTACAACTACGACCGACCACATGGGGCGCACAGCGGGAAGACGCCCTGCGAAGCTCTGCGGGAGAAGCTGAGCTGACTACAGACGTCCGACTGCATGCGTCATGTCACAATCGACAGCCCCGCCTCAGCCACCGTCATGGCTCCCACGGTTTGCGTCTTGGCTCGAAGTGGCTTCGAGTGAGGGGTTCTTCTCGAGATACGCCCTCGGGCAACTCGATACACCCAACGGGGTCATTGAGTCGAGGCGATTCGTCGTGCGGCACATCGCCGGGCCGGATCTCTCCTCCCGCGGGCCGTAGTACCGGGGCAGTGACCCGAACCGCCGCCACTTCGAGGATTGGTCGCGGGTGACTGGCAACGTCGAAGCTCAGACTCCCAGCAGAGCCCTCGCCACTGCCGTCATCACGTCCACGGTGACTCGTGTCACGTTCTCCAAGAGCCATCTTCCAACATGTTTGACGGCCCGAAGAGAATGGGGTCTGCCGCCTTGTTCGGCGACAACCTCGTGGCAAGCCCAAGATTCCGGTCCAGCCGTTGTGTTAGGGATCGTGCCTGACCATCAGGCCGCTTCCCGTTCTTGCTCTTCCCAGAGTTCGAAGAACTCCACGGGCGTCAGCCCGTCCAGCGACCCATGCGGTCGCTCGTG
>JAJDAO010000054.1 GCA_029261835.1 Deltaproteobacteria bacterium | reverse complement strand
GCCGCACCCTGGCAGGCCAACGCGTAGAGGTTCAGCTCGCGTGCAGGCTTCTCAACACGATGACCCGGCTCGGGATGCCCGACAGCTACCGAGTGGCGTGATATTCGGATGGGGCGAGATCGAAGTCATCTTCGAGCCGTGAAGCAACGCAGTTCAGAGGCAATCGTCGCCCTCGCAGCGGATCCCCTTGAGGTCCCCGAGCACGTAGTAGAGACAGTCGTCACCCTCGCAGCGGATTCCCACCAGGTCCTCAACCACGTAGCGGAGACACTCGTCACCCTCGCAGCGAATCCCAACCAGGTCCTCGACCGCATAGCGGAGACACTCGTCACCCTCGCAGCGGATCCCCTTGAGGTCCTCCGCGTTGTAGAGACACTCGTCACCCTCGCAGCGAATCCCCTCGAAGCTGGCGGTCTTGACGAGCCCGTCGGCCGCGAGGCCAGTCGCGAATCTCGACGGATCGGGCCCCGCAACGGCACTCCCCCCCAGCGCAAGCACTACCGACACCACTGTCCCAATCGAAAGTCGCTTGATGTCTATCATGTCGGATCTCCTCTCATGTCGTCACCGCGGGTGGACCTCCGAGCACACGCCCGCGCGCAACCCGCATTGACTGAGTGCCGCGCCCTCCTCAATAGGGGGCACGCGACCCAGAAGTAGATCGTTGAAATCACACGCTCTCGGCGGCCGGGCGATACGAACGAAGCGGCCCTCGCGCTTCCAGCGGCGGGCACAGTCTTGCGCAGCCGCTTCGCCGGCATGACAACTCCGAGATGGTGGGATTCGGCCTCGCTCCGCCCCCCCGATCCGGGGCAGCAACCAGGCCCCGCATTGGGGATCGAAGGAAGCGTAAGCCGCGGATTCGTGAGGCCCGATCGTAGGAGTGGGCGGAAGACGGTCTACTACCTCCGCTTCAATATCGATGGGGCGTTGGTGCATGGCTCCTGATCCCGATACGTCATGGAGGTGAATCCCGTGATCTGGAGTCCCACCCGTGAAGTACCCGAAGCGGAGCCAGTACAAGCACGCCAAGTCTCGATACCGGGTGCGAAACTGGCGCAAGTACGAGGCGGGCCTACGTAGACGCGGCGACGTCACCGTCTGGCTCTGTGACGATGCCCTCGACTCCTGGAGGGCCCCGCCCAGCGGGAAGCCCGGCCATGGAGGTCGGACTCAACTCAACGAGTCTCCGGAAGAGCCGGGGCGGTTCAGGCTATTGTATCCCAGACGCATCGGGATCGTAGAATCCGAGATGCTGAGGCTCTCCCCTGATGAGTATCAGCCATGTCGGCGTGCGATTGCAGCCCGTGGCTGTGATTCCGAAGCCCTGCAGCAATTCTTGATCGGGTCCTCTGTGGAAAGGAATCGATGTGCCGGCGAGAGCATTTGAGGGTGTTAGCTTCTTGGTTGCTACTAACGGAGCAAGACAAACGAAGACAGAAGTAGCGGTGCGGTCAATTCAAGAAACAGCGAAGGGGAGCTCGAAGCGTCACGAGATAATCATTTGCGGAAATGTCGACCCGTTTGCTGGCCTGGAGGGTGTTCGCTTAGTAGAGAGCAAGAAGGCCGCTGAGCAGGGGATGCTGGCTCAGCTGAGAAACGCCGCTGCCGAGAGGGCGGAAGAAGACGTTCTTGTGTTCTTGGATGACGATATCCTGTTCTCTCGAGGCTGGTTATCAAGGCTGGAGACATACACGGAAGAGAATGGCTGGGATGTCTTGGGCAATAGGATTCTCCTTCCAGACGGCGGAAGGTATTGGGACCGCGCATCAATGGGCCCGCATGGGTTGGTAGATTACGATCATCCAGAGGATGATCAATGTCTCTACCAGACCGGTTGCTTCTGGGTCGTCAGGAGAGACCTTTTTGAGCAGCACAAGTGGAACGGCTCGATTGAGTACTATGCTGAGAAGCAAGGACAGCTGAACGAAGATCTGGAGCTTTCTGTTAGACTCCACCAGGCTGGCATAATCCTCCGATTCGATAAAGAGAACTGGGTTTGGCACTGGGATGATTCATACACGGAATGGTGCTTTGGCGATGGTCGTAGCGTTTGTGCAAGGAAAGACGACATAACTGAGACGCTTGGCATCGATACGTTCTTGCCCAATGCAACGGAATTCGTTGCACTTATCGAGGCGCTTGCGCGGTAGGGATTGTGTTTCCCGTCAGCAGAAGCTGGACATTTGGGTGGCCTGAGCCAAGAGACATTTCACGGGGCTGGCACCCCAACGAGAGTCTCGACATGGCAGGCCAGCAGAAGCAATCCACCGAAGCAGCGGCATCTGCAACTCACATGAATTAGCAATCACATACACTTGGATATCATGTGCGGGGTACTGAAGTGGTGACCCGGGCGCGATTCGCGGCGAGGATACGCCATGCTGTATCGTGCCCTTCCGAATCGCTGCCAGGAGGCTTCGGCTGGGAAACAGGCATGCAGAGCAAAAGACGGTGACCCGGGCGCGATTCGCGGCGAGGATACGCAAGCTGAATCGCGCCCCGGCAGATCGAAACGATCCGTCTTCGGCAAACGCTCCGACCTGCCGAGCAGGTGATGGTGACCCGGGCGCGATTCGAACGCGCGACCCCCAGCTTCGGAGGCTATTCCGGCTGATTCGCCATTGTCCAACATTGTTCAATCACAGGGACTTACGACGCCGGTCTGTCCGCCAATATACCCCTTTGTGCACCCCTGTTGTCGTCAAAACTGTCGTCAGATAAGGCGGCCACAAGTGCGGCGTCAAGCGTCTCGGCGACCTGCCGCTGGAGTTCGCTCCCCGTGTGGCTGTAAAGATCCAAAGTAGTGTCGATCCGCGAATGCCCGAGGCGCTCCTGCACAATCTTCGGGTGTAGATTCTCTGTCAATGCCAGTGAGGCCATCGTGTGTCGCGTGGCCGCGTGGAAGCCGATCGGCGCAAGCCCTGCCCGCTCGACCAGCGGACCCCACTGTCGGCGGATGAAATTACTCTTGCGGAGGGGACCTCCCTCGCGAGTCGTGAACACCCGCGCAGTCGACATCGGTACAGCGCCGAAGCTCTTCCGATGCTCCCTGAGCACAGTCCGCGTGAACTCGCCCAGCGCAATCGCGCGCCTCGACTTCGCCGTCTTCGGCTCGCCGAGCTCGATCCGGCCACACACCTCCCGCTGCGTGCGCCTCACCGTAACAACTCCGCGAGCGAGGTCGACATCACCCCACCGGAGTCCGAACAGCTCGCCCTGGCGCATTCCTGTGGTCAGCGCGAGCACGTAGAGCGCCCTCAGTCGGTCGTCCTCGGTCGCGTGGAGCAGCTTCGCCGCATCGGAGGCGCTGAGCGCCCTCACCTCTGGCCTCTGCGCTCTTGGCCGCGTGGCTACCACAACGGGATTCAGAGCTATTCGACGCCGCTTGACAGCGTTTCCCAGTGCCACACGGAGCAGCCCGTAGACCTGCTGTCGCAGTCGGCCAGAGGCGCCACTCTCGCGCATGCCCGCGAGGAGTAGGTCTATGTGATCGGCTCGCAGGCGATCGAGACGGACTCCGGCTACAGCGGACGCCTCAATGTGGTTCCGGAAGAAGCCTTCCTGAAGTGCGAACGTTGTCGCCAGCACCCTCTCCTTTTGGACATCGCGCAGCCACGCCTTCATGTAGCTGCCGAGCGTCTCCTGCTTCGGATCCGCGAGAAGACCGCTCGCGCTCTCAACCTTGAGCTGGTTCAGCTTCCCAACGACCTCAGCTTTCGTCCGTCCGTAGACGGCGCGACGACGCTGCCCTCCTTGCAGGAGCGGCAGCGTCACTCTTCCCTCCCAGCGGCCGTCTTGACGCTTCGAGATGGTCCCCTCACCGTTTGCGCGCCGCTTTGCTCTAGTCAAGTCCCTCTCCCTTCTTCGCTCTACTATCCCGGCTGAGTTTCGACCGACAAGCTCCAGAGCATGTCTTTCGATCGCTGCGGCTGACTCCGGGGGTCAGCACCAAGAGCTTTCCACACACCGGGCACCGACCAATTCGATTTAGCGCTATACAATTGGCGAGTTGCATCCACATGCCAGCTAGAAGTGACTCTACGACAATCCGGAAGCCGAGTTTATCCTTTCTCGGCTCGTACACGATGCCCGCGCGTGTCCGACCTGCCAGGCGCTTGTTCGCCATCTCATGAAGGAGGAGGCGCCCCGCCCTGCTCCACTTCTTCTGATCTATGAACACGGCGACTGGCGAGTGTCCTCGCCGAATCGTCCATGCAGATCTCCAGCCACCCTCGTGGCTGCGATCGAATACCAGAGACCCGTCAGGAAGAAACTTGATCCAGCTTCTCAGCAGCGACAGCTCCCGCTCATTGATGGCCCGAGAGAGATCGACAGCCGCTCGCATCGCCATGATCTCGGAACACCATGCTGACAACCTCTCCCCTGCCCGACCATCACCTTGCTCGGGAATCCACGCGTCCACTCCGATCTGCCCGTAGCAGTTTGCGAATCCCAGGATCGCCTCTTCAGTCATTTCGAGCTGCGCGAACTCAAGGAACAGCTCCGACAATTCTTTTTGCCCTAGTTCAAGTTCATTGACCATCCACCCGGCGGTGTCACGCCCTCGCCTCACGAGCCACCGACTCGTTGCGTCCTCACCCTCTCGGCGAGGCGCATCGACCCACCGATGGCCACCGGGCGGTGGGCCAAACCAGAACTCGGCTACGGCCTGAAGCCGCGTGTCACGGGTTGTCACATCTAGCTCCTCGAAATGTCCGTCGAGACACGTCTCGACACACTTAATTCTTTTACATGTGCTTGCGCATGAGCACGAATGTACGACTCTGAACACCAGACCGCAAGCGAGAGGGTTCCCAATGAATATCGAAACCACCCAAGATGCCGACCTCCTCCAAGATGGGGCGATGCAAATCTCGCAAGCCGTAGAATGGAGCGGGCTGGGGCGAACGAAACTCTACGAGGCAATGGCCGGTGGGCGCCTGCGTTACGTGAAGCACGGAAAGCGGAGGCTCATCCCGAAGAAGGCACTCCGCGACTACCTCGCGGAGCACCTCGAAGACGACTCGAGGCCGACAGAGTGAGGCGATGCAAAGCACGCTGCGCTTTCCGTCTGGCCTCGCGGCCAAATCGCCAGATCACTCGGTAGCAACGGCAGTTCAGGAACTTTCACCGCCCGAGGGCGCCGCAAATCGGAGGAAGTGACAATGCGAGAGGGTCCGAGGGAGAGGCGGTGGAGCGGCAGGATGAGGGGGTGCCGATGCCGTCGAGGGTAATTCGTGGCAGCATCAACTCAAGCGAGTCCCTGGCTCGCGTGTCGCTCGAAGCCGACCACCTCTTCCGATGTCTGCTCAACCACGTCGACGACCACGGCCGATATGACGCGCGGCCCGGGGTACTCCGCGGAGTACTCTACCCGCTCCGGCCGGAAGTGACCGAGGCCGACATCTCCACGCGCATCGCCGAACTCGCCGACATCGACGAGGAGCTCCCGCCGGTGCGTCTCTATGAGGTCGACGGAAGGCAGTACCTTGAACTGACGGGGTGGGAGAAGCACCGCGGCAAGTCCCGCCGAGCGGAGACCTCCCGCTGGCCGAGCCCTACGAGGCCGCCCGTGCTCCCCGAAGACGCAAACGAGAAGGCAGCCACGGATCTGTGCGGGCCTCCGCCGAGGGGATCCACGGAGATCCGCGGAGATCAGACGAGATTCGCGGACAGCTCTCCAATCGGTGGAAGCCCACGCGTACTCCCAGAAGGCGGCGACGAGAGCACGTCCGCGGAGCGCCGCGGGGATCCGCGGGGATCCGCCCGGGGAGTCGGGGTATCGAGGAGTCGGGGAGCTACCTACGGTAGTCAGGCCGACGCCAGACCAAGCGATGAGGACCAGGGCGAACTCGCATCGACGAAGACCTCGCCCAGCCGCTGGGCACAGCTCCTCGCGCGCAAGCACTTCCGCGGTGATCGCGAACAAGCGGCTCGATGGGTCGCCGCAGTCCTGCCGGAAATCGAGGCGGCAGCCGATGCGAAGATCGCCGGAGCGAAGCTCGACTCGTCCGCCTGGCCAAATCTCGTGCGCTCGAGCCTTCACGCCTACGCCCGACGACGTGAGCGGTTTGACGTCGTCTCCAACCGCTCCCGGATCGTCCGACCCGAACCGTCGACCGGGAGTTCAGGTGAGTTCGGGGAGCGCCGTCCTGCGGCGCGGGGGGTCGCACGATGAGCGAACGCACCAACACAACAACACCGGTCGACGACACGACAGCCGAGATCCTCGACCTCGAGGAATACCGCCGCACTTGGGCGACACCCGAGGAAGGCGCAGCACACGATGCGCGGCTCGGGGCCGAGATCGAGAGACGCGCGTGTGTCTGCCGCGCTGAAGCGCGCGCGGCCACGCGCGAGATGCTACGCGCGTGGCGCGTACCGGCGACCTATCTGCGCGAGCCGCTCGACCTCGAGCTCGTGCCTACCGAACTCGGCTCGTGGGCCGACACGTTTCCGGAGTCACTCCGACAAGGCGGCGGCGCCATTCTCGAGGGTCCAGTCGGTGTCGGAAAGACGACGGCGACGGTCTACCTGCTCAGCCGTTTGTGGTTGTCCGGCCAGGTCATTGAAGCGGATACGGGTCGCCCTCTGTGGAAAGCACCGACCGGGCTCTTCGTCGCCTGGGACGATCTCGCGGCGGCCAGCGCAACGTCGCACTATTTTGACGTCGGCGAGGTGTCGCGGGCATTCCTTGCCCGTGCAAAGCGTGCCGATTTGCTGGTTGTTGACGACTGGGGGTCCAGCGATCGCGGCGAAGCGGTGATCTCTCGCACGGAGGCCGTCGTCTGGCATCGCTGGGGCCAGGAACTTCCGACGGTCATAACCACGAACACACGGGGTGATCAATTCGCGCGCATGTACCCACGCACACACTCGCGCGTCACGGATTGCCGGGCCCGATCGGCGCCGGGCGCGCTGTGGATCAACGGACCGGACTTGCGAGGAGCGAAGGGGTGACATTCAGAGGCCCTGACGAAGTGGTTCCCGCGAGATGGCGATATCAGGAACGCGTTGCGTCGGTGTCAATTCACGATCCGGTCGTGGCTCCTGAATCAAAATCAATGCGACCGGGGGGATCTTGTGAGCGACGAGAGGATCATCGGCTCCAACAAGGCGGCTCGCTGCCTAGAGCGCTGTCACGGAGGCGGATGCGACGCATGATCGCCGCGGGAGAACTTCGGTCAGCGTTCAACGCCCGAGTGGGCGGGCGGGGACGACCTTACGCTAGCCGCTCGGTCTCGCGCCGCCGACGAAAAGCGACGTGCTCGACATTCTCCAGCGCGTGGGCGAGTGCTGACCGCGGCTCGAGCACCGACTCGACGCACACTCGATGCGCTTCGAGTCGAGCCTCGGAGTGTTCGACACGATACGGCGTCGATATCAGTGCAATTTCGGGAGGGTGCTCGGCAGGGCGATCGCAGCCGCTAAGTGAACTCGAGAGCCGCATTTACGTTATCCGTCGCCCGATTGGATTCCACCTGAAAGGCATTAGAGAACGCGGTGCTACGTGCAAGGGGGGATAGGTGACTGCAGACGCTCAGGAGATTGGGCGCCGGTCGGCGGCTCTGCCTGGGGCCGTAAATCGAAGTAAAATACATAAAATCGAGGTTGGCGATTGCGTGCGAATTCCGCTCTCCGCCCGATTCAAGAGGCTCGCTGCCGTCCGCCGTGAGCCATTGCGGTCGCGGCCTCGTGAACTCGAGTTCGACTCATGAACTCGAGTGACGCACGCGACGCGCTGCCCGATGCGTTGCGCGAGCTCAGCGAGTATCGCTACCCGGTCGGCGTAAATCCGGCTCGACTCTACGTCCAAGGGCTCGCCGAGGGCAAGAGCCGATCGACCGGAAAGGAGTCGCTCGGAATGCTCGTGTCAATCGGGTCGGCCGACTCGATCGGTTGGCTCCGCTTTCCGTGGCATCAACTTGGGCCCGAAGGTGTTCGTGAACTCCGCGCCCTGGTCGCAAAACACTATCCGTCGCCAGCGAGCGCGAACCTCCGGCTGGCGGCGCTGCGGGGAGCACTCCGGTGGTGTTGGCTACTCGAGTTCATTGATCGAGACGCCTACGAGCGGGCGAAGGAAGCCGCTGGATCAGTGCGAGGATATGCGCCGCTGCGGGGCCGCGAGGTCGGCCACGACGAGCTCACGGCGCTCTACGGTGCTTGTGCAGCCGACCCCGACCAAGTAGCCGGTACAAGGGATCTCGCGATGCTGCGGCTATTGTTTGCCACCGCCATTCGATGTGCTGAACTCGTCGCAATCAAGCTCGTCGACGTGGATCTCGAAGGTGTGCGCCAGGTCGACGGCGAGCGCGAGCTAGCGATCGAAATCGTGGGCAAAGGCCATCGCCGACGCGTGATCTACGTGGTTGGCCGAGCCCTCGAGACGCTCGAGCGGTGGATCTCGATTCGGGGCCGCAAGCCGGGAGCGCTCTTCACGCCCCTTTCGCACGTGGGCGGGCGTCGCGCTCGGCCGCTTACCGGCGACGCCGTGCGGCACGTGTGCCGAAAGCGCGGGGCCGAGGCGGGGCTCAAGCGATTCAATCCGCACGACGCCCGGAGGACGGCGGCCGGCGAGCTACTCGACGAGCTCGATGTCGTCGCCACATCGCAATATCTCGGTCACGCGAAAGTGGAGACGACACGGCGCTACGACCGACGCGGCGCTCGCAGTGGGCGCCGAGCGGCGCGGGTACTGGACGGAGTCGAGTCAGGGTAGTGCTCGGTGCAGAGGTTCGGAGTGCTCGAGTAGCTCGACAACCAGCGTGAATCCTCGCGGGTCCTTCCCGGGGGCGAAAGGCAAGGGGTGACGCGAGCGTTTGCTTCGCTCAGATTTTCGTCTTGACCCAGCGGTTCTTTGATTATGTCGGCGTGTTCACGCCGCGGTTAGGCGGGCTTCACCCCGAATCGCGGATTTCTCGGAGGCTGGCACTGAGCCAGCCAGTGAGGAGTCTCATCACCCCGGCGCCCACAACCGCCCCCCCCCCCCTCCGTAACCCCCCCCGTTAATATACCACCATTAATTATTGTACCACAGCCAGGGGCCAGAGA
>JAJDAO010000053.1 GCA_029261835.1 Deltaproteobacteria bacterium | reverse complement strand
AAACTCAACGACGATCGACTGGGACGTTCCCTTGACGCGTTCTTCACGCAACGTCATTTGATCCTGGCTGCCATCGCGCTTCACGTGTCGAGCGAGTTTGGACTGCCCTTGTCGGAGTTGCATTACGATCCGACGCACGTCGTGCTCTACGGGGCCTACGAAACCTCGGAGTCCCGCAGTGACTTGTGTGTCGGCGAGCGGGTACTCAGCGACAACGCGTTGGCTGCGGCGCACATCACGCAGGGACGCCCGATGAGCGACGCTCCCAAGGATGCTCGCTTGATTCATGCCGGACTGTGCACGCTGGTCGACGAACTCGGGCCGCTGCCCATCTTTGGCCATACGGTGGGCGGCAACCAGAACGGTCATACGGCGGTCGCCGAGCAATTGGCGTTGCTGAAGAAGCATTTGCGGCCGCCCGAACTGACGATGATTTCCGACCGCGGCACGTTTTCCGCCGGCCACCTGCTTCGACTGCACGATTCCGGATACCAGGCGATCGCCGCGGCCCCCTGGGACGACTTTCAGGCTCTGTTCGACGAGCACCGCACGAAGCTCCGATGGAAGCAGGCCAGCTATCTCTCGATCGAACAGCAACGTCGACGCACGCAGGGCAGTCTGCCGAAAGAGCATTACGAGTTGGCCGTTGTCCGGCACGAACTGATCGAACGCTCCTCGGGCAGGACCATCCCTTGCCGTGTCATTTTCGTCTTCAGCACCGCAGACCAAAAGGTTGCCCAAAAGAACCGGGAAAAGTCGGTCCGGAAACTTCAGGATGGCCTGGAGAAGATCGCCAAAAGCGTCGCCGATGGTCGACGCAACACCGATCCGACGTCGATCGCACGTCGCGTGAGCAAGCTGTTCGGCAAGCGACAAGCGGCCGCGTACTTTCGCTACGAAATGGTTCCCTTGAACAAGACCGAACGCAACAACCTGCCGCCACCGCAGCGTGGGTGCAAGCGGCCGACGCATCGCTTCCAGTTCATCTGGGCCTGTAAGGAATCTTGTGTCAGCTAGCGATGCCAGCTAGATTTGGTTTCCCCATTTTCTCATTTAGGAGACTGACGCATGGATGCTTCTTTACGATCTCGGGTAGAGCAATTGGCCACGGAATTCGCCAGCGAGGCAACGACGGTCGAGGATCTTAATCAACTGATGCGACTGATGATGAAGTCGGGGCTGGAGCGGATGCTCGACACGGAGATGGATGTCCACCTGGGACGCCGGTCGGCGCCGGAGGCCTTGACCCCCACGGAGACCGAGCCCGGTTCGCCGCCGAGCGAGAAGAAAGGTTCACCCAATCGCCGCAATGGGCGGAGCCGTAAGACGGTGCAAGGCGATGTGGGAGAAGTCACGCTCAGCACGCCCCGCGATCGGGACGGCACCTTCGAGCCGCAGATCGTCGGCAAGCACCAGCGACGCGTGCCTGGTTTCGACGAGAAGATCCTCGCGTTGTATGCCAAGGGCATGACCACCCGCGACATTCAAGATATCTTGCGGGACCTGTATGGCGTCGACGTCTCGGCCACGCTGATCTCCGAAATCACGGCCGATCTCGATGCCGAGGTCACTGCGTGGCGAACACGACCGCTCGATCCGGTGTGGCCGATCGTCTACTTCGATGGCATCGTCGTGCATGTCCGCGGTGCGAATGGGCGGGTCTCGCAGCATACGATTTACGTCGCTCTGGGCGTCAATCTGGAAGGAAAGAAGGAGTTGCTGGGCCTGTGGCTTAGTGAGAACGAGGGGGCCAAGTTCTGGCTCGCCTGTCTCACTGACCTGAAGAACCGGGGCCTGAGCGACATCTTCGTGGCCTGCATCGATGGCCTCTCCGGCTTCCCCGAAGCGATCCGCGCGGCCTATCCTCAGACGAGCGTGCAGCTCTGCATCGTTCACCTCGTGCGGGCGGCGCTGCGCTACGTGAGCCATGAAGACAGCAAGCAGGTGACGCGCGACCTGAAGAACATCTATCAGGCGGCGACGGTCATTGAGGCGGAGCAGGCGCTCGACGAATTCGCTCAAGCCTGGGATGCCAGCTATCCGACGATAGCCAAGCAGTGGCGGGCGAAGTGGAGCGACATCATCACATTGTTCGACTTTCCCGCCCCGATTCGAAAGGCCATCTACACGACCAACGCGATCGAGTCGGTCAACAGCGTGATCCGCAAGTTCACCCGCAACCGAAAGATCTACCCCCACGAAGCGTCGGCTCTGAAGCTGGTCTACATGGCCATCAGCGAGGCGTCTCGAAAATGGACCAAGCCGATCCACCATTGGAAACAGGCCCTGAACCACTTCGCCATCATGTACGAAGGCCGCATGCCGCAACTGACCAGCAAATAACATTCCCCAGACGATCTGACACAAAAAAGATTACAGGCCCGCCGCCCTGATATGGAACGCCTCTGTCGCACACTACAGGCTGTCGCACGTGGCCTCTATTTTCACACGCACCGTAAACGATTTAAGGGCAAGGTCACCGTCATTCCGTCATTCGTGAAGTTTCCGCCGGACAAGACAATGAGCATCGTTCAATTGCTTGCTCAACGAATGATTGATCAGGATCGAACTGACTGGCAAACGTATGGCGACAACCCTCGGATTTTCACG
>JAJDAO010000052.1 GCA_029261835.1 Deltaproteobacteria bacterium | reverse complement strand
CCCATTTTCTCATTTAGGAGACTGACGCATGGATGCTTCTTTACGATCTCGGGTAGAGCAATTGGCCACGGAATTCGCCAGCGAGGCAACGACGGTCGAGGATCTTAATCAACTGATGCGGTAAGCGACCGCCGAATCCATACTTGCCGGCAGTGGTAGGCTGAGGGGGTTCCCCTCGCTACCGATTGGAGGCATGTGATGGCTAAACCTGGCAGACCGTCCCCCGGGCTTGATGATTATCTCTATTGGCAGGAGCGTCTGGCAAGCCGCAAGGCCAGCGGTTTGAGCATCGACGAGTTCTGTGCCGATGAAGGGGTCTCTCGATCGACCTTCTACCGGTGGGTTCAGCGGCTGAAGGAGGGGGTTCCCGATGCGGTGAAGGAGGAGGGGGCGAGTCTTACGTTGGCAGATATTGCCGAGCCTAAGTTCCTGCCGGTGTCGGTAACGGCGTCGCCGATCGAGATTGAATTGCCCAACGGCGGAGTGGTACGTCTTCCCGTGGGCGTCGGCCAAGCCGTGATCATCGGCGTTGTCGAAGCGGTGAGTGCCCTGCGCGGCAGGAGGCGATGATCATGACGGACCTGACCAACTTGCGGATTTTCGTCTGTGCGGCGCCGATCAGTATGAGCCTCAGCTTCGACCGCTTGATGGGCCTGGCACAAGAGGTGTTTGATCAAGACCCGTTGTCGGGCCACTTGTTTTTGTTCTTCAATCGCCGGCGCGACCGCATCAAGATCCTGTTTTGGGACGCCGATGGTTTTTGCATCTGGTACAAACGGCTCGAAGCCGGTGTTTTTCAATTACCCGTTGCGTCGGAAGGTGAGCAGGGCATCGAACTGAACTGCTCCCAACTCCAGCGACTGCTGGGCGGCCTCGATTTGAAACACGGACGTCGCCGAAGGCGATATCACCGTGTCGGCTAACCTGCCGGAATTCTCTTCGTTTATCGGGAACTATCCGGCGTGATGCGTCGTCCCAAGTGACGAATGGATGCCGCTCTTTTCTCCCACTTGATGGACACCTCACCTCACGATGGATCGCCACGCGAACCTTCCCGACGATCCGGCTGAGTGTCACCGTCTTCTGTTGGCAGCCCACCAGGAGTCTGTACAACTCCAGCAGCGAGTGGCGGAACTGGACCGCGTGCTGGACGAAACGGCCGCCTCGTACGAAGAGCTCCGGCAAGAACATGCCGTAACACTCGAACAACTCGCCTGGTACAAGCGATGGGTCTACGGCCGTCGGCGGGAACGGATCGTCGAGGGGGAAGGCCAGCAGCACCTGTTCGACTTGGACCCCGAGGGCACCCCGGAAGAGCCGAACCATGCCGAACTTCAACCACCACAGCAGGAGGCCGCGGCCCACCGTCGTCGGCGCCGCAAACGCCAGCTCGATCTGTCGCGTCTGCCGCACCATCGGCACGAGTTGGACCTACCAGAGGCGGAGAAGACGTGCAGTTGCTGCGGCCGGGCAAAGGACCGCATTGGCGAGGACCTCACAAAGATCCTGGAATACCAGCCGGCCAAGCTGGAAGTCCACGAACACGTCCGCCCTAAGTACGCCTGTCGCTACTGTAAGAACGGCGTGTCGAGTCCCCCGCCTCCGCCGCGACCGATCGCTCGGGGCATCGCTGGCCCGGGGCTGATCTCTCAAATCGTCGTCAGTAAGTTTGGCGACCATCTGCCGCTGTATCGTCAGGAAGACATCTTCGTACGGCACGGCATCCACCTGCCGCGGAGTACGTTGTGCGATTGGGTGAGAGCCGCCGGAGATTTGCTCCAGCCGCTTTGCGATTTGCAGCGGCGGCAGGTCCTCCAGTCTCCCGTGATGTGGACCGACGACACGCCGGTCAAAGTGATGGTAGGCGGCGAAGAAGGAACCCGCCAGGGCCGCTTCTGGACGTACGTGGGAAACGACGAGCATCCGTATTCGGTCTACGACTTCACACTCAGTCGTAGCCGGGATGGCCCGCAGGAATTCTTGAAGGCGTTCCGCGGCTACCTCCACGCCGACGCCTATGCGGGCTACGATGCGATCTACCTGGGATCCGGCAACGAGATTGTCGAAGTCGCCTGTTGGGCGCATGCGCGACGAAAATTCTTCGATGCAAGGAAGAACTACCCGCGCGAAGCACACCACGTGCTGGAGTGGATTCGGCAGTTGTACGACGTCGAGGATCGGGCACGCGAGTTGTCGGTCGCGGCACGCCACGAGATGCGTCGTGTAGAGGCCGAACCGGTGTTAGACAAGCTCGAAGTCTACCTGGCAGGACTTGAGCGGTCCGTGCTTCCCAAGAGTGCTTTCGCCAAAGCGATCGCATACGCACGCAACCAATGGGAGGCGTTGCGGCGTTACACCGAGGATGGTCGGTTGACCATCGACAACAACGTCAGCGAGCGGACGCTTCGCCACCAGGCCATCGGCCGCAAGAACTGGCTGTTCTTGGGCAGCGAAGCAGCCGGGCCCCGGGCGGCCGTGCTGTACACGATCTTGGCAGGCGCGAAACGTCATCGCATCGAGCCCTGGGGATATGTCCGAGAACTCCTCCTGCGACTCCATGTCGACGACCCTCGTCTGGAGGAGATGCTCCCCGATCGCTGGGCCGCTGCCCATCCCGAGGCCGTGCTCACCTATCGGCTTGAGGAATCCCGCCGCAAAGCCGCAGCCCAGCGCGACCGCCGAAGTCGCCGCCGCACGCTGGCCAACGCCCGCCGTCGATAAGCCCCCCCACCGGGTCAAGCCGGCCGCTCCGCCGCCCCCCGCAGACCATGTCCAACCCGGACGCTTACCGCGTCGGCGGTGATGACGCCATACCCTCGGTTCTCTCCCCCCAATCGAAGGGCGGCTTGTCTCCGCGGTGGACTGACCTCTTGCTCGCGTCGGTAGCGCACCTCCGAAAATTGGCGAGCTGTCGTTGCGCGCGGAGGACCGGGTGGCCCCGGGGCGTTACCGCCCCAGGGCTCCCACAGAGCCGTCCCTGAAAGAGCCTTGTGTGTCAAGGCCGCCCTGGCGAGTTCTTGGGCGTACGCTCC
>JAJDAO010000051.1 GCA_029261835.1 Deltaproteobacteria bacterium | reverse complement strand
CCACCAAGAACCGCTCCCGGCGCGTCACCTTGCCCTTCCGGCTCCACGCTACCGATGCAAATGTCCGCTGATCGCTCATCTCTGTACCCCCCGGCTACTGTGTACCGTGTTCGGAGAGGCTTGTGCAGAGGTTCCCTAGGTCATCCGCTCCTCTTCATGTCGACACCAGCCTGACTTGATCTGGGTGCTCTGCGTCGCTTGCGCGCGATTCGACAGGAGATCATGCTCCGCGGGCTGTTGTCGACCTCGATCTCAGCACCGATCTACGGTGTCTCACTGTTGATGGATTCGATCTGAAGACGATTGTCGAGGTCGAAGATCAGGACATTCCTGACACCTTGGACGTTCGACTTCTCCACGACCTGCCTCGCCTCTTCGTCCTTCTTCTCTCCGCCCAGACTCTGCCAGCCATTTCCCAGCTTGCCGACAAAGAGCGGGCCGGCCCCGTGGTGGTCTCGATAGCCCGAAACGACATAGCTCGAGAGTGAAGCAAGCTCCCACTCCGAGAAGAAGCGGCGAGGAACACCCGAGCTTCAGCAACGAGCCGGGCTAGAAACCTTCGAAGACCTCTTGCATGGCGCGCAGCTCCCGCTCGATATCGGGACCCAGCGGGGCGTAGAGGAGTTCTGTCAAGCCGGCGGCTCGGTACCGCTCGAGGCGATCGCGCAGCTCCGCCCGGTCACCCGAGAAGGTGGCCGACAGGAGCTGTGGACTCACGAGCCGGCGATCGCGCTCACAGAGCTCGTACATATGTCCCTCGTGCACCGCCAGGTGCCGTCTCGGCCGGGGAATCGCCTCGATTTCGGCTCGCCACTCCGCACCGCCTGGCAGCGCATCGACCGCTTCAGGGGAGGCCTCGTAGGCCCCGTGGTAGATGACCGCCATCCCGGGCCCCGCCGCCTCGAAGACGCGGGGGGAGCTGGCATCTTCGCCGTCGTCGAGCACGGTCCCGAACGCGAGCAGGGCGCACCAGTCGAAGCCGGGCTGGGGAGCCGTCACGCACATCACGCCATCCCCGAGCGACCGCGCCACGGCGAGACCCTTGGGGCCGTTGGCCGCCACCAGGATCGGAATCTCGATCGGACGCGGCGGGGCGAGATCGTCGGGATGAATCATCTTGGTCGTCGCGCCATCGACCACCACCTCCTCACCCCGCAAGAGCGCGCGCAGCTCGGCCACGTACCGTTCAACGTGCCGCCAGGCGAGCGGCGACTTGCCCAGTAGGCGGCGGCCGGTGAAGCCCGTTCCGAGCGCGACAGCGAGCCTGCCAGGCGCGAGCTGCTCGACCGTCGCGATCGCGGACGCGGTGACGAGCACGTGCCTCAGGCTGGGGATCAGCACCGCCGCTCCGACGCCGATTCGCTGCGTGGCCTCGGCAACCCGAGCCATTGCGATCCAGGGGTCGCCGCAGAGCGCAGGGGAGTCGTAGGTCCAGACACGCTTGTAGCCGAGCCGCTCGGCAAGCTTCGCCTGCTCAACGATCCGGGGACCGGGAAAGAGACCACACGAAAGATCCACTGCAGGCCTTCTTCGTCGCTTGGGTTTGGTGCGTCGACCTCAGGCGAACCCCCCGGAAGCCTTGCTCTGATGATCCCCCAGATGGAACGAGCGCGCCCACATCGGCCCCTGCGGTCCACGCTGTGACTTGCTCCGCGGTCCACACTGTGACTTGCTCCGCGGTCCACGCTGTGGCTTGCTTGGCGCAGGGCCAGATGGAGCAACGGGGTGAGCCAGCTACGAACAAGGGTTTTGATCTCGGGGCGAGTGCAGGGCGTTTGGTTCCGGGAATCGACTCGCCAGCGTGCCTGCGAACTGGCTGTCGGGGGCTACGTGAGAAACCTGCCCGACGGCCGCGTGGAGGCGGTCTTCGAGGGAGAGAGTACCGCCGTACGGGCCGCCGTGGACTTCGTCCGCGAGGGCCCACCGCTCGCGAGAGTCGGCGACATCACGATCGACGAGCAAGTCATCGAATCCGATTCGCCCGCCTGGGAGGGTTTTCGGATTCGCTGAGCCCCCGCCGAAGCGCGGGACCAGGCGACGGAGGCCCTGTCAGCGCTCGCGCACGCCCTCGATGAATTCCTTCATCATGTCGTGCGCCGCACTGTCGGTAACCTGCTCGGGCGGGTGTTTCATGAAGTACGCCGACGGCGAGTAGAGGGCACCGCCAACACCCCGATCCAGCGCGAGCTTGGCGCAGCGAATCGCATCGATGGAAACGCCGGCTGAATTGGGAGAATCCTCCACGGAGAGGCGCAGCTCGATGTTCATCGGGACATCACCGAAGAGCTTGCCCTCCATGCGCAAGAAGCAGACCTTGTTGTCATTCTGCCACGGCACGTAGTCACTCGGCCCCACGTGAATATCCGTGTCCTTCAGGCGACTGGCCGCGACGGACTGAACTGCCTCGGTCTTGGATTCCTTCTTCGAGGCGAGACGATCCCGGTTGAGCATGTTGAGAAAATCGGTGTTTCCACCGGTATTGAGCTGATAGGTGCGTTCGAGCTTGACGCCACGCTTGGCGAAGAGGTCGGTGAGCATGCGATGGGTGATCGTCGCGCCGAGCTGGGCCTTGATGTCGTCGCCCACCATCGGAATCCCCCGCTGCTCGAAACGCTTGGCAAAGGTGGGTTCGCTCGCCATGAAGACCGGCATGCAGTTGACGAGAGCCACGCCCGCCTCGAGCGCGCACTCCGCGTAGAACCGAGCGGCCTTCTCGGAGCCAACGGGTAGATAGTTGACCAGGATGTCGGCACCCGACTTCTCGAGAATCTCGACAATCTGCTGTGGCGTCGGCTCGGTATCGTCGCACGGCAGGAAGGTGCGGTCCTCCTGGTACTGGGTCATGTGATTCGCGACACCATCCAGAATGCAGCCCATGCTGACGCGGACGCCCGTCTTCGGGACGTTGGAGCAGAAGACCGTAGTGCAGTTCGGCGCCTCGAAGATGGCCTCGGCGACGTCCTTGCCGACCTTGCGAACATCGATGTCGAAGGCCGCCACGACTTCGATGTCGGAGACCAGGTAGCCGCCCAGGTCCCAGTGCATCAGCCCGGGAGTATCCCCGGGTTTCACTCTTCCGTAGTACTCGATTCCCTGAAGCAGCGAGCTGGCGCAATTCCCCACGCCCACGATCGCGATCTTGATCCTGCCCATCATCCCCCCGCTGACCACTCAGCTCGCTTCGTAGCCCGAATCATCGCCCGAGTCATCGCCCGAAACGGCCACACGAGGGTCGCGCCGACCCGCCTGGGCGAACGGGATCTTATCGCAGCTACGAACGACAGGCCCCACACGGCAAGTCTTCTTGAGCCACCCGAGGATTGGGCTGCTGGCCGAAAAACGCCTGAAACCACGATCGCCAGAGCGCACCAGGCCCACGGCGCATCGCGGGAAAAACCGCGACAAGTCAACTATATAGAGCTATCCGACGAGACGGCCGAGTGCACTTGGCCCCACCTCCCCGTCGGCGGATCTGTCACCCGTCCGAGCATCGATCGCCCCTGCCTTGCACGCGGGCCCGAGCGTGGACACAGTGCGCCCTGGCGTTGTCGCTCCTGACCCTCCGTCGGCGAGTGCTCGAATGGCGGCTTCGCGTGCTGGGCCAGTGTCAGCGCTTTCGCGTCGCGTGCTTCAGGAAGAAGAGCAGGTCCGCACGCTGCCGTGGATCGGTCATGCCCGGTGAGACCATAGTGGTCCCGGGCATCGAGCCCTGCGGGTTGGCGAGATAGATGTCCAGACTGCGCGCGTCCCACGACCACCTGGCTTCCCGAAAGCCGGGGGAGTAGCCGTAGCTCTGCAGCGAGCCGATCTGGCGTCCGTACAGCTCCGAGAGATGAGGGCCGACATTGACGCCAGTGCCGGTGATGTCGTGACACTCCCAACACGGCGTCGCAAGCCGCACCCCCCGTTTGAAGCGCGCGAGGTCCGCAGGGCCGAGCTCCGCCTTGATGTCGGCGTAGCGATCACATGCGCAGAGCGCCCAGAGCGGAAGAGACACGGCCAGTGCTGCAAGGAGACTTCGAAGCTTGATCATCAGGATCTGGTCGCGTTGCGAATCGGCCCGGAGCCGCGCGTCAATCGGCGGCGGCCGATGATGGCACAGCTCGCGGCCGGCCGGCAGACCGCGCGCGGAACGCTTCAGCACCGGACCGCATTCGCCGATGAGCGCCTCTGGACCGCGCTATTCGAAGCGGCCCGTCGCGAGACAGTGCAAGTCAGTGCTCTGACAAGGGAAACCGGTGCTGAGCCGGGCGGGCGCACGAATCGTCAGGTGCGAGCAGCGGGACGGGGACTTCTCTTGTGAGAGCCGTCTGTGCGATCACGGAGACCCTCGTGAACATCCGGGCCGGAAAGGACGACGCCTTGAACTCACTTCATCGGCTGAGAACACTCTGCGTACTGCTGGCCACCTTGGCCGCCGCAACTCCCGCGCCGGCGGCTGGCCCGGAGACGCCGAGCAACGGCTCGGGCGCATCGGGACAGCCGAGCGTCGCCCCGCCCGCGGCTCCCCGGCCGGGCCCCGGTGACGAGACCGAGAGCTGGCAGGCGCTGCTTCAGGACGCCGAGCTTCGCGTCAAGGAGGCGCAGCGAAACGCCGCGACTGCCCGCCACAGCTACAACAAGGCGCGATCCAGGAGGTACCCTCGGGGTAAGGACCTGCAGGCGATTCGACTTCGCAGCGAATCGAGTGAAGCGAAGCGTCACGAGGCCGAGCGCAAATTCTCTCAGCTGGTGGAGTTGGCGCGGCGTGGCGGTGTGCCGGCGGGCGTCCTGACTCCCTTCATGGATCTCGCTGACGAGATCCGGCAGCAGCGGGCCGAGTCAGACACTCGGGCAACGCACTGAGAGGGCCGAAGCCGACGCGAGCTTGGAGCGATCGGAAAGCCACCGGACCGGCCGGGCCGACAACGGGGCCCGACAACGGGGAAAGCCGCCTCGGCCTCAGTCCTCACTCTCTGATGCGGGGAGCCAGTGGGCCGGTGGACAGCTGGTGTAGATCACGCCGTGCTCCGCGCGTAGGGACCGCCAGACATGAACCTCGCCCGCCAGCGAGCGCGCCCGGATGCCCGACTCCTCTCCCTCGCACTGCTGCAGCGGAAAGGGCTCCCCGCCCTCTTCGAGCCACATGAAAGCCACAACACGCCCCTCGGCTCGCAGCACCGTCGCCCGGAGCAGGGGGGGGAGATCGCCCGGCCTACCCAGGTAGGTGTGTCCCTGGAACCAACGCTTGCCATCGGAGAGTCTGATGCCGTCGAGCTCGCTCCCGATGGCATCCTCGGGCAGCGTAGTCAGGTACTCCTTGACGATCGGGGTGCTGCTCTCGCGCCACTCGGGCGTGCCCGGAATGCTCGAGGGTGCACCCTTTCCCGGGTGCGAGCCGGCTCCCGGCGATCGACAGCCCCAGAGCCCGAGCATCCCGAGAGCCAGGCAGAACAGCAGCAGTCGCTTCGTCTTCATCTCGTGACCGCCGCTACTCGCGGCCATTCATATAGCTGCGAATGGCTTTGCGATAGACCTGAGCTTCGTTCATGGCCGGGTTCCTGCGACGCTCGATCTCGAGCCGCTTCGCCACCTCCCCTTCGTCGCCGTCGCAGACGCGCAGCAGGAAGTCGCGATCTTCGCGCGGCGGCTCGCCCGCACGCGAGGTCTTGATGCCGGCGGCTCTGGCGAGCTTCTGGCCGCTCGGCGTCGTGAGGAAGATGGCTGCCACGGCCACGACGGTGATCATCAACGTGAGCCAGATCGGCATGACACGACCCTCCACCCCCGAAGCAGAGCCTACCCCATCGAGGAGCCCGGCCAGCCGCGACCACAGCGCGACGCATCCGCGCCGAGTCGGTGTCGCTCACAGATCGAGGTGCTCGCGCACGAACTTGCGACTGAAATACCAGCCGAATGCGAAGCCCACGTTGGCACAGAGATAGCGCTCGAGAATCCCCAGATCCCCGGCCAGCGACCACCCCAACCAGGCAGAAGCCCCGCTTCCCAGTGCCACGACGAAGAGCCCCGTCAACACGATCTCCTCCGGTCCCGGCGCCTTGGCCGGCTGTCGACAGCGCGAGAGCCCGCAAGGCTCCCCCTTGTGTATCGGAGCCAAGCACTGGGACCGTGATTGCCGATCGTGAGTTCCCTTGCGGTCAACCGGCCCCGCGGGCAGTGAGCTCCGGCTCCGGGCGAGCGGACGCGGGGAGACGTTGCTTGGGAAGCCGCTCGCGACGCGGGAAGAGAAGGCGGCGCTACAATGGCGCAGCAACAATCGAATCTGGCTTTCGGAGGCTGTCATTCGCGCTCTCGTCTTCGATTTCGACGGCTTGATTCTCGATACCCAGACCGCCGAGCACCAGGCTTGGCAGGAAATCTACCTGGAGCACGGCAGCGAGCTTCCGCTCGATCAGTGGCGCGCATGCGGCACTCCGAACGCCCCGGCGTTCGATCCGTGCGATCAGCTCGAGCGCCAGCTCGGCGAGCTCGTAGACCGCGAGCAACTCTGCCGACGCCATCGGCACCGCGCGACCGAGCTGCTCGGGGGCCGGTCGATCTTGCCCGGCGTGAGCGAGTTCATCGGCCGTGCACGAGAGCGGAACATGCTGCTCGCCGTCGCTTCCTGCTCACCGCGAAGCTGGGTCCAGGGCAATCTCCAGCGGCTGGCGTTGGAGAGCAACTTCGATGTCATCCGCTGCGCCGAAGACGTCAGTCGGGTCAAGCCCGACCCCGAGCTTCATCTGAGCGTCAGTCGGGCTCTCGGTGTCGAACCGGAAGACAGCATCGCGATCGAGGACTCGCCGATCGGAATCGCGGCCGCCAAGGCGGCCGGCTTCTACTGCGTCTCCATTCCCAACTCACTGACGAGGAGCCTCTCGATGGATGCCGCCGACCTGGTCCTCGTCTCGCTGACGGCCATCACGCTGGATGAGGTCGTCGAGCGCGCCCAGCGGCAGGGGCATCAAGCCTGTTGAGCCACTCCGCCGCGCGAGCCCCTACCCCACCTCCCCACCCGTGGCGGGGTCGAAGGCCAGCAGGTTGCCGTTGGCGTCCGTGAACCACAGCCGCCCCTCGGCATCACCGACGAAGCACCAGTCATAGGTGGTTTGGGCGATGCGCCAGAGCTCGCAGCCACCGCGATCGAGCGCGATGATCCCGCTCTCCATCAGCGCCAAGAAGAGCGAGCCGACCGCGACGAGCTCGAGCTGCTCGACGCGGGGCAGGCGCTCGCCGATCGGAATCGCCTTGAACGCACACCGCTCCAGATCGAAGAGGTGGAGGCGGTCACTGCGCCGACGCCCGACCAGCACAGCATCGACACGAGAGTTCAGCACCCAGCAGAGTCTGCCGGGCTCGCGCAGAAGCGGGTGCTCATGGTAACGGTGGACCTGACCGGTTTGGGTAATGAAGACGACTTCGCCCTCATCCGCGAGAAGCTCGAGCCGGCCTCGACTCGGGAGGGCGATCAGCTCGCACGGCTCGCTCACGCCACAACCTCGGCCGTCACTGGCCCGAGAGATCGACCAGCAGATGCCGGCCCACGTCACCGAAGAGATCGGGCATCATCTTGCGTTCGCTGAAGCGCCAGCGCTCCCCCACGCGCGTGAATGCGTCGTGATAACGCCCGGCCACGATGGGCTGAAGGGGGAAGTCGGGCAAGGCCTGGAAGACCGTGAAGTAGGAGCGGGCGGTCGCCGTGCCCGCGACTTCATCGACCTCGACGATCACGTTGCTCGTGACGTGTTTCGTGTGCGGCGTACCGTCGTCTTGATAGCAGCGCGTCGTCGCCTGGTACATCCTGAGTATCTCGGCTCGACCCTGGGGCCCGCGCTCGCCACCGGGCCCGACTATGACGGCGTCGGCGAGCAGGTCGGCAACCCCCTCGAAATCACCCCGATCGATCTGCTCGGCGTAGCGATAGAGCAGCTCTTCGATCTCACGCTGGCTGTCACTCACTCAAGTGGCCTCAAAGGCGGGCGCTCTGACCCGGCGGAGCCTCGGCGACTTGAACGGCCGCGCTTCGGCACGGCTCAGCCGACCCGCGGCGTACCCCCGGGAGCCCAACCCTGCGGTCCGCCGTCCTCTCCCACGAACCGTTGCCACTCGTCGTCCGCGACCGATTCCATCAGGTCTCGATGCCGACTCTTCAGGTGGGCGCCGCAGTTCATGCACTCGACGTAGTGCTGAACCTGGGTGGACCTGCCTGCTTTCACCTCGATTGAGGCGCGCAGCCAGAGGCGACTCAACAGCCCCTGGGCATCGCAGTCCACGCAGCGCAGCATGAAGATCGAGTCAGCCATGGCACACTCCCCCCCCCCCAACAGAAGACGATACCCACGCCGCGCCCGGCGAGCCAGTGCGGCGCCCTCTTTCGCACTCGCTGGCCGTCACTCCAGTGGTCACTCCGCTGGTCACTCCACAAGGATCTCGGCTCTCCGAATCACCACCGGTTTGCGGGGCTCGCCGCTCTTCGTGCCGTATCTCTCGACAGTGCGCAGCGTACCCATGCCCTCCACGACCTCACCGAAGACCGTGTGCTTGCCGTCCAGGTCGGGAACCTCCTTGAATAGAATGAAGAACTGGCTTCCGTCTGTTCTCGGTCCTGAGTTAGCTGAGCTAACGATCCCGCGCTGGTCGTGCTTCGCCTTCTTGTGGAACTCCCCCGCATAGCGAAAGCCAGGGCTACCCCGGCCGCTACCGAGCGGATCCCCCCCCTGGGCCATGAAGCCCGGCACGATGCGATGAAAACCGAGATCGTCGTAGAAACCGAGACGCGTCAGATAGATCGTCGTCGAGACGTGACGGGGTGCGTACTCGGGCAACAGGCGGATTTTGATCAGGCCCTCACTCGTGTTCAGGACCCAGTAGTAAGTCTTATCCGGTGAGAACTGGACGAAGGGCGGGCGGGGCACACGGGTCTTCCAGCCGGGAGAATCCTTGTCGACCGGATGTTCGGCGATGAGTTCGTCGATGGCGACGAGCGCATCGACGCCCCTGAAGCGCGCGGCCACCGGATTCGAGACGTCTGTCTTGGGCGCGCATGCGAGCGCGAGAAGGGCGAGGACGCCGGATAGGAGGAGGCCAAGGCGACACTTTGTATCTCCGGTCACTGTTTCGTTCCTCGCGCGCTGCGGTCTCACGCATTGATGGCAACCGCGCCCGATTGTGAGGCTTATCCGGACCCACAGCAACAGAGCTCTCTTCACTCTGCGCCCGCGCTCTTCAGTGCTTCAATTGAGCCGCTCGCGCCTTGACCGCGCGCGCGCGGCCCAGGCTCAAGGCGGTCCCTCCGTTCGCCGAAAACCCCATAGGTCACGATGCGAGGCATGACGACCATGCAGACCCACGGCGACCCCAGGGTGAAGAAGCGGCTTCCCTGCACGCTCGAGCACGCGGACAACCGACGCTCGGGGCTCATCCTCAACCTTTCGCGAAGCGGAATCTTCGTACAGACGATCCTGCCCGCCGAGCCGGGCATGCTGGTGAATGTCGACTTCTGCAATCCGTCACACGATCGGCCGATCGGATTGCAGGCTGCGGTCGTCTGGCGGCGACGCGTTTCAACGCTCATGACCGGAATCAATCAGAGCGGGATGGGGATGCGAATCCAGTGGCCGCCCAGCGAGTACGACGCGCTCCTGGCCGAGATCCTCCCCCAGCCGCCGGCCGCTGATCAGCCACGCGGCGATGCGCCAGCGCCGGGACTCCTGCGCTACGTCGTGCGCCTCACTCAGTCGGGTGGCCCGCGCTCGCGGCTCGTCACCGTGCACAGTGAGTCGGAACAGCGAGCCTGTGAGCAGGCGCGAGCCGAGCTCAGTGAGGGCTGGACGATTCTGGAGATCAGTGAGAGCTGACCAGCGCCAGGGGGCGAGGGCGGGAGAACGGCTCGCGCGATACGCCCACGCGACGGCCTCGGCCGCGCTTCAGGACTGAACGAAGAAGCCGACCACGCCGAGCACCACGAGCAGTAGACCCGTCACTCGCTTCTCATGGTGCTCGAGAACGTGAGAACGAATCCTCCGGGCCCCCCTGAGTCCGAGATCGACGAGCAGCATCATGCCGGCGACGGTTACCAGGAGATACACCAGGGACACGAGAATGATCCCCGGCCATCCCAGCGAGCCCGCACTGAAGAAGTACGCCTCCAGCTCGATGCAGGGAGAGAAGAACATCGCGATGCCGAGTGGCGCCACGAGAGAGAACTTCGACGTCCTGGCTTCGCGATCGACCGCCTCGAAATGCTGATGGCTATGCTGGCGAGCCACGCGATCCCAGACCAGATAGCCGACTCCCAGAGCCAGCAGCAGGGCGGGTGCGACAATCGAAATCGCCGTCTCGTAGCGGGCGGATAGCTGAAAGCCCGCTAGCCCCACCAGGATGCCGATCAAGATCGTGCTGCTGGCGTGCGCTAGCCCCACGATGGCGGTGACCATGAGGGTCTCGCTGCGAGTCCAGTGCTCAGCCTTACCCACCGCCAGCAGGGGGATCCAGTGGTTGGGAATGAGGGCGTGGACCGAGCTCAGGAGCAGGCTGCCGAAGAGAAGCTGCAGGAGATCCATGAACTCCTAGGAGAACGAACCAAGACGGGCTGCGCCGATCGATCGGTCCCGGCTCGGAGCCTCGACGGCGACCGGACGATGGTGCGACCTCTCAGAAAGCCGCGAGTCTACCGTGATCGAGCGTGTTCTCAACGAAGCTTCGGCCGGCGCGCGCCACCATGGGTGGGCGAGCAGACGTCACGCCCGACCCTCTGGCCGTCGTAGCGGGAGATGGGCGAGCTCGCTGTAGACAGCGCCCGCCAGCTGCAGCCGACTGCGATAGAGCACGACCTCGTCGACGCACATCTCGAGCCCGTCCAGCGTCTGAGCGATCGCCGGCGCAGACGGCAGCCGGCCCCGAAAACGCCCGAGCGTAACGTGCCCGCGAAAGGGCCGACCCTCGGCCGCGCATCCGGCCGCCACGACGGCCGACTCGACGGCCTGAGCCAGCGACTCGAGTTCGCCGCAGGGTGCCATCTCTACCGCCACGGCGCGCGGACGGCGCCACGTCGGAAACGGAGCGATTGCCTCGAGTGCCAAGCGGAACCCCTCCCGCTCCTCGATCGCGCTGCCCACTCTCCCCGTCAGATCCTCCAGCGAATGCTGCGAGACATCACCCAGAAAACGAAGCGTCAGGTGTAGATTCTGGCTCTGAACCCAGCGAACCGGCCGCGCCCAGGCCTGCCGACGCATCCCGTCCACAAGGCGGTCCAGCTCGGCCCTGACCGATGCCGGCAACCCCAAGGCGAAGAATGCCCGGATCGAGTCGGCCTTCCCGCTGGCGAGCACGCGACCTCCCAAGCGCCATCCCCCGGGCGGCACCCTCGCCACCCGCTGCCGGAAATCATGCGTCATACTGCAGAGGTTTGCCGGGGCTAGAAGCTATCTCATAAACCCCGGACCGAGCCGGGTGCGTGAATTCGGCCCGAGGTCGAGACGCGAAGCCGCAGGCATAGCCGTAGCTACGGCGAGGCTTCGCAACGAAGAGCTCGGGTCGAAGGCACGTGCCAGGCGACGGGAGGGGTTTGTGAGATAGCTTCTAGTGTCCTGTCCCAGGAGTTCGGCGACTATATCGGCGCCCAGACGCCTCGCGGGCAAGGCGGGAAACCGCAGGAATATCCGTAGATATTTCAACGGATTCCCAACGCAGCCAGCGGGGATGGTTGGTCGTCGTGGTAGTTGGTGAACTCCTGGGACGGGACACTGGACACGCGGGAGGGAACCATGCGAGTCATCTTCGCCACGTGCTCCTCAGCGGAGGCGGAAGCGCTGGTGGAGGGTCTGCTGCGCGAAAAGCTCATCGGATGCGCCAACCTGATCGCCGGCGCACGCTCTCTCTACTGGTGGCAGGGTGAGCTGTGTCGGGACGAAGAGGTGGTGCTCCTGATGGAGACGACAGCCGACCGGGTGTCGGAGGCGACCCGGCGGCTCAGGGAGCTGCACTCCTACGAGGTACCGAAGATCATCGTCCTCGATGCGGCAAGCTGTGATCCCGACTACCACGCCTGGCTCTTCGGTGTGACACGGCGCACCTGACAGCGGCCCGGCGCCTCGGCAGCAAGCCGTCTACAGCTCGCTTGCCGACCGCGAGTCAGCAATCAGCTCTGTGGCGGATCAATAAATCCGACGGAACATGTCGTCGAAGTTCTCGGACTGTCTCTTCCAGACCAATTCAGGCGGCAACTCAGCGGTCGCGGCGGTCGCGCTAGACGAGCGGGCGACACGTTCGTTCGAGTAGTTGGCGATGCTCCAGATCATGGCAAGTGCGACCACGCAGGTCAGCACCGCAAACGAACGCAGCAGCACATCCAGGCCGAAGAGGGAGTCGTCGTGCACAGCTGGATAGAGAGAATGAACGGCCACGGCTCGGCCTCCTCATGATGTGGCGGTCACCAGCGGTGATCCACCCATGACCAAGCGTTAGAGCAAGCCGCGTGCCAGGCTGCGGTAGGCTGAGGTGGCCCACAACCCGGTTTGGCGCCACACGACATTGCGCCGTGGG
The DNA here is from genome assembly GCA_029261835.1 of Deltaproteobacteria bacterium. Taxonomy (GTDB): domain Bacteria; phylum Myxococcota_A; class UBA9160; order UBA9160; family UBA4427; genus JAJDAO01. The sequence goes on along the minus strand of JAJDAO010000051.1, from coordinate 94,137 downwards.
CCAGGGTGCCGCCTTAGATGGCAGGGAGGACGCGTCCCTTCGCCCCGGCGAAGGGCGGTGTCTCGTGATCGCGACGCAGCGACTTCGAACGACTGCGGCCGCTGCGGCTTGTCTGGTCCAGAGCTGGAGGCGAAGCTCGCGCGAGTGACCCGTTCAAGACCCCACGTCCTCGGCATCGATGACGGCCCCTTCGACAAGGGGCAGACGAAGCCCGTCCCCCTGGTGGCCGTCATGATGGAGTGTCCGCAGCTGCTGGAGAGCGTCGCACTGGCCGAGCGTGCGGTGGACGGCGCTGAAGCCACCGAGTTCCTGGCGGACTGGATCAGCGGACTGCGCTGCTACCCCACGCTACAGGCCGTCGTATTGGGGGGTATCACGCTGGCGGGACTCTCGGTGGTCGACATCTCTGCTCTGGCGGCGGCTCTCGAGCGCCCGATCCTGGTGGTGAACCGCAAGAATCCGGCCGTCAGCCGGCTCGCCGAAGCGCTGGCGGCCGCCGGCTTCCACGACCGACTTCCGATCCTGGACCGAAGCCCCGCGGCGACACACGTCGCGCCGGGGCTATACCTCTCCTGGGCGGGGGTGCGACAGCGTGAGGCCGAGAAGCTGCTGCGTGCAACGCTCGGCAAAGCCCAGATCCCGGAGCCTCTGCGAATCGCACACATCATTGCGCGGGCGCTGGAGACCGGAGAATCGCGCGGCCGAGCCTGAGCAGCGGCCGCGGACGGCGCTCAGCTCTCGCCGCCGTGGATGAGCTGGGCCAGCTTCCGCAGAAAACGCGTCTGGCGCGCCAGCCCCTCCTCGGAGAGCGGGTCGTGGTCGAGAATCTCGCCCAGCATGGCGGCCATCGTGAAGTGCCCGAAGACCAGATGCAGCCAGGCGGCCATGACCATGGGGAGCTCGTCCTCGTCCCATTGCACTCGAGCGCCCCGCTTGGCGGCGAGAACGGCTTCGTCGATCAGTGGCCGGATCCAGGCGCGAGCCAAACGCGTCATGCTGTCGCCCCCAGCAACGGCCTCGTGGTGGATGAGCCGTGGCAGGTGGGGACGCTTCGCCAAGTGAGTCATGATGGCGCCGATGCGGTCCTCGACCTCTTCGGCGGTGTGCTGCCGAGAGGGCAAACGATTGATCAGCTCGAGCAGCGGTCCCACACCCCGCTCGAGCACAGCCTCGTAGAGCGCCTGCTTGCCGTCGAAGTAGTGGTAGAGGCTGCCGGGTGTCAGCCCGGCCTCGCGCGCGATATCCCGCACCGCCGTCCCCGCCAAGCCGTGCTGGGCGAAGAGCGCCTCGGCGACGTCGAGAATGCGCTCCCTCGTGGGCGAGCCGTGTGGACCGTTCGCGAGCTGCGGGCTGGAGGCGCTGGGCACTGAGAGCTCCCCACTGCATCGGCGACGAGCCGTCGCCGGGAGCGAGCCGCATCTTCGTTCACGCGACCGCACCAGTCAAGCTGCAGCGGACGAGGATACGAGGACCATGCGAGGACCTACCAGAGCGAGACCCGCGAGCCCCCCGTCCCGCGGGACTGCTGGCGACGGCGGCTGCGCCGTCGTCTGATTCGGGCGTGTAGCTGCTTGCGCCGGGCGATCACCCACTCGCCCCGGGTGGCGTGGTCTTCGTCGCTGCCGAAACGCTCCTCCCGGGTCTCTCGGAAGCGACAGAAGTCTTCATACGCCTCGATCTCGAAGATGAGATCGCCCACGACCAGCTCGACCATGATGGCATCATCGAGCAGCCCCAGCACGGGGACGCGGTCGGGAATGATGTCCTCGGGCTCGGCGAAGTACGCCATACTGCGTACCACACGTTCGCGGTCCCGTCCGCTGAGGGCCCACTCGTCATCTTCCAGCATGTCGGTCAGCTGCTCGAGCTTGGCGATTCGTTCGGCGACGAAATCCGGCACCGAGGTCCCGTCGATCTGCTGCAGCAAGCCGCGCACAGCAGCGACGATTTCATCCTCGTGCTTGTTTCGGGACTTCTCGCGGACCTCCTTCATCACGCGCCTGAAGTACTTCAGATCAGCGTCCGTGAGGTTGAATGAGATCTTCATGAGTGCTCTCTCCGCTGGCTGCCAAACAGCGACATCCTACCACGCAGCCCCACCGATGGCCGTCAAAACGATTCGGGCTGGAGTAGAATGCCCACTCGCCCAGGTCGGCAGAGACGGGCGGCGATCAGCCCACTGGACTACGGCGATGGGAACCGCGCCTCCGTCGTGTCGTGTCGCGGCCACACGGAAGAAACCCTATCAGGACCACATCAAGGGGGCGTCGCCCTCGAGAGCTGAATTGTCAGCTCCGCACCACCGTAACCATGCACCGAATCGCGGGCGCGGATGCGAACGCGCTCGATCGATCGCGAGATCGTCACCCCCTCGAGCACTCGGGTGAAGGGCTGCTCGCGAACATGCGGATGGCGCAGAATACGAAAGCCGAGCATATCACCATCGAGGCTCTGCACCTCGAAACGGTCGGCGTAGTGCTCCCAGCCCGTGTCGCCATGACGAAGCGTCACACTGAAGCGGCAAATCGAATCGGGGCTACAACGGGCCTCCGCACGGAGCACATCGACTTCGCCCGCCACCGCGCTGCCCAGCGACAACTGATGCAATAGCGCTGCGGCCAGACACCATCGCGGCCGCGGGCACGAGAGCCAGGCCAGAGATGGGCTCGTCATTCGGCCTCCTCCCGTTCCGGCGTGCTCCCGCGCAGCAGCCGAGCGATCGCCAGGCCCGCGACGAAGAACACGACAGCGGAACCAAAGACGAGCTGTCGGTTCTCGACGTTGGCGGCCACGCTACCGCCCAGGAGCACGAAGGACACCATGCCTGGAATGATCCCGATGAACGTCCCGATGAAGTAGTCACGGTGCCGCATCGAGGTGAGACCACAGCCGAAGTTGACCGCGTCAAAGGGGAGGTAGACGAGTCGCATGACCAGGACGCTCATCAGGGCATTCTCGCGCATCTTTGCGTCCCAGTGCAGGATCACGCCGTGCTGGTGCGCGCCGATCCAGTCGCGGCCGAGCCAGCGCGACAGCCCGAAGGACGCATTGGCACTGATGTTCTCCCCCACGGCAGTAAGGAGGATTCCCAGCCAGGGGCCAAATACGAGGCCAGAGGCTGCCGTCAAGATCGCTGCCGGAAACAGCACGAGCGAGCGAAGCGTGTAGAGGACGATGTAGATCAGAGCGGCCCGCACGGGCCCGAACTCACTGAGCCAGGCATCCAGCTGCTGGGGCATGTCCCGCAGCTCGATCCCGGAATTCAGCCACAGCACCGTCACCGCCGCAAACAGGCCAAGCCAGATCAGCGAGATGACGAGCTTCACGAGTATCGTCGTCTCATCGCCTCGGTTTGGCTTTCTCGCCAAGGCAGGCTCGCAAGAGACTTCGTCATCGCACGCGAATGTAGCAGCACGACCGTCGCGTCACAGCGATACGGCTCGCGTCGAAGTTCGTGACCGAGCCCCTCTCGCGCCGGCGTGCCACGCGGCCCGTAGGACGCCCGACTCCGGTCCAATCAGAGGGGTTGCAGGCCGTCCGCACCGCCGAGCTTCGGCAGCTCGTCCCGTACTTCGACCCACTCCGCTCGGCAATCGAAGAAGGCGTGGCCAAGCGGCGGCTTGTCGACGGGCCCCTTCATATTCGCCAGGACAATATCGATGTTGTCCGGATGACGGCTGCTCTCGAAGAACAGCGAGCTCCCGCAGCGGGCGCAGAACGATCGGTGGCCGATCTCCGAGGAACGGTAGCGGGTCAGGTCAGCCTCACCCGAAAGCAATTCCATCTGCGCCCGAGGGACCGTGAACCAGGTGACGAAGCCGGCACCGTGAGCGCGCCGACACAGCGAGCAGTGGCAGTGGCCACAGATGATGCAGGGCAACTCGACTTCGAATTGCACTGCTCCGCAGAGACATGCGCCCGATACAGAGCCCGGCTGCTCGGCATCACTCTTCGTCATGCGCCACCTCCTCTCGTCTACTCGCTTCGCCTCACCAACCCCCGCAGCCGCCGAAGCTCCGCGTCGACGAATCGCTTCAGCTCGGCCAGGCTCGTCGTCGAGGGGACGTCATCGGAGATCTCTGCCATGCCTTCGTCACACTCGAGATAGACGATGATCGGACGACCATAGCGCACGGCTAGAGCGACCTCGCTTGCCGTGCCTGCACCACCCGGCAGGGCCACGATCACATCGGAGGTAAGCACGTTGATGTGATTGCGCGAAAGCGGATCGATCCCGGCGGCTCCGCTGTGCGGCAAGTGGGTCGCGATCGCGATCTCGACCGATGCGTTCGGGTATCCGGCTGGCGGGCGACCGGCCTCGACGTCACCGCAAGGAAGAATGCCCAGCACCAGCCCCTTGCGCTCCGGCACCAGCCGGAACGCTCTGCTCACAGCCGCCATGACGCCGGCACCACCGCCGGTGAGCAGATGTACTTGCCGTCCGGCGAGCCAGCGGCCGAGCTCAGCACAAAGCGGCAGATGCGACTCGCTTCCCGAGCCCATTACGCCCACGATCGGAAGACGAGCTGCTGCGCTCGAACTCAGGCCCAGCTCCGAGAGCCCTGAACCGGCGCGAGCTGGGGATACGGGGGCGAACGCAGTGAAGTGTCTCGGGCCCGCCTGCCCGTCGCGCCCACGTTAGCGGCCGCGGGGACGCCTACCGGTGTCGCGGTTCTGCGCCTCGCTTACGCGCAGCCCTCGACCTCCGAGATCTTGCCCGTTTGCTCCCTCGATCGCGCGGTCGGCATCCGCGTCGTCCATCTCGACGAAGGCGAAGCCGCGGGAACGACCGGTTTCGCGGTCGGTGACGATCGCGGTCGAGTGAACTTGACCGAACTTTGAGAAGAAGTCTTGCAGCTCCACCTCACTGACGGCCCAGGGAAGATTCCCAACGTAGATCTTCTTCACGTGTCATGACCCTCGCGCTCTTGGCATACCGGAGCGCTTCTTGAAGAGATGGATCGCCGCACCTGCGGCGGCTTCCGTCTCCCGCTTGAAAAGCCACGGGGAGTCCTGCTCCTCCGAGGCGTACCTCGAAAGCGAGACCATACCGACTTGCGAGAGGGATCTGACGCGGAAGAGCATCGGGAAGGAATCGTTCCCAGGCGGCCCGACCTTAGCAAAGGCACAAAGTAGCCGCACAAGCCTGGAGAACGTCATCGTGAGCGTACTTCGCGATTGCGACTTGCGCGTGTTCGGGTGTTGCGAAGCGCATGGCATGCCGCGCTGAAGAGCGCGTCTTGTCAGCGAGATCGGATGAGGCGTAATGCCCCACGTGCCACTGCGAGAGCGAGGCGATTGCGACTTGCTCGCGTCACGTCCGCCAACACTCCATCAAGATCCGCGCTTGATCAGCGGCTTACCGTGGCTGAACGCGGGTTCGTCGATACCCCAACTCCAATAGTGATCAGGAGTTATCTTCAACACGAGCGCTCGCCCAAGCACGCTCTCGCGCTCCACGATCTCTGCCGAGCCGTGGAGCTTGATGCCTCTGGGAAGCCACGGCTCGACGGATTCGAGATCGTCGACGACCAGAGAGACCCGTGTGTTGTCTTCTGCGACATTCTTGTACTTGAGTGTTCGCTCTTGCTGGATTCCGCCAATAAGAAAGCACTTGCCATCGAATTCGAAGATCACGGGCGCCACATCAGGCTGACCGTCCGTTGAGATCGTGGCGATGCGCGCCAGACGCTGCGACCGGAGATACTCTGTCTCGCGCTGCGAAAACACTTGTCCGGCTCCTTCGGGGATAAGGTCAGGAGTCGCTGACGGACGCCCCGAGCAGGTTACTCAGCAGTGAGAGCAGCGTCCCGCACAGGCCGATGATACAGAGGCCGGCACCGGGGCAGGATGATCGACGCCAATACGGCGGCGCCGATGACGCCACCGTGCAGATGCGCTCGCTTCATGTACTGCCATGACTTCTTGACCACGGCGTCCTTCTTCTGCGTATCACCGTGATATACCGAAGACAGCACCGCGCTTCCCGAAGCGTCCAGGTGCTCCTTGATCGAGGTTTCGGCCGCTCCGAAGGCGCCTCCGAGAAGAAAACCGAACAGTATCGCGAACAGTGCGAGAATGAGACCCGGTGCAAAGGGCCTCAAAGTGACCGAAGTGCTTCCGCCCACCTTACTCCTCCGTCTCCTGCTCTCGTCCGACCGTTCGTCGTTCGCTTGATCTCGCTCGCGCACGCCTGCGGCGATAGTCACGGCGCGCGCAGCGTACCACAGCTGCCAGCACAGCTGCGTAAGCCAGCGCCAGCTCCGAGAGGCGCAGGCACCGCTACGCCGAAACCACACCCCAGACGATGAAGTGGCGGTCGGAGACGACCTCGATCTCGAGCTGACCCAGTGAAGCCAGCTCGAGCTGCTCTCGCACCTCGGCCGGTCGAAACGCCGCCAGCAGCGAGTTGTGGAAATCACTGCGAAGGACAGCGGGCTCACCCGAGGCGTGCTGCTCGACCAGTGCCTGCGCAGCCTCGGGACACGCGGGGCGCATCAGATCCATGACGAAGACGAGTCCACCGGGTCGCAGAGAGCGGGCCACACTCGACCACAGCGTCGCCGGCTCGGCCAAGTGGTGGAGCAAGCTGTTGCAGAACACGAAATCGTAGGACTCGCGAGGCAATGAACGAACCGGAAGAACCGCCTCGTGAAACACCACGCGACTCGCGAGATCCGAACCCGCCACGGCCTTCCGGGCCAGGGCGAGCATGGCGGCGGAGCCGTCGACCGCATCGATCGACCACTGCGGAAAAGCGCGAGCGAAGCGCAGCGTGACGTCACCGGGACCACAGCCGAGATCGAGCGCCATTCCACCCGCCGCCAGGGTCGGCAGCTTGTCTCTCAGCAAGTCGAGAAACCGACGATGAGGCTCGTCGAAGTCCGCCGACGCGTAGGCCCGAGCCTGAGCATCGTCCAACATCAGCTCGGGTTCCGGGATTCTGTTCATGACGTGTGGAGCCTTCGCTCGCTCGCGGGTCGCCGGTGTCCAAGCGAGTCATTGGGTCCATGGGAGCCGATGACAGCCACTCGGCCACATGCCGACGCTATCACACATGGGTGCAGATCCGCGTCGAGGCGTACGCCGGCAACCTCGCGCGAACCCGTCGAGCCGGCGGCAGCACCGATACGTGACGGATCTCTCGGAGCGAGTATCCTGGCAGTGCTGTGTCAATCCTATCGGTGGGCGAGCTGCAGTCCGTTGCGCTGCCCGAGGATCGGATTCAGCAGGTGGACTTCGAGCGGGCAGCGACTTGGCGTGAGCCCAGTGAGACGAGGAAGGAGCAGGCCATGCGGGCGGAGGTCGAGCGTGAGGCTCTGGCGGCGGAATGCGATCGTCATGTGGCGGAAGAAGACGAGATTCTGAAGGAGTACCACGCGCTATCGGACGTTCTGCCGGATGGACCTTTGAGCGTGCTGATCAACCAGATCGTGACCGAGGAGGAGATGCACCACTTCCTGCTGCGAACACTGTCCGAGTGGCTGCGCGCGCCGAACGACCCGGTCGGCGACATGCCACCGGAGGGCGTGGACCGGGACTCGATTCTCCGGCAGACACGCGCGCTGCAAGAGCATGAGAAGAAGACGATCGAGGAGTGCCGCAGCTTGAAGTCGCGATTCTCGGGCGAGGAGGGTGCCCTCTACGAGTGTCTGCTGGAAGCGATCGCCCTCGACAGCGAGAAGCATCATCTGCTTCTCGCCACCGTGGCGAGGGTGATCGGTCGCTAGCGTCCTTCTCAGAACGCCTCACCTCCCGCTTCGAGATAGGCGAGCTCCTCCGGAGTTGCGGCGCGTCCGAGGCTGCGATTGCGATGGGGGAAGCGCCCGAAGCGGGCGATCACTTCGTGATGACGCCCGGCGTAGTCGGAGAAGCGCTCGTACATCGGCAACACGCTGGCGGGGACGCGCGCCTGCAGCTGCGCGAAGAGCGCGACCGACCGACTCTGGTCGGCGAGATCCTCTGAATGTTCGAAGGGGAGATAGAGAAAGACGGCTTCCAATGGCTGCAGCTCGGCATCGTGGCCCGAGTGCAGCGCCGCCCGCGCGACTCTGCGCGCATCTGCGTCGAACTCGAAGGCTCGGGCCTGCCCGCGGAACAGATTGCGGGGCAACTGATCGAGCACGATCGCCAGCGCGAGCGCAGCACGCGGTGAGTCGCCCCAATCGTCGAGCTCCCCGGCCCGCGCTCGCAGCGGCAGGCTGCCGAAGCGATGCGCGATCTCGCGATCAAAGTCCTCGTCGACCCGAAACCAGCGCGCACTCTGGGCTTCGGCCTGCTCGGGGGAGTGCATGCTGTCGCCGAACCAGAATGCAAGAAGTTCGTCGCAGATGGCAGCTACCCCGCGTAGACGATCAACAGGCCGAAGGCGGAGGCGGCGACACACCACTTCCGCACGAACGAAGGCGGGCGTTCGAGCCACCACGTGACGAATCGGTCGAGACGCTGCGCCCCCAACACGAGCAAGAGCGCCGCCCCCAGCAGCTCGAGGACACCGATCAAGCGCACGAGCTCGGGAAGGCGGCAGTCCAAGGCCGCCGCCAGGAAGAGGATCCCGGTGAGGATTCGCAAACCGAGCGTGACGGGAAGGCGAGTGAGTACTCGCCACCTGGCCAGCAGAGCGGTCAGGCGGGCGGGGGCTGCAACACCGAGCACGCCGATCGCCGCAACGCCAACACCGACGAACGAGACTGCGTCTGCAAGGTCCATCCCTTCCCCCTTCTTCTTCGTGCTTCGTGGCGGTGGACGAGCTCGCATGGCGCCCCGCAGCCTGAGGTGCAGGGCGAGCCTTCAGTCCTCGATCGGCTCCAGAACGACGACCGGAATCTCGCGCTCCGTGCGGCCCTGGTACTCCTCGTAGGGGGGAAAGATCTCGACCATTCGACTCCAGAGCTCTTGTCGTTCGGCCCCGCTCGTCGTTCGCGCCGTGGCGCGAAGGCGCTTCGTCGCAACCTGGAGCAGTACCTCTGGGTGGGCGACCAGGTTGAGATACCAGGCCGGGTGGCTGGGTGTGCCGCCTCGCGAGCCGACGATGACGTAGCCGCCGTCGGTCTCGCCGTAGATCAGGGGCAACGTTCGGGCGTCTCCCGATCGGCGGCCAATCGTGACGAGCAAGAGCGTGGGGATCAGGTCCTTCCCGCCTCGCACGGAGGAATCCCACATGTGACCCTCTGTGCCGCCGCTATCCAGATACTGACGTACATGGTCTTGAATCCAGTCGGGCAGATGTGTCGGTACGGAAAACTCGCTCATGACTGTCCTTCCGCCGAGGCGCTCTAGGCCCCGGGCTCTCTCTCGCGCGAGGCATAGAGATCGGGTAGAAAGCTCGCGAGGGTGGTCATCTCCTCGTGGCAGTGCAGTGCGAGGGCGCGCCCAGAAGATATGCGGGCAAACCTGCGACGCACCCACGGAATGTTTCCGATGGCCTCTGCGCCGCGGCCGGCGCCCCGCGACCGGACGTAGCCGAGCCAGAAACGGCTGTGCAGCTCGCAACCCCATTCCTGTGGAAGACACAGGTGGACCATGCGTGCAAAGTCGACGGGACGATTGAGAAAGCCGGGACGGCCGCAAATCGCCACAGCGCCCGCAACCTGTCGCAGCGTGCCGCGAAAGTACTCCGCGGGAGGCACAAAGGTGATCCGGAGCTTGTTGAGTCTGCCGCCGATGTACTCGTGTACCAGGTGCTTCGCCCCGATGTGCGTGCCGGGTCGCTTGTCTTCCCACGACATCCAGATGTGGTCCCGAGGATGCCATCGCCGATAGTGCTGAGTGGTCTGCATGTAGTCGCCAAACCACCAACCGAACATCTGCGGCGATACCCCTGGCATGCGCGTGAGAACCGCAACATGGAGGATCCCATCCGAGAGACGTTCGACTCCGCTGAGATACGGGAGCGTCTCGGGTTGCAGGAGCGCCGGGAGTTGATCGAATTGCATGCCTGCCGCCGCCTGGGATCACGCCTGAGCGACGTCGAATATCGCCGCCGGACACGCCGACCCCCAACAGGTGAATGCCAGACCGTACATCGGTGACCTGAACGGCGCTATTCCGCGTCCGTCCTCGTCGCCGGGGGGGAGTCGCCCGTTGGCGGGATACGGTCGATCTGCTTCAGCAGCGCGCGCGCTCCGTTCGCCGTCGCATCGTCGTGCGACCAGGCGAGGATGCGGGCCAGCAGCGGGCGGGCGTCCTCCTCCCGACCCACCGCGACGTACGCGCCGGCCAGCATGAGCTGGATACCCGTATTCGATGGAAGCAGGCGTCGCGCGTGCTCCAGGGTCTCGACACCCTTGCTCGGGTCCTCGCCGTCCTCCAGGAAGGTGGCTCCGTACATCGCGTAGGGCTCGGGCTTCGAGTCGTCGAGCTTGTAGCTTCGAACGATATGACGGCGCGCGCGCCTGAGGAAACCGCGCTTGATCTCGGGGTCTCCGATCTTGCGCGCTCGCGCGGCCCAGTACTCGCCATAGCCAAGCTCGCTGAGGGGATTGGCTGGATCCAGCTCGACCGCCCGGGCGAAGTGCTTCTCCGCGTCGCTCCACCGCTCCCTCTGTTGCAAAACTGCACCCATTCCCAGGTGTGCGCGCGCCCGATCCGGCTCATCTGCGAGTGAGGATCGAAAGAGCAGCTCGGCTTTCGCCGTATTGCCCGAGGCGAGAGAGAGCTCGCCGAGTCGCTCCGCCGCCTCCGCTGGGCGCAGGACCCTCACCTCTGTCTCGTCGCTCCACTGGAGACTGTCCGCACGAACACCGAAGCTCGTGAAGGATCCGCGCCTGAGATGGCGGCGCACCTGCTTACTCAACTCGCCCGCACTCATGCCGAACGCATCCTGACACGCCTCGTCCCAGCTCGCGCCCGCTTCCACTCGATCGACGTAGGTCCCGATCACGCGCCCCAATGCCGTGCGGTGGTCGCGGTCTCTCACGAGGTAGTGCGGGAGTGCCCAGGACTCGGCGTAGAACATCGAGATTTCCTCCGACGTCCAGTTCTGAGTCCCGTCGTATGACAGAATCCTCCTCATCGGGATCCACTCTGTGAATTGAAACTGCCGGATCCGGTCTCGCGGGAGTTGGCCCACCGCCACGTGCTCACCGGACACATCGGCAGTACTGAGTAGCTCGGCGAAGCCCTCGCCGTACCATCGCGGATAGGCCGTGCCCGACTGATTGTGCATCAGAAAGTGGACGTATTCGTGCCGCAGAGTCCGGTCCGTCTCCATGCTGTTCACATCGACCATCGCGATGACATTGCCTCGCATCGTCTGCTGAAAGAATCCGGCGACGTTGCGCCCCGGCTGAAACGGGCGAAAGCTCAGCATGCCATCGAAGAAGAAGACGCGTGTCGGTACGCTCGACTCGAGCGACGGAACATTGGTCAGCACGAGAACCGAGGCGCGAAAGAGCTCCAGGCTTCTGGCGAGTTCTTCCGTCTCGTCGGCCCTCATGTCGCTTGTGATCGTGAAATTCTGGCTCTGGACCTCGATCCATTTCCGATCCAGCGACAACCCCGCGGCGCAGCCCTGCGCGGCGATCAGCGCGCAGCAGAGCAGGATGCGGAGGACGTCGTCTCTGGCTCGGCCGGCGGAGAACGAATCCATACCGGCATCCTATCACGCAGATCGCCCGCGGCGCCTTGAATTTCGATGCGCCCTCGCTCGATCTCGCACCGCTCGTGCCGGATGAGGCGCTGCCTCCTGGCGGCACGGCGGCTCGCACTGATCCGGCACGCGGATCGCGGCCCATAGCGTGATACTCGCGAGCTGGCGCTCACTTTCGATTGGAGCGAGCGGCTCAACGGACAGAACACTACTGTAAGGGAGAGCAAGACGACCTGCCGTCGGGAGAACGCGGTTGATGAGCGAAGTGATTGTGAACGATGGACCGGAGGACCGATGCTTCGGCTGTGGGCACCGCAACGAGCAGGGTCTGAAGCTGCGCTTCCGCGTCTTGGAGAATGGAGACATCGAAACCGAGTACATCGCGCCCGAGTTCTTCTGCGGGGCATCGGGGGTGGTGCACGGTGGCATTCAGGCAACACTGCTCGATGAGGCGATGGGCATCTCAATCCATGCAGCCCCCGGGACCGAAGGGCTGAATGCGGCAACGGTGGACTTCCGACTCCGCTACCGCAGACCAACCCCCACAAATGCGCCTTTGAAGATTCGAAGCCGCCTGCTCCGGAGCGAAGGGCGTGACTACTTCGTCGAAGGCGAGATCATCGACGAAGCGGGTGTGGTCTTGACTCGGGCCGAGGCTCGCTGGCGAAGCCTCGAGTAGCCGCAGCCTGCCGCGACCAGGGCTAACCTGTCCAGTATCTGCTCAGCTGACCATAAGGAGACGAGTGTGGAACCCGCCAAGCGATTCCTCGAATACGCCACCGCATTTGAACAGACCTACGCCGATGACGATTGGGACAGGCTCGAGCCCTACTTCGCCGAGGACGCGATCTACGTCGTGACCGGAGAGGCGCCGCTGGCTGGGCGGGCGGAAGGCAGGAAGCAGCTGCTGGAACACCTGCGCAAGAGCGTCGACGAGCTGGACCGGAAGTTCGACGAGCGTCGTGTTGAGATCGTCGGCACACCCACGATCGGAGAGAATTCATTCGAGATGAGTTGGCGTGGTACCTACACGAAGGCCGGATGTCCTGACCTCGTGTTCGGAGGGACCGAACGTGCGACGTTCGAAGGCGACCGCATCCAACTGTTGGAGGATCTGATCGAGGACGGCGCTGGCCCACGGATCCAGGAATACGCGGAGCGGCACTTCGACTGATGTCTGCACCGCCGCCTGACGAACCGGGGGGCGACTGAGGAGCCCTGCCGTGCAGCGCGCTACTCGACGGTGAAATGGGGATTCCAGGCAACCTCCCAGAGAGCGCCGTCGGGATCGGCGAAGTAGCCGGAGTACCCGCCCCAGAAGACCTTCTGCCCCGGCTTCACAAGAGTCGCTCCGGCGGTGACGGCCTCTTGAAGCGTCCGATCGACTTCCTCGGGAGACGAGACATTGTGTGCCAGCGTGAAGCCACGAAAGCCAGAGCCTTCTGAGGCGACGGTCGCGTCCTCGGCGAGCGCCTCACGAGGGTAGAGAGAGAGCCAGGTACCGCGGGTTTCGAAGAACGCGATGCCTTCTGGACCGTCCCGCATCGGAAGACCCATCCCGTCCCGATAGAAGCGGATCGAGCGGGCGAGGTCGGCCACTGCGAGCGTGATGAGCGTGATGCGGGGTTCCATGGCTCCTCCGTTTCTGTGCCGCGTGGGCGCGGCGGCGCCCGACACTAGAAGCTATCTCACCATGATCCAGTTGCGGAAGGAAAGACGGCTTGAACCGAGCGTCCGGTCTGCAACGACTTCGAAACCGAGACGGCGGTAGAACCGCACGTTCTCGGGGCGCTGTGTAGCAAGGGCGGCGACGTGGCCAGAAGGGTCGATTCGATCGCGAAGCTCGCGGGCGAGAAGCTCGCTGCCAAGGCCGGAGCCGCGAAGGGCGGGCGCAACAGCCATGTTGTTCAGGTACCAAGCGTGAGCTGAGCCGAGAGCAGCGCGGCGCTCGTCCTCGAGACAGCGCGTGACCTCCAAGAGGCGCCGAGCCGCACCAACGCCGCAGTGAATCGGTACGGCCAGGAACCCGGGCCGCAACAAGCCTCGGATACTCACGGACGAAGAGCCCGGAGGGTGCCAGAAGCCCATCGCAACGATCGTACGTCTCGCAGGACTGCCCGATTCCTGCGCAATGCAGAAGCTGTGGTGCAGGGGGGCCTGCGCAGCAAGGTTATGCTGAAGTAGCCACGGAAGCGCCTTGTACCGCTGGCTCTCACTGGGGAAGAGGTAGACGTGAGCGGGGTTGCTGAAGAAGGCATCCGCGAGCAACGCAGCCGCGCTCTCGAAATCGCACTCGGCAAGCTTGTCGGTCTTGTGCACTGCTGCCGACCCCACTCGAGGCTACGCAAGCCAGCATACCACGAGCGTCCGCCTGGGCGGTCAAGACACGCTGCGGCCGGGTGACTGCAACGGCCTATTGGGCCGCACCGCTCAGATACTGCGGTGAGAACGAGCCCTCAAAGACCTTGAATGCAGGACCGACCATCGATACGTGTTGGTCGTGCGATAGGGTGATTTGAAGATCGCCGCCTTGCATATGGACAGCGATGGGGCTCTCGCAGTGGCCAAGGCGATGGGCGACCGCGGCAGCCGCACAACTACTGCTTCCGGACGCGAGCGTATACCCGGCGCCGCGCTCCCAGATCTCGATTTGGATATCGCTCTTGCTCAAGATACGGACGAATTGAACGTTCGTTCGATTCGGAAAGTGATCGCTGTTCTCGATCTGCGGACCGAGATCGTGGGCGAGACGCGGAGACAGGGTGTCGAGGATCAAGACGCAATGGGGGTTTCCGATCGTTGCGCCGGAAATGCGAAGCGCGTGCTCTCCGATTTCGAGCGATTCATCGAGCACCTCGCGGGCGGGACCTGTAACAGGAATCTCAGAGCTGTGGAAGCTGACACGACCCATTTCCACCGAAATCGAGTGGTTCGGCTCTTCGATACAGCACTCGACCGTACCTCCGGCCGTACGAACCCGGAACGGGGTGCGGCCGACGCGCTTCGTGTCCCAGAGATACTGGGCAAGGATCCGGAGACCGTTTCCGCTCTTTTCCGCTTCGGACCCATCTGGATTGAAGATGCGAACTGACAAGTTGTCCGCATCCTGTAGAGAATCCGCCAGCAGGACTCCATCAGACCCAGCGCCAAAGTTTCGATCGCAAATCCGGCGGATGATCGCTGGCGAAGGAATCGTGTCGAATTCGCGGGCGTCGACTACGAGATAGTCATTCCCCAGAGCCTGATACTTCGTGAAGAGCACGACGTCCCTGTACGGCATAGCGGATTGGGCTTCAGCTGCGGCCAACAGCACCGCCGAAGGCCGCCGGAGAACCCTGGATCGAGGCCAGGATGCTACCAGACCCCGGTCGAAGCACGCTGTTGGGAGACGGAAGTCACAGCTCCTTGTGGTTCTGCGAGCGCCTGTCTCGAACCAGCCGACCGGAGTGGAACTCGCCTCGCATGGCGCGCTCGCGCCAGGCAAGCGTTGAGTCGTAGAGGCGCTGGCGCGGATCCACCGTCGATATGAGGACGCCCGCCGTGTTACGGCTCAGGCGCCCGGTGATTACGCCATCCGGGCGAACGAAGAATGCTGGCCAGCAGCTCTCTCTGGCAGACGAGTTGCTACAGCTAATCCATACGTGGCTGCTCGCCGCAGCGGCCTGCATGCTGGCCGGCATCGTAATCTCAGGCAGCGTCGTTCCATTGTTGAGCCCGTGGAACTCGCTCCCCACCTGCTTCCGCATCGTCTCGAGCCGCTTGGGCGGAATGTTCGCGGCGTGATACGAGTGAAACATGAGCTGGACACCTTGCTTCTTGTACTCGCGGTACAGCTCTGGATACCGGTAGTCGTGGCAGATCAGCACTCCGCAGCGGATGCCTCGCACGGTGAATGTGCTGAAGTGATCACCGGGCGTGTAGTGGGCGAGGTCCCCCGTTCTTCCGGAGCGGTCTCCGCCGCAGAATCTCTTGTCGTATCGGCCGACGAGATCACCGTGATCATCGATGATGTATATGCAGTTGTGGGGCTTCCGGCGACCCGAGAGCTGGTGACCGGAACCAAGCAAGACCCAGATGCGTAGCTGGCGGGCGAGCGCCATGATTTCCCGCGAGCAGACCTTCAAGAGGTCCCAATCGAAGTCTGCAAAGGACTCGCGATCAGTTCCGGCATAGCCCGAAAGGCAAGCTTCGCAGAAGTGCGCAACGTGCGCGCCACGCTGCTTGGCCAGCCGCATCTGGCGCACCACATAGCGCGTGTTGGTGCGAACACATGCGCTCACCGGGAACTGGCACGTCGCGACGACTAGCTTCAATCTCCCACCACCCTCCAAGCAAGCTCCGTCGAAGCTTTGAGGTTCACTGGCAAAGCGTACCACGGCGCGATTGGCCCACGCTGCTACCCGTCGGCTGCAGGCCTTCGTGGGGGGACATCCAGCCTCGACTATGCTCTCGCGAGCGGAGGTTTGCCGCTGTACAAGTCCAGAGCGATGAAGCGTACGATCGATACCACGAAGATCCGTGATTCTGAGGAGAGGCAACCCATGGAGCTACGAACCGATATCCCGATGATCGAGCAGGTCAAGATTCAGGCCGAGGTGCTGGTACCGCTGATCCAGCTGCTGCGCGAGGAGTTGGGGCAGGAACGAGCGGATGAGCTCGCATTGCGCGCACTCGCCGGCGTGTCGCGGCAGCGCGCAGCGCAATTCGGCCAGATGCTGGAGGGTTCGCCGATCGACAAGGTGGCGACGGCGCTTCCGATCTTCAGCGCGGGAGGCGCCTTGGAGGTGGAACCTGGCGAGAGATCGCACGACGCGATTGGCTTCGATGTCACGCGTTGCCGCTATGCGGAGTATTATCGCGAGCAGGGCGTCTCTGATATCGGCTTCCTGATCTCCTGCAGTCGCGACTTCGCCTCGGCCGAGGGGCTGAGCCCGGATCTCGAGCTCGAGCGTACGGAGACCATCATGGAAGGCGGCAAGCGCTGCCCATTTCGCTTCCGCCTGGCGCAGTGAGGCACGATCGCGCCGTTTCGTACTGATGAGCGAGAATTCGCGCGTCCTGGCCGGCGCCGAGCGGACGGGCGGTGGCCAGCCGGCAAGCAGCCGTAGAGCGGGGGCTCATAGCTGCTCGGCGTCGCCCTCGACCGCACCGCCCCGAAGGCGACCAAGCTCCCTGAGCGAGTCTCGGAGAACCGAAACCGCAGTACGCAGGAACAGGCAAGCGATGCCTACGCCGACGATGAGGTCGGGCCAGATCGAATGCGACCACCCGACCAATCCCGCGGCCACAAGAACCGCCCCATTGGCGATGAGGTCGTTGCGGGAGCAAAGCCACGTGGACCGAAGGTTGATGTCGTCTGCACGGTGTCGCCACAAGAGGCCGAAGCAGAAGGTGTTGGCCATGAGGGCAAGCGCACCAACGCCCAGCATGGCGGGCACCACGGGGGGCACTCCGGTGCGAAGGCTTAGCGCGGCTTCAACGAGAACCCCCAGTCCGAAGACAGCCATGATGACGCCCTTGCCGAGTGCGCCGCGAGCGCGCCATACCGGGCCTCGATGGAGAACGTAGAGGCTGAAGCCGTATACGAGTGAATCACCGAGCATGTCCAAGGAATCGGCGAGCAGAGCGGTCGAGCCCGCCAGAAGCCCGGCTCCGAACTCGAAGCAGAACATGACGACGTTGACCGCGAGCACGACAGCCAGGACGCGACCCTGGCGGCCTCGCAGGATCGCAAGCTCCGCCGCCTTGTCTTCGCAACACGAGTCCATCGCGTGGCTCACTCGACTTCGGTCTGGTGCCGGACAGCGCTGCCCGGACTCGCCGAAGGCACATCGTTGAATGCCGGGACGCTACCAAACTCAGCGATGCCTGGGAGCCCAGTGCGAACTCGTGCTGGCCGCCGAGTCCGACGCGGCCAGATGGACGAGAAGCCGGGAGGCGCAGAGGATGTCCCCGGACTTCTGTCAACCATCAGCCCGGCCGTTCGCCCTCAGCGTGCGGCTCAGAAAGTCGAGAACTCGGCGCTCGTATTCCCGGGGCACGAGGCGGTGGAGGTCCTCATGCGTGGCACCTGGCACGACCCACAGTTCCTTCGGTTCCGGAGCCACGCCGAAAAGAGTGTGCGACTGATCGATCGTGGCGTGTCGGTCTCGTTCACCCGCGATGAGGAGGAGCGGCGCCTCGATATTGCGTATTCCGCGGATGGGGGCGACTGCTTCGGGTGACACGCCGAGACGGGCCTCGAGTTGCCAGAGCAGAAGGGGAGCGATCAAACGGCCCGGCTCGCCGAGCCGAATCGCGATGCGGTTGGCAACGGCTTCATGGATCGTGGAGTAGACGGCCTCCAGTACGAGGGCCGAGACAGGCAGCGGAGACGGCCCAAGAAGAGCTGCGGCGCCCCCTTGCGAGACACCCAGGAAGGCGACGGGGGAGTCGGGATCTCGGGCCGTCGCGAAGGAAACGGCCGCCGCTGCATCCAGGGCCTCGAGGTAACCGAACGTGATCCGGCTACCCGGGCTCTCGCCATGCGCTTGAGCATCGAAGAGCAGGACCGAGTAGCCCGCCCTGTGGAGGAACTCGGCACGGCCAAGCATGCCCCGACGGTCGCCGCGCACAGCGTGCGCCAACACGACGGACCCGAGACCAAGACGCCCCGGAGCGAACCAGGCCCGGATACGGCTGCCCGAAGCGCTGGAGAAGGAAACCGTCGTGGCACCTGGAAGCGTCCTCGGGAGCGGACCGATCTCGCGCGGCACGGGTGCGGACAGCGCGCCGCCGATCAGCCAGGTGGCGGTTGCGGCACCCCCGATAGCGAGTAGGAGAACGAAGACGAGCGAGATTCGACACACGTGATGTTCGAGGCGCTGGCGGAGCGACAATGAGGCTTGCATTCCGGGTTTGAAGTCAGACGGCACGTCAACCGCCACCAAGGATTAGGACGAAACCAACGCCAACGAGCGGGACGAGCATATGCGCGACGACACCGATGAGTACTCCAGAGCGAAAGCTCCGCCCGGAAATCGCACGATGGCCCCGAGCAAGAGCAACGATGGCGAGGGGTAGCCACAACACGACACCAGAAACGAGACCGGGCGAATACCTGGCGGTCAGCAGTGCACCGCAGATATGAAGGACTACGTTGATGACGATGATGGTTGCGAGGGAAATCACCAGCAGCGCCCGGGAAGGTTGCCGAAGGACCAGCACCACAGCGGCGGTCATGAGTATCCAGAAGAGAGCGTTGGCGCCGAGAAAAGCTGCCTGGGGAACCTCGACACCCGTGAGTTCCGATGCGAGCGCCGGAAGGCCGCCCCAGTACTCCTCCGCGATGTGGACCAGGAAGGTCGCCGGGAACAGGAGGAGCCACGGGCCAACGAGGGAATCTGCAGTGGCGTGAGAAGTGTCGGGCGTGACTTCAACCCTCCTCGTGAGGCACAACGGATCGGCATTCAGCGGCCGGCGGTAACTCGCCACGGCCGCCGACACGCCAAAACGGCTGCAGGATACCAGAAGTCATTTGAAGGCAAGCTCCAGCCGGCCCGCAGGGCGGCGGAGCGTCAGCGAACCGAAAACAGACGCGCGCCTTCCTTGCGTACGCGACAGTCCGCGAGGCGGTCGTCCAGCTCCAGCAGCTCGCCTCCGTTCGGAAACTGTTCGAGCCAAGTCGTCACACTCGCGCGGCCCGCCTCGCCGGCCCTCGCCTCTGCCAGCACCCGGGCGAGACGCTGCAGCATCCACACGTGGTAGGGCGTCACCATGCGACGCGCCTGTATGCCGCCAATCTCGAAGTCGTGTGTGAGCGCGCCGTCGCCGGTTTGGTGCGCGTACCAGGGTGGGTCCGCTGTGAAGGTCTTGCCCGGCAGCCCGCCGCCCGGCTCATGGGCGTCGCTGGCGATGAAGGCCGCAGTCTTTTCCATGGTGCTGGCGAGCATCGGCCACATCTCTTCGAAGAAGACGGCAACGACTGCGTCGAGGCTCGGCGCCACTCGGTCGTCCGGCAGCCATTGCCCGCCGTCGCTGGTGGCGGGTCGAGCGACGAGTTCGCCACCCGCGCCGAGCGAGTAGAGCTTCTGGCCGTAGCTCCGGGCACTGACATTGTTGCCGTTGGTCCGCTCGACCCATTCCGACACGATCGGGTGCTGGGTACGCAGCATGAAGCCCGACGTTGCGTCGCGGTAGAGATGCGCATACAAGGGGCCGAGTAGGCCGAAGTCCCCCAGCGAAGGCAGCCCCCCGAGCAAGAAATCGTGGACTCCGAAGTGCGCGTCCAGCAGGCCGAGGATGTTCTCCATCGACGCCCACCACGCCTGCTCGGTGGCCTCGGTGCAGCCCAGATGGACGAGCCCCGCGTAGACGCCGCGCGGATTGCTGCGAGCTTCGGAGATGCCGAACAGGTTCTCGAACACACCCGCACCAGCGGCGAGCCGTTCGTTGCCAGGCGCCCCCGCCGCGAACACCGACCCCCACTGCATGGCATTGTAGTCGACGTGGTTCGGCTCAATGTCGGGCAGGCTGTAGTACCAGCGTTCCCAGAAGCCCGGCACCACCATCCACTCGTCGGCCAGCAGCTCGACGAGATAGCACGCCAGCGCCTGGCGCGGCGCGTGTGCGGCGCTCGGAATCACGGGTGCCTCGTCGTGGCGCGCCTCGATGAAGTCGATGATGTCACTCGAATCCTGCACCCAGCT
Source organism: Deltaproteobacteria bacterium (assembly GCA_029261835.1). Taxonomy (GTDB): domain Bacteria; phylum Myxococcota_A; class UBA9160; order UBA9160; family UBA4427; genus JAJDAO01. Next base: position 73,860 of record JAJDAO010000051.1, on the reverse strand, counting down.
GCCATCGCCGGTCTGCATCTGGGGCACGGCGCCAGACCCGGTGGCCGGGGTCAGCAACCCCCCCACCAATTCGGGCGTCGCGAGAACGTCCTCGAAGCCCTCGCCCAGGTCTCCCATACGTTCCTTGTAGCGAAGGTACGCCCGCGCCTTGCCGGAGAAGTAGCTGAGCTCCCAGCTAAACAGTCGGTACGTCATCGATCCTCCAGGCTGGCGGGCAACGAGGCGCGGCTACGCTGCATCACGAGACAGTCCTCTGCCCGATCCGCGGGTCAAGAGCAGCAAGACATCGGTCCGACGCTTGGGCCTCGCCGCCCAACGGTCGGCACTCAGCGGCGTTGAAGGGCGCCGCCGAGTGCGCCGAGCCTGGAGAAGTTGATGCCATGAAGCTACCGAGGTCACTTGAACCAAGCTATTCAACGTCCGACTTCATCGCTTTCCTATACGGCGGCGCGCTCCAGAGGCATGCCGTCGTAGGTCCGACCTTCAAGCAACCGACCCGTCTTCTTCTTGTTCTTCCCACCCCATTGCTTGAAGAAGAACGGAACCCCAGTGTCGACGCACCGATCTCGGATTTCAAGAACCCAAGAAGGTTCCATAGGTCGTGCTTTCGGTCCGGATTCCCCACCAACGATTACCCATCCGATGCCATCTAACTTCAGGTCTGAAAGCGGTCCGATCAATGGCTCTAGTGAGAGAAACTTTACGATCGCCTCGGTGGACTTCAGAGACTCAACACGGTGAAGTTGCCGCGAGTCCTCGACTGAAACTCCCATCCAGACATTGCTGGCCCAAGGGAGTTTCCGAGACAATCGCTCCAGCCGGCCGGCCCGCTTGGTGAGGACCTGAAACTTGTGTTTCGGGCATTGAGCCATAATCTCGAAGACTCTCGAGATGAACTCGTCCGGAACGTCTCGATGAAAGAGATCGCTCATCGAGTTTACGAATACGGTTCGCGGCTTGCTCCATCTGAGAGGAGCGTCGAGGGCGCTCTCATGCACCGCCAAAGAGAAGCCACCCTCGTACTTTTCCACACCCATCGACTTTAACCGGCGAGCCATTGTCTCCGCGTAGCAGTGCTTGCATCCTGCTGAGATCTTCGTGCAGCCCGTAGTAGGGTTCCAAGTGACGTCTGTCCACTCGATCTTAGATTGCGCCATCCGTCACTACCTCCAGGTTCCGGGGGGCGCCGTACCCTTGCATTGAGACTCGCGGCTGACCACCCACGACTCTGACTTGACCACTCTTGATGAGCTCTTTCAATACCGCCTTCCCATCGGCAGGAAGGAAGCCTTCTTCAAGTGTATCGAGATAGACAGATCGGTCTGTATTGAGATCGCCGCTCAGAATCTTGGATCTCAGATTCTGATGAAACAAGGTGAGCTTTCTCGGCTGATCCATTTCACGGAAGAGGCGGGGGGCCCTGGAGTCCAAGTGATCATCGTCAATATCGTAATTCGCTTCGCCGCGATCAGGGTCTGCTCTCCAGCAGATTCTCAAGAACTTCTCCAGGCCTAGCGGATGGTGTGAACCGAAGATCAGGCCGTAGATGTTGCTGCCCTTCTTGATCGAGAAACTGCCGAGAAAGTACTGCTCACCACTGGACGTAGCCAACTCTCGATAGTATTGCGTCACGGCCCTATGCGTATCGTTGAAAGTGGCGCCCGTGATGGCGCCTTTGGGTATTTTGAGGTGCTTCTGAAAGTAGGGGTGGCTTTCGAATCTTCGGATAGACGAGGACGCGATGAAGAACAGAAAATCGGTCCTAGGCAGGTCCAAGATCTTCTTGAATACGTCGTCCGTGATCTCCTTCATTCCTTGTTGGTCGAGAATCAGAAGGTTCGGACCCGCGTTCAACTCTGGACGAATGGAAGCAAAAGCATCTTCGAATTCGTCGTTCTGGACTTTCCAGCTACAGAGGCCCGTAGGAATGCTCTGCGATTCCATCATAGCGTTCAAGCTGGCCGCTTTCGATTTGGAAGCCTCCTTGAGGAAGAGCCTGACCCTTGCTCGCTTCTGGCCGATTAAATCACCGGACTGTCTCAGCTCTTCCAACACGATCAAGGGACTACCCGGGACGCCGTCTGAATCTTCGCCGGGCCCTGCGAAAAGGTCTGCCACCGTGATCGGCTCGCTCGGTCGTGCCTGGGAAAGAAATACAGGGAGCCACGCCCTCGTATAGTCTCCGAACATCGCGAGCTTGACTCGGGTTCCTTCGTCAAACGGACTCTTGTGAAAGTTCCGGGCCACGCGACGTCCTCCCCTTCGCTGGATAGCAACTGTGCGTGACGGATACGGTCACAGCCGTATTGTGTATCGCTCGTCAGCCCTTGAATACGACCTTCGTATACTCCAGACGGGCGCCAGCTGAGGCCATTGCCGTATGAAGCCATCGAGCTTGACCGTTAGATAGGCGCCCTGCCCTCGTCACCCATGCCGAAGAGTATCCGAGGCCCAAGAGCCTGAATTCACAACACGAGTAGGTGAAGTCTCAGGGTCTGGGGACCTGGTGTCATTGTACACGAGGAGGGGAATTCTTCGAAGCTCAACCATATAGGGTCGACGTCAGCGCCAAGGCCTTCACCGCGATCATCGATCATGAGGGGACACGAACTGAGGCATTCGATCTGCAGAACGATGGGAAGGGTCACAATAAGTTGATCCGGATGGCTACCAAGAATGGATTCCATGCCAAGGTGGTCCTCGAGGCGACGGGGTCTACAGCCTCGACCTGGCACTGGCTCTGCATCGCGCGAAGCGGGTCAATGTCACGGTCGCCAATCCCCGAGCAATCGGTCAGTTCGCCGGAGGGTTCATGCGACGATCGAAGACAGACGCGCTTGATGCGAACGTGATCGCGGAATTCGCACTGCTGCTTCGGTGAATTGCTTCTGCTTTCCTGTCATATCGAGACTCTCCTCGTTCTGAAGTAGAACACATGATATTGCGTCGATCAGTTGAATCTACCACCCAAGTGGCCAACTTCTGCTGATGGGAAACAGAGGCTCGAATGAGCCTCTAGCCAGCAGAGTGAGACGAGGAGAGGAGACGTGCCGGTCGCTAACGCCACACCAGATGGAGGCGTCACGGGAGGTCATTACCCATTGACGAACGGGGCCTTCTATGTGGCCGCCACCGTCAACCCCGTTTTGAATCCCTCGATTCTACAACCGCTCTCCTTTCTCGGTTTCGCATCTTCTTGCGGTCCGTCCTGGCGGCTCCTAGCTCGGCGTGTCGGCGTCCTGCCGACGACTACCTTCTATCCGTTTCGACACCCTCGGTGCCGAGAACCTGATTCCATGTTCGCCAGGCGGCGGACTGAGAAGCGCCTGGGCGGGCAGCCCCATCTGATAAGCGGTGCCTGCAATCGGCACCAGGCGGCGTAACGAGCCCCACACACCAGAATCATTTCTGATCTCCCGAAGCCGGCTCCCTGCAGAGAGCCTCGAATCCTTCCGATCCTCTAAGTCCCGCTCTACCACCGAATTCGCAGATCGGTCTTCAGTACCGCCCCTTCCGGGATGAGCCCCGTCTCCAAGAACCTCCAGAGCGCAACCAGCAGCTTGCGCGCCAGTGCCACGATTCCGATCTTCCGCACCCGTTTGCTGCCTGGCCCAAAGCGCCGCTGATACCACTTCGAGAAGCGCCTCATGAGCCGAAATGGCGGGTTCCGGTGGGACGGCGAGCGAGTTCGCTCTTGGAGCTGCTCACGGGACAGCACCTTGGACTCGAAGAAGCAAACGATGTGTCCGGCTGTTTGCGATCGCGGCGGAGTGCCTCACCGCAGCGACGCTCTTGGAGTGGCAACCCTACCGACTGAGTGGGCCCGTACCCAAGAAGCAGAACACGGACACAATCAGAAACAGGTACCACGATGGGTGCTTGCCCCGAGCGATGACCAGAGAGACCACCGAATGGAGGAGAAACGTTGAACCCAGGATTCGGACCACTGTCTTGAGGGATTCTGTTTGCTCAGCAAAGGAAAGGTAAGCCAGAGCCGCCGCGATACCGCACCAGGTGAGAGAAGTCGCGTGCCACGCTAGACGGACGATCCGCTTGGCCAAGAGGTCCTCGGCATCACTCGAGTCGAGGAGCCTCGCTTGAGTGATGCGGCGGACGAGTCTTCTCTCCCCCTTCCATTCGGCAAGGACGGTATGCATGACGCCGATGAAGGACAGAACTACTGCCGCAATCAGAAGGAAGACGTTCATGCTACTCCGCAGCGTCGACGTGCAGGCGCTGCCCCGGAAATGCTTGTCCTGCGCCGCGCAACGCACCGGTGGCCGGCGGCGATCTGCTCGCTGACCGAGAGCACCTTGGATGTTCGCAGTCTATCACGGGTCATATCGCCTCCGCCCTAGGCCTCTGTCCGCATCAACTTGATGAACCGAAAGCCAAGATCGGCCTCCTGCCGCTCCCGCAGATGCCCGTGGTCGCGATCCCATGCGCCTGAGGCGAGTGCCGCGCGAAGTGCCGTCAAGCCCGGTTCGATCTCATCACGTGAAGCCAGAGCAAAACCGGACATGTTCTGACGATGCCCTTGGTCCAAGTAGATCTCCGGCCTATTCCAACCTGAGTGCATCGTGATGTCGATGGCATTCTGAGGGAGGAGCCATACGGAGACTTCAGATGCGCAGCCGCTGTGCTTCGTGAGTTCGGAGCACACGTCGTCGATTGGCGGGAAGGTCGAGAAGAGTCGCTGGTGGATCGCAGGGAAGTACTCAGAGAACCAGAAGGCCTCGCCGAGTCTCGGATCGATGGTTAGCAGCACCATCGGACCTAAGGGGCAAACCCTCGAACATTCGGCGGCGGCTCGGGCCACGGACTCGAAGTGATGAAGAGCAAGCGTACACACGATTCCTTCAACTGAAGCGCTTGCTAGAGGCATGGCCTCAGCGGTACCGACATGCCACTGCACATCTGGAACCGGCGTTGCCTGGCTCGGCATCAGGTCAGAAGGCTCGATTGCGTGAAGGCTATAGCCCAGCCGAGCCAGTGCGTTCGAATAGTTGCCGGTTCCAGCACCGATGTCTGCAATCACTGAACCGCGAGGCAAGCCAAGCAGTCGCACCAATCCTCGAACCACTGATGGTTCTGCAGCTCTGTGCCGATTGTAATCGGAACCGATTCGGTCGTACGTGGCAGACCTTGACGTTGTCACTTCACTGTCTCCCGGGCCCAACTGATCGGCGATAGGCTGCGGCTGCGATCAATGAGCCGGTTGTCCCTGCACTGAACCCGACCGCAAACCTAGGCAGGAGGTTTCCGGGACGCGATTGTCGCGAGCGCGAAACCCACGATTGTGATGAGCCACATAATCCCGATGATGATCGTAAGCGGTTCTTGCGAGAGATTGCCGTCGGCGGGTTCCGCGAGATGCTCGATGTGAGACCAAGAGCTCGAGTAGAACATGGCTGTCGTGAAGCCCCACGCTACACAGAGAACGGCGTTGCCACCACGGCCTCCTCGGAGTACGAGCGCAGCCCCTGCGATGAGAAGGGCTGCCGCAATGAAGTCGACGAGCCAGAACGGCCACCACTGCCAGTTGCCCCAGTTTCGCGCGGACTCCGCGAGGGCCAAGAAGGTCCTGTAGCCGGTCAAGTCAAGTGACCCCCTTTCGGTCACCGAACGTGACCCCCTGCTCGGGGATCGGTTCGACTGGGCTGGCCAAGCCTTCTTGGCAGCCGCTGCTCCCTTCAGTGCTCCCTGCTTTCGGCTCTTGACGTCCTTCATGCGGTAAGACTCCCCCACGATCGGGACGAGATGTGCGTGGTGGACGAGACGATCCAGGACGGCACTGGCAATGACAGCGTCGGGGAAGACCTCGACCCAGGACTCAAAGCTCTTGTTGCTGGTCACGATCGTGCTCGCGCGTTCGTAACGGCTGGCCACGATGCGGTAGAACGCATCGGCCAACAGAGGCTCGAGCGGTGTGAAGCCAAGCTCGTCGAGGATCACGAGGTCAGGCTCCACGAACTCGGCGATCCGCGCCTCCACGGACTGGTCCGCGAGCGCCGCCCTGAGCCGAGCTGCCAGATCCTGGATGGTCGTGGACCGAACGCTATAGCCCTGTTCGCATGCCTTCATCCCCAGCCAGAAGGGAGGCGTCACGGGACGTCTTTACCTATTGACGAACGGGGGCCTTCTGATGGGTGTTGGGCGGCTGCTCGCGACGAGCTCCGACCGAGACAGCCGGGTGTTGCAGTTCGAACTTGAAGTCGCGCGGCGGACCGTGCCGGACGAGGCCGAGTGGGGCTGCGCTAGATCCAGCGCCGCACGCGCGCCTTGTAGTCGGTGTACTCGGCGCCGAACTTACCCTCGAGGTAGACCTCCTCGTGGCGGATCGCGATCCGCGCGATCACGAAGCAGGTGACCGGGACCAGCAGCAGGACCCAGCCGTTGGCGACTGCGACGCCGAAACCCGCCTGCATCAGACCCATGCCGAGGTACATCGGGTTGCGGGTGAAGCGGTAGATGCCGGTGGAAATGATTGCTGGCGTCGTGATCCAGGGCTTCGGATCTTGGCCGATCTTGCGGAACAGCCCCATCGCGGCGCCCATCGCGGCGAGCCCGCCCAGGAGGAGTAACGCGCTGAGCCCGTAGCGGAGCAGTCCGTGCAGCGGCAGCGCGAGCGGCCACGGGAACTGCAGCGCAATGCCGACCGCCAGCGCGATCAGTGGGACGAAGGGCGGGGGGAAGCGGACGGCGGCGCCGTCCGGCTCGCCGGTGGCACCCGTGGGCTTCGCTTGGTTCGTTTCGTCAGCTTCAGTCGTCTCGGTCATCGATCCGTCTCCCGATGACATTCAATGTGCCGCCCGACGGATCGGCATCACTGGCCGGGCGGCGCACTGCTACCGGGTTCGGGATGCCTCACTACTGACGCATGGTACCAGAGTTAAGGAACGCCACAGCCCAGCCCGGTCCAGTGCATGCCCTGGTTGGGCGGCGGTTCGCGACGAGCTGCCCACCGAGGCCAGCTGGATGTTGCAGTTCAAACTTGAAGCTAGGCGGCGTGTTCGAGCTTGGCACCAAACGGAACTGCAACTTGCTACGCGACTTAGGCATGAGCCAAGTTGCACTTCCAAGTTGATGTCAGACGGCAGACGCTGCACGCAGACGAACTCGTGGCACTTCAGAAGGGAAGGTCGTGCTGCGGCGGTATGGGTTCGGGGCCATCCGTCGCCCCGCCGGACAAGCTCTGTGCATAGTTGAAGATGACCCACCCGATGACCAGCACGAGCAGGATCGCCACTGCCCAGCTCTGAACCCGATCGCGCCTCGACAACGACTGCCTGGGTACCGCCTCGTCCGGGAGCCCGTCTTGGGTCAACGAGGAAGCCCGCTCGAGGTCCTCATCGGAGACTTCGATTCGCACTCCGACGACCGACTGCATCGAAGGCAGTGTGCCTCCGGCGTCGGCCGCAGACACCCACGCTTCGATTCCCTCGTCCTTGAGGAACTGGGCCGCGAGAGCCGCCTCTTCGCGGGACAAGTACCGGGTAGAGAGATACGGCATGAGCCCGCCGCCCAACGGATCGGCGTTAACCGGCGTGGAATAGCGCCACCGGACTCGGCCGAGCCTCAAGAGGTTGATGCCAGAACGGTACAGCGGTCATTTGAACCGCGCTATTCCACGTCCGCGTTCAACGCCTTGTTGGGCGTCGGCGCGGACCTCCTCATTACGAACGAGCCGGAAATGCTAGGCGCATAGTCGCGCTTGACCCACTCCCCGCGAATCTCGTCGTCGTTGATAACTCCGGTCAGCGAGATGCCTCCGTGTGACATGCGCGGAATGAATGTGATTTCAACGTGGTTTTGGTGATGGACGAAGCCAGCTGCCTCAGTGAGGATGTCGGAATCGGGATTGCCTGCGAAGACAGTATTCGTGGTCGCACGTGTGATGTCTTCACCGAGCAGGGGCCGCAGGTCGATGTTGTAGCGCCCGAACTCATCGGTCGTCGAGTCGTCCGAGGGAAGACGCGAGCGCCGTTCCGGGAACGGATCGCGGGCACTGGGCGAGAAGGAGACTGCGCCTTCGACTACGGTCACTTCCCCCGGTGTTGCCTTGCCCGATTCATCTAGCTTCAACGAAAGGAGCCAAGTACCTTGGAGGGTGCAGCAGGGAGGCGGTGAGCGTTCTATCAAAAAGTTGGCCGTGGTCTCCGTCGCTGCATGAATCGACACTCGCTGAGTGCTCTGGATCAAGTCTCGCCGCCAGGCTGTGACCTCTACCTCGCCTGGGTCGATGAGGGGAATCCGATAGGCTCCCTCGGTGTTCGTACCATCGCCGAGATACTGCGCGCTAACGGAGACTCCGCTCAGTGGCTTGTTCGATTGCGCATCTCGAACCACTCCCACGATGGTCCCTGTGGTTCGCGCAAGCATTTCCTGCCGCTCTTCAACGGTCAATTCGGCTGCAGCGACCGCAGGGAGGAAGATCGTAGCTATCAGAATAGCTGCAAGCGCTGCTCGCATTCCGCCGCCCAACGGATCGGCAATAACCGGCGTTGAATAGCGCCGCCGATGTCGCCGAGCCTTCAAAGGTTGATGCCAGAATGCTACCAGGCTCGATTGAACCGAGCTATTCAACGTCCGGTTCATTGGCTTGTTGGGCGGCGATCTCCCAGCTCGCGCTTCAGTGGTTGTGTTCCTCCGCTTCGGCTCGCGTGTACGCTTTCTTCGAGAGTCGGCAGCTTCGGTCGCTCCCCTGGCAGACCTTCTTCTGAAGTTCGGGAGTCAGTGCCTGGGGGTGGATGCTACTGAAGAGGAACCACCACACGGTTGCCTCCTGCTCAGCTGGGAGCTTGTTGGCTAGGCGAACGAAGAGGCCTGTGTCGGTCTCAAGGGTGAAGTGCACAGCGCCCCGCAAGGCACCGGTTTGATCGGCCTGCCACTGGCCGTTGATGGAGAGAGAAACGAGTTTCCTCACATACGCCTCGCGCTCGACCGCAGCTCGCATCCCTGGGAACAACAAGTAGAGCTGGGGTTCCGAGTACAGTGGCCCAGGACCGCCGTGGTATCCGAACAGGTGATCGAAGCACGCGAAGTCCGAAGGCAGTGCCTCGAAGAAGCTGGAAAGGGACGACGGCGACGGGCTGTCTGCCAACACGGCCGGAACGAGTTCCCGCAATCGCGAGAGGTGATCCTGGCATTTCGAGTCCCACAAGGTGCCCGCGATCGCCGGCAACGCACAAGCGAAGGACACACACAGAACGACTAGGCACTTCCTCACGTTCGCCGCCCAACTCATATTCGATTCCACGGCCCCTGCGGCCGTGGCTGCATAACACCCTAAGGAGTTTGGATCTCGATGTCCAGAAGCATCGCGATGCCGCACACTTCTGAGCGCGCGGTTCTTTATGCGACGCGTTATCGTGCAGCGGGTGCTTGATAAGATGACGTGGGGTGGGGGCTCAGAGTTTGTCGAATGGGCTCTCGACCGCGAGCGGGCCGCGGTCGAGTACGTGGGTGTAGATCATGGTCGTCTTGACGTCGCGGTGGCCGAGCAGGACCTGGACGGTTCGGATGTCGGATCCGTTCTCCAGCAGGTGGGTCGCGAAGGAGTGGCGCAGGGTGTGGGGTGAGACCCGCTTGGGGATGCGGGCCGCAGCGGCGGCCCGGCGGACGGCGCGCTGGGGGCTCGACGGGTGGAGGTGATGGCGGCGCGTGATGCCGGTTCGGGGGTCGCGCGAGTGCCTCGGGGCGGGGAAGACCCACTGCCACGCCCACTCGTAGGGGGCGTTGGGATACTTCCGAATCAGCGCGTGCGGGAGCTCCACACCCCCGTGTCCCTGTGCGCGGTCGCGATCGAAGAGCCCGCGCGCGTACTCGAGCTGCTCGATGAGGGGTGCCCGGAGGCTTCGGGGCAGGGGGCATGCCCGATCGCGGTTGCCCTTCCCCTGCCGAACAGTGATCTGCCGGCGTTCCATCTCGATGTCCTTCACCCGTAGCCGGAGGCATTCGAGCAGCCGCAGCCCGGCCCCGTAGAGGACCGCGGCGACGAGCGCCTCGGGGTCGTTCATCTGCGCCAACAGCCTCCTGACTTCGTCTCTCGATAGGACGACCGGAAGGCGGCGCGGAGCCCGCGCACGAACCGCGTTCCCCAGGCCTTCGAGTTCGCGCCCCAATACCTCGCGGTAGAGGAAGAGCAGAGCCGCCAGGGCCTGGTTCTGCGTCGACGCCGCGACGCGGCCCCGCACCGCGAGGTCGGAGAGAAACTCCACCACGGCGCTGCTCCCCAGCTCGTTGGGATGACGCAGACCGTGGAAGTGGATGTAGCGGCGGATCCAGCCGACATAGGCCTGCTCGGTGCGAAGGCTGTAGTGCCGGACGCGCAGCGTGGCGCGAACCCGATCGAGCAGACGCGGCGGCCGGTGGCCGGCCTCGCTGGGGTGGCTCACCGCGGGCTCCGGTGCAGCGGCGCGCCGCTCGGGAAGGGGGCGCTCGGGAGGGGTGAGGCGGCGAGGATATCGCCACCACCCCGCGCAAGCCAGCGCAGCCCGCTACAACGGCAGGTCACTCCGCCCGAAGAGCGCTTCGAGCGTCAGCCCCCGCTCGGCGAACGCCTCGGCCGCTCCTTCGCCGCGATCGACCAGGCACAGGACGCGGGCGACCTTGCCGCCCGCGGCCTCGACGATCTCGACAGCGTCGAGTGTCGAGCCGCCGGTGGTGGTGGTGTCCTCCACCAGCGCCACCGTCTGCCCTTCGGAGAAGGCCCCTTCGATCTGGCGAGCGAGGCCATGTCCCTTCGGCTGTTTGCGCACGAAGAAGCCGACCAGATCGCGGCTTCGCTCGTCGCGCCCGGCGGCGGCCAGCACGGCCGAGACGAGCGGCACGGCGCCGACCGCCATGCCCCCGACCGCTTGGACCGCCACACCCTGCTGCAGCCGCCCGAGCATCAGCACTCCCGCGAGTCCGACGCCGTCCGGGCGCATCAGGGTTTGGCGCAGGTCGAGGTAGAAATCGCTCTTTCTGCCACTGGCGAGCGTTACCTCGCGCCGCTCGAACGAGACCTCGAGAATCAGCTCGAGGAGCTTCTGGCGTACGCGCTCGTTGTCACTCATGACGCGGCCCGTCCTCCTGGCGTCTCTTCATTGTTTGCGAATGCCGAGTGCGAACTCGGCGATCAGCCGGCTGTGAAGCTCGCTCGTTCCCTCGCCGAACTCCAGCGCCTTGGCCTCCATCAGCAGGCGGCCGATCTCGTACTCCTGCGCGCATGAATAGCCGCCGAAGATCTGCATGCCGTCGAGCGCGTTCTTGACCGCGGCCTGGCTGGCACAGAGCTTCGCGAGCGAGCTCTCCATGCTGGCGCGCGGGATGCCGGCGTCCTTCATGCGGCCCAGGCGGTAGACGAGCAGCCGCGCCTGCTCGGTGCGGCACACCATGTCGGCGATCTTCTGCTGGATCATCTGGAATTCGCCAATCCGGTGACCAAACGCCTCGCGCTCCATCGCGTAGGGGATGGCCAGGTCGAGACAGCGCTGAGCCTGGCCGACGCAGCGCGCCGCCACGGAGAAACGACCGGTGTCGAGCGCGGAGCCCAGGATGGGGAAGCCCTTGCGCGGCTCGCCCAGTAGCGCGTCGTCCGGCACGAAGGCATCCTCGAAGTGCACCTCGGCCAGGTTGTCGCGTTTGAGTGTCCGCATCGGAAAGTCGCTGATGGTGATTCCCTCGGTCCGATGCGGGTCGACGAGAAACGCCGTCACGCCCCTGTGCTTCTGGTCGCGGTCGACGCTCGCGACCACGAAGAAGAGGCCCGCATGAGCGGCATGCGAGATGAAGGTCTTGGTGCCGGTCAAGCGCCAGCCACCCTCCGCCCGCGTGGCGAGGGTCTGCATGTTGCCAAGGTCGGTGCCGCCGCCGGGCTCGGTGAGGCAGGCGGAGCAGATGATCTCGCCACGGGCGATGCCGGGCAACCAATGCTCCTTCTGGGCTTCGCTTCCGAACTTCAGGATCGAGCCGGCGCACAGCGAGTTGCTCACCGACACCACCGAGGCCACCACCCAGTCGACGCGAGCCAGCTCCTCGCAGATCACGCCGTAGCTCACCACGTCACCGAACGAGCCGCCGTAGCGCTCCGGGATCATGGGACCCATCAGGCCCATGGGCACGAGCTTCTCGATCAGCTCGAGCGGGTAGCGCCCGGCCTGCTCGTGCTCTTCGACGAAGGGCAGGATCTCCTTCTCGGCAAAGTCCCTCACGACGCTGCGCACTTGGCGCTGCTCGTCCGTGAGGTCGAAGTCCGCCATACGATCGAGCGGGGGGGTCGCCATGGGTCTTCAGCTCCCAACGGTCAGCAGGCGGCCAGCATAGCCCGGCGTGAGCGCGCGGTGCGGCCACGAGGGGGCGGCCACGGGCGGGTGGCCGAGACCCGAGGGGGATGGACATTCGAGGGCGGCTCGCGTAATCTCGCGTGCCGCCGAAGATCCCGACATCGGCACCGAAGGTCAGAACCAGCCGCACGCGACACGACGCGAGCACCCAGTGAGAGGCACCCCGTGAAAAAGGGCAGCAACAACCGCAAGCGCAACAAGTCCTCCCGCTACCGCGCCAAGCTCAAGCACAAGCTCCGCCGCGCCCGGCGACGCGTGACCGGCGGCGCTCGCTCGACCTACCGCTAGCACCCGCGGCGCTACGCCACCGCATCACCCAGCTCATCCGTCGCCCGGTCGAGCGCGTCATCGAGCACCCGCTCCCAGCTCTTCGCCCCGCTCGCGCCCTGCGCCGCCTGCGGGAAGAGCACGCCACGCGATGAGCTCACGAGCCCGCCCTCGAGTCCACTCGGGCCAGCGACGAAGCTGCGCACGGCGTCGGCCGCGCTCGCGCCCTGCGCGCCATAACCGGGAATCAAGAACAGCCCACTCGGAAGCAGCGACCGGATGCGCTCGGCCTGCTCGGGATAGGTGGCGCCCACCACTGCACCAAGAGAAGACCAGCCGGTCGCGGGTCCGGCGAGCCGATCCGTGAGGCTCGCAAGCGCGCGGGCCACGACGGCGTAGACGGGCTCGCCCTCGACCTCCCGATCCTGCAAGTCGCCCGAGCCCGGGTTGCTGGTCTTCACGAGCGTGAAGAGCCCGCGGCCGTTGGCCTCGGCGCAGCGCACGAACGGCTCGAGGCTGTCGAGCCCCAGATAGGGGCTGAGCGTGATGGCGTCCACCTCGCACGCGGCCCCCGGCGCGAGGTAGGCGCCTGCATAGCCCGCCGCCGTGGAGCCGACATCACCCCGCTTGGCGTCGAGCAGAACCAGCAGCCCAGCCGCGCGGGCGCGCGCCACCAAGCGCTCGAGCACGCCGATGCCCGCGGCGCCGAGCAGCTCGAAGAAGGCGATCTGCGGCTTCACCACAGCGACTCGGCCCACCAGGCGATCGAGCACGGCCGTCAGCAAGTCCTCGACCGCCGCTGCGGTCTCGGGCGCACTCGGCCTCATGTCAGCGCGCCTGAAGAGCGGCGCAATGAGGTCGAGGTGCGGATCGAGCCCCACGCACAGTGGATGCCCGAGCTCTCGCAAGCGGGTCACGAGCGTATCGGCGAAGTGCTGCTGCACAGGGGCTCCTGCGGCGGCCGGTGTGCCGCGACCTCGCATTCTCGCGCGAGAATCGCGATTCGCAAAGAGCCAGGCCCTCGGCGTAGGGCCCTGATCCGAATGCCGGATCAGAGCTAGCCTCTCGCGCCGTGCCGCTATCCGATGTCCTCGAGCCCCTCGAATTCGTCCTCGAAGCCAGCTCGGGCCGCGCTCGGGCGGGCAAGATCAGCACGCCCCACGGCCCGATCGCCACGCCGGCCTTCATGCCGGTGGGAACCCATGGCGCCATCAAGGCGATGACACCGGACCAGGTGGCCGCCACGGGGGCGCAGGTGGTGCTGGCCAATACCTATCACCTGGCCCTCCGCCCGGGTGAGGGGCTGGTGGAGAAGCTCGGCGGGCTGCACGCCTTCATGCAGTGGGACGGCCCGATCCTGACTGATAGCGGCGGCTTCCAGGTCTTCTCGCTCCCCAAGGTAGAGATCAGCGACGCGGGCGCGCGCTTCAAGAACGAGCTGACGGGTGAGGGCGTGGTGCTCACGCCCGAGCGCTCGATCGAGATCCAGAACCAGCTCGGGGCCGACATCATCATGGCCTTCGACGAGTGCACGCCCCACCCCGCGAGCAAGAAGCTCGCCGCCAGCGGCGTCGCGCGCACGCTCGGCTGGATGGAACGCTGCCTCACAGCGCACGGCCGCAGCCGCGAGCAGGCGCTCTTTGGCATCGTGCAGGGCAGCGTCTTCCCCGAGCTACGCGAGCGCTGCGCCGAGGCCCTGGTCGCAATGGATCTTCCCGGCTACGCGATTGGCGGCGTCTCGGTCGGCGAAGGGCACGAGCTGCTCTGCCGCGTCACAGAGCACACGGCCCCGCTGCTGCCCGAGGGCAAGCCGCGCTATCTGATGGGCGTCGGGCTCCCCGAGGATCTCATCGCCTGCGTGGGCTACGGCATCGACATGTTCGATTGCGTGATCCCCACGCGCTACGCGCGCTCGGGCACGGTCTTCACGGCCCGCGGCCGCATCCGCCTCAGCAACCGCCGCTACCGCCACGACCGCTACCCCATCGATCCGTCGTGCGAATGCTACGCCTGCGCGAACGGTCGCTTCACGCGCGCCTACCTCCACCACCTCTTCGCCGCCAATGAGGTGCTCTCGGCCATTCTGTGCTCGATCCACAACGTGCACTTCTACCAATCGCTGATGCGCAGGGCGCGGGCGGCTATCGTGGCCGGGGGCTACGAAGAGTTCTCGCACGCGTTTCTCGGCGACTACGCGCGCGGACAACAGAGCGAAGGCCCGCCGCGATCGCAGAAGCGGCGGGCAGCGGATGCCAGCAAGGCCAATCGAAAGAGAAGCGAGGTTTCGGGTGACGACACGCAGTAGAGGTGAGTCCCTCAGCCCCGAGGAGGTGCTCGAGCGCTTCACGGGCGGGCCCTCGTCGGGGATCTTTACCGATGGCTCGTGCGAACCCAATCCCGGACCGGGTGGCTGGGGGTTCGTCTGGGTCGAGGAGGGCGAGATCGTCGGCCAGAAGAGCGGCCATGACCCCGATACCACCAACAACCGCATGGAGCTGACGGCACTCATCGAGGCCTACGAGACGCTGCCGGCTGACGGGCTCTTCACCGTCTATTCCGACAGCCAGCTCTGCGTCAACACCATCAACCAGTGGGCCGCCGGCTGGGAGAAGCGAGGCTGGAAGCGCAAGACCGGCCCGATCAAGAATCTCGATCTGGTCCAGCGCCTGTGGGGGCTCGCCAATGCCAAGCCCAGCATCGAGCTGCGCTGGATCAAGGCCCATGACGGCTCGCGCTGGAATGAGTACGCCGACGCGCTGGCCAGCTCGGCCTGGTAGGGGAGATCAGGCCGAGTAGCGCTCGAAGTGGAGCTTCTCGTCGACAGAGGCCCGCGGAGGGCGGCCGTAGCGGCCCGCGGGCCAGCCGATCGGCAGCAGCGCGCAGCTCGGCGTTCGCTCTGAGAGCCCGATGTAGGCGTCGATCTCGCTCGCGTGGCGCAGGTGTGCGGTGGTGAGCGAGGCCCCGAGTCCGACGGCGCGACAGGCGAGCAGGATGTTCTGGATCGCGGGGTAGAGGGCTTGCGTCTGCGCCTCACCGCGATGTCGCCAGCCCGCGACGAAGAGGTGAACGGGCGCCTCGTGTAAGTGATCGGCGAGATGCACGGCCGCCTTCATGTTGCGCAGCGCCGGTGCGGGGAAGTCTGGCTCGCGCTCGGCCCGCTCGAAGAGCGGGTCGACGTAGGCGTGAAAGGCCGTCTTGTAGCGCTCGGCAATCCACGCGCGCCGCTCGGGCTCGGTCACGGCGACGAAGATCCACGGCTGGCGGTTGCCCCCGCTCGGGGCATAGGTCCCCGCCTCGCAGACCTTTCGCACGAGTGCCTTGGGAACGGGGTCGGGCCGCAGGCGGCGTATCGCCCGGGTGCTGCGAATGCCCTCGAGCAGCGGCACGTCCTCACCGAGTCTCTCGATCTCGCGCTCGTTCATGGAATGCTGCGCCTCCCCGCTCTCTATCTGTTCCGTGTTCACCGGCCACTCGGGAGCCGGGTCTCGCCGAACTCCAGGATCAGCTCGAACTCGCCGCGCTCGATCGGCACCACCGAGAGGCGTGAGCGCTTCACCAGCTTGATCTGCGCCAGCTTCTGCTCGCGCTTGATCTGCGCCAGGCCGACTGGCCGCTGCAGCGCCACCACAGGCTCGAAGTCCACCACGAGCCAGCGCTCATCGTCGGCCGTGGGGTCGCGATAGGACTCGCGCGTGACCCGCGCCACCCCCACCACCTCCTTGCCCTGGTTCGAGTGGTAATAGAGGGCGAGATCTCCCACCTTCATGGATCGGAGATTGTTGCGGGCCTCGTGGTTGCGAACGCCATCCCAATACGTCGAGCCATCGGCGACGAAGTCATCCCAGGAGTACTTGAAAGGCTCGGACTTGACGAGCCAGTAGCTGCGTGCCACGACATCCTCCGCATCTCGCCCGCCCACGCCGCTGACTGCGAATCAGGTCGGGAGTCAGCCAGGAGCGGCTGACGAGAGCAACCGTGAACTGGTGGAAAGGTGCACAAGGTGGAAAGGAGAAGCATGGCATGAACGAGGCCGCACCGGAAGTCGCCGCGCAGCAGGTGTGCCTCGGCCCAGTACGGGTGCTGATGGGCGCGGAGGGGGGACGCTATCCCGATGGCAATTCGCTGCTGGTCGAGGGCGAGCGCGAGACGCTTGTGGTCGATCCCGGGCTCGGGCTGATTGCGCGCGTGGGCACGTTGCCGCCCGTCGATCGCGTGCTCAATTCACACTGCCACGAGGACCATATCGCGGGCAACCACCTCTTCCCCGATGTCCCCTGGCACCTGCACGCGCTCGATCTTCCCGGCATCACCTCGCTCGACGCCATGCTGGCGATCTACGGCCTTGACGAGCCGATCGAGACCGCCTTTCGCGAGTTGCTGGTGAGCCGCTTCCACTACACGCCGCGCGACGACGCGCGCGCGCTGCACGAGGGCGATGAGTTCGATCTCGGCGGTGTCACGCTGCGTGTGATCCACACGCCCGGTCACACCCGTGGACACTGTTGCTTCGCAATCTCGTGGATAGACGGCGGCACGCCGCGGCGGCTGCTGTACCTCGGGGACATCGATCTCGCGAGCTTCGGCCCCTACTACGGCGACGCCTGGTCGAACCTCGAAGATTTCGAGCGCAGTATCGAGCGCGTGCGCGAGATCGAGGCTGACTGGTATGTCACCTCCCACCACATCGGCATCCTCGATGAGAGAGCGCGCTATCTCGAGCGCCTCGAGCGCTACCAGGCAAAGATCGGGGATCGCGAGAGGCGGCTGCTCGAATTCCTGCGCGAGCCCCATACGCTAGACGAAATCGCTGCGCACCGATTCGTGTATCGCAAGGAGGACAGCGTCTTCTTCGCCGAGCCGGTCGAGCGACGCAGCATGAGTCAGCACATCGACCGCCTGCTGGCCGCAGGCGATCTGCGGGCGCTGGACGGCGACCGCTATATCGCGGGCTGAGGCTCGATGGCTGACTAGCGCATCTCGCCGGGCGTCTGAACTTCCATCACGTGGTGCGCCGCGTGGGCGACCAGGGGGCGTGAGCCCAGCCGCGTGGCGATGTTGGCCCGCAGCCAGCTGAACCAGCTCGCCATCACCGACGGCTGCTGCCCCAGCGCTTCGAACGCGACCTCGACCACCTTGGCGGGCCTCTCGCCCTTGTGGGCCAGCTCACCCGCTACCTGCTGGAACTCGGTCTCGGTCGAGCCGGGCTCGAGCACGAGCACGTCGACGCCGCCCGCCTGCATCTCGACCCAGAGCGATTCGCCGAAGAGCAGGTCGAATGCCTTGCTCGCGCTATAGACACTGTGGAGCGGCATCGGCTGGCGGCCGGCCGCCGAGCCGGTGATGATCACAGCCCCGCGCCCGCGCGCCCGCATAGCCGGTATGACGCGATGGGTGAGGATCACCGGCGCCACACAGTTGACCTGGATCAGATCGCGCAAACGCGCGGCGTCGAGCTTCTCGAACCGCCCCGCGTAGCCAAAACCCGCATTGTTGATCAAGATGCCGAGATCGATGTCCTTGACCGCATCCGCTAGGCGGTCCGGCCCATCGGACTCGGCCAGATCGAGGGTCAGGCAACGGGTCGCGATGCCGTGCTGGCGCTCGAGCTCGAGTGCCAGCTCCTGCAGCCGCGATTCGCGGCGCGCCGTCAGAACGCAGTTCACGCCATCTCGCGCCAGCGCCCGGGCGAACTCGACGCCGAGCCCCGACGAGGCGCCCGTCACCAGCGCCCAGTCGCCGTAGCGCTCACGCATGGAGCGCAGCTCGCTGGCGAAGTGATCCCGCGCGTTCCAGAAGGCCATGGTGAGCAGCGCGAAGGGCACGGCCGCGATCGCGCCGAGGATGATCCCCAAGAGCGAGCCGTAGTGGAGAATCGGCCAGATCAGCATGCCGATCGCCACCTGGCCGGTGTAGACGGTCGCCGCGATGCCCATCCACGGACGCCTGCGCCTCAGGCCATAGACCGCAGCGCCGTAGACGAACCAATGGGGCAGCGCCATCAGCTTGGCCCACCAGCCGGTGAACAGGATGCCGAACCAGACCTCCTGGTCGCTCTCCACGGGCTTCCAGAAGATGTCCCAGGGCATGTAGAAGAAGGCCATGTAGCTGCAGAACACCATGACGGCGTTCATCCACCATGGCCGATCCCGAAACAGATCGTGTAGCCAGTCGCTCATACGCATCCCCTCACCCGACACTATCCCAACGGACCGGAACGGTCTAGCAGAGCGTTACTCGAGGGTCTGGCGAATCTTGCTGGCGAGTGCGCTGCGAGAGAATGGCTTTTCGAGGAGCTGTGTGTCGGGCCCGTGGATGCCGGCCTCTTCGATCATCTCGCTCGGGTAGCCGCTGGTAAAGAGCACACGCGTGCCAGGAGACAGGTTCACGACGCGTTCTACCACCTCGCGACCACTGAGGCGCGGCAATGCGAGGTCGGTGATGAGCAGGTCGATGCGACCCTGGCTCCGGCGGCAGATCGTCTCGGCGCTCGCGGCGTCGGAAGCCTCCAGCACCCCGTAGCCAAGGCTCTCCAGAATGCGCCGCAGCAGGTGGCGGACCGGGGGGTCGGGGTCGACGAGCAGGATCGTCTCCTCTCCCCTGGGCATGAACGGGGCCCGGGATCCATCCTCTCGAGCGAGCGCGCTATCGCCGGGCTCGTGCACGACGGGCAGCAAGACGTGGAAGGCGGCCCCCTGGCCCGGCGAACTCTCGACCACGATGTAGCCGCTGCTCTCGGTCACAATCGTCGCCACCATGGCGAGCCCCAGGCCCGTCCCCATGCCGGGCCCCTTGGTGCTGAAGAACGGCTCGAAGAGGTGCTGCCGCGTCGCCTCATCGATACCGACACCGGTATCGTGAACGCTCAGCACCGCGTACTCGCCCTCCGGCACACCGGGCGGCACGGCACAGGGCGGTGCATCGCTACGCTCGCCAGTGACCGAGGCCGAGCGATCCACACGAACGGCACGTGTAGCGATCGAGAGGGTGCCGCCGCCAGGCATCGCGTCGCGGGCGTTGACCACCAGGTTGACGAGCACCTGCTCAAGGCGTCCCGCGTCGGCGAGCACACTTCCCAGCTCGCCGGCGAGCTCTGTCACGAGCAGCACCTCTTCACCGATCACGCGGCGCAGAATCTTGTCCGTGTCGGCCACCACCATATTCAGATCGAGCACGCGCGGCACGGCGGCCTGACGCCGCGAGAAGGCCAGCACCTGCTCGATCAGGCTCGAGGCACGGTCGGCGGCGTGCTGAATCTCGTGCACCTCTTCGAGGCTCGGATCGGAGGCGTCGAGCTCGAGCTCGAGCAGATCGCTGTAGCCGATGATGGCGGTGAGAAAGTTGTTGAAATCGTGGGCGATGCCCCCGGCCAGCCGCCCCACCACCTCGAGCCGCTGCGTGTGCGCCAGGCGCTGCCGGCTGCGCGTCAGCGAGTCATCCGTCCGCTTGCGCTCGATCAGACCGACGATCAAGTCGGCGACGATGCGCAGCAGAACTCTGCACTCGCGGTTCCAGCTCGCGCGGCCCGAGACCGCCTCGATCTGGAGGCAGCCGATCAGTGCGCCGCGAGAGACAAGCGGCAGGAATATCGCCGAGTTCACACCCGCCCGAGCGAGGTACACGCGTTCGCGCTCGGCCTCCGGCGGCAGCTCCGAGGCAAGCGCCACGTAGACCGTTTCGAATTTGCCGAGCTGCTCGGCCAGCCAGGGAAGCTCTTGCAGGGCGAAGCCCTCAGCTTGGTCTAGTGCAGGCACTCCCGGGGCCGACCAGCGACCACTCTGCTGGAGGTGATCGGCCTGGACGAGATCGGCATCGTCCAGACGGACCCAGAGGGTGGTGCGATCAGCCGGGAGGCACTCGCCCAGAGTCAGCAGTGCCTGCTCGATGCCGCTCTGCGCCTGCTCGGGCGGAAGGTCCACGAAGTGGGCGGAGAGTGTGGCGATGACATCCTGGAACATGACCCGCTCCGCTGCGCATCCGGTTCTCGGCGTCTCTCCCGAGGATCGCCTCGTGGCACACCGCGGTCGGGCCTGGGGGCTGTCACCTGCCCGAACTTCGAAAACGCCCCTCATCATCCGCGTGCCCCCGACTCGCTCCGCCGAGTCCCTTGCCGATTCGCGCCGGGCGGGGCGCCGGCGACACCCCATCTTCGACTATTCCTACAGCCGGCTTTAATGGTGGCGGAAAAGTTGCGTGCGGCTGGAGCCGCAGCTCTCCGGCAACTTCTCAGTAAAAGCCCCGAAGCAAGGAGCAGAATCGGCTTTCGAGCTGGGCGTTTTGGCCCGGCGCACCGCGGCCTTTGGAATGCCGCGATCTGCGCCTTCACCCGGGCGCGCGTGCCGAGCGGAACGGGGGCGAGGGAGGCCGCGCGGCTGTGCGCCGCGGGCGCCACTCATGAGCCCACCACGCCTAGAGATCGGCGTGGCAGCCCGGTACGCAGGTGGGAGTTCGAACTACGGCTCGACCAGGCCCGCGCGGATCGCGAAGCGAACCAGACCCGAGACCTTGTGGATGTCTAGCTTCTCCATCAGGTTCGAGCGATGTGAGTCGATCGTCTTGAGCGAGACGCCGAGCATGTTGGCGATCTCCTTGCTCGACAGTCCTTCGGCGATGAGCTGCAGCACCTCGCGTTCACGATCGGTGAGAATCGATACGCCGCTCGGCGTCTCGTCCCCCGGTCGTGCGATCGCGTCGACCACCTGCTGAGTAATCGCGGGTGATAGATAGGAGGCACCTGAGCAAACCGCATCGATGGCCTGGATGAGGTCGGAGGGCGCCGAGTTCTTCACGATGTAGCCCGCCGCGCCGGCGCGCAGCACCTCTTCGACGTAGGTGCGGCTTTCGTGCATCGAGAGGACGAGGATCTTCGCGCTCGATCCCTTCTTGCCAATGCGCCGGGTGGCATCGATCCCGCCCAGGCGCGGCATCCAGATGTCCATGATGACAACGTCCGGCTGCTTGTCCATCACCATCTGGACCGCCTCTTCGCCGTCCGAGGCTTCTCCGATGACGGTAAAGTCCTCTCGCTCCTCGAGCAGTCTCACGAGTCCCTCACGGACGATCTTGTGATCATCTGCAACGACGATGGTCGTCATTCCGGGTCCCCCCCTCTTCCCCACCGCCTCTACCGGATTCCCGCGTCGAGTGCCGTGGTGGCGATCGTTGTGGCCTGGCTGGTAGCTACTTCAGTCTCACCATAAGAATCTACTTCGGTGAGAAACCTCAGCTATGGGGGCTTAGCCGCAAATGTCAGGGGAATACACCGAAGCGTTGTCTCGAGATCGTCGGAGGCGAAGCCGGACGAAGCCCGCTTCGGATTTGCCGTCGCTCGCCGCCACCGAAGCCGGGATCAAGGCACTGCAACTCGCTGATTTGAATAAGAATGCAGTCGTTCGCGCGGCCACGGATCCGCAACTACCTTCGGCTCAGTCGCCCGCGACCCGATGTCGCACCGGGAAAGACCCAATCCAACCACCGACGGGCTTCCGTATGAGAAGACCCGTCCTTCTATCCGGAAAGCAAGCGGCAAACCGCCCGGATCAAAGGGAAACTGCCCGGCCGAGTCCAAGCGTCGAGCCGAGTGTCGAAACGCGATCGTCAGAATTGTGCCAGCGCGAACCGAGGGCAATCGCGGGAACGACTCGGGCTTTTTCTTCGTTCGCTCTGGGACGGGCCGCTGTGCATGAATCAGCGCATGACCGGCGTCCGTGGGCGAACCGCTCCGCGCTCACGAAGTTCGCCGATCGTCAGGATCTGACCCGTATAGTCCAGGGGCTGACGCGTCAGCCACAGAACGGCGTCGGACATGATGACCGGGTCCTCGAACGAGGACGTATCGGCGCCCTCGGGCAGAGTGGCTTCGAAGCCCTCCGTCCACACGGGCAGTTCGAGCCGGATGCAGTTGACCGCCACCCGCCCCGCCAGCTCACAGGCGAGCGACTCGCCGAGCGCTTCGAGCCCGCGTTTCGTCACGGTGTAGCTCGTGCGCCCGAAAGCGGGGAGCTGCGCCACGGCGGACGAGATGTTCACGATGCGTCCATCGCCCGCCTCGCGCATGCGGCGACCCAGGTGGTAGCAGAGGTAGAACGGGCCGTTGAGGTTGACGTCGACCGCCAGCCGAAAACGCGCCGTGCTGTCGTCGAGCGCGCGGCCGGGCGGGGCGATGGCCGCGTTGTTCACCAGCAGGTCGCAGCGCCCCCACTCGCGGTACACGCGGTCGGCCAGCTCGGCAACCGCCGGCTCGCCGCGCACGTCGAGCGCGACCGCCATGGCGCGTCGACCGCGCGCCTCCACCTCGCTGGCAGTCTCCTCGACGGTGCCCGGCAAGCGGGCCGGCGTGCCCTTTGCCGAGCTCGACCGTGCGGCGCAGACGACGTCGTAGCCCGCGGCGGCGAGATCGCGGCAGAGCGCCTTGCCGATGCCGCGACTCGCACCCGTCACCACGGCCACACGCGTTTGCGCCGGCATGTCACTCCTTCCACATTCGAGGCCGCCGTGGGCACTCCCCTGTCGCTACCCGGAGCCTGTCACGCCGGGGCGCTACGAAGCGCGCGCCGCAGCAGCTTGCGCTCCGGCTTGCGCGGACGCCGGTGCGCGTAGGCGACCTGATCGTCGATCATGCTGTCGAAGACCGCGAGCAGGCCGTCGAGTCCAGGCGTCTCGGGCTCGATGATTCGAAGAGCCTGAACGATGGCCTCGATGCTCGAAACATAGTCGGCACGAGGCTCCCGGCGTATGCGGTAGCGGCTGGGCGCAGCGGGGGTGAGGGCAAAGTGAGGAAGCGCGTGCAGCCAGGGGTTGGCGCGGTAGAGACCGCGGACGTGCGACCAGGTGCCATCGAGGATGACGAGCCCGTCGGGAATCTCGTCGCGCTCTGTCGCGTCGAGCTCACGCGCCGTCTTGCTCGGAAAGAGCAGGCCTGTGCCGGGCGTCGCACAGGGGGGAATGCGGAGACTTCGCGAGGCGACGCCGCGCGGAGACAGAAGCCGCACGTTCTCGAGCCCAAGACGGGCAATCCGCGCGGTCCCCAAGGCGTGAAAGCGCTCTCGGGGATGCTGCAGGATCGTGATGGCCGTGCGGTTCGCAACCCGCTGCAGCCGAGCACAGAGGCAGAGCGGCAGCGGCTTGAAGCAGTGATAGCAGTTCTGGCGCGTCGGCTGGTCCATCTGCGTTGGGGATTCGATCACCGCTGCCTTTCAACCCGGCGTCGCGCTCGCGCGCTATGAGACCAGGCGGATGCTGAAGGGATAGCGATAGACCTCCCCGCGACTCGCCGCGAGTGCGGCCAGCACCACGACGACGGCACCGAACACGATGAGCAGCGGAAGAAGCAGCAAGCCGATCAGCACGTAGACGAGCAGGCCGGCGATGGCCAGATAGATCGTGAGGCTGATCTGGAAGTTCAGCGACTCTCGCGCATGGATCTCGATAAAGGGCGATTCGTCGCGCTTCATCAGCCAGATGGCGAGCGGGCCCGCGATATTGCAGAGGGGCACGAAGCAGCCCGCGAAGCTCGCGAGCTGGGCCGCCACGGCCCAGTTGCGCTCATCGGGCTCGGCCTCGAAGTCGCACCCCGGCGATGACCTCGGACGCATGCCGGCCGCCTCCTCCCAGCTGCGCTCCTCGTCGTCGAGGCTCCGTGACATGCAGGTGATGCTATCACACGGTAGTGCGACCAAGGCGGGCGGGGGCTGGAGGATGTCGGTACCCTGAGCGGGCGGGCGAATACGGGGTCGTGGACGTGAGCAGCAGCTTCGGAAGAGTCTTCAGAATCACCACCTTCGGCGAGTCACACGGCGGCGGCGTCGGAGTCGTGATCGACGGCTGCCCACCGCGGCTCGCGCTGACGACCGAGCAAATCCAGGGCGACCTGGACCGTCGCCGGCCCGGCCAGAGTCGGCTGACGACGCCCCGCCAGGAGGACGACCGCGCCGAGATCCTGTCGGGGGTCTTCGAGGGCCAGACGATCGGCAGCCCGATCGCGATCCTCGTGCGCAACCACGACGCGCGACCCGGTGCCTACCAGAATCTCAAGGATCTGTATCGGCCGTCTCACGCCGACTTCACCACCGAGGCGAAATACGGCGTCCGCAACTGGCAAGGCGGCGGACGGGCGAGCGCGCGCGAAACCATCGGGCGCGTGGCGGCCGGTGCCGTGGCGCGCAAGCTGCTGGCCGAGTCCCTCGGCGTGGAGGTCGTCGCTTGGGTGCAGCGGATCCAAGAGATCGAGGCGAAAGTCGATTCACGCCACGTAACACGAGCCGAAGTCGACGCCAGCATCGCACGCTGTCCAGATGCCGCGGCGGCGGAGCGAATGATCGAGCGCATCGACGACGTGCGGCGGCGGGGCGACTCCGTGGGCGGCGTTCTCGCGTGTGTGGCCCGGGGCGTGCCCGCCGGGCTGGGCGAGCCCGTCTTTGGCAAGCTGGAGGCGGAGTTGGCGGCGGCCTTGATGTCCCTGCCGGCCTCGAAGGGTTTCGAGATCGGCAGCGGCTTCGCGGGCACGGAGCTCACCGGCAGTCAACACAACGACCCCTTCGTGCTGGGTGAGGACGGGCGGCCCCACACCACCAGCAACCGCTCGGGTGGCGTGCAGGGCGGTATCAGCAACGGCGAGCCGATCGAGCTGCGCGTCGCCTTCAAGCCGACCGCAACCATCAGCGTCCCGCAGCAGACCATCGACCGTGCTGGAGTGCCCGTCACCTTGGAGGCTCAGGGCCGTCACGACCCCTGCGTGCTGCCACGTGCGGTACCGATCGTGGAAGCCATGGTCTGCTTGGTGCTGGTAGACCACTGGCTGCGCCAGCGCGCCGTCGACGTCATCTAGAAGCTATCTCATAAACCCCTCCCGTCGCCTGGCACGTGCCTTCGGCCCGAGCTCTTTGTTGGGGGCCCAGCGGAGCTGGGCTTCCCGGTCACTGCGTGGACCGCGAAACCTTGCCGTAGCTACGGCTATGCCTGCGGTTTCGCGTCTCGACCTCGGGCCGAATTCACGCACCCGACTCGGTCCGGGGTCTATGAGACAGCTTCTAGCCTCGCAAGTCGCTGCACCGCCCTGCCCCGCCCGGCCGTGTTAGGCTCCGGCGCGTGCCCGCCTTCACGTTCGACAATGTGACCAAGCGCTATGAGGCGCGGACTGCTCTCGCTGGCGTCAGCCTCGAGCTGTCGCGCGGCACCGCGCTGGGGCTGCTCGGTCCCAATGGCGCGGGCAAGACCACGGCGCTGCGCCTGCTGCTCGGCTTCGCGCGCCCGAGCGAGGGATCCGTCCGGTTACAGGGCGCGGACCCCGCAAGCCCCCGTGCACGGCTCGGCGTCGGGTACCTGCCCGAGCAGCTGGAGCTGCCGGGACGCATGACCAGCCGTGGCTTCTTGTTGTTGCACGGCCGACTCGCTGGTCTGCTGGGTAGCGATCTCGAGCGCGAGGTCGACGCCGTCAGCGAGCTCACCGGCATCGCGGAGCGCCAGCAAGATCGCCTCGCGGATCTCTCCAAAGGGCTGGCTCAGCGCGTCGGCTTCGCCCAGGCGCTGCTCGCGCACCCACGGCTACTGCTGCTCGACGAGCCGACTTCCGGCCTCGACCCGATCGGCATGCGCGACGCGCGCGATTGGATCGTCGGCGCACGCGAGCGCGGCTGTACAGTACTGGTGAGCTCACACGTGCTCTCGGAGGTCGAGCGCACCTGCGATCGCGTGGCGATTCTTCACGAGGGCCGGGTCGTCGCGGCGGGAACAGTCGAGGAGCTGGTGCGAGACGGCGAGCAGCTCGAAGACGCCTTCGTGAGGCTCGTGCGTGGCGGGGGGCGGGAGTGAGCCGGCTCGACATGGCGGCGTTGCGACTCCTGACTGTGGAGGCGGTACGCGATGCGGCGCGGCGCCGGGTCGTGTTGGCCGTGCTGGTTCTCTGCTTTCTGTGCCTCACGACGCTCGATCGCTGCACCTCGTGCAACGCCAGCATCGATCTCCGGGGCGATATCGCGCAGTCGGTCGATGTGCTGGGCTGGGCGGGCATGGCGGTCTTCTGCGTGCTTGCGCTCTGGACAGTCACGCTCGCGGGGCTGCTGGCTTCGGATCATCTCAGCGAGAGTCTCGACGACGGCAGCGCGCGCCTCGTGCTCGCGCGGCCAGTCGCGCGCGACACGTTTGCGCTTTCACGCCTGGCCGGCTCACTGCTGGTCTCGCTGGCGGCCGCCGTGATCGTGCTCGGCGGCGCATCGTTCTTCCTCAGCACGCGCAATGCTCTGCCGCTGGCGCCGGCTGTTGTCGCCACAGTCGCGTGTATTCTCAGCGCGATCGCCGTGGCCTCGCTGGCGATGACGGCGTCGCTCTACCTGCCACGAATCGCAACCATGCTCTTCGTCATCACGGTGGTGACGGGCTTTTCGCTGCTGAATCTCGCCTCGCTCTCGGGCATCGAGCTGCGCGGTCTATACGGTGTCCTCGACCAGCTCGGCCCGCCGCTCGCCAGCTCCATCGCCGTGGCGCTTGCCCCCTGGTCGGGACGCATCCCGGAGAACGCGGATGTTCTCAGCGTGGCGCTGCGGCTCGTCCTCTGGGCGGCGGGCGGCGTGGCACTGCTGGTCTCTTCGTTTCGGCGCTACGAAATCACATAGCGAGCCGCGCCGGCGGGTGGCCACGCGCGTGGGCCGCGCCTCACTTCTGCCCGCGGTGCGGGTTGGGGTCGACACCGAAGC
Organism: Deltaproteobacteria bacterium; assembly: GCA_029261835.1. Taxonomy (GTDB): domain Bacteria; phylum Myxococcota_A; class UBA9160; order UBA9160; family UBA4427; genus JAJDAO01. Next base: position 46,577 of record JAJDAO010000051.1, on the reverse strand, counting down.
GCCGCAGCAGGCGGTAGAAGCTCTCGCGCTCGACACCGGCATGGCTGGCGGCATCGCTGACCTGTCCCTCGTGTCGCCGGAGCACCTCCTCGAGGTAGCTCCGGGCGGTCATGATGCGCCCCTGCTCGCCGGCCTCCGCCCAACTCAGATCTGCGAGTCTCGCCATGCCGCTCTCGCGAGGCTCCAGGCCGACGACTTCGGGGGGAAGGTCACCAACGTCGATCCTCTCATGTGTCGAGACGACACAGGCTCTCTCGACCGCTGCGCGCAGCTGACGCACGTTTCCCGGCCAGTCGTATTCATTCATGGCCGCTACGGCGGCCCGGGTGAAGCCGATGATCTGCTGGCGGTACGCGGGCGCGCGCTCGCGCAAGAAGTGCGCCGCCAGGAGCTCCACGTCTTCTCTGCGCTCGCGAAGCGGAGGTATTCTCACGACCGCCACGTTCAGGCGGTACCAGAGGTCCGCTCGAAAGGTCTCAGCGGAGACCATGCTCTCGATATCACGGTGCGTGGCCGTGACGATGCGAGTATCGATCGCCCGCTCAGCGCCTTCCCCAAGCCGGCGGATGGCCCGCTCTTCCAGCGCCCGCGTGAGCTTCGCCTGTAGCGAGAATCGCATCTCCGCGATCTCATCGAGGAATAGCGTTCCCTGGTCGGCCTGCTCGAACAGCCCAGCCCGGTCGACAGTGGCACCGGTGAACGAGCCCTTCACATAGCCGAAGAGCTCGCTCTCGAGCAGATCGACGGGGATAGTGGCGCAGTTGACCGGCACGAAGTGGCCGCGCGCACGTGGGCTCAAGGCATGGATCGCACGGGCGACGAGTTCTTTCCCGGTTCCCGTCTCACCGAGAATCAGCGTCGTCGCGTCGCTCTGCGCCACACGTCGAACGAGCGAGCCCAGCTCGCGCATGGCGTCCGATCGAGCGATCGTTCCGGGAAGAATCTCTTCGCGCGAGTCCCCGCCGAGAGGCTCGGAGCGAGAGGCCGCCGCTCTCCCGATGGCACGCAGCACGATGGCTCGTGCCTCCTCGGGCTCGAACGGCTTCGTGAGGTAGTCGTAGGCGCCCAGTCTCAGGGCCTCGATCGCGGTGAGGGTCGAGGCGTAGGCGGTCATCAGGATGAACTGCACCTGTGGCCGGATCTCTTTGCAGCGCTTCAGCAGCTCGATGCCGTCCATGTCGGGCATTCGGAGGTCGGACAACACGACGTCGACCGGCTCGTTCTCGACGATGCGCAGCGCCTCGGTGCCACCGCTCGCCGTACACACGCGGGCGTCGGGTTGAAGCACCTTGGCCATCAGGCGCACCATGTTCTTCTTGTCGTCCGCCACCAGAACCAGGGGAAGCTCGCCCTGTGTCGTCTGCGCGTTCATGCTTGCCCCGCCCCTACGCCCGTGATGCCGGGCAGCCTTACGCGAAAGGTCGTGCCACCCCCATTGCGATCGACCGCCTCGATCGTGCCGCGATGAGCCCTCACGATCCCCTGGCACACGGCCAGCCCGAGTCCTGATCCACCGGGTCGCTTGCCGTAGAACGGCTCGAAGATCCGCACCCGATCCTCGGGCGGGACGCCCGGTCCGCGGTCCGAGACGCGGATCTCGTAGCCGCCCTCCGGCAGCGGCGCTCCCGTTACCTCGATTGCCGCATCGCTCTGGCACACCTGTGCGGCGTTCAGCATCAGATTGAGCACGACCTGTCGCAAGCGTCCGCCGTCGACGTGCGCCTGTCCCGGCGTCGCGTCAAGCGTGATGCGTTGGCGTGGATCGCCCGCAGTCTCCTGGAAGCGGCGGACCGCCTCCTCGAGAAAGCGGTCCATCGAAACACATTCGCGGTGCAGCTCGGGCGCCCGTGCGTAGGCGACGAGATCCTCTGCGATGCGCTGGCACGCCGCCGCCTCGTCGTCCAGGATCTGAAGCTCTTCTCGCAGCGACTCGGGCGACGAATCGGGTCCCATCGTCTTCAGATAGCCTCGAATGATCCCGATCGGATTGTTGATCTCATGCGCGACGCCCGCCGCCAGCTGGCCGATCGCCGCCATCCGCTCACTGCCCACGAGACGGCTCTCGCGTTCTTCGAGCTCCTCCGCCATCGCGTCGAAGGCCTCTGAGAGCGCTCGAAACTCCCCCTCGCCGACGTTCCCGACCCGGGTGTGGAATTCGCCCGAGCCGAAGCGCCGGGCGGCGGCGGACAGCAGGTCGAGTGGTCGCAGGACAGCTCGCTGCAGGCCGAGCGTGAAGACGATCGAGAGCGCCAGCACCAGCACGATGCAAATCCCGCCAGCCATCAGCCCGAGTCGTGTGGCCCGCGTGGCCGACACGTGCGCACTCGCCATCTTCCGCTCGACGATCCCGGCGATCTCGTCGGCCTCAACCGCCGCTCTCTGCGAGATATCCTGCGCCCGATGGTGTCCCGCGATGATGGTCTCCCGGTCGTCTCTCTCGGCCGCCGGGCGGATGGTGGTGCGAAAGATCTCGTCGAGCGCTCGGCTGTCCGTCGCGACGCGGTCCAGCCGGTGGCGTTCCCTCTGCGGAATCAGGGGCCGCAGCGTGCGAATACCCCGCTCGACGCGTTCGAGCCAGCGCGCGCTGTGCGCGATGTGGCTCGCCTCGCGTTCGACGAGCCAGTGCGCCTGGTGCATGTACTGCTCGCGCACTGCCGTGGCGAGACTGAGGCTCTCCTTGATCGCGGCCTCGTCACTGCGCATTTCGAGTACGAGCTGCGAGACCTCGCCGATCACGCTCAGCAGAATGGCGCACATCGCGATGGCGACGATCGAGATCAGGCCGAAGCCCACGGCCAGACGCCGCGCGATCACACGACGAGAGCCCGGGAATGCCGGGGAGATGTGCTCCACCTCGGGTCGGTCTCCTTGTCCGCAACGCGAGCGGCGACATTGCGTAGCGCGCCGCGCACTTCCTCCCGGTCGCCGGCATGCGACTCGCCACTCCAATGGCCCGCTGACACGAAGCGGCGAGTGTTTGCGACATCTGAGCGTAACCGAAGTGCACAGAGGGCATCGCTGCCGATCTCCCTCGAGGGTGCGGCCGTCCTTCCGCCGGTCTCGAAGCTCGCTGGCGCTTGCTGGGCTGATGCGGGGTTCGCCCGAGCGCGTTGCCGAATCGGAGCCCAAGAGGCTGCCTTTCTCGGCTCTGGGCAATCCATCGAAGGGTCACGAGAAGCCGAAAATCCGCTTTGCGGTTCGATACTTATTCATGCGAGGGCGCTTGGCCACGACATGTCTGCGTGTTCCAAGGCGGCGCAGAGCGGCCGTTCGAGGCGGCCGGGTCGAACTGACCGCTTCCGCCTCCCCGGGCGACCTCGCCAGCGGCCGTGATAGCTTACGACCCGAGATGGCCTCGGGGGATGGGCCGCACGGGGGGACGCGCAGTGAAGCGCTCGAGAAAGATTCGGATTGGTCTGCTGATCGCGTTTGGCGTGATCATCGCGGTCTTCTTTCTGCGCTCCGAGCGTGGTCCCGACATCGAACCCGGCAGCACGCTGGTGCTCGAGCTCGAAGGCGGCTACGTCGAGGCGCCGCGGGCGCCACTGCTCACTCGCCTGATCGGCGAGGATCGCCGGCCCTTCGTCGCGCTCCTCTCGCAACTCGCCACTGCGGAGCGTGACGATCGCCTCGAAACGGTCGTCCTTGTCATCCGCCATCTCGAAATTGGCTGGGGCAAGGCGGGTGAGCTGCGTCGAGCCATCACCCGGTTGCATGAAGCGGGCCTCGCCACAGTGGCGTTCCTCGATCTCGCCTCGTTCAGCGCCAGCCGCGAGTACTTCGTTGCCAGCGCGGCGCGGGACATCTACATCGTGCCCGGCGGTGCGGTGCCGGTGGTTGGACTGGCGGCAGAGTACTTCTTCCTCGGTGGTCTGTGGCAGAAGCTCGGCATCGATTTCGACGTCGGGAAGGCGGGCAAGTACAAGAGCGCAGTCGAGTCGCTGGCGGGCACCGGCATGTCGGATGCCTCTCGCGAGATGGCGAACTCACTGCTCGACTCCGTCAACGACGCCTTCGTGTCGGGCATCGCGGAGGGGCGTGAGCTGGAGCCCGCTGCGGTCGTTCGTGCGATCGACGACGGTCCCATTCTTCCCGCCGAGCTCGAGGCGCTCGGCCTGGTGGACGGCAGCCTGCACTTGGATGAGCTCCTCGATCAGCTCGGCGGGAGCGTGGTGCGACAACGCGAGTACGCCCGCGTGCAGCCGGGCGACGTCGGATTCGAGCCCGAGGCACAAGTCGCACTCATTTACGGCACGGGTCCCGTGGTGCAGGGCCACGGCTCGCGCTCTCGAGGCGGCGAGCCAGTCTTTGCCGCGGAGAGTGTCGGCCAGGCGATCCTGGACGCGGCAGAAGACGATGAGATCGCCGCCATCATCTTGCGTATCGACAGCCCAGGCGGCTCCGCTCTGGCGTCCGAGCAGATCTGGCGAGCCCTGCAGCGCGCCAAGCAGCATGGCAAGCCGATCGTCGCCTCCTTCTCCGACCTGGCCGCGTCCGGGGGCTACTACGTTGCGGTCGGAGCGGACGCCATCGTGTCGCAGAGTGGCTCACTGACGGGTTCGATCGGGGTCTTCGCGCTGCGGCCCGTGCTCGGGCGAGCGCTCGAGAAGCTGGGGGTCAATCTCGAATCCCTGACACGAGGCCGTTATGCGGACTTCCTGCTCGCCGGCGAACCCCTATCGGAAGGCGCTCGCGCGCGCTTGCAGGACACCGTGAGTGACACCTACCGACTCTTCGTGGAGCGCGTCGCGCTCGGGCGCTCACTGAGCACGCAGGCGGTGGATGCCGTCGCCCAGGGGCGCGTCTGGACGGGCCGACAAGCGCTGGAGGTTGGTCTCGTGGATGAGCTGGGGGGGCTCCACACCGCCGTGGATCACGTCCGGCGCTCGCTGGGCCTGGCGGCGAAGGCGGATGTTGCGCTCGTCCCGTTTCCGTCCCCTCTGTCGCTGGGCGAGGAGATTGCCGAGGCGTTGGAGAGTCGCATCGTGGGGCTCGTCTTGGCCGAGCTTCCGGTCAGCCATGCGCTGCGGCGCATGGGGTCGTGGTTGGCTCATATTCAAGGTGACGGCCCGCTGCTGGTTCCGCCGCTGCTGGTGGAAATCCGCTAGCCCGGATGGGCGAGCGACGACGTGGGCCAAGTGAGGTGGTGCTTCGGAGGCGTGATCCATGCAGCTCGTAACTCGCTTCAACGTGTCGCAACCGCGCGACGACGTGGTGGCCCTGCTCTGTCGGGATGAGACGCTGCTCGGTCTCTTCCCCGGTGAGACCGAGATCATCGCCCGCGACGGTGATAGTCGGACCACGCGCACGCACTACCGCGCGCTGGGCCGCGAGGGCGATGCGACCTTCCACTACACCTTTCTGATGGACGGAAACGTGGCGTTCGAGAAGGTCTGTGACGGTCACGTGTGGCGCGAGCTGGCGGGCTCCGTGGTGGTCGATGAGACGGCGGAGGGCGCCGTCATCGCGATCGAGATGTCGGGCCGCACGAAGACACTGGTGCCGGAGTTCACCATCAAGGGGCCGATGGAGGAGCAGCTCGCACACATGAGTGCAGCGCTGCGCGAGCTGCTCGAAGGTGCCGATTCAGGAGCAATGGATCGAAATGGCGAGAGTTGAAGCGGCTGATGGTGTTGGGCTGTACGGGGAGCTGAACGAGCCCGCGCGCGGCGCGGGTGTGGCCGCCCCCGTCGTTTTCTCCTGCGCGTATACGACGACTCACGAGCACTGGCGGCCGCAGGTCGAACCCCTGACGGCAGCCGGGCACAAGGTCGTGTTGTGGGACTACCGCGGCCACGGCAGATCCGAGGTCCCCCGGAATCCGGAGGCATACTCGATGGAGCGGGTCGTGGACGATATGGCTCGGCTGCTCGACTGGGCCTCGCCCGGCGAGGCCGTCGTTCTGGCGGGGCTGTCGTTTGGCGGTCTGGCATCGCTGCACTTCACGCTGCGCCACCCCGGTCGCGTGCGGGCGCTCGTGCTGGCCGATAGTGGTCCCGGCTTCAAGAACCCCGAGGCGGCGGCGCAGTGGCGCCGCAGCTCCGAGCGGGCTGCCAGCTTCGTGGAGGAGAACGGCTTTGAGGCCTTTGTGAACGGAAAGGCCGCGGCCACCTGTATCGGGCGGCGCCCCGAGCTTCCCGCGGCACGGGCTGCCGCGAAGGCGGTGTTGGCGCAGGATCCCTTCGGCGTCGCCGAGTTCGGCCGCCGGGTCGCGGGTCTGGCCCCCTCGGTGATCGACCGCTTGCCGGAGATCGAGCAGCCGGCGCTGGTCATCGTGGGCGAGGACGATGCCGCCTATCTGCGTGCGGCTGACGTGATGGCTGCCAAGCTCCCCGAGGCGCGCCACGAGGTCATCCCGGGGGCCGGCCACATCGTCAATATCGAGGCGACGGACGAGTTCAACCGGCTGACGCTCGGTTTTCTCGCGCGGCTCGGCCCGCCTGATTGACGCGCAACCCAATCGCGATCTGTGGGTTTGAAGATGCGCGGAGGTGGCTTTGCAGCAGACGGATCCCGACGTCCAGCTCATGCTGGCGTTCAGAGCAGGTGACGACTCCGCATTCGACGAGCTGGAGCAGATGTGACTTGCTGAGGGCTGCTCGCCGCGGCCGTCAGAGTTCGGGTGTCGGAAGTCCACGCGTGGCCGCGTACGCGACAAGGGCCTTCAGGCCGCCGGCGAAGTGGCGCGCCTGCAGGCCGCCGCGACACATCAGCTCGGCGAGATGGGCGCTCTTGAGGCCGAACTCGCAGTAGAGGACATAGCTCTGCGAGGGGTCGAATTTCGGGTAGAGCTCGAGCGCCCTGGAGAAGTCGAGAAAGAGGGCATCGGGGTAGTGCCAGCCCTGAAAAGCCGCCTTCGAGCGCAGGTCGATCACGGTGCCGTGCTCGGGTACGTGGTCGGTCTGGATATCGAGCCGATCGATCGCGTCGAGGTCGAGGCCACGCAGATCGAAAACGCTTCGCTCGACGATGGCGCGCTCGAGCACGCGCAGATCGAGCGCTTTCTCCTCCGCCTCGATATCAGCGAGGCGGGCGTGGGTCGCGGGCCTGCTGGGCACAATGGCACAATACTCGGCGACCAGCTTGGAGAGATCGTGGGTTCCGATGTCTCGGGCGAGCGCGATGATCTCCTCTTTGTTGAAGCCCACCAGCGGGCGCAGAATCGTCAGGGACGTGGCGCTGGAGATGACTGCCAGGTTCTGCAGCGTCTGCGAGGAGACCTGCCCGACCGCTTCGCCCGTGACGATGGCGGCGGCGTTGCTTTCCGCCGCCACAGCCTCGGCGGCTCTCAGCATCAAGCGTTTGAGCACGACCTGCCAGTAGCGCGGCGCGACCGCGGCCTTGAGCGCTCGCGTGACCTCATCGAACTCGATGGCGTGGAAGCGAGGCCGGCTGCCGTAGGCCCAGCGATCCGCGATGCGCTTCATCACGCGCAGTGTCTCGAGCTGGTGGTCGCGGCCGCCGAGGTTGCAGAAGACGTAGTCGAGCGCCACGCCGCGTTTCATCAGCTGCCAAGTCGCCACCGGCGAGTCGAAGCCGCCGGAGACCAGCGCGACCGCCCGCCCCTGGCAGCCGAGCGGCAGCCCGCCACGGCCGGGAGTGCTCTGGTGGAAGAAGTAGGCCAGGCCCTCCGTGAGCTCGAGGCGAACCGTCACCTCTGGATTGCGGAGGTCCACACGGCCCGCGTGCGGGGCCAATGCAGCACCGAGGGCCCGCTCGACATCGCCGGAGAGAAAGGGAATGTGCCGCCGGTCTCCCACCCGCTTGGCCCGCACCGCATAGCGCTTGTCCCGCACTGCATCGCGTGAGAGTGCGACGCCGGCCTCGACGACGTCATCCAGCGTTTGCCACGCTCGCGCCTCGACGCGCGCCAGCGACTGCACGCCGAAGACTCGCGCGAGGGATTCCACGTCGGCGGATCGTTCCAGCTCGACGAAGAAGCGGTCGTGCGTGCGCTCCAGCCTGAACTCGCCCCCCTGACTCTCGAGCGCGTCCTTCAGGTTGCGCGCCATACGCTGCAGGAAACGCCTGCGTGTGGCATGGGCCTTGGTGGTGATGTCTCCGCTGAAGCGCAGCAGCACCAGCTGCTCGTCAGGCCGCTCCTTCGCCCGGTCGGGGTTGGTCGCGCGATCGCTCAACTCGTTCACCCATCGTGGCCCGTGGCCGCCTTCGCTGAGGCTAGCGCCGGAAGCCCCGCAGAGGCAGGAAGGCGAGCGACTGGCAAACCGCCGCCACGGCGAAGAACCTATGGTAGACCACGAGCGATGATTCCGCGGTCCCGAGCATCCACTCGAGGGTGACGCCCGCGAGAATGGGCGCGAGGCCCGCCAGGCCGCTCACCACGACCGCCGCGATCACCAACGTTCGAACCGGCGCCTCCGGCGGTGTGAGGCCGAACAGCACGTGGGTGTCCGCCACGCCGAAGCCGCTCGCGAGTACGGTATGGAGAAAGAAGAATCCGATCAGGCCGATCAGTGTGGCTCCGCCGGCATCTTGAACCGCCAGGAGTCCCGCCGTGAGGATCCCCATACCGAGCGCACTGATGCGGAAGACGGGTGCCGGACCGATGCGGTCCACCACGCGACCCCACAGATACAGCGAGGCCAGACCTCCGGCGAACGATGCGATCGTGGTGTAGAGCACGTGGCCCGACGAGAAGCCGACCTCGCGGCGCATCATCACCAAGACAAAGGGCACGACGCTCATGCGCACGGCGGTGCCCCAGCCCACGCCGAGCAGGTAGCGGCGCAGGTTCGGGCTGCTGCGCAGCAACGCCAGAGCCTCGCGGATTCGAATGTGCTCTCCGGTGCGTTCGCTGCGCTCGGGTAGTCTCGCGATGACGAAGATACGCAGCAGGCCGCACAGCCAGGCGAGCAGGAAGAGAGGCCCGAACTCGCCCGGATGATGGGCGAGCCAGTAGCGCGCCACGACGTAGTAGACGATGAGGGCCAGATGCCAACCCGAGCGCAGGGTCCCGAAGAAACGGCCGATTCGCGCCGGCTCCACATAGCCGCGCAGCAGCGGGAACCAGACGGTTTCGGAGACCCGGATGCAAGCCGTCACGAGGATCAAGCTCGCGAGCGCGATGTAGACCGCGCCGCCCGTCCCCTGGCTCGCCAGGCGAGCGAGCCACGCGAAGAGAAGCAGCGGTACGGCGACCACCAAGGCAGCGAGCTGTCCGAGCACGAGGATGTTGCGTTTCGACACCCAGGCGACCGCGCGCAGCGTCGGCAGCTTGAGCAGATCCGCGAACATGAAGGCGCTTTGCAGCCCGACCACGGTTTCACTGGCACCCAGCGAGACGAGGGCCAGGGTTGGGAGATGCTGCGTGAAGACCATCGAGAAAGTCATGCCCATCGGATGGCTCGAGATGGCGAGCCGACGCCCGCGAAGTTGCTCCTGTTCGCTGAGCGGATCGGCAGCGCTCTGGCTCGGGGCCGCGGGCTGGGTGCTGGGGCTGCGTGTGGGGTCGGACATGGGCGCCGGCCAGCATAGTGCGCGAGGCTGGACTGGCCCCAGTGTTCCGAGTCAGGCGGTGAACTTCTGGCTCGGAACACTAGACTGAGCGCGATGGCGGTATCGGCGATCCTGCGCTTGCCGGGGACGAGGGGGGGGGCGCTCGTGCTGGGCGCGATCGCGGCCTGCGGCCTCGCGTGCACCCGCCCGCCCGCCGATACGCTTGCGCTTGCGGTCGAGCGCCACGTCAATCGCGGCGACATCGCGCTGGCGCGCCGCGAGCCGGCGCTGGCGGAGCGGGCCTATCGTTCGGCTCTGGCGGCCAGTCCCGATCACGCGTCGGCGCTGCTGGGCCTGGCGCGCGCCCTGGCCGCGCAGGAAGAGCTCGATCAGGCGCTCGAGAGATACGGTGACCTCGCGCAGCAGCAGCCTCAGGTCTTCGAGGCCGTTCACGACGGCGAGTTCTGCCCGCTCCTGCTCGGCTCCGCCGAGGCACGGCTGGCCCGGGGCGAATCGCGCGGAGCCGTCGAGTTGGCAGAGCGATCGAAGGCCGAGTCCTGTGATGGCCCGGCGTCCGACAGCGTACTCGCACGAGCGCTGCTGGCCGAGGCCGATCGAGCGAGACTGGCAGATCGCCCTCTCGCGGCGAGCGATCTGTACCAAGCTGCGGTCGAGCTGGATCCATCGCGAGTCGAAGGCTTCCTGGAAGCGGGTGCTCTGCTGCTCGAGCAGGGGCACAGGCGTGAGGCGCTCGAACTGCTGTCCGCAGCTCTGCTGCGCCATCCGGCTGACCAGCGTCTGCACGCCCTGATGGTGGAAGCCCTCGCAGCCGGCCCGCCGAAGCCTGCCTCGGCACCTCAGCCGTCCTCGGCTCGGCCAGCGGCCGACTGAGGGTTCACACGTGCCCGTCTTGCTTCCACGATCGGGCCGGCGGTTCGATCGCGGAGCGTTGGCGCTTGCAACCGGGTGCAGGAATCCCCATTATCTTCCGCAATTACAGCGAAAACCGCTGCTTGGGTCTTGGCGGATCCGAAGGGTGAAGGGCGATGAGCCACACGCCCGAAGCCGCACGCCAAGAGCCAAAAGCCAAAGGAACCGAGCACTCATGAAGCGACTCTCTCTTACGCGCGCCACCGGGTCCGTTTTTACCCTCGTAGCCGTTCTCGTCCTCGGTCTCTCGGGCTGTCAGACGACCGAAGAGCCGGTGGTGGAGCCGCCGCCCGCGACCAGCGAGTTCACTGACGCGGACACTGCGCCGCCTCCCGTCGAGCCCGAGACGCCGGTCGCCGCGCCGCGCACCGTCATCTCGATCGCTCCCGTCTATTTTGATTTCGACAAGTCGGATGTCCAAGGCGACTCCGTCGAGACGCTCAAGACTGCTGCTCGCCTGCTCGGCGAGAGCGGCGCGAGAATCTCGATCTCCGGCCACTGCGACAATCGCGGAAGTGAGGAGTACAACCTGGCGCTCGGCGAGCGACGGGCTGCCGCGGTGCGCCGCTATCTCTCGAATCTCGGCGTTCCGCTGCAGCAGATGAACATCGTGAGCTACGGCGAGCTTCGACCCAGCGCCGAAGGCAACACCGAGAGCGCCTGGGCGCTGAATCGCCGAGCGGAGTTCGAGTTGGCCGATTAGCCAGGCTGACCAAGGCGAGGCCGCACAGAAGAGAAGGGGCGGGAGCGCGTTGGCGCTTCCGCCCCTTGCCGCATCCGCAGCTGGCGTTGACCGTCTCGTGACGCGGGTGATATCGTGCCCAGGGCCAGATCGACCATGGCCATGGTGAGCCCGCGCTCGCCGGCGGGCCGCATCACGACCCGGCCCGCGCTCGCCCTGCGCTGCGGGGGCTCTTGAGAGTCGTACCAGAGGAGTCTGCAATGCCTGTTCACGGCGGGAAGCTCGCGGCACGTGCCCTCAAAGCGGCCGGAGTCGAGGTCCTCTTCACCCTTCCGGGTGGCCACATCATGCCCCTCTACGATGGCTGTATCGACGAGGGGATCAAGATTCTCGATGTCCGCCACGAGCAGGCTGCCGTGCATGCCGCCGATGCCTGGGCGCGCTGCAACCCCGGCAAGATCGGCGTGGCTGCGATTACGGCCGGGCCGGGCGTGACGGACGGCGTCACGGGTATCGCCAATGCCTGGCGCGCCAACTCCCCGATCCTGATCTTCGGTGGCCAGGGCCCCTTCAGCCAGCTGCGCAAGGGCTCGCTTCAGGAGATGGACCACCTTGGCGTCGTACGTCCGATTACGAAGTATTGCGACGCCGTCTACCAGGCGGAGCGCATCCCCGAGTTCATCGAGCTGGCGATTCGCCACGCCGTCTCGGGCATCCCCGGTCCGAGCTATCTCGAGATTCCGATGGACACGTGGAATGTGCAGGTGGAGTGGGCAGACGCGCCCATCCCGCTGATTCGCACCGAGTCTCCCCGCATTTCCCCCGATCGCGAGGAGGTGCGCCGGGCCATCGAGCTACTGCAGCAGGCTCGGCGTCCCATGCTGATGGCGGGTACCAGCGTCAAATGGTCGCGGGCCGTAGCAGCCATGAATCGCTTCATCGCCGAGACCCACATCCCGACCTACACCAATGGGATGGCGCGTGGCAGCATGAGCCCGGACTCGCCGGAGTTCCTCAACCGCTCGCGCCGCGCGGCGATGCAGGAGATCGACTGCATCGTGCTCGCGGGAACGCTGCTGGACTTCCGCATGCGCTTCGGCCAGACGATTCCCGTCGGCGCCAAGATCATCCAGCTCGAGATGGACGCGACGCTGATCGGCCAGAATCGCTCCACCGATGTCCCGCTGGTGGGCAATCTGGGCTGCAGCTTTGACCTCTTGAGCGAAGAAATGAAGAACCAGGGAGCGCCGCTCGACTTCTCGGCCTGGCGCGACGAGCTGCGCGAGATCGAGCGGGAGGCCGAGGCCAAGGTCCAGGCCAATCTCGACAGCGACGACAGCCCGCTGGACCCGCAGCGCATGTGTCGCGAGGTGCGTGACTGGCTCGAGACCCTGAGCGATCCGATCGTGATCGGCGATGGCGGTGACATCGTGGCCACGGCGGCCAAGATCATTCCGGTCAAGGGCGAGGGGGCGTGGATGGATCCCGGCCCGCTCGGAACGCTCGGTGTGGGTATGCCGTTCGGGCTCGCGGCCCAGCTCGCACACCCCGATCGCCGAGTGGTGATCATCTACGGCGATGGTTCGTTCGGCTTGAACGGCTTCGAGTTCGATACGGCGGTGCGCTTCAATCTGCCGGTGATCGGGATCGTCGGGAACGATGCGGCCTGGGGTCAGATGATGCGACCGCAGGGTGCGATCATGGGTTGGGACCGTCTCGACGGCACACTCCTCAATCCGACGCGCTACGACAAAGTCGTGGAGGCGCTCGGGGGCCATGGCGAGCTCGTCGAGAGCCCGGCCGAGCTGCGTCCGGCGCTCGAGCGCGCAGCGGCCTCGGGCAAGCCCGCACTCGTCAATGTGATGCTGCGTCAAGATCGCGAGTTCAAGGGCGGGATCTATATCTGACGGCGAGCGTTCGGCGCGGGTGCGAGGGGGCGGGGTGGAGACGAGTCGACTGAGCCGGCCGCCTGCGGCCGCGCTGTCGGGGCTGTCAGACATCGAGCTGCTGGCACCTCTGGTCGACGCGGTAGGGCCGCTGGCGGTGGTGGATCTCGAGACGAGTGGGCTCGCCGCTAGCCGCAGCGCCGAAATCCTCGAAATCGGGATCGTCCTGCTCGACGAGGGGGCGGCCGCCGTGCGGGCGCGCCACGCCCTGGCGCGCCCGCGAAGGCCGATCCCCGCCTTCGTGACCCGGCTGACCGGACTGCGGGCCGCTGACTTCGAGGCCGCCGCCAACATCGAGGAGCTGTCCGAGGAGATCGCCGAGCTGCTGCACGATCGAGTCATCATCGCCCACAACGCCGACTTCGAGCGACACTTCTTGTCGCGCTTCGTCTCGCCCGATCTGGTGCGAAGTCGTTACCTCGACACGCAGGATCTGCTCGCCGTGACGCACCCCGACGCGCCCAGCATGCGCTTGGAGTCGTTCACACGCCTGCTGCTCGGCCGCGAGGAGCGCCATCGCGCGCTGGACGACGCGCTCGACACACTGGATATCCTGCTTCGCGTTGCGCAGGGGGCACGGGCAGAGGCGCTGCGTTATAGCAACGGTCGCCGCGCGCTCGAGCGCTACCTGCCCGATTCTCCCTGGCTCGCGTTGCTCGGCCGCGGGCTGTCGGTCAAGGAGGACGAGGAGCCCGACCGGTTCGTCCACATCGCGTCGAGTCCCGAGCCCCCGGTTCCCTTCGACGAGGCCGCCATCGCGGCCGCGCTCGGCGATGTGCGCCGCGGCCGACGCTACTTCGACCACTACAGGGTGCGGCCGGAGCAGATCGAGCTCTGCCGCGGCTTCTGCCGCAACTTGCGCGACGGCGGAACCCTGCTGCTCGAGGGGGGGACCGGCGTCGGCAAGTCGCTCGCCTATCTCGCGGCCGCCATCCCCTTCGCGATGGAGCGGGCAGAGCGTGGAGAGCGCGCACCGGTGGTCGTCTCGACCCGCACCAAGCTGCTGCAGGACCAGCTTCTCGAGAAGGACATCGCGGCGGCGGCGCGCATGCTCGGCCACACCGGCCTGTGCGCACTCTCGATCAAGGGGCGGGCGAACTACGTGTGCGAGAAGCGACTGGCCGAGACGCTGGCCGAGGGTCGAGACGCCGAGCTGCTGAGCGAAGATCGACTCTCATGGGCGGTCTTGATGGCCTGCGCACGCACGCGCCCCGGCGGTGAAGTCGGCAGTCTGCCGGCAGCCCTGCTGCGCCGACACGCGCCGTTGCGCGATCTGGTGCGCCGATCCGTGGCGCAGCGCGCCGAGCAGTGCAGCCGAGAGGACTGCAGCAAGCGGCGGGCCTGCCCGTTTGGCCGACGTCGCAGCGCGCTGGCCCGGGCGCATCTCGTGGTGGCGAATCACGACCTATTGCTGCGATGGCCACCCGATTATCCGGCCCTCAGCCACGTGATTGCGGACGAGGGCCACGAGCTCGCCGGGGTGGCGGACGATGTCTACGCCCTGATCGTGCGTCCGGAGGATCTCTTCGAGCGCATCGATGAGACCTTTGGTACGCCCGCACATCAGTCGCCCGCGGCCGAGCCGGGGCCGGGCCTGCTCCCCCATCCGCAGCGACTCGAGGCAGCGCGAAGTGTCGGCGAGATGCGCCGCACGCTCAGCCTGGACCTCATTGCGATCGGCCGCAACATGGCCAGCCGTGCCAGCGAGTACGGTGAGGTGCAGCTCCCGCCGCATGCGGATCGCCTCTTCCCCGACGTCGCTCGCCTGGCCGAGACCGCGGCAGCGCGGCTCGAAGGGCTGGCGCGCCTCGCCGACGATCTCGACCGCGATGCGGCCGCCGGCTCCGGCGCTGTCGCGGCTGCGGGAGTCGAGGGACAGAGCGCCGCCCAGAAGAACGCCGACGCGCTGCGCGAGGCCGCCGCCGGACTGCGAACGGCATTCTCCGAAGCCGCCGAGGACGTCGTCGCATCCTTCGAGCGACTGGTGAGCCCCTACGATCGCTGGCTGCTGGCGATCCGCCCGATCTCCCCGGCCGAGCAGTTTCACGAGCGATTCAGCGAGGGTCTCGAGTCATTCGCTGCCGTTTCCGCCAGCCTCTTCGTCGGAGGCGATGCGTTCGCAGCACTCGGCGAGCTGGAGATCGAAGAGCGGGCGCTCGATGGCGTGAGCAAGGTCGCGCTCGCGAGTCCCTTCGACTACGCCGCCCACATGCGAGTCGTGGCACTTCGCGACGGCGAGGATCTCGTTCACGATACCGCCGCCGCCCTCGCGCTTCTCGCCCGGCAGCTCGGCGGTCGCACGCTCGGGCTGTTTACCAGCCTGCGCCGCATGAACCAGGTGGCCGAGCTCCTCAGCTTCGAGCTGGCGGGTGAGGGCATCGAGATCCTGGCCCCGCGTCGCGCGGCAGACGACCCGGCCGGGCTCGTGCGACGCTTTCGGGCACTGCCGGGGGGAGGCGTACTGCTCGGTGCTCGCACGTTCTGGCAGGGGCTCGACATCGCGGGCGACGACCTGCAGGCCGTGGTGATCGAGAAGCTTCCCTTCGAGGTGCCGACCGAGCTGCGAAAGCGCCGGGAGGAGCGCATCCGGCAGGCGGGCATGAATGCCTTCGAGCGCTTCCGACTGGGGAAGATGCTGCTCTACCTCAAGCAGATGACCGGTCGCCTGATTCGCGGAGAGGACGATCGCGGGATCGTTGTGATCGTCGAGGCGAGAGCCGATCGCGGCTACTTTTCACAGCTCGGAAAGGCGTTCCCGGAGGGGGTTGACGTGCAGCTGATGGATCTCGCCGACCTCCCGGCGCTGCTGGGTGAACTTGGGCTGAAGAATGCATTGACGATGGCTGACTCGAAGTCATAATCCGCTCCAACCACAGGCGATATCCGTCGATGGAGTTTTGCAAGAGATTTGCATTTCAGCTCGCCATGCGAGGCTACTTTCTGGCGCCTGAGTTCCCCTGAACCGCCGGAGAGTTGAGCCCCCAAACGAACGCCGCGTGCCATCTTCCTGAGAACCGGGAGAAGAGCGAGGAGTTCAGAAAGTATGGCGCGCTACTAGGGGGCAGGGCTGTGCTGAGTGAATTTCCCAACGACCTTGTATTCTCGATCTCGATCAGAGCGATTGGGCGTGGACACCTGCCCGTCGGAGAGCTCGCCGCCCGGCTCGGCCGCGCGCAGGAGGTGGCGTGACCCTGAACTTGCTTGGCTTGGGGCACTTCCATCCCAAGAACGAGATCACGAACCAGTTCCTGGAGCAGCTGGACATCGGGACGAGCGAGCGGTGGATCATGGAGCGCGTCGGGATCCGCTCGCGTCGCAGCGTGCTGCCGCTCGACTACATTCGCGAGACGCGAAACCGAGATCCGCGAGTCGCAGCGGACGCGGCCGAGTACAGCAACGCCGAGCTGGGGCGGAGGGCTGCGATGTTGGCCCTCGAGCGGGCGGGAATCGAGGCGGGCGAAGTCGGGCTCGTCGTGGGGGGGAGCTGTGCGCCCGACACCGTGTCGCCCGCAGAGGCGTGCAACGTGTCGCGCCTGCTGGGGATCGAGGCGCCGTCACTCGACGTGAACTCGGCCTGCACGAGCTACCTCGCCGGCATCCACGCGCTCTCGCTGATGCGCCCGAGGGCCCTGCCCGATTACGTTCTACTGGTGTGTATGGAATCGATGACCCGTACGGTGGATTATTCGGATCGCGGCGCGGCGGTGCTCTGGGGCGACGCCGGCTTGGCGGCGGTCTTGTCGCCCCGTGTGGCGGGACCCGCACGAATCCTCGGCAGCAGCCTGGAGTCGAGCCCGGCGGGCAACGACAAGGTGCTGATTCCCCGCCTCGGCTATTTTTCTCAGGAAGGCCGCACCGTGCAAATGTTCGGCATCAAGAAGACGGCGCAGTGCTTCGACCGGCTGCGCGCCGAGTTCGAGGACGCCGAGCGGCCGTTTCACTTCGTGGGTCACCAGGCAAATCTGCGCATGCTCGAGTCGGTCTGCCAGCGCTGCGAAATCCCGACCGAGCGTCATCACAGCAATGCCGAGTGGTACGGCAACACGGGTGGCGCGAGTTCCGGCTCGGTTCTCTCCCAGAGCTGGGAGAAGTGGCGCGCACACGACGACGTGGCCGTCGTGGGCGTGGGCTCGGGCCTGACCTGGGCCTCTTATCTAGTGCGATTCGGCGAGGACGACGGTTCATGATCAGCTACGAGGAGTTCAAGGCCCGCTCGAGCTTCGAGAAGCAGGAGCTTCTGGCATTCGCGTACGGGCGTCTGGTCGAGCAGCCGCCCAAGCACTTCGTTGCGAGGCTGCCGACGCCCCCGATGCTGATGGTCGATCGCGTGCTGGAGATCAGCGCGAAGAAGAGCCGCGGTCGTATCGTCGCCGAGCGTGACGTCAATCTCGACGACTGGTTCTTCCAATGCCACTTCGAGAACGATCCCGTTCAGCCGGGCTGCCTGGGACTGGACGGCATCTGGCAGCTGCTCGGCTTCTACTGCAACTGGCGTGGCGGGCTCGGCAGCGGCCGCGCGTTGGGCTGCGGCGAGGTGGAATTCTCCGGCCAGATTCGACCCCACGACCGCGTCATTCGCTACGAGATCGACGTGCGGCGCTTTACCGAGTTCGCCAGCGCGGGCGCTTCGATGGTGATCGGCGATGCGCGGCTGCTGGTCGATGGCGAGGAAATCTACACGGTGGCCGGCGCGCGCGTCGGCCTCTTCCGTGAGATCGCCTACCCCGACTACCCGCTGCCCTCGAAACACTCACGGGGCGGGAGGATGGAGCGATGAGCGAGCGCGCCGTCGCGTTGGTCACAGGAGCCGCGACGGGCATCGGTGCGGCTTGTTGCCGCCGGCTGGCGGCCGAGGGCTTGCGCATCGCCGTCCACTACCGCTCCAGCGAGGAGAAGGCGCAGAAGCTCCTGGCCGAGCTGCCCGATGCCTTCGGATTGCGCGCCGACCTCGCCGACAGCGATCAGGTCGACGCCCTGGTGAAGGAGCTCAAGCAGCAGGCGGGCCGCGTCGACGTGCTGGTGAACAACGCCGGCTACAACATCAATGGGCCGATGCTCACGATGAATCTCGGCCAGTACGACGCCGTGGCTGGGCTCGCTCGGGGTACCTGGTATCTCTCGAAGCTCGTGCTGCGGCGTTTCATGTTTCGCAAGGGGAGTGGCCGCATCATCAACATCTCGAGCGTGGTCGGCCACACGGGCAATGCGGGCCAGGTGCCCTATACCATGGTCAAGGCCGCGCTCGATGCCTTCACGAAGTCGCTCTCACAGGAGCTCGCGGGTCGCGAGATCCTGGTCAACTCAGTCGCGCCGGGCTTCATCGAGACCGAGATGACCGAGGAGCTACCCGAGGACATCAAGCAGGCGATCCTCGCGCGTATCCCACAGGGTCGCATGGGAACGCCCGAAGAGGTAGCCGAGGTCGTCGCGTTTCTCGCGACGTGCGCGGGCTATGTCAACGGCAGCGTCATTCATGTCAACGGAGGCATGTACGGTGGCTAGCGAGCTCTCGCGAGAACAAGTTCTGGCACTGGTGCCGCAGCGCGAGCCCTTTCGCTTCATCGATGACATTCTGGAGCTCGATCGAGAGCACATCGTGGCGAGCTATCGCTTCCGCCAAGACGCCGACTTCTATCGCGGTCACTTTCCCGGCAATCCCATTACGCCGGGCGTGATTCTGATCGAGGCGATGGCGCAGGCATCCGTGGTGGCGTTCGGGATCTACCTCTACGCGTTGCAGCACTCAGCGGACGAGGTCGAGAAGCTCGTGACCGTATTCACGGACGCGAACGTGGACTTCAGCGGTAGCGTTGCGCCCGGCGAGCGCGTGATCACCAGTGCACGCGTCGAGTTCTTTCGCCGCAAGAAACTGCGCGCCCAGGCCGAAATGAAGCGCGAGGATGGCACTCTGGTCTGCTCGGGGGTGCTCTCGGGTATGGGGGTTCCGAAATGACTCGGCGCGTCGTGATCACGGGGATGGGCGTGATCGCCCCCAATGGTAACGGCCTGCGCGACTTCGAATTGGCTCTGCGCAAGGGGCAGTCGGGCGTGCGCTACATCGAGAAGCTCGCCGAGTGCAAGTTCGCTTGTCGCGTAGCCGGCGCCCCTCAGGGTGTCGACGCGCTTGCCGAGGCGAGCTTCGCCGAAGACGAGCTCATGGCGATGAACATGAGCCACCGCTACGGGAGTCTTGCGGCCCTCGAGGCATGGCTCGATGCGGGCTTTGCCCGCCCGAGCCCCGATAGCGACACCGTAGACTGGGATACGGGCGCGATCGTCGGCACCGGCATCGGCGGCATGGACACGACCGGGGAGAAGGTGATTCCGCTGACCGACGCTGGCCGCGTCAGGCGCCTGGGCTCGACCGCGGTCGAGCAGGTGATGGCCAGCGGTGTCTCGGCTCGCATCTCCGGACAGCTCGCGCTGGGCAACCAGGTGACGACGAACTCGAGTGCCTGCAGCACGGGCAGCGAGGCCGTCGCCATGGGGTACGAGCGCATCCGCCACGGTCTGGCGGAGCGGATGCTGTGTGGCGGCAGCGAGGCTGCCAGTCACTACATCTGGGCTGGCTTCGACTCCATGCGAGTCCTCAACCGCGGCTCCAACGACGAACCCGAGAAGGCCTCGCGTCCCATGAGTGCCTCGGCGGGCGGCTTCGTGCCCGGTTCCGGCGCCGGCATTCTCATGCTCGAGAGCCTGGAGAGCGCGAGAGAGCGTGGTGTGCGCATCTACGCCGAGGTCGCAGGTGTCGGACTCAATTGCGGCGGCCATCGCATGGGCGGCAGTATGACGGCCCCCAACCCCGAGAGCGTGCGGCGCTGTATCGCCTTGGCGCTGGCGGATGCCGGCGTGGCGGCGGCGGAGGTCGACGCGATCAACGGCCACCTCACCGCCACCGGCGCCGACCCCAAGGAGGTGACAGCCTGGGCACAAGCACTGGGCAGAGGACCGGGGGCGCTGCCGACGATCACCGCGACCAAGTCGCTGATCGGTCACGCGCTGGGTGCCGCGGGTGCCATCGAGACCGTCGCATCGGTGCTGATGCTTCGCGGTGGCTTCGTTCACCCGTCGATCAACTGCGAGGACGTTCACCCCGAGATCGAGCCCCACGATGCCTCCATCCCGCACACACTTCGCGAGCTGCCGGAGATGAAGGTCTTGATCAAGGCCGGTTTCGGCTTCGGGGACGTGAACGCGTGTCTGGTTCTGAAGAAGTGGCAGGACTAGACAGAATCATGGCAGAGTGCTTCGACCGCACGACGCTCGAAGGCTCTGCACGAGAGACGAGCAGCGAGATGTAAGATGATGGATGATAGATGAAAAGGGGAAGCAGATGGACCAAGCCGCAGTTATGGAAAGAGTGGTCAAGATCCTCACACCGTGGGTCAAGGACGAGAAGGCCCTGGCCTCGGTGTCGTTGGAGACCAACATTCTCGAGGACCTCAAGGTAAACTCGGCCCGTCTGGTGGACGTCGTGATTGCCTTCGAGGACGAGTTCGACATCGAGATCGCCGATGAAGACGTCGATTCGGTCAATACCGTCGGCGATGCCGTGAATCTGATCACCTCGAAGCTCGACTGACCGAAGAGGGCTTCTTGGCCGCCGCAATTGGAACCCTCGATCGGTTCGGGCCAGTTGCTCGGCGAGGGCGTCCCGTACTCAGAGGTTCTCATGCGGAGGGCTTTGATGGGCAGGGATTCCGGATGAGCGGCGAGAGCCGGCTGGAGCTGTCGGGCGCAACACGCATCCACCATCTGGTGCAGCGTGCGATCGGCCGCCTCGTGGCGCCACTCTGGCTTCCCATCGCGGCCGTCGTACTGCGCTTCTTTTGCGGCCATCGAATCGAGAACAGACCATCCGTTCAGGAAGAGTTCCGTCGGCTTCGTGCGGACACGAGATCGCCACTCCTGATCTGTGCCAATCATCTGACACTCGTCGATTCATTCGTGATTGCTCATGCGCTCGCACCCGCCTGGCGCTACGCGATCGACTTCGATGCGCTGCCTTGGAACACACCGGAGGAGACGAACTTTGCCAACACGCCCCTTCACCGTGCGCTCGCCTATCTGGCGAAGTGCATTCCCATCCGTCGCGGTGGCAGTCGAGAGGACATCGCGAACGTGCTGAATCGGGTGGTGTACTTGCTCGATCGCGGAGAGGTGGCGCTGCTCTTCCCAGAGGGGGGCCGCAGTCGCAGCGGTCGCATATCGAGCGAGGGTGCGGGCTGGGGCGTAGGTCGCATTGTGGGTGCGGTGCCGGGTTGTCGCGTGCTCTGCGTCTATCTGCGTGGCCGGTCGCAGGTGACGTGGAGTGATCGTCCCGTGAAGGGGGATCGCATATATGTCGATCTGGCCTGCATCGAGCCGAAGTCGGACTTGCGCGGCGCACGGCGCACGCGGGACCTGGCGCAGCAGATCATCAAACAGCTCGTTCACATGGAGGAGAGCTACTTCGATGGTCGGCAATGATGTCGTCGATCTCGCTGATCCAGAAGCGGATCCGGCGACGCTTCATCCCCGCTTCGACGGGCGCGTCTTCGCCCGCTCAGAGCGTCGTTGGCTCTCCGCGCGCACCGACAGCGCGCGGGCGCGCTGGAGTCTATGGGCCGGCAAGGAGGCGGCCTACAAGCTTGCGCGCAAGATCGCGCCCGGCACGATCTTCTCCCCGGTCCGATTCGTCGTGACATTCGAGTCGGCACCCTGGCAGGCGTGCCCGGCCGATGACCGGTGGCCAGCGCGAGCTGAGTCCCGCGGCCTGGTGCGCCATGGCGAAGCGGTGTTCGCACTGCGGGTGTCCCACGCGAGCGACTGGGTGCACGCCGTGGCGACGCAGCAAGGTGTCTCTCCCGAGCAGCCACTTACGGGCCTCGCCCGGCTCGACTCCCGCAGCGCGGGTCCCAGCCAAGCGGTCCGCGAGCTCGCGTGTGGTGAAATCGCCAGGCATCTCGGCGTAGCGGTGACGAAGCTCGAGGTTCGCAAGAGAGAGCGTGTGCCGCAGCTCTTCCTGGCGGGCCGCCCCGCTGCACTGGATCTGTCGTTCTCCCACCACGGCAGCTTCATCGCCTTCGCTTGCTCAGTCGATGGTCGCGCTTCGATACCGGCCGGAGGCGGGGCATCGTGAGCGCACTGCGCGAGATTCGTCGCCTGGCAATCGTGAATCGCGGCGAGGCAGCGATGCGCTGCATCAGGTCGGTCAAGTCCCTTCGCGTGCTCGAGAGCAGCGAGATAGAAGTGCTGGTGCTGTACACGGACTCGGATCGTGATGCACCGTTCGTGCGCCACGCCGATATCGCGGTTGAGCTGAGAAGCACACAAGGTGCCGTCGCGGCCTACCTCGACCACGAACTCGTGCTCTCAACACTTCGCACCTGGGGTGTCGATGCCGTCTGGCCCGGATGGGGCTTTCTCGCAGAGGACCCCATCTTCGTAGAGCGCTTGAGCGAGGAGGGGGTCGTCTTCCTCGGCCCGAGCGCACAGGCGATGCGGGCACTGGGGGACAAGATCACTTCCAAGCGGCTCGCCGAGAAGGCGGGTGTTCCCGTGACGCCCTGGAGCGGAGCTGCGCTACAGGATGAGGCCGAAGCGCTGGAGCAAGCCGAGAGAATCGGTTTCCCGGTGGTCCTCAAGGCGACGTCAGGTGGCGGGGGCCGCGGCATTCGGATGCTCGACAGTGCAGACGATCTGCCGGCGGCCTTTCGCTCTGCCAGCGCTGAAGCACTCGCCGCATTTGGCGATGGCCGCCTGTTCTGCGAAAAGCGCGTGACGGGTGGACGCCATGTCGAAGTCCAGATCGGCGCCGATCAGCACGGCAATGTCATCGCGCTGGGCTGTCGCGACTGCTCGGTTCAGCGGCGTCACCAGAAGGTGATCGAAGAGGCTCCGGTGCCGAATCTCGCGCCCGAGCTGCGCGCGGAGCTCGAGAGAGCGGCCGCCGAAATGGCGAGATCCGTCTCCTACGTGGGCGTTGGGACGGTGGAGTTCCTGTTGTCTGGAGAGGACTTCTACTTTCTGGAGGTCAATCCCCGGCTCCAGGTCGAGCACGGCATTACAGAGGAGATTACAGGCGTCGACTTGGTGCAGATTCAGCTTCGCATCGCCCGCGGTGAATCGATCGCAGGTCTGCGGGTGGAGGAGTCCGGCGTCGCGATGGAAGCGCGGGTCTGTGCCGAGGATCCGGATCAGGGTTTTCTGCCTACGCCGGGCTTGATCGCCTGCTTCGATCTGGCGCTCGGTCCGCGCGTGCGAGTCGATTCCGGCGTCACCGTCGGGACCACGGTCTCCTCCGACTTCGATTCTCTCATCGCGAAAGTGATTGCGACCGGTGATACACGCGAAGAGGCCCGAGCTCGGCTCGCCTGTGCACTCGGAGATTTCGAGCTCGTGGTCAGGGGCGGGGCGAGCAACAAGGGCTACCTGGTAGAGCTGCTCGACAGCAAGGCGTTTCGCGAGGGGTGTGTCGACACGGCCTGGCTCGATCGCTGGAGCGCGACCCGCCGAGCGGGTGGTGCGCGCGACGAAGAAGAGTCTCGCGACGCGTTCGTGGCTGCGGCCATCCTCGCCTACCAGCGCACCCGTGGCGAGGTGCGGGCGATCTTCTACAGCGACGCCGCCGCACTCTCGCGCGAGCGTATCCCGCCCAACGAAGGGCAGCAGATCGATCTGAGCCACGAGGGACAGAGCTACCGCCTCATGGTCTATGCCATCGGGGCCTGGCGCTACCGCGTGCATCTCGATGGCAGGGCGGTCGGCGCCGCCATGCGTGAGGAAGGCTCCCACCGCGCACGTCTCATCATCGACCACCGCGTCCGTCGCATCGTTTACGACTCGTCCGAGCTTGGCTTGCGGCTCGAAGTGGACGGCCACCCGTATCGCTACGGTCTCCAGACCGCGGGGCACGTACGATCGGGCTCACCCGCCATGGTGGTGGCGATTCACGTGGCAGAGGGAGCACAGGTGGAGGCCGGCCAGCCGCTGGGGCTGCTCGAGGCCATGAAGATGGAGATCGGCTTCCAAGCGCCCGTTTCGGGTGTGGTCAGCGAGGTCCTGGTGCGCTCGGGTCAGCAGGTGGCAGCTGGCGAAGTGTTGCTCGTGATCGACCCCGGCACGCAGGAGGGCCAGCTGGTCCGGCCCCGTGCTCGTGTCAGTCTTCCCTGCCAGCGAGATCCGCTCGCGCTGCTCTTTCGGGAGAGCGCCGACGACCCACTCGCCGAGCCGGACCTCGAGGCCGCCAACCGGGCCGACATTACTTCACGCCGCGTCGCGATCGATGCCGTGAGGGAGGAGATCCGGCGGGTGCTGCTCGGCTTCGACGCCAATCCATCACGTGGTGAGAGCCTGGTCGCTTTCCTCGAAGCGCCGCTGCCGGACGATCTCTCGGAGAGCTTTCGCTGGGAGCTGGCAGAGATCCGCCACGAACTCAAGACTTTCGTGGACATCGAGCAGATCTTCATCCGTGCACCACGGGCGTCGGTCTCGGGAGAGCTGGGTCCCTCCAACGACGCGCGCTTCCGCATGTATGTTCGTCGCATCCGCGCGGCTGACGCAGGCATGGCGGAGGAGTTCCTCGATCTGATGCGATCCGCCCTGTCGCACTTCGGTATCTCGGATGTCACGCCGTGTGATGCCCTCGACCGAGCGGTGCTACGGCTGCTCTCGGCCCAGCTCGGCCCGCGGTTGCGCTATCGACTCGTGCTCGGCGTGATTCATCGCATCGGCGATCTCGCGAAAGCCGGCGTCGCAATGGAGGAGGATGGCGAGCTCGAATCGGCGCTTGCCCGTATCGCACGCATGCGGCCGCAGGTGAGTGATCCGGTGGCCGATGCCGCGCTGGAGGCGAGCTTCGTCATCTATCTGCAGCCGGGTATCGAACGACGTGCAGAGCTCACTTCACAGAGGGTGAACAAGTGGCTCGCCGCGTCGGAGACCGAGCTGACGGTTCCGCCGGCCGGCGTTCTCCTCGAGGTCGCGGCGGCGCCGCGCAAGGTCTTCGAGCGAGTCGGTCAGTGGATCTCGGGCGAAGACCAGGCGCGCCGGGAGATTGCGCTGGCGGCTCATACCCAACGCCGCTACGCACCGCGTGTACCGTTGGGCTACCGCACGGCGACCGTGCAGGGCACCCGAGTACACTGCGTCGAGTATCCCGAGGTTGGGATGGTTGTTGCTGCCTCGGCCAGCGGCGACGACATCCTCCTCGTCGCCGACCATGTCTGTCGCGCCGCCAAGCTGCTGCGGGAGCGGCTTCCGACCACGCCGCTCTGTGCCATGGAAGTGGTCGTTGCACCGCACGAGGAGGTCTCCTTCGACGCGATCCATGCCGAGCTCGAGCTCCTGCTCGGGCGGGAGGGTATGGGTTGCCGATTCACACTCGGCCTGCTCGGCGAGGAGGGCGGCATCGATCACGTGTTCAAGACGTTCGTGCCGGTTTCGGGAGGTGCCGTTCTTCGCAGCGAGTACTGCGACCTGCACCCGGAGACCGCTGAGCGTATCGATCTGGCACGCTACTCGAACTTCGATCTCGAGCGCATTCCCGCCGACGAGGGGATCTACTCCTTCTACGGCCGCGCCAAGACGGTGCCGAGCGACGAGCGCGTCTTGGTGCTCGCCGACGCCCGTGATCGTGCTTCCTCCGCAAGCCACGAGTTGGAGAACCACCTTCCGGTCTTCGAGCGTGTGTTCAACTGTGCCGCCCGCAGCCTACGCACGATCTTGCAGATGCGTGATGCCCGCCGCCGCCTGCAGTGGAATCGAATCGCCATCTTCGTCGCGCCCTCGGTCTATCTCGATCGAGATGCCGTAGAAGACATCGCACGAAAGCTCGCCCCCGCGACGCGGCACCTTGGGCTGGAGAAGGTGCTGGTTCGCGTCACGCTGCTCGACCGTGAGCGTCCCGAGACGCAGCCCGAGGTCAAGGAAATCGAGATCATCGGCTCCCGCGACCAAATGGAGATCAACACCCGCGTCCCCGACCACGAACCCTTGCAGCCGGTGCGCGAATACGAGCGCCGAGTGGTGACAGCTCGGCGCAGCAGGCAGATGCACCCCCACGAGATCGTCAAGATGCTGACGAGCGGTGAGCGGAGTCTCGCCGATAGCGCGCGCGAGCGCGGCAACGGCCTGCCGCCCGCTGGCACCTTCGAAGAGTACGATCTCGATCCCGAGCACGAGGGGATCAGCCCCATCAGCGTGGCCGGCCGCCCGTATGGCGAGAATCAGGCCGGTATCGTGTTCGGATTGATCTCGACCCCCACCGCCAAGGTTCCAGAGGGCATGAGGCGGGTGCTGGTGCTGTCGGATCCCACCATGGGGATGGGCGCCCTGGCGGCCCCGGAGTGTGACCGGCTGGTGGCAGCCTTCGATCTCGCGGAGGGGCTCCAACTGCCACTCGAGTGGGTCTCGGTTTCCAGCGGCGCGCGCATCTCGATGGATAGCGGCACCGAGAATCTGGACGCCACGGCACGGGTGGTTCGGCGCATCGTTACCTTCACACAGGCAGGCGGTGTCGCAAACCTGATCGTGGCCGGCATCAACATCGGAGCGCAGGCGTACTTCGATGCGCTCGCGACGATGCTGATGCACACCAAGGGTGTGCTCATCATGACACCGCGGGCTTCTATGGTGCTGACGGGCCGCCGCGCGCTGGAAGCCGCGGGCTCGGTGTCGGCCGAGGACGAGATCGCGATCGGTGGCTACGAGCGCATCATGGGGCCCAACGGAGAGGCGCAGTACTACGCGCGCAATCTGGCAGAGGCCTATCGCATTCTCTACGAGCACTACCGATACAGCTACATCGCGCCCGGCGAGCAGAGCCCGCGTCGTTTCAAGAGCACCGATCCCCGAACCCGCTCGATCTGCGACCACGCTGTCGTCGCCGACGAGTGCTTCGGATTCGCCACGGTGGGTGAGATCTTCGACGATCGCAGCAACCCCGGGCGCAAGAGACCGTTTAGCATGCGCTCTGTGATGGCGGCGCTGGTAGACGACGACGGTGGTCATCTCGAGCGTTGGCACGGCGTGGTGGGGGGGGAGACGGCCGTCGTCTGGGACGCCCACCTGGGTGGCATGCCGGTGGAGCTGATCGGAATCGAGAGTCATACGGTCGCCCGGGACGGCTATCGCCCGCATGACGGCCCGGAGGCCTGGCACGGCGGAACTCTCTTCCCGAACTCATCGAAGAAGGTTGCCCGTGCGATCAACGCCGCCAGCGGCAATCGGCCCGTCGTGATCCTCGCCAATCTCTCAGGCTTCGATGGCTCGCCCGAGTCGCTGCGCAAGCTTCAGCTCGAATACGGCGCCGAAATAGCGACCGCGGTGGTGAACTTTCGCGGGCCGATACTCTTCAACGTCGTGTCGCGCTACCACGGCGGTGCCTACGTGGTCTTCTCGCAGGAGCTCAATCCGGGCCTCAGCGCCACCGCGCTCACGGGCTCCTTCGCCTCAGTGATCGGGGGGGGACCGGCGGCTTCCGTCGTCTTTGCGAAGGAGGTCAGGGCTCAAGCGGCGGCCGACCCCCGGGTCGTGGAGAAGCAGCAGAGTCTGCGCGGGCACCCCACGCCGGAGGGACGCGAAGAACTCGATCGGCTGCTGCGCGAGGTCAGGCTGGAGAAGCAGGCCGAGGTGGCGGCTGAGTTCGATCGCATCCACTGTGTCGAGCGTGCGCGCGACGTTCACTCGTTGAGCGGTATCATCAAGCCCGAGCGACTGCGCGCCGAGCTGATCGCCGCCCTGGTGGCGGAGCTGGGGCCCGGGCCGAGCTGAAGGTCGGGCGTTGCCGCGGCCTGCGAGAGAGCGCCCATGCCCGATCGTCTCGAATCCAGCACCGCGTCGGATGCCATCCTGCTCGAGGGAGTCGAGTTGCCCGCCGCTCTCGGCGTCTCGGCCGCGGAGCGTCGTATGAGGCGGCCCGTCCGTGTCGATCTCGAGATCGGGCGGGATCTCACGGCGGCGGGACGGAGCGATCGCATTCGCGACACGCTGGACTACGCCGAGATCTACCGCTTGGTCGAGAAGGTGGCGGGCGGTCAGGAGCACCGCCTGATCGAGGCGCTGGCCGATCGGATTGCCGTCGCATTGTTGAGCGGCTTCGAGATCGAGTGGGTGACGGTGACGGTGCGAAAGCCGAAGCCGGTGGCGGGCGTGCTCGAGCACACCGGCGTGCGAATCACCCGGCGCCGTGGGGGCTGAGGTGCCGATGCGAGACGCTCGCGCAGACCCGCCGCCGCCCGAGCCAGCGTACGCGCGGACCGCGAGCTGGCTGGGATTTCTTCCCCTTCGTATCGTGCGCGTGCTCTTGCGCAACCTCGAGCCCGAGCGCGCGGCTCGCGTGGGTGCGGTGCTGGGACGCACGATCGGTCGGCTGGGGGGGGCGCGCGCTCAGGTGGCGCGCATCAATCTCCAGATCGCTTTCCCCGACTGGACCGATGCCATGCGACGGCGCGTTCTGCTCGAGAGCTACGCCAATATGGGCCGCGGGATCGCCGAGCTGGCGGTCTTGCAGGGGCCACACCGAGAAGCGCTGCTCGCCGGAGTCGAGCTGGAGGGGCTCGAGCACTTGGCCGCCGCCGAGGCGGCATCGAGTACTGGCGGCGTGGTGGTCCTGACCGCGCACTTCGGGTCCTGGGATCTGTGCGCTGCCGCCTTGGCGAACCGCGGCCTGCCCGTCAGCGTCGTGCACCGCGGCTTCGAGAACCCGCGGCTCGAGCAGATGATGATGGGCCTGCGCGAGGGCACCGGCGAGACGCTCGAACACCTGCGGCTGGGCAGCTCTACCCTGGTGGGTGTGCTGCGGGCGCTGCGAGCCGGGCGAAAGGTTGCCATGCTGGCCGACCAGAACGCCCGGCTGGAAGAGGGCGTCTTCGCACCTTTCTTCAGCCGCCCCGCCTGCACCCGGGTCGGCCCGGCCCTGATCGCGATGCGGCGCGAGATTCCGGTCTTGCCCGCTTTTGTCTTTCGCCGGGGCACCACCGCGCGCCATGTCCTCCGGATCGGCCCCCATCTGCGTCTGGAGCCGCCAGGAGCGGATCCAGAGGCGGCCCTTCGTCGCAACGTGACACGCATGAACCGCGTTATTGAGCGCGTCATTCGCGACGCACCCGAGCAGTGGCTCTGGGTGCAACGGCGCTGGAAGACGCGTCCTGAGGTCGGCGGCGCCTGCGTCGAGCCGGGCCGCGTCTATCCGCCGCGCCGAGGTCTCGGTCACCGACTCCGAAAGCGCAGTCGCGCTCGAATAGGGTGATTTGGCCACATTGTTGCTCAAGGGGCTTCCGGCTCCGGACGATACGAAGGGTCGGCAGGGATCCGCGCCCCCTGGCCGCAGGACAACGCCAATGCCCCAGTTCGCGCCGACTGCCATCCGGGCGCAGAGCCGATGCCGCCTACTGCCGAGTGCCCGCCTCGGGGCCTCGATCGCTTCAGCTCGGATCTCTCTCGCAGTCGTATCGCTCGCGCTGTCGCTCTTCGTGATTGCGGGCTGCAACACGACACCGACCAAGGGCGAACTCGAGCCACGCGACGTCGGGCCCTACCCGGCCATCGGTGCCGAAGTCTACCGGCGTGCCGAGAGCGAGCGCGCCGAGCGACTGTCGAGCCAGGTGGCTCGACTGAGGGCAGACCTGAGCCAGGCTGAAGAGGCCCTGGTGACGGTCGAGTCCGGCCTGCGCGGCAGCCACTCACGCGCCGACGCCGTATCGGGCCTGGCGGGAGCGCGCATTAGTGTCGAGCGAGCGGCCTCGGCCGCCCCGTGGCGGTTGGCCGAACTCCAGGAGGCCAGCGACAAGCTCGAGGAGGCGGAACGGCAGGTCGAAGACGGGCACTTCGGGGCAGCGCTCTTCTTCGTCTATCGCGCGCAAAGGATCGCCGACCGACTCGAGGCGGAAGCGAGCGCCGTGGCCGCCATGCAGGGCGCACGCTTCATCTCGGGCCGCCGAGTCAACTTGCGAGCCGGCCCCTCGACGAAGGCCGGCGTGCTCACCGTACTGACAAAGGGAACACCGATCATCCCCGAGGACGATGATCGAGGCTGGGTGCTGATCCGCACCGTGGGCGGCGCGGTCGGCTGGGTCCACTCGAGCCTGTTGAGCGCGCCCTGAGCGCCCCCGCCCCCTGCTAGCGCTTCATTGCTCGGTGGCGTTCGCTTCGCTGACCACGCAGTCTCGGCCGCCCGCCTTGGCGCGGTAGAGGGCGCGATCCGCGCGGCCGAAGAGGTCGCGCCGATCGCCCTGATAGGCCGCGACGCCGATCGAGACGGTGACACACTCTCGCTCAGCAGGCGGTCCCGAAAAGAAGCTCGTCGCCGCCACCTCGCTTCTGACTTTCTCGGCCAGCTGCATGGCCCCTTCGAGATCGGTGTCGGGCGCGATCAGGGCGAACTCCTCGCCGCCGTAGCGAGCGAGCTCGTCGGTCTCGCGAACGGTCGTGTTCATGACGTCGGCCAGCATGCGGAGAATCTCATCGCCCGCGGCGTGACCGAGCCGGTCATTCCAGCACTTGAAGTGGTCGATGTCGATCAAGATCAGCGAGAGAGGCAAGCTGGTGCGATCCGCCCGCTTGCTCTCGCGCAGCAGCGCCTCCTGGAAGTAGCGGTGATTGTGAAGCTTGGTGAGCCCGTCGGTGATGGAGAGCTGCTCCAGAACTTCGTTGACCTGCTGCAGCTTTTCGTTCTGCAGCCGCAGCCGCTCGTTTGCCTCGGCGACCGCGTCGTGGCTCAGCTCGAGCTCGGCAGCGTTGTTGGTGAGGCGCATTGTCATGCTGCTGAAGGCGCGGGTCAGCACGCCGACCTCGTCGGAGCTCTGGGATTCGGGAATCGACACACCGCGTTCACCGTCGCTGATGCGCCGGGCGGCGTCCGACAGCGCGTCGATGGGCCGGACGATCGGTACCGCGATACGAAAGGCCGCAATGCCGGCCAGCAAGACGATGGCCAGGTTGATCAGCAGCACGCGGCCAATGGCCGACACGACCGGAGCGAATGCCTCCCCGTAGGACTGCTCCACGACCACGTTCCAGCCGAAGCGAGGAAACACCCGGGCTCCGCCGATCACCCACTCTTCCGAGTCGCTGGTGTACTCCTCCAGCACAACGGGCTCGCCCAGAGTGTGAAGTGGCCCCGCGAACGTCTCGCCCGCAGGTCGTTGCTCGCTGCTGGCCAGGTAGCGACCATCTTCTCCAATGAGCGAGATGTGACCGGACGGGCCAGCGTTGTCGTGCGGCAGGATCTCCCCGAGAGCCGAGACCCGAATCAGGGCATGTAGGCTGCCCAGCGATTGGTTACTCGCGTCCTTCATAGGAGCCGATGCAATCTGTCCGGGTCCATCGGAGAGGGCCAGGACATCGCCGACCCGGCTCGCCACTGTCGCCCGCAGGTCCCGGCGGATCTCCGGCGGCAGATCGAGCGGCTCGCCAACCAGCAGCAGGACCTCGGCCTCGTTGCTCAGCACGAAGAGCGAGGCGTACTGGGAGAAGCCATCGAGCACGTAGGCCATGTACTGCTCGACCTCGGCTCGCGCTCGCTTGTGGCGCGGCGAGCCGAGACCAGAAGAGAGGGCCCTCAGGTTGTCCTGCAGCACGTCGCTCTTCGCGAATACCTCGACCTCGCGCAACCTCTGCTCGTACCAGAAATCGAGTCGCTCGATCGTGGTCTCGAGGATCTCGGGGAATTTCTGGTTGATCTTCGTGCGCAGAAACGAGTCGATGAAGTTGACCGAAACGCCCGTCACGGTGAGCGACGTCAGGAGCGTGGCCGCGAACACGAAGAAGACGATGCGGGTCGGGAGACTTTGAAGCGGATTCCTCACGGGGCCTTTCGCCTCTTCTCCTTGTCTCGCGCAAGCAACCTGCAACGGGGGCCTCGAAGAGGCCTGCTCTACAAGGAGACTGATCGGCACGCCGGTGCGCCTGCTTGAAGGAAACGGCTGCCTCGAGCCGCGTCCTTCGCGGCTCCTGGCACAGCGGCCCCGCGAGGGTGAGACGGCCCTTGCGGCCCTCTGGCTGATGACGGGCAGGTGAGGGGTATGCCTGCGCGAGTCCGAGAGGCGGGGGAGCGCCACCCGAAGCCGCGAGTCGCGCGCCCGCTACGCCGCACGCGTTTGGCGGCGCGCTCCCTGCGTGGCGGGTATAGTTCGCAGCACTGTCCGGATCGCAGCCGCCCGGTTCGCTGCCGCGTCCGCAGCCCAGTTGAGAGAAGATCATCCGGTGAGCTCCCCCCCCCAGCCAGACGCCCCGCTCTCCGTGGCTCACGCGACTTCGCTCGTCGCAGAGGCTCTGGATTCGGGTCGGCTCGAGCGCGCGCCGGCCGAGCGGCTGGGTGCGAATCTCCTGCGGCCGGGTGTGCTCGAGGTGCTGCTGGAGGCGGCTGAGGCGAGCAAACGACGGCACAAGGGCGATGTCGTTACCGTGTCGCGAAACGTTTTCATTCCGCTGACCAACCTGTGCCGCAATCGCTGCACGTACTGCGGCTTTGCCAAGCAGCCCGACTCCGCCGTAGCCCACAGCTACAGCCTCGAAGAGGTCGCCGAGGTCGTGCGGGGCGGCGTGCTGACGGGGTGCACCGAGGCGCTGATGTGCCTCGGCGACAAGCCGGAGATCGCCTACCGCAGCCATCGTGATTGGCTGGCGGCTCGCGGTTACGACAGCACGATCGATCTCCTGGTCGAGGCCTGCAAGGTGGCGCTCGACGGGGGGATGCTGCCCCACACGAATGCGGGCGTCCTGTGCGCCGAAGAGATGGAGCGCCTGCGACCGTGGAATGCGTCGATGGGTCTCATGCTGGAGACGACCAGCCAGCGCCTGCGCGGGCGCGGCATGGCCCATTACCACGCGCCCGATAAGGATCCCGCGGTGCGAATCCGCATGCACGAAGAGGCCGGAGAACTCGCGATTCCGTTCACCACGGGCGTTCTGCTGGGCATCGGAGAGAACGTGGCGGAGCGAGTCGATACCCTGCTGACGATCCGCGATCTCGATGCGCGTCATCACCACATTCAGGAAACCATCATTCAGCCTTTCCATCCGAAGCCGGGCACGCGAATGCGCGCTACGGCTCCGATTCGCGACGACGAAGTGGTGGGTTGGGTCGCGCTCGCGCGCCTCGTCTTGGGGCCGCGGATGAACCTGCAGGCGCCGCCGAATCTCGCCCCCGAGATGCTCGGCCGCCTGCTGCGCGCAGGTCTCAACGACTGGGGCGGGGTCTCACCCGTGACGATCGATTTCATCAACCCGGAAGCGCCCTGGCCCGCCATCGACAAGCTGCGGGCGCTCTGTAAGGCCGGGGGACAGCGTCTGCGAGACCGCGGCCCCGTCTACCCCGAGTGGATTCTGCACCGACCCGAATTCTTCGACCCGCAGCTGCGGGCCGCACTGCCGTGCTTGGCTACCGACGAGGGCTACGCACGGCGTCCCCACCGCCAGTCCAGAGAGGAGGCCGCTTGATGCTCGAACGAATGTACGCCGAGGTGGACCCGCAAGTGGCCGAGATTCTCGACGCGGCCCTCGCGGGACGGGCGCTGTCAGTGGTTGAGGCCGAGCGTCTGGTGATCGCACAGGGGGCGGATCTGCACGCTCTTCTCTGGGCCGCCGATCTCGCGCGGCGCGACGACAATGGTGACGACGTCAGCTACGTGGTTTGCCGCAACGTCAACTTCACGAACATCTGCTACGTGGGCTGCTCGTTCTGCGGGTTCTCTCGTCAGAAACATCAGGTGGGAGAATGCTACGACCATCCGCTGGACGTCATCTTGGACAGGTGTCGCGATGCCGTCGCACGCGGAGCCAGCGAGATCTGCATTCAGGGTGGCATCCACCCGAACAAGGATCACACCCACTACCGCGCGATTCTCGCCGGCATCAAGGCTGAGTTCCCGACGCTGCATTTGCACGCCTTTTCGCCGGAGGAGATCGACTTCGGCCATCGCAAGAGCGGCATGGAGTTGGCGGAGTATCTGGACTGGCTCAAGGATGCGGGTCTTGGCACTCTGCCCGGCACGGCGGCCGAGATTCTCGACGACGAGATCCGCCAGATCCTGGCGCCCCGCAAGCTCAGGACCGCGCGCTGGGTCGAGATCATCGAGACCGCCCATCGGCAGGGCCTCCGGACCTCGGCGACAGTGATGTACGGGCACATCGAGAAGCCGCACCACATCGCTCGGCACCTCGGCCTGATCCGCGAGATTCAGCGTCGGACCGGTGGCTTCACGGAGTTCGTGCCGCTCGGGTACATCCACGAGCGCAACGATCTCTACAACGAGCTCGGCTCACGTCCGGGTGCGTCGATGCACGAGGACCTGCGCCTCGTGGCGGTGGCTCGCCTATTCCTGCGCCCATGGGTGACGAATATCCAGGTCTCCTGGGTCAAGATGGGTCGCAAGCTTGGGCAGCGTGCACTGGAGTCCGGCGCCAATGATTTCGGTGGCACCCTGATGGAGGAGTCCATCAGCCGCGAGTCGGGCTCCGAGCACGGCGAGAACTGCCCGCCCGAGGAATTCCGCCGCCTGATTCGCGAGATTGGCCGCACCCCGGTCGAGCGATCGACCTGCTACGAGCCGATTCGGCGATTCGACGACCCGGCCCTCGACCCCGCGTCGCTCGAGCCGAGCGACGTGGGCGCCGCTGCGCGCCAGGCGTTGGGTCTGCGCCTTCAGGCTTCGGGCTGAAGGCGCGCGCCGCCGGCGTGTTCAGGTTCGCGGCGCGTCGAGGAGCTGGTCGAGCCGCTCGCTGAGGGCCTCGATCTGATAGCGGCGCGGGGCGTGCTCGAGAATGTCCCGTTCAATCTTCTGGATGGCGTTGCGCACCGACGGATGGTCGCGACCGAGAGCGCGACCAATCTCCGCCACGGAGGCGTCGGTGTAGCGTCGGCACAGATACATCGCGAGCTGGCGTGGCAGCAGCACCTGCTTGCGGCGGGAGCGGGAGGCAAGTCGCTCCGGCGTCGTCTGGAAGAAGCCCGCCACCGTCCGGAGCACGCTGGCGACGTTCAGTCGGGTGGATTCGCCACGCGGCGGCGCCACCTTCTTCTTGATCGCGCTACGGGTGAGTCCGATATCGATCGTGCGCTTGAGCAGCGAGGCGGTCGTAACCAGCTGGATGAGCACGCCCTCGAGCTCGCGCACACTCCCCTCGACGGATTCGACGAGCAGGTCGAGACAGTCGGCCGGCAGCCGGATACCCCCGTGAGCTGCCTTGCTGCGAAGAATCGCACGCCGAACTTGGGCGTCGGGCGGCTCGAGCTCGGCTACGAAACCTCCGGCGAGCTGCGAGCGGACGCGCTCGGGGAGCTCGGTCAAGTCCTGTGGCACGCGGTCTGCCGTCAGGAGCACTCGCCCGCCGGCGTCGAGCACGTGCTGCACAGTGTGGAAGAACTCGAGCTGGGTGGCGGACTTGCTCTGGAGGAACTGCACATCCTCCATTACGAGCAGCTGACAGCGCGCGCGGTAGCGGCGCTTGAACTCGGCGGTCTTCTTGCTCCGAAGCGCCGCCAGGAACTCGTTCGTAAACGCTTCAGCCGAGATGTAGCGCACCTCGCTGCCGTGCAGACGAGCGGCCTCTGCTGCGACGGCGCGCGAGAGGTGAGTCTTCCCCAGGCCGGGTCCCGAGTTCAGGTAGAGCTGGCTGAGGCTCAGCTGCTCGCCGTGAGCGATCGCCAACGAGGCTTCACGCGCGAGTGCGTTGCAGGGGCCGACGACGAAGTTGTCGAAGGTATAGGGGTAGATGGGTCGCCTCGGTCGGCTGCCCGGCCGAGGCGCGGGCAGGCTCTGATCGCGCTGACCGAGCTGTGCCGCGTTCGGCTCGCACTTCGCTGGCAGTCGGACCGGCAATTGCTGCGGCTTCGTCCGCCCGCCCACGATGGCGGGAGCGCTCGCCCTCGCCACAGGCTTCGGTGGGCTCCTTCGTGCAGCGCTGCCTTCGTCGCCCCCGTCACCCTTCTGTCCGCCTGTTGCTCGATCGGGCATCGCGCATGTAGGCGCAAGCCCCAGCTCGACATTCATGGCCTGCCCGAGCTCGGCTCTGATGCACTCGCTGATTCGCGGCAGGAAGTGATTGCGAACGCGCTCGCGATGGAACGCGCTCGGGCACAGGAGCAGCAGGCCTCGCTCATGCTGCTGGGGGACCAACGGCGCGAGCCATGCATCGTACGAGAACGTCGGCAGCTGATCTTGCAGACGGCGTCGAACGCCGTTCCAGACCTCGGGGGTAAAGGCCATACTGCTTCGCGCCAACCTCTGTACCAGATTTCTGGTGATTTGAACCGTTCCCGCTTGATCTTGACCCAATCAAGGCTGGCTACGATCCTGCGTGGGGCAGAGTAAACCATAGCCAGGTGGCAGCTCGCAAAGTCGAAATCGAGCGATCGGGAGCCACCCGCTACACCTACCAGATCGCAATGAAATAGGGTTTTACACCCCCGGAAACCGCTGTTTGCATTCCCGATAGTGATTGCATTTCGGGGACATCCACACGGAGTTCTGAGACGACTTCACGAGTGCAGACAGGTGTCGGTCGGCCCGAATTGCGATCCTGCAAATCTAATGATTCCTCAAGAATGCTCCTTTTTTCTATATTTTTCGCAGTTCGGTAAATGAGTCAATCTCGTACCCAAAACGAGCCTGCGTGCGGCTGTATGGCTGTTGACTCGGCAGTTACGGGCGGTGAAACTCGCATCGCAACGATGCAACGTAGCGAGGTTCGTGAACTGCTCGGCCGTTTGATCCGCGATGCGGACCGGATCTGTTGGCGCTTTGGTCTGCGCTATCGCTCGATCGAAGCAGAACGTGCCAATGTCAAGCGGCGCTACGGCATCTGCTACTCGGACGGAAGCATCAAGATACGCTTGCGCCACTCCGCCACGGGCCGCCCGCTCAAGTACTCGAGCCTGATCAGCACGCTCTGTCACGAACTCGCGCACTTGAGGCACTTCGACCACGGCCTTCGCTTCAGGGCCCTCAATGCGGCGTTGCTCGAGTGGGCGCGCCAGCAGGAGATCTACCGTCCGGACGTTCGTGGCCGTCTGTTCTCGCCGGCTGCGGACCGGAGAAGTTGTTCAGACGATCGGGTCGTCGAAGCGCGATCGAATGTACCCGAGCAACTCGATCTGTTCTGAGGCGATGCGCGCACGTCCGGTCGTGTTGCGGACTCTCGCGAAGTGATTTGGGTCAGGAATTCACGGCGGCGGTCTTCTGCTCGTCGTATTCCTCCAGGCTGTTGGGCCCTTCGACCACCTTGGCGATGATCTCGTCGCAGGCAATCGACTTGTCGAGGATCTCGGCCGCCAGGCCCTCGACGGTGATCTCGTCGTACTCCGCCAGGGCATCTTCGAGGCTGCTCTCGGAGACGGTGAACTCAAGGCTCAATCTGATCTTCATGTCCATTTCGCTCCGTCTCCAAGATTGACTTGCAATCGGCCTTCCGGCCATCCGCTGCTGTATCCGCCCTCGCGCAGAGATATCAGCTTCGTGAGTATTACCTGGCCGGACAGCCGCGTCCGTCAGCCTTTGCAGGCTTCGGGCCATCGGCACAACTAGCCGGAATCCAAGAACAAATTTGGCGCAGTCTGCTAAGGATACATCACCCACCTCGGGCCGGCTACGCAGCATGTGCGTATTTTCAACAGTTTACGATGCCATTTGCGGCGCACTGAAGAACGCTCGTGCTCGGCCCGGTGCGGCTGCGGTTCGAACGGAGGTCTGCAGTGGGACTATTCCCCCGTTTGGCAGCAGATCTCCAGCAAGCCGCCGGCATCTCGTGAGGAAGAAACCGGCAACGAAGTCCTCAAGTCGAGTCCGGGACGGCCGAAACAGGGGCCAGTAATCGGGGCTGATCCGGGGGGGGGAGGCTCCGACGGTACACCCCGGGGCCGACCGGTCCCGGGGTGTCTTGCTTCTGAGGTCAGGGGAGTGTCGGCCCCTCCTGCGCCGCCGATTCTTGGGTTGTCTGAAGCGATCGGGCGACGTGTTCAGTCGCGACATCACTGTGACAGGCGGCGCGGCCCTCGCCGCTCCCCACCTCGCCGAGTGTCTTGGACGCCAGGCGGTGGAGTTCGGCTGGGGTCAGGACACCGCGTTGCCGCAGAATCTCCCGCTGCTCCTGCGAGAGAGCAGCGGTTACGCGCGGCCGCTCCCAGGTGTATTGCTCGTCCTTGCCCGAGATGAACTGTGAGATTTCCTTACTGATCCGCACGGCACACCAATCGTGCCCGCACATCGCGCAGAAATCCGTGTCGACGTCGAGATCTTCGTCGTGGTAGGCACGAGCCGTGTCGGAGTCGAACGCGAGCTCGAAGTGCTTCTCCCAGTTGAGTGCCGCGCGCGCCTTGGTGAGCTCGTCGTCCCAATCCCGGCTGCCGGGAATCCCGAGCGCCACGTCTGCACCATGGGCCGCGATCTTGTAAGCGACGCAGCCCTGCTTGACGTCGTCTCGCTTCGGCAGCCCCAGGTGTTCCTTCGGAGTCACGTAGCAGAGCATGCTCGCCCCATGATAGGCGGCTGCCGTCGCCCCGATGGCGCTCGTAATATGGTCGTAGCCGGGGAAGACGTCCGTGACGATCGGGCCGAGAACGTAGAAGGGAGCGCCGTGGCACAGCCGGCGCTGCAGCTTCATGTTGTACTCGATCTGGTCGAACGGGACGTGACCCGGCCCCTCGACCATCACCTGCACACCGTGGCGCCAAGCGCGCTCAGTGAGTTCGGCCAGGGCGGAGAGTTCGGCGAACTGGGCCGGGTCACTTGCGTCCGCGAGCCCACCCGGTCGCAGGCCGTCGCCGATCGAAAAGGTCACGTCATAGCGACGCATGATCCGGCAGATGTCGTCCCAGATCTCGCACATCAGGTTCTCGCGCTGGTGGTGGATCATCCACTTCGCCAGTAGCGATCCACCGCGACTGACGATGCCGATCAGCCGCTGGGCGACCAGCGGAAGGTGCGCGCGCCGCACTCCGGCGTGAATCGTGAAGTAATCTACGCCCTGGCGAGCCTGATGTTCGAGCGATGCCAAGACCCGCTCTGCGTCGAGGTCCTCGATCGCACGTCCGATGATCATCGAGTAGAGCGGCACCGTCCCGATCGGCACGTGCGAGTTCGCAATGATGGCCTCGCGCGTGACGTCGAGGTCGCCGCCAGTGGAGAGGTCCATCACCGTATCGCTGCCCCAGCGGACGGCCCAGCTCAGCTTTTCGACTTCGGCCTCGCTGCCACTCGAGATCGGCGAGGCACCCATATTGGCGTTGATCTTGGTGCGCGCGGCTCGGCCGATGCACGTCGGGTCGAGGCCGAGACCGAGGTGCACTCGATTGGCCGGAATAACCATGCGGCCGGCCGCCACCTCGACGCGAATCTGGTCGGCGGTCAGGTGCGGCTCACGCTCCGCTACACGGGTCATCTCCGGTGTGACGATGCCGAGGCGCGCGTGTTCGAGCTGCGTGCGAGGCTCGAAGTCCCGGGGCGGCAGCCAGCGGCCGGCCTCCCTTGTCCAGTCCGCCGGCATGAAGTCCCAGGCGGTCTTCTCCGAAGGGACCGGCATGCCGGGGGTGTCGGGAGAGGAGAAGGCGAGGGGGCCCCCGATATCCGGCGGATTGGCGAAGCTCCCCGGCGAGGTCCCCGGGCTGGAGCTGGAGGCGTCGGCCCCCCGCGCGGGTATCACGAAGCTGCGGTCGGTCGTGTCGGACATTCGAGACGCTCCTCATTCGGCTCGGGCGTCGTGTCGACGCCAGCGGCGAAAGCCGTGGTTTGTAACGGAGCGCCGGTACAAGCCTTCCCTACGCTCGCTTCTCCACTCACAGCCGATGTTGCCGGCCGCTGAGGAGACCGAGATCAGGTTCAAAGGGTGTAATCTCAGACCAACCGCGACGGACGAGCAGTTCGCTCGCACGGCCAGCCACCCCCAGGCTCCGTCTGACAAGACAGGCTATCACGACGCGTCGGGTGCTGCACCGCGACGGCGGCCCGATAAGGACGATCTCCGGTGCAGTCTGGTCGCTGGGTCGCAATTCTCGGCGGGTCAGAGCCGGCCCTTGGCGCGACGGCTCATTTCGCGGTTTAATCCTCTCTTCGCGCCCGCACCGGACCCGATTGCGGTCGAAGATCAAGATGGAAGCTCGAGACAGAAGCTCGAGACAGAAGTTCGGGCTAGAAGATATAGAAGAGAGAGATGAGCCAACTGAGCCTACCCCGCGTGCTCCTGCTCCTAGTGTTCTTGCTCGCCAGCGTGTCGTGCGACCGCAACGTCGAGCCGTTCGTTCCAGGCGAGACACCGAGTCAGCCAGACCTGTCTCGCATCTTCCCCGAGCCCGAGGCCGAGCATGATCACGACAACGAAGCCGCTCGCCCCGCGGCTGCGGCGAATCGCGGATCCCCGATTCGCGGCACAGTCGCGCTGGGGCCGGGTATCGCGCTCGATGAGCGTGACGGCGCGGTTCTCTTCATCATGGCTCGCCCGAGTGCTGCGCTAGGCGGGCCGCCGGCGGCGGTTGTTCGGATTCCCAATCCCCGTTTTCCACTCGAGTTCGAGATCGGCCCGGCTCAAATGATGAGCGAGGAGATGAGGTTCGAGGGCGATTACACGCTGACCGCCCGTCTCGATTTGGACGGCAATGCGCTGAGCAAGCTGCCCGGCGATCTCGACGGCACAGTTCCGGGGGCGGTGAGCGCCGGCAGCGAAGGGGTCTCGCTCGTGCTGGACCGCCAGATCTGAGCGGCTGCCCCAGCGAGACTCAGGGAGCCGTCTTGAGCTGAGCCAAGGCGTCGAGGCCTTCGCGCGTACCGGCGACGACCAGGGTGTCGCCCTCCTCGAACCGCTCGACCGCACCCGCCACCCGCACTGCCCTGCCTTGCGCCGTCCCGTCTCCTCTGGTGCGCACGAGCAGTACCTGGACGCCCGTTCGCTCGCGAATCGCCAGCTCCTGCAGGCTACGGCCCAACATGTGGGGCGGTGCCACGACTTCCTGCAGCTGGTAGCCCCCGCCTAGATCGACCGTCTTTCCCTTGCCGACGGCGCTCACGCTGCTCGAGAAGCTGCCCGCCAGATCGCGGCGGAGCTGTTCGCGATTGGTCGCCTCGATGACATCTTTCTCGCGGATCGTGCCGACCAGCCGCCCGGGCGCGTGGACGTCCACGACCGCGACTTCGTCAACGTCGCTGCCGCTGAACATCTGCATCACGATCGATAGGTCATCCTCGACCGTCACCCTCGGCAGATCCGTATCGACCAAATCGCGCGCCACGACCAGATGCCGAAGTGCCTCCTGTTCGTAGATGAGCCTCCTCACCTCCGAGAGCGAGATGGCACCGAGCAGGTCGCCGGAGGCGCTCAGCACAAAGAACTGGCTGTGGTTGCTCTGGACGACGAGGTCCAGGATTGTCTGAAAGTTTGCGGACTCCGGGATCACCTCCGGCGAGCTGTCGACCACGTCGCGCACGAACAGGCCCTTGAGAACATTGGGATCCTCGGCCTCGTAGATGTCGATACCCTGGCGCCGCAGCTTGCTGGTGTAGATCGAATCGCGGTTGAGGAGCTGCGAGACCGTTGTGCTGATGACGCAAGCGGTCATCAGCGCCGGAATGATGTCGATGGTCTGCGTCAGCTCGAAGATGATGATGATGGCGCTGATGGGTGCATGGGTGGTCGCGGCCACGACGGCCCCCATGGTGACGAGCGCGTAGGCGCCTGAGGAAGCCGTCGCTCCTGGGAAGTACTGCTCGACCAGTGTCCCCACGACACCGCCCGCCATGGCGCCGAGAAAGAGAGAGGGCGCGAAGATGCCACCCGAGCCGCCGGATCCGAGCGTGATCGAGGTGGCAGTGATCTTGGCCAGCACCAGCCAGGCCATGCTGATGGCCGACAGACTGCCCGCCAGAGCCAGGGAGATGGTCGTGTATCCGACGCCGTAGATCTCGGGCCGGCCAAGCGCGATCAGTCCCACCAGCGCGCCGCCGATTGCGGCGCTGAGATACTCGGGCGTGGGGAGCCACTCGAAGAGCTGCTCCGAGGCACTGAGCGCACGAATGAAAGCCACCGCAATGAGTCCCGCCAGAATCCCCGTCGCCATATAGGGCAACAGCTCGAACGGGCTCACGATCTCGTAGTCGGGCACGCGGAAGGCCGGGAAGTTGCCCAGAAAGAAGCGCGAGATCACGGTGGCGACGACCGAGGAGATCACGATCGGTGTGAACTGCGTGACGGCAAAGTGGCCGACGATGATCTCGGCCGCGAAGATCGCCCCTGCGATTGGCGCGTTGAAGGTGGCGGAGATGCCGGCTGCCGCACCGCAGCCCACCAGCGTGCGAACGCCCATGGTGTTGAGCCCGAGCCACTGTCCGACGGTGGAGCCGAAGGCCGAGCCGATCTGCACGATGGGACCCTCGCGTCCCACCGAGCCACCCGTTCCGATGCACACCGCCGAGGCCAGTGCTTTGATCCCGACGACCCGGGCGCGGATGATTCCGCCGCGCACCGCCACCGCCTTCATGACTTCCGGTACGCCGTGGCCGCGCGCCTCTCGGGCGAAGAAGTAGATCAGGGGTCCGACCACCAGCCCACCCGCCGCGGGCACGCCGACCCGCCAGTACCACGGGAGTTGGCGCGCCACCTCGATCGGGTCGTGGGCCTCGGCCAGGAGTCCCTCGTCGAGCAAATGCCCCGGACCGTCGAGGCCGCCAAAGGCCAGCGCCTGCGCGGCGCGGATCAGTAGCCGAAACAGGACCGCGGCCGCAGCGCCGGCCAGGCCCGTAAAGACGGCTGCCCCCACCATATAGAGGTGCCCGCCGCGATCGAAGATATGTGAACGGTCAGCGGTCGAGTCGATCACGGGTCACTCGAGGCGGGGGAGGTGTCAATGCGGGCCGCATCGTAGCCTGCATTGCCGAGCCAGTCCTGCGTCTGGGGTGCGTGGTAAGATGCTCGCGCGATGAAGTTCCCGAAGCCGTGGCGGCATGGTGAGATCGAGACACTCCAGGACTGCACGGTCTTCAGCGTCGGCCGCGTCCTCGCCGAGTCCCCCAAGACGGGTGAGCGCCACACCTTCTACCGCATCGACTCCTCGGATTGGGTCAACGTCGTGCCGCTCACGCCCCAGGGCGAGATCGTCATGGTGAGGCAGTTTCGACACGGGTCGCGGCAGGTCACGCTCGAAATCCCCGGCGGTATCGTCGACCCGGGCGAGAGCCCCGCCGAGGCGGCGGCGCGTGAGCTATTGGAAGAAACGGGCTATCGCGGTGGGGCACCCACGCCGCTCGGCGTGGTCAACCCCAACCCCGCGCTATTCGGCAACTGCTGCCACAGCTTCCTGGTGCGCGATGTCGTGCCAGTGAGCGAGATCCAGAACAGCGCCACGGAGGAGACCGCTGTGGCGCTCGTTCCGCAGCGAGATCTGCAGCAGCACTTGGCGCGCGGGGAGATCGGCCACGCGCTGGTTGTCGCGGCACTCTACTGGTACGAGCTCTGGCGCTCCGCCGAGCTGTGATCGACGCGCCGGTCCTGCGCGCGCAGCGCCGAGCGTGGCTCTGCCTTCCCCCTTCAGTCGAACGCGGTTTCGTCGAACCTCTCGATCACCACGTCGAGCAGCTTCTCGTGCAGGCCCAGCGGCTGGCTGATTCGCAGCGCTACGTCGGGGTGGCGCGCAGCGCTCTTCGCGACCAGCTCCGGAATCGTGTGCTGCGTGTGAAGGCCGGGAGCGAGGAAATAGGGGTGAATCACGATCTCCCGCGCCCCGGCGCTGATACAAGCCGCGACGCCTTCCTCGAGGCTGGGCGTCGCGATCTCCATGTGAGCCAGCTCGACCACGAGGTCGGGGCGGCGCGCCCGGACGAGCCCGCCGATCTGCTCGAGCAGTTCGTTGGCGGCTGCCTGGCGGCTGCCGTGGTCGACCAGCAGCAGGGCACGCCGCGGCTTCACAGCCGGCTCCTCGAGGGGCGGGGACGATTGGGCACGCGGACGCTGCGGCGGGGGCGGAGGAAGCTGACC
Organism: Deltaproteobacteria bacterium; assembly: GCA_029261835.1. Classification (GTDB taxonomy): domain Bacteria; phylum Myxococcota_A; class UBA9160; order UBA9160; family UBA4427; genus JAJDAO01. The sequence continues at coordinate 2,627 of JAJDAO010000051.1, read as the reverse complement.
AGGCGGTCCATCGTCCACGTATCATACGCAAGCCCACGACAGCGGCCCAACTCCCCCGATTGACCGCGGATCGCGCTCTCGGATACGATGCATCGATGCCCACCGCGGCTCTACTCGTGATCGGAAACGAGATCCTGTCCGGGAAGATCGTCGACACCAATTCGCCGTTTCTCGCGGCGGAGCTGCGAGGGCTGGGTGTCGATCTGGAGCGCATCCTCACGGTTCCCGATGAAATCGACATCATCGCCGAGGAGGTACTCGCCTTCAGCAGGGCCTACGACCACGTCTTTACCTCCGGCGGCATCGGGCCGACGCACGATGACGTGACGATGGAGGGTGTGGCTCGGGCCTTCAAACGTGAGGTCGTGCTCGATCAGACGATTTGCGACCGCATCGAGCGCGCGCGCGGCAAGCCCATCAATAGCGCGATGCGAAAGATGGCGATGCTGCCGGCCGGTGCCAAGGCGGTTGATGCGGGCGACCTCTGGTTTCCCATCGTGGTGGTGGAGAACGTGCACATCTTCCCCGGCATCCCGCAGCTATTCGAGAAGAAGTTTCGCTCGATCCGACACCGCTTCAGCGGAGTTCCCTTCCGGTTGACCCGTATCTTCGTCGATCGCTACGAGAGTGACATTGCGGACTCGCTCAACGAACTCTTGGGCGAGTTCCCAGAGCTACTCCTCGGCTCGTATCCTCGCATCGGCGAGCGTGATTACCGCGTGATGCTGACGCTCGAGTCCCGTGATCCCGACTATCTCGAGCGCGCGGCACGAGCGCTCTGCGCCAAGCTCCCGCCCGACGCCATTCACGAGATCCAATAGGAAGCCGAGACTGGACCCCACCGGCTACGACGCGCTCGCCCGCTGGCTCGCCTACCTGCATCCGCTTTGGATGCTGGGCTCGCTAGCGGTGGCACTGCTGGCGCTGCGTGCCGGACTCGAGCTGCGCCGGCTCCGGCAGCGGGGTCAGGAGCGAGGCGCCGATCTGGTCGTTCGGCACATGAAGCTTGCCAAGCCGGGTGTCGTGCTCGTGTGTCTGGGCTTTGTCGGGGGACCGATCTCGGCCATGTGGCTGCGCGACTGGCGCATCTTCTCCACGTTGCACGCCTTTCTGGCGTTGCTGTCCCTGGGCCTCTTCATTGCCGCCGGGCTTCTGGGCGTGAAGCTCTCGCAGGGTCGTAGTCGGGCGGTGGATGCCCACGGCTGGCTGGGCCTTCTGGCTGCACTCGCGGCATTGGTCGCCACCGTGGCGGGCTTCGTTCTGCTCCCCTGATGCACGCTGCGCTGACCGCACCCGGTTTCGGGTCTCTCCCGCTCGACGCTTAGCCCGAGCCGCGTCGTCCGGGCTTCCGTCCATTTCTCCTTCTCGTTGCTCTATGACAGCGTTTTCCCATGGCTTTATCGGAGAGGACCCGTGAAGATTCACACTTCAGAACCTTGGTGTGGACCAACCTTCCCCCCGGCGTTTTCCTCGACGATCGCTGGGTCACCACCCGAAGCGCGCCGAGAAGAAGCGCAGGACGGTCCCGATCGTTGGCGCGCAGCACATGGTATCGGCGCGTGCCCGGGGGTGGTGTCGATGGCGAATCCGAAGATCGCATGGCAGCAGGCCGGGCCGGATTCCGGCGGCCAGTCGGGCGCCGCGAGTGACCTCCTCTTCGAGCTGGCACCCGTCGGTTGCTTCCTGCTCGACGCGAAGGGGTCCATCCGCCGAGTCAATCGCACTGCTGCCGCGCAGCTGCGTCTGGCGCCCGAGCAGCTCATCGGTCGACCTCTTGCGCAGTTCGTGAGCGAGGGTTCGCGAAGCGAGCTGCGCCGCCACCTGGCATCCGTGCAAGCCCACAAGCAAGCGGAGAGCTGCGATGCCGAGCGCCGCCCGGTGGGCGAACAGAGCCTCGGCTGGCTGCGGCTCCGAAGTGACGTCGTTCCCGCCTCGCGGTGCTGGGGTGAGGGCGTGCTGTGCATCGCGGTTGAGGTCGACGATCTCATGGCGCGCGAGCCCCTGCCGGAGGCGGCGGAGATCCGCGGGCTGTCAGCTCGCCAGGAGCGAACCAGTGCCGCGGCTGCGAGCTCGGCGGCAACGCGCGGCGACTCGGCGACACGTATTCCTGTCAGGCGCGCGGCACCGCGGCACGCAGGTGGCAAGGTCCTCGTGGTGGACGATGAGGAGCTCATTCTCAGCTCGACAGTGCGGGTGTTGCGACGCATCGGGTACGAACCGGTGAGCTGCCTCGACCCCGAGGACGCGCTTCATCGCTTCACCGCCGACCCGGACGGATTCGATGTCGTCGTGACCGACTACCAGATGCCCGGGATGAGCGGCCTACAGCTCTCGGAACGGCTGCGCGCGCTGCGGCCCGGCCTCCCGATTCTACTCGTGTCCGGCTCGGCGGGGCGGATCGACCGCGCACGCCTCGAGTCGGCCGGCGTCCAGCGTGTGCTCGCCAAGCCGCTCTCGATCGGCGAGTTCCTCAGCTCCCTCGACGAAGTGATGGACGCCCGATCCGAGGCCTGCACCGGCCTGAGTTCGTCACATCACTAGAAGCTATCTCACAAACCCCGGACCGAGCCGGGTGCGTGAATTCGGCCCGAGGTCGAGACGCGAAACCGCAGGCATAGCCGTAGCTA
>JAJDAO010000050.1 GCA_029261835.1 Deltaproteobacteria bacterium | reverse complement strand
TCACGCCGGTCAAGAAGCTCGTGCCCGGATTCAGGCTGGTGGTCTGCCAGATGTCTGCCAGATCCGAGAGATCGTGCAGCGAACCATTGTTGGTCAGCGTCGCGTTACCACCGAGTCGGTAGCGACCGATTGTCACATACGTGGGCAGAGAGCCCAGCGAGAACTCCGACGTGCTCGGCGGCGCTAAGAAGATGCTTGCCGACGCCGTGCCGACCAGCATGCCCAGCGTCCCAACCAACGCCAGCAGGCTTACCATTAATTTGCGTAACATCACGTTTATTACCTCCGTTAGTCTGTTATCTGTCTTCTTGCTTGCTTACTTACTTGCCTTTCTGTCTTTCCTTCCTTCTTTCTTTCCTCGATCTCGTTTCCTGGCTCCACTCTCGGCTCGACCGGCTCGACACCGACCACCGTCGGGCTCTGTACCCCACGGCGTAGAACCGCAGCGTGTCGCCAGATGCCCTGACTATGAACCGATCCACAGCCCGGTGTCCAGAGTTTTTTCCACCTCGGGCCCACAAAACCCCGCCGCCGCGCCGCGTCACAATGATGAGACAAACTCACCATAGTCCTTGGACCTGGAAGAGGGTGGAGGTGGCGCCTGATTGTGGGGTCAACCCCTCGCCTGGCACTGCCCACGGAGGCTCAGGCGGCCGCGATTTCGAACCGCCTGCGCCGCCGGCCGCACCCATCCCATCAGCGGTCGGCAGCTCCTCGGCAACTTCACCTTCTTGCCCAATCGGGCCACACACAGCTGGCTGCGGACGGGCGGGAAACGCTTGGAAGCGGCTCTGGATCAGCCTATTGTTCCCGGTCACCTCGCGCCTTGGGAGGCATACAAAAGCGATGTTTGCTGGCTCCGTAGCGTCAAGAAACCATCTCCGATCGAGGCGCTCGCACACCGCTCGTGCGATCGCGCTGACACTCCTCACGGCGCTGATCCCGATTCTGGGCTGTGGAAGCGACATCGAGTCGCGCCTGGCGGAGGTGCGCTCACTACACGAAGCCGGCCAATACGACGCCTCCATCGCCCCGCTGCGCAAGATTCTCGCGGGTGAGAGCAGGCATCCAGAGGCCAATTACCGTCTCGGTATCGCTCTGCTTCAGACCGGTCGCCAGAATCTCGCCATCTGGTCGCTGCAAAAGGCCAGCGAGACCGACGAGTACGGGATACAGGCCGGAATCCTCTTGGCCTCAACGCTGTACCAGAACGGCACCTTCGAAGAGGCGGTCCGGGCCGCGAACCGCGTGCTGGCCCTGGAGCCCGACAACCTGCCGTCCCTCTATACCCGCGCCAACTCGGAGCTGGCCGCCGGACACCCCGAGAAGACGCTGGAGGATGCCGACCACCTCCTTCGAGTGCGTCCTGACGACTCCACCGCGACTGCGCTACGCGGCGCGGCGCTCATCGACCTGGACCGCGGGGAAGAGGCAGAGCGAACGTTCAGCGAGCTCGCAGCGAAGGCGGCGGCCGGTGAGGACAGTGCTGCCGCGGCGCGAACCTGCGCGGCGCTCGCATCCTTCTACCAGAGTCAGAAGGACGACGAGAAGGGCGAGGAGACCTTCGAGAAGTGCATCGCCAAGTATCCCACCCACGGCATGCTGCAACAGCGCGCCTCCGACTTCTTCGTCTCCATCGGCAAGCCCGGGAAGGCGATCAAGGTGTGGCGAAACGCCGTCGATGAGACGCCCGAGGACCTGAGCCTGCGCTCCAAGCTGGCCGACCTGCTCTACGGGCAAGGGCAGGCGGAGGAGGCCGAGGAGCTTCTCAAGGAGAGCGTCGAGCTCTTCGACACGCCGCCGGCCTGGCGCATGCTGGCCAGCTTCCATCGCAAGTCCGGCGACCCGAAGAAGGCTCGGCAGGCTCTCGAAGAAGCGATGGAGCGAACGCGCAGCGTCTCGCCCCCCCTGCGCTTCGCGCTGGCCGACATGCTGATCGAGGAAGGCGATCTGGAGCGTGCTGAGGAGGTGGCGGCCAATCTGCAGGAGCCCAGCTACCGCCACCTGCTGCGCGGTGCAATCTTGCTCGCGCAAGACGATGCCAAGGGCGCACTCGAGAAGCTGGAGGCTGGTCTACGGCTCTGGCCCAACAACGCCGGCGCGCGCTACATGGCGGGCAAGGCGGCTCAGAGCCTGGGCGATCGTGAGCGCGCACTCGCCGAGTACCGCGAAGCGGTGCGCGTCGGTGAGAGCGAGACGGATGCCGCGCTTCGCATGGCCGAGATCCACTACAGCCTCGGTCAGTACAAGCCGGCGCTGCAGTTTGCCGAACGACACATCCGCAAGCGCCCCTATGTGGAGCCCAGCGCGCACATCATCGCCGCCCGCTCGGCAGCCGCGATACGACAGTACGAACGCGCGCAGAGAACTCTCGAGAACTTGAAAGCCAAGGATCCCACGAACTCGGTGGCCCTGGTCGAATTCACGGCGATCGAGCGAAAATCGAAGGGTCCGGAGGCCGCTCTCGTCTTCCTGGCCAAGAGCAAGCTGGACCTCACTGACCCGGCCAACATCGAAGCGCTGCGCGGCGCGGTCGGCGACCATCTGAGCCTCGGCCAGAACGAGAAGGCGAACGAGCTACTCGCAGCCGCAACCTCGGCGCATGCCGACTCAGCGCCGCTGCTCGACCTGCGGGCCCGCGTCATGCTCAGGCAGGGGAAGCAAGAACAAGCGCGTGAGCTGCTGACGAAGGCTCTAGAGGCCAATGCCGAGTTTGGCCCGGCACTCGAGACTCTCGGCGGCATCCAGCGCGTGAGCGGTGACCTCGACGGCGCACTCGCCCTGTTCGAACGCGCCGCCAAGTCCGAGCCCGAGAATGCCGAGTACATCTATCTGGGCGCTCAGACGCTGACGATGAAGGGCGAGAACGAAGAGGCGATCGAACGTCTGGGTGAGACACTCGAGGTGGACCCCGGTCACGCACAGGCGAACAATGACCTCGCCTGGCTGCTGGCCAGCACGGGCCGCGATCTCGAGCGAGCGCTGAAGCTGGCCCTGATCGCCGTGCGGGTCAAGCGCGGCGCGGACACGCTGGACACATTGGGCTACGTGCACCTGCGCAAGGGAGATACCGACGAGGCGGTCAGCACGCTCAGCAAGGCGCTCGAAGAGCGTCCCAACTCACCCTCCATCGAGTACCGCCTCGGCGTGGCGTTGGCGGCAAAGGGCGAGAAGGAGGAGGCGAGAGCGATCCTGACCAAGGCGCTCGAAACGCAGTCCTTCCCCGAAGCCGAGGCCGCTCGAGCCGAGCTCGAGAAGCTCCAGGACTCCTAGTGTCCCGTCTCAGAAGTTCGCCAACAGTCTCGACGAGCATCCATCCTCGCTGGCTGCGTTGGGGATCCCTTGAAGTATCGACGGATACTCCCGCGGTCTCCCGCCCTGCCAGTGAGGCGTCTGGGCGTCGATGCAGTCGCCGAACTTCCGAGACAGGACACTAGACCGGATCATTCATGCTGGGCCTGACGCGGCCGGCGGCTCTTCGCCTCCCGATTTCGACCAGCGGTTCGCTATGCCTGAGCGCTCTGCTGGCGGTAGTCGTGCTCGGCCACTGCGGCTGTGGTTCGGAGCGGGATCGCGTGAACTCGCACTTGCAGCGGGCCGAGACGCTGCTCGAGGACGGCCAGTCCAGAGCGGCCATCCTGGAGCTTCGCAACGCGGCGCAGCTCGCCCCCGATGATCCCGAGATCCATCGCCGCGTCGCCGAGGTCTCGTGGAGATACGGCTACCTGGGAGACGCAATCGACTTCTATCGCGAAGCGGTGGCACTCGCGCCGGACGATTCCGACACCACGCTCAAGCTCGCCAGGCTGCTGCTGAGGCAAGAGCCTGGGGCGAGCCGGAAACTCGTCGCCGAGGTCCTGCAGCGAGAGCCGGCAAACGGCGCTGCCTATCTCGTGAAGTCCGAGATCGCTCTGCGGACCCGGGACATTCGGGGGGCCGTTCGACACATCGAGAAGGCGCGTTCACTCGATCCGGACAATCCAGAGGTCTACTGGGGATTGGCGCGCATCAACGAGGCGCGCATCAAGAAGCTGCGTTCGCCGAGCAGCATCGGAACCTACGCGGATCGGATCTTCCAGGCGGCCCTGGATGCCTATGACGAGTACGAGGAGCGGGGTGGGGATCGCCGGGTTCTCGCGCTGCTGGCTCGCGCCCGGATCCTGGGGCGCTGGCCCGGGCACGAGGACAAGGCGATTCAGGCTCACCAGCAGGCCATGGAGAGCGCCCTCAATACGGATAGCCGAAGGGACCGAGTTCAGGTGCTGGAGACGGTGCGGGACTTCGCCCGGACAAGCCACCTGAAGCCGCTCGAAGAGCAGGCGCTGGAGCAGCTGGTGGCCGTCGCACCCGAGAACCTGCTGAGCTGGCAGGAGTTGGCGAGGGTACGCGGCGACGGGGAGCAGCAGCTCGAGTGGCAGCGGGGGATCTATCAGCGGCTCTTGAGCAAGCAGCCGGACAGCCCAGGTGCACATGTGCTCTACGCCGGACACCTGGCCGGCTGGCAGGGCCCGAGTGCGGCGGTCGAGTACCTGCGAGCGCGGATGGAAGCGGGGCTCGATCCGGCGGTCCTACTGGCCGGCATCGCGAGCCTGCAGCTCGAACACGAGCGACCGGCCGACGCCGCGAAGACGGTTCGCGAGCTACGTGAGAAGTACCCCGGCCACACAGCGGGTCTAGTCGCAACCGCACGCCAGTACCTGAACGCCGGAGAGCACGAGAACGCGGCGCAGATACTGCGACAACTCGCCGACAAGTCGGAGTCCGCGGATGTCCACAGACTTCTCGCCAGTGCGGAGCACCAGCTCGGCAACCACGAGGCGGCGCTCGCGGCAGTCAGCCGTTCCCTGACTCTTGGCGGGCCAGCATCAGACAAGGCGAGGCGCCTCAAGGCCCGCATCCTCTTCGCCAAGGGAGACCACAAGCGAGTCATCTCCGCGCTCAAGGCCCTGAAGAAGCGTCAGCCGCTCAGCGAGAGTGAGAGCGTGATGCTGGCGGCCTCCTATTACGAGAGCGGTCTGCCGCCGCTCGGCTACAAGCTCCTGACGGGCATGCTGGATGGAGAGGAGGCAGGCACCGCGGCAGCTCTGGAATTCGCCAGGCGAGAGAAGCTCAACGCATTCCATCGAGAAAAGGCCCGCCGGTACCTCGAGAAGGCACACGCCGGAGCACCGCGAAACATCGAGGTGTTGCAGAACTTGACCGCCCTCGACCTCGAGGACGACAGGATCAGCGAGGCGATGGCGCGTCTCGACCAGGCCGCACAGCGAGCGGCGGCATCACCCGCGATCCGGCTGCTGCGAGGACGAGTGGCGGCGATGTCGGGGCAGCTCCAGAAAGCCCGAAGTGATGCCGCGTACGTTCGTCGGATCGCACCTGGAGCCGCCAACGAAGTGATCGAGCTGCTCGCCCTCGTTCAGTCGCAGACAGACGACCCTGAGGCTGAGGTGCAGCGCATGGAGACAGCCGATCGCGAGGGGCGCCTTCCGCGGAATCGCAAGGTGTTGCTCGCGCGTCTCTACTTCGAGCTGGGCGAAGAAGAAAAGGCGCTCGCAACCTACGAACGAGCCCTCCAGGAGGGCAGCGAACTCAGGCTGCTGAAGAATGACCTCGCCTTCCTGATCGCCAAACGGGGCGGCGATCTCGCTCGCGCACTCGAACTCGCCAAGCAGGCTACAGAGGCACCCGGCGCGAGTCTCGCGGCGGCGGATACACTCGGCTACGTCTATCTGCAGATGGGAGAGCACGAGACTGCCCTCTGGCAGTTCCGTTACGTCACCGATCATGCCGAGCCACCCGTCGCGGAGCACTATTTCCACATGGCACTCGCACTGCTGAACCTCGAACGCGATGGCGAGGCCAGAGTGGCCTTCGAGAAGGCCCTGAGCATCGATCCGAACTTCTCCGGAGCGGGCGAGGCGCGCCAGCGACTCGATCTTCTGTCACAGAGGAGCGACCCGGGCCCGGACCCGTCGTAGAGAACACGCGTACATCCACCGGGCGCCGACCCCTCAGCGCTGGCGTCTTGCCTTCTCGGCCGCGAGTCGCTCGTTCAGGCTGATCTGCCGCTTCAGCATCACGACGTCGGCTTCCAGCTTCGCACTGATCGGTCCCGGCAGCTCCAAGCCGCGTTCGATCGTGAGTAGGGCGGTGGGAAGATCATCGAGCACGATGTGAGCTTGCGCGATCGCTCGCAGCTCGATCTGCGAAGGCCGGGGGTTGGGCGTTAGTCGCTCGAGCCACTCGTTGGCCATCTCGACCATGATCACGTCGAACTCCGGGTAGCCCTGCATCGCGCTGAGGGCCGGATCCTGGAGGATGTGATCCAGCCGGTTGTATCCGCGTGCCTGGGCCGCGCGGACGTACTGCACTGCGGCGGGGAAGTCGCCCTCCCGCGCCGCCCGGCTGGCCTTGCGTGTGGCCGCCGCGGCACCATCGGGATAATGGCGCTCGGTATCGGCCATGAAGCTGTCGACCGAGCGAAAGACGTACGCCCGCGCGTGGGTCGCCGACGCGAAGTGGAAGAGCAGCAGCCCGGCGAGCGTGAGTTCCGCGCCGCGCAACTGGCGTATGCGAACATCACCCCCGCCCAGCAACCCACCCAGCCGCTCGGCTACTTCAACCGACGCAAGCAGAACTGCCCCGATCAGGCCGGGGAGGATGAAGTAGAGGTAGCGATCTGCCATGGGGTACGGCAGGGGCACCACACCGCACAGAGGCGCAAAGCTGACAACGGCCCAGAGCCAGTAGACGGCCTCTTCGCTTCGGCGCCGCAAGCACACGACGAGACGCCATCCCAGCAGGCCCAGTGCGACCAGCGTAGCCAGCAGCCACGGGTCCAGAAAGGACTTCACCGCAGGGGGCTCGTGAAATGTCGACAGCCCCCAGCCGCTGCCAGCCATCAAGAGGTAGCGAAGTGCGATCGAGAAGATGGTGCGATAGCGATCGAGCAGATCGGGGTAGAGCGGAGGGGCCAAGCCGGCGGAGCGGGAAAAGGCGGAGGCCTCCATCAGGGCGAATGCGATGACGATCAACAGCCATGCGGCGAGCCAGGGCCAGCGAAAGTCTGTTCGCTGGCCCTTTGCCCCGTCGCCAGTCGTCCGCAGCCAACCAAAGAGCGCGACGACGATCAGCGCGAAGGCGGCAAAGGGCTTCGCGAAGAGTGCAAGGGTGAAGAACAACGTGGCGAGTGCCGGTCGCTTCGGATGAGCCAGCAGTGCGGCGAGCGCGAGGACCAGGGCCGAGGAACTCTTGAGCTGCGAGATCCAGGCCACCGATTCGACATTGGCCGGGTGCAACAGAAAGATCGCCGCACCCAGTACCGCACCTGCGGTCGCAATGCCGCTGCGCCGGAAGACCGCCACGAGCAGCGTCGCCGCCAAGGCGTGGCACAGCACATTGACCACGTGATAGCCGAGGACTTCCGGACCGAAGAGCTGCCACTCCGCGGCATGGAGCATCAGGTGAACCGGTGCGTAGTTCTCCACCAAGATGGCCACCACGCTGGTCGGGTTCCACATCGCGATCAGGTTCTCGAAGTTGGGGTCGTGGACATACGGGTTGGCTTCGACGTAGTGATGATCGTCCGAAATGAAGCCACCCCGAAGCGCCGGCTGGTAGGCCACCAGTCCAGCCACGGCCAGCACGATGAAGAGAGCGGCCAAGGCCAGTACGCCGGGGCCGCCGACGCGATCGACGTGCCACGCCGAGTCGCCAGCCGAATCCCGGTCCGCTGCTCTCACTTTCGATCTCGCTTTGCTGCGCCCCAGAACGCTCTCCTGTCCGACATCTCCCAGCACCGACGAGCGGCGTCAGGTATAGCCTCCTGGCTGCCGCTGTGCGAAGCGCCAGGCGTCATCATCCAGGCCGGCGCGCTGAGGCACCCAGCCCGGAAGATCGCGTGCGAGTGTACCTCCACCGACGAGTTCAGGCGGGCCTCCGGCTCATGGCACTCCCCGAGCGAACCGTCGGGCGCGCCGCCGGCAGCGTTGAAGTACCGCAGCGCAGCAACGCGCAGGCCGTAGGCGTGTGAGTCGTCTTGAATCATGTGCGCCATGTGGAGCTTGCTGCGGCAGTAGGGGCCGATCGGCTGCTGGGGCGCGCCTCGAGCAGGTGCACGGTCTGGCTGCCGACGTAGCCCGCGCTGCTCACGACCAATACTGGGCCTGCGGGCGTATTCGGGTAGGCGTCAGGGGCCGATTCAGTGCGAGTGGAATCGCGGCTCATGGCCGAGGAATCATACACCACGCCCCTGTCCGGGCGGAGCAGCACGCCGGACTGTGGGGTAGGATCGTCGGGGTGGGGGGGCGCACGGCATACGACGCGGATCGCTCCTCCGTTCGCACCAGCCGGCGACATTGGTGTCGCCCCACAGCAGTTGCTGGAGCAACAGACGATGTCTGCAAGCCAAACCGAAAGTGTTGAGCTGAGCGTCGTCATGCCGTGCCTCGACGAGGAGGAGACGCTCGGAACCTGCATCGAGAAAGCGCAACGCGTCTTCGAGGAGAACGGAATCGCGGGCGAGATCATCGTCGCGGACAACGGCAGTCGCGACGGCTCTCTCGAGATCGCCGAGAAGCTGGGGGCCCGCGTGGTCCCGGTGGCTTGTCGAGGCTACGGCAGCGCGCTGATGGGGGGCATCGCAGCAGCACGCGGCCGCTTCATCATCATGGGCGACGCCGACGATAGCTACGACTTCCTAGAAATCCCGAGCTTCGTCGCACAGCTGCGCGCGGGCTTCGACCTCGTGCAGGGTTGCCGGCTGCCCGCCGGCGGCGGAACCGTGATGCCGGGCGCTATGCCCCCGCTGCACCGTTGGTTGGGCAACCCCCTGCTCTCGGCCCTGGCGCGGCTGATGTTCCGGGCACCGGTCCGCGACGCCTACTGCGGCATGCGTGGCTTCACGCGGGCGCTCTACGAGAGTCTGAACCTGCGTTGCACCGGGATGGAGTTTGCCACCGAGATGATCATCAAGTCGAGCCTGCAGGGGGCGAGGATCGCCGAAGTGCCGATCACGCTGCACCCCGATGGCCGTAGGAGCCACGGGCCACACCTGCGAACCTTCCGCGACGGCTGGCGAACACTGCGCTTCTTCTTGATGTGCAGCCCGCGCTGGCTGTTCCTGATACCCGGGCTCGCGCTGGTCGCGCTGGGTATCCTCGGCTACGCGCTGGCTCTGCCCGGCTACAGCGTCTTTGGTGCAAAGCTGGACAGCCATACGCTTCTCGTCGCCAGCCTCGCGATCCTGCTGGGCTACCAGTCGATTCTCTTCGCCGTATTCAGCAAGACCTTCGCCATCAGCGTCGGGCTGATGCCCGAGGATCCACGCATGAACCGTTTCTACCAATTCGCCACCCTGGAACGTGGTCTGCTGCTGGGGGCTGGCGTCTTCGTGCTCGGTTTGCTGTTGATCGCCGGAGCGACTGAGCAGTGGCGAAGTACCGGTTTCGGTCCACTCGACTACCCCCTGACCATGCGCTGGGTGATCCCGGGCGTGACGCTGGCCGCCCTCGGCTTTCAGACGGTTCTATCGGGCTTCTTCGTCAGCATCCTGGGAATGAGTCGGCGGTGAGGACGGTCGAAGGACTTCACGATTCATATATTGGCCGGCGGCGCGTACGTGTGTTGGTCGATCACCTGGCCCGCCTGGCGCCAAGAAACGCCCGCCTGCTGGACGTGGGTTGTGGGGATGGCCGCGTCGCGCTCGACCTCTGCGGCAGGCGAGCGGATCTGAGCTGTGAGGGAATCGACGTGCTCGTGCGGCCCGATGCCGAGATCCCGGTGACGGCCTTCGACGGACAGCGCATTCCACATCTAGAGAAGGCCTTCGATGCGGTGATGCTGATCGACGTCGTGCACCACAGCGAGAACCCGGAGGGTCTACTGAGAGAGGCGGCGCGTGTCGCGCGCGAGTGCGTACTCATCAAGGATCACACGCTCGAGGGCGTGCTGGCCACGCCAACGCTGCGCTTCATGGATCGCGTCGGCAACGAGCGCCACGGCGTGGCTCTGCCCTACGACTATTGGCCGGAAGAGAAGTGGCGAACGCGTCTGACCGAGCTCGGCCTTCACGTCGAGGATTGGATCGACCGACTGGGGCTCTACCCCTGGCCGGCGAGCTGGCTCTTCGAACGCTCCCTACACTTCATCGCCCGTCTGGGCGTCGATTGACCCGGCCTGTTCATGAAGACCCGGGTTGAGGCTGTGCGACGAGTGGCGGAAGAAGCCGAGCAGCGAACGAGCGACCCCAGCGGGAGCCGAACCGTCGTGGCGGTTTGGCTCGCACTCGCCGTGCTGATCGGATCCACTGCCCTACCACGGATCGACGAGCTGGGCCTGTACTACGACGAGGCGTTTCTCGCCCAGCAGGCTCGCGGCTTCGTCGTGCCCGATCGAGCGGGTATGCATCCCGGCAGTGTGCGCAGCGTCGAACTCTTCGGGCGCCCCTTTCCGTTGCGAAATGCCGCCTACCTGGGCTCGCTCAAGAGCCAGCTGCTGATCCCGAGTCTGGCACTCGCGGGGTCGGACCTGCGCGTGGTACGCGCCACCACGCTCGCGACAGGCCTGCTGGCGCTGTTGCTCTCCATGTTGTGGGCTCGGCGTGTCTTCGGCCTGCCGACGGCACTGGTTGCCGGACTACTGGTAGCGAGCGATCCCTCCTTCTATTTCCTCAGTCAATTCGAATGGGGGCCCTTCACGACCAATCTCCTGTGTCGGGCGGGCGGCCTGCTGCTGCTGACCATCGCCTGGCAGAGCGAGCGACCTCGGCGTGCGCTGATGGCCGCGCTGGGCGGCGGGGCGCTCTTCGGCCTCGGCGTCTTCAGCCGTGCCGACTTCGCCGTCATCCTGGCCGCCGGCGGCCTGGCACTCGCGATCTGCCATCTCGACCTGGTGCGCAGCGCACTGCGCGAACGGCTGCCGCTCGTGTTGGCCGCCGGCGCCACCCTGCTGCTGGCGGCATCACCCATGCTGCTCTCCGCGCTGCAGCTCATCGGCGCCAGTGCCACGATCGCGGAGCGCGGAGACCTGGGCGACAAAGCGCTGGTTCTGTGGAGTGTGCTCGACGGATCGCACTTCCACCGGCTGATGCAAGTGGGGGGAGTCTTCGAGCGGATCCACGAGGTCGATGCTCCGTGGAGTCCGTTCGGGGCGGTGCTCGTGCTCTGCTCGACCGCACTCGCGGTCCAACTCGTCAGGCGACGGCGCGCGGACGCGGCGGAGTCCGAGCCGGACGGCCGCGCCTTCCTGTTTACGATCAGCGTCATCCTGAGCGGAGCCATGCTGCTCGTGCCCGGCGCGGTGCGCGCGCACCACCAGCTCAATAGCCTGCCATTTCTCCAGCTGCTGGTCGCCAGCGCAATCGTCGCCCTCTGGCATCGCGGCCGCGCGCAACCGCGAGGCGCGCTGCTGGCGCGGAGTCTGGCGGGGCTCACGCTGTCCGCAATACTGCTCGGAAACATCGCGGTCATCGCACAGACCCAGCAATTGATCAGCGAGACTGGCGGCCGTGGGCGCTGGAGCCAAGCGCTGAACGGCTTCGCCGCAGCGGCCGACAACGAAGCGGGCAGCCTGGTGGTGAGCCTCGACTGGGGCTTCCACGAACCCCTACTCTTCCTCAGCAGTCGCGCGAAGATGATCGAACCGATCTGGGGTATCGCCGGAGTCTTGCAGAGCGGACGACCCTGGGTATTCGAGGGAACGAGCCAGATGATCTATCTCGTTCACGCGGCGCCCTACGATCTCTTCGGGCTCAGTTCGCGCTTTCTCCGCGCCGCGCGCCGACTCGGTCCCGACGGTGCTCAGATCGCCGCACACACAGACCGACAGGGGGAGGCGGCCTTCTACAGCGTGCGTATTCCTCGACAACATCGCCTGGTCTATACGGGCCGGTTCCAGATCGACTGAGCGGCCCTGCCCCGTTCTGGCGCGGCTATGTGCGGTCGCCAGCAGGAGCCTCATGAATAGTCCGGGGTCTATGAGATAGCTTCTACCGAGAGGCGTCGAGCCGCACGACCTCACCGCGCTGGACCGCACTCTCGGGCACGACAACCGTGTATTCGCGATCGGCGACGCGCACCCGGTAGGGCCCGCGCGGCTGAGCCGGAGCCTCACCGCCGTTCGCGTAGGGAACTCGCAGCCGGAGCAGGCCTTCAGCGCTCGCAATTCCCATCGCCTCGTAGACGAACTCCCGGCCCGTGGGAGATCGGATGGTGGCAGAGGCGACCACTTCGCTTCCCCGTGGAGCGGTGATCTCCAGCACAGCGCCCCTGACGATCTCGAAGAGCTTGTAGGGAATGCTGCCGGGAGGCTGCGGCCTGAAGATCTCGCCAATGCTGCGCCCGCCCGCCGCTGCCTCGCTGACGAGACGAAAGTGCTCGAGCCGCCCGCGCGACGCGAGAGCGCGGCCGTCGTTGTAATGGAGGTGTGAGACGATGCCGCCCGTCGGCGCATCCGGCATCGTAACCACGTAGCGACCGCGCAGCTCGTTCGCCAAGACCAGCGCCCGCGACTCCTCACGTGCCGACTGGAAGGCGAACGAACGATCCCAGTTCTCTCTGCCTATGTAGGCCCAGAAGGGGTCGCTGGCCGTCGCACGGCGCGCGACATACTGCAGGGCATGTCCGATATTGGCGTGGGCAATGATGCCGTACTCGGGCGGGGCACCGGGTCTCAAGTAGGCCGATGTCTCCGGCGTAACTCGGCGGACCTCACGTGCGAAACGTGTGAGCGTTGCCGCCACACTTCTCTCAGCCTGCGCGCGGGCCCAGTGCCCACCCGAGAATGCCGCCCACGAGACACGCGCGCGGGGCGTGTAGATGCCTGCTACGGCCGGCCAGAAGAGAAGAATCACGAGAGAAGCCGGCAACACGACGACCGCGAGCCGCCGCCATTTCACCGGCCGAATCCGCGAGCACAGCGTCTGCCCCAGTTGGCACAGCAGCAGAGAGAAGAGCAGCGATGCAGCGGGAGCGAAATCATTGCCGTAGCGACGTTGCAGCACTGCCAGCACTCCGAAGAACGCCCCCCAGACGGCCAGCACGATCGCTGCGGCACGGCTGCTGGGCGTCGCGTCGCTTCGTCGCGCAGCCCAGAGCGCTGCCAACGGTGCAACGGGAATCAAGTACGCGAAATAGCCCCAGGTCAACACCGCCGGACGGCCTGGCGAGCGACCGAATAGCTCGAAGAGCGGGCTCTGCTCCCCGGTCACCTGTCCCACACCGTCCGTCATGGTCAAGAACTCGAGGGCGGGCAGCACACCCTGCCGCGGGCCCGGCAGGAGCAGAACGCCCAAGAGGCAAGCGGCGGCCGCCGCAATCGTCCAGAGCAAGCGAGTGGCAGAGCTGCTGTCCGGGCGGCGACTCTGGAGCAGCCAGAGACCGGCCGAGACCAGCACGACCGCGAGCACCGCCAACACGTGCAGGCGCGAGAGCGCGATGGCGGAATAGTTCCCACCCAGCGGCGTGGGCATGAGACTCAGCGCGAGCAACAGACAGCAGAGTGTGGCCAGCGCGCTGCTGAGCTGCGCAACCAGCAGACCGCGTCGCCCAGACCAGACGGCTGCCAGCAGGAGCACACCCTCGGCTAGCGCGAGATAGAGAAGGCTGCCGTGCCAGGTCAGCAACAGCCCCAGTCGGGCTAGCCAGAGGCCGACGGCGAGCCTCCTCAGCCGTCGCTCCCCGGCGGCTGGGTCGACCAAGGCCATGCAGAGGTACAAGAGCCAGGCGCCGATCAGACATACGGCGGAGTGGTGATCCGCGTTGCCAACGCGCGCATAGTTCACACCGATGGGGATCAGAGCGAAGATGAAAGCGGCCAGTGCCCCGACACCGGGCGATGCCACGCGACACCCGGCCAGGTAGATCGGGAAGACGCAGAGGACCGCCAGCGCGGGCCCCGCCCAGGCCACCACGATTTCGAATTCGTGAACGTTGTCGGCCAGAAGGTGGGCTACGCCACCCAGGGCGAAGTCGAATAGTGGCGGCCAGGGAATGGAGGCACCACCCGGGTAATTGATGTAGGGATCGACGAGCAGAATGTCGGGAAAGTTGATGAATGTGTAGAGCGCCCGCCTGACATGGTATTGCTGATCTGCTGGCGGAAAGATCACCTCGTCTCCGAGGAATACCCACTCGAAGCCGAGACTGCGAACCAGCAGCACGATCGCGCAGAGCGCGAGCAGCCCGAGCGCGGCCACCACCAGCCCGCACTTCTGTGGCCGAGCGGGATCAGCCACCGTCACGCATCTCGTCCCCACCAGGTGGCGGTGGGCAGCGACTCAAGAGACGAGTTCCAGACCCAGGTGCTCATCGATCAGACGGTAACCGCGACCACAGGCACAGGCGAGCGGTTCCGGCAGCCGCTCGCCGCAGGCACAGACCCAGCCGATCTGTCTGGCCGGATTCCCCGCCATCAAGGCATTCGCGGGAACGTCCCGAATGACCACCGCCCCCGCCGCGACAAACGCTTCGCGGCCGACCGCAATACCACAGACGAGAGTCGCATTGGCGCCGATCGTCACGCCCTGCTCCAACCTCGTCGGGCGCAGCACCACATCGGCCTTCGCAGTACAGACCCGAGGCCGCAAGTCGTTGGTGAAGCTGGCGTTCGGGCCGACGAAGACATCGTCGCCGATCTGAACGCGATCCCAGACCTGAACGCCGTTCTTGATCACGACCCGATTGCCGATGCGGGCGCCCGATTCGATGAAGCTGTGCCCGCATATATTGCAGTCGCGTCCGACCACGGCGCCGGCCATCACGTGGGCGAAGCCCCAGACGCGCGTGCCGGCGCCCACCATCTCGCTCTCGCAAAGCCCCTTCTCGTGCACGAAGACACCGCCTGCGCCGCCCACCTCACTCGGCTCCGGAGGCGAGTGAGCACTCGAGCGCGTCTACGACTTCGGACTGCTGCTGCGACGTGATACCCGGGAAGAGAGGCAGCGAGAGCATCTCCCGAGCCGCTTGTTCGGCCGCCGGGAAGCTGCCCTCGCCCTGGCCGAGGCTCGCGAAAGCAGCCTGCAGATGAATCGGGCAGGGGTAGTGGATGCCAGCGCCGATCCCTGCCTGCTGGAGATCCGCCAGAACGCGATCGCGCCTCGGAACCCGTACCGCGTAGATGTGCCAGACGTGCTCGTTGCCCGAAAGAACGCGAGGCGGTGTTACCTCATCGAGGCCATCGAGCAGAGTATCGTAGCGGGCGGCAGCCTCCTTGCGGCTCTCGTTCCAGGCCATCAGCCGCCGAAGCTTGGCTGAGAGCACTACGGCTTGAAGACTGTCGAGTCGAGAGTTGAATCCAACCTCGAGATGCTCGTACTTGACCTCACTGCCGTGGTTTCCAAGGCGCCGGACCGCCGCGGCAAGATCCTCACGATCGGTCAACACGGCTCCCGCATCACCCCAGGCGCCGAGATTCTTCCCCGGGTAGAAGCTCGTGGCGGCGATCTGGCCGAAGCAGCCCGCCGCACGACCCAGACGACTCGCACCCTGGGACTGCGCGGCATCTTCCAGCAGTGCAATACCCGCCTCCGACACCAACTTCTCGAGTGCCTCCATGCGAGGTACCTGGCCGAAGAGGTCGACCGCCATGACGACGCGTGTCCGCGGCCCGATCCGCTCCTCGACGGCATCGACGTCGATCAGATGGCAATCGGGCTCACAATCGACCAGGACCGGAACCGCGCCCGCACGCACGACAGCCATCGCCGAGGCGATGAAGGTATTGGCGGGTAGGATCACCTCGTCGCCGAGACCGACTCCCAGGGCGCGCAGGGCGAGTTCGAGGGCGTCGGTTCCATTCGCGACACCGACGCAGTGCGACACCTGGCAGAAGCGGGCGTAGGCCTCCTCGAACTCCATCACAGCCGGGCCGAGTACGAAGGCGCTGCTCTGCACCAGGCGCTCGAGACCCTCGCGCACCTCGACTTCGATCTGCGCGTGCTGAATCGACAGGTCGACAAGCGGAATCGACATCAACTCTCCAATCGGATCTCGCGTCCGCCTTCGCGCAGGGACTGCGAGATGGCATCGAGCGCGCGGACGACCGCGAGCCCCTCTTTCCCTCCTGAGAGCGGCGGCGTGCCCTGTATGACACAGTCGAGAAAGTGCTCACACTCGTTTCTGAGTGGCTCGCTCATCATCGGCACCCTGGGCACCGTGATGTCTCCATCCCGCACGCTCATGCGAAACGAAGCGAATGAATCGGTGTAGACGGGCTGGCTTCTCTGATCCATCACCTGCTTGTCGTAAATGCGCAGGGGCTCGGCGAGATTCACATCATCGAAAGTTAGCATCTTCTTGTCGCCCACCACTGTAATGTCGCGCGCTTTGCGGGGATTCAGCCAGGAGGCATGAAGGTTCACCAGGACATCGCCGGGGTAACGGAGCGTGGCGAAGACGGCATCGGCGACGCCCGGGTTGACCCAAGCGCCGCCGATGGCCGAGACACTCGAAGGCGTCGCGTCCAGCCAGTAGCTCGCAACGGAGATGTCGTGAGCCGCGAGATCCCAGGCGGCATCGACATCGACTCGAATCGGCCCGAGGTTGGTACGCACCATCGAAATGTAGTAGATGCGACCCAGCTCGCCCGTCGTGATGTAGTGCTTTACCTGCCTCGCAGCCGGGTTGTAGACGAACACGTGCCCGACCATGAGGATCCGTTCGACGCGCTGTGCGAGTTCGCAGAGCGCTTCGCTACTCTCGAGCGAATCGGTCAGCGGCTTCTCGACCAGCACGTGCTTGCCTGCTTCGAGGGCCCGCTTGGCGAGATCGAAGTGGGTTCGCGTGGGCGTTGCAATCACGACGGCGTCGACTGCCGCGTCGTTGGCTGCGTCGTCGAAGTTGCGACTCGTGACTACGCCCGGAAAACGCTGGGCAACCGCGGCCAGGCGATCGCTGTCGCGATCGACCACATAGGAGACACTGCTGCGGCCGCTACTCTGGAAATTGTTGATCAGATTCGGACCCCAGTGTCCGGCCCCCACGACCGCCACGTGAACCATCGGCTTCCTACTTCCTGATTCCCAGTCCCAGATAGACGAGCGGTCGCAGCATGGACCACCATCCACTGATGGGCTTCATCTTCGTCTGCCCCAGGCTTCTGGGCGGGTAGACCTTCGTGACGGGAACTTCGGCAGTGCGATAGCCCAGCCGAATGGCCCTGATGTACAGGTACGGCTCGAGCTCGTACTCGTCAAGCCAATCCTGATGCAGATCGAGTCGCGGATCCTCGAGTACGCAGAGACGAACGGCTCTGAAGCCATTGGTCGACTCGCTGACCCAGCGCCGCGCAACGAGTGAGAAGAGCAATGGATGGAGTCGCGTGGCGATCCGACGATAGAACGGCATGTGACCAAAATCGGGGTTCTGCTTGGCATAGCGCGACCCCTGGACGAAGTCCGCAGACCCCTCGGCAATTGGATCGAGCAACAGCGGAATCTCCTCGGGTGAGTCTTTGTTGTTGCCAGCCATCACGACGGCCACGTCGAAGCCGCCGGCGAGCGCCTCCCCGTAGCCAGCCCGCAGTGCCGCCCCGACACCCGCGACACGACCCATCGAATAGACTCTCGCTCCCTCCTCGATGGCTGCCGCCGCGGAGTGATCGCTCGATCCGTCATCCACCACCAAGATCTGGTCGACCAGAGGTCGCGGTGTTCGGCGCACGACCTCTCTGATCTTCAGCTCTTCGTTGAGCACGGGCGCGATGGCGATGACCGAGAGTCCGCGGTACACGCGCGCAGTCTACCATGCTCCGACGATTCGGAGACCTCGGCTGGCATATCGTTCGACTGGCCGGTGCAGGAGCGACGAGCACCCTACTGAGCCGGGTCACCATCGGGAGCGGCTTGCTGTCCCGCAGCGTCATCGGACTGCGGGATGTATCCCAGAGCCCGAAGCTGCTCGATATGCTCGGGCTCCATGACGCCGGCCGCAACGAGTGGGACGCGACTCGCGATGTAGCGAACGAGCCGTTGCTTCGTCCGCTCGTCGATCTCTGCGGGCCGCCATTCTCCGCGCTCGTTCTTGCGCTGGGCCTCGAATTGCATTGGCAGGCCAGCGCCGGCTGGGGCGCGAGCGGACGATACGCCGACCCGGGCGAAACCCAGGGCGTGATAGGCGGCCGCCTCGCCCTTCGTGTCACAGAACACGAGGCGATCCGCCGGTGCGTCGTGCGACTTCACCAGGCGGGCAAGGGAGATCCCGCTGCTCTGCTCGAGCGCTGGGAGGCCAGCCAGTTCGAGCAGCGTGGGCGCCACGTCCACGTGGCTCACCACGGTCTCGTACCGCCGCCGTTCGACTCCCGGCGCGACCAAGATGAAGGGAACACGTGCCAGATCCGGCGTCGTCGAGTGGCCGTGTTGGAAGAACCATCCCGCCTCGCCCATGCTCTCACCGTGGTCTCCAGTGACCAACGCCACGGTACCGCGGTCCCCGCTCTGGCGGTCGGCGGCCTCCACCAATTTGCCGATCCAGTGATCCGCGTACATGATCTCTTCGGCATAGCGCCCGGCGTAGGCTGCGGGAGTGCGCAGATCTGCCAGCGCCTGGTAGTCGGGAATGCCCGCCCGACCGACACTGGTCTCGAGTACCGGGAGCGGCCGCTCGCTCCGCAGCGCCACGTCTCCGACCTTCCCGGCGAACGACTGGGGTGGCGCGTAGGGACCGTGGGGATCTTGCAGGTGCACCCACAGAAAGAAGCCACGGCCGGCTCGTTTCTCGAGCCAGTCGATGGCTCGCAGTGCGGTCGACTCTGCGATCCGCTCGAAGTGACTTTGGCGGTTTGATTCACCGCGCACCAGGTCATCGTCGTAGGTCTGGAAGCCGCGGTCGAGGCCGAGACGACGACGCAACACGACGTTGCTGACGAAGGCCGCCGTGTCGTAGCCGGCGTTCTCGAAGAGCTCGGCCAGTGTGACCATGCCCTCGAGACGCGTGTCGCCGTTTCGGGTGCCGACAGAGTGCTCCCTGGCATAACGCGCGGTCATGATGGAAGCGTGAGCCGGAGCGGTCACCGTGGCCGCTGCAATCGCGTTTTCGAAGAGCGCACCCCTCTCGGCCAGGGCGTCCAGACTGGGTGTGTTCGCCGGCTCGAATCCGTAGGCGTGAACGAAGTCCGCCCGCAGCGTATCGACCGTGATCAGCAAGACGTTGCGCTGGGGACTCGCCTGTGGACAGGCGCACAGCGAGCAGGTGATCAGCATCAGAAGAGACGGCAGATGGCGACCGTGTGTGCCGCTCAGCGTGCTGCCGGAACGACTCACTCGACGTAGCCCAGCGCCTGCAAGCGCGCGCGATCTTCCTCGGACAGATCGACCGGCTCTGCGTCGTCGCGCGTATGGCGCCGCCGCCACTCGCTCAAGCGCAGCCTCAGCCTCTCGACATGCTTCGGCTCGCTGGCTGCGAGATTCGAGAGCTCTCCCGGGTCGCTCTCGAGATCGAACAGCTCGAGGCTCTTCTCATCAGGACCCTCGATCAGCTTCCACCGGCCGACGCGGATGCCGAATTTCTCGCCGGCTGCGTAGATTCCGCCTGTCAGCTCACCCGGCTCGTAGTGGCGACGGTAGAGATAGATCGGCCGCTCCGAATCCCCAGATTCCTCGCCGCGCAGCAGTCGGGCGAGGCTCTCGCCGCGAAAGGCGTCGCTTCCTTGAACACCGGTCAACTCGAGGATCGTCGGCGCCAGATCCACGAGCTGTACCGGCCCGGGCAACACTCTGCCGGCCTCGATTCGCGCGGGCCAGCGCACGATCAGCGGAACCCTCACCCCCTCCTCGTAGATGTGAACGCCGTGGAACATGTGACCGTGCTGCATGAGCCCTTCGCCGTGATCACCCACCACCATGACCACGGTGTCGCGCGCCAGACGCCGCTCGTCGAGCCCGGCGAGCAGCCTACCGATCTCCCGGTCGGTAAAGGAGATCAGCGTGTCGTAGAAGAAGACCTCTCTGTGCAGCTTGAGTGCGGCTTTTCGACCAGGCTCGAACGGCGGCCGGTACGAAGGGGGAGGAAGATACGGCGAGTGCGGATCGAAGTAGTGTGCGAAAAGGAAGAACGGTCTCTCCCGACGGGCGCGATCATCCAGCCACTGGAGTGCCCGACGCGTCGTGTCATCGGCTCTGCCGTGGAACTTGCCCTCGATGGTGTGCCCCTCCCACTGCGTCACGCCGCTGGGTGCAGCGGCCTGCGAGACGTCGTCATCGTAGAGGTCGAAGCCCTGGCCGTAGCCGAACTTGCCATTCAACACGTACGAGCTCACGACGGCTGCTGTCTCGAAGCCGGCCGCCGCCAGGATTTCGGCCAGCGTCTGATACTCGCCTGCCAGGGGGTGGCCGTTCTTCGTCACCCGGTGGGTCATCGGGTACAGGGAAGTGAACAGGCTTGCGTGACTGGGTCCCGTGGTCGCCGAGGGCGCGTAGGCGGCGTCGAAGCGCGCGCCCTGCCGCGCAAGCTCCCGCAGGTTGGGTGTGGTGTCCCGTTCGTAGCCGTAGGCGGACAGGTGGTCGGCGCGGGTCGTGTCCATCGAGATCAGGAGCAGATTGGGTCGGGCGTCCTCGGCTCGAAGCTGCGCTGGATCCGGGGCGCATCCGAGCGGCGCGAGGAGGCCCGACAGCAGCGTCACTACGATGCAGGCACCCGAGCCGAGACTTGTGACGCGCATTGGCGCAACATACCGCCGTTGGTGAGCCCCAGCCATCGAGTACCGTCCGCGGGGGGACCTTCGATAATCTTGGCAGCACGAACGACCGATACTATTGCTGATCCGATGCCGAGGTCTTGAGTGAGATGACGCCCAGCCCCAGTGTGTCCGTCGCCATGGCGACCTGTGAGGGTGGCCGCTTCATAGACGAGCAGCTCGAGAGCATCGCGGCACAGAACCGCCCGCCCGACGAGCTCATCGTCTGCGACGACGCTTCGCAGGACGACAGCGCCGACAGGGTCGCGGCGTTCGCGGCGCGTGCGCCTTTCGCAGTCAGGCTGGAGCGCAACCCGAGTCGGCTGGGTACGACACGGAACTTCGAAAAGGCCGTTTCCCTGTGCTCTTGCGAGATCATCTTCCTGGCCGACCAGGACGACATCTGGCTCCCCGAAAAGACCACCTGTCTACTCGACGACCTGGAGCGGCACCCCGAAGCGGGCATCGTCTTCAGTGACGGCGCGGTGGTCGACGACGCCCACAATCCGCTCGGCTACGGCCTGTGGCGAGCGCTGGCCTTCACGCCTGAGGAGCAGAGACGGGTGGCCGCGGGACAGGCGACGCAAGTCTTCGTGCGCCACGTGGTGGCTGCTGGCACGACGCTCGCCTTTCGCGCGCGTTTCAAGGAACTCCTGCTCCCATTCCCGAACCTACGCAGCGCCCACGACGCCTGGATCGCTCTCGTCATCTCGAGCGTATCGGGCTGCCGGATCGTCGAACGCGAGCTCATTCACTACCGCCTGCACGGCGAGAACCAGATCGGCCTCAGGAAGTTCAGCCTGCTGGATCAGTACCGGCAAGCCCGGCGTCAGGTCGCCGAGGCGGCGTTCGCGTACGCCACCGAGTTCTTCGAAACCGCCCGAGATCGGCTGCGTCAGCAAGGGCACGGCGACTTTCAAGCATCATCGCGGGCGATGGCCCTGATCGACGAGAAGATCAGCCACTCCCGGGTGCGGGACGAGATGCCGAGCTCTCTGGTCGAACGGCTGCCGGCGATCCTCAACGAGCTGCTGCATGGGCGCTACTGGCGCTACTCCTACGGCCTGAAGAGCCTCGCGCAGGACATCTGGCTGCGCTGAGGGGTCAACCACGCCTCCGCGGCCAAACGTCGATTCCTCTCGCCAGAGCACGAATCCACGCCGCCTCGCTATGCGACCGGGCGAGGAAGGCAGGCTATCGCTCGGCCCGCTCGTAGATGAACAGGGCCCGCTCGGCGTCTGGTGCCGACTGCTCTCGAAAGAAGTGCGTCGTGGACAGGACTCGACCTGAGAACAACTCCGGGATGTTGTTGTAGGGCAGATCCGCGATCGAGAAGTCCCGCCGCACGAACTTGCCCTGGGCCAGGTACGGGCGCAAGCGCGCCAACTTCTTGGGCTGGGCCTTTCTGGGGATCACGACGTCGACCGGCATCGCCGCCTCGGACTGGCTCGCCTGGCGGCTCTCCGCGTGGAAGCGCCCGACGACCTCGCTGTCCAGATAGAACATATAGGCTTCAGC
Source organism: Deltaproteobacteria bacterium (assembly GCA_029261835.1). GTDB lineage: Bacteria > Myxococcota_A > UBA9160 > UBA9160 > UBA4427 > JAJDAO01. The sequence continues at coordinate 370,010 of JAJDAO010000050.1, read as the reverse complement.
CTCGTAATTGGTCGCAATGCGAAGCTGGGAAGGGTCTTCGTACCTCTCCTTCAGGTAGACCACGACGTAATCCAGCGGACCGCGATAGGGTCGGCTCACTTCGATCCAACGACCGACCAGCTCCGCCCGCTTCAACCAACCCGTGCCCGCGACAGCAACTAGCATGAGCGTCGCGGCCATGAGCATGACCCGTCGGCGGCGCGGAAAGGGAACCCGTGCTCGAAGGCTTTCGATCAGGCACGCGCAATCGAGCAGCAGGATCAAGCTGAGAAGCGGGCTGAGGGGTACGAAATAGCGCTCGAAGAAGATCGGATTGCCGGCGCCCACGAGGATGTAGACGAGGCAGAGTCGTCCGAGCAGTGCAGAAATGCGGCGAGGTTCTGCGATCGCCGACGGCCAAGCGCTCCCGCTTCGACTCAGCGCAAAGAGCGTGAGCTTGACCAGTAGGACGAGTCCGAGCAGCTCATAGCGAAGCAGGTAGTGAAGAACGGCCCTGAGGTTCCCCAGGTAGAGCTCGGGGCCGAAGGCATAGCGAGCCGAGAAGATGCCCGAGAGTGACGAAATCTCGAAGTAGACCGCTATCGGCAGTGCAAGGGCGGCGACGCCCAATACCGGCATGAGGATCGGCACGAGCAGCCGCATCGACTCCCTCGTCACGCCGTTCGCCCGCCGAACTCGCAGCAGACCCTCGAGAACCAGCCACAGAACGATCGCCACGCAGGCGGGATAGAAGACGTTGAAGAGCAAGAGCAGCAGCAACGCCTGAAGCACCGGTTGCGCTGGGAGCCGGGGACGATCGAACTCGAAACGACGCAGATGAAGAAAGACGATGGCTCCCAGCAGCGCCATCACGAGCGCGTAGTAGCGAACCTCTCTCAGATGCAGGATCAGAGAGATCGAGAGAGCATGGAGGAGCGTGAAACCGACTGCGGCGAAGAGCCGAGCATTGCGCCGGGCCGAGAACGCGGGGGCGACGGCGAGAAAGCAAGCCACGACTCCCAAGCTGCCCACCAGCGCAAAGGGCAGGCGCAGCAGCGCAGTCTTCGAGTGCGGGTCCGCCGTTTCCTGAGCGAGCCAAACCGCGACTGCGGCGAAATAGTACTGGCCCCATAGGCTTCCGATGTAGGCGTCGCTCTCTTCCTTGACCGCAACCGAGAGCGGAACGCCCATCCCGTAGACCACGTTTCGTCCGTCGTGGACCTTCGGATAGCCGTACTCGAGCACGCGACGGCCCAACATCGCGGTCTCACCCTCGTCCTGCCAGATGAGCGGGTAGGCGAGATGCTTGAACTGGAGCACCGCACAGACCAGCAGACCCAGCGCCAGCAGTGCGAAGAGCCAGGGGCGGACGAAGCCACCCGATGAGTCGGCGGCCGCGGCGTTCGAATTCGACACTCAGACCTCTCGGCGAGCAGTGCGATAACGATACGAACTGGCAGGCGAATCTCCAAGGCGAAAGGTAGTATCCCGAACGTCATGGCGGAGACCACCATCGTCATCCCCTGCTTCGACGAAGCCGAACGCTTGCCCGTCGATGCATTCGTCGACTACGTCCGGACGAACTCCGATGCCGACTTCCTATTCGTCAACGACGGCAGCCGGGATTCCACCCTTGACGTGCTCCGTCAGCTCGAAGCGCGTGATCCGACGCGCTTCGCCGTACTCGACCAGCAGCCGAACCGCGGCAAGGCCGAGGCAGTGCGATTGGGGATGAACAAGGCCTTCGAATGCGGCGTCCGCTACGCCGGCTATTTCGACGCAGACCTTGCCGCGCCGCTCAGCGAGATCTCGCGACTGATCTCCGTGTTGGATCAGCGGCCGGCGTGCGAGATAGTGCTCGGCGCACGCGTGCAGCTGCTGGGCCGGCAAATCCGGCGGCGCAAGTGGCGGCACTATCTCGGCCGTGTCTTCGCGACTGTGGCGTCGGAGAGCTTGAACCTAGCAGTCTACGATACGCAATGCGGAGCCAAGCTCTTCCGTGCCTCACCCGGTACGCAGGCCCTGTTTTCGGAACCATTCATCACGACCTGGATCTTCGATGTCGAGATCATCGCCCGCCTGATCGCAGCCAGGCGAGGCAGCGATCTCGCGCCCGCGGGCGATGTGATCTACGAGCTGCCACTCGACACGTGGATCGACGTGGCGGGCTCGAAGCTCGGACCCGCGGACTTCTTGCGCTCCATCTGGGAACTCTGGCAGCTCCGCCGCCGCTACCTCGCTGCTCCTGCCGCGGGCTCACGGGCTGGATGAGCACCGGCGGCCGGAGACTCAGCCTGCTGCAAGCCGCCTGTGCCTCCGGCCTGCTGCTGCTGTGTCTGGGCGCGCTGGCCCATGCGATCTTCTTCTCGGAGCACGTGCCCTTCATTCGCCGCGCCGGCGGAGCGGCCTGGATCACGGCCCGCATGCCCACCACGTCGAATCTGATCGGCGTGGATCTCAATTCGGTACCGGTATTCACCTTCGTCAAGCGCTTCGGTGCCAAGGGGGACGGCGGGAGGGCGCGGCTCGAGGTCCGGGCGCTGCAGTCCGTCGATCTCTGGCTCAACGGCGATCCGATTCGGTCGGCCGATCCAGGCGACGGCTGGAGGCGCCCGTTCCGGACCGAACTGGGGCAGCTGCTGCGGTCGGGACGCAACGAGCTGAGGGCGGAGGTCCGGAACCCGCACGGCCCCGCCCTGCTCCAGCTTCGCCTCGAGCTCGAGGGCGATGTGATCGAGAGCGACGAGAGCTGGAGCGTAATCACCCCGGGCGCCAACCCCGGCCAAGCGGTGATCGCCGACGATCGGCGAATTCACCCAGACTCGAGGCTCCTGCCGGAGCCTGGGCAGATTCTGGCGGAACGAGCGCTGCCGATCTTGCTGCTCTTCATCGGCTCAGCCCTCGGCTGCGTGGCGGGTGGTCGCTTGTTGTCCGGACGCATGCGCGGGCGCATGCCGCAAGCGACGCTCGCAGTCATCACGCTCTTCTGGCTCGCAGTCTTCATATTCAAGCTGAGCCAACTCACCGTCATGGTCGGCTTCGATGTTCCGGCGCACCTCCTCTACATCGACTTCATCCTGAAGCAACACGCCCTGCCCTTGGCGAGCGATGGCTTCTCCAGCTACCACCCGCCGATCTTCCACCTGCTGACGAGTGCGCTGGTGGCCCTCTTCGACGTCTCGCCGGAGAGCGCGGGCGGCCAAGTCGTCTATCGCCTCATCACCTTCGCATCGGGCCTCGCGAACGTCTGGCTGGTGTACTTCGCCGCCAGGAGGCTGTGGCCGAACGACGCGCTGAAAACGAGCCTCGCCGTCGCCGCGGCGGGGCTGCTGCCGATGAATATCTACATGTCGGCCTACGTGTCGAACGAGCCGCTACACGCTGCCTGGGTGAGTCTGTCCCTGTTCCTGGCGATCCGCCTTCTGCTGGCGAAGAGAACGCCGACCCGCGAGCTTGTGGCCCTGAGCGGCGTGCTGGGCCTGGCCCTGCTGACGAAGTTCACGAGCTTGCTCATCGCGCCGCTCGTCGCAGCGATCGTGGCGTGCAAAGTCTGGCTGATCGAGAGGAGGACGAGCGGAGCTCTTCGGGTACTCACGGGCATTCTCTCCGGCGCGGCGCTGATCTCGGGTTGGTTCTATCTGCGAAACTGGCTGGCCTTCGGCAATGCGGTGGTCTGGAACCTCAACGTCCCGGGTGCACCGACGTGGTGGATGCAGCCGGGCTTCCATACGGCCGCCTACTACACCGGCTTCGGCGAGGCCCTACGGAACCCCTTCTTCGCGGGCTTCCACTCCTTCTGGGACGGCGCGTACTCGACTCTGTGGGGGGATGGACTCGTCGGCGGCATGATCCGAGTCGGTACGCGACACCCGATGTGGAACTACGACTTCATGACGCTCTGCTACTGGCTGGCGTTCCCGGCCACACTGCTGATTGGCGTCGGCTTCGCTCGAATGGTCCGGGCCTGCTTCAAGAGCGACGATCTCGCGCGCCGTCTGGCCTTCACCCTAATGAGCAGCCTGCTCTTCCTGCTGGCCTTCTCTCTCTTCTACATCACCCTCAGCCTGCCCTTCTACGCGCAGGCAAAGGCCTTCTACGTACTGGCCGCCATTTTGCCGCTGTCCCTGGCAGCGGCCGAGGGGCTCTCGATCATCCCGAAGCGGCTCCGCGAGCCTAGACACGAGCCGCTGCGCGCGATCTATTTCGGCTGGCTCGGGAGCTTGGCGGGCGCCATCGCTACGGCCTACCTCGGCTGAGCGTGCCCCGCGACGGCCGGTTGGGCAGGGGGGGCATCACTCCCCCCCCCTGCCGTCTTCTCTACAGGATCGCCCGCTCCTCGCAGCACATGAGCGACCCCGAACCCGGAGAGCACCGGATGCTGGTGCCGAACGAAGAACTCGGCCGGTGGGCTTTCGACCTTGCGCGGCAACGAGATCCCGTTCTGGGTCCGTCGTAGAGGCCCGCATAGTAAAACACTTCTGTGACCATCTGGATACGGCCAAGCGAACCTTTGCCGGCTCTTCCCCAGTCAATCTATATCGATGACTCGCCGTCGCCGTAGTCCGATCACTCCAGATAGACATGTTCGAGCATCGAACGAGTTCACGGGCCATGATTCCGCAGCAATCGGGAGTCGCTCGCTTCTCGCAATCGACTCCGAGACCGCGTCACACGGCGGAGGCTTCAGCCCAGCTCCAGGTTGGCGTAGCGGACCATGACGGTCTTCACGCCCACTCGCTTGAAGCGGATCTTGAGCTTCTGGCTGAGCCCGGTCCCTATGACGGCGAGAATGACGCCGCTACCGAATACCGGATGCTGTACCGAAACGCCGGGCTGCACGACTTGGCCGTCCTCGTTCGCATCCTGTGAATAGGAGTAGTCAAGAGAGGACGTGTCCGCGATATCATCGGACGGCGCCGACGAGTGGCGGCTGGCCCGCGAACGCCCGTGCCGGTCGCTGAGCACCTCCACGAGCTTTTCCGGCACCTCGCCCAGAAAACGGCTCGGAGATTGGAAAGAGCGCGCGCCAAAGCGTCGGCGTTCGCCCGCACAGGTCAGGTAGAGCTGCTCCATCGCCCGTGTCATGGCGACGTAGCAGAGACGGCGCTCCTCCTCGAGCCCCTCGGCGTCGCCGCTAGAGCTCGCGTGGGGGAAGATCCCCTCCTCCAAGCCCACCAGAAAGACCACCGGAAACTCGAGTCCCTTGGCCGAGTGAACGGTCATCAGGGACACGCACTCCGCGCGCTCATCCCAGCCGTCGATATCCGAGATGAGCGCCACCTGCTCCAGGAACAGCTCGACTTCACTCGAGTCTTCGCCAATGAGGCCCTCGTTGGCCGAGTGAAAATCACCCGCACTGGCCATCAACTCCTGCAGGTTGTCCAGGCGAGCCTCTGCTTCGGGCGTGGCCTCCTTGACCAGGGCAGCCCGGTAGCCACTGCGCTCGAGCACGTGGTCGATGACCTGGTCGAGGGAGCGCGCCGCCAACACCTCTCGCAGCTCCTGCTGCATGCCGAGGAAGGACCGGATCGCATTCGCCGTGCGTCCGCTCCCGCTCGCCTCCGCATGGAGCCGCAGCCCTTCCAGGAGCGGTACCCCGCGCTCCGCGGAGAGGGCGGCCACCCGTTCGAGCGTGGTCTTGCCAATCCCCCGGCTGGGCTTGTTGACAATCCGAATCAGCGCCTGGTCGTCCTGTTGATTCACCAGCAGACGCAGGTAGGCGATCGTGTCCTTGATCTCGGCTCGCTCATAGAAACGGACCCCCCCCACCACCTTGTAGGGAACGTCGTACTTGAGTAGCTCCTCTTCGAAGGAGCGCGACTGTGCGTTGGTTCGGTACAAGATGGCGAAGCGGCCGAACGAGCTCCCGTCGTTCCGGCTCGCAACGAGCATCTTTCGAACGACGAACTGCGCCTCCTCTCGATCGTCCAGCGCCTCATAGAACTGGATCGGGTCGCCACCTTCGCGCTCCGTGAAGAGCTTCTTGCGCTTGCGCTCGAAGTTGTTCGCCACCACCGCCGACGCGCCCGAGAGGATGGGCTGAGTCGAGCGATAATTGCGCTCCAGCTTGATCACCTCCGCCTCGTCGTAGTCCTTCTCGAAGTCGAGGATGTTGCGCACGTCGGCGCCGCGCCATCCGTAGATCGACTGATCCGGATCGCCCACCACACAGATGTTCCGGTGCGCCCTCGCGAGCAAGCTGATCAGCTCGTACTGAACGCGGTTGGTGTCCTGGTACTCGTCGACCAGGATGTACTGCCAGCGACGCTGGTAGTATTCGAGTACCTTGGGAAAGCGTTTGAAGAGCTCGACCGTCTGCAGCAGGATGTCGCCGAAGTCGAGCGCGTTGGCGTCAACCAGGCGACGCTGATAGCCGGCGTACAGCCGGGCGCAGAGTTCCTCGTCTATGTCGTAGGCCTTCTTCTCCGCCTCCGCCGGGAGAACTCCGGCGTTCTTCCACTGGTCGATCCGCCACCGCAGACGCTTGGGATCGTGGACCTTCGGGTCGAGGTTGTTGCGCTTCAGCACATCCTTCACGACACCGAGGCTGTCGGCATCGTCGTAGATGACGAAGCCTCGGCTCCGTTCCAGATGGCCGATGTCGCGGCGTAGAATGCGAACGCAGACCGAGTGGAAGGTCCCGATCCAGAGGTCGCCGCTGCGGGGCCCGAGAAGTTTCTCGACCCGCTCTCGCATCTCGCCGGCCGCCTTGTTCGTGAACGTGACGGCCAGCAGGTTTTCCAGCGGAATGCCGCAGACGCCGATCAGATAGGCGATTCGGTTGGTGAGAACCCGCGTCTTGCCGCTGCCGGCGCCGGCCAGCACGAGCAGCGGCCCCTCCGTGCACTCCACAGCGCGGCGCTGCTCCGGATTCAGGCCTTCGAGAAGCGACTCGGCGAGCAATGGGGGGCTGCCTCCTGGGAACCTGCCGTATCACGGGAAACGGCGTCCCCCGATCTCATCGTGTCGGGGAGGCCTGGGAAGCGGCGGAGCCCGAGATTAGACGAGGCCGTGTGCAGGCTCAATCCAGGCGGGTCGACCCCCGCGGGTTGGACATTCGGAAGCTGCTGTGCCGGGCGCCCGACTACTCCACCGTCACGCTCTTCGCGAGGTTCCGCGGCTGGTCTACGTCCGTGCCCTTCAAGGTCGCAACATGGTAGGCGAGGAGTTGCAGCGGAATGACAGCCAGAATCGCGGTCAGGAAATCACCCAAGTGCAAGATGTGGATCACGTCGTCCGCCTTGCTCGCGATCTGCTCGTTTCCCTCGGTCGCGATGGCGATCACCTGGCCGTCTCGCGCCCGCACCTGCTCGAGGTTGGAAATGAGCTTGTCGTGGAGCGGCCCCTCGTTGGCGATCACGACGACCGGCATCTTCTCGTCGATCAGCGCGATCGGGCCGTGCTTCATCTCTCCAGCGGCGTAGCCTTCGGCGTGGATGTACGAGATCTCCTTGAGCTTGAGCGCGCCCTCCATGGCGATCGGGAACATGATGCCGCGCCCGAGAAAGAGGAAATCCTCCGCCTTGAAGTACTTGCGGGCGATCTTCGCGATCGCCGGATCGAGCTTCAGAGTCCGCTCCACAAGGCGGGGCAGACGCATGAGGTCGTGCAGATGTGCCCGAATCTCGTCCCGGCTCAAGCGACCTCGCACAAGAGCGAGCTTGAGGCCGACCAGAAAGAGAGCCACGACCTGGGTCACGAAGGCTTTCGTCGAAGCCACACCGATCTCCGGACCGGCCTGCGTGTAGAGCACATCGTCGCTCTCGCGAGCGATCGTGGACTCGCGAACGTTGCAGACGGAGAGAACACGCGACCCCTGCTCCTTGCCCTCTCGGAGCGCGGCCAGCGTGTCGGCCGTTTCGCCCGACTGCGAGACGGGAAGCACGAGGCAGTCCGGGCCCAGAATCGGGCGTCGGTAACGGAATTCGCTGGCGAGATCGACCTCGCAGGGAATGCCCGCGAGCTGCTCGATCATGTACTTGCCCACCATGCACGCATAGGAAGCGGTGCCACACGCGACCAGGCTGATGGAGCGCAGGCGCTCGACCTCGGCCGGGCTGAACTCGATCCCGTCGAGATCCACGTCCAGCTCCGCCTCGTTCACGCGAGTGCCGATGGTGTCCGTGATCGCTCGCGGTTGCTCGAAGATCTCCTTCTGCATGAAGTGGTCGTAACCACCACGCTCTGCGGAGACCGGATCCCACTGCACCGTCATGAGGTCCCGGTCGAGCGGGCGACCCTCTGAGTCGACTACCCGAACCCCATCCTCCGAGAGCAGCGCAAAGTCTCCGTCGTGAAGCGAGATCATCTCACGCGTGTAGGGCAGTATGGCGGGGATGTCGCTTCCGAGAAACGCCTGCTCGTGTCCCCGGCCCACGATGATGGGGCTTCCCCCGTTCTTGGCCGCTACCAGGAAGCTGGGATCCCGTTCCGACAGCGCGCCAAAGGCGAAGGATCCCTCGAGCCGCGCACAAGCCTCGCGAACCGCGGTCAGTAGGTCACGGCCCGCCTGCACGCCCCGATCGATCAGATGCGCGATCAGCTCGGTGTCGGTATCCGAGCGGATGGCTGCGCCCGCAGCTTCGAGCTCTTCTCTCAGCTCCCGGTAGTTCTCGATGATGCCGTTGTGGACGATCACCACGGAGCCGGCACGATGGGGGTGGGCGTTGCGCTCGGAGGGCTTGCCGTGCGTGGCCCAGCGCGTATGGCCGATACCAACGTGGCCCTGGAGAGGCTTCTCGCGCAGCATCCCCTCGAGATTGATGAGCTTTCCCTTGGCGCGCCGCACCTCGACAGTATCACCCTCGAGTATTGCGACACCCGCGGAGTCGTAGCCGCGGTACTCGAGCCGCTTCAAGCCATCGAGCAGCACGTCCATGGCTCGATACTCCTGGCCGATGTATCCCACAATCCCACACATCGCTGTCACCTCGGGTTAGTTCTTGCTCGGCTCAGTCGCGGCTGCAACCGACAGACCGCGTCCACTCTAGCGCTGGGGCGCCCTCCGGCGCGCACTCTTCTTCTTGCCCGTTCGCGCACTCTTCTTGGCGGCTCTCCGCGCTGCTTTCTTCGCCACTTTCTTTGCCGCCTTCTTCGCTGCCTTCTTCGCTGCTCTCTTTCGGCCGATCTTGGCCTTGGCACTCTTGCCGGCGGCCACGTTCTTGCTGGATCTCTTGCGCGCGGGCTTGGGGCGCGACGGGACATCGCCATCGCGAGGCGAGGGGCCCTCGCCCTCTGCCTTCGCAGGACGCGGGGGCGCTCGCCCCTCCTTGCGCGCTACCCAGCCCTCGAGATTGCGCTGCCGGGCCCTCGCAATGGCGAGTGCATCCTCCGGCACGTCGTGAGTAATGGTGGAGCCCGCCGCGAGAAAGGCGTGGGGCTGGATCTCGACCGGTGAGATGAGGTTGACGTTGCAGCCGATGAACGCTCGATCCCCCACGATTGCGCGGTGCTTCTGATACCCGTCGTAGTTGACGACGACCGATCCGCAACCGAAGTTCACCTCCGCGCCCACACTCGCATCACCGATGTAGGTCAGGTGAGCCGATTTGCTGCCGGGCCCCATCGTCGAGTTCTTGAGCTCGACGAAGTTTCCGATCTTGACACCCGCCATCAGGTGGCAGTTCGGCCTCAAGTGGGAGAAGGGACCGAAGACCACGCCGTCGTCCAATCGACTCTCCTCGATATAGCAGTTGGCCTTCACGTGAACATCAGCCCCGATGACCGTCTTGCCGGTAATGCAGCAGCCGGGCTCGATCACGCTGTCGCACCCGATCTCGACTTCGGCGTCGATGTAGGTGCTCTCCGGATCGATCAGCGTGACACCCTGTTCCATGTGATTCTCGTTGATCCGGCGCTGCATGATCCGTCCCGCGATGGCCAACTCGCGACGAGTATTGATCCCGAGGCACTCCTCGGCGTCCTGCAACCAGAGAGCCTCGACGCGATAGCCCTCGCGAACCGCATAGCCAACCACGTCCGTCACGTAGAACTCACCCTGGCGGTTGTCGCTGTCGATGGCAGCAAGACCGGCCCAGAGAAGCTCGGAGGACACGAGATAGACGCCCGTGTTGCGCTCCTCGATCGCGAGCTCATCATCACTGGCGTCCTGGGCCTCGACGATGCGCTCCACGCTGCCCCCTGAATCGCGCACCACGCGTCCCGGAATGTCGCCCGATGCGGTCAGCATCACGAGGTCGGCCCCGCTCGTCGACTTGAGTGCGCGCATGCGCTGCAGCGTCTCCAGACGCAGCAAGGGTGTATCGCCGTAGAGGATCAGAACGTCACCGTCGAAGTCGCGCAGCTCGTTCTCGGCCATCATCACCGCGTGACCGGTTCCCTTCTGCTCCTCCTGGAGCACGAAGGTCGCGCTCCCCTGACAGAGCCGCTCCACCTCCTGCGAACCGCGCCCGACGACGATGATCAGCCGCTGCGCCTGCAGGGACTCGGCGAGCCGCTGTGTGTAGGCGAGCATGGGACGGCCGCAGATCTCGTGAAGCACCTTGGCCCGACCGGACTTCATCCGGGTGCCCTGTCCCGCCGCCAGGACCAGTGCCGCCATCCTCCGCCAAGCTTCGGTCGTGCTGTGTCCCATCGATCCGGACTCTCCGACTGTTTGCTGCGCCGAGCCCTGGACGATCGCCACCGCGACGACCGCCCGACCCGAGGCGCTCCGGAAAACTACAACGGAGCAAGGGCCGAAAACTGGAAACCAGAGTAAACCACCCGACGTGGCGCGCGAAATGCGGCTGGAAGACGACCCGAGACCAGGAGATTCCCTAGGGGCTGAAGCCCGACGCGGAGACTCGTCTTGCCGCGGTCAGGTGCGCTTCCTACCCTTTCTCGCCTACGCCTTCCCGGCGTACCGGGAGCCCCGCTAATCCACGTATTCGGCAATACCCGCGGCCTCAAGGCCAGCCAGGTACGTCAGCTCGAGCGGCTCTTCCGCCGGCGTCTGCCGGCGGATCGACTCGTGAGCAACGAGTTCGCTCGGCACCTCTGCGAGATCAGCAACGAAATCCGCCGCCAGGTCGGGGTGCTGGTGGATCGTCGCGGCGATATCCAGCACGTGATGGTGGGCGACGCCAGCGGAATCCAGCTGCCCGACTGGGGCCGGCTGCGCGCCGGGCGCGGGCGCCTGCGAGGCCTGCGCTGCATCCACACCCACCTGGGCGGCGAAGGGCTCAGCCGAGACGACCTGACCGACCTCGCGGTGCTGCGCCTGGATGCCATGGTGAGTCTCGCCGTGCGCGAGGGCGGCCTGCCCGGCCTTGCACACACGGCGGCGCTCCGGCCCGCCAACGATGATGATGCGGGTACGATGCAGCTCGAGCCACAGCATCCCGCACAGCTCGACCTGGATTTCGCCGCCTGGATTCGGGAGCTGGAGAACGAGCTCGCGCAGACGGCTCGCACGCGCCAGGTGGGGAGCGGCGAGAGAGCCATCCTGGTGTCCGTATCCGCGGGCCGAGACCGCGAGACGCTCGATATTCACCTGGAGGAGCTGCGAGAGCTCGCACGCAGTGCCGGTATCCGGGTCTGTGACGTGATCACGCAGACACGGCCACGCGTCGATGCGAAGACCCTGCTGGGCTCCGGGAGGGTGAGCGATCTCGTCGTCCGCTGCTTCCAGCAGGACGTGGATCTCGTGATCTTCGATCAGGACCTGACCCCGACACAGGCCAGAAACCTCGCGGAGCGCATGGAGCTGAGGGTCGTCGATCGAACTCAGCTCATCCTGGACATTTTCGCGCAACGCGCCACGACTCGAGACGGCAGGCTCCAGGTCGAACTCGCCCAGCTCCGCTATTGCATGCCGCGTCTGGCACAGCGAGCAGACCAATCTCTCTCACGCCTGGCCGGCGGCATCGGCGGCCGTGGTCCAGGCGAAACGAAGCTCGAGAGCGATCGCCGCCGAGTCCGCGACCGCATCACGCGCCTCGAGCGCGATCTGGCACGGCTCACAAAGCAGCGCGAGCGCCGGCGACGACGGCGCGGCCGGCGAGGTGTTCCCGTCCTCTCTATCGTGGGCTATACAAACGCGGGTAAAAGCACCCTGTTGCGCGCGCTGACACGAACCGAGGTCTTGGTGGAGGACAAAATGTTCGCCACGCTCGACCCCGTGTCGCGGCGCCTTCGCTTTCCGCGAGAGCGCGAGGTGATCATCACCGATACGGTGGGATTCATCCGCGATCTCCCGGACGACTTGGTGGCGGCGTTTCACGCCACGCTGGAGGAGCTGCAGGACGCGAGCTTGTTGATCCATGTGGTGGACGCGTCCACCTCGGACCTGGAAAGGCGCATCGGGGCGGTACGGGCTGTACTGGATGAAATCGGACTGGGAAACAAGCCAGAGTTGCTGGTCTTCAACCAGATCGACAAGCTGCCGGCTGGCGCTGCATCCGTCCTCGAGAAGCGCTACGGCTGTATCGCGGTTTCAGCGCTTCGCATAGAGGGATTGCATCGACTGCTGGAACGTGCCGAGCACCTGCTCTGGGAGCAGGATGCGACATCGGTCGACCAGCGCCGGCTGACGGAAGGCCTCATCGCCCAGGGAGTGTGAGCGGCACCGGGCAGGGAGTACTCACATCGTGAATCGAGCCAGTGTACGAGCCAGGATCGTCGGCACCGGGATGTACGTCCCCGAGCGAGTCGTCACGAACGATGAGCTGGCAAGCATGATGGACACTTCGGACGAGTGGATCCAGCAGCGCACCGGCATCCGTGAGAGACGCTGGGTCAACGATGGTCAGACGCCCGTCGACCTCGCCAAGGCCGCCTGTCTGCAGGCACTCGAGTCAGCGGAGCTCGAAATCGGTGACGTCGACTGCATCCTGCTCGCGACGCTCTCGCCCCAGCACGACTTTCCCGGCACCTCGTTCTTCCTCCACGAAGAGCTGAAGGCCGGCGAGATCCCGTGCATCGACCTGCGCGCCCAGTGCAGCGGATTCCTCTACGCACTGAACTTCGGCGACGCACTGATCACCTCGGGCAAGCATGAACGGGTCATGGTCGTGGGCTGCGAGGTTCACTCGACCGGTTTGGACATCAGCACGAACGGGCGGGACGTGACGGTGATCTTCGGCGACGGTGCCGGCGCGCTGATCCTCGAGGCGAACCGGGACGAGGAAGACCCCGCCGGCATCCTCCAGATTCGGCTCCACGCGCAGGGGCGACATGCCAAACGACTCTGGATCGAGGCGCCGAGTTCCGGGACGAGCCCGCGCCTCGACCAACAGATGCTCGACGAGGGGCGGCACTTCCCACGTATGGAGGGCCGCCAGGTCTTCAAGCACGCCGTGACACGTATGCCGGAGGTGCTGCTCGAGGCTCTCTCGGCCGCGAGCATCAAGGTCGACGATGTCAATCTCTTCCTCTTCCACCAGGCCAATCTGAGGATCAACGAGTTCGTCTCCCAGAAGCTCGAGATCCCGGAGGAGAAGGTGTTCAGCAACATCCAGCGCTTCGGCAACTGCTCGGCCGCATCGATCCCGATGTTGCTGGCGGAGGTCGATCGCAACCGCCAGCTCGAGCGGGGTGGCATCGTCTGCATGACGGCCTTCGGCTCAGGCTTCACCTGGGGCAGCGCGGTTCTGCGCTGGTAGGCATCCAACGCGGCACTCCGCGGACCTCATCGAGGAAATGCCGCGTTGCGTTAACCCCGCAGGTCAAAGCGCGCCCAGGATGCGGAAATGCAAGGATTTTCTTGTTCTCCCGCAATCACTTGACGTCATGACGCGCCGTGTCTATTCTCGCCGGTACGCCAGCTCCTGAGTCGGCTGCCAGGCACCGCGGGCCCCTCTGGCGAATCCATCCGCAATCCATCCGCATATGCGACCCCACCGTCGAGCGATGCGACACGCAAGAAGGAGAACTCCCATGGCTGAGCGAGCCAATTTCGTCGAAGAGAGCAAGGAGCGCGTCCAGGCCGCCTTCCATTCCGTGGAGGACGAACTCCAGAGAATTCAGCAGCAGTTCGATGAGCGCCGCACCGAGCTCAGCGAGAAGACGGACGAGCAGCTCAAGAAGCTCCAGAAAGAACTCCGCAAGTATCCGATGGTCAAGCGTGCCGAGTCAGTGCGCAGCGATGTTCGGAAGGAGTTCGAGAAGCAGGGTAAGCGATTGGAGAAGCAGCTCGAAAGCAGCTTGGAGTCGCTCCTCGGACTCTTCCAGATCGCCTCACGCAGCGACTTCGAGAAGCTCGACAAGAAGCTGAACCGGATCAGCCGCCGGCTCAATGCGCTCGACAAGAGCCTGAATGGCAACGGCCGGCCGACGCCGTCGAACCCCAAGACAGCAGTCGCTGAGTAGCGGCCACACACACAGTCACAAAGGGCTCGGCGGGACTCCCGCCGAGCCCTTCGTGTATCTAGAAGCTTCAGTTCGTCGGGGCGTGATCGCGGCCCGGGCGGGCCCACACCTCGTAGGCGCTGGTGCGGTACCTCACCTCCAGTGCGGATTCCAGCAACACGCGCCGCAGTTCGGGCCAGCCGACGGCCGGGCCGCCCAGGCAAACGACGGCCAGCGGGTAGCGCTCGATGGCATCATCCAGCAGCTCGCCGGCGTCGCGCGGGCGCAGCTCCCCACCCACCAGGCGTGTGAGCAGCACGCGGCGGTAGACCTCCTCGCCACCGAGGCGCTCGTGCAGCAGATCGATGTGGAGCTCCCGGACCATCAGTGGGTAGGGGTGTCGATGAATCAGCGGGATCCAGCGCGACACCCCGCTTGGAGCCAGCACCAGCTCGCCCGGCCTCGCCTGACGCGACACCTCGCGCGACGCCTCGAAGGGGATGCGCGGCAGCTTCCAGCCCGGCCGATCGAGCCGCACCTGATTCGTTCGTGAGAGCGTATGGGCGCCGGGGCTGAGCACGAGCAGGGCGAAGCTGAGAAGCAGAGTCAGCGCCACGCGCAGCCGGCGAGGCGGCCGGTACCCTCCGAAGTCAATTTCGAGCGGTGCAGTCAGAACGGCAGCGACGAAGACTGGCAGTGGCAGCAGCCAGAAGACACGGAAGTAGGTGTCGGGTCCCGTTGCGTGCGCCGCGAGGAGGGGGGCGACCCATGGATTCCAGAAGAGCAGCAGAAAGCAGCTGACGAAGACGGCGGCAAGACGCAGGAAGAGCGTCGTCGTCGCCGCGCCGAGAACGACAATGAGCGTCAGGAGCGCCAGCTTCTCATCGAAGCCAGAGCCGAGTACGGAGTCGAGAGCCCAGCGCAGCAGGCGATCGCCCGCCCACGACAGCGGCTCCATCTGATGCACCGCCTCACGGAACACTCTCTCGGTCTCACCCCTCAACGAGAGCACGAAATAGACCGGGTGCAGGGAGGCGCCCAACCCGACGGCTAAGGTGGCCCAGCGACGCCCGCCACCATGAACGATCGGCGGCAGCAGCGGAATGGCGCTCACCAGTGCGAGCCCCGCCGCGGCCGGCGCAAGCCACAGGGCCGTCGAAGAGAGCCCGACCGCGCAGATCTGTGCGGCAGCGAGTCGCAGCCAGCGCCGCCTCGTTGGCATCAGTCCAAACTCGAGCCCGTGGGCGATGACCAGCGGCAGGGCAACATGGAGCAGCATCGACTTGCCCTGCTGCATACGCAGAAGGGCGAAGTCCCCGTAGCCGAGCTCACCCTCTCCCACGAAGAACAGGAACGCCATCAGGCAGCCGAGGGCCCAGATCCAGCGTCCTGGCAGCAGCAACCGCAGCAGTCGCGCATAGGCGAGAGGCATCAGGAACGCGAACAGAGGTGGAATCATCAGGTGCGCCACCGTCAGCGCGCTCCAGCCGCTGAGCCGCGCAATCGCGGCTTCGAGCATCTCGATCGAGAGAACTCGAAAGACGGGCATGGACATCGCAATGTCGGGAACACCGTGAAGGGTGTCGTTGGCGAGCAGCGGCGCATCGGGGTGATCGACTGCCGCGACCACCAGATTGACGTAGAAGGCGTCGTCCGCGTCGCTGCGGTGGGCGACGGCCACGGCCAAGGCGGACAAGAGACAGAGGGCAAAGAGCACGACGCCGGCGCCACGCGGGTCGCGCGGCTGCGGCAGCCGTGGTCGCTGGCTGAGCGCCATGAAGCAGACCGCCAAGGCGGCCACGAGCGCCACTGACCAATAGGCCGTGAGGGAGCCGGTGACGGCACGCAACCCGAGCGCCGCGACGGCGAGGCAGACCGACGCCAAACGCCAGCCCGGCGCAACAACGCACTCCTGCGTGTCTCGATCGCCGGCCGCCGGAGCGGCTGCCGGCGGAGAGCTGAAGCGGCGGCGCCACCACCATGCCACGGCCGAACTCGCGAGCAGGACCGCGGCCGCAAGCCCGATCAGATCATCCAGTCCGAGTGCCAGCCGGACCGCGAGGTTGGTGAGCAGCGTCCAGAGAGCGAAGCTCACGAGCCAGACGTCGCAGATCCGGCTCAGCAGCCTCTCCCAGGCAGGGCGACCGCTCACGGGCGTGTCCAGGGCGACCAGGCTCCGCCGTTCCAGCACAGCCCGAGGCGCGCCGAGCACCCAATGCCAAGGTCGGAGAAATGTGCGGGCTCCAGCATCTTCTGACGAAGATCTTATGCCAAAAGCGAGCGCGACACAGACGCGCCATCAAGCGACGAACTCGGCTCACGCTTCAAACCACATGGGCAGCCGACTGGCTTCGCTATGCTGCCGTCCGGCAAACACCGTCGTCCGACTCTCGCAGACTCGATGCCCCCGTCTGCAAGAGAGTTGGACTCCGCGAACTCCCAGGAGCTCGACTTGGCTGAATACACCTCCCCTGACTTCCTACTCCTCGACGACACCCAGCTCTCACAGGAGGAACGCCTGGTGCGGGATTCCGTGCGCGAATGGGTCAGCAAGGAGTTCATGCCCCATATCCAGGAGCACATCCGCCAGGACGGATCGTTCCCGATGGGGCTGGTGCCCCAGATCGCCGAGCTCGGCATGTTCGGCGCCAACCTCCAGGGTTACGGCTGCGCGGGCATGAACAACGTGGCCTACGGACTGCTGATGCAGGAGCTCGAACGGGGCGACTCCGGACTCCGTTCCTTCGCCTCCGTGCAGGGATCCCTGTGCATGTACCCGATCTACACCTATGGCAGTGACGAGCAGAAGGAGCGCTGGCTTCCCGAGATGGCCGCCGGCCGCGTCATCGGCTGCTTCGGGCTCACCGAACCCGACTTCGGGAGCTTCGTCAGTGGTATGGCGACGCGCGCAGAAAAGAAGCGGGACACGTGGGTGATAAATGGCGTCAAACGCTGGATCACCAACGGCAGCCTCGCCCAGCTCGCGATCGTCTGGGCCAACACCGAGGAGGGCGTGAAGGGCTTCCTGGTCGAGACGGACCGTCCCGGCTTCGAAGCGCGGGACATCAAGGGGAAGTTCTCACTGCGAGCCTCGGTCACCTCGGAGCTCTACCTCGAGGACGTGGAGGTGCCGGCGAACAGTGAACTACCCGGAGCCACGGGGCTCTCCGGACCACTGGGCTGCCTCACCCAGGCGCGCTACGGCATCGCATGGGGGGCTACCGGGGCCGGCATGGCGTGTTACGACGAAGTGGTGCAGTACACGCGAGATCGCGTCGTGCAGGGGGGGCCGCTCGCCGGCAAGCAGCTTACCCAACAGAAGCTTGCCTGGATGCTGACGGAGATCACGAAGGCCCAGCTGCTCGCGCTACAGGTGGGACGCTTGAAAGACGCCGGCAAGCTGCACCACGCCATGGTCTCGATGATCAAGCGCAACAACGTCGATGTGGCTCTCCAAATCGCGCGTGAGGCCAGGGACCTGCTGGGTGCCAACGGCATCGTCGACGACTACCAGTCGATGCGTCACATGATGAATCTCGAGACCGTGCGCACCTACGAGGGCACCCACGACATCCACACGCTCATCCTGGGAGAGCACATCACAGGGCTGCGGGCGCTCTAGATGCTGGATCAAGGCTGGGACTGATCGTTCGCCGGAGCGGGCTGGTCGCGCTGACCACTCTTCATCGCGACGTTCCAGTAGCGGCTCGCCTGCGCGATCTGGTAGGCGAGAGCGGCGTTCGCGTACAAGAGCCCCGTGAGCACGATCCATTTCTGGCCGTCCGTCAGATGGGCGACGACGGCGAAGACCACCAGACCGAGCACCGTCGCGATCGATTGAACGAAGTCTCGAACGGTCGCGGGCTCGAGCGACTCGAAGAATTCTCGATTCATGGCGTCCTTGCGCGCTCGGCGAAAGACCGACTGCCCGTCTCCCACCGCGATCATGAACACAAGTGCCAAGGTGAAGAACCAGGGACCGTACGTAGCGGGACCGAGAAGGTCGATGAGCGTGAATTCGAGGATCCCGATTACGAACGGCAGCACCGAATCCCGCTGAGACGGAAGCCACCTGAAGCGCATGACGAGGCTCGTGTACATCAGCCACACCTGGAGAATGCCGAGGAGCATCGCGATGACTTGGATCCACCCGAGGTAGCAATCCCAGCCCATGCTCCAGAGGTACGAACTCTCCCTCAGATGCGTCCAGAGGAACTCCAGAGCCAAAGCTTGGATGATGCTGAGCAGCGTGAGAAGAACAGAGGGAAAGAGCTGCCTCGCGCGATCCTGCATCGTCTCCAATTCGAAGCCCTCCAGGCGGGAACTCGGGGAGAGTGGTGCGATCGACGACCTGGTGTCCTGTCAAGCCTCGGCCATGGCGCCGAGACTCGCGCGCTATTCGGCCACCTCGGAATAACCGAGTTCGCGCAGCGCCCGACGGACGGTCGCGGCCGCCTTGGCGATGTCCTCCTGCCTGGCGTTGTGATCCGCATTGTGGAAATCGAGATCGGTCGGGCTCCAGATCGGTGATACATGAATGTGCAAGTGCGGGACCTCGAGCCCGAGGATCATGCTCCCCACTTTGACAGGTCGGTAGGCCGTCATGAGCGCCCGGCCAATCGACTGCGAGACCCCGGCGAGATGCCGAAGCGTCTCGGGTTCCGCGTCGAGCCAGTGATCTACCTCAGCTCGCGGCACGATCAGCGTATGCCCGGGCTTCAGCGGAGCGATGGAGAGGAAGGCGACGCAGACGTCGTCCTTCCAGACAAACTCGGCGGGCTGCTCACCGTCGATGATCTTGCTGAAGATGGTCGCCACGGCTCGGCTCCTCTCGAGGGGTTGGCTGCTGGAGCGAAAACCTAGCCCGCTTCTGCCGCGAGTCCAATATTCCTCTTCTGGATCGAGTAGTTACTCTAAGACGCTGCACTATGGACGAGCGACTTCATGCCGACGGCTGTCGTGCTAGACTGATTGACTCGCAAGTCAACCCCCAAATCTATCGCCTAGAGCGCGGGACCTCAGAGACAGATGACGGCTCGCAGCAGACCGGCATAGGGAGAAATCCATGAGCAGGAAGGTCTACGTGATCGGCGTCGGCATGACCAAGTTCGAAAAGCCCGGTTCCAAGGACTGGGACTACCCCGACATGGCCCGCGAGGCGGGAACCAACGCTATCAAGGACGCCGGGATCAAGTTCGAAGAAATCGAGCAGGCGGCCGTTGGCTACTGCTACGGCGACTCCACCTGTGGCGAGCGCGCCTTCTACGAGCTCGGCCACTCGGGCATCCCGATCTACAACGTGAACAACAACTGCTCGACCGGCTCGACAGCCCTCTTCATGGCCAAGCAGTTCGTTGAGGGCGGTATCAGCGACTGCGTCATGGCGCTCGGCTTCGAGAAGATGGAGAAGGGATCGCTGGGCATCAAGTACACGGACCGAACCATGGCGCTCGACAAGCACATGCAGGTCATGGTCGAGAAGTGTGGCTACGGTGCGGGCCCGCCTACGGCACAAATGTTCGGAAACGCCGGCATCGAGCACAATGAGAAGTACGGCACTACGCCCGAGCACTACGCCAAGATCGGGTACAAGAACCACAAGCACTCGGTCAACAACCCGTATTCGCAGTTCCGGGATGAGTACACGCTCGACGACATCAAGAACGCCCCGCAGGTCTATGGCCCGCTCACCAAGCTGCAGTGCTGCCCGACCTCGGACGGCTCTGGCGCGGCCATCCTCGCCAGCGAGGACTTCGTCAAGAAGCACAATCTGCAGGACCAGGCTGTCGAGATCCTGGGCATGGCCATGGCCACCGACTTCAAGAGCTCCTACGAGGGAAGCATGATGAAGATGATCGGTCAGGACATGAGCCGGGCAGCCGCCCAGAATGTCTACGAGCAATCCGGTCTCGGGCCCGAAAACGTCGATGTGGTCGAGCTTCACGACTGCTTCTCCTGCAACGAGCTCATCACCTACGAGGGACTCGGGCTGTGCGAAGAGGGCAAGGCCGGCGAATTCATCGACTCCGGCGCCCAGACCTACGGCGGCAAGGTCGTCGTCAACCCCTCCGGCGGTCTCATCTCCAAGGGCCACCCGCTCGGCGCCACCGGTTTGGCGCAGTGTGCGGAGCTCAACTGGCAGCTTCGCGGCCTGGCGGAGAAGAGGCAGGTAGAAGGTGCGAAGGTGGCCCTGCAGCACAATCTCGGGCTCGGTGGTGCGGCCGTGGTGACGATGTATCGCAAGGCCAACTTCGGCTGAGGACTCCGGACTGACGGAGTGCTGAGTTGGCCACTCGCGGCCGACGACTCAGAGGTTGAGGTTTCTTGATCGGGACGACCCCGGGAGCACATGCTTCCGGGGTCGTTTACCCTTTGTCTGCTCCAGATGAACGATCCGAGAAGAGCCGGACCGAGGGCCGACCAGCGATGAACGCGCAGACAGCTCCGAACGGCCGCTCGTCGGAGCATTCGCCAACACCGCCCATGCCCGCCGGCAAGAAGGCGATCTTCGCCCTCGGCGACCACACCATCAACATCTCGCTGTCTTCGCTCTCGCTCGTCTTCTTCTTCTTCCTGACGAAGGTCGCCGGTTTGGAGCCGTGGCTCGCGGGCGTGCTGGCGTGGACCGCGCGCGTCATCGACGCCGTGAGCGATCCCTTGATGGGGCGTATCTCGGACACGACGCGCTGGAAGATGGGTCGACGACGGCCGTACTTCCTGATCGGTGCCATTCCCTTCGGTCTCTGCTTCTCGTTGCTGTGGACGACTCCCTTCGAAGGGCAAGCGGCCATGTTCGCCTACTACGTCACGATCTACATCGGCCTCTGTCTATCGATGACCGTGCTCTCGGTTCCCTACATGGCGCTCATCCCGGAGATGACCTCCGACTACGACGAGCGTACTTCGCTCAACACCTTTCGTTCTGCCGCCGCCGTCGTGGGCACGATGGTCGCCGCCAGCTTCATTACCGTCTCGGGCATGCTGGGCGAGGGCGCCGCGGGTTTCGCTCGAACTGGATTCGCCATCGCGCTGTGGTTGATGATCGTCTGGCCATTCGTCTTCAAGGTCAGTTACGAGCCGGGCGTGCGCAACATCGAGCAGACGATGGGACTCGTGGAAGGCATTCGCAGCCTGGCCCATCACGCCACCTATATCAAGCTCTGCGTCATCTACCTGACTGCGCGCATCTCGGTCGATGTGCTCGGCCTGACGGTACCGCTCTTTCTGTCCGACTGGATCGGGCGGCGCGAGGACATCGCGTGGACGTTGTGGTCGATGCTGGGTGTCGTGATCCTCTCGCTCCCGTTCTGGCTGCGCGCGGCCCGGCGAATGGACAAGCATCGCATCTTCGTGATCGGGGCGACGTGGTTCGTCGTCTGCCTGATCGCGATGTGCTTCGGAGATGCGGGCTGGCCGCGCTGGACGGTCTTCGCCCTCGCCGGTCTGATGGGTGTCGGCTACGCGGTGGCCGATCTCATGCCCTGGGCGATGCTCGGTGAGGTCATCGACGAGGACGAGCTGATCTCTGGCGAGCGCAGGGAGGGCGTCTACAACGGCGTCTTCACCTTTCTGCGCAAGATGGGCGGCGCCACGGCGTATATGCTGGCTGGATTCGTGCTGTCGGCCGCCGGCTACAGCAAGGGTGCGGTGCAGCCAGACTCCGCGCTCACGACCATCCGTTTCATCACGACGCTCGTCCCGGCCGCCTTCCTCTGTATCTCGATTGCCGTGGCGATCCGCTATCCGTTGGGCCGCGCCCGCCATGCCGAGATCCTGCGCGAGATCGAGCAAAGGCGGCCCGCGAACCATTCGACCTGATTCGGGCATCGGGCCGATATCCGGCCCGTTCTTCGAGCACGACACCGTGGGGTGAGGCGGGTAGAATGGGCGGCATGACGAGCTGCCCGCTCAACAATGAGCCTCGCTGGCCGGTCGCGCCGACGGGCTCAGCCGTGGTCTTTCTCGTCGACGCCTCGAGCCGCCTCGAGCGGCGACTGCTCGAGGGGTGGATCGAGCGCCATCGCCCCGAGACGGCGCGCGCGGGAGATTGCCGGCTCCTCACCCTCCCCTCATCCCGTCGCCGCGGGCGAAGCCGGCTCGACCCGGAACTCGAGGCAGTGCTCGCCACCGACGAGGACCCGGTGCTCGCCCCACTGCGCGTGGCGTGGCTGCCGGGGCTCAAGGACGGCGTACGGGCGGTGCGGCTGGGAGACCTGCTGACCTTCGGTGATCCCCGGGATCCGGGCCGCATCAGACAACGCTCCCTCTTGCGGCGGAATCTGGACCGCTGCCGCATCGTGGCGGGTGAGCCGGCCGCGGCCTCCGAGCTGCGAGCCCGCTGGAGCAAGTCGGCTGGAAGTGGCAGTGGGTCGACGACGGGGCTGCCGGAGTTCGTCGCGCGTCAGGCCGCTCTGGCGCTCGAGCGCGCGGAGCGGCGAGTGCGCGGCGCGCGCTACAAGGTACCTCGCCTGGTCGACCAGGAGATTCTGGGAAGCCCCGCCTTCCGCGGCGGCCTGTCACGGATCGCGCGCGAGGAGGGACGGCCGGAGGCGGTTGTTGTCCGCGAAGCAACGGCCGGGCTCCGTGAGATCGCCGCGACCCACAGCCCATTCGTGATCGACATCGTCGCTCACCTGATCCACCTCCTCTACGCGCACGGTTACGGCGACAGGCTGCAATACGATCACGAACAATTGGCGGGAATAGCGGCGCTCTCCCAGCGCCACCCGGTCGTCTTCCTCCCGACTCACAAGTCCAACCTCGACCATCTCGTGCTCCAGTACGCACTGCATGAGAACGGCCTGCCGCCGAACCACACGGCCGGCGGAATCAACATGAATTTCTTCCCCGTGGGGCCGCTGATACGCCGCAGCGGCACATTCTTCATCCGCCGGAGCTTCCGCGACGACACCGTGTACAAGCACGTACTGCGCAGCTACATCGACTACCTGATCGAGAAGCGATTCTCATTGGAGTGGTATCTCGAGGGCGGGCGCTCACGTTCCGGCAAGATGCTGCCACCACGTTTCGGAATGCTCGCATACGTGGTGGACGCCTACCGCCGCGGCAAGAGCGATGACGTGCACTTGATCCCGGTTTCGATCGCCTACGACCAAATCCACGACGTGGGCGCCTACGCGGAGGAGCAGCGCGGCGGAGCCAAGGAGAAGGAGGGATTCGGCTGGTTCATCGGGGTCATCAGAGCGTTGCGGCGGCGGTATGGAAAGATCCATATCCGCTTCGGAGATCCGCTCTCGCTGCGAAGTCAGCTCGGGATGCCGATGCCCGGAGCGGTTTCCAATACCGACGAACGCAGCGTGGCCCTGCAGAAGATCGCCTTCGAGGTTTCGGTCCGCATCAACCGGGCCACACCCATCACCCCCACTTCACTCGTCACGCTCGCCCTGCTCGGGAGCGGCGATCGGGCCTTCACGGTCGCCGACACTCGCCACGGACTCGCCAACCTCCTGCACTACGTGGAGCAGCGCAAGCTGCCCACCACCGCCCAGCTCTTCCATCTCGAGAGTGATGCGGGCATACAGCTCACGCTGGACGCGCTGGTAGAAAACGGCGTCGTCACGCGATTCGACGGAGGTCCGGAACTCGTCTATCTGATCGGCGCCGAGCAGCAGCTGGCCGCTGCGTACTATCGAAACACGGTCATCCATTTCTTCGTCAACACGGCCATCGCTGAGCTCGCCCTGCTTCATGTTGGCGAGCGCCCATACGATGATCCGGTGCAGGAGTTCTGGGCCGAGGCCATGCGCCTGCGCGATCTCTTCAAGTTCGAGTTCTTCTTCGCAGAGAAGGAGTCCTACCGCGAAGAGCTCTGCAACGAACTCGCCATTCAGGACGCGGACTGGGAGGCACGTATCTCAGAGGGACCCGAGGGCGCCGGCCGGCTGGTCCGATCCTTCCGGCCATTCAGTGCCCACCGCGTACTGCGCCCCTTCTTGGAAAGCTACCAGGTGGTGAGCGACAATCTGCAGCGGCTCGAGCCCGGCAAGCGACTCGATGAGGGGCAGTTCCTCTCCGAGTGTCTCGGCCTCGGCAAGCAGTACCAGCTACAGCGTCATATCGAGAGTGCCTCGTCCGTCTCGAAGGTCCTCTTTCAGACGGCCCTCAAGCTTGCAGACAATCGCGGCCTGCTCTCCGCGAGTGATTCGGACATCCGCGAGCGGCGTCAGGCTTTCGCCACGGAGATCCGAGCGGCGCTCAGGCGCGTAGAGGCCATCGCCGCACTCGGGGCCAGCCGCCGAGCGGGAATCATCCCCTGACCCGACTCGCGAGACCAAGCCGACGGCACCTCAGAGTGTTGTCAGCAGCTCCCAGATGTTCTTTATCGTCGTCGGGATCGAGTGATAGAGGACAACCAGGAGCACCGCAGGAACCACGAAGCGCATCAGGATCCGCCAGCCGAGGAACCAACGGACTCCCTCGGCCCCAATCTCCACCTCGCCGATCGGATCCTTCATGACCCACCCGACGAAAACCGCGAGTGCAAAGCCACCGCCGACGAGAAAGAGGTTGTTCGCCACCTGGTCCATCACATCGAGCACGGCGATGTTCCAGGCCGCGAGTCCGCCGAGAGCGGTAATGACCAAGCCCAACACGAGCGTCGCCCGTTGGCGCGCCCACCCCAGGCCATCCACAGCAGCTGAGACCACGACCTCGAGCAGTGAAATTGCCGACGTGAGTGCCCCGACAACCAGCGCAACGAAGAAGCACAGACCAACGAACCTCCCGACGCCACCCATGCTCACGAAGGCCTTCGGCAGGGCGACGAAGAGTGCTCCCAGCGTGCTCTCACTGACATCACTCTGCAGCCCCAGCGCGAAGATGAGCGGGAAGACCATCAGCCCAGCGAGAAAAGCCACACCGAAGTCGGCACCGGCAATCGCCAGTGACGCATTGGGGAGGTGGCTGTCGCGGGGCAGATAGCTGGCGAACGTGAGCATCGCTCCCATGCCGAGGCTCAGACTGAAGAATGCCTGGCCTGCAGCGGAGATCAGGACGTCCATCGAAAACGCGTTCGTGAAGTCGGCGTTGAGGTAGTAGCGATAGCCGACTTGGGCGCCATCCAAGGTGGCGGCATAGAGCGCGATCCCGCAAACAAGTACGAAGAGTGCGGGCATGGCGATCACGGCAACCCGCTCGATTCCCCTGATCACGCCGCCCGAGACGACACCCATCGTGGCACCCATGAAGACGGCGTGAAAGAGGAAGGCCGACCAGCCCTCTCGGATGGCGGCGAAGTGCTGACCGGGGTCATCGGAGAAGCCGGTGAAGATCGCTTCACACGCGTAGCGCACCGTCCAACCCGCGATCACCGAGTAGTAGGAGAGGATGATGAAGCCAGCAGCCACGAAGACCGCCCCGAGCCATTTCCAGCGATCTCCTCCGTAGTGGGCCAGTGCTTGAATCGGGCTCTTGCGCGCACCACGACCCAGCGTGAGCTCAGCCAACATGACGGGCAGCCCGACCGCGGCGGTAAAGATCAGATAGAGTGCGACGAAGGCGGCGCCGCCCTTTTCTGCCGTCAGGTAGGAGAAGCGCCACATATTACCAAGCCCCACGGCAGACCCGACCGCAGCGGCGATGAAGCCCACCCGGCTATTCCATTGCTCGCGTGATCCAGCGGCCATGCTCCCCCTTCCCCTCTGACTCGCTTGTCGAGCTGACGCAGAGCATAACGCCGGAGCGATCGCCCGGCCGCCGAGAGCCGCTCGTTCGAGGTCATGCCGGTAGCGGCCAGCGTACACGGTGAGTCGAGCGCAACGATGAGCAGGAGCAACTGGCGCCGAGCTGCCGGAACGACATCAGGTTCACCACGTTGAGCCGGGCCCCGGCACGGGCCGGACCTCTGCTTGAGGAGAACGCCGCCGGGCACTAACTTGCAGACCGGCCACAAAGATGGCTTGGGCAAGCCTGGGGAAAGGGATAACGACGCGGACCGGCAGGCCGGAGACGCGGGGCCGCCGAGCCATGGAAACTGGAGGATTCCGGTGACGGCGAGAGCCAAGACCTCCGCCTCGCGAAAGCCCGCGAAGGGCAAGGCCCGCCGCGGCTCCTCCCAAACCGGAGGCCGTGAGAGCGATGCGAAGCCGAACGCCAAGCGAGCGGGCAAAGCCGCGAAACAACGCAGCAGCTCGCAGGGCGTAAGGCGGCCCGCACGCGGTGCTCGGCTAGCTCCCGATGTTCGCCCCACCTCGCTGGATATTCAGCTCGAGGTCGATCCCGCGGCTTCCGATGCGTACCGCGGTGAGGTCGGGGTCAACCTGCAGCTCGGAAGACGGCGATCCAGCATCGAGCTGCACGCGTGCGACATCCGTGTGAGTCGCGCGCGGGTCCGGGTTTCGGGCCGGCAGCAGCGGGGAAGGATCATCTCCCACCCAGAGCGCGAAACGGTGGAGATCCACTTTGACCAGCCGCTTCCCGCCGGCCACGCGCGGCTCGAGCTCGCCTTCGCCGGGCGCCTGCGCCGCGATCTCTGCGGTCTGTACCAGGCCGAGGTCGGTGAACGCCGCTTCGCCTTCAGCCAGCTCGCAACCACCCACGCGCGCCGTTTCTTCCCGTGTTTCGACGAGCCGGGCATGAAGGCTCGCTACCGAATCACGGCTACGACGAGCGCGCGAAACGTCGTTCTCTCCAACAGCCCGATCGAAAGCGAGGAACTCCACGACGACGGGCGCAAGACGGTTCACTTCGCAGCCACGCCCCTGCTGTCGAGCTACCTGATCGCCCTGGCGGTGGGAGAGCTCGAGTGCTCGCAACCCGTATTCTGCAGATCCAACGAGATCCGTGTCTGGTGCGTCCCAGGCAAGCAGGGCATGGCGGACTTTGCCCTGGACGTGGCGCGGGAGAGTCTGCACCGCCTCGAGGAGTACTTCGATCTCCCCTACCCGTACAGCAAGCTCGACCTGCTTGCCGTGCCGGATTTCGAGTTTGGCGCCATGGAGAATCCCGGCGCTGTCTTCTTTCGGGAGACCCTGCTGCTGCTCGATCCGCAGACTGCCACACTGACGGAGCAGAAGCGTGCAGCCGAAGTAATCTGCCACGAGCTGGCCCACATGTGGTTCGGCGATCTCGTAACGATGGCTTGGTGGGATGATCTCTGGCTCAACGAGGCCTTCGCCACGTGGATGGCCTTTGCGGTGCTCGACCACTGGAAGCCCGAGTGGAAGATGTGGCAGACGTTTCAGCATCGCCGTGCCGCAGCGCTGGACATCGACGCACTGAAGCATACACACCCCATCTACGCGCCGGTGCGGAGTGCCGCGGAGGCGACCGAGAACTTCGACCTCATCACCTACGAAAAGGGTGCTGCCGTAATCCGCATGGTGGAACGCTACTTGGGCAGAGAGGCGTTTCGTGAGGGCGTGCAGCTCTACATTCGCCGCCACCGCGAGTCCAACAGCGTCGCGGCCGATCTATGGAATGCTCTCTCCGAGGCATCGGGGCAGGGGGTGGAGAGCATCGTGCGGCCCTGGCTGGAGCAGGACGGACACCCAGTGGTGTCGATTTCGCGCAAGGAGAAGGACGGACTCGGTATCATCGACCTGCGGCAGGAGCGGCTGCTGCTCGCCCCGCCGCGCCGTCGACGAACCGGCAGACAGGTGGCGCGCCCGCGCTGGCCCGTCCCGCTCGTAGGCCGCATCGGCACCGGTCGGTCCGGAGAGACGCGCCTGGTGCGCCACTTGCTCACACGCGTCAACGAGCAGATTCCAGCGCACGGCGCAGACCTGACCTTCATTTACGCCAATGCGAACGAAGGCGCGTTCTTCCGGCCGCTTCACGGACAGAGCGAACTTCGCGATCTCATTGATGAGCTGCCGAGCCTGAAACCCATCGAGCGCCAGGGTCTGGTGGATCACCAGTGGGCCCTGGTTCGCTCCGGCCACGTGCCCCTGGCGGACCTGCTCGACTTGGCCGCCGCTCTCGGAGCAGATCGGGACCCCGACGTCCTGGCCGCAGTGAGTGTGCCGCTCCTGTCGCTGAGCAAGCGACTCGCACCCGATATCGTTCCCGAGAGTGAGCCCCGCTTGCGAGCCTGGGTCGAGGTCTACTTCGGCGGGCAAGTGGACGAGCTGGGTTGGCAACCAGCACCGCGTGAGGATGATGACACTCGACTGAGACGCGCCCGGATACTGGACATCGTGGGTGTGATCGGCGAGGCCTCCGCGGTCTTGGAGGAGGCTTCGCGGCGCTGCCAATGCTACCTGGAAGATCGCAGCACGCTGGCCCCCAACCTGGCGGACTGCGTCGTTACGATGGCAACCATGCGAGGTGATGCGCAGCTCTACGAGCGTCTACTCGCCGCCATGCAGAAAGCGCGCACGCCCCAGGAGGAACGTCGCTTCCTGCTCGCCCTGGGCGACTTCAGCGACCCGGCGCTGATCGAGCGCAGCCTCGAGCTGTGCCTCAGCGACCAGGTCGCCAGCCAGGATGTGGCCTTCCTGCTGATGCGCCTGTTCGCCAATCGCCACGCCTGCCAACCCACCTGGGCCTTCATCAAGCGGCGCTGGAGCAAGCTCCGCAAGCAGCTGCCGCCTCAGCTCGGCAGCAGACTCGTCGCCTCGACACCCGCACTGTTGACGGAGGCCTACCGCAGGGAGGTGGCGGATTTCTTCCGGGAGAACCCACTGCCGGCGGCCGATCGTGCGCTGCAACAAGCGCTGGAGCTCTTCGATTGGTACGCGGAGTTCCGCACCCGGACGGGACCGCAGCTCGAAGCCTACCTGGCTGGCTAGCGCCACCGGCGTGACGCTTCAGCCGATTGTCTCGTCGGACTTGTCAAGCCTCGCGAAACGCGCGCGATATGACGCCGGCGGGAAGAACGTCAGCCAGTACATCAGCACCGTCCCGATTCCGAAGGCAGCGGTGCCCAGCATCGAGGCGGCGGTGACGGCCTCGCCCTCGACCGAATGCAGATCAACACCGCTCCAGAACGGAACATTCACCAGCCAAATGGACGCCGCCGTGCACAGGGCGGCCAGACCCCACAGCAGGAAGCGATTGCACACCAACGGATCAGCCAGGCCGATCGCAGCGCGCCGTCGCATCGTGTGGTAGTAGGCGAAGGATTCCGCGGCGATCCAGAGTGGATAGGTGCCAATCGCGGAGAAGGCCACCCAATAGCCAGCCGTCGGAGCAAGGCTCCCAAGACCGCCCGTCAGCATATAGACCAGCCAGCCACCCCACAGAACCGTGGCCATCATGACCTCGAGCGCGCGAGCCCACACGACGCCGGGGCGAAAGACGCTCACCACGAATCGAAGCATGAAGAGGACACCGACGTTGTGGAAGAGCCAGCCCGCGAGCGTCACGCCCAGGAAGAAGAGCGAACTCTCGCCCTTGGCCAGCAGGGCGCGGTTTCCCAGGACACCCACCATCATCACGCCGTACCCAAAGCCGGCGGTCGACATCACGCCGATGCCCAGCAGCCGCTCGGGCCACTGTCCGGTGCGGCGGGAGAGAGACACGAGCCGCATCCCCACGACGATTGAAATCACCGCGAACGACGCCGTGGCAAACAGGTAGAGCGCTCCGGCAATTTCGACCATCATCCCCCCGCGTCTCAGCTCTTTTCGGCCTCGGGTCCCCTGCACTTGACATCTCGCAGGCAGCCGAATCCAGCTGCTGGCGTGCGCGTAGGAGCGGAAGAATCGGCAGATGTGGAAAACACCGCCTGGACCGGAGCCGAGCGAGCGGGATCGGAAACTCGGAGTCCCGGCTCTCGCCACGAAGAACCGCCGGACGCCGCACCACCGCCAGAAGCTATCTCATAGACCCCGGGCCGAAGGCGCGTGCCAGGCGACGGGAGGGGTTTATGAGATAGCTTCTGAGCTCGAGAGTGCATCGGGCCCGAGCCGATTCGCCACGGAGCAGCCCTTGTCATCTGCCGCAGACCTGTCGCAGATTCTTCACCGCATCGACGGGCGGGGGTACAAGGCCTACCACGAGATCCGCGGACGGTTCGACTTCTCCTTCTTCAGTCTGTACATCGATCGCGTGCAGAGTGACCCATTCGCTGCCCCCTCCTTGCTGCGCCTACGCATTCCCATGCGGACGGCCGGCATACCGGAGATGCTGCTCAGCAACCGCGTGCGCCGGACCGCCCTGGCGGACTTCCTTGCCCGCGCCGCGCGTCGCGCGATCGACACGGGCGGCAGCCGGCGCAGCGGCAGCGGGAAGAGTGGCCTGATCTCGATCGATGCCGGCGACCAAGAGGTGCTGGAGCGAACCGCCGTGCGCATCACGGAGGACTGGATCGAGGCGCGCATCGAGCTGGGGCTGCCCGCCAGCGGGCGCCGGGTGTTGGGACGTGCGGCGGAAGAGCTGCTGCTCGAGCAACTTCCGGCAGTCGTGAACCGCGGACTGCTCTGGCGGAACCTCGTGAGCGAGGAGGCACACGAGTTCGTCGAGTGCATCGAGAACCAGGAGTATGTCCGAGACCGGCTTGACGAACTCGGCCTGGTGGCCTTCGTGGGCAATGGTGCCATCCTGCCTCGGGAGAGTGGAGCTAGCGATCACCCAATGCCACTGACCGATGCTCTGCCGTTCGAATCGCCCGCGTCACATGCCGTGACGATCGATCTACCCAATCCCATACGCAGAGCAGGCGGCCCGCGGACATCGATCACGGGCATGGGTATTCGCAGGGGTATCACACTGATCGTCGGTGGCGGCTACCACGGCAAGTCGACGCTGCTGCGCGCACTCGAATGCTGCGTCTATCCACATATCCCGGGAGACGGGCGCGAGTGGGTGGTGAGCTCACGCGGGCTGGTCAAGATTCGTGCTGAGGATGGGCGCGCAGTCACCGGAGTCGACATCCAGCCCTTCATTGGCGCGCTACCCGCTCGCATGAGAGGCGGCCAGTGCGACACACGAGTCTTCTCGAGTGACGACGCGAGTGGGAGCACGAGCCAGGCGGCCAACATCGTGGAAGCGATCGAAGTCGGGGCCACCGGACTACTGCTGGATGAAGACACCTCCGCCACCAACTTCATGTTGCGCGACGCACGCATGCAGCAGCTCGTCCACCGCGACAACGAGCCAATCACGCCCTTCGTCGACCGCGTGCGGGAGCTGTACGAGCACTGCGGCATATCGACCGTGCTCGTCATGGGAGGCTGCGGCGATTACTTCGACGTAGCCGACTCTGTCATCATGATGCGAGAGTTCGAACCGCACGACGTGAGCGAAGCAGCGCACCACATCGCGCAAACGAGCTGTGAGGCGCGAGATCCAGAGCCCCGTGACTCGCTCCAGACTCCGACGCCCCGCGTCCCGCTTGCCAGCAGCTTGATCGCATCGCGCGGACGGCGCGATGTCAAGATTTCGGTAAAGAGTCGGGAGCTCGTGCTCTACGGCGAGAACACTGTCGACCTGCGCTACGTAACGCAGCTCTCGAACGCCAGTCAGACTCGCGCGGCGGCGATGGCGATCCATCTCGCCAGCGAGAGGTTCATGCGCGGCAGCGACGGGCTGGGGCAGGAGCGGGGCCCCACGTTGTCGGAGGTACTCGACGCCGTTGAGAAGTTCTTCGACGAGGAGGGGCTCGACGGGCTCGATCTGAATCGCCGGAGTCAGAAGGACGAACGCCACCCAGGAAACCTCGCACGGCCGCGACGCTTCGAAATCGCCGCGGCGATCAACCGCATGCGTTGCCTCAGAGTGGAGCAGCCGGCCCGCTGAGCGTCGATCGCATGGGGATTCGCGCGCCCGAAGCGCCGAACGGCCGGCCGAGTTCTGGACCAGGCAGAGAGGCTCCGTGATCCCGGATTCGCCGGCAGGACAGAGCCGCACGATCGGATCCTCGGAGACAGAAGGGGCACCGAGTGCCAACCAGGCGGATCGGCATCCCGTTTGCCGGGAATCCGCAGTGGGGGAGTGGCAATCCGCCGCGATGACCGCGGCGGGCGTCGTGCGTGACATCCAGGTGACGGCGGTCGAGGCCGGTTACGATTCGATCATCACCGCCCCTTGCGGCATTCTCGTACCGAATGCGCTGGATGCTCGAGCGGTGTCCGAGCGAGCCATCGTCTACCTGCCGGTCGATCTATCGCATGACACGGCATATTCTCGAACGCTCCCAACAAGACGGCAGCACAGGGCAGGCGATCGCCAACGGATTGGCGCATGCGAACGCCGAGGAACGTCATCCCGCCCGGGGACAGGACACTAGAAGTTCTCGACACTTGCGTTGCACGAGCATGGCCGCCCGCATAGTAACGCGAGGCGGCAACGGGAGCCGTTCCGGCTGTAACATTCCCGAGCCTGATAGCATCGAGAATCAAGAATCGGCGCCCTGTTTGAAGAGTTCGGAATCTGTACCGGCGCCAGTCTTCTGACGCAGGACACTAGCCCAGACTATTCATAACTAATTACCACTAGCGAAGTTTCCCTGGGGCGCTGCAGCCACACCGATATCGATGCGACGCATGGTGAATCACATTCTTGGTTCACAGTGGACGACACTTTTCTGTAATGTTGTGGATTCCCCCTTCCGATTAGACTGTGTGATGAAAGACACGAATCGGTCGAAGTCACTTCTGAGGTACAGCAGTCTTTGCCTCTGCTGCTTCAGTGCGACTGGAATCTTCCGATACGGGGGGAGTCGATCACCACCTCCCGATCACTAGACCGAGAATGGCGCCTGCAGCAACGAGGAGGGGGCGAGCCGATCACGAATCATTCAGCCGATCAGAGGTGGCAACGATGAGTGAATACGCGCGGACTCTGAACCTTCTCGACACTATCTTGAGTGATGCCATCAACCGCGGCCTGCTTCACTGCGATGCTGAAGACAGTCGCATCGATGGGCATCGGGTCCGAGTCAACGGCAAGGACATGCTGCACTTCGGCTCGTGCAGCTACCTGGGCCTCGAACTTGATCCCCGCATGAAGCAGAGCGCGATCGAGGCGACGATCCGCTACGGGACGCAGTTCTCGTCATCGCGTGCCTACATCTCCGCGCCTCCTTACGGATTGCTCGAAGAGCTGCTCGAGGGGATCTTCGAAGCGCCGGTCATCGTCACGCCCAGCACTACGATGGCGCACCTGTCCGCACTCCCGATCTTGGTACAGGACGGAGACCTGATGGTTCTCGATCATCAGGTGCATCACAGTGTCCAGATGGCATCCCAGTCACTCTCGCTGCACGGCGCGAAGGTGGAGCTACTGCGGCATGGTCGCCTGGACGAACTCGAAGAGATTCTGTGTGAGCGCAGATCGGACCACGGGCGGATCTGGTATGCGATAGACGGTATCTACAGCATGTTCGGCGACCACGCGCCGATGGCTGCGCTTCATGCACTGCTCGATCGATATGATCAGTTCCATCTCTATGTCGATGATGCTCACGGGATGAGCTGGAAGGGACCGCACGGTCGAGGCCACGCTCTGGCGGAACACGCCATTCACCCGAGAATGGTGATGAGCACCAGCCTGAACAAGAGTTTCGCTGCAGCCGGCGGTGTCATCATCGTGCCCGACGCCGAGACGAAGCGTCGGATCCGAGTCTGCGCCGGACCGCTCACCTTCTCCGGCCCAGTTCAGCCGCCCATGCTGGGAGCGGCCATTGCCTCGGCTCGTATCCACCTGTCCGATGAAGTCGAGATCCTGCAGAAGCGTCTCGCCGCTCATATTGCCGAATGCAACGCACTGATGCTGGAGCGCGACCTTCCGCTCATCTCCAGTGCCGACTCCCCGATCCGCTTCCTCGGAGTCGGGCACCGCAAGGTTGCCATGAACCTCGGCAGGCGGCTGGCCGACGAGGGCTTCTTCCTCAACGCCGCTGGCTTCCCAGCCGTACCGATGAGACGATGCGGATTGCGATTCACGCTGACGCTCCATCAACGGCACGAGGATCTGGTGTCGCTGGCGGACGCGATCGAGCGCAATTTCGCCGCGGCCTTCAAAGAGGAGGGCCAGGATCCCGAGGCGGTGTGGGATCGACTGCGGCTGCCCAAGCCCCAGGAGTGCGGCCGACTGACGAGGTCCGGCCTCGAGTGTGACTCCCAGATTCGGGACAGACTCGCAGTCGGGAGTGCTGGGAGCCAAACGGAACAGGTGCGTCTCGAGCACCACCACACGATCGACGCGATTCCACAGTCGGAATGGGATGCGTGTCTCGGTCAGTTCGGCGCATCTACCTGGCAGGGCCTGCGCTTCCTCGAGCACTGCTTCGCTAATCGAGAGAAGCCCGAAGAGCGCTGGCGCTTCAGCTACTTTCGTCTGCTCGATCGATCGGGTGACTGCTTGCTCGCCACGTTCTTCACGCAAGCCCTTTGGAAGGACGACATGATGGCACCCGCGGCGACGTCCCGAGAGATCGAAGAGAGGCGTGCGAGCGACCCCTACCTGCTGACGACGCAAGTTCTCAGCATGGGATCTCTCTTGACCGAAGGGGAACATCTCTACTTGGCACCCGGCCTGGTGCCGGAACAACGCGACGTGCTGATGCGCAGGCTGCTGAAGGCCGTCGAGCTGGAGGCCTCGCGCGAGGGAGCGAAGACCGTGCTGCTGCGGGACTTCGCGGACGACGATCCCTCGCGCGATCAGGCGATGCTCGACGCCGGCTTCATCAAGCAACCCGCACCTGACAGCTTCATTCTGGAACCCCGCTGGAAGGATGACGATGACTTCCTCAACAACCTGACGAGAAGATCGCGCTGGCACCAACGCAGAGCCGTGCTTCCGTGGAATGATCAATACGTGATGGAGGTGCTTGGAACCGCGGGCCGCCAGCCCAGCAGGACTGAGCACGAACGCATGCGCGAGCTCTATCACAACGTCAAGCGGGGAAGCCTCGAGCTCAACACTTTCGACCTACCCGACGACTTCTTCGAGCACGTGGCCAGGGATCCCAGCTGGGAGATCCTGGCGCTTCAGCCAAGTAGCGGAAAACCGGGTGCTGGCGAGATCGCCGGCATGCTCGCCTGCTTCCGTGGGCCTGATCAGTATCTCCCGACCGTGATCGGACTGGACTACCGATATGTCAGGGAGTATGGGCTCTATCGGCAATGCCTGCGCCACGCCATCGAGCGGGGACGCTCTCACGGGGTCTCACGGGTACATCTGGGAATGGGTGCAGCGCTCGAGAAGACCCGATTTGGCGCCCGCGCTGTTCAGCAATGTTGCTACGGACAGGCCGAGGACCACTACGGCCCGGAGGCCATCGCCCAACTGACGACTCAGCTTCAGTAGGAACTGGCGGGAGCACGGCTCGGTCGACAAGCTCGCGCGCTTTCTGCTTCGTGCCGCACCATGCCAGGCCACGGCGCGGTAACCTGCAGGGCCATGCGTTTCGGAGCCAAGCTCCCCCGTTCGTTCTTCGAGCAGCCGTGTACCGCCGTGGCCCGCGAGCTGATCGGCTGCGTTCTGGTCAGAGTGCTGCCGAACGGTGTGCGCCTGGCGGGTCTACTCGTCGAGGCGGAGGCCTATCTGGGAGACGGCAGCGACCCGGGCTCACATTCACATCGCGGATGCACGGAGCGAAACAGGAGCATGTTCGGTCCGGCTGGCCAACTCTACGCCTATCGGAGCTATGGGATTCACACCTGCGTGAATCTGGTTTGCGGCGAGCCGGGAGTCGGCGCAGCGGTACTGCTGCGAGCCGTCGAACCTCTCGACGGCATGGCGCAGATGCAGCGGCTGCGAGGTCTGGGTCCGGATGCGCCGATTCGCCGCATCGCGAGCGGGCCGGGACGCCTGGCCCAGGCTTTCGGCCTGAGTGTGCAGCACGACGGCACGAGCGCCCTCGGCCCCGAGCTGTGCGTCCGCCGGTCCAAGGCGTCGAGCAAAGCGCTCGCAATCGTCGTTGGACCACGAGTCGGACTGACGAAGGGAGCCGACCTCCCCTATCGCTTTCACCTCGATCTCAATCCCC
The DNA here is from genome assembly GCA_029261835.1 of Deltaproteobacteria bacterium. Taxonomy (GTDB): domain Bacteria; phylum Myxococcota_A; class UBA9160; order UBA9160; family UBA4427; genus JAJDAO01. The sequence continues at coordinate 333,847 of JAJDAO010000050.1, read as the reverse complement.
ACGTCAGTCCCTGGCGAGCGGGAAAACGACGCGTCGCGCTGCGCAGAAGGACGCAATAGGAGGCGTCAGCAGCATCTTCGTCGATCACTCGAGCTGAGAAGTGTCGAGCAACGCCTCTCTCAGCAACCAGCCGTGGCACTCCTCCAGCATCGCAGCCAACGGAATGCACGTATAGCCGAGCTCACTCTCGGCCCTCTGTGAGCTGCAGACGAGGTCGGAAGACAAGAGAATCGCCTTCTCGGGCGTGAGCTCTGGCTCACGGCGAGTCAGCAGTGAGAGCCAGAACGAGAGGCGCCCAAGAGCTCTCGACAGGGGAGCGGGGATCGGTCGATTTGCTGTCGGCTTCGACAGCAGGAGGCCGATTTTCCGCACAAACTCCAGCCAGCTCGCGTCTGCCCCGCCGAGGAGATAGTGCCGCCCGGTGCGACCGCGCTCGAAGGCGGCGACATGGGCGCGAGCAACCTCTCGGACGTGGCAGAACGAGGCTCGACCCGGCGGAACCCCGGGCAGTCTGCCGCGCTCCACCAGCCGAAACAGGCGGGACCAACCGAAGCGATCGTAACGCCCGACGATATTGGCCGGGTTCAGGATGACCGCGTCGAGTCCGAGCTGGATGCCGCGCTCCACCTCGAGTTCGGCGAGTCGCTTCGTTCGAAAGTAGTTGAGCGGCGCCTGGAGAGCGCTCGAGCGTGTTTCTTCCGTGATCCGCCCGGAATGGAAGCCGTAGGCCGCAATACTCGAAGTATGAATGAAGCGCCCCGCACCACGCTGCAGGGCAGCGCTGACAACCGTTCGCGTTCCCTCCACGTTGACGCGCGTCTGCAGCGCATCGCCGAGCTTCCAGTGACTGGTGTTGCCCGCCAGATGGAAGACCGCATCCACATGCTCGGGCATCGCATCGGCGCAGCATTCGGCGTCGGTGATATCGCCGTGCAGGAATTGGGCGCCGCGCGCTTCTACGCAGTCAGCGCCTGGCGAGGCTCGATCGAAGACGAGCACCCGCCAGCCCGCCTCGACCAGCAGCTCGACCAGGTTGAGGCCGAGAAAGCCGGCTCCGCCCGTTACGAACGCCGTCTTCACGGCCGCGCTGGCAAGACGGCAGGTCGATTCCGTAGCGAACGCCGTGTCCCTGTCATGGCCATTGCCCATCACTCCCGATCACGCGTACTCTAGCCGAGAGTGGCGGTGAGAGTCCGCTGAGAAGAAGGTCGATTCGCCGCATGGCGAACTCTCGCATTCTTCTTCCGATCAATACCACTTGGGATCACGAACGAGGAGACAACGCCATGTCGAAGGAACTCTTCTCCACCCCCGAGCACGAACTCTTCCGTGAGACCGTTCGGAAGTTCGTAGAGGAGGAGCTCCGACCTCGCGCGCGCGAATTCGACCAAATGGGCTGTATCGACAAGGCGCTCTACAGACAGATGGGTGACCTCGGAATGCTGGGCCTTCGCTACGACCCTGCTTATGGCGGTGCCGGGCTCGACTGGTCGTTCTCAGCCGTGCTCCACGAGGAACTCGGGCGATGCGACAACTCGGGAGTGGCGACCGGCATCGGTGTCCAAACCGATATGGCGACCCCTGCCCTGCACAGATTCGGCAGCGAGCAACTCAAGGAACAGTACCTCGTCCCCGCGATCGCTGGCGACATGGTCGCCGCCATCGCCGTAACCGAGCCGGATGCCGGATCGGACGTCTCGGGTATCAAGACGCGCGCCGTGCGGGATGGGGACGAGTGGGTCATCAACGGCTCCAAGCTCTACATCACCAACGCGGCCACCGCCGACTGGCTCTGCCTCCTCGCCGTAACGGATCGAGATGCCGGGTATGGAGGCTTCTCGCAGATCGTCGTTCCGACTGACGCACCTGGGTTCCGGTACGAACTACTCGACAAGATCGGGGCCTGGGGGTCCGACACCGGGCAGCTCTACTTCGACGACGTTCGAGTCCCCGTTTCGAACACCGTCGGCGATATCGGTCGCGGCTTCCACCAGCAGATGATGCAGTTCCAGGACGAACGCCTCGTGGTGTGTTTCCAGAGCCTTTCGCTCGTGCAGGATCTGTGGCAGAAGACGCGGGAGTGGGCCGAACAACGAATCATGTTCGGGCGACCGCTAGCCAAGATGCAGGTCACGCAGTTCAAGTTCGTCGAGATGCTCACCGAGATCACCGCCGCGAGAGAATTGGCTTACGCGTGCGCTCGAGCGCTCGTCGCTCGGGAGGACGCCACCGAGATGATCAGCATGGCGAAGATCTACTGCTGCCGCGTCGCGCACAGCGTGGCCGACGGCTGTCTTCAATTGAGCGGCGGATACGGATTCATGAAGGAGAGTCCCGCCGGACGCGCCTACGTGGATACGCGCATCGCCAGAGTAGGCGGCGGCTCCGACGAAACGATGATGCAGTACCTGGCCAAACAGCTCGGCTTCTAGAGGCCATCTCGGAGGTCCGCGGACACTCGACTTTCGGATCGAGGTCGGCGCCTCGGATCAGAGGGGCGCGTCGAGGAGAGAACATGCGATTCAAGCGCGTTGCCCTGGGAGCAGAGCGTTCTGTTCGGCTGCTGGTCGACCGCGGCGAGGGCTGGACACTCGTTGAAGGCGAGGTCGCAAACCGCGGGCTGATCGATATCCTCGAAGGGGTCCGAATCGGCGCACGCGACGTGATGCGCGCGCTGGACATACTCGGACCGCCTCCGGGCGACGAAACCGTTGACCTGCTGCCCTTCTCGCCCCGCTCATTTCGCGACTTCATGCTCTACGAAGACCATGTCATCGCGGCTGGCAGGGGACTCAGCCGGCGCTTCCTGCCCTCTGCCTACGCGATCTCCCGAGTTTGGGAGACGCTTGTGCGACGCCCTTTTCCGCCTTTTCGTCCACACTGGCTCTGGTATCGACAGCCCATCTACTACTTGGGCAACCACCTCAATATGCTCTCCGAGGACGCTCTCGTGGAGTGGCCCGGCTATAGCGAAGCGCTGGACTACGAACTGGAGCTCGCGCTGGTGCTCTCCACTCCGCTCAAGGACGCCACGCCGGAGGAAGCGATCTCGGCCGTCGGAGGCTTCCTCGTGCTCAACGACTTCAGCGCGCGGGATGTTCAGCTCCCCGAGATGCGCAGCGGTTTCGGCCCGCAGAAAGCCAAGCACTTTCTGACCGGCCTCTCCTCCGTCGTCGCCACTGCTGACGCCGTGATACCGCACCTCGAGTCGCTGCGGGCAGAAGTCCACATCAACGGCCAGACGGTCTGCACGACCACGACGCGCGAACCCTTTCACACTCTGGGCGAGGCGCTGGCCCACGCCTCACGTGGTGAGCAGCTTCACCCAGGGGAGCTGTTGGCCAGCGGTACCCTGCCCGGTGGCAGCGGGATGGAGAACGGCCGCTGGCTATCCCCGGGCGACGAAATCCGACTCTGGATCGAGCACATCGGCAGTCTGAAGAACACTGTGGGCCAGCGGTCGTAGCTTACCGGCACCGGTGCACCGCGACAGCACACACAAGAGCGCGATGGTCGAGCAGATTTCGACAGAAGAGCTGTCGACTGGGGTTATAATCGACTCCCGGCGAAGGCTGGAACAGGAACCAGGACCAGGAAGAAGAGGGAGGCCGTTCTCGGGGCGGCCCCTATCTCGATGATGAAACCCGCTGCTGTGGAGTAACGCTCCTTGGAGGCGCAACTCGAGGAACTGCGGGCACAGATCGCGAATCTGGCCGGCGAGCTGAACGAGGTCCAGCGAAGGCTCGACGGGCTGGAGGCCCGCAACGGTGCCTACGCGACGACCTTCTCGGCTGAGGCCGCAGATCAGGCGACACCAGTCGACCAGCCGGGGATCCCGGAACTCCCGAGCCCGGCGAAAGTCGTCGCCCTCATCGGCCGAACGCTCATCGTGCTGGGTGGCGCGTACCTGCTGCGCGCCGTTAGCGACGCGGCGGTAATCCCACCTTTCTGGGGGGCAGCGGCCGCGCTGGCATACGCGACGTGGTGGCTGGCTCAAGTCAGACGCGCGGCGGATGCGGGCCAACGTCTCGGCGCGTTCTTTCATGGGGCCGCCGCCATGATGATCGCCTTTCCACTGATCTGGGAGTCGACGGCACGATTCGAATTCGTGCCGATCCCCGCTGCCGCCGGGGCTCTCGTTCTCTTCTGCGCAATGGGTTTTGCGGTGTCTTGGAGGCGTGATCTGTGGGAGATCGCTTGGGGGGTCTGCCTGCTCACGCTCGTGACTACTCTGAGTCTCTTCCTTGGCACGCATGATTTCCTGGCTTTCACGATCGTACTTCTGCTGATCGTCGCACTGGTAGAGCTGGTGGCATTCCAGGAGCGCTGGCTGGGACTGCGCTGGCCGGCCGCGCTGACGCTCGATCTGGCGATGCTGTTGCTGCTCACCTCCGCGCTGCGCGACGGACCGGCTCCGGAGGGCTACCCCGTCCTGTCACACAGCAGCGTGATCGCGATCGGACTGGCAATCCCCGCGATCTACTTCGTCAGCATCAGCGCCCGCAGCCTGCTGCGCGAGCGCCCCGTGACTCCGTTCGAAATGACGCAGGCCGTGATCGCGCTGTTGGTGGGCTGCGGTGGCGCTGTGAAGCTGGTCAGCCTCAGCGGGGAGGGGGGGGCGCCGGGAATCGGACTCGCGCTGCTGGCGGTCGGTGCGGCCTGTTATGCGACCGCATTCAGCTTCATAGACCGCCGCTCGGGGCGAGGGCGGAATTTCTACTGCTACACGACTTTCGGTGGCCTGATGGTTCTGGCGGGAACCTACATGACTCTCGATCCGATCGCGCTTGCGTGCACATGGTCGGCCTTGGCCATCACAGCCGCCTGGCTGGGCAAGCGTTTTGATCGCATCACCCTGAGACTTCACGGAGCCTGCTACGTGGCTGCCGCTGCTGCAGTGGGCGGACTGCTGGGCTGCGCGTTCGATGGCCTGCTGGCGGAGTCCGCCGATAGCTGGGGCACGGTGACGCTGCTCTCCATCGGGCTAACGGGCGTGGCGATCGGCAGCTTCTGGATACTGGTCACGTCCAAGAGCGACTCTGCGAGTGAGTGGTTCGAGCTGCTGCCGCAGCTCATCGTCGGCGGCGTAGCGGTCTGGAGCGTTGCCGGGATCGCGGCGGGATGGCTGGCACGTCCTCTAGCGGCGGTGGGCGGCGAGGTGCCCGACCCTGCTCTGCTCGCAGCCGGACGAACGGCGATCATCGCAGGGACGGCAGTCGCCCTGGCTTGGGCCGGCCGACGCTGGGCTCTGCTCGAGCTGACCTGGCTCGCCTATCCGGTGCTGGTCGGCGGCTTCGCGAAGCTGCTCTGGCAGGACCTCTCTTACGGAGACCCGCGTGCCCTCTTCCTCGCGCTTGCGGTCTACGGCGCGGCGCTGATCGTGACGCCGAGAATGCTGCGGAGGGAGACCTGAGCCGGGGATCCGCTCCCCCACGCCCCCTCCGACTATTCCTTGTTCTCGCTCTTGCTCTCGCTCCTGCTCTTGCGAAGCTCGTCGCGCTTCGCCTTCAGCCGAGACAGCACCTCTTCCGTCTCCTCCGTGATCTTGGCGAGATCGAAAGTGTGCCAGGTCACCGTGAGCGCCTCGAGCCGCTGGTCCATGTCGCGGAAGAACGCCTTCGCTTCCGCAGGCTCCGCCCGGACGGTGATGTAGCGGTAGAAGCGATGAATCGAAAGGAACTTGTTCAGGATTGCAGTCGCCTTCTCGGGATTCTCCGGGTGATTGTCGCTCTCCTCGTTGTGGCAGCGCGCGCAGGACTTTCCGATCGAAGTCACATCGAGCACGTCCACGTTGATGGATCCGTGGCAGGTGACACAGGTGGGGCCCTGATCCCCCTGCTCCTCAGCCGCCACGTGCTCGAAGTGCGCACTCTTCCGGAATCCCTGGAGAATCTCGTCGTGGCACTCGCCGCAGGTCTTCGGAATATTCTTGAAATTGACGCCGCTCGACTTCGCCGCGCCTCCGATGCCTTCCCCGTGAGCTGCTTTCTTGTCCGAAAGCTCGGCATTCCCACCGTGGCAGTCTTCGCAGCTCACATCCTCCTGCTGGTGGACGGAGGATTGCCACTGCTTGAAGTAGTCGTAGAGCTTCTTGTTGGTGACCAGGAGATCCGGGTCCCGATGGCAGACGACGCAGGAACTCGGATCCTGGGAGGCCAGCGCGCCTGCCGTCGACAACAACAGCACGATTGACGAGACCACGAGCACTCCGCCCGGCAGAGCTCCTCTACTGACGCATTGCAGCTTGAAGCGCTGACCTCTCACGCTGGCCCTCCATTTCCGTTGACTACCCGCCTGGCACCACGTCTTGAATCCGACTCAGTTGGCTCACCTGATTCCGCTGGGCCCTTCACGCGTCTCGGAGGCTGACAGAGGATGCCTCGAAGTCAATGCGCGCGGGAATGGGCGCGAGCCAGCGGGCTCGCCGCTCGACGAGAGCGAACCTCGCGGGGCTCGACGGCGGGGCGAGAGTACACAGGCGGGGCGGGAGTTCGCAGACGAGGCGAATCAGCACGTCAGTTGCTCCGAAACTGTGGCGTATGAGCATATGGGGTGAGGCGTCCGGCCACAGTGTGGTTCCTTGGTCTGGCTGTTCTGCCTGAGTCGACCCTTGAGGTGGCCGTGGGAAACACAAGCAGCCCATGTGCAACTTGGCATGTTGCTTGCTCGGCCTGTGGCACAATCCTCGAAGACACTGACGTACCGAGCAGGGAGAGGCAAGCCGCCCATGCATCCCCATTCCATCGAGCCGCGTGGCGGCCCGAGTCTCTCCCCGCCGGTCCGCTGGACGATCGTGGGCATCGCGGTGCTTGCGGTGGGGTTCTTCGCCCTGGGCGGTGGACCGTTGAAGCAGAGCACGGTGCGGGCGTATCCGAGCCGGCCACTGGCGCCCGAGCCCGAGCCGGTGCTGCTCGCGCCGCCCCCCGTCGACGACGAGTTCTTCCCCTGCGAAGACTGTCACGAAGGTGAGTCGGCGGACCCCGAGGTACGCGAACTCGACGAGCACGAGCACGTCAAGCTGAAGCACGGCGATCTCTGGTGTCTCGATTGCCACGACAGAGACCAGCGCGACCTGCTGCACCTGTCAGACGATTCGCCGGTCGAGATGTCCGAATCCTGGCGTCTATGTACGCGCTGCCACGCGAAGAGGATCCCGGACTGGCGCGCCGGTGTGCATGGCAAGCGAACTGGGTACTGGTCGGGCCGGAAAGAGTACCGGACCTGCGTAGTATGCCACGATCCGCACTCGCCTCTATTCAAGCCACTCGCCCCGAAGCCGCCCCCCATACCAGCCTCTCAAATCCACTCGCCGACCGCCACTCGCTCAGCGGAGATGAACGATGCAGGACACTGACCACAAAGAGCGAACGACGTCTCGCCGGCAGTTTCTCAAGGCGGCCGGAACCGTCGCGGGGGCAACGGTTGGGCTGCCGGGAACCTCGAAGGCTTTCGACCTGGAGGAGCTCTTTCAGCAACACTTTCGCGAGCTCTCGCAGGAGGATCTCGAGCGGGTGCTGCAGCGCATGGAGCGCAAGTACGAGGAAGAGTACGGCAAGCCCTTCAGCGTCGAGGCGACCGGGCCGCTCGATGGAGTGATGTTCGGTTACGGCCTCGACATCTCTCGCTGCATCGGATGCCGACGGTGCGTCTATGCCTGCGTCGATGAGAACAACCAGTCGCGGGACCCGCAGATCCACTACATCCGGGTGCTCGAGTTCGAGCGTGAGGAGGTCCAGCGCTGGATCGACTTCGAGAAGGGCGACCCCTTCTACGACCACGAAGAGGTTCCCGCGGAGGGCAAGCTCTATCTGCCCGTCGCCTGTCAGCAGTGCGAGGAGCCCGAGTGCGTGAGGGCGTGTCCGACGACTGCAACCTGGCAGGAGCCAGACGGCATCGTGGTGATCGATTACGACTGGTGTATTGGCTGTCGCTACTGTATGGCCGCCTGTCCCTACGGTGCCCGTCACTTCAACTGGACCGAGCCCGGCATACCCGAGGACGAGGTCAATCCGAAGACCCACTACCTCGGGAATCGACCGCGGGCGCACGGTGTCGTCGAGAAATGCACGTGGTGCATTCAGCGAACACGGGAAGGCCGCTACACGGCCTGCGTCGAGGCGTGTCCCGTCGGGGCACGTAAGTTCGGCAACATGCTCGATCCCAAGAGCGAAATCAGATACCTGATCGAACACAAGCGGACCTTCGTGCTGAAGGCCGAACTCGATACGAAACCGAAGTTCTTCTACTTCTACGGCTGAGCGCCTGAGCACGTAGACTCGACCCCGGGGTGCAAGCCAGCATGAAGATCCTAGATTTTGCGATGTTCAGCGTCCGGCAGGTGCTGTCTGGAGGACGCGCCTACTACATGTGGCTCGCCTTTCTCGGTGTTCTGATTCTGGTCGGACTCGCGGGCTACCGAGAGACCCTCATCCACGGTCACATCGTCTCGAACATGCGTGATCCCGTTCCGTGGGGTGTCTTCATCGGCACCTACGCTTTCTTTGTGGGGGTGGCCGCGGCAGCGGTCGCGCTCTCTGTTCCCGGATATGTTTATCACTGGAAGCCGATCAAAGAGATCGTCGTACTCGGTGAGATCATCGCGATCAGTGCCGTGATCATGTGCATTCTCTTCGTCATGTCGGACCTCGGGCACCCGGAGCGCTTTTGGCACCTGTTGCCCGTAGTGGGCAAGCCGAACATCCCGAGATCGATGATCGCGATGAATGTGCTGATCTTGAACGGATACCTCGTCCTGAATCTCGTGATCGTGACCTACTTTCTCTACTGCTCGTACGTGGGGCGTCCTTACAACCGAGTCTTCTTCATGACGCTGATGCTGGCATCGATTCCCGCAGCGATCAGCATTCATGCAACGACCGCCTTCATCTTCAACGTTCTGCCCGCCAGGCCGTACTGGAACTCAGCCATCCTGGTGCCGCGGTTCATCGCGACGGCTCTTTGTGCCGGACCGGCGCTCATGGTGCTTGCCTTTCAGATCCTCAGGAAGGTGGCGAAGATCGGAATTCGAGATGAAGCGCTGCACAAGATCGTAGAGATGACGGTCATCGTCCTCTTCGTCAACCTGCTGCTGTTCTTCGCCGAGGTGGTGACGGAGTATCGTTCGGCAACTGCTCACACGGTCCACATGCAGTACTACTTTCAAGGACTGGGCGATCACGTCAGACTCGTCAGTTGGGCCTGGTCGGGCGCAGCTTGCAACATCACTGCCTTCTTCCTGTTACTCGTTCCACGAACACGAAAGCACCCGGTCACGATGAACATCGCCTGCGCGCTGGTCTTTGTGGGTGTATTCATCGAAAAGGGTATCGGGCTGGTGCTGCCGGGCTTCACACCCGGAACGCTCGGCGAGGTCTACGAGTACGTACCATCCATGCCCGAAGTGATGATTCTCGTAGGCGTGGCGGGTGTGGGGATCTTTGTCTTCACGATTCTCAGCAAGATCGCCATTCCGCTGACGTTCCGCGAGGAAGGCGAGTCGGAATCGGAGCTGGAGCTATCCGGCGCCTGAACGAACGAGCGAGCACCAACGATAGATCCAGCCAGAGCCGGGAGGGTTCATGGGGAGTGAGCACCAGATACGCAATGTCTCCGAAATGCGCATTCGGGCGTTGCGTATGATCCTCGCCTTGCTCCCGGTGCTCTTGCTGGTCCCGAACACGGCCTTGGCCGTGGATGAAGACTCGTGCGTGAGCTGCCACAGCAGCCGCGACTTCATGGTCACCAACCGGAAGCTCTACGACTACTTCCAGAAGTGGAGAGAGTCACTCCACATGCAGGAGGGCGTGACCTGCGTGGACTGCCACGGCGGCAACAATGACGTGGCGGACAAGAGGGCCGCGCACGGCCGGGACCTCGGGGAGTCGAAGGCGAAGAGCGCCGTCAACTTTCGCAACATCCCCGAAACGTGCGGCGACTGCCACGACGACATCTACGAAGGATTTCGCAGGAGCGTTCACTTCGAACACCTGGTGGCCAAGGAGCAGGAGGAGCAGGGGCCGACCTGTGTTACCTGTCACGGGTCGATCAACGTGACCGTGCTCGACGTGAACACCGTCGAGGCAACTTGCTCCAAGTGCCACAACGACGAGACTGAGAATCACCCGGAAACCGCCGGTGAGGCCCGAGCGCTACTGAACCGCTTCCTGTCGATCCACCGCTACTATCGCTACATCACGGTCCGAGGCGATCCGGCAAAGACCAAGGCATTCTTCGAAGAGATCGACAGGCAAATCCGCGATCTCACTATCGGCTGGCACACCTTCGACTTGGAGAAGATCGAGGTGAAGACCGAGATCGTTCTGGAGTCACTCAGGCGCAAGCGGGAACAGGTGGCCAAGGCGTTCAAGGAGAAGCGCAGCAAGCCCTGATCTCGCTGGCGAGGCCGCACTCGGCAGCGGAGATGCCTCGAGCTGTGGAGTGCGAACGACGCGGCGCTCACTCGGCATCGAGAGGCTCCGGCTCCCGCTGCGTTCGGCCGCCCCCTCAGCGTGATGTCGGCTGCGCCTCGGCGCACAGACGGTCGACAGCATCCAATACGATCTCGGGCTGCTCCATCGGAACCAGGTGCCCCACCTGTGCATCCTCGATCGTCGCGCAGCTCATGTCGGCCACGAGGCTCTCGTAGGCTGACCGTGGAAAATTGCCCCCCGCGGCCCACAGGATGTGAACGGGGTTCTTCACTCGGCGGGCCGGGCTCGTGACATCCAACGTGTGCGTACCGCTAAAGATCTGGGCCTCCACCGCGCCGGCGCACTTGAGCTCCACCTGGCCATCCGCCCGCTCGCGCAGTGCCTCGGCGACGTACAGATCGAGTGAGCGAGCGCGCCAAGCGCGAAACAGATCCCGCTCAGCCAGATACGCTCGCGCTTCCTGTCGCGTCGGCCAGCTGTGGCGGCGACGACGGGCGCGCTCGGCGAGTCCGACCTCACTGGTGCGCGCCGCGGACGCCTGCTTGGTCATGGCCGGGAGGATGACCGGGTCGACCAGCAACAGCCGCTCGAAGAGATTCGCGCGGGTGCCCGCCGCGCAGAGCGTCAGAGTGCCGCCCAAAGAGTGCCCCAGACCGAGCGCGATCCGCGGCTCACCGGTCTCCTCCAGCAGGGCGGCCGCCACCGCGAGCAGGTCGTCGCGAAGAATCGGCCAGGCGAAGGCGGGCGCGCTCACGCCCTCGGACGGAAGGGTGGAGTCGCCGTGCCCCCGGGCATCCATCGCCACGACGTGGAAGCGATCCCGCAGGCGCTCGGCAATGGGCGCCCAGAGTGCGGCGCAGAAGCCGTTGGCGTGGTGGAGCAACGCCAGCGGGCCCTCGCCGCCCCAGTCGAGCAGGGCGATCTCGACGCCGGATTCAGGCAACAACAAGCGCCGTCGCAGCACACCGGGCAGAAGATCTCGGCCCCCGTCAGGGGTCCTCATTCGCAGGATTTCCCCGCCCGCATTCGCATCCTCCGAGATCCTCATGAGCAATCGGCCTATGGGTGCCGCCAGCGCGTTATCCTGACGTGATGTCGACCGAGCGATTCAGCATGGATGAACGCCTGCGGAGGCGCATGCTAGCCAATCTGCAGCGCTTTGAGCGGCGCTCCGACACCGATAGCGGCCTCCGCGCCGCAGCCGTCAGCCTGCTGCTCGTCACGAATGAGCAAGGCGAGGCATGCTTCGTGATGACGCGCCGGGCCTCGGGTATGCGAAATCACGCCGGCCAGTGGGCGCTGCCCGGCGGCCGCCTCGACGCGGGCGAGAGCGCAGCGCAGGCCGCACTGCGCGAGACCGCCGAAGAAGTGGGACCACGGCTACCCAGCGAGAGCGTGCTCGGCTTGCTCGACGACTATCCGACGCGCTCGGGTTTTGTCATCACACCGGTGGTTGTCTGGGCCGGTCCCAACGCTGAGCTGGTACGCAACCCGCGCGAAGTCGCGGAGATCCACCGGGTACCGCTCGCCGTTCTGGAGCAACCGGAGGTACCGCTCCTGAGCCATATCCCGGAGAGTGAGCGACCGCTCATTTCGATTCCGATGCTCGACACCTTCATCCACGCGCCAACCGCCGCGATCCTCTACCAACTGCGGGAGGTGGCGCTGCGAGGTGCCAGCACACGGGTCGACCACTTCGAACAACCCGTCTTCGCGTGGAGCTAGTGTCCTGTCCCAGGAGTACTCATGAAGGACGATCAGCAGCAGCAGACCGACGAACGGCGGCGCCCGAACGACATGGCCGAGCTCTTCGAGCGCGAGACCGTCGACCGACTGCTCTCCACCACGCGAGCCGTGCGCAAGCGCCTGGATCTCGAGCGCCCGGTCGAACAAGAGGTCGTGCTCGACTGCCTGCGACTCTCCCAACAGGCGCCGACGGGATCCAACCGCCAGAGCTGGCGCTGGCTACTGGTCGACGATGACGTTCAACGCGGGCGACTGGCCGAGCTCTACCGACGCGGCGGAGAGGCCTACATGGCGAGCGCCGTGTCGCAGGCCGAGCGCGGCGCGGTTACGGCGCAGAACCGGCGCGTGATCGCATCAACGATGCACCTCATCGAGCACTTGGCGGAGGTGCCGCTGCATGTCATTCCGTGCATCCTCGACCGCGTGCCGCCCGACGCCCCCAACGCCGTGATTTCGGCCTTCTACGGATCGATCTTCCCCGCCGTGTGGAGCTTTCAGCTGGCCTTGCGAAGCCGGGGGCTCGGCTCTGTGATCACGAGCTTCCACCTGGTCTTCGAAGCCGAGGCACGCGAGATCCTCGCCATCCCCGAGACCGTCACACAGGTGGCGCTGCTGCCGGTGGCCTACACGCGGGGTACCGACTTCAAGCCGGCCCAGCGACGTCCGGTCGAAGAGATCAGCTACTGGAACGGCTGGAAGCAGCGCTGAGCTCGGTTCGTCACAGGATCCCACTTGCCCGAGACCCCACAGTGCAGCTCTGAAGACGATCCGGCCACAGTCTCGCCCAGCGCCTTCGCCCGCTGGCGAGACCGCGATCATACGCGGGGGAGCCTCGTCATCTCGATGGCGGTACTGGCGATGCCGCTGCTCGCCACCAGCCTGTTCGGCGCGGTGACGTTCCAGCTCGTCGATCTCAAGCTCATCAGCGGCCTGGGCGAGGACGCCATGACGGCAGTGGTCGTCACCAACCAGTCGCTGCGACAGGTCTTCTTCATGATGGTGATGGGTGCGAGCTTCGGAGCGCAGGGGCTGATCGCCCGCAGCGTGGGGGAGGGCTCGCCGGAGCGGGCCGATCACGTGGCGGGCCAGACAGTCTTGATGGGTCTCATCCTCTCGAGCTTCGTCGCGCTGCTCGGGATCTTCCTTCCCGAACCGTTCCTGGCCGGCATGAACGTCACCCCCGGTGTGCTCGAGGTCGGCGTGCCGTACGTGCGGCTGGTCTTGCTGCTGAACTTCGGCTTCGTCTTCATCAGCCTGTTCTACGCCATCCTGAACGGCGCCGGCGACACCGCGACGCCCTTGCTCATCGCCGTGCAGCAGACCGCGGTGGCCCTGCTGGCTGAGTGGTGCCTGATCTACGGGAACCTCGGCCTGCCCGCGCTCGGCATACGCGGCGTGGTGCTCGGATTGGGGGTCGGGCAGCTCGGTTCGATTCTACTGATCAGCCGCATCCTGTTCGGTGGCCGGAGCCGGGTGCACGTGCGAGCGCGCCACATGCGCCCCGATCCGGCCACGATGCGGCGAATCCTGGCGCTTTCGTGGCCTCCGGCGCTGCAGATGATCGGCGGCTTCCTGGTGACCGTCTTCTTCATCCGCCTGATGGGCGATTTCGGTGGCAAAGCGCAGACCGCCTATTCGATTGGCCTGCGGCTGGGCATGCTCGGCCCGATCATCTGCTTTCCGCTGGCGGGCGCGGTGGCGACGCTGGTCGGCCAGGGACTCGGAGCGGGCGACGTCCGGCGCGCCTGGCGAGCCATGGGTGTCGGGATCCTGGTGCACGGAGCGCTGATGTGGAGCATCGCGCTGGCGTTCTTCGTCTTCCGCGTCCCGCTGCTCGCAGTCTTCACGAACGATCCAGAGGTGATCGCCATCGGCAGCCGGCTAATCGCCTGGCAGGCGGGCTCGTTCGTACTGCTGGCCTTCTACTTCGTCTTCTTTCGGGCGCTCCAGGGTGCGGGAGACGTGGTGGTCCCGATGCTGCTCTCGCTCGCCACTTCGCTGCTGGTCGCGCTGCCGCTCGGGCTCTACCTGTCCAAGACGCGCGGCATGGGGCCCGACGGCCTCTTCGTCGCCCAGTTCGCCAGCACGGCGCTCGTCACGCTGGTGACGGGACTGTGGATCGCGACGGGGCGCTGGACCACGGCGCGGACGCGCGCCTGAGCGCGTCGACGGCTACTTGCCCCTCTCCCCCATATGGAGAAGCGGCAGCGGGTTGGCGCTATTCGAGTCCATGAAGTAGATCTTGGCCGCCGGATCTTCTGCCATCTTCTTGAGGGCCTCCAGCGACTGCAGCTGGATGTAGGCCGGGTTGCTCGCGATTGCCTTGTTGATGGCGCTGATCTCGTAGGCCTTGGCGTCGGCCAGAATCTTGATCTTCTTCGAGTCCTCCTCGGCAGCCCTGCGCGACGCCTCGGCCGCCGCCACCTGTTGCTGCTGCTCGGTACGGAAGCGCTCGAGCTCGGCCTTCTGGCGCTCAACCGCCTGCTCGCGCTCCTTCTTCTGCTCGATCGCCTTGGTGAGGACGGGCGGCAGATTGATGCCTCGCACCAGCACCGTGTCGATGATGATGCCCTTCGAAGCGACGTATTCCATGAGACCTTCGCGCAACCGAACCGCCAGCAGATCCCGCGTCTCCTCCTGGAAGAAGTCCTCCGCCCGCTCGATCTTGGTCCCGAGCTCTCGCACCAGCGACCGGACCTTGGGAATCATGTGAACCGCCACCACCGCGCTCGCGTCGCCGGTCGCGCGGAACATTTCCGGTGCCTTGCTGCCGTTCAGGCGATACTGGATCGAGAGATCGACCTTGGTCAGGAGCTGATCGCGCGTCGGCACCTCGACGGAGCCCAGCTTGTTGGTCTTCTGACGGACATCGAGATCGCGCCAGGCGTAGAGCGGATTCACGGGGAAGTGGGCACCCTCACCATAGGCGCGCTCCTGCACCTCGCCGAAGAAGGTGGCCACGCCAACATGGCCGGCCGGCACCTGATGGAAGAACTGCCGGCCAAAGAGAACGACCATGAGCACGGCGATGGCAACGGCGGTAAGTTTCGGATTCACGGCTCCCCCAACATTCGACTTGTCATCTGGGCGCGGCGTGCGTCCAGATGGGGCCCGGCCTACCCGGCGGGCTTTCCGCGCGGCAATGTAACCCTCAGCAAGGGCTCGCGCCCAGCGTGGTTTCGTCCCCACAGTCAAGCCGAGGCCCACGATGAGATTCCGCCTGCTGGCGCTGGACGTCGACGGGACACTGACCGACCCGGACGGACGGCTGCGCCCCATCGTCGCCGAGCGCGTGCTGGCGGCGCGCAGCGCGGGCCTGCGCGTGGTGCTGTGCACCGGCCGGCGCTACCGCACGAGCTTGCCCCTGATCGAGGCGCTTGGCCTCGAGGGGCCTGTCGTACTCCACAACGGTGTCATCGTGAAGGATGCAACCAGCGGCAGCACGCTGGAGCACGCGTACTTGCCGGGCGACGTCTACGCCGAGGCGCTGGCGATCATGCGCGGTCACGGCTCGCCTCTGGTCTACGTCGACCGCTACCACGACGAGGTCGACATGCTGTGCGAGCCACCGGACCGGGCCCATCCCTTCCAGGCCGAGTACCTGGAGGACAACACTCGCGTCGCGCATACCGTCGAGTCGCTGGACGCACAGGCACCCGAAGGCATCGTGTTGATGAGCTGCATGGGGGACGAGCCGGGCCTGTATCGGCTGCGAGACGAGATCGAAGGCACACTGGCCGGACGAGTGCGCACGAACTTCCTGATGAACAAGAACTACCGCGGCTTCATCCTCGAGGTGGTGTCGAGCACCTCGGGAAAGTGGCCGGCACTGCAGGGCCTGGCGGAGCGCGACGGCATCGCGAGGCACGAGATCGTGGCGATTGGCGATGACAACAACGACCTGGAGATGATCGAGCACGCCGGCCTCGGCATCGCGATGGGGAATGCGATCGAGGCGGTCAAGCGGGTGGCGGACCACGTCACCGCGAGCAACGACGAGGACGGCCTCGCCCGCGCCATCGAGCGCTTCGTGCTGTAGCGACTGGATTCACGCGGCGGCGCGAACGAGCCCGTAGATGATGACATCCTCGAACACGCCCCACTTGCGAATCCGCTGACGCAGCGTGCCCTCCTGTTCGAAGCCGAGCTTGCGCAGCACGGCGCCCGAGGCGGGATTTCGCACCATGTGGTGCGCGAAGATCCGATTCAGCGCGAGCTCGGCAACACCGAACTCACAGACCCGCCCGGCGGCCTCTGTCGCGATCCCTCTGCCCCAGCAAGACACCGCGATCCAGAATCCGAGCTCGGCTTGAGAGTGCTCGGCATCGATGTCGCGGAGACCGACCGAGCCGACCAGCTCTGCCGTGCTGCGCAGGACCACCGCGAAGTTGACCTCCTGGCCGGACTCATAGGCCGCCAGCCGCGTCGAGGTCCAGTGCCGCGCCGCCTCGAGCGGGTACGGATGCGGGATCGAGATCGTCGTATCGGCGATCTCCCGAGCCCCTGCGAGCTGGCACACGGCTGGAGAATCGGACGCTTCGAAAGGCCGCAAGAGCAGACGCTCAGTCTGCAAGCTCGGCTGCAATCTCATGGACTGCACTCCCCTGCGGCTGCGGCGGCAGTGCGGGAACCCGCTGCCATCAGTCAGATCCCGCTCCACCGCAGTCCGCACTGCTGGAGCCGCTATCGTAGTGGCCCTGTGAGATTCTCGATCCCGGCCCGCATTCAGATTCTCGCGGCGGCCATTCTCTTCTCGACGGGCGGGGCCGCAATCAAGGCATGTTCGCTCTCGAGCTGGCAGGTGGCTGGCTACCGCTCCGCAATTGCCGCGCTCGCCCTCTTCGCCCTGCTACCCCGAGCCCGTAGAGGTCACGGCCCTGCGTCTCTCATGGTCGGGCTCGCGTATGCGGCGACGCTGATTCTATTCGTGATCGCCACGAAGTGGACGACCTCGGCCAACGCAATCTTTTTGCAGGACACTGCACCTGCATACGTCCTCCTGCTAAGCCCGTGGCTGCTTGGCGAGCGGCTGAATCGCCGCGACCTGCCGTTCATTCTGGCCATGGGGGGTGGCATGCTCCTCTTCTTCTTCGGGGCGCAGCTGCCCGTCGCGAGCGCGCCGCGCCCGGTCGAGGGAAACTACGCGGCCCTGCTCTCCGGCCTGACATTTGCTCTGACGCTCATCGGCATTCGCTGGCTTCGGGCCGAAGCCGCTCCGGCGGTGGCGGCCGGCAACGTCCTGGCTTGTGTGCTCGCACTTCCCATGATGCTCCCGCTTGCCGCGATCTCCGCTGCGGATTGGCTTCTCCTGCTCTACCTCGGCGTGTTCCAGGTCGGGCTCGCGTACGTGCTCCTCACAGCGGCAACACCAGCCGTAACGGCCCTGGAGGTCTCTCTCCTCCTGCTGCTCGAGCCCGTGCTGAACCCGGTCTGGAGCTGGATCTTCCACGGAGAAGCACCCTCGCTTCTCGCAATCGCGGGCGGGGGCTGCATCCTCGGAGCGAGCACGCTGCGGGCGATCCGCATGCGAGCGGGCTAGGCGATCGCCTTGCTCGCCCTGAGCTTGCCGATCTGCTCGCTCGAGAAGCCAAAGTCTGCCAATACCTCGTCCGTGTGCTGGCCGGGGATGGCAGCGGGCCGGGAGAGTTCCGGGGGTGTGCGGTCGAAACGAGGGGCGGGTGCTGGCTGCGTCACGCCGGCGAACTCGACGAAGGTTGCGCGCTGCTTCATGTGGGGGTGCTCGGGAGCCTCGTCCATCGAGAGCACAGGAGCGAAACAGACATCGGTTCCCTCCATGATCTCGCACCATTCGTCGCGTGTCTTGCTCTTGAATATGGCCGTCATCCTCTCCTTCAGCCCGGCCCAGCTCGCCCTGTCCATCTGACGCGGAAGATCTTCATCTGCCAGCCCCGTGTGCTCGAGCAGCAGGGCGTAGAATTGGGGCTCGATCGATCCCACGGAGACATATCGGCCGTCCTTCGTCTCGTAGACGTCGTAGAAGTGAGCGGCCGTATCGAGCAGGTTGGCGCCGCGTTCGTCCTTCCAGAAGCCCATCGCTCGCATTCCGTACAGCATGCCCATCAACGTAGAGGCGCCATCCACCATGGCGGCATCCACCACCTGCCCCTTGCCCGAGCCGGCCCGCTCCACCAACGCACACACCACGCCGAATGCCAGCAACATGCCCCCACCACCGAAGTCACCGACGAGGTTGAGCGGCGCGACCGGCGGTTGATCCGGCCTGCCGATTGCGTGCAGAGCACCGGTCAGCGCGATGTAGTTGATGTCGTGGCCGGCGGCGTTGGCCAGCGGCCCTTCCTGGCCCCAGCCGGTCATGCGCCCATAAACGATGCGCGGATTGCGCGCGCGACAGACCTCGGGACCGAGACCGAGCCGCTCCATCACACCTGGACGAAAGCCCTCGATGATGACGTCCGCACCCTCGACCATGTCGAGCACCGTCGCGACGCCATCGGGGTGCTTGAGATCGACGCCCACGCTCCGACGGCCGCGGGCCAAGACATCCTTCGGCGGATCACCCTGGAAGATACCGATCACGTTCTGGGCCCGATCGATGCGAGTCACCTCGGCCCCCATGTCGGCCAGCATCATGCCCGCAAAGGGCCCGGGCCCGATTCCAGCGATCTCCAAGACCTTCACTCCAGCAAGCGGTCCCACGGCTTCTCTTCCTCCAGCGTTCCGGGTGGATTGGCTGCGCACTATACATCAGCCACATCGGCAACGAACGCATCGGACACCCCCGGGAAGCCAATGGGGCGGTCCGCCCAGCTGTCCGGGATTACTCATGAATAATCCGGGCTAGTAGCTAGTAGAAGCTGCGATAGATGTAATAGCTTCGGAGCACGCGCTTGACGTAGGCCTGGGTCTGACCGAAGGGGATCTCTTCGACCCACACGTCGTCCTCGAGCTTCGCAGCCTCGTCCGCGAGCCAACGCGCCACGGCATTTGGGCCGGCGTTGTAGCTGCCAATCGTGGCCGAGATGCGAGTCGGAAAGCGGCGCCAGAGATAGTCGAGGTAGGCGCTCCCGAGGGCGATGTTGGCCTCTGGTGTGTAGAGGGCCTCGACATCGAACTCGCCGTAGCCCGAGCGTTTCGCCGTGCGCCGCGCCGTTTCGGGCATGAGCTGGAGCAGACCGATGGCCCCGGCCGAAGACATGACGGACGGACGGAAGCTGCTCTCCTCGCGCATGATCGCCCACACCAGGGCCGGCTCGATCTCGCTCTGCGCCGGCAGCGATCGCTCGATCATGTCGCGATATGCGGGCGGCCAGGAAAGCCACCAGAGACGCTCACTTCCCTTGCGCAACCCCTGGGACAGCGGCACCGAGTAAGCGTTGACCACGAGCCGCTGGGCACTGTAGTAATCGCCTGCCTCGGCGAGCAGCCGCCCCACCATCAAGTGATCGGCGAGCGTGCGGGCTCGCTCGGCCATCGGCTGCAGCGCCTCGCGCGCATCGTGCGCCAGGCCAGCCTCGAGCAAGAGCGCCATCCGCTGCAGCTCGCGCGGTGCGATGGTCGGCCGCGAAGCGTCGACTTCCACCTGCGCGCCACTCGCGAACGCCGCCGCGACGCCGAGCCGCTCCTGCGCGCGCCAGCCGTAGTACGAGAGCGGATACTCGCGCGCGATGCCCGCGAGCTCTCTGCGTGCCAGCTCGGACCGCCCGCGGCGCTCGGCCGAACGCGCGGCCCAGTAGCGGGGACGCAGGGCCGAGATGGGATCTTCCTCTCGGCCGATCAATTCGTGAAAGCGTCGCCGGGCCTCCACGGCATCGCCTTCTCGGAAGGCCGACCAGCCCATGCGCCACACGGCCTCAGCGGCGCGGCGCGGCGAGTCACGATGGGCCGCAACTCGCTCATAGTGGCTGCGGGCCTGGGCGAATTCGCCCCGGTCCTCGCTCAGCAGGCCGGCCAAAAAGAGGGCGTGACTCGCAATCTCAGGCGGAGCCGTGTCGGCGAGCGCCTCGAATTCGCGCAGCGCATCTGTCACACGGCCCACGCGCGCGCGCGAGCGCGCCCGCCAGAAGCGGGCCTCGGGGTCCGGCGCAAGTTGGCCGAAGACGGCGATCGCCTCGTCGTACCGCCGCAGCCGAAACAGTGCGTGGCCACGCTGCAGAAGAGCCTGGCGACGCTCGGGCTCGGAGAGATCTCCCTCCAGCGCCTCGAGGTAGGTGGCGGCGGCCCGTTCGCTGCGCCCCTCTTCCATCAGATCGTCAGCGAGCCGCAACGCGCTCTTCGCGCTGCGGACGCCGGATGGCAGCTCGCCCGGCAGCGCGTTCTCCGGAAACAGGCGCGCGCGAAGCCGCTCCGGATCCGCGACCGGGTCGAGTTCACCCGAACGCCGCCGGGACTCCACGATGGCGAGCTGGATTTCTCGCCGCCGCTCCTGGTCTCGCGTCTGTTCGAGCGCGGCCGCCCACGCCTCCCGTGCCGCCGCCTCGTCGCCAACGCGCGCCAGCGCCTCTCCCCTCAGACGATCGAGCCGGGCCGCGAGCGGCGACTCGTCGTGGCGCTGCCGCGCGGCCGTCGCGGCCAGCGCCGCCTCGGCAAAGCGGCCCCGCTCCAAGAGCAGGCGAGCGGCCGAGAGGTCCACGTAGTCGGCCAGCAGCTCGCTGACCCTGGCCCGCTCGAGGGCTCGTGCGGCCGTATCGAGCTCGCCGCCCTCGAGCGCTCGGGTGACTTCGGCCAGCGCCTTCGCCGCTGCACGTGCCGATGGGTCCAGCTGCACGCCATGGCCCGCCTCGACGACCCCGCTGAGGAGCTCGCCGGAGCGCCCCTCGACCGGCGCGACGAAGGCGGCCAGCAAGAGCACCAGCGTAAGACCCGCAACGGGCAGCCGCCTCGAGGCGGGCCCGAGAACCGGGTTCAGACCCGGCTGCGCCACTCCGATCTCAGAGCGATCGCCGATCGCCACCACACCACAGCTCATGCTTCCAGCTCCCCTTCTCGATCGACACCCGAACCAACCGCGAAGTTTCCGACTACGGGAATCACTTCACCCCGACTGGATTCTCCCCGGCGCGACCCGCCGACGCCACCTCTGCGACCTCGCCAGCTTCACCGACTCGACGTGCTGCAGTGGTGAAATGGCGCATCGCCGGTCCATCGGGCATGGTGTGGAGCGATGCAGGAGGCAGCTGATTGCGAACGGTCATCATCGGCGCAGGGGCGGTCGGACTGGGTCTGGGCTCCTGCCTGAACGGACCCGGTCGATCGCTCCATTTCCTGGTGCGCGACAGCACGCGTCCCCACCCGCTGCAGACGCACGGGATCCGGCGCACGGGCCTCTTCGGGGAGATGCACGTTCCGGCGCACGCGCTCGAGGTGAGTCGCTCCGCTGCGGTGCTGCGCGAGCATGAGGTCGACTTCGTGCTGGTCTGCACAAAGTCGACCGACTCGCAACAGGTGGCCGACGCACTGGCGGCGGTCTGGCCGGATCTGGTACGCGCACCGCGTGTCGTCCTCTGCCAGAACGGCTGGGGCAACGCGGAAATCTTCGCCGAGCGGATTCCACGTCAGTACGTCTACAACGCACGGGTTATCACCGGTTTCCGCCGCAGTCAGGGATACCGGGTCGACGTAACGGTGCACGCCGACGCCGTACGTATCGGAAGCCTCTTCGGCGCCGACAGCGCGCCGCTGGCTGAACTCTGCCGCGTCGTCACCCGTGGCGGGATACCGTGTGAGCTGTCGGTGGACATCGAGAAGGATCTCTGGGCCAAGGTTCTGTACAACTGCCTCCTCAACCCACTCGGTGCTCTGGTCGGTGTGCCGTACGGAGTGCTGGGCGAACGGCCGCAGACGCGCGCGATCATGCAGGCGCTCGCGCGAGAGATCTTCGCCGTGCTCGAGCGGAGTGGGTATCGCACGCATTGGGTGTCGGCCGATGCGTACCTGGAGACTTTCTACCGCGACCTGCTACCCCCCACCGCACTGCACGAATCCTCCATGCTGCAGGATCTGCGCTCCGGTCGGCAGACGGAAATCGATGCCCTGTGCGGGGCGGTGGCGAGGCTCGGAGCGAAGCACGGCCTGGCTACACCGATCAACGACGCCATGGCTCGGCTGGTGCGCGCGGCCGAGTAGCCCGACTCGCGGCCCGCAAGCGCATGAATGCCGCGTGGTTCAGCGCTGCTCGGTCGCGGCCAAGGCAGCGAGCATGGCTCGCGCTTTGTCGAGGGTCTCGCGGTATTCCGCTTCGGGCTCGGAGTCGGCCACCACGGCGCCCCCAACGTGGAGATAGGCGAACCCCTTCTTGACCAGCATCGTCCGGATCACGACCGAGAGGTCGAGCCCTCCTCGCAGGTCCAAATAGCCGATGGCACCGGAGTAGACACCGCGCCGCACGGGCTCGAGTGCATCGAGCAGACGCATGGCGGCGATCTTCGGGGCGCCCGTCATGGAGCCGGGCGGAAAGGCGGCACGGATCAGGTCGGTGGCGTCGCAGTCGGATCGGAGCCGCCCTGCGACGCTGGAGACGAGCTGAAACACCGATGCATAGCGCTCGACCCGCATCAGCTCAGGAACGCGCACACTGCCCGTCTCACAGACGCGCCCGAGATCGTTGCGCACGAGATCGACGATCATCAGGTTCTCAGCGCGATCCTTGGCTGAGTGCGCGAGCTCGGCCGCGAGCGCCGCATCCGTTTCCGGCGTCGATCCTCGCGGCCGCGTGCCCTTGATGGGCCGGCTCTCCACTTCGCCGGTCTCGCGCAGGTGCAGGAAGCGCTCCGGAGAGCTGCTCAAGATGGCGCCGTCGGTCAGTGCGAGATAAGCGGCGAAGGGGGCCGGGCTCTCGCGGCGCAGCGCGAGATAGAGCGCCCATGAATCGCCCGAGAAGGGAAGGGCCATGCGCTGCGTCAGATTGGCCTCGTAGACATTGCCCGCCGCGATCTCTTCGATCAGCTCGGCAACGCGCTTGGCGTACTCCGCCGGCTCGAAGGTGCAGGAGAGATTTCGTGGAAGCGGCGTCGTCAGGAGTTGATGGCGCTCGGCGAGTTCGTCCACCCTCGCCGCACCGCGCCCGTCGGACTCGCTTCCGTCGATCCGCGCGCTGCGCTCGACGAGTTCGGCGTAGGCTTCGGCTGCCTGCTCCGCCCTGCCGGTCGCTGCTGCGAGATCCGAAGCGCTTTCGGCAAAGCCGAGCCCGATGGCCCAGGCGCGTCCCGCCTCGTGGTCCAATGCGAGCAGACGATCGACGAAGAGCAGCGTCAGATCGGGAAAGGCGAGGTCATCGCGGCCGTGGAGCTCTACGACATCGACCCTCTCCGCGAGCTCATAGCCCCAGTATCCTACGGCGCCGCCGATGAACGGGACGTCCGGCGGCGGTCGCAGAGCCGACGCTGGGGGTGCGGGTAGCAGCCTGCGGACCCACTCGAACGGGTCGCCCCGCTCAACGCGAAAGCCGGCCGGAAGATCGGGCCTGACGCCACGCCGGCACGACAACTCGACGCGTTCGCCAAAGCTGCGCAGCACGAGATAGGGATCGGCACCGGCGAACGAGAAACGCCCGAGCCGCGTGCCGCTGAGCGCGCTGTCGAGCAGCCACGGGAAGGCATCGGCGCGCAGCGCAGCGAGCGCGCCGAGCAGGTTGTGCGGACACGAAGTCTCGCGCCAACAAAGTGCGGTAAAGCCCGCGGCATGTGGGTCGGGCGGGCGGACCATCGGAGTGCTCCTCGGAGGGTGGGAGGCTACCCCACTTGCACGGTCTGAGTCAGGCGACTGGTGACTCGATGACGTGCGAGTCACTCGCTGAGAGAGCCAGCGTGCTGACCGGCTTGCGCGAACGCGCCAACTGATCTCCCGCTGGCAAGCGAGACGCAGGACCGGCTTCCCGATGGCCTTTCGCGCCGCAATATCAGCGCGGCCCGGGTATCGCTGCGGCCGGCCGGCCGGCGATCCGATAACCTGAACCGAATGAAGCGAATGTGCGTCTATCATGCTGGATGTCCCGACGGCTTCGGTGCTGCCTGGGCGGTCTCGCGCGCTTGGGGGACTGAGGCGACCTACGTAGCACGTGGACACAATGACCGTCTGCGCGGTGAAGATCTGAGCGATACAATCATCGCCTTTGTCGACATCGCGCCAGACAATGACGAGCTTCGGGATCTGGCCGGCCATGCCGCCCAGGTGATCGTCCTCGATCATCACGTCACGTCGCAGGATCGGCTGGAAGCCGATCCGACCATCTGCAATGCGATCGCGAGAGAAGGCCACGAGATCATCTTCGACATGAGCCGCTCCGGATCGGTGCTGGCCTGGCAGTATTTCTCACCGGACCAGCCGGTACCGGATCTCCTGCGATACGTGGAGGACCAGGATCTCTGGGCTTGGAAGCTACCGCGATCGCAGGAGGTCAACGCCGCGATCACGTCCTACCCGAGGTCATTCGAGGTTTGGAGTGAACTCGCGGAGCGTCCCGTCGAGGAGTTGATGCGAGAGGGCGAACCGATCGTGCGCGCCAACCGCGTGGAGGTCGAGCGCATCCTCAAGCATGCCGCTCCGCTCGCCATCGACAACCGCCGCACCGAGTCTGTCAACGCCAGCTCGAACCGCAGCGCTATCGGTCACGAGCTCGCGCAGCGAAAGACGTACGGCGAGCCCTGGGGATGCGTCTACCGCATCGACGGCGATCGCGTGTACGCAACGCTCTACTCGATCGGCGACTTTGACGTCTCGCAGATCGCCGTGCGCTTCGGCGGGGGCGGGCACAAGAACGCCGCGGGCTTCAGCGTCCGGCTGGCGAGGTGGCTGCGGGACTTCGTTTGTTAGGAGTCTTGGGGCGGGCCCGCGTCGTCCCAGTCCTGCGGTGTCGCTGTCTTGATGCTCAGCGCGTGGATTTCGTTGCCCATCTCGCCTTGTAGAACGTGGTAGACGAGGCGCTGCGCCTGCACCCGATTCAGGCCCATGAAGCGCGGCGACACCACGGTGACACGAAAGTGCCCACCTCCCTCGCGAGCTCCTGCGTGTCCCTCATGGAGATGGCTCTCGTCGATCACCTCCACGTGAACGGCAGCCAGCTCCTGCCGCAGTCTTGCTTCGATCGCTTGCCCGCGTGTCATCGTCACCTCAGTCCTTCGGCAATCCGAGGATGCGCTCCGCGATGATGTTCCTCTGGATGTTGGGTGTACCGCCTCCGATCACTACATCGGGCCAGGAGAGCGCCACTTGCGCCCAGCTTCCGCCGTCCGGCGCCTCATCGGCGCCGCGCGTCAAGGTCGATGCGCTGCCCGCGATCTCCATCGCGAGCTCGCCGATCTCGATTTCCAACGACGCGCGGTGGAGCTTGTTGATGGACGTCTCGCTGCCCAGCGGCTGGCCTTTGAGCTGCTTGGTAATGAAGCGCAGGCCGTTGAGCCGCATGGCCTCTACGCGGATATCTGCTCGCTGGATGCGCCGCCGGATCGAGGGGTTCTCGATGGCGGGGCAACCGGCGCGTACGGTCCGGCGGGCCAGCTCCTTCAGCTCCTCCATCTTGCTCCGCAGACCGTAGACCTCCGAGATGCTCGAGCGCTCGTTCGCGAGAGCCGACAGTGTGACCTGCCAGCCCTGCCCCTCCTCGCCCAGGCGGTTCTCCAGCGGGACACGCACGTCGGTGAAGAAGACTTCGGCAAATATCGCACCCCCCGCCATGTTCCGGATCGGTCGCACCTCGACGCCCGGATCGTCCATCGCAACCAGCAGGCAGGTTATGCCGTCGTGCTTGTGCTCGACCTCAGTCTCGGTGCGCACGAGCAGGATGATCATCTTCGACCACATGGCGATTGAGGTCCAGGTCTTCTGGCCATTGATCACGTACTCGTCACCTTCGCGCACGCACTTGCACTTGAGCGACGCGAGGTCGCTACCGGAATCCGGCTCGGAGTAGCCGGTGCACCACTGATAAGCGCCGTCCAAGATCTCCGGGATGTACTTCTTCTTCTGTTCCTCGCTGCCGTACTGAATGATGGAAGGTCCCACCCAGGCGAGACCCATGAAACAGCTGCCGAGTTGGGGCGCGTTTCGCTTGGCCATCTCCTCCTTGAGAATCACCTGCTGCATGATCGATCCGCCGCCACCACCGACCTCGCGCGGCCAGGAGAAGCCGACCCAGCGCTGCTCCCGCACCTTGCGAGTCCACTCGAGCATGAAGAGCGGCTCTCGGTCCTCCTCGGCGGGCAGATTCTCGTCGAGAAACGCGCGCACATCGTCGCGAAAGGCCTCTTCCTCCGGTGTGAGCTGAAAGTCCATCAAAGACCTCCGACAGCCGCGATGCGGTGATAATGGTAGTCGGCGTCGCCGAACATCGGTCGCAGCCACTTGGCACGCTTCAGATAGAGCTGAATGTCGTACTCCCATGTGAAGCCGACAGCCCCGTGAAGCTGCACGCCCAAGATGCCGGCCTCCGGAAACGATTCACTCGCATAGACCTTGGCACGCGAAACCGCCAGTGAGGCATCCGGTTCATCTTCGTCGAGCGCCCAGAAGGCATAGTAGGTAAGTGACTTGTAGGACTCGATGTCGACGTACATCTCCGCCAATGGGTGCTTGACGCCCTGGAAGCGTCCGATGGGCGAATCGAACTGCGTCCGCTCCTTGGCGAAGTCGCGCGTGAGTTCGAGCGCGCCTTCTGCTGCGCCGACCGCCTCGGCGGTCACCAGGGCCGCCCCGAGATCGATCAACCAACGGATGCTGGGCCACGCGGTGCCCGGCTCTCCGAGGATCGCATCGTCCGCCACACGTGCCCCGGCCAGCTCGAGCTTGCCCAAGCGCTTGGTCAGGTCCATGGCGGGGAAGTCGCTCGCCGTCGTACCGCTCGCCCCCTTCTCCAGCACCGCGAGCGAGACGTCCTCGGGGCCAGAGCCTGAGCGAAAGGCCACCACGAAGAGGTCGGCACTACCCGCGTCCGGGACATAGAGCTTTCGGCCGGAGAGGAGGGTCACATCGCCGTCTCGCTTGGCAGCGAGCGAGATCCCTTCCGGCGCCAGGTTGTCGCTCTCTTCCAGCAGGGCGAAGGTCGCGATCTTCGAGCCGTCGGCCAGACCCGGCAGCCAACGCGCGCGCTGGTCGGTGCTGCCCAAGCGCTCGATCGCCTTCGCGGCGAGCACTGTCGAAATGAGCGGCGACGGAAACAGGCTACGACCCGTCTCCTCGAGCACCACGAGCAACGTAACGAGGCCGAGGCCCATGCCGCCGTTTTCCTCGGGCATCGTGAGCCCCACCCATCCGAGCTCGGCGGCGCGATTCCAGAGATTGCGATCGAACCCCTCCGGTGTCTCGACGATGCGGCGAACCTCTTCCAGAGCTGCGTTCTGATCCAGGAACTTGCGAACTTCTGCGCGCAGCAGCTCCTGTTCTTCGCTGAATCCAAAGTTCATGTGTTCTCTCTTCCGAGCACCTCGCCGAAGGCTCTGATTGGCACTCCGGCGCAGCGGCGCGTGGAGGCGGTCGCTCCCGGCCCGCTTTACGAGGACTCTCATGCGAGCGCGTATGGGCTTCTCGCTGTGGCGACAAGCGAAACAGCCGGTTGACACGTGTGTCAGCCTCCGAAGATAGGTGAATCGATCGGTACAAGGAAGAGCCGGGCTGGGCGCCGTCAGGGCAGCTCCCGACTCTCGTCCTGCGGGACGTCTTCGGGCCGGGAGCCAAAGCGTTCGACGATGTTCGCGAGCTGGCCCGCTACGTCGCTCTCACTCAGACCGAATTCCCTGAGGGAGTAGACATGCGAGCAACGGCAGCGCTTCTGGCGAGCACGCTTGAGAGCAAGCCGGCCCGCGAGCTCCGGCGAGAGCGAGAGGTTCAGGTGACCGTGGGCATAGACGGCGGTGTGGGGCGGCGGCTGGGTGCGCTTGCGAATCTCTTCGGCGTGCTCTCTATGACTCCGCTTCGTGTCGATGTCACTGGAGCAGCGCGGGGAGCAGCATGGTTCGAAGAAGCCCGCGCATCTCTTCTTCACTGCGAGCGCGCGCACTCGGGACCGTCAGATACGAGCCGATGATGCGAAAGATCCACTCCATCATGGCGCCGACTTCGACGTTCTCGCGAAGCAGTCCATTCTTCCTCGCCGGCTCGATCACCGGGAGCACGAGCTCGAGCGCGATGGCGACCAGGCGCTCGGAGGTCAACAACAGCCGGCTCGTCGCCCCGACTGCATCCGCCACGAAGAGCATCGAGAGTGCCGGCCGCTGCGGGATCTCCGCCAGGGCCACCAGGATTCCCTCGACGATGTATTCGCCGGGATTCCGAATCTCGCGAAGCCGAAGTTTGATCTGCTCAGCGGTTCTTCGCGACTCTCGCTCCACGACGCCCATCAGGAGCTCGTCCCGATTCTTGAAGTAGCGGTAGACGGTCGCACGCGACAGCCCAGCGTGCTTCGCAACGTCTTCCATCGTGGTCTTCGTCAGACCGAAGCGCGCGAAGCACTCTTCGGCGGAATCGAGCAACCGCTCCTGAACCTCGGCCGCCTCCGTCGCCGTTCCATTTGCTGCGCTCGCCAAAGCTGCCTCCTCGAGTCCGCTCTCGGTACGCCCCAGCCCGAGAGAGTGGCCGCATCATAATACAAGTATTGCCTTGTGTCTCACGATCCGCTAGTCAGAGTTGGGTGAGAGATAAGCGAGCGACCTTCCTCGGTCTGACGGGCGGTGACTTCTGCCACGCTCTACTCCACCCGGGGCAGATGCGGGAGCAGCGGCCGATCCACGGCTGGTCCGACTACCACGTGACACCGGTCGAGGGCCTCTACATGTGCGGAGCCTCGTGCCATTCCCGCCCGGACATCACGCGTACGCCCGGATACAACCGCGCGCGCAAGGCACTCGAGAACTGCTGAGATTGAGGCACGCCCCTTCACGCCACCTCACCGAAAGGTCAGCAACATGGCAACCATGATCACGGATGACTGCATCGCGTGCGGGGCATGCGAGGGCGAGTGCCCGAACGATGCGATCAGCTTCGCAGATGAGATCTTCGCTATCGATGCGGATCTGTGCAGCGAATGCGTCGGACTCTACGAGACACAGCAATGTGCGGACGCCTGTCCGATCGAGTGCTGCGTCCCCGACCCGGATCGAACAGAACGCGAGGCGGAGCTATTCGAGCGTGCGAGCGGGATCCACGCGAGCCGGGGAGTCACTCTGGAGCTCGGCGAATCCACATCACACTTCCGCGCCGCGTGACCGGTCCAGGCAGAGAGGGCGGCAAGCCGATCGACTCGCCGCCCTCCAGATCATCTCGTCAGCACGAGCTACGCGCTGAAATCAGCTCGACTGGACCGGAATGGTCCGAACCTGCGGGACGGGCTCTTCGGGCTTGGGCACGGTGACAGTCAGCAGGCCGTCCTTGTAGTGCGCCTTGATCTCACCCTCGACCACTTCGCCGTTGAAACGAACTCGTCGTTCAAAGGCTCCGAGGGCCTTCGCATCGCGCTCCTCAGCCTGACCTTCAGCCTCGACCCGGCTCTTTCTCTCGCCTCGAATCGAGAGAACACCGTCCTCGATGGAGACCTCGATGTCGGCCGCGTCGACGCCCGGCAGCTCGGCGCTGATGACATATTGGCGCTCTTCCTCAACCGCGTCGATTCTTGGCACGAAGTGCCGGGGACCGACAAGACGGGGAGAAGGATGGCTCGCAAACTGCCTCTGGATCTCCTCCAATGCTCGTTCGGCATCGAGCAACGTTGCGGCCGCAGTTCGCATGGGATGACGATGAATCAGAGTTCCGAACGACATGATTTCTCCTCCTTCTTGCCCTTCCTTCTATCCCGCAGTAGCGCCTGGCATGGGCTGCCGACTCCTTGGCGTAGCGGATCGTTTGAAGGCCGTATCTCTATGCACGCCCGATGGGGGGTCAACGGCGGGAGGAGATAATTTAGATCACACCCTCATCGGCGAGCCTTCTCAAGTCCGCAGGTTCCAGCCCCAAGCCGCCGAGAACCTCTTCATTGTGCTCCCCGAGGCCCGGCGCCAGCGGAATCGATCGCTCCGCCGCCTCGCTGAACTGCAACGGATTGCCGTGAAAGTAGACCTCGCCGATGCTGGGGTGAGGGTGGCACTCAATCATGCCGCGCGCCCGGAGCTGTGGGTCTTCCGCCAGCGCCTCGGGCCGCACGACGATCGAGACGGGAATATCAGCCCCCTGCGGCCCCAGCAGAGAAACCACCTGCTCGCAGCTTCGTTCCGCGACCCACTCGGCGACGATGCCGTTGATCTCCGTCCGATTCGCCGCTCGACCGCGATGGCTCCTGAAGCGCTCATCGTCGGCGAGTTCGGGGCGAGCGATGGCGGCGCACAGTCGGCGGAAGAGGCGGTTGCTCGCGGTCGCGACGACGACATGTCCATCCCGGGCTACGAAACAGTCGTAGGGCGCCGTAAAGGGATGTTGGTTGCCTACTCGCTCCGAACTCTCTCCGACACCCTTGAAGATCGTGAGCGCCGAGTCCGTAGCCGCGAAGACGGCATCTTGATTCGATAGGTCGAGCACGCGCGCACGGCCCGCTCGATCCCGATCTCGAATGCCCGCCACGATGCCAACAGCCAGATAGAGCCCGCCGATGAAGTCCCCCAACGCGCCGCCGCCCCGCACGGGCGGCCCGTCTGCGAAACCCGTGAGCGCCATCAGTCCGCCGGTCGCTTGGGCGACGATGTCGTACGAGGCCTGGCCAGCCCGCCAGCCCGTGCGACCGAACCCTGACAGCGAGGCGACGAAGCAGCGGGGATTGCGGCGCTGGATGACCTCCGCAGAGAGACCCTGCGAATCCATCCAGCCCGCGCGGAAGTTTTCGACGACCGCGTCGGCCCCCTCCACCAACTGCAGCAGAATCTCGCGACCCTCGTCGCGCCGAAGGTCGAGAGTGATCGACTTCTTGCCGCGGTTCGTATTCTGAAACGACAACGAGGTCTCGCCCTTCTTCGATGGGCCGTAGCGATAGTCGTCGCCCCTGCCCGGCCGCTCGATCTTGATTACGTCCGCGCCCAGGTCAGCCAGAATCGCGGTAGCAAAAGGCCCCGCGACGACGCGCGTGATATCAAGAATACGGACACCATCCAGAACGCGACCCGACATGCTCTCTTCTCCCGCTCCAACCTTCATTCTGAGAACGCCCGCACACGCGCAGCCCGACGGAAGCGCTCAGGCAGCGAGTCGAAGCGGCCCCGGCTCCTGCTGGGTGAGACAGTGGACCGCGCCAAGACCGACGACGAGGTCGCGACTCGGAATCCCGACGACTTCGCGATCGCGAAAGCACTCAGCCAGCATCACGCTGGCGAGCTCATCGGTAGCGACACCAAAGGTCGGCATGAGCACGACCCGGTTGGCAATATAGAAGTTCGCGTAGCTGGCGGGCAGGCGAACTCCGTCGGCGACCAATGGCGGCGGCATCGGGAGCTCCAGCACGGCGTAGGGTTTTCCGGCGGCGTCTCTCATGGCGCGCAGCCGCTCCCGGTTGTCCCGCAGCACAGCGTGATTCTCATCGGCGGCGTTGGGCTCCAGCATTGTCACGACGGTACCGGGTGCCACGAAGCGCGCGAGGTCATCGACGTGTCCGTCGGTGTCGTCGCCCGCGATACCCTTGCCCAGCCAGAGCACGCGGTCGACCGCCAGCAAGCGTCGGAAGGCCTGCTCGAGATGCTCGCGAGACCGAGCCACACCGGCGTGCCCCCGATTCGGGTGCAACAGGCAGGACTCCGTGGTGAGCAGCGTCCCCCGTCCATCGCCGTCGATCGAACCTGGCTCGAGTAGCAGCCCGGCTTCGAAGCGCGCCAGCCCGAGTGCTTCGGCGACGCTGCGCGGCACGGCGGCGTCTCGATCCCACGGCGGGTACTTGCCGCCCCAGGCGTCGTAGTCGAAGTCCAGCACCGCGCACTCGCCGCTCTCGTCGTTCACGAGGAAGAGCGGACCGTGGTCCCGCACCCAGGCGTCGTCGGTCGGAATCTGAAAGAACTCAACTCCGCGATCGGGCTCGACACCCGCCTGTCGCAGCAGCCCCCGCACGCGCTCCTCCGCGGCCGCGTCATCGACCGTGATGCGCACGAGTTCGCCCTCCAAGAGCCGTTCGACCATGACGACGAAGCTGCGTTCGACAGCGTCCAAACGGCCGGGCCAAGTCTCGGCGTTCTTCGGCCAGCAGAGCCAGGTAGCGAGATGGTGCTCCCACTCGGCCGGCCAGCGATATCCCCGGGTGGCCGGGCTCACCGCGACGGACCCACTGCTTACGCCCGACGGAGACATCGGCTAGTCGCGGTAGCGCCGGGTGAGATCCGCGTAGGCGTCCACTCGGCGGTCGCGCAGAAAGGGCCAACCACGCCGCGTCTGCTCGATGGCAGCCAGATCGCACTCGGCCAGCAAGACCTCCTCTTCGTCGACGGATGCCCGAGCGATCACGCGCCCGAAGGGGTCCGACACGAACGACTGCCCCCAGAAGCGAATTCCGTCGGACGGGTGGCAGCCGTCCGGGGGCGGCTCGTGCCCCACGCGGTTCACGGCCGCTACGAAAACGCCGTTGGCGATGGAGTGGGCTCGTTGCGCGGTCTCCCACGCGTCGTGCTGGGCAGCATCCTCCCGAGAACCCTCGTCGAACTGCCAGCCGATGGCGGTGGGATAGAAGAGGAGCTGAGCGCCCGCCAGCGCACTCAGACGGGCGCCTTCTGGAAACCACTGATCCCAGCACACCCCCACTCCAATGCGGGCGAAGCGGGTGACGAAGACGGGGAACCCGAGATCCCCGGGCGTGAAGTAGAACTTCTCGTAGTAGAGGGGATCGTCCGGGATGTGCATCTTGCGGTAGCGGCCGGCCAGGCTGCCGTCGGCGTCCAGCACAACGGCTGTGTTGTGATAGAGCCCCTCCGCACGACTCTCGAACAGCGAACCGATGATGACGACGCCCAGGGCGGCAGCCCGCTTCGACAACGCCTCCGTGCTTGGCCCGGGGATCGGCTCGGCCTGCCCGAAGCGCGCGCTCTCCTCGCTCTGACACGGATAACGCGAACGAAAGAGCTCTTGGAGACAAACCACCTGGGCGCCCCGCCCGGCCGCCTCGTCGATACCCGCCAGAGCGCGCTGCAGGTTGTCCGCCGTGCTCTCGCCGCACCGCTGCTGGACCAAGCCGATGACCACGTTGCTCTGGGAGACAACCGTGCTGCCCGCGAGCTCACCCGACATGGCTGCTGCTTAGATCAGCCCTGCTGCGCCCGCAAGACTGTGACCGGCCTTGTCACGAGCCGGGAGCAGACTCGCCTTCGGGAGACAACTGAGGAGGAGCGCGGCAATGGTCGAAGGACAAACGCGAGCCGGACAGCGAGCGGCCTGCGAAGGTGTCGATGGGCGGGCAGAACCGCGCGGGAGCGAGCGGCTGACCCGGTGCCGCGCAGCGGCGCCCTTTCTCTCGGAGTCACTCGAGAGCCTGGCGGTTCTGGTGGCAATGCTGGCGCTTGGTCTGGCGTCCGCCGCGCTCGCCCATGGCCTGAATCACTAGCAGCTATCTCGCAGGGGTTCGGGCTGGGGTAGCTTCCGCTCGGTGGGCGAGGACGAAGCAACACGAGACGAACGGTCACTGCCCGATTTGCCCTGCTGTGCGATCTGGCTGGTCGACGGGTTCAACGTGCTACACGCGGTGCTGTTGGGCGGACAGGCACGGATCGACTGGTGGGCCGCGCCGCAGCGCGAGCGGCTGCTCGAACGGGCGGGACGCTTCCGCGACCCGCGGGCCGAGATCTGGGTCGTCTTCGACGGCTCACGAACATCCGGCAGCGAACACGAGGGCGATCGGGGCGACGACGATGCCAGCGGCGAGCCTGGCGGCCCGCGCCCGCGCGTCGTCTTCGCAGCCTCGGCCGACGACTGGCTGGTGGGCCGGGTGCGACGAGCGAAGCAGCCGGGCGAGATCGCAGTCGTCACCGGCGATCGCCAGGTCGCGGGCCGCTGCCGACACGCCGGATCCGTCGTTGTCCGGCCGCGCGATTTCCTGGCCCACTGCCCAGCGACGTCAATCGGCGGGGCCGCTGCGACCGGGCAGTGATACGCGATCGGCTCAGGGATTGACGCGGTGCACGAGCGGGCGTCCGTCCAGACCCGCGAGCAGGTTCTCGACTGCGAGCGCGGCCATCCGGGCCCTGGTGGCGATGCTCGCGCTCCCAATGTGGGGTGTGAGGACCACGTTCTCCAGATCGATCAGCGGGCTGTCGGCTGCGATCGGCTCATTCTCGTAGACATCGAGTCCGGCCGCGGCCAGTCGCCCGTCGCGCAGGGCGGCAGCCAGGGCCGCCTCGTCCACGATACCCCCGCGCGCGGTGTTGATCAGCACGGCGCCGGGCTTCATGCGTGCCAGTGCCGGCGCATCGAGCAATCCACGGGTCTCCGGCGTCAGGGCAACATGAACGCTGACGAAGTCAGCACACTCGAGCAGTCGCTCCAGCGCCGTCTGCTCAACGCCCGCCACAGACCTGGCGCTGCGAGACCAGCCCAGCACTCGCATACCGAAGCCCCCTGCCCGACGTGCCACGGCCCGCCCGATGGGCCCCAGTCCGATCACGCCCAGTGTGGCGCCATGCAGATCGCGCCCCAAGAACATGTCGAGTTCCCAGCGTCGCTCTGGGGTCCAAAGTCCTTCGCGCAAAAAACGATCTGCCTCGACAATGCGACGGCTGGCAGCCATCAGCAGCGCAAAGGCGAGGTCGGCAGTCGTCTCGGTCAGAACCCCAGGGGTGTTCCCCACTGCGATACCCCGCGTCGTGGCGGCCGCGATGTCGATGTGATCGACCCCCACCGAGCAGCTGGAGACGACCCGCAGCCGCGGACAGGCGGCCAGCAGCTCGGCATCGATGGAGTCGGTCAGTAGACAGAGCAGACCCTCGCAATCGCGCGCGGCCTCGCGCAGCGCATGGCGTGGCGGCGAACCGGGCTGCCGCCAGACTTCACAGCGCGTACGCTCGTGGAGCGGCGCGAGTACACTGCCGCCTCCCGGCACTTGGAGGCCGCTCATCGAGTTCGTGACAAAGACCCGCGGACGCTCAGTCATTTCGTGTCTTCTCTCTCAGCGGCCGGTCCCGGAGGGAGCCCGACTCAAGATTTTCCCTGTGTCGCCTTGACCTGAGGGGGCGATTCAAAATAACGTTCGAGCCCTGCGATTCCCGGTACTGCGCACGGGTATTTTGCCCGGGCCTAGCTTCCGCACATGCCTGAGATACTGACTGCCGAGTCGGCGTCTTTCAGTGGGCGGCACTTTCATTTTCGAGTTTTCGCAGTCGAGAGGAAGTCATGGCCAAGCAAACGCGCAGCAAGTCCGGGACTCTCATCTTTGCCGAGGCCGTCGTCCGCTACAAGTTCCCGATCGTGGTGGCACTGATCCTGTCGACCGCCTTCTTCTTCTTCCCCATTCTGAACGCGGGCCTGATCGCTTTCGATCTGGGCTGGAAGAATCTGCCGGCCGTCAACATCGACACCAATGCACGCGATCAGTGGCCCGATCACCCCTTCATCCGTGCTCAGGACAAGTTCGCCAACAAATTCGGTGGCTCGAACTCCGTGGCGATCGCGGTCATTGCAAAGGAAGGCACGATATTCACGCCCGAAATCCTGGGCAAGATCAACCGCATCACGCACCGACTCGACGGCCGGGGATACAACAGCCACACCAACGAGCGAGAGATTCTGCGCGAGCAGCTCGAGGATGCTGGCGAATCCCCCAAGAAGGTTCAGAAGCTCCTCGACTCCGCCTATCCCCCCTACCCCGTCAACCACTACCAGGTCCGCTCGGTAACCGCCTCCAACACCCGCGTCATTCAGATCGAGGCGGCCGGCGACATCGAGACCAGCGTGCTGATGAAGAAGGCGCCGGAAACCCAGGAGGAGGCCGATGCGATAGGCGCCCTGGTGCGCCAGAACCCGCCCTTCATCTATGGCCGGCTGGTCTCGATGGATCAGAAGGGAGCGCTCATCACGGCGGGCTTCGTGACAGACCGTCTGAACAACCGCGAGACCTTCATGGCGGTCTTTGACCATGTTCAGCAGATCAAGGCGGACGAGGAGAACGACAGCGTCGACATCTACATTTCCGGCGTTCCGATCCTGATCGGCTGGATCCTGGTGCATGCAAAAGAGATTCTCCTGTTCCTGACCCTGACGGTCGCAATGATCTTCCTGCTGCTGTGGGCGTACTTCAGGCGTTGGCACGGCGTACTCATCCCAGCGGTGGCAGCACTCGCGACCTCCGTCTGGGGCCTGGGCTTTACCGGCTGGATGGGAATCACATTCGATCCACTCATCCTGGTAATCCCCACCATCATTACCGCACGAGCCGTCTCCCACACCGTGCAGATGGCGGAGCGCTTCTTCGAAGACTACGAGGTGCTGCTGCCTTCGATCGGTGACCCCGACGCCGCCAAGTCCGAGGCGGCAACGGTGGCGATGAGCGAACTCATCGTGCCAGGCACGCTGGGAATCGTGACCGATGTGGCGGGTCTGCTCGTCATCCTCGTAACCTCGATTCCACAGATGCGCGAGCTCGGCATCTTCGGCGCGTTCTGGGTGTCGTCCATCATCATCACGGTGGAGATTCTCCACCCCGTGCTGATCTGCTACTTGCCGGCCCCGAAGGAGCACGAGCACTTCCTACCGGCCTTCATGGTGCGCTTCACGCGCTTCCTGGGCGATATCACGACCCACCCGACCTGGAAGTACGTCATCGCCGTTGGAACCGTCTTCCTGCTCGTCGCCTCGACCTACATCACGCTGGTGCATTCGAAGATCGGCGAGGCCCGGCCGGGCACACCACTACTCTTCCCCGACCACGAGTGGAACGTAGCCACCGCGGAGATCGCGGAGCGCTTCGGGGGTGTCGACTCCATCGTCGTCGTCCTCGAGGGCGACAAGGAGAAGGCCAGCGGCGACGCGACGCCAATCCTGCGCATGGAAGAATTCGAGCGATGGATGGGAACCTACACGGATCTCGGCGCCACGATCTCCATCGTTCCGATCCTGCGAATGGCTTGGGAGATGAACCACTACGGCGACCCCAAGTGGGCCTTCATCTCGGACGATCAGGCGGTGATCCGCCAACAGATCTACCAGATGCGCACGAACGGCGCACCGGGCGCAATGGACCCCTACCTGTCGCCCGAAGGCAAGGATGCCAACATCCGCTTCTTCTACCGCGACCACAAGGGCGAGACGATCCGCCGCACCGTGATCGCCGCCGAGGAGTTCATCCGCCGCAACCCGATTGGCGAGGTGATCGTGCGCCTCGACAAGGATCGTGCCGGAGCGGAGGACGGCTTCTTCTCGAGCAGCGCCCTGCTCGACAAGTGGTACTACATGCTCGGCCCGCTGCTGCCCTCACGCCACCACACGCTGACGGTCCAGATCCGCAACGAAGACAGCAGCTATACGTCGCAGGCCGTAAGCGAATTCACCTCGATCGCCGCACTGCCCGAGTGGATCGAGGACTTCCGCGAGCGGGCCATCGCGGACTATGAAGAGCAGATCGAGATGCTCGACGAAGAGGAGGTCTTCAGCTGGCCGGAGGCCCTGGCCGACTGGCAGCTCGAGGACATCGATTACTGGTGGGCCGATGACGAATTCGGCATCCGAGCCGTCGCCGTCGGTACGACCGAACTCATCGTCGAGGACCTCAAGGCCGTGGACGGCGTCCCCGCCTACCAGGCCACCGACTCATGGACACGCGGCGTACAATTCGTGATGGCCGGCGGCCTGATGGGCATCCTGGCGGCCATCGATGACGAGGTGGAGCGCAGCCACGTGGCCAACATCGTGCTGATCTTCCTCGTGATCTTCGTGCTGCACTCGACGACCTACAAGTCCGTCCCCAGCGGCTTCATCATCTTGCTGCAGATCGCGACCGCCACGATGCTCTCGCTCGCGTACATGGCCATCGCGGGCATGGGACTCAATATCAACACCCTGCCGGTGCAGTCGGTCGGTGTGGGAATCGGTGTCGACTACGCGATCTACATCGTCGATCGCATACGTCACGAGGTCACGGACACCGCCGACATCGATGAGGCGGTGAGACGCGCCATCCGCACGACGGGCATGGCGGTCTCCTTCACGGCCAGCACCATCGTCGGGGGCATCGTTCTCTGGACCTTCTCGAATCTGCGCTTCCAGGCCGACATGGCCAAGATGCTCTGCATCCTGATGGTGATCAACATGCTCGGCGCACTGACGGTGGTGCCTGCCTTCTACTCGGTCTTCCGCCCGAAGGTCGCCACCGCTCTGCTGACCGAGGATCAGATGGAGGCGATTCGCCGCCAGAAGGAAACCGAGCGGATAAAGGGCTTGCGCGACGACTAGAAGCCGTCTCATCGACCCTCCCGTCGCCAGCGTTGGAGATGCGGCGCGCTGCGAGCTGGCCTCTGAGCTTCAGCTCTCGGAGTTCCGGCTCATCCGGCGATACTCGACGATGCGCGAGGCATTCTCCTCGACGGCCCGGCCGGTGATGTCGACGCGACGCCAGCCCTGACGCGCGAAGAGACGACGTGAGCGCTCGAGTTCGTTCACCACCGCCTCGGCATCGGTATAGGCGGTCGCGGGGGAAGCCTTGAGCACGCGCAACCTGGCCTGGCGGACGGTCGTCAGCGTGCTGGGGTCGATGATCAGGCCGAACACCTTGCGGCGGTCCAGCTCGAGCAGCTCCCTCGGCGGATCCACCTGGGGGATGAGGGGGACGTTCCCCGTCTTGTATCCGCGCTGGGCGAGGTACATGCTGAGGGGCGTCTTGGAGGTTCTGGACACGCCGGTCAGCACGATGTCCGCCTCGTACAGAGTGCGAACGTTGGCGCCGTCATCGTGGCGAACGGCAAACTCCACCGCTTCGATGCGCTTGAAGTAGTCGTCCGAGAAGCCATGCAGAAGGCCGGGCTGGTGCCGGGGCTCGGCGCGCAGGCGCTGGGCCACCTTGGCGATCAGCGGGCCCAGCAGGTCGACAGCCACCACTCCGTTGCGGTCGGCCTCGAGATTGAGCGCCGCCACCACCTCCCCGTCCACCAGGCTGAAGACCACCAACGCCCGCGCCTCGGCGGCCAGCAGAATCACGCGTCTGGCCTCGGAGACGTCACGAACATCGCCGAAAACGCGCAGGCGCCAGGCGCTCTGGAACTGGAGCATCGCAGCGCGAACCGTCGCGGTCCCGGTGTCCCCCGTGCCGTCCGATACGACGAAGACCCGCGTCAGCGATTCGTCAGCCTCAGCCACGCGCACACTCTAGCTCGGATCGCACTCGACGGTCCCACGATTCGGCAAGCCTGTTGCACGATCCGAGCGTTCCGTTGACGCGGCCATCGCGTGCGGGCATTTTCTGACCTCCCATGCCCTACAACCCCGCCGAGATCGAGCCGAAGTGGCAGTCCTATTGGCTGAAGAACGAGACCTTCCGGGCGCGGATCGACCCGACGAAGCCCAAGTACTACGTGCTCGACATGTTCCCCTATCCGTCGGGTGACGGACTCCACGTCGGCCATCCCGAGGGCTACACCGCAACCGACATACTGGCCCGCTACAAACGCATGCGCGGCTTCAATGTCCTCCACCCGATGGGCTGGGACGCCTACGGCCTGCCGGCCGAGCAGTACGCCATAAAGACCGGCACGCACCCGCGCGTCACAACGCAACGCAATATCGAGAACTTCCGTCGGCAGATCCGATCGCTCGGCTTCAGCTACGACTGGTCGCGCGAGCTCGACACGACGGCACCCGAATACGCGCGGTGGACCCAGTGGATATTCAGCAAGCTCTACGAACGCGGGCTGGCCTATCAGGCGGAGGTACCGGTCAACTGGTGCCCCGCCCTCGGCACGGTCCTCGCCAACGAAGAGGTCATCGACGGCAAGAGTGAGGTGGGTGGGCACCCGGTGGTTCGCCTTCCCCTACGCCAGTGGATGCTGCGCATCACGCACTACGCCGACCGTCTGCTGAACGATCTCGAAGGTCTCGACTGGCCGGAACCCATCAAGAAGATGCAGCGCGAGTGGATCGGTCGCTCGGAGGGCGCGACCGTACGCTTCGCGGTGCAGGCGCACGAGGGTGCGACGATCGAGGTCTTCACGACGCGGCCCGATACGCTCTTCGGCGCCACCTACATGGTTCTCGCACCCGAGCACCCGCTGGTCTCACGGATCACCACGGACGATCGCAGAGAGGCGGTCGAAGCATATCTGGAACGCAGTCAGCGCCGGAGCGAGCGGGCGCGCATGGCCGAAGGCAGCGAGAAGACCGGTGTCGCCACCGGAGCGCTCGCCATGAATCCCGTCAACGGCAAGGCGATTCCGATCTGGGTCGCCGACTACGTGCTGGCGGGATATGGCACCGGCGCCATCATGGCCGTGCCCGCCCACGATGAACGCGACTACGCATTCGCCAGGACTTTCGATCTGCCGATCATAGAGGTCGTCTCCGGCGGTGACGTTTCCGAGCGGGCGTACACGGGAGACGGAACCAGCGTCAACTCGGGCTTTCTGGACGGCTGCACGACGCACGATGCCAAGCACCGCATGAATGAGTGGCTGCAGGAGAAGGGACTCGGGCAGTCGACCATTACCTACAAGCTGCGGGACTGGCTCTTCAGCCGACAGCGCTATTGGGGCGAGCCCTTCCCCATCATCCACCGAGCCGATGGAAGCACGGCTCTCGTCCCGGAGTCAGACCTTCCACTTACATTGCCCGAGCTGGACGACTTCAGGCCGAGCGGAGAGGATTTCGAAGCGCCGCTGGCTCGAGCCCGCGAATGGATCCAAACCCGTGACCCGGAGACGGGTGCGCCGGCCACGCGCGACCCGAACACCATGCCCCAGTGGGCGGGAAGCTGTTGGTACTTCCTGCGCTTCCTCGATCCGCAGAATGCTGAGGAGCCCTGGTCGCGTGAGGCCGAGCAGTACTGGATGCCCGTGGACCTCTACGTCGGCGGCGCCGAGCATGCGGTTCTCCACCTGCTCTACGCCCGTTTCTGGCACAAGGTCTTCTACGACCTCGGGCTGGTCCACACTGTGGAGCCCTTCCAGAAGCTGGTGAATCAGGGAATGATCCTCGGGGAGAGCTTCCGGTACTACGACGACAACCCGAGCGACGATCCCGCTGCCGACGCCCGCCTCTACGCGGCTGAGGAGGTCGAACTCCTCGAAGACGGACCCATCGCTCGCGATGACGGCCGCCCTCTGAAGGCACGCTGGCTACCGGTCGAGGACGTGAGCTTCGACAAGGACACCGGCGGCGCACACCATTCCCAACGCCCGGAGCTGCAACTCGAACGGGTGGTGGAGAAGATGTCCAAGAGCCGCGGAAACGTGGTGAACCCAGACGAGGTCGTGGCCGCTCA
This sequence comes from Deltaproteobacteria bacterium, assembly GCA_029261835.1. Lineage (GTDB taxonomy): Bacteria > Myxococcota_A > UBA9160 > UBA9160 > UBA4427 > JAJDAO01. Next base: position 292,357 of record JAJDAO010000050.1, on the reverse strand, counting down.
AGGGGCCGACTCGATGCGGCTCTACGAGATGTTCATGGGACCGCTCGAGAAGGCCGCTCCGTGGTCGACCGAGGGCATTCAGGGCATGTACCGCTTCCTGCAGCGCTGCTGGCGACTCGTGATGGAGGAGCTGGAGGGCGAAGGGGACCGGCTGCGCCCGATGGCCGATGGATGCGGCACACCCGAACAGGCACGCCTGACGGCTCGTACAATCGCGGGCGTCAGTGAAGACATCGAGGCCATGCGCTTCAACACGGCCATTTCGAAGCTGATGATCTTCGCGCGTGATATTGCGCGCGACGCGCCGCCGCCGCGCGAGGCTGCGCGAACGCTGGTGCTTCTTCTCTCCCCCTTGGCCCCCCACATCTGCGAGGAGCTCTGGCAGCGCCTGGGGCACGAAACGACCCTCGCCTACGAGCCCTGGCCCGAGGCCGATCCGGGACTGCTCGTGGACGAAGAGATCACCATCGTGGCCCAGGTGAACGGCAAGAGGCGCGATGAGTTGCGCGTGCCCAAGGACGCCTCCAAGGAGACGATCGAGGAGCTGGCCCGTGCCTCCGCGAGAATCCAAAAGCACCTCGACGGGCGGGAGCCGAAGAAGGTGGTCGTCGTTCCCGGCCGGCTCGTAAACCTCGTCGTCTGAACGCCGACGAGGTCGCGCGGTGCCACGGGAGGCTGATCGCCGGGGGAACCGATGGCGAGCGGGCGGACCAGGAGCCGATCGAACCGAGGGCGAATGGTCATCGCGTGGCTGGCCGCCGTCCTGCTGCGGCTGCTGGGCGCGACCTGGCGGATCCGCGTCGAGGGCGGCAACCCGCTGGACGATCCCGAGCAGACCGGCGTCAGCCAGATCGGAGCCATCTGGCACCGCAATATCCTGATCGCCACGTATCTCTTCCGCGATCGGGGGTTCGGCGTCTCCGTCAGTCGTAGCCGAGATGGCGACTGGATTAGCGCCGTACTGGAGCGGCTCGGCTACACGACGCCCATTCGGGGCTCCAGCTCACGCGGCGGCGCAGCCTCGCTCCTCTCGCTGGTGCGCGCGATGCGAAAGGGTTTGACGGTGGCGGTCATCGCCGATGGACCACGGGGCCCGGCAAGGTGTGCCAAGCCCGGCATCGCCGTGTTGGCGCGCAACACCGGCTCGGCCATCACCCCGGTGGCCTGTTCGAGCAGCGCCGCCTGGCGATTCGCGAGCTGGGATGGAACGCTGCTTCCGCTGCCATTCGCCCGCGTGGTGTGCGCCTTCGGAGAGCCGATCACTGTTGCACCGGGTCCGAGCGACGAAATGCGGGCCTGCGACGATCTCAATCGGGAACTCAACACTCTCACGGACCTGATCGACGCTCGACTCGGACTCGGCAGTGCGCGAGCAACACCTCAGCCGCCCGGGATCTCCTGATCGACCAGGTCGCGCAGCCAGTCCCCAATGTCGGGGTGATCGAGCAAACCGGCCGAGCGCAGTCGAGCCGCGGCGATCTCGTGCACTTCTGAAGCCGACGTGGCCAAGAGAGCACGTCGCGCGTCCTCGGACACATTTCGGCCATCGAGAGCCCGCACGATCTCCTTCACGACTGGAACCGCCGCCGAAACACCGGAGAGCTCCTCGATGCCAAGGCCGACGAGGATCGGAACCGACAGCGGATTGCTCGCCATCTCACCGCAGACCGACACGGGAATGCCGGCCCGCGCCGCGCCGCGGACGCTGCTATCGATCAGTGTGAGCACGGCTGGATGCAGCGGATCGTACAGGTGGGCCACACGCTCGTTTCCCCGATCGACCGCCAGGGTGTACTGCGTGAGGTCATTGGTTCCGATGCTGAAGAAGTCGCACTCTCGAGCCAAGATGTCTGCCGTGATCGCGGCGGAGGGAATCTCGATCATGATGCCAACGGGGATGTCCGGATCGTAGGCCTCACCGCCTCGATCGAGCTGCTCGCGCACCTCTTGGAGCAGCTGCTTGGCCTCTCTCAGCTCGTCGATCCCCGAAATCATGGGCAGCAGCAGCTTCACGTTCTTCTCGCCGCTCACCTTCAGAATCGCGCGTAGCTGCGCCTTGAAGGCTCGCTGGTTCTCGAGCGACAATCGGATGGAACGGCAGCCGAGCTGCGGGTTCTCTTCGTCGTCGAATCCGATGTTGGGAATCCCCTTGTCGCCACCGAGATCGAGCGTGCGAATGGTCACCGAGCGCGGCGACATGTGTCGCACAACGCGCTGATAGAGCTGCTCCTGCTCCTCCTGGCTCGGAAAGCCACGGTGGGCCAGAGCGAGCAGCTCGGTGCGAAACAGCCCGATCCCCTCGGCGCCGTGTTTGTCGGCGAGTCTCAGATCGTTGAGCAGCCCGACGTTGGCACTGAGAATGACGCGGCGGCCGTCACGCGTCTCCGTCGGGCGTTCCTGCATCGCGTCCAGATGCTCGACCGCGACCTCGTATTTGTGCTGCGCCTGCTCGTAGTAGCTCACCAGCGACTCGTCCGGCGCGAGATAGACCCGACCGGTGGCGCCATCCACGATGCACATCTCGCCTTCGCGAGCCTCGGCCCGAATTCCCGCCACACCGGTTACCGCCGGGATCTCCAGCGTCCTGGCAAAGATCGCCCCGTGAGAGGTGGAGCCGCCGTGTTCGGCCACGATGGCCGCCACGTGGTCCATCTCGAGCCGGGCGAAGAGGCCCGCAAGGACCTGATCCACCACGACGACCGAGCCGGGCTCCATCGCGGAGTGATGCGAGCGCACGCCGAGCAGCTTCTCCATGATGCGCTGACCGACATCTTGGATGTCGGCACCGCGCTCGCGAAAATAGGGATCCTCGATCTGCTCGAACGTCCCGCGATAGGAGTCGAGAACGCTGCGAAGAACCAGCAGCGCGTTGCGCTTGCGTTCCACCCCCTGCTCCAGGTTCAGGACGAAGCCCTTGTCCTCGAGGATCTGTATCTGGGTGTGGAAGACCGCCGCGAACTCCGGGCCGAACCGCTCGCCCACCACCTCTCGCATGCCCTCGATCTCGCTGCGCGCTGCCGCCAGCGCGGCGAGGAGATCGTTTCGCTCCTGCGTGAGGGACTCACTCGGTACGTACTGAAGGTGATCGAGATCGACGGGGTTCTCGACCTGATAGATCGGACCGATCGCCACTCCACGAGCCGTCGCGAGGCCACGCAGCTCCACGTTGGACTCCGCCCGGGGTGGCTCCTCGGATCGCAGGAACTGCAGATTGGAGTCGGCGAGATCGACTGCCATCTGTGGCGGCTGCTCGCCTGAACCACTCATCAACGCCAGCAGTTGAGCGTTCACGACCACCGGGGCCAGTAGCTGAGCCGAGGTCTGGAGCAGCTCCACGTCGGCCTGCTCGAAGCGGCGCGGCTCGACGGTCTGGATGACGAGTACACCGATGGTGACGCCCTGCACCACCAGCGGGGCGGCCAGCAGAGACTCGAATCGCTCTTCCCCAGTCTCGGGGAAGTACCGAAAGCGCGGATCCTCATTTGCCCGCTCAAGAGCGAGCGGCTCGCCGAGTTCGGCCACCACACCGACCAGCCCCTCGCCAAAGGCCAGTCGAACCTGGCTGACGGCTTCCGCGTCCAGTCCGATCGTCGCGCTGAGGGTGAGGTTCCTGAAGTCGGCGTCGACCAGGTAGATCGAGCAGACGTCCGCGTCGAGTCGCTTCGCGACCAGGTCCGTTACGTTCGCCAGAGTCTCCTGCAGGTCGTGGGAGCGGGAGACGATCTCGGCAACGTCCGCCAGGATTGAAATGCGGTCAGGAATGGCAGCCTCCGCTGTCGGACCCGGAGGCCCGCAGGTACGGTTGCCAGATGGTAGCAAGGGGACTCTCTACTGGGGCTACTGGGGGGTGAGAAGAGCGCTCGGCCGACGCGAGGGGAATACCAAGTCCTTGTCCTCAAAGCGAAGTCCCAGGGCGAGCAGGATCTTCCGCTTGGTATCCATGCGGCAGTTCATGCCCTTCTCGACGCTGTGGATGGTTCGAAGCGCCACCCTCGCTTTGCGCGCTAGCTGCGCCTGGGTCATCAACTTGTTCTCCCGGAGCTCCCGAACACGGTTCCCGGGGCTTTCCAGGCGGCCCGCCATCTCTCCCATCACGCTGACTCCTGACTTCCTTACGGATGCTCCGAGAGTCACTCTCGGAGTGCTTGTCTAGGCACGCCCCAAGTTTCGGAAGAACACGTGATTTCTTGAGAGAAAATAGTGTGTTGGACGACTCTTCAGCCCCTTTCGTGAAGCGGCGGAGCGAGTGCAGACAAGTGGTGGCCAAGCTGCGGGATGCAGCGCCAAGACGCATCTCCACGATGCTTCGCAGATCTGCAATTAGGGTTCGGGAATGAGCAACTCCGGGTGGCGCAGGCGGCTTGCGGGTCCACGAGGCACTGCTTTGCTACGGGTCTGGCCGGAGGGGGGGGCGGGTGCGGCAAGACCTGATCCGCACGTCGATTCTCGCCGCGTGTTTCGCGACCGCTTGCGGCGCGGGGTATCTGCTTTCCTCGCAATTCGGAGCCGAGGCTCTGAGGCGCGAGGCTCAGGAGCAGCTCCAGTCGCTGATGGCGGGAGAGGTCCGGATCGGCCGCGCCAGACTGGTGATTCGCGGCGGACTCTTCATCGAAGGAGACCGGATAGGGGTATACCCGCGTCCAACGATTCCCCACCACCCCGCCCTGTTCGTAGCCCACGCGTCGGCCGAGCTGGACGTGCTGGCGCTCATCACCGGCAGGTTCCGGCTCAGGAGTCTGCTGCTGGATCGCGCGTCGCTGCAGATCGGGCGACGGCCGAGCGGCCTCTGGAGCCCACCGCCCATCCAGGCTCTCGCCGAGCGGCGGCAGCGCGCGATACCCGACGATCTCGAGCGGCACCTCGATCTGCTCGAGGCCCTCGAGACCGTGGCCCGCACGCTGCTCGAGTCACCCCTCATCGCAGGACGCGTCGAGGTGCGACGGGGGCGAGTGGCCTTCGCCGATGCCAAGGTGATCGACGCCCGGGGCGAGCCGCTCAGGCTGGAGCTGACTGGCCTGGAGGGGCGGCTGGTCCACCACTGGCTCTCGCGCGAGGCCGATCTCGATCTGACAGGTGTGCTGGCGGGCCAGGCCGGGGCTGTGGCTCCGCTCCAAGCGAGCGGTCGGCGTCGGCGAGGCGGCGACGTGCAGCTCTCCATCGTCGTCCACGCACTACCACTCGAGATCGTCGGCGGTTACGTGGGCCTCGCTGGCGACGAACGCTCCTCGCTGAGGGGCACTCTGAGTGGCGAGCTCGGCTACCGGACTCGAGTGGCGGGACACGGAAGCCTGGCGCTCCACTGGACGGTCGAGCACCTCGCTCTCGCGCGGCCAACGAAGAGTGGCGGTCTCGTTCTCGACCGACCGCACCTTCAGCTCGACGCCACCGTCGAGCTGCATCCCGGCCGCGTACACATCGCCGAGGTCCAGCTCAGCTCCGGCAGCGTCCGGACCCGGCTCACCGGCGCGATCGACCGGCCGCTGCAGGCATCTTCGCGCGCTCGTCTGGACGCGGTCGCGGAGGGACTCGACCTCGAAGATGTGCGAGCGCTCGTGGCGTCGCTGCCGGGACAAGACGCGCGCACCCTCGAGCAGCTCTTCGCGCGCGTGGACAGCGGCCGCATCGATCGCATCAGCGGAACGGGCAGAACACGCCTGGCCCAGTGGCGGAGGCTCTTGCTGCGAGAGCTCGACCAACTGCCCCACAGTTTCGTGTTGCGTGCCGATCTGTCCGGCATCGGACTGAGCACGGGTGATCGGCAGCAACTCAGCGACCTGCGGGGCAGCGTCGAGTGGAGTGGGGACCGCATCGCGTTCCGCGACACCACCGCGACATGGGGCAGCGCACCCCTGCCGCGGCTGAACCTCGCCATCAACGGCCTGTCGCATCTGTTCCGAGGCCCGGAGGAGACACGGCGCCTCTCCGCCGAGGCACAGGCACTGCCGGGCATCGGACCGCTTTCGCGAATCCTGCGCGGCAACTCGCAGGACGCGGACGACAGCGTCCTGCCCCCGCCGATCCGGCTCAGAATCGAAGCCCTCGACCACCCCGCCTTTCGTTGGCCGGTTCGCAACGCGGACGTGCGTATCGTGTTCAGTGAGACCGGCCTGCAGGCAAGAATCGCGGAGGCGACCTGGGCGGGTGCACCCGTGCGCGGCGAAGCGGTCTGGATGGCGGGGGCCGAAGTCCTCACGCTCGATCTCGAAGTCTCACCGCCGCAGACACAGGCCGTGGCCGGAACGACACAGGCGACCGGTACGTCGACAGACGGTGCGAGCGAGCCGCAGCGGGCCGCCTGGGCGTCGGGCCGCTTCGAGATCGGCGACCTGCAGACGACGACGCCGCTGATGCGCTCGGCACACGGACGTTTCGAGCTACGTGATACTTCGCTCGAACTCTCGCAGACACGCGCCGACCTGGACCCCAGCGGCAAGTTGGTCGCTCGCGCGACTCTGCAGCTCTCGGACCCCGAAGAGCTCGGCATCGCGATCAAGTTCTCGCTGAAGGCGGCGGATGTGGCGCGGCTCGGCGAGGCGCTCGGCCTGCCTCGGCAAACCGCCACGGGAAAGGTGCACTTCACCGGCGAGCTCAGCGGCAGCCTGCGTCCGCAGACCGCTCTGCTCGCCCAGTTGAAGGGTTACGTCGACATGGACGCTCGCGATGGGGAGATCCGTCGCGAGCTGCCGGTTGCCCTGGCTCTTGCCCGGGCGAGCGAGGGTTTCAATACGCTCGCAACGCGAGAGGTCTTGACGTACGAATTCGTGAAGGCCGGGCTCCGGCTCGACGAAGGCCGGCTCTCCACGGAGGACTTCCGGCTCGAGGGACCATTGAGGGCCTACGCCTCCGGACATCTGGACATCGTCGGTCCGCAGCCGGAGATGTCCGCCGTCGTGGGCATCTTCCTGTTTCGAGGCGCGAGCCGGCTCGTCGAGAATCTGCCCCTGGTCAAGGCGTTCTTGCCCGGCTCCGAACGAGGCCTAGTCGGGGCATACTTTCGGGTGAGCGGCGAGCTGCAGGCCCCCGCTGTCGAAGCGCTGCCAGGCATGTCGCTGGCAGAGGATCTGCCGGATGTGCTGACCGCTCCGTTCAAAGTCCTCAAAGCCGTACTGGGCGGTTCGGGCGGGGCGGACGACGACGTGGAGGAGGAGATCGATGAGGGCTTCGATTGAGGCAGCGGAGTGTCACGCGTGAGGCGGCGAAAGTCTGGCCCCAGCGCTCGTGACAAGATACTGACGCGCGCCGCCGCGCTGGCCGCGGTGTCTGCGGCGCAGCGGCGCGGGCTGCGGGTGGTGTTCAGCAACGGATGCTTCGACCTGCTCCACATCGGTCACGTGCGCAGCCTCGAACAGGCGCGAGCGCATGGAGATCGCCTGATCGTGGCGGTCAACGGTGATACCAGCGTGCGGCGGCTCAAGGGCAGCGGCCGACCCGTCGTGCCGCTCCGGCAACGCCTGGAGATGGTGGCGGCACTCGAGTGTGTCGACTGGGTGCTCGCATTCCGTTCGGCGACACCCCTCGCCACGATCCGCACACTGCAGCCGGACGTTCTCGCAAAGGGGGGAGACTGGCGACTCGACGAGATCGTCGGCAGGGCCGAGGTTGAGAGCTGGGGGGGAAAGGTCATCCTGCTGCGGCAGATTCCCGGAGTTCGCACGAGCAATCTGGTCGACCGCACCACCGGGCGCTGAGCGCGGAGGCGTTCAGACTGTGCGAATCCGCTCGCCGCAGCGCTCGAGTCCGATGACGGAGGATGAGATGGAAGAGGCGGGGCAGAGGCTGAAACGATTGAAGGACGAGGTGGCCCGGGTCGTGGTGGGGCAGGTGCCGCTCGTGGACGGGCTCCTCATCGGCCTGCTCTGCGGTGGTCACGTACTCGTCGAGGGCGTGCCGGGGCTCGCCAAGACGACCGCTGTCCGGACGCTGTCGCGAGCGCTGGGGCTGGCCTTCGGCCGCGTGCAGTTCACCCCCGACCTGCTGCCCGGTGACCTCACCGGCAATCCGGTCTTTCTGCCCCAGAGTGGCGACTTCCACGTCCGGCGTGGGCCCATCTTCGTCTCCGTGTTGCTCGCAGACGAGATCAACCGGGCTCCGGCCAAGGTCCAATCGGCCCTGCTCGAAGCAATGGAGGAGGGGCAGGTGACGATCGGCGAGCAGTGCCTCGCCCTGCCCAAGCCCTTTCTCGTAATGGCCACTCAGAACCCGGTCGAGCTGGAAGGCACCTACCCGCTGCCCGAGGCGCAGCTCGACCGCTTCCTGCTCAAGCTCGTCGTCCCCTATCCCAGCGAATCGGACGAGTGTGAGATCGTGACGCGTGACGCGCAGCCGACCCCCTCGATCGAGCCGGTCGTCGACCGCGACCAAGCGCTCGCTCTGCGGGAGCTCGCGCGAAGCGTCCACGTCGCGCCGGAGGTAGCGAACTACTCGGTGCGCATCGTCCGCGCCACGCGCGAGCCAGGCGCGCTTGCCAGCGCCGCACCGGCGACGGGTCCTCGCTCGCCCGCATCTTCGAGCGGCAGCGCCCACGTCGCGCTGCTGCGCTCCGATCCCGTAGCACTCGGGGCCTCCCCCAGAGCTTCGATCTTCCTGGTGCGCGCCGCGCAGGCGCGGGCGCTGCTGGACGGAAGGCGCTTCGCACTGCCCCACGACGTCAAACGCGTGGCACCCGACGTGCTGCGACACCGCGTCATGTTGAGCTACGAGGCCGAAGCGGACGGCATCACACCCGATGCCGTAATCGAGGCCGTACTCGCCTCGGTCGAGACACCTTGAGGCCGCCGTGATGGACAGCCGGGTCCGCAGCACCACCCGGGAGCGTCCGCTGGCTCGAGAGCTGGCGCGGGCGGCGCGCGTCTTGGCCATTCGAAGCCGCCGCGAGGCCGCGGGGCTCTTCGCCGGCGCCTATGCGAGCGCCTTCCGCGGTGGCGGAATGGAGTTCGACGAATCGCGACCGTATCAAGCGGGCGACGATGTCCGCAACATCGACTGGAACGCCATGGCGCGCACCGGCGAGCCTTTCGTCAAGCGCTTTCGAGAGGAGCGCAGCCGCACGGTCCTGCTGGCACTGGATGTCTCCGCCTCGATGGATTTCGGCACGACCGGCCGCAGCAAGGCGCTGGCCGCCGCGCACGGCGCCGCGCTGCTCGCCACCGCGGCGGGGCGGGCCGGCGATCGCGTCGGCCTCGTCGCCTTCGACGAATCGGTCCGCCTGAGCATTCCCGCCGCGCGCGGTGCCGCACACGCCTGGCATGTGGTGCGCGCTGCCGTGAGGAGCGGCGAAGGGCCTACTGCGGGTACGAGCCTCGACAGCGCACTCAAAGGGGTTCGACAGCTGGCCGAGCGTAATTCGATCGTCGTTCTCCTCTCGGACTTCCGCGCCATGGGACTCGATGACGTCGGGAGTCCAGGAGAAGAGTCCGCGCTCATGACGCAGCTGGCGAGCAAACACGACGTGCTCTCGATCGTTCTCCACGACCCACGCGACGAGCAGCTGCCGGACGTCGGCTCCCTGCGGCTGGTGGAACCCGAGCGGGCGGACCGCGCGCTGCTACTCGACTCGAGCTCCGAGCGAGTGCGAAACCTCTACCACCACGCATGGTTGGCGCGGCGTCAGCGACTGGAACGAGGGCTGAGAGGTGCCGGTAGCGACGTGCTCTGGCTGAGGACCGACCGCGATCCCCTGCGAACATTGATGCACTTCTTCCGCGAACGAGCGGCACGCGTCCGCGTGGCGCCCAGATGATGCGCGCGCTGGGCGCGCCGGCATGGCGGGTCAGCGTTGCCGGACTGATGTGTTGGGCGGCGGTCGCCGGTGCAGCAGAAGATGATACGGCCCGGCGATCCGCACCGGCGCACCAGCGCGCGCCGTCGTACCTCGGGCTCGAGATCGAATCGGCGCTCTCGCAGTACCCGCCCGACCAGAAGCCCTTCGGGCTCCGCCCCGCGCCCGCCCGGGAGGCTTCGGGCGGGGGGACACCAACCGCACTCTTCCTCGGCGCGTTCTCGGCGCTGTTGGTGATCGCTGTCGCCAGCGGGTTACTGCGACGGAAACGGGCCCGAACGCGACGACGCGAGACGGCGAGGGGGGAGCGGGCCGCGCGACATCGCGAGTGGCTGCGGAGCGAGCTGGCTCGGGCGCGCAGCGCGCTGCGGGAGGATCCGCGCCGCGCCTCGAATATCGCTGCTGCCGTGCTGCGCGGGCACGCGGCGTTGCGCTTCTCGATGCCCATCCTCGCTGCCACGACCGACGAACTCGCAGCCGCCGAGCCGCCTCCGGGCGAGCATGCCGGCTGGTCGAACTTCCTGCGAATTCTCGGGAAGTACGACGTCGAGCGCTTTCGTCCCCACGACTCGGCCGGATCAAACGGCGGCGATCCCAGCGCTGAACGCGTCGCCATCTGCCTCGACGAGACCGAGCGCTTCATGCGGGAGTCTGCTGCCCGCGGTGCCGAGCAATGTTGACGCTCTGGAGCCGCCTCGGCAGCGAGTTCACGAGCTCACTTCAGGCAGTGGGAATCGACGGCTTCGAGCGACTGGACTGGCTGCCGTGGCTGGCGCTGGTGGTGGCGGCTCCGCTCCTGCTGACGCGCCGCGCACGTGCTCCCGCAATCGCCTGGCCCGCAGCGAGCCAGGCGCGGCTGGCCGGAGCGCGCCAGCGCGATGCCCTCCCCTGGATCGCGGGAGGGCTTCGCTTCCTCTGCCTGCTCTGCCTGACCGCGACTCTCGCCGGGCCCGTAGCGAGAAGACAGCTGCCGCCGGAACCGGGACTCGGCCTCGACGTCATCCTCGTGCTCGACGCTTCGCGCAGCATGGGCGCGCTGGACACGACGCTGACCACAGCACTCCGGGGCCAGGGCCCGAGCCCGCTCCGGACTCGCTTCGATCTCGCCCGCCAGGCCGTGTCGCGCTTTGCCGGGCAGCGAGTGGCCGAGGGAGACCGGCTTGGTCTGGTGGTGTTCGGAAGTTCCGCCTTCACACAGTGTCCCCTTACAACAGACAGCGGGCTCCTGCTTGCCGCGCTGCGGCTCGTCGAGGTCGGCATCGCGGGCGAGAGCACCGCTCTGGGCGATGCGTTGGCGCTGGCGGTCGTGCGCGCCTCGGCCGCAGATGATGATGCGCCCCGTCTCGTGGTGCTCCTCACCGATGGCCGCAGCAATACGGGCGATGTCCCGGTCAGTGTCGCGAGCGAGCTGGCCGCTGCGGCCGGCGTTCGCGTCCACACGGTGGGCATCGGAGGCGGCGGGCGAGAGGTCGCGATACAAGCGCGCGACACGGCCAGCCTGGAGCTGCGCTATGAGCGCCACGATCCGGACCATGCGACACTCGCACGAGTCGCCCGCAATACGGGTGGCCGATTCTTCGCCGCCAGGGGAAGTCAAGACCTGCAGGCCGTCTACGATGAGATCGGCGCCCTGGAGCGCGGCGCGCGTGCTCTGCCGCCGCGCGTGCATCAGACCAGCCGGCCGGCGCCACTGCTGGCGGCGGCCGGCGCGTTGCTGGCGGTGGAGATCCTCTTGGCCCGCCTACTGCTTCGGCGGCTTCCCTGATGGGGCTGCTCTTCCAGCATCCCGAGTGGAGCGGGCAGATCGCTATCGCGCTGGCGCTCGTCGCCGGCGCTCTGCTCGTCGGCTCCTTGCGAGCCCGCCGCCGCCTCGAGACCCTGCTGGGCCCCGGGCAGGCGATGCGCACGCGGCGTACGCGCTCGGACATCGTTCTCTTCGGCGCCCTCGTGCTGATCGGCTTGGCGCTGCTCGGCCCACGTCTTGCGCGCCGTGAGGTGCAGCACTCCACGGGCGGCACAGATGTCGTGATGCTGCTCGACGTCTCTCAGAGCATGAACGCCGAAGACGTGTTGCCGAGCCGCCTCGCGCGAGCGCGGCGCGCGCTCGAGCATCTGTTCGAACTGCTATCGCCGCGTGATCGGGCCGCGCTGGCGGCCTTCGCCGGCCGGGGTGTGCTCTTCACACCGCTAACACACGACAGGGACGCTCTGATCAAGATGCTGCCCGCACTCGACTCCGGACTGATCCGCCCGGCGGGAACCGATCTGCGCAGCGGCGTCGAGGCGGCGATTACCGCCTTCGCCGACGGCGAGAGACGTCCGCGGGTGGTGTTGGTGCTGAGCGACGGCGAGATCATGGGCGCGTCACGTCAGACGGGCCACGTGGCGGCACAGCGCAACGATGTTCGCATCATCGCCGTCGCACTGGGGAGCGAACGCGGGGCCAGTGTGCCGGACGGCGGGGTCCCGCTGCGCGATGGAAACGACCGCGTCGTAGTCAGCAGGCGACACACGACGGGCTTGGAGACGCTGGCTCGGGCGACCGGGGGCGAACTCTTTCTCGCCGACGAGTGGGGCCAGATCGACATGACGCAGCTCGCGAAGGCGATCGATCGCGACCTCGCGCAGCCGGGGGGTGAGCCAAGCACGCGGTTCCAGACGACTGCGATGGTTCTGCCGTTCGCGGCGGGAGCCGCAATACTGCTCTGGCTGGAGGCGCTGCCGCGGCGCAGCAGGCGATCACGCCACAAGCGCGGCCCGCGGCCGGATGCGGGGGCAGACGGTCGCTGGCTGCTGATGACGATGGCGCTGCTCGTTCTGCTCGCTGCCAGCCCGGCATCGCGGCAGACCGTGCAGCCCGGGGCAGACCGCCCGCGGGCCGACTCCGCACGCGACCACTTCGCGCGGGGCCTGGCCGAGGCGGCGGCGGGGAGACCGCGTGCCGGCCAGCGAAGCTTCCGGACGGCAGCGCTCATCAGCCGCGAGCCGGCGCTCGCAGCACTCGCCCACCACAACCTCGGCGTACTGGCCCTCGAGCAGGGCGATCTCGCGCGAGCGCGAGAAGCCTTCTACGACTCGCTGGCGCTGGCACCGACAGACTCCCAGACGCGCTTCAACCTCGCCTGGACGCTGCGCGAGCTGGCGTCGCGGCAACCGCCCCCTGCGACGAGCGATTCTCGCGCGCCAGACGAGGTCGAGGAGCCCGAGCCAGCAGCCGATGAGGCCGCGCCCGGCGCGGTTCACCACCCGGGCGCCGACAGACGGCTCCCAGCGCTCACGAAGAGCGAGCGTGAACGCTGGCTGGCACGCGTGAAGGACGACCCCGGCAAAGCCATGCGAGCCGTCGCCGAGGATCGCCGCGGCGGCGGTACCCGGCGCGTGCGACGTGGCGGTGCGACATGGTGACGCGCGGCCTGCTGGCGCTCACACTCAGCCTGCTCGCCGGCGCAGCTGCGGCGCAGCCGGAGGTCTGTCGCGTGTCGGCAGACATCACGCCACGACGCGCGGTGGTGGGCCAACAGATTCTCTACCGCGTGCGCATCGAGCGGAGCAGTTCGGTCGAGCGCGTTGACTGGCTGCGTGCACCCACCTTCCCGGACTTTCGAGTCGAGTGGCTGCCCGGACGCGCGGAAGAGAGCGACCAGCGGGAAGACGGAACTCGCTATCTGGCACGCGAGGAGCACCGGGCGCTCTTCCCCGCCCGAGCGGGAGAGCTCGTTAGCCCGAGCGTGTCGATCCGCTGCACGCTGGATGACGCGACATCGCCCGCTGACTCGATTCGAGAGGCCAGCGCTCCGCCCCTGACACTGGAGGTCGTTGCACCTCCCGAGCGAGGGCGACCCGACGACTTCACGGGCCTGGTCGGACCGGTCCACCTGCAGCTGATGGCAACTCCGAGACGGGTCGAGCTGGGTGAAGCGGTCCACCTCTCGATCGGCCTGCGCGGGCCGAGCAACGTCTGGGACCAGCCTCCACCGATTGGAGACACGACATTCGCAGGACGCTCTCCGCGGGTGGAGCTGTTCTCCTCGGGCGTCCAGCTCGACCTCGAGCCTGGCGAGCGGCTCTACGCGCGACGCTTCTTCCGCTTCGATCTCGTGCCTCGCGAGCGGGGACGTCTGCACATCCCCGCCCTTGGCGTCTCCTACTACGACCCCCGGCGCGGTGAATACGCGTCGGCGCGAACTTCACCAGTCGACGTCGAGGTCGTCGCGATGGCGGCGGCGATGGCGGATACCACGGCGCCCGCCGCACCTGCGCCTCGTGACAGCGCAACCCGGGCCGTGCCCCGAGCCTGGCTGCACGCCCCGGCTGCGGACTCCCCGTTTCTGGTGCCCGGCATCGTCCTCGGCGCGCTCATTCTGGGCCTGTTCGGCTGGCAGCTACGAGACCGGCGACGACGGCGCTGGCAAGCGGTGCGGCAGGCGCTGGTCAAAGCGGATTTCGCCGCCGCAACGGCCGGCCCAAGAGAGGAGGCCGCCGCACTGGAAGACGCGCTGCGGGCGGCTCTCAGGTGCCTCGCGCCCGAGTTCGCTGAACTCGACTCGCAGCAGATGGTGCAATCGGCGAACGAGGGCGAGCTGGTGGAGCGAATCGGCCAGCAGCTGCGAGACCTCGAGCGCATCCAATTCGGCACCAAAGCGACGCCACCCGATCGCGGGACCATCGAAAGGCTGCTGTCGTCCGCGCGAAGCGCGCCGACCAGCCTCAGATGAAACGTTCGCTCCCCTCGCCGACAGCCGCACCGGAGTCCTCGTCTCGCCGATGGCGCTCGTCGAGCAGCTCTTCGATACGATCGGTGAGCAGGTCGGCCAGACCTTGAAAGCGACTCTGGTAACGCCGCTCCGCGTCGCTCGAGAAGGGCTCGTAGTCCTCTTCTACATGGAACTCGGCAAGGTCTTCGTAGCGAAGCGCATGGCCGAAGCGGTAGACGATGCGGCCCTTCTTCGCCCAGGGGCTGCCACCTGGATGGCACTGATCGGATCCGTTGCACCCGATCGGGACGATTGGAATCTTCAGATGTAGAGCAATCTGCGAGATGCCGATGTGACCTGGCAGGAGCCGGACCGAGCGGGTGCCCTGTGGAAAGATCAGCAGGTCGAGCCCCGCCTCGACGGCCTCTTGATTGAGCTCGACGAAGCGGCGCATCATGATGTGGTAGAGCGAGTTGACATAGCCCGCGTAGTCTTCCTTCTCGGGGTCGAACGCGTAGCCGAGAACGTTTCGGGGCCGGTTCAACAATGGCTCGGGAAGCTGATCGAGATCGCGGCCGGGCTCACCGTCGCCCCCAATTGCCTCTGAATCCACCCACTGGCGCAGCATCGCGTACTCGGCAGGGCTGGGCGGACGCCCAACCGCGGAGGCGAAATCCCGGCTGATGAGATAGCCGCGCGAGACGGTCGGGAGCTGATTCGTCTTCTCCATGAAGGCGCCTACGAAGGCACTCTCGTAGTACTTGCCCTTGACCCAGGAGGCGGTGAAGCGGTTGTGCTTCTTCCACAGCCGGTGCTGGAAAGGGAAGTAGTTGTAACGATCGGTGTGGTTCATGGCGAAGATCACGCGCTCGTCGGGCAGGCGGTCGTCGTCCTCGAACTCGAGTTCGATGCCCGGCAGATAGCCGTAGTTGAGCGTCAGCATGTGGCCGGTGAGTACCTGGACAGATGGCCGCTTCACGAGCCGGATGCGATGAAGCCGCGGAATGTCGAGCATCGCCTTATTACCCCTCCCCAAAGCCGATGGGCGCGTTCCGGAGAATGCCGCCGATTCTACTTCAGCCAGACGGGATCGCGTCGGCTCGCATCCTCACACTCGCGCAGCCACGTCTCGAGGCGTGCGAGGTCCTGCGGCGTGTTGACATTGCTGAGTGCGAACCCATCCGAGTCGACGGCAGTGAGATCCGGCCCCTCGAGGTAGCAGGCATCCAACGCGTCGAGCAGCGCACCGAGCCGCAGATCACCAGCCTCGAGCCGCCCGCGAGCCTCGCTGAGCACTGGCTCCCGCCGATAGATGGCACACAGCGGATGGCGTCGGCCGTCCACCCGCGGCACGACCGCGTCGCTCTCTGGCCAGGCGGTGAGCGCGAGCAGCAGATCGGGGGTCACGAGAGGCAGATCGGTCGCCAGCAGCAATACGCGCTCGCTCTCTGCGTGCGAGAGGGCGGTCACGAGCCCGCGCAGCGCACAACGCGGACCGGGCAGGTCCGCGACACGCTGGCCCGGTGCGGAGGACGGCGGCGCGCCCCCGACCAGCAGGACCTCGTCGAAGAGGCGCTCGAGCAGCGATGCCAGGCGTGTCACCACCGGTGTGCCGGCGACTTCAAGCTGAGCTTTGTCGCGTCCCATGCGCGACGAAGCCCCCCCAAGGAGAATCGCGCCACAGACGCCCGCGAGTCGCCCCTCTTCGCGCTGCCCACTCTCCGCTCGCCGCGCAGCCATTCAGAAGCCGGGTGTGGTGCCGGCGAAGAAGCCATCGTCCAGCACCTGGACCACCGCCTCGTCGCCCTCCGAGAGTTCACTGGCCTCGAGCGGGAAGATCAGCAATCCGTGCGCAAGGGACATGGAGCGCATCACGCCCGAGCTCTGGCTCCCAGTGCTTGCCGCCACGAACTCGTCCCCGATCCTTTCGAGTGTCACTCGCACGAAATGCAGTCGGCCGGGCTTCTTCGTCAGCTTCTCGCCCAGCCTCGCGCGCACGGTCGGCCGAAAGCAGGCCGTGTGCCCCATCATCTTCAGCAGAGCCGGACGCACGAACTGGTCGAAGGTAACGGAAGCCGAGACCGGGTTGCCCGGCAGGCCGAAGACGAGAGGACCCGGCATGCCCGTGGCTCCCAGGGCAGACCCGAAACGCCCGAATGCGATGGGGAAGCCCGGCTTCATGAGCACGCCCCAGAAATCGAGCTGGCATCCGAGCTTCTCGAGCACCGGACGAACGTGGTCGTGATCGCCGACCGAGACGCCCGCCGAGCTCACGATGCAATCTGCGGCGAGCCCGGCGCGGAAATGGGCTTCGACGCTCTCTCGCCGATCGCGGGCGATCCCCAGATAGAGGGGATCTGCCCCCACCTGATGGCACTGAGCCGCCAAGGTGTAGGAGTTGGAGGAAACGATTCGGCCGCCGGCGACATCGCGGTCCGGCTCCACCAGCTCGTCTCCCCCCGACAGGATGGCAACCCGGGGCCTGCGGTGAACCGCGACGACCGAGCGGCCCAGCGAGGCCAGCAGACCGATCTCGGATGGGCGGACAACGGCGCCCGCCTCCAGCACACGATCGCCGACCTCCAGATCCTCGCCAGCCTGGCGGATGTTGTCGCGTAGAGGCGGTGCAAGACCAATGCGAACACGATCTCCTTCTACTGCGACGTCCTCCTGCCGCACCACGGCATCCGCGCCCGGCGGAACGGGGGCACCGGTAAAAATCCGTGCAGCTTCGCCGGCTTCCAGTGTCCGGACAGCCTGACCACCCGCGGCGACCTCGTACTTGACCGCCAGGTCGACCGGGCGAGCCGGGACGGCGCCGAGAAGATCGGCCACACGCACGGCGTAGCCATCCATGGCGGAGCAGTCAGCGGGGGGAATGCGACGCGACGAGACGACGGGCTCGACCAGCACGCGCCCCAGCGCCTGCGCGACCGTCAGCGTCTCCGAGTCGAGCACCGGAGTCAGTGCCAGGACTCGCCGTTGAGCCTCCTCGACCGTCAGTCCTTGCTTCATGGGCCGGAACCTTACCCGACTTGCAAGCGCTCGAAAGCGCTCGAGCGCCAGCTTGCCGGCGCCAGCGGCAGAGCGCTAGAGTGCCCAAAATTTGGGCAGCCAGCGCACGAATCCCTATCGGTGAGAGCATGGTCGAGGACGAACGTCCCCCGCAGCAAGAGCTACAGCGCATCCTGGACGCCGTCCTGGCCGGTGTGATCGTCCTCGCGCCGGCGGGCGCGGTGCAGCGGATCAACGCGGAGGCCTGCCGCATCATCGAGACCTCACTCCAGATGGCGCCGGGTCGCTCGCTGGCAACGCTGCTGCACGAGCGACACCCCTTGCTGGAGCTGGCCCGCAACGTCCAGAGCACACGACGCCCCGTCATCGAGGATGGCGTCGCGATCGCACGCCGCTTCGGCGGTGACCTGGAAGTGGAAGTCGCCGTATCTCCCCTCCCCGAGGAGAACGGCGACACGTCGGGCGTCGTGTTGCTGCTTCGCGATCGCGCCGTCGGCAAGTCTCTGCGCGAGCAGGCATCGCAACGCGAGCAGCTCGCTTCCTACGGGCTCATTGCCGCCGGTATCGCCCACGAAGTCAAGAACCCACTGAGCGGGATTAGAGGCGCGGCCGAGCTGCTGAGCAAGTGGACGGGAGACGCCCGGGGCCAGCAGTCCGCCGACCTCATCATTCGCGAAGTCGACCGCATCACGCGTCTCGTGGAGGAGCTCATGGTCTTCGCGCGGGGCGACGAGCTGATGCGTGAGTCGCTGAACCTCCATCGCCTGCTCGATCAGGTGCTCGAGCTGGTCGCGGCAGAACCGGCGGCCGCCAACGCCGAGTTCGAGCGCAATTACGATCCCTCGATTCCCGACCTGATGGGCGACGCCAACCGCCTCACTCAGGTGTTCCTCAATCTGGCCCGCAATGCAGTGCAGGCGATGGGAGAGGCGGGCGGGCGCCTGAGCGTAACCACACGCACTCCGTTGCGACACCGCCTCGTGGGAGCGGACGGGCGTCCCGTGCCGACGATCGAGATCACCATCGGCGACACCGGGCCCGGTATCCCGGATGAAATCGCGGATCGTCTCGCGACGCCGTTCTTCACGACCAAGCCCGATGGAACTGGACTCGGGCTGGCGGTCTCGCGTCATTGGTTGACGCGCCACGGTGGGCGTATGCAGATCGAGAGCGAGCCGGGGCTCGGAACGAAGGTGCGCGTCAGCTTGCCACTGCAGGTCGGCGGCGCACAACCCGCGGTAACCGGGGCTGGAAGGCGAGAGCAGGCATGACGACGACCACCCGCGCGGCAATGCGCATTCTGATCGCCGACGACGAGCCGTCGATCCGCTTCGTGCTGCGAGAAGCCCTCGAGGCCGAGGGGCATCAGGTAAGGGATGTCGAAGATGGCGACGAAGCGGCCTCGGCCCTCTCGTCGGGCGGCTTCGACCTGGCCTTTCTGGATATCCGCATGCCGGGACGGACGGGTCTCGAGTTGCTCGATCAGCTTCGCGCCACCGCCTCGAACACTGCGGTCGTCATCATCACGGCCCAGAACACCATGAACAACGCCGTCGAAGCCATGAAACGGGGCGCGCTCGATTACCTCGTCAAACCCTTCTCCCTGGCGGAGGTGAGCGCACTGGCGGAGAAGGCGCGCAACACGCAAGCGCTGCAACGTGAGGTACGCGAACTGCGCCGAGAGATCGGGCGCGGTGGAGCAGCGCCACATGAGCAGCTCGTGGGCAGCAGTCCGGCGCTACTCGAGATATTCAAGATCATCGGCAAGGTGGCACTGCGCAACGTACCGGTCTTGATTACGGGTGAGAGCGGCACCGGCAAGGAGCTGGTCGCGCGGGCAATTCACGCCGCGAGCCCCCGCGCTGACGCACCCTTCGTGGCGGTGAATGCCGCCGCCATCCCACACGAGCTTCTGGAGAGCGAGCTCTTCGGCCACGAGCGTGGGGCCTTCACCGGGGCCATCTCGGCAAGACCGGGACGTTTCCGTGAGGCAGCCGGCGGTACGCTCCTGCTGGACGAAATCGGAGACATGCCCCTGGCGCTGCAGGCAAAGCTGCTGAGAGCGCTGCAGAGTGGCGAGGTCGTTCCGGTTGGGGGACGCGAGCCGGTCCATGTCGACGTACGCATCATCGCCGCTACACATCGTGATCTCGACGAGGAGGTGAGACTCGGGCGCTTTCGTGAGGACCTCCTCTACCGCTTGCGTGTGGTGCCAATCCACATCCCGGCCCTGCGCGAACGACGCCAGGACATCCGCACACTCGCCCTACACTTCGTCGCACGCTATGCGGACGAACTCGCCGAGGGCGACGTGGGGCTTGCCGACACCACGTGGGATCACCTCGAGAACCACGCATGGCCGGGCAACGTGCGTGAGCTGGAGAATGCCATCAAGCGTGCGCTGGTGCTGGCTTCGGGCAGAGTCCTCTCTCCCGATGACTTCGCATTCCTCGCAGGTGCAAGCGCGGCGGACTCTCGGGGCGGCAATCTGGAAGAGCAGGTCCGGAGCGAGGTCGAGACGGCGCTGAACGCGCCCGAACCCGCCGACATTCATCGTCGCATGCTCGAGCGCGTGGAGCGTCCGCTGCTGCGAACGGTGCTCGAACGGACAGGCGGCAATCAGATCCGCGCCGCGGCGCTGCTTGGCATCAATCGCAATACGCTACGCAAGAAGATCGTCGAGCTCGATATCGAGCTGCCGGTCCGCGGTCGTGATCGATGATGTCTCAGGGAAGGGAGCCCGGCCGGCCAACTCGGGATGATTTCCGAGGCCTCCACGTGCTGGCCGATGACGATCCCCGCTGGCCACTCGACCCGGTAGCGCAGGCCGAGACGGCCTGTCGGGGCGGGGCACGCGTCGTGCAGCTCCGCGCGAAGCACGCCAGCGACAGCTTGGCACTGGAGTGGGCGCGGGAGATCAGGGCACTGACACACGCGTGCGGCGCCCGCTTCGTGGTGAATGACCGCTTCGACCTCGCGCTGGCGGCGAGTGCTGACGCCGTGCATCTCGGACAACGGGACCTCCCGCCAGCGGGTGTACCTGCAGAGGTGCGCGCCGAACTGGCGATCGGCCGCTCGACGCACACGCTCGAACAGGCGCGGGCCAGCCGACGAGAGTCCATCGACTACGTCGCCTTCGGACCGGTCTTCACGACGCACTCGAAGGACTCGGAGTACCCGGAACGCGGGCTGGCTCTGCTTGCAGAGGCGGTCGAGATCGTCTCGCCTCTGCCGCTCGTCGCCATCGGAGGCCTGGCAACCGAGAACATCGCGAGCGTGATGCGAGCTGGTGCGCTGGGCGCCGCCGTGATATCCGCTGTGGCGGGTGGGGTCGACCCGGTGCGCGCGACGCAGGAACTCCTGCAAGCGCTGGAAGACGGGACACGGCGGGAGGCAGTGTCTCGATGAGTGACATCGGGCCGCGGGCCCTCTCGGCACTTGGCTTCATCCTGATGATCGGCATCGCCTGGCTCTGTTCCAGTGCGCGGCGAAGCGTGCCCTGGCGAACCGTCGCCTGGGGAATCGGCTTCCAGCTCGCGCTCGCGACGCTGCTGCTCAAGACTCCAGCCGGGCACCTCTTCTTCCGGTTGGTTCGTGTGGCGGTCGACAAGCTGTTGGCGTACACGCAGGCCGGCACGAGCTTCGTCTTCGGCCCACTGCTCGATACCGGCTTCTCGTTCGCACTGAATGTACTGCCCATCATCGTCTTCATGGGAAGCCTCTTCGCCGTGCTGTACCACCTCGGACTCGTGCAGCCGCTCGTCACCGCGCTGGCCTCATTACTCTCGCGAACCATGAGGCTCTCGGGCGCCGAGAGCCTGGCCGCTGTTGCCAACATCTTCGTCGGCATGGTGGAGTCGTGCCTCGTCGTGAAGCCCTATATCGAGCAAATGACCCGATCGGAGCTCTTCAGCACCATGACTCTCGGCATGGCCACCGTGGCCGGCTCGGTGCTTCTCGCCTATGTGGGCATTCTCGGCGGCGGAGACTTCGCCGGCCATCTGGTCACTGCCAGCCTGCTCTCGGCACCCGCCGGGTTGCTGATCGCGAAGGTCATGATCCCTGAAACCGAGGTGCCGGCAACCGGGCTCGGATCCGATGCGGTGGTGGAGCGAAGCAGTGTCAACCTGATCGATGCGGCGGCTGAAGGGGCGCTCAGCGGCTTGAAACTGGCTGTCTATGTGGGCGCCATGCTGCTGGCCTTCGTGGCGCTGATCGCCCTGTGCAACGACATCCTGGCCAACCTCGGTGGCGTCTTCGGCGCCCCGGACCTCAGCTTGCAGATGTTGCTTGGCTTCTTGCTGGCACCGCTGGCTTTCGTGATGGGCGTCCCCTGGGCGGACGCGCCCGAAGTGGGGGCGCTGTTGGGAATCAAGACGGTGCTGAACGAATTCCTCGCCTACCAGCAGCTCGGCCAGCTCATCGAGGCCGGCGAGCTGAGCGAGCGGAGCCGCGTAATAGCCTCTTACGCGCTGTGCGGCTTCGCGAATTTTGGTTCACTGGCGATCATGCTGGGCGGCATCGGCGGCGTGGCCCCTTCACGCCGCCACGAGGTGGCAACGTTGGGCCTGCGCTCGATCCTGGCCGGGTCGCTCACTACCTTCATGACTGCCTGCGTCGCGGGCGTATTCCTCTAAGGGGAACGAAGAAGTGGAAGAAACGCTCTGGCGACCGAGTCCCGACCAAGTCGGTCAAAGCCTGATGAACACCTTCATGAAGAAGGCTTCCGAATCCGCAGGCCGAGACCTCTCCGACTATGCGGCTCTTCACCGCTGGTCGGTGGAGGAGCGCGAAGCCTTCTGGTCGCTCGTCTGGTCCTCTTGCGGCGTCATCGGCAAGCGGGGTGGCGAACGCGTGCTGCTGGAACGCGACCGCATGCCCGGTGCATGCTGGTTCCCGGATGCCAGGCTCAACTTTGCCGAGAACCTCCTGTGGCGACGCGACCAGTCGCCCGCGATCGTCTTTCGCAACGAACGCGGGCTGAGGCGCGAAATCAGCTTCGCCGATCTGGCACGACGAGTCGCCGGTCTGGCGGCGGCACTCGAGGCAGCGGGCATCGGACCCGGTGACCGCGTGGCGGGCTATCTGCCCAACATGCCCGAGGCGATCATCGCCATGCTGGCAACCGCCTCGCGCGGCGCCACATGGTCCTCCTGCTCGCCCGACTTCGGGCCGGCCGGTGTCATCGACCGTTTCGGCCAGATCGAGCCCAAGCTGCTGTTCTGCGCAGATGGCTACTTCTACGGCGGAAAGACCATCGATTCACTGGCACGCATTCCGGAGATCCTCGCCGCCATACCGTCGATCTCGCGTTGCGTCGTGGTGCCCTATGTCGATTCGAAGCCAGCCATTGGATCGATCGAGTGCGCGGTATTGCTCGACGACTTCGTTGCCGCCGACACGCCTTCAGACATCCGCTTCGAGCAGCTTCCATTCGATCACCCGCTGTACATCGTCTTCTCCTCCGGTACCACGGGAAAGCCGAAGTGCATCGTGCACGGCGCCGGCGGAACTCTGCTGCAACACCTCAAAGAGCATCGCCTTCACGTTGACTTGCGGCCGGAGGATCACCTCTTCTATTTCACGACCTGTGGTTGGATGATGTGGAACTGGCTGGTTTCTGGGCTCGCCAGCGGGGCGAGATTGATCCTCTACGACGGCTCCCCCTTCCATCCGGACGGCTACAGGCTGTTCGGGATTGCCGAGCAGGAGTCGATCAGCGTATTCGGAACCTCGGCGAAGTTCATCGATGCCCTCGCCAAGGCCGACCTCGAGCCGGGATCGCGCTGTGATCTGTCCAGCTTGAGGGCACTGCTCTCCACCGGTTCGCCACTGGCGCCGGAGGGTTTCGACTTCGTCTACCAGAAGATCAAGCGGGACCTGCAGCTCGCATCCATCTCCGGTGGCACCGACATTCTCTCCTGCTTCGTGCTCGGAAACCCGACTGCGCCGGTTCGCCGGGGCCAAATCCAGTGTGCGGGGCTGGGAATGAAGGTGGAGATCTTCGATGAGACGGGGACCGCGATCCGCGGCGAGCAGGGTGAGCTGGTCTGCTCGGCTCCGTTTCCGTCGATGCCCGTCGGGTTCTGGCGCGATCCCGATGGCGCACGCTACCGGGCGGCCTATTTCGAGCGATTCCCCGGAGTCTGGTGCCACGGAGACTTCACACTCGAGACCGAGCACGGCGGCTTCGTGATTTACGGTCGTTCGGATGCGGTTCTCAACCCGGGCGGCGTACGCATCGGCACAGCCGAGATCTACCGTCAGGTCGAGTCCCTCGACGAGGTGGCCGAGGGGCTGGCGATTGGCCAGGAGTGGCAGGGCGACGTTAGAGTCGTGCTCTTCGTGAAGCTGTGCGAGGGCCTCGAACTCGACGATGCCCTGACGGAGCGCATCCGCCGCACCATTCGGGCCAACACCACGCCGCGCCACGTTCCCGCCCGCGTGGTTCAGGTGGCCGACATCCCGCGCACGCGCAGCGGGAAGATCACCGAGTTGGCCGTACGCGACGTGGTCCACGGACGCCGCATCAAGAATCTCGAAGCACTGGCCAACCCCGACGCCCTGGAGCATTTCCGCGAGCGCGTCGAGCTGACTCGCTAGTCAGTCTTCTCTAGACGCCGATGAAGTTCGCGCTTGACCTGTGCGAATTCCTCGCGGGCTACCGCCGCCCTCTCGCCACAGCCGTCTGGATCAGCCACACGACCCATCTCCTGCAACTCCTGACAGATGCGCGAGAGGCGCAGCGCACCGACGTTGGCGCTGGCCGACCTGAGCGTGTGCGCCGAGTGCTCGACCTCCTGCGCGTTTCCCGCCTCGGCCCCCGCCAGGAGCGTCGCCATCAGTATCTCGGCGTCCATGAGAAACTGATTCAGCACCTCCGCGATGAACTCCGCGTCGCCATCGGCGATATCCTCCAGGCTCGCGAAGGCCTTCTCATCGATTGCGGCTACGCTTGCTTCGCTCATGCCGTCATCCACCTCTTGCACCACGAGCTGAGATCCGACCTCCATATCGGCAGGCACGGTCTCGCCCCTGAGTGCTGGGGTAGACGCTCCGCCGGGCGGGGCAATCGATCAGGAAGACTCGGTCGAAACCCCGTCCGGCTGTGGCCGAGCCTCATCGTTCTGCAGGAAGATCTCGACCAGCAGAATGCCAACGCCCAGCACGATCGCGCTGTCGGCTATGTTGAAGGTCGGCCAGGTGTATCCGCCCCAGAGGTGAAAGTCGAGAAAATCGATCACCTCCCCGTAGACCAAGCGGTCCGTCAGATTCCCCACGGCACCGCCCAGAATGCTGCCCAGCGCCAGAGCGGAGAGCCTCGCCTGTGGCTCGAGCCGCCTCAGAAAGAGAATGAGCAAGACGATCGCGACCAGCGTAGAGCCGATGAAGAAGACCATTCGCTGCTCGGCCGGGCCGTCCGCGAAGAAGCTGAATGCGCCGCCCGGGTTGCGCACGTGGGTGAGATCGAAGAAGCCCTGAATCACCCGAACACGCTCACCGTAGTGGAAGTTCTTGACGATCCAGATCTTGCTGAGCTGGTCGAGCGGCAGCGCCAGAGCGAGCGACGCAAGGAACCATCGAATCTTGGGTGCCATGAAGACCGGAGATTATCACGACCCATCGGAGGATGCGCCCGCTGGCGGACAGATCTCCGCAGTCCATCGGATTCTCGAGTCCCTCTTCCGTGTCGAGCGGGGCGTCGCCTGCAGACCGCTTCAGGCGCACCGCGGCGCCTTCACAGCGCACGTGGCGCATGGTAGCGTCGCGTTACCCGTCTGTGCCTCAAACCACGGGACATCGTCGAGGTGAGAGGAGTCGGTGAGAGTGAGGCGTCTCGGCGGACTGGCTCTGATCCTCACCTTGGGAGGATTCCTCGCTCTTCTGGTTTGGAATCCCCATCCCCGCACCGCGCGTTCTTTCGACCGCCAGACCAACGGGCTGTGGCTCGGCCACAAGTGGTACAGCGGACGCAATGTCCGCACCGGCGCCCCGGTAACATCGGAGGAGCTGGAAGATCTGGTCGACATCCTCTCGCGTCAGGGCATCCGCTACGCCTTCGTACACGCCGGGCCGATTCGGCCGGACGGCGGATTGGACGACGTGGCGGGGCGCATGCTGGAGAGACTGACTGCCGCCGCTCCCGAGGTGGTCTTCCTCGCCTGGCTGGGCGCGCGGGTGGAACGCATCCCGCTCTCGGATCCCGCTTGGCGCAGGAGCGTGATCTCCTCGATTCGGCGGCTGCAGGCAGAGGGCTTTTCGGGGATCCACTTCGACCTCGAGCCATTGCGCGACGCACACACCGGCTACCTCGATCTGCTGCGGGAGGTGAGCAACGCGTTCGAAGACGACTTCCTCATCAGCCAGGCGACGCCCAGGGCGGGCCCGTTCGGTCTCTCGATCGGGCCGTTGCGACGGAGCTTCTGGTCCGCCCCGTTCTATCGAGCATCGATGGAGCTGTCCGACCAGACGGTGCTAATGGCCTACGATACGCGGCTGACATTCGTGAGGGCCTATGTCGAATTCGTGCGACACCAGACGCGGCTTCTGGCCGACTGGGCTTGTGCGCTACCCGACCACGAGTTGCTGATCGGGATTCCCGCTCATGAGGATGTCCCCACCTACTCGGACCCGAAGATCGAGAACCTACGAACCGCAGCGCAAGGCGTGAGGTCCGCCTTGGAGGCCGCTTCCGAGCCCGCGCCCTGCTTTCGCGGCGTCGCGGTCTACGCCAATTGGGTGACGGATCCGGAAGAATGGGAGGAGTATCGCAGTCACTGGGTCACGCCGGCCACGCCCTGAGAAGAGCGATCCACAACCGCGGCGGGGAGACGAACCCGCGACGGATGAGTCTCCCAGATGATATCCTGGTAGCGCGATGTCAGAGCGAGGGGGGAAGGCGTGGTAGAGATCGCCGCAGGCCAGAGTTCACCGCGAAGATGCCTTCGAATACGCCTGCTTCACAGGTTGACTCGATGAAGAGACGAGAGAAGAACCGGGGCTGCGAACTCGAACGCGACAAGCTCCAGGCGGGCCTCGAACGTCGCCGCTTTCTTGGGCTGCTTGGGTCGCTGCCCCTGCTGACGCTACCCGGCTGCCGAGACGGTACGCGCTACAGCGACGCGGATGCGGCCGGGCTGGCCGATCAACAGCGGGAGGAGCAGCGGCGCTCGGGCAAGGGGCCCTACGGCCGCCAGCTCTATCGTGGCTATCGCGGGTTGGCAGAGCTGCCCTGGTTCGAACTGGACGACAATAGCCGCTTGCGCTGCACCGACGAAGAAATACCCGCGGTCGTCGACATCCACGCTCACCTCGGCATGTCGCTACTGCTGGCACCGGAGCTGGATCTCCAGGCCCGAACGGCTCGCGTGCAGCATATGCTCGATTGCGACGCGGAGGATCCCGGCTGCGACCTCGACCTCGACGTCTACATCAACGCGAACTTCACGCCAGCAGACCTCCGCCGCCTGCGCTGGGGCGTACTCTCTCAGTTGACTTGGGGCAGCTCTGCCGCTGTGACACACACCATCCCGAACCTTCTCGATGAGATGGATGCGACGCGAGTCGGACGCTCGTTGATCCTACCGATCGCCTTCGGACTGCCCTTCGGCGACGACCTGACGGAGCGGTGGATGCAAGCCATCGCGCAAGCAGGCGCCGAGAAGCGGCTTCTCGCAGGCGCGTCGGTCCACCCGGATGATCCGCTCGCGGCCGAGAAGCTCCGCGACTTCGCCGCCCGCGGCGCGCATGCGGTGAAGCTGCATCCCGCCGGTCAGCGCTTCTTTCCCGACTCACCGGAGCTACATCCCATCTACGAGGAGTGCGGTCGTCTGGGCCTGCCCGTCGTCTTCCACGGTGGCCGGGCGGGAATCGAACCATCCTACACGCATCAGTTCACGTTGATGCGTCACTACGAGGGGGCTCTGCGCGATTTCCCAGACGTGCAATTCGTGCTTGGCCATGCCGGTGCGCGGGATGTCGCCGATGCGGTCCCCCTGGCGAAGCGCTACGGCAACGTCTGGCTCGGAATCCACGGGCAGGGCGTCAGCCAGCTCGCTGAGCTGATCGCGCGGGTGGGGCCTGATCGTCTCCTCTTCGGCAGCGATTGGCCCTTCTATCACCTCGCCGCCACGCTGGCCAAGGTGCTGCTAGTGACCGAGGGGCGTCCAGAGGTCCGACGCGCGATCTTGCGGGACAACGCCGACCGACTGCTCGGCGGCGCGAGGGCCTGATCCTCACAGCATCTCCTGCAGGCCGAAGCCGGTGCGCTAGACTGGAGTGCTTTCGGCTCGCACCTTCGCGCCCGCGCGCCGTCCGGACCACCCCTCAGAGGAGTTTTCATGGCTTCCACCGTGAGCGAGTCCCAGGTTCTTGACGCCCTTCGCCCCATCGTCGATCCCGATTTCCGCAAGAGCATCGTGGATCTCGGCTTCATCAAGGACCTGAAGATCGACGGCAGCAGGGTCTCATTCGCTATCGAGCTCACGACGCCCGCCTGCCCGGTCAAGGCCGAGTTCGAGCGGGCGGCCAAGGAGCGAGTCAGCGCCCTCGACGGCGTGAGTGAGGTTGCGGTCACGATGACGGCCAACACGCGCCAGAGTGCAGCACCGGGGGGCGAGAAGGTTGTGCTGACCGGTGTCAAGAACCTGTTGGCAGTCGCTTCGGGCAAGGGGGGGGTCGGCAAGAGCACGGCTGCTGTGAATCTGGCGCTCTCCCTGCGAGACAGCGGCGCCGCCGTGGGGGTGATGGATGCCGATGTCTACGGCCCGTCGCTGCCGCTCTTGACCGGCGTGAGCGGGCGGCCAACCACCACGCCCAACCAGCGTATTCTGCCGCTCGAGGGACACGGGCTCAAGCTGCTCTCCATGGGGTTCTTCCTGACGGACGACTCACCCGTGATCTGGCGCGGGCCGATGGTCCACGGCTTGATCAAGCAGTTCCTGACGGATGTCGAGTGGGGAGAACTCGACTATCTGGTCGTCGACCTGCCGCCTGGAACCGGCGACGCGGCCCTGACGCTGACTCAGATCGCGCCGCTCTCGGGAGCCGTGATCGTAACGACCGCGAACGATCTCTCTCTCATCGACGCCCGCAAGGGCCTGCAGATGTTCGAGAAGGTCAGTGTCCCGATCCTCGGCATCATCGAGAACATGTCCTACTTCACGCCACCCGACCTGCCCGACAAGAAGTACTACATCTTCGGTGAGGGCGGCGGACGGCGTGTGGCCGAGGATCTCGGGGTCGACTTTCTCGGTGAGGTGCCCATCGACCCGCGCATGGCCGAGTACGGCGATAGCGGAAAGCCGATCGTGCACGCGGCCCCCGACTCGGACTCCGCGCGCGCCTTCCGCGACATCAGCGGAGAGATCGCCCGCAGGCTCGCCGTTATCGGTGCCGAGGCGCCGCCCGTGGCGGACGCCAACATCACGTGGGTGACCAACTCGTAGCGGGGCCTACCTGCGCTGGGAATGCAGCAGCTCTTGAAAGAGCGGTGGCCCTGGAGGCACGGGGCCCTTGGCCATGCGCGCGACATAGTCTTCGTAGCTGTCGAAGCGCTCCAGCTCGACGCCGGGCGGAGGCTCGAAGAAGCCGTCGGCAAGCGGCAGCCCAAACATCCAATTCAAGTAATCGAGGCGGGCCGTCTGTGCCGTGTCACGGTTGTAAGTCTCGATGTGCAAAGGGAGACGGTCTTCACGCTGCGAGACCCACACTGTGCGGCGACCCTGATCGTTGGTGAGACGATAGATATCGACTTCGCTGCCGGACACGGTCTCGCTGCGAATCTTCTCGCCACCGTTGGCAATTACCTCATCGAGTTCGTTGGCGAACGGGCGTCGGCGGGTCGCATCCGCCGCGATCGCCTGGGGAGTGCGGCGGATGGACACACCGATCTGCGTCAGCTCGTCCATCATGTAGTAGAAGTCCCCGTTCACGATCGTGATGATCGGGTGACCGGCGACGATGGTCTCCGAGCGGAAGCGCGGTCCCTTCGACCAGTAGTGAATCATGATAACGCCCCGGTCGGTGCGGCCGAAGCTAGCAGCGTAGAGTCCCTCGCCGGCGGTGGGTGAAGCCACCTGAGACGCACCGTCGCTACCCTCGGCTTCAACTGCCGCGTCATCCGCTGTCGCCGGGGCTGCAGTCGCCAATACCATCAGGGCGAGTAGTGTGAAACGGCGCACCGGGCGTCGTCTCGAACACGAAATCATGGGCAGGCCCCCCTCATCATCTCCGATCCACCGCGGGGAGTGTTGCAGAAGCGGCAGCTTGGGGCACGATGGCCTCGATCGGTCTCCCCTCCATCCAGCCGGGTACGCGAACACCGAGCAGAGCCAGGACGGTGGGGGCCACGTCGAGCGAGCGCTGCGGCGGCAGCTTCGTGCCTGCCACCACGCCCCGGCCTGCCGCGACGAAGAGCGCAGCCATGTCGGGATGCTCGGGATCGTAGCCGTGGAAACCCTTCAGCCGCAGACCCCCGTATACGATCGCGGTGCCAACGGGGGCCCGCACGACGACATCGCCGAAGCGCGGATGCGCGACGCGAAGCGAGCTGGGCGCTTCGAGGCGCCGAAGAGCATCGAGCCCCAGTCCTCGGGCCACAGCGACCACGTGGTCGATGGCTCCGGAACTGTGCTCTCCAGAGCCGACGAGTGCGACACTCGCAAAGCCACCGATACCGAATACGCTGGCCCGGATCCCCGCCGCCTCGAGCTCTGATCCGAGGTCGATCTGGCGGGTCGCCGCCAGCATGCCGTGATCCGACACGACAATCAGTGTGGTGGACGCGAAGAGCCCGCGCGCATCGAGCCCTTCGACAAGCCGACCGATGGCCGGATCCTGCGTGAGCAGTGATTGCTGAACTTCTGGGCTTCCAGGCCCGTAGCGGTGGCCCGCGTGATCGGCGCCGTGGAACCAACTGCTGATGAAGCGTGGTCTGCCCTGCGCTTGCGGCAGATCCAGCCAGGCGAGAATCTGCTCGACCTTCTTCATCTCACCCGTCTTGCTCGAGAAGGCGCGCCAATGGCGTGGGGCTTGACCACTGCGCCAGGCGCCCTCCGACCCAACCCAGTAGTAGGCGGCGGTGGCGATCCCCTCACCTTCCAGTAGCGACCACAGGGGCTCCACCTCGACCCAGTCCGGGATGTCCTTTTTCTCGAATACACCCTTCTCGGCGTCGCGAAAGACGTTGTTCACGACTCCGTGTCGTTCGGGTGAGACACCGGTTACGAGCGTCACGTGATTGGGAAAGGTATTCGCGGGAACAACCGGAATCAGACGCTCGGCCACCGCGCCTCGGTCGACGAGTGCGACCAGGCTAGGAAGCGTCTCCTGCCTGACTTCGCTCGGACGGGTCCCGTCGAGCGAGATCAAGATGACGGTCGGTGGCGCGACGCCGGGCTGGCCGTCGGCCCACACCGGCCTGACCGGCGCGGCAGCAAAGAGGAGAAGAAGCAAGACGCCCGACATGGCGACATCGATCGAGCGGGCGAGACGAGCCGCCGTGCTGCCGGGCTTCCGCTGAGATTCCACTGTCCGTCGCCGCCGGATCCTCATGTGACGTTCGCCTATCCCCGGGCCCGAGCCCGCGCCTGTGCCAGTCAAACGCGAGCGCCCGCTGCCGAATGGCCCACGCTGCAAAGCACTCGCTGCGGGATGCGCCCGAACGCCACCGATCTTACCATCCGCGCTCATGAAGATCGCTCTCACGATCGCCGGCTCCGATCCGACGGGCGGGGCCGGGCTCCAGGCCGACGTCCAGGTCTTTCGCAGCCACGGAGTCCACGGCGCTGCGGTCGCTACTGCGCTGACGCTACAGGACAGCGCCAAGGTGTACAAAGTGCTGCCCGTCTTCCCGTCTCTGGTGCTCGATCAGATCCGCGTGCTGCTCGCTGACTTTCAGCCCGCGGCAGTCAAGATCGGCATGTTGAGCTCCGACGACATCGTGCGGAATGTGATGCTGGCACTCGAGCGCTTGGACGAGAACGCGCCGGTCGTGCTCGACCCGATACTGGCCGCAAGCGACGGGACCGCGTTGCTCGAACGACGCGCCTGGGGCTCGCTGCAGGAGCTGATTCGAAAGTGTCGCCTCGTGACGCCGAACCTACCGGAGGCCGAGAGTCTAACGGGAAGGGATGTCTCTACGCGTAGGGGCTGTGAGGACGCCGCCCGGCACTTCATCGATGAGCTCGGCAGCGGAGCGGTTCTGCTCAAGGGTGGGCATCGATCCGGCGCGCCGGACGATCTACTCGCTCTCCGGGGCAGTGCCGGAATCGAGTTGCAGTGGCTGTCGGGTGAACGCATCGACGCCGGGCCGGTTCACGGCACTGGGTGCGCACTCTCCGCCGCGATCACCGCCGGATTGGCGCTGGGCCAGAGCCTCGCAGAGGCCGTACACGCTGCCCGACGTTTCGTCGCCGACGCCCTTCGCGCCGCCCGCGTACCGGGGACCGCATCGCGCGCCCGTTTTCTCGCGCTGCCGGGTGACGCAACGTGAGCCCCCAGGCGGCGCAGCCGCATCGCGACCGGGGTGATCCGCGCGCGGAGTACACGCGCCAGGCCGATCAATGCCGGGGTGCGGCACGCCGCTGGCGCCGAAACGAGCGTCTGCTCTCACACCTGCGCCTGGCAGTCTTTCTGGCGGGCCTCGCCATCGGTTGGTTCGTCTTCGGCAGCCATCAGCTCTCGGGCATCTGGATCGTACCGCCCGTGGTCGGCTTTCTCGTTCTGCTCATCGTACACGATCGCGTGATTCAACTGCGTCGGCGCAGCGATCGCACACTGGACTTCTTTGAGCGCGGGCTCGCTCGTCTCGATGATCGTTGGGCCGGTACGGGAAACGTTGGAGAGAAGTTCGCCGATCTCGACCACCCCTATGCCGATGATCTCGACGTATTCGGACACGGTTCGCTCTTCGAGCTGATCTGCACCACACGCACTGCTGCTGGCGAGGCCCTGCTGGCAGACTGGCTGCTCGCACCGGGTGCGGGCGAGGTCGTGCGGGCGCGTCAGTTGGCCGTGGCCGAGCTCGCTCCTCGTGTCGAGCTGCGACGAGATCTCTCTCTGCTCGGTGAGGATATCGGGGGTCAGGTCTCGAGCGCCTCGCTGCTGGACTGGGGCTCGGCCCCAACCAAGCTGCCTTGGCCGGGGCTGAGACTGGCCGCGACGCTGCTTTCGCTGCTCAGCGGTGCGGGCCTGCTCGCCTGGATCGTGACCGCTGCCGGTGCGATCCCATTCCTCTTCTTCCTCACCCTGCAAGGCGCCTTCGCACTGCTGCTGCGCTCACGCGTTAGACCCGTGCTCGCCAGCGTCGTCGCACCGAGTCATGACCTGGCGGTCCTCTCCGGTCTACTGCACCGCCTGGAACAAGAGCCGGTGAGCTCACCGCGGCTGGTCGAGCTGCGCACGACGCTCGACACGGACGGGGTCGCACCATCGCGTCGCATCGCCGAGCTGCGACGCCTCGTCGATCTGCTCGACGCCCGCGGCAACCAGTTCTTCGCCCCGATCGGAGCGCTGCTGCTCTGGGGCACGCAGATCGCACTGGCGCTGGAGCGCTGGCGCAGGACCTGTGGTGCGTCTCTAGGGCCGTGGATCGAAGCGGCGAGTGAGATCGAAGCGATCTGCTCGCTGGCGAGCTACGCGTACGAGCACCCGGATGACGTCTTTCCCGAAATCCTCGACGAGGGCCCTCACTTCGAGGGACTCCAGCTCGGACACCCGCTGATTCCGAGCCAGAGCTGCGTGCTCAACGACGTCTCTCTCGGCGGGCAGCGCCGGGCACTGATGATGAGCGGATCCAACATGTCCGGCAAGAGCACGATGCTGCGCACCGTCGGCTGCAACAGCGTACTCGCGCTCGCTGGGGCGCCCGTGCGAGCCCGGAGCCTGCGAATCTCACCGCTACAGGTGGCGGCCTCCATCCGCATCAGTGATTCGCTACAGCGGGGCGCGTCCCACTTCTTTGCCGAGATCACGCGCCTGCGCCTGGTTGTCGACCTCACCGATCGGGCGCTTCCAGTCCTCTTCCTGCTGGACGAGGTCCTGCACGGCACCAACTCGCACGATCGCCGCATCGGCGCCGAAGCGGCAGTGCGCGGTTTGATCGAGCGCGGCGCCCTGGGAATCGTCACCACCCACGATCTCGCGCTCGCACGCATTGCGGAAGAGCTCGCACCACGCATCGAGAACGTCCACTTCGAAGATCACATAGAAGACGGCCGGATGTGCTTCGACTACCGCCTGCGCCCCGGCGTGGTCACGAAGAGCAATGCCATCGCACTGATGCGGTCGGTGGGGCTCGATGTTTGAGATCGTGCGCCTAAGCTTCCCGGGGATCTCTGACTGTTCTATCAAACGGCTATGAATCTCTTCATCACTGGTCAGGAATCGCATCACTTCTCGCGGATCAAGTATCTCCGGGGGGCGCTCATCCGCGAAGGCCACCTCGTGCGGGTTTCCAAGAACGGTGCACTTCCGCCTCGCGATGCAGATCTGTGGTTTCACGGCGTTTCGACTCTGTCCGATTTGCCCTTTCCCGAGCACTACGTAGACCCGATGCTCGCATTCGCGGGCGAGCTCCTGTTGTTCCAGAACGACGATGGTTCTCAGATATTGATGGACCAGATCCCTGAGGTGCTGATTCCCAAGACGCGACTCTTTCTTCGCAATCAGTGGACTCGTGAACGGCCACTTCCCGCTGTGATTCGGAACCGAACCGGACTCATCAATCCCATACTCGATCCACTACGCCCGCACCCAGGGCGGCCGCTTGTCGCGCGCCTTCTGCAGGCGGCCTTCTACGGCGCGAGGACCGGGCTCAAAAACCTCCCGAGCGGTGAAAACAGTCGCGAGGTGGCCCTGCGTCTGCTCAAAGGTGGGAAGATCGCGATCGAGGGTGGTCTCATCGAGCATCCGACTTACGGGCCCCTTCCCGAGGACCTCACGGTTCCCCTCATCTCCAAACGCGCACATCGTCAGTCGTTGGATCGCTCGGTCATTTGCCTGTGTCCATGGGGGAATAGTCCGCTCACCTATCGGCTCTTCGAGGGATTCGCACACCGAAATCTCGTACTCGCACAGTCAATTGCAGGCATCAGATTTGCGGATTGCGGACTCAAGGCCGGCGTTCACTATGTCGAGGTCGCGCGCGACCTCTCGAATCTGGTCGAAGAGGCGCGGTACTACCTTGATCATCTCGACGAAGCACAGGCGATCGCGGATGCGGGCCATGAGCTCTTCAAGTCCAACTTTGCGTTTCGTGGCATCGCGCTTCCCGCACCGCTGTTCGAGCAAGTTCGAGCCACATGGCAGGGCGTTCTCGATCCTGTTTCACGGCCAGGATGGCGCAGGCGATTTGCGCGTTTCCTGACACCATTCGTCTCCAATCTGCCGAGTCTTTGATCTCCGGCCAAGCGTTGGAGGATCGGCTAATCCTTTCCACAATCGGGTAGCCCATGCGTGGCCGTACGCTCCTCCTGATCCAGTCTTGCATCCGCTCGACAGCTGAGTGTGTCCCACACCAGGAAGGAAGATGTGTGGGCATCCGGCTACTCGCCGCCGCTCAGACGGGCGCGCGGTTGGTGCTACCCCAAAAGCGCTTGAGCGCCCGAAGAAAGACTCAGGTGGGCCGCTAGCTGGCCGAGGTGTATGCGCTCTTCAACGCGGAGCACCGGGCGGGCAACTCCGACCACCGCCTCCATCTTCTACACGCCGTGGATGCTCAAGAGCTGTCACCCGAACGAGCGCCGGGGAAAGTCACGACGTAGACGGATCCCCAATCGGTTCGCGGTCGCTGTGGGCAAACCCCGCCAAGTAGTCCTGCGATAGGGACCGCGAAAATGCGGGGACTGCAACCGGTCGCGATCGGGGCTACACCTGATCAACTCGGAGGTATGCTTCGCAGCTCGGAGGAGCGATGAGAATCGGACTTGTACATCCGAGGTTGGATCACCGCGGCGGAGCCGAGAATGTCGTCCTGTGGATGGCCCGAGGACTGACCCAGCGCGGGTTTGACGTTGTCGTCGCAACGCAGCGATTCTCCCCGGAGCGCTGGGACCGCACAGACTGGGACGGCGTGTCACTCGTGACCCTGCAACCCGGGCTCTGGGAAGGTATCCGGACGCGCGCCGCGAGCGACAGCCGCGTCAGCCGTCAGCTCCGCCGCGCGCTCGAGGGATGCGATCTGATTGCGGCCCACAATTCCCCAGCGGCTCTGTGGGCCACCATGGCCGTTCGGCGAATGGCAGAGGTGCGTGTCGTCTGGTACTGCGAGGAACCGAGCGCGCGCTTCTACTGGCGCAAGACCATGCCAACAATGGCCGCGGCGGTCGATCGGATCGAAGACTACCCCTGGGCAGCCAAGTCACTGGCACCACTGAAACGAGCAGCCGAGCGAGACGAGGCGAACTCGCGCTTCATCGACGATCGCCAGCTGGACCACGAATCCATCGGCAGAGTCGACCAGATCCTGGCAAACAGTGCCTTCACCGCCAAAAACGCAGAGCGGGTGTTCGGGCGGACGGTCGCTCCGTGTGTCCTCGGCGTGCCGATCCCCCCCGAGGAGAATCGCGGCACCGATGGCGCGTACGTGGCCTGGATTACCTCTCCAGTAGCTCACAAGAACGCGCATGGATTTCTCGAGGCGATTCGCATCGCGGTGCACGAACTCGGGGCCAAGGACCTGCGTCTTCGGATCGTGGGACTCGATCGAGACCGCTTCGGCTGTCTCGCGGCGGAGAAGGGGATCACGCACGCGGTTCGTTTCGAGGATTGGATGTCGGACGCGGACCTCAACTCGTTGATCGCAGCCTGTAGCTTTCTCGCGTATCCGGTGATCGATGAGCCGTTTGGTCTCGTACCGCTTCACGCGATGGCCCACGGGCGCGCCGTGCTGACGTCCAACATGGGCGGGCCCTCCGAGACGGTTCTGGACGGTGCGACGGGTCTGCACGCGAACCCCATGGATCCGCGCGACATGGCCGAGCGTCTCATCGAGCTCTGGTGCGATCCGGCCCGTTGCGATGACATGGGCGCCGCCGGTCGCGACCGCTACTACGCCCGCTTCACATTCGATCACTTTTTGGATCGCTTCGAACGCATCGTGTTCGGCGGGCAGCTCCCCCGGAATCTGTGAGCCGGGGGGAGCCGGGGAGGGACTCCACGAGCGCCGGCATTCGAGTCGGGTCGCGGGATCCGGGCAGGGCCACGGTCGGCCCGAGAGACATCGTGGGTACGGGCGGCTGGCGCCTTCCGGTTCGCGATGGCGCTCCGCGACTGTGCTTCGGATCAGCCGGGCGGCTCGAGGCCATCACCCTGTCAAACCGATGACCCGGGTACAACACGAGCTGGGTTCCTCTTCCGCACGGCGCGCCGTCGCTCGCAATCCAGCTAGTTTGACGCTGCTGAACCCGTATGCGATCGTCGAGGCGCGGTCCAGTGACTTCTTCGACCGCACGCCTCTGTCCATCCGAGCACGAGGAGCGCGTCACGCGTGAGCCGGGACAGCACAGTCAATCAGCATTCCACGACCCCTTCCGTACAGATCGGCGTTGGAGATCTCCAGATTGGCCGGAGAGAGCGGGCGTATCTGAACGAGGTGCTCGACTCCAATCGCTTGTCCTACGGAAGCTTCACGCAATCTTTCGAGCGCGCGTTCGCGGATCTCCACAACTGCGGCCACGCCCTGTTCTGTAGCAGCGGCACCAGCGCTCTCATGCTCGCCGTTGCCGCGCTGAAGGAGACGCATGGGTGGCAGGATGGTGACGAAATCCTGGTACCTGCCACGACCTTCGTCGCCACGGCCAATGTGGTTCTCCACAACGGCATGAAGCCCATCTTCGTCGACGTCGACCCGAGAACCTACAACATGGACCCGTCGCTGATCGAGGAGAGAATCACCCCGCGCACCCGCGCCATTCTGCCGGTCCATTTGATGGGACTGCCGGCCGACATGGATCCCATTCTCGACATCGCTTCCCGCTGCGAGCTGCGAGTAATCGAGGACTCCTGTGAGACCATGTTCGCTAGCTACAGAGGCCGAAGCGTGGGTTCGATAGGCGACGTCGGCTGCTTCTCGACCTACGTGGCACACTTTATCGTTGCGGGAATCGGGGGGTTTGCGACGACTAATGACCCAGATCTAGCCGTCGTGATGAAGAGCATGATGAATCACGGTCGAGATGCGATCTACATCAGCATCGATGACGACAAGGACATCGCTGAAGAGCAGCTCGCAGAGGTCGTGGCCAAGCGGTTCTCCTTCGTGAGGCTTGGGCACAACTTCCGCGCGACGGAGATGGAAGCCGCCATTGGGTTGGCACAGCTGGAGGATCGGGACTACATCATCAAGACTCGACAAGCCAATGCGCATTACTACATCGAGGCACTCGCCGATCTGGAAGATCATCTCCAGCTGCCCTTCGTCCCCGAGGACCGTGACCACATGTTCATGCTGTTCCCGCTGGTGGTGAAGGGCGGCCAAAAGGAGCCCCTGGTCAACTTCCTGGAGTCCAATGGAATCGAGACTCGTCCCCTGATGCCGGTCATCAATCAGCCGTTCTACGTCGATCTCTACGGCGATCTCGAATCCAAATACCCCGTCGCCCGTTTCCTCAACCAGTCCGGCTTCTACATCGGCTGCCACCAGGGCCTCAGCCAGGAGCAGCAGGAATTCGTCGCCGAGACCATGCGGCGATACTTCCGGGATCATTGAGCCCGGTTCGTTGAATCGGACGCGAGGGACGATCCGCGAATGCCTTCATGGTTGACGAGGCTTAGCGCACGTCTGGGGATGGCCTCTGAGCTGCCCTCGGGAATCGTATGGGTCGGTCCCGTCTTCGACGTGGCGGGGTACGCGAATGTGTCCCGGAACTACGTGCTTGGGCTCGACGCACTCGATGTTCCGTTGCGCGTAGTCAATCACGGCATCACTCACCGCAAATTGCTACCCCGAGACGTGTATGAGCGATTGCGTCGGCTGACCAAGGGCAACGCCGGACCGAACCCGGTGGCGATCATTCACTACGTGCCGGACGAGTACACGAACATCTCCGTACCCGATGCGATCGCACGCGTGGGAGTAACGATCTTCGAGACGGACCGCATCCCGGAGCACTGGGTCTCGCTCTGCAATGCGATGGATGCGATCTGGGTCCCCTCGGAGTTCAATCGGGGAACCTTTATCGACAGCGGAGTCTCCCGAGAGAAGCTCGACGTGGTTCCCTACGCGGTCGACACCTCGTATTTCGCGCCAATCGATGGCACGTTCGACGTTCCAGGTTTGCGCGACTTCACATTCCTGTACGTCTCTTTCTTCGACTGGAGAAAGGGCTTCGATCTGATGCTCGAGGCGTACCTGAGTGAGTTCACGAAGCGCGATAACGTCTCACTGGTAATTCGGACGAGCTTCATCGGCCGCAACGAGAGCGAGTCGGTTCGCGAGCGGCTGTACTCCATGATTGGTGATCGCGTGAATCTATCTCGCGAAGATCTACCTCATCTCGCCTTGATCACCGATCCGCTCTGCCAGGACGACCTGCGCCGCCTCTACAATACGTGTGACCTATACATCTCGACCGACCGGGCCAACGGCTGGGGAATGCCCTGCATGGAGGCCATGGCGATGGGCAAGCCCGCCGCCACGATCGATTGGAGCGGCAGCACTCAGTTCATGACGGACGGCAATAGTCTCCTCATCCGCCCGACGGGACGTCTGGAGCCGGTCGACCCTCGCCTCCAGGAGGAGCGCGGGGGGCTGTACAGCGGCCATCGCTGGGCAGAGGTCGAAGTCGGAGCGGTTCGCCGCACAATGCGCTACGCGTTCGAGAACCGCGACGAGCTCAAGGTGATCGCCGAGCGAGGCTGCTGCGACGTGCGAAGCAAGTTCAACCTCGCGTGCGTCGCCGCGCAGCTCGCGGCAGCCGCCGATCGGGTGCGTGAGCGCGGTAGGGACAGTACGCACCTTGGCTGAGGAGTGTGCGCCGCCTTCCGGCCCGTGGCGGACGGCTTCGTCCTTGAATTCGGGCGCGAATCGCCGGTGGCTCATGGGACTTCTCCGACTCACTCAATGCTGGTCTGCGAAGTGTCCACGGTTCCGTGGGCGGTCTCATGAGGTCATCGCAACAGTTCTGCAACCTTCTCTGATGGTTCCGCACGGGGCGGGAAAGCCGCTTTCATGAACGGGAAATGTGAAATGTTTGGCATATTCAAGTCAGGTGGCGGTGCAGCAGTCGCGATCCGTGCTGATTCAACGCCGAGAAGGGGTGCTGCCAGCGTGACACCACGATCAGGGAGCCGTAACTCTTCAAGGAGTAGTTCAGAGACCTATGCGATTTCTTAGATCGGAGACCAAGAAACGCGTCTGCATCGATCTGACGCCTTTCGAGATGATGGATCGGCACGGAGGCATTGCGCGCTACGGAGCTCATCTGCTGCGCGAGCTGCTGGAGCTTCCCGGTGTCGATCACTCGAAGGTCGAGTTCTGCGCCCTTACCCGAGCGGACCAACCGCCGCTCCCCGGACGCGACGCGCTCTCCTGGGCGGCGAACCCCGGGGAGGAGATTCCTGTGCGCGTTCACCAGCGCATGCGAAGGCGACGCGCGGGTAGGTGCATGAAGCGAGCGAAGGTGGACCTGTTTCACGCCATCGACCCCAATCACCTACCCATTCGCCGACCTTTCCTGACTGTGGCGACCTGCCACGACCAGATTCCCCT
This sequence comes from Deltaproteobacteria bacterium, assembly GCA_029261835.1. Classification (GTDB taxonomy): domain Bacteria; phylum Myxococcota_A; class UBA9160; order UBA9160; family UBA4427; genus JAJDAO01. The sequence goes on along the minus strand of JAJDAO010000050.1, from coordinate 252,159 downwards.
TGTCTTTCCCAGCAAGACCTCGAGCCCTCGATGGCTGCGCAAACGTCGAGTCTCGGAGAGGAAACGCTTCCTGGGAGTCGATCATGTCATTGCTGATTCAAGCGCGACAAAACATGATCTAACGCAAGAGCTCGGTCTGCCAGACTCACACATTACGGTCGTCCACCTCGGCGTGGACCAGCAGTTCTTCTCCGCGACTGCCGCACGACCACGATACGCCAGGCGTCGCGAGCTGCCGGATCGCTACTTCATTTCCGTGGGGAGCGACTACTACCGGAAGAACCAACAACGACTCGCGGAGGCTTGGTGCCGAATCTTGGACAAGGTTCCAGAGGGGCTCGTGTTCGTCGGCCGGGCGCTCTACGAGGACACCTTCGAGAAGATCGAGCGAGACCTCCGCGCTCGCGGCTTGGGGGACCGCTTCTTCTGGCTGAGCGATGTAGCTGACGAGGAGCTGCCTGAGCTCTACCGCGGAGCGACCGCTGCCGTCGCTCCCTCTCTCTACGAGGGGTTCGGAATGACCCTGCTCGAAGCGATGGCGAGTGGCAGTCCGGTCGTTGCCAGCGACAACCCGGCCTACCGCGAGGTGGCAAACGAAGCTGCCAGCTACTTCGATGGAACGTCGGTGGAACAGATCGCAGACCGGCTGCTCGAGATCTCCCGCGACGACGCACTCAGAAAACAGCTGGTGGAACGTGGCTGGCGGCGAACCAAACTGATGACGTGGCGAAGGACCGCTGAGCAGAGCTGGGCCGTTTACGAGCGGCTGCTCTGGCCCGAGCGATCTGCTGGCGGGAGCTGAGCTCGAGCGCACCCGCGTGCGTGCTTCGAACAGCTCGAGCCTATTCGAAGTACAAGTTTTCGCCGTAGATCTCGAGCTCGAGCTTGTGCGCAACAGCCTGTGAGGTGTGGCTCTGCCAGCTGGTGCTATAGAGCGGGATGGCGCCCCGCTCGATCACGGCGAGTGCCCAGGCGGCCAGGCAGCGAGCGGCCAGGCCCCTTTCGCGCTCCTCTTCGAGGGTAACGACGACCGCCTCGTGCCCGAGCGAGGCATCGCCGCAGCGGCTGAGGCAGACCGAGCGGGCGCGGCCGTCTTCGATCACAGCACGGCATAGACGACCGCTTCCAAGTGCGTCCGCCAGCTGCGGGAAGTCCGCCCGCAGGAGCGCCACCGCGGCACTGTCGTCCGGCTCGATCGACCGCGTTCCCACCGCTTGCTGCCGCCATATCGCCAGTCGTCGCGCGGAATCGGAGAAGCGATAGACCGGTCCTCGCCACGCCTGCGCGACGGCGACCCGCTCCGACAGCAGCCGGCGAATGGACTCGCTCCGCTCCGGCGGCGGCGGCCGCGACGACGTCCGTGGCAGCGCCGGCTCGCGGCCCGCCAGACGGGAAAGGCGCCGTACGGCTTCCGTGGGCTCGTCCGCGCGGATTCGCCACAGGTTCCCGTGAACGGTGCGTCCGAGGTAGAAGCGCGGTGCCGGTGCGCGACCCGGTTCGCGCCGAACCAGCAGGCGACCTCGCGCATCGCTCGCGAAGAGCGCGTCAACGTGAAGCCCCAGCCAATCGCAGTCGGTGTAGAGCTCGGCCGCCTTCACGTTCAATTCCTCAGTCGCCGATCCGAAACGCCCGACTCCCCGCCCGAGCATCGGCCGCAGCGCCCCTCACGGCGCGCACTCATTCCCAGGAACATCCGGGGCACACGGCAATTTTTGCGCCCCCCTCATCGCTCACCCGTTGTATGATGACCGCCCACTGTTCCCGAGATCCCGAACGCGCCCGTGGAGAATCCGGAGCAAGCATGCTGACTGAGCATCCCCACGCGCTGTTGTTGCGGCAAGCCTGGCAGGCCGCGGCGCAGAGTGACGTCGCAACCCTCAAGGAACTCTGGGCTGAAGACATCGTCTGGCACGTGACTGCGGAAACCCCCTGGCGCGGCGATCACGTCGGACACGAGGCCGTTCTCGAGTACCTCGCCCAGGTGGGCGAGTCGGGGCAAACATACAACACCGAGCTCAAGGATGTGCTGGTCGGAAACGGCTACGCGGCGCTGGTGTGCAGCGTCTCGACCAAGCGCGGGAATCGTCTGCTCGAGTTTGATCAGGTGCTGCTCGGCCGCTTCGAAGAGCGCCGCATCGCCGAAGTCTGGGCACTCCCGATCGAGCCCCAGGCTGTGGGCGACTTCTGGAGGTAACGCAGCGCCGTCTCGCTATAGCGCGGCCAGCAGCTTCTCCCAGATATTGCCAAAGGCGCCGTTGCTCATTACGAGCACGACGTCACCCGTCCGACTCTCCGCTGCCAGGTATTCGACGATCTCGTCGACCGACGCGAAGATCGTGACCGCAACATCGCGCTCTGCCAGGGAGCAGCCGAGCTCGGCAGAGGAGAAGCGCTCGCTCACGTCGCCGGTCGCGCTGTAGATCGGCTCATCGGGTACCTCCAACGCCACCACCTGATCGGCGGCTGCGAGCGCGGCGGCGTACTGACGCTGAAAAACTCTGCGCCGGCTGGTGTTGCTTCGAGGCTCGAAGACCGCAACGAGTCGACGACCGGGATAGCGAGAACGCAGCGCCTCGATCGAGCCCGCCACCGCCGTGGGATGATGCGCGAAGTCGTCGATCACCGTCACGCCTCTCGCCTCGCCCCGCACCTCCTGGCGCCGCTTCACTCCGCGAAAGCCCGGCAGGGCGGCGACGGACTGCGCCGGCGAGACACCGACGACGTCGAGAGCCGCGATGGCCGCCAGAGTATTCTCGACATTGAATCGTCCGTACATCGGCATGCGAACGGCGAGCGACTGCCCATCAGGGGACGAGACGAGAAAGTGTGTGCCTTCCGGTCCACTCTCGAAATCGCTGGCGCGCCAGTCATGCGCGAGCCCTGCCCCGCCGACATCGCTGCCATAGCGAACTACGCGACAGCGCGCGTCCGACACCACCTCGCGTACTCCGTCGTGGTCCCAGGCCGCCACGATAGTGCCATCGGCGGGCATCGTGTCCACGAGTTCGCGAAAGGCCGACTTCACGTGCGCCAGGTCCCGGTAGATATCCGCGTGGTCGAACTCGACTGAAGTGAGGATCAACGTCCTCGGGTGGTAGTGAAGGAACTTGGGTGTCTTGTCGAAGAAGGCGGTGTCGTATTCGTCCGCCTCCACGACGAAGTGGTCACCCGCGGCTTCACGGAAGCTGCCGTCGAAATCGAGACTGATGCCACCGACCAGGAACGACGGATCCCGACCCGTGGCCTTCAGAAGAAAGGCGCACAAGGCCGTGGTGGTGGTCTTGCCATGAGTGCCGCTGACAGCGATGCAGTGCTTGTCCGCGATCGCGAGCTCGTACAACGCGTCGGCGAAGGAGCGATAGGGCAGCCCGGCCCGAATAGCGGCCTGCGCCTCGGGATTATCCGGCCGCACGGCGTTGCCGATCACGACCAGATCGGGCTGCCGTTCGAGCACGTTCTCGGGCCGGAAGCCTTCGTCGACCTCGATACCCCAGCGCGCGAGCGCCGTGCTCATCGGCGGATAGAGGGCGCGATCCGAGCCCGTCACCACCAACCCGCGAGCCTTGAGCAGGCCCGCCAGACTCCCCATCCCCGTCCCTCCGATGGCGACGAAGTGAACGCGGTGTAGCTCGTTCATCCGCCTCACCCGGCCGTGAGGCCCTCGATGATGAGATCGTGGATCCTCGGCCGCAGGCCGAAGCGGCTGCGCTTGGCCACCTGGTGAGTGCGATTGGTGAGCATGACGACGATCGCCTCCTTCTCGAGGTCGATCCAGAGCGAGGTACCGGTGAAGCCGAGGTGCCCCACGGAGCGCTCGGAGAAGTATCGCCCCGATGAAGAGCCTGTGCGGGAGGGCGTATCCCAGCCGATGGCCCAATCGGAACCCTCGGGATCGTGCTGGCGCTCGGCGAAGCGACGCACCTCTTCACCCGGCAGCGCGTCGCTACGACCGTGCCACACGTCGAGAAAGACCTGAGCGAAGCTCATCACGTCACCCGCGGTAGAGAAGAGGCCGGCATGCCCCGCAACACCGCCCATCGCAAAGGCGTTGGGATCGTGCACCTCACCCCAGACGATGCGCTCGCGCCAAGGGCAGTTCTCGCTGGCGGCGATTCGTCTTCGCAGCGGCTCCGGCAGGCTCGGGGCCTCGGCTCCGTCGACCGGCAAGGCGAGAAAGCGCGTCTCATCCATGCTGAGCGGGCCGAAGATGCGATCCTGGCAGAAGACATCGAGCGGCACTCGCGCCACTGCCTCGAGCAGAGCGCCGAGGACGATGAAGTCGAGGTCGCCGTAAACAGCGGCCTCGCCGGGGGCGTGAACCAGGCCGGAACGCAGCACGCGGTCCACGATCCACTCGCGGCCCTCGGGCGTGCCGACCATTCGCTCGGCCGTCTTGCGCTCCTTCTGAATCAACAGCTCGTGGAAGCCGCGCCACGGCCTGAGGCCCGACGAGTGAGTGAGAAGATGGCGTACCGTCACCGCTTCCTTGCCCCGCTCGGCAAAGCTCGGCAGATACTTGGCCACGGGGTCATCGATCTCGAGGACACCATCATCCACCAGCAACATGATCGCGGTGGTGGTCGCGATGCTCTTGGTGAGTGAGGCGAGGTCGAAGAGGGTCTCCCGAGTCATTGGAATCCGCTCAGGGCGCATGACGGCCAGACCTCGCACCCAAGCGTACTCAAGCAGCTCACCATCCCTGGGCATCCGCGCGAGCACCACGACTCCGGGAATCTCAGCGGCATCGATGGCCTTGTCGAGGGCTCGCTCGACCTTTGCCAGCTTGCGATTGATCAGACTGCGCTTCATATCTCGAGACTCAGTTGCTCCACTTCGTGTCGCTCACAGGCTAGATGGGCAAATCAGCGGGCCACCACGGCGGATTCTAACAGCTCGATCTCGCCTCGATCACCGTCGATCGCCGCGCGACCACCCACCGGCCAGGCCAGGTTCGGCTCGCCGTGGCCAAACGGCAGATCCGCAATCACCGGTATGCCGAGCGGCACCAAGGTCTCTTTCAGCAATGCCTCCAACGTAAGATCCGGATAGCGCTCATCCCCGCAGTCCAGCATGGAGCCGATGCCGACGCCCACGGCCATCTGAAGCTTGCCGGCCAGCAGGAGCTGCTGAAGCATGCGGTCCAAGCGATAGGTCGGCTCGGCACAGTCCTCGAGCATGAGGATCGAGTCGCGCGTATCGATCTCCCAGGGCGTGCCCAGGCTGGCGACCACCAGGCTGAGCGATCCCCCGACCAGCCTCCCCTCTGCCCAACCTCCCGCCAGTGCCACGCCGGGCAGACGTGCGGGCGGGCCGGTTCCCGTCAGCGCTCTCTGGAGCGACGTACTCGCCTGCGAGGCAACGCCCAGCTCTCGCTCCAGCATCGGTCCGTGAATGCCCATCAGTCCGGCACAACGTCGCTGCCAGAGCAGCAACGTCGTGATGTCGCTGTAGCCGACGAGTGGCTTGGCGGCCTGGCGAAAGACCTGCGGATCCAGACGAGAGATGATGCGGTGGCAGCCGTAGCCTCCGCGAGCGCATACGATTGCCTCTACCTTGGGATCGCGCACGAGCTCCATCAGCTCGTCGGCGCGGCGCCCATCGTCGCCGGCCAGGTAGCCGCGACGCTCCATGAGGTCGCAGCGCCGCTGGGGTTCGAAGCCGAGGCGGCGCAGGAGCTGCTCACCCGCCTCGAGACGCTCGGGGTCGACCACGCCGGCCGGCGCCGCAATGCCGATCACCGCACCCGGCCGAATGGCGCGCGCCTTCTTCAGTGCCGGCACTAGCCCTGATCCGGCATTCGGATCGGGGCCCTACGCCGAATGGCGCGGCGATTTCGCACGTCCAACACCGCGTTCCCCTTCTCCGCTTGCGCATGCGCACCTGCACCCGAGTGACTTCGTGGCAGGAACTCACGAATCGCCTCGAATCGGCCAGCCATATGCCAAGAACGCCCATAGGGGAACGCGCGCGCTGTCTGATTACGCCCAATCGGCACTAGAAGCCGTCCGAATCCAGCGGACCACCGAATGCGCCCTCATCGTCCAAGCCCGCGCCCCCCGCAAAGCCCCTGTCCGCGCTCGCGAAGCCACCGCGACCCGGAGCGCCGTCGTACGGGTCGTCGCTGAGCGGCCAGTCCCGGAATTGCGCGTAGCGTCCCTCGAACTCGAGCCGCGCGAGACCCGTCGGCCCATTGCGCTGCTTGGCGATGATCAGCTCGGCCAGATTCTCGTGCTCGGTCTCCCTGTTGTAGACGACATCGCGATAGATGAAGGCGATCACGTCGGCATCCTGCTCGATGGCACCGGATTCACGTAGATCCGCCAGGATCGGCCGCTTGTCCTCCTTGCGCGTTTCGGGACCTCGATTGAGCTGTGAGAGCGCAAGCACGGGAATGTCGAGTTCTTTGGCCAGCCCCTTGAGCCCTCGGCTGATCTCGGAGATCTCCTGCTCCCGACTCGCCGTGCGCTCATCTCCATGAGCGAGCTGGAGGTAGTCGACCACCACCATGTCGAGGCCGTGCTGGGCGTGCAGGCGGCGACTCTTTGCGCGCATCTCGAGCACCGTCGCAGCGCCGCTATCGTCGATCCAGAGCCCCGCCTCGGCGAGCTTGCCAGCGGCCTGCATCAGGCGGCCGTGCACCTCGGTGGAGATCAGGCCGCTCCGAAAGGCCGAGAAATCAACCTGGGCCTCAGAGGAGAGCAGCCGCATCAGGAGCGAACGCGTGGTCATCTCGAGTGAGAAGATCGCGACCTTCTTGCCAAAATCGACCGCGGCGTTGCGTGCGATGTTGAGCGCCAAGGCGGTCTTTCCCATGCTCGGGCGAGCCGCCAGGATCATCAAGTCGCCGGGCTGCAGACCTCCGGTCATGCTGTCGAGCTGCTTGAAGCCCGTCGAGAGCCCGGTGAGCTCACCGCTGCGGTTCATCAACATGTCGATGTGATTGACGGCGTCGTGCATCTCCACCGCCAAGCTCTTGAGCGTGGTCTTCGCCTGCGCGGTGCTCAGACCGAAGATTCGGCTCTCCGCCGCGTCGAGCAGCTTGTCCGCCGATTCGGTCCGGTCGTAGCCGAGGCTCACGATCTCCGATGCGACGCTGATGATGCGGCGCTTGATCGACTGCTCACGAACGATCTTCGCGTAGTAGAGAGCGTTGGCCGGAGTCGCTTCGAAGTCGGCGACCTCGGCCAAGGCCACGACACCACCTACCGCCTCCAGGAGATCGTGCGCTTGCAGGTAGGCGGCCAGCGTGGTGAGGTCGACGGGCTCATTGGCGTCCTTGAGCTGTACCACCGCGTGGTAGAGAAGCTGGTGCGCCGGGTGGTAGAAGTCCTCCTCCTTGATATCCGTCACCAATGAGTGAATCGTGTTGTTGTCGAGCAGAATGGCTGAGAGCACGGCCTTTTCTGCCATGACGTCACTCGGGGGGACTCGGCCAGCAACCCCACCACTCGCGTCATTCGCGCTTCGGCTGGGTGAGCGTGGCTCCGACCGGCCGTGGGTGCTGTCGAGCGTCAAGTGCGGTCCCCCCGCGATCGATCTCATCGCCACTTGCGGATGGCCACGCCGTCTCGGCCGCCTCCGGCCAGCCGATCATACAACAGAGCACACCGCCAACGGCCGACGGGACGTGTGCTCGTTTCTTCGTGATCACGATCCCGTGGCGCCCGCGGGGTGCAAGGCCGAGGCTAGTGTCCTGGGACAGGACACTAGTCGGCGGCGGTCACGACCACCTTGACCTCAGCGGCCAACTCGCCTCGCAGCCGAACCGTGACGATGTGTTCGCCCACGGTCTTGATCGGCTCCTCGAGCACGAGCTTGCGGCGGTCGATGTCGAGCCCCTTGCTGGCGAGCTGTTCGGCCACCTGCTGCGCGGTGATGGAGCCGAAGAGCTTGCCCTCTTCTCCCGCCTGGGCGCTGAATTCGAGTCGAGTCGCCTCGAGCTTCTGCTTCAGAGCCCCGACAGACTTGAGCTCCTTGGCGAGCCTGTCGTTGACCATTCGCTGCTGGTGCTCCAGCTGCTTGACCCGGGAGTCGGTGGCGAGCATCGCCTTCCCCTTGCGCAGGAGAAAGTTCCGGGCGTAGCCCGGCTTCACGCTCACGAGATCTCCGGCCTCGCCCAGCGCGGCGACGTCCTCACTCAGAATGACCTGGATCTGGCGCATGACCGATTCCTCCGATCACATATGCCCTGCCGCATAGGGCAGAAAGGCGATGTGCCGAGCTCGCTTGATGCAGACGGCGAGTTTGCGCTGGTGCTTGGCGCAGGTGCCGGAGATGCGGCGCGGCGTCATCTTGCCCGTCTCCGAAATGAAGAGACGCAGCGTCTTCACCTCCTTGTACTCGAGCACCGCGCTCTTGTCCGCGCAGAAGCGGCAAACCTTTCGGCGCTGGAACATCCCCTTCTGCTTGGCCCTGCGCGCCTTCTTGCGAGCCGCTGCGCGCAGTCGCGCCTTGACGCTCCAGGCGCCGCGCGGGCGATCTCGATCACCGCCGCGTTCTCGATCACCGCCGCGTTCTCGATCTCGATCACCGCCACGCTCTCGATCCCGATCACCGCCGCTGCCGATATCCGCACCGCCGCCTCGCGGCGGACCGCTGGGTGCCGTCATGAGTTCTCTCCCTTCTCGCCTTCATCATCCGCATCGCTCGGGCCCTCGTCGCTGGCCGAGCCGCCGAGATCTTCCTCCACGCCGGCTTCCGGCTCGCTTGCAGCCGCGGGCTCGCCCGAGGCCTCATGCGACGCCGCGTCTTCGTCTGACGCTTCGCCCTGCTCGGCCGCCGCCGCCTGCTCGGCCGCCGCCGCCGCCTCGGCCTCCGCCGCCGCCTCGGCCAGCTTCGCCTGCTGCTCGGCAGCCAAGCGCTCGCTCTCAGCGCGCGCCTTGGCCTCCTCGGCCTCACGCGCGGCCTTCTCGGCAGCGCGCTTCTTGAGCTCGATCTCGCGCTCCTTGGCCTCGGCCACACGCGCTTCGATGTCCGCGACGTGATCGCTGGCCCTGACGGTGAGGAAGCGCAGCACGGACTCTTCCAGGCGCAGCACGCGCTCCAGCTCGGGCACGACCTTCCCGCTGTCCAGGAAGGAGAGCAGGTAGTAGTGCCCCTTGTGGAAGTTGCGAATCTCGTAGGCGAGCTTGCGCTTGCCTATGTCATCGCACAGAAGCCGGATCGCGTCCCGCGACGCCATGATCTCGTCTAGCTTCGCGAGAATGGCCTGGGAGCCCTCCTCGGAGATCTCCGGCTGGATGATGATGTTGAGCTCGTATTCCCGCACTCTTCCTCCTCCTGGACGGGCACCCGCGGCGCCCGAGCCCCCACCTGCTTGCGCGCCACCCGGTCGGGTCCGGGAAGGCGGGGTGGGGACTGAGGGATCGTATGAAGGGCCGGCTGGCCCGTTGAAGCCCGGATAGATACCCCAACTGCCCACACCTGGGCAACTCAGCTCGCCCCGCACCCCGCCCGATCCAGCAGCGCGCGGTGCACCCGCAGGTCGTCGGTCAGCTCGGGATGAAAGGTCGCGGCGAGGACGTTGCCCTGGCGCAGCAGCACGGGGCGGCCGTCGACGCGCAGCAGCACCTCGACCGCCGGGCCGGGATCACCGAACTGCGGGGCTCGGATGAAGACGCAGCGCATGCCGCTGAACTCCACCGCTCCGTCGGCGTCGGCCGCGGCGGCGAAGGAATCCACCTGCGTCCCATACGCGTTTCGCGCGGCCCGCGCGTCGAGCAGCCGGAGCGTGCGGACAGCGTGGCTCGAGCACTCACGTGCGAGCAGGATGGCGCCCGCACAGGTGCCCAGAATCGCCTTGCCCGCTCCGGCGAAGGCCTGGAGCGGCTCGTAGAGACCCAGCCGCTCCAGACCCTTCGAGATCGTGGTGCTCTCCCCGCCGGGCAAGATCACCGCATCGAGACCGGCCAGATGCTCCACGCGAAGCACTGTGCGGGCCTCCGCCCCGAGCTTGTCGAGCGCCACGAGGTGCTTCTCTACGGCACCCTGGATCGCGAGTACCCCAGCCCGCGGCCGATCAGCGGTCATCATCGAACTCACGAGCCTCCCGGCATCGCTACCAGCCGCGGTTCGCCAGACGCTCGCTCTCCTCGAGCGTCGACATCTCGATCCCCTCCATGGCGCTGGCCAACCCCTCGCAGGCTGCCCGTACCTCGGCCGGATCGTCCCAGTGGGTGTTCGCCCGCACGATGGCGCGCGCCCGCGCCTCCGGGTCGGCACTCTTGAAGATGCCGGAGCCGACGAAGACCGCCTCGGCACCGAGCAGCCGGCACAGGGCCGCGTCGGGCGGCGTCGCGATGCCGCCGGCGGCGAAGTTCGGCACCGGGAGGCGGCCATTCTCGTGGACGAAACACACCAGCTCGTAGGGGGCTTGCAGCTCCTTGGAGTGGGCCATCAGCTCCTCGGACCGCAGCGCCTGCAGCGCCCGGATCTCACCGCAGACGGCTCGCAAGTGGCGCACAGCCTCGACGATGTTGCCGCTGCCCGCCTCGCCCTTGGTGCGAATCATGGCCGCGCCCTCAGCGATGCGGCGCAGAGCCTCGCCGAGGTTGCGGGCACCACACACAAAGGGCGATTTGAAGCCGTGCTTGTCGATGTGGTGCTCTTCGTCGGCCGGCGTCAGCACTTCGCTCTCGTCGATGAAATCCACACCCATCGCCTCGAGCACCCGCGCCTCCATGATGTGCCCGATTCGCACCTTGGCCATCACCGGGATCGACACGGACTGCTGAATGCTCTCGATCATGTCAACGGCGCTCATGCGAGCGACGCCACCGTCTCGACGAATGTCGGCAGGCACGCGCTCGAGCGCCATCACCGCACAGGCACCGGCGGTTTCGGCGATCTTGGCCTGCTCGTGATCGGTGACGTCCATGATGACGCCACCCTTCATCATTTCAGCGAGGCCGACCTTGAGTTCGAATGATTCCGCGGTCATGCGACCGCCGCCGTTGCCGCTCGCGCCCCGTCCTGTCCCGTCTTCTGCCATGCTGTCCTCTCCTCTCTCAGCGGGGGGCGGATTGTCCCGCCTCCGCGAATCCTCGACCGACCGCCAGCCTGCTGCGCGGTCAGAGATGAACGCTCGCACTCGGGCGCACCATCGGCTCCGTCGCTAGCCGTTGCCGTACGACGCGTCCCAGGGCGGCGATTCCCTCAGCGATCTCGTCCTCCCCGACCCGGGCCAGCGTCAGGCGCAGGCAGCGCGACGCGCCGCCGTCGGGCACGAACTGAGAGCCAGGCGAGAAGAGCACGCCGGCGCGTGCGGCGTCTGCCAGCAGATCTCGCGTATCGATCTGCGCCGGTAGTTCGACCCAAACCTGATAACCACCCTCGGGCCGTGTCCAGCGGGTTCCGGCAGGCATCTGCTCCTCCAGGGCCGCCGAGACGATCTCGTGCCGCCCGCGCAGCGCGCGGCGAATTCGACCGAGGTGCCGGTCGTAGGCCCCGTTCTCGATGAACTCGGCCATGCCGGCCTGCAGCGGCATCGAGTCCGACAGATCCGTCGCCTGCTTGAGGGCCACCAAACCGTCGAGCACCGGCGGACGCGCCGTGATCGAGCCGACCCGCGCGCCGGGAAAGAGCGACTTCGAGAAGGAGAACAGGTGCACCACCACGCCGCGATCGTCCAACGCGGCCAAGGCCGGCACCGGCCGGCCGATGCAACGCAGATCCGACTCGAAGGCGTCCTCCACCACCGGCTTGCCGCAGCGTCCGGCGATCTCGAGCAACGCTCGGCGATGGGCGACCTGTGTAGTGATGCCCATCGGATTGTGAAAGGTTGGAATCGTGTAGAAGGCCTTGACTTCCCGGCGTGCGAGCAGGCGTTCCAGGACCTCGAGATCCGGCCCGTCTGGCGTCATGGGCACGACGACCGGCTCCATCCCCAGCCCGGCCAGGGTCGCGAGCACGTTGTGGTAGGTGGGCCCCTCGACCGCGACTGCGTCCCCAGTGCTGGCGAACAGGCGCAACGCCAGCGAGATCCCCTGGCTGGCGCCATGACACAGAACGATGTCTGATGCCGAAACGTCGATGCCGGCGGACCCGAAGCGGCGAGCCAACACCTGTCGTAGACCCGCATGCCCCTGTGCACCGCCATATGCGAAGAGATCGGCGCCCTGGCCTATGATGGCGCGGTTGAGTGCCCTGCGGAAATCGTCTACCGGATAGAGCGCTGGGTCCGGAATCAGCGAGTGCATGGCCGCCACATCGCCCGTCTGCCCGAAACGCGGACGGGCGTTCTCTATCGCGAGCAGCCGTTCGACCTGACTGGAGAGATCGAGTGAGACGGGCTCGCCGCCCGCCATCCGCGCGGGGGACCGGACGAACGTGCCGCGCCCCACCGTCGACACCACCAGCCCGTCGGACGCCAGCGCCTCGTAGGCGAGTGCAACTGTGTCGCGATTGACCGCCAGCTCGGCAGCCAGGCTGCGTATCGCGGGCAGGCGAGCGCCCGCAGCGAGCTCACCGCGCTCGATCGCCGTTCGAATGCTCTCGGCGATCTGCCGGTAGACCGGCTGGCTCGCATGCTCATCAACGCTCAGTGACAGAACCGACACACGAGCAGCATAGATACCGGCCACCTTCCGATCAATCCGAAATTATCGGGACAATATCGGAAAGATCTATGACAAATTACCGGACCATTATGGGACAATCTGCCGGACACTCAGGCCATCTCTGACTCTACGTGGCCGTGTGCAGGCGCGGCGATGGCGCTGGCGGCGAGACGCGGTCAGTCGTCCGGCGGAGCCTCGGCGTTGAAGCGATCCATTACCGCGACCATCCCCAGCTCGAAGAGCACCGTCAGTGCTTCCACCGCCACCGTGAACCGCTGCTCGAGCCACGCTTCTTCGGCCGCGCTGAAATCCTCCAGTACGTAGTCGGCAGCGCTTCTCTCCGCCCCGGGGCGACCGACGCCGAAGCGCAGCCGAGCGAAGTCGCTGTCACCGACCTCCTCGACCACGCTGGCCAGGCCGCGGTGCCCGCCCGCACCGCCATGGGGACGAATTCGAATCCTGCCCGGCGGCAGGTCGATGTCATCGTACACGACGACCAGATCGCGTTGACGATCGAGCTCGGGATGGTGAGCCAGGGCAGAGGCCACGGCTTCGCCGGAGGCGTTCATGAAGGTCGCGGGCTCGAGCAGGCCGATCGAGTGACCCGCTACGACCGCTATCCCGAAGCGACCGCCGAAGCGCTCGCTCGCCAGCACCGCGCCGTGTCGGCGGGCGAATCCCCGCAGCACGCGATAACCCACGTTGTGGCGCGTGGCGGCGTAGCGGGGGCCGGGGTTGCCGAGTCCGACCAGCAGCTTGGAGATCTCGCCGATCAGTCCTCGTCGCCCTTGGCGGGAGCTTCCGCCGACTCCTCCCCAACGCCGGCCTCAGCCTCGCCCTCAGCGCCTTCCTCGACCTCTTCCTCTTCTTCGTCAGCCACACCACGGGGCGTCATGACCGAGAGCAACGTGAGTTCAACATCGGTAATGAGCTCGACGCCCTCCGGCAGACTGATATCGCTCACGTGGAGCGCTTGGCCGAGCTCGACCTCACTGACATCGATGACGATCTCGTCCGGAATGGCATCGGGCAGACAGGCGCACTCGACCTCACGCAACGTGTGCTCCAGCACTCCGCCCATCGTGACGCCTGGGGAGATACCGGTCGTGTGTATCGGCACCGAGACGTGGATGCGCTCGGTCAGGTTCACCTCGAGGAAGTCGGCGTGCAGGATTGCGCCTCTGACCGGCTCGCGCTGGAGCTCCTTCACCATGACCGTCCGTCCGGCAACCGACGCTTCGCCCGCGAGAGCGAAGAGCGTATTGATGCCGGCGTGGCTGGCCTTGATCTCACTCGCGAGCTGCAGCGGATCCACGCTGACTGCAACGGGCTCTCTGCCGCGGCCGTACACCACTGCAGGCACACGCCCCGCCACGCGCAGCTTGCGCGCGAATCCTTTGCCCCTGCCCTCGCGGGCCTCCACCGGAATTAAAACACCGCCCACGATTCTCTCCTCGAAGCCGAAGAGCGTGTGCCTCTGGCTCGCGCGGTGACGGGCGCCGATCCCTCGGCGTCATCTGCACTCCGCCCGAGCTAGCGTCCTGGTCTCAGAACAAGCTGCTCACGCTCTCTTCGTTGTTGATGCGTCTGATTGCCTCGCCAATCTGCTCGGCAACCGAGACGACGTACAGTTTCTGGTGATCGGCGACATCCGGCCGCAGCGGGATGGTGTCGGTGACGATCACCTCCTGCAAGGGTGACTCCGAAATCCGCTTGCAAGCGGGACCAGAGAGCACCGGGTGTGTGATGGCCGCAAAGACGCCGGTGGCACCGGCATCGAGCAGGCTGCGTGCGGCCTCGCAGAGGGTCCCCGCGGTATCGACCATGTCGTCGACGATCACACAGGTCTTGCCCTCGACGTTGCCAATGATGTGCATCACCTGGGCGACGTTGGCCTCCTCGCGGCGCTTATCGATGATCGCCAGGCTGGTGCCGAGCCGCTTCGCATAGGCGCGGGCCCGCTCCACACCGCCGGCATCCGGTGAAATGATCGCGATGTCCCCGGGCACGCGGCTCTGCACCGCATCGAGCAACAGGCGCGTCGAGAAGAGGTTGTCGACCGGGATATTGAAGAACCCCTGGACCTGCCCGGCGTGGAGATCCATACACAGCAGGCGATCGGCCCCGGCCGTGGTGATCAGGTCCGCGACCAGCTTGGCCGTAATCGGAACCCTCGGTCTCACCTTGCGGTCCTGACGCGCGTAGCCGTAGTAGGGAACCACCGCCGTGATGCGCCTGGCCGAGGCCCGCTTCAGCGCGTCGATCATGATCAGCAGTTCCATCAGATGCGTGTTGGCCGGTGCACAGGTGGATTGCAGCACGAAGCAATCCATGCCCCGCACGTTCTCACCGATCTCGACGCAGCACTCACCGTCGCTGAAGGTGCTGACCTCCGCCTTGCCCAGCTTCAGAGAGAGATAGCTCGCCACAGCGCGCGCGAGGGCGACATTCGCGTTTCCGCTCAACAGCTTCAGATCTTGCATCACAGTCGTCTCGTCACTCACTCGGCTCGTCCGTATTCCCGGCGACCCGACCGGTCTGTGGCTGGGGCGGTAGGATTCGAACCTACAAATGGCGGCTCCAAAGGCCGCTGCCTTACCATTTGGCGACGCCCCAAAATGCCCCTCGGCCCCCGTCCGTTCTCTTCTGCTCCCCGACCCCCCGGCCGGTGCCCGACAGAGACTACCGGGAGCCCTGGGACACGGCGAGCCGAACCCAGGCGGACTCCCCGAGGGCGAGAGTCTCGAGTCCTACCCGCGCCGAGGCCTCACTGGCGAAGATGCCGTAGACCGTGGCGCCGCTCCCCGACATTCCCGCCGCCATCGCACCCGCGGCCAGAAGCTGACGCTTGAGACGCCCGATGGGGGGACACAGTCGAAGCGCGGCCGGCTCGAGATCATTCTTCGAGAGCTCCCCCAAGCACCGGGCGAACTCCCCGCCATCCTCTTGTCCAGCTGCCGTCAGCGCCGAAATCGCCCGCATCGTATAGCCTGGTGGCGCCGGAGTCAACGCGCCGGCCAACACGTCGTGAACCCCGTAGACCTGCGACGTCGCGACGGAATCGCCCGGGTTGACGAGCACGAGATCGAAGCGGGGAAGACGCTCGACGAACTCGATGCGCTCGCCGATCCCGCTGACGAGCGCCGGCCTCGGATCGAGGAAGAACGGGACATCAGCGCCCAGAGAGAGAGCCAGCGCCGCCCGCTCCCGCGGCGGCAGGGCACCCGGGAAGAGCGTCTCGAGCGCGCGCAGTAGGGCGGCGGCATCGCTGGAGCCACCGCCGAGCCCCGCCGCCACCGGAATCCGCTTGAGGAGCCGGAGCCGCAGGTCGAAGTCGATGCGCATGCGACTTCGCTCCAGGAAGCCATGGGCAGCGCGAACGACCAGATTCCGCTCGTCGGCCGGAACGTCCGCGAGGACTCCAGATCCCGCGTCGGGCGGGCTCTCCAGCGATAGCACCACCGCGGGCTCAGCCCGTGCGGGGGCGACCTCCACCTGCAACTCGTCGGCCAGATCGATCGGCACGAAGAGGCTCTCGAGCAGGTGGTAGCCATCGGGGCGACTGCCCAGAACTCTCAGCCCGAGGTTGATCTTGGCAGCTGCGCTGACCACAGCTCGGCGCGGCGGATCAGCCTGCGTGCTGCTGCTCTTCTCTCCGACCACGCCTTCCGCCACGCCTCACTTCCCGAGCTCCACGAAGCGCAGACGGAGCTCGCAGAGCAGGCTGTCGAAGAGGCTCTCCTCATCGGGTTCGAGGTTCCCACGAGTCTTTACGCGAAGCATCTCGAGGGTGTCGATGGTCTGTCGGACAACCAGCGCGTCGGGCTCGACCTTCTGACCGGAAACAGGGTCGGGCACGAGACCCATCTGGTAGAGCGCGGTGGTCGAGAGGGAGAGAACGAAGGTCGAGAAATCGATCGCCGGTAGTCGAACGCTCTGCGATGACTCCGCCCCTGGCGGAGCCGCCGAGTCACTGCGGGTTTCGTCATTCGCCATGGACGAATCGCTCCCCCCCGCCCGGGCGAGCCGCTCGCTCGAATTCCCGGCTTTCGATCCCGCGCCGAGCGCTCGCGAACCTCTGAACCACCGTCGCTGTCGCCCCCACGGCCAGCAGCCAGAGAACGGGGACCATCAGCCCAAACAATGCTCCAGCCACAAGCAAGAAGACACGCTCGCCGCGCTCGACGATGCCTCCGGGCAAATCCAGCTTCAGTGCCTCGGCCCGCGCCTTGGTGTAGGAGGTGAGAACGCTGGAAATCAGTACGACACCCGCGACCAACGCCGTACCACGCTCGCCCGCGCCCGCGTAGTGGACCACCAACGCGATCAGAACCGCCATGTCGACGAGGCGATCGAGAGTCGAGTCGAGGAAAGCTCCAAAGGCGCTCGAGCGAGCGAAGTGTCTCGCCACCACACCGTCGACCAGGTCGAACATCCCCCCGAGCCAGAGCAGCAGGCCGCCTGCCAGAAACTGACCCATCCCGAAGGCGATGGCTGCGGCCAGACAAACAATCGCACCGAGAACCGTCAGCAGATTCGGGTTGACCTCCCGCTTGAACAGGAACGGGAAGATCGTCCGAATCCACTGGTCGAGTCGGTGGCCGTACTTCTCCTTGATCACCTTCCTACTCCGTTCCCACTAGATTCCCGAGCCCATCGCGTTGGCGCGGGCGACGGCGCGCAAGCCGCAGGAAACTCGCTGCGCGCGGCCGCTTGTCGAGCCCAGGCGGCCCCGCACCACTTCGGACGTCGCTAGCGAGTCTCGCTCGGCGGTTCGAACTCCCGAGCCCGCGACGGGTCGCCCTCGTCAGGCGGCCGGACCTTCTCTGCCACGTTCGGCAGTCGCTCCAACTCCGCCCGCAGCTCCTCCTGCGAGACCCAGCCGTCGCGGCCGTACAAACGCCGATCGAACTTGAGCTTGCCTTCGGCTTCGAGATTCATCTGTGCTGGCTCTCCTCCTGGCACCGGTTGTTAGCTGCTGCCCGCGCGTCGTTCGTTCCACCCGTAGCACCACAAGCGGTGTTCCAGGCCGGGCAAGTTGCGAAAACCTTAGCAAATTGACACGGATAGGACGGCCCGTTAGGCTGCGAATCGGTCTTGGAGGGGGGGGCGGTGATCGAACGTGTGTTCATCACGCTAGGGATACTCGCGTGCTTGGTTTCGCTCCCCGCGTGCTCGAAGAAGACCCCGGACTTCGAGGATGTACCGCCGGCCGACGAGCTCTATGCGAAGGGCCTCCGGCAGCTCGAGGGTCGCAAGATCTTGGGCGTGTGGCGCTGGGTCAACTACACGAAGGCGATCGAGACGTTCCAGACCATCGTCGACAACTACCCCTACAGCGAATACGAAGTCGAAGCGCAGATCAAGATCGCCGACGCGTACTTCGACGACGAACGCTACGAGGAGGCGCTCTCCTACTATCGTGACTTCGGGGACCTTCACCCGCAGAGTCCGCTCGTCCCATACACGACGCTCCGCTCGGCGCTCTGCCATTACGAACAGATCAAGTCGATCGATCGCGACCAGACGGCAACCCGTGAGGCCCTCAAGTACCTCGAGGCACTGAGGAGTCGCTTCCCCTACGAGCCGGAGACACGCGAGGGGGAGATCATCCTCCACAAGCTTCGCACCCGCCTGGCCTCGAACGTGTTGAAGATCGGCGACTTCTATTTGAAGCGTGGTCAGTACCAGTCTGCAGCTACGCGTTATCGCAGCGTAATCGACGAATATCCGGGTTTGGGCTTGGACGCCGAGGCTCTCTACAAGCTGGGCGTCGCGTACGAGAACATGAAGCGAGTGGACGAGGCGCTTCGACTGTATCATGTCGTGGTCGAGAACTTCGGCGAGTCGAGGCACGCGAGCAGCGCAGCGGAGAGAATCGCGGCAGGCGAGTAGAGCGCGGTAAAGGTGCCGCGCGTGTCGTGAGGCGAGCGGGCGCCAGGAATCGAGGCGAGAACGAGCTGGAGTGAACATGCCGCAGGCAGTCCAAATGACGGTGGCCGAGCGTGAGGCCTACGCGCGCGGTCGAGACCATTTCGAGCGGGGAGAGGTCAACCCGGCACTGGAAGCATTCTCCACCCTGCTCAAGACACGCGAGAGCTTCGCGGACATCCACTACATGGTGGGCGTGCTCTTCGATCGCAAGGGCGACTTCAACGCCGCCGCCGAGAGTCTGCGCAAGGCGATTCGCCTGAATCCATCGTACGCGGAAGCCCTGCTGGCGCTGGCCACCATCTACGAACGAAACGGCGACTACGATCGCTCGCGCGAGCTGGCCGAACGAGCCTCCACCGTATCGCGTGGCTCACCGGGCTCGCTAGACGCCACGACCCGTGGCAAGCTCGCCAACTTGCAGGCGGCGGTGGGCGATGCCTACGCGGAAGCGGGTGAGCGCCGAGAGGCCATCGAGGCGTACCGCAAAGCACTCGATCGCTGCCCAGACTTTCACGACATCCGCCATCGCCTGGGAATCACCTTGCGCGAGGCGGGGCTGCCCCATCAGGCGGCGCAGGAGTTCAAGCGCGTCCTGCGCGCAAACCCCGCCCTGTTGGATTCGCGCGTCCAGCTCGGCCTCACATACTACTCCTTGGGACGGCCCAAGGATGCCCTCGGCCACTGGAATCAAGTTCTCGAAGCAGACCCGAAGCGAGAGGACGTACAGATGTACGTGCGACTGCTCAGCGGGGCAGAGGCCGACGACCTTCCGGTGGACTGAGCACGGCCCGCGAGAGCGGGTCCAGACCACGCATCGGCGATGTCAGGAGGTTCTGCCATGGGCACAGGCATCCCCATCACGCCCTTCGACGGCGCCGTGCTGGCCGTGCTGCTGGTCGCCGTCGCCCGGGGTCTCTACATCGGCCTGATTCGCGAAGGCTTCTCCATCGCGGCCCTCGGTGCCGCCGTCCTCGCAACCCGCTACGGCACCGCCCCGGCGGCCGACTGGTTGCAGAGGACAACCGGAGGTGAGATCGGACCAGCGGCTGCCCCTTGGCTGATGGGAGCCGCAATCGCGATCGGGACTGTGGGTCTCTTCTCCCTGGCTGCGAAGTTGATGCGGCGCGGAGCGCGCTTCGCCGGTCTCGACTGGGCCGACCGGCTGGGTGGCGCCGCGCTGGGCGCAGCCGAGGGGGCTTTGGTCAGCATGCTGATCGTGCTCGCCTCGACCTGGCTCATCGGCCGAGACCACCCGGTCGTCGCGAGTTCAAGGAGCCTGGAGGCATACGACGTCGTCCGATCATTCGTCGACGACCACGCCGACGAGCTGCCAAGCGTCGCCGCACCGGGGCGTTGGCGCCAGAAATCCGCGACGCGGACTCCTAGCCCGGATCCGCGCTAGCCCGGATGAGTTCGACCAGGCGATCGGGGGCGTCGGCTTCCGGGATGTCACGGGCGACGATCCGCTTGCCTCGATATAGCGTGACCATGCCGTTGCCGGATCCCACATAGCCGAAATCAGCATCCGCCATCTCGCCGGGACCGTTCACGATGCAGCCCATGATGGCGATCTTCACGCCCTTCAGGTGCGCCGTCCGCTCTTTGATGCGGGCGGTCGTCGCCTCGAGGTCGAAGCGCGTCCGACCACAGGAAGGACAGGAGATGTATTCGGTACGGGTCGTTCGCAGGCGTGCGCCCTGAAGGATGCGGTAGGCGATGTCCACCGCCTCACCCGGTTCGCCAAAGCCGGCCAGTCCCAGCGCATCGCCGATACCATCGCAGAGCGGCGCACCGAGCTCGATGGAGGCATCCACCAGGGTTGCCTGGAGATCCACCTCGCAGCGCCGCGCGAAGCGAAGAACGATCGGGAGATCGCCGACACCCCGCTCGTCCAGACACGCGGCCAGCAACCGATGCGTTCCGAGCGCACGACCGCAAGCGACTGAGAACACGAGCCGCATGGCAGGAACATCCGCCACCGCGAGCAAGGCGCGATCGACCAGCTCGGCGAGCGCGTCGCGCTCGGCCCGCAGCGTCCACTCGAGCGGGACTCCCGCGGACGAGACCGCCAGTGCTGCGGAACGCATGGCTCCGAATGGAGTCGCGGAATCGATGGGGATCACCACGCGCGTCGCTTCCGACGGCACGGCCAGCCCTCCACTCACCAGCTCGGGCGGAAGCCGGACTGCGCACGGGACGCCGACCCCAGCCTCTGCAAGAGCCTTCGCGAAGGCCGGAAACCCCGAGCAACCCGCCTCGTCGACAATGCCGACGAGGAGTCCCTCGCAGCGAATGTCGCTAAAACGCGCGAGTGAGGCTGCGAGCGACGACGCCATCCCCTCTGGCGGAGTCGCGGGCAGCGCCATCTCGAGTTCCACTCGAATGGGCTCGGCGCCGCCGATATCGAAGCCCGACATCTCGAGTGCGTGCGTCCTGCGACGCGCGTACTCATCTGGCACAGGGGCTGAGTCCGGAGTCGATGCGATCGGACTTGCCGAGCGATCCTCGAGCCAGCGAAGCTCGCTGCGTCGGGCGAGTAGACGGGCCACGGGCAGCTCCTCGACCGGATTCTCAGTCAGCGACACTCGAATCGTGTCTCCGATCCCGTCCTCGAGCAGAGACCCGATTCCGATGGCGCTCTTGATACGGCCATCCAGCGCATCACCAGCCTCCGTCACACCCAGGTGCAGCGGGTAGCTCGGCAGTCCCGGCGAGCGCTCTTCCAGTCGAGCTGCCAGAAGCCGGTAGGCTTGGATCGCCACGTGAGTATTCGAAGATTTCATGCTGAAGATCACATCGGCGTAACCCTCATCTTCGCATACCGCGAGGAACTCGAGGGCGCTCTCCACCATGCCGCTCGGCGAGTCGCCGTGGCGATTCATGATGCGATCTGACAGTGAACCGTGATTGGTGCCGATGCGCATCGCCACACCGTTCTCACGACATCGCCGCACCAGTGGCCTAAACCGCTCCGCCACCCGCTCGAGTTCGAGGCGATACTCGCTCTCGCTGTAGTCTCTGACCTTGAACTTCTTCTTGTCTGCGTAGTTGCCCGGGTTGATCCGAACCTTCTCGACGCACTCGGCCGCGATCATCGCCGCGTTGGGGGTGAAGTGAATGTCGGCAACGAGCGGCACCCGAACGCCCCGGCGCTGCAGCGCCGCCTTGATCTCGCGCAGGTTCTCGGCGTCTCGCATCGACGGAGCGGTCACGCGAGCGATTTCGCAGCCCGCCGCCACCAGGCATTCGATCTGATCGACCGTCGCGCACGTGTCCATCGTGTCGGTGTTGGTCATGGACTGGATGCGGATGGGATTGTCCCCACCGACACCCACATCTCCGACCCTGACCTCACGCGTCGCTCGACGCTTCGTCATGTAGGGATTGACGACGTAGCCCGGCGCCATAGGAACTCACCCCGCAGCGGTCAGCCGGCGCTCACCAGTTCGTGGAACTTCTCTATGGCGGCGTCGATCTGTGTGGCATCTCGGCCGCCGGCCTGAGCGAAATCGGCTCGCCCACCGCCGCCGCCACCCACGACCGCCGCCACCTGAGCGATCAGCTCACCGGCCTTGTAGCGACTGATCAGATCCTTCGTCACGCCGATGGCGAGCACCACCTTTCCCGCGCGCTCGGCCGCCAACATCACAACGCTGCTCCCGAGCCGGTTGCGAAGATCATCCACCATGCCCCGCATCGCCTTGGCATCGACGCCGTCGACGCGAGCTCCGAGAGCCCGGGCGCCGTCTATCTCCCGTGCGCCAGCCAACAGATCACCCGCCGCTGAGCCACGCTCCGCGCTCTTGAGCGTTTCGAGTTGCCGCTCGAGATCACGCCGCTCGGCCAGCAGCTTTTCGACTCTCGACGGCAGCTCAGCCACCGGCACTTTCAACAAGCCAGCCGTATCCCGAGTAATCCTCTCTTGGCGGCGAATCTCCCGCAGCGCACTCATGCCGGTCAGTGCCTCGATGCGGCGCACACCGGCGGCGATGCCGGTCTCGGAGATCAACTTGAGCAGCCCGATGTCCCCGGTCGCCCGAGCGTGCGTTCCGCCGCAGAGCTCGGTGCTGCACTCACCGAATGAGATGACGCGCACTTCGTCGCCGTACTTCTCATCGAAGATCGCGGTGGCACCACTCGCCACCGCCTCGTCGTAGGGCATGACGCGGACGGTGGCGGGCAGATTGGCCTCGATCCACTCATTCGCGCGGTCCTCGATGCGGGCCAGCTCATCGTCGCTCAGCGGCGTGTCGTGAGTGAAGTCGAAGCGCAGGCGGCTGGGGCCCACCAGCGAACCCTTCTGCATAGACTGGGGTCCCAGGACCTCCCGCAGGGCCGCGTGCAGGAGATGGGTTCCCGAATGGTTGCGCACCGTCGCGCGACGCGACTCCGAGTCGACCTGAAGCGTTGCCTCAGTGTCAACGTGGATCTCACCTTCAATGACCTCGCCGATATGAACGAAGAGCCCCTCCACAGGCTTCTGCGTATCCGTGATCTCGACGCGCCCATCAACGGCGATCACCACACCACGGTCTCCGAGCTGACCACCGCTCTCGGCGTAGAAGGGCGTCTCGTCGAAGATCAACTCCACCTTCTGACCTCGGCGAGCGACATCAACCGGTCGCCCGTCGACCAGCAGAGCCGCCAGCCGCGCCTGCCCCTCGGTGGCGTCGTAGCCGCGAAACACGGTGGTCGTATCTGCCGCGATACGGCTGTAGACCTCGGCGACCCCCTCGTCTCCACTGCCCGCCCAAGCGGCCCTGGCTCGCTGCCGCTGCTGCTGCATGGCGGAATCGAAGCCGGATCGGTCAACCTGCATCTTGTGGGAGAGCAAGATGTCGGCGGTCAGGTCCACGGGAAATCCGTAGGTGTCATAGAGCTTGAAGACCGTCTCACCCGCCAGCTCGGAGTCACCCCGTGCCTTGGCATCTTGGATCTCTCCCTCGAGCAGCGTGAGCCCTCGAGAGAGCGTAACGAGAAAGCGCTCTTCGTCCCGACGGATGCGATCAGTGATGAAGGCGCGGCGCTCGATCAGCTCGGGGTAGACATCACCGAGTTGGTCGATGACCGTATTCGCGACCTCGTGCAGAAAGGGCTCCTCCACGCCGAGCAACACGCCGTGGCGCGAGGCTCTACGGAGAATCCTGCGCAACACGTAGCCACGGCCGGCATTGGACGGCAACACACCATCGCCGATCAAGAAGGACAATGAGCGTACGTGATCGGCGACGACCCTCAGCGATACGTCCTTCTCCGGATCTTCTCCCAGCGTCACACCGGATATTTCCTGCGCTCGAGCGAGAATCGGCACGAAGAGATCGGTCTCGTAGTTGCTGCGAACCCCTTGCAGCACCGCAGCCCAGCGCTCCAGGCCCCCACCCGTGTCGATCGACGGCTTGGGCAACGGCGTCATCTCACCCGAGGCGTCCCGATCGAATTGCATGAAGACCAGATTCCAGATCTCGAGCCAACGACCGCAGTCGCAGGAGGGATCGCAGCGCTTGCTCGCACAGTCGCCGTTCTCGCCGAAGTCAACGTGGATCTCCGAGCAGGGTCCGCAGGGACCGGTATCGCCCATGGACCAGAAGTTCTCATCCTCGTCCAGGCGATAGATCCTGCTCTCGGGTAAGCCGACACTCTCGCGCCAAATCTCGTGCGCCTCGTCGTCTTCGCGAAAGACCGAAACCGCCAACCTGCTCTCATCGAATCCGATCCGCTGCGTCAGCAGCTCCCAGGCGAACTCGACCGCCTCCTGCTTGAAATAGTCGCCAAAGGAGAAGTTGCCGAGCATCTCGAAGAAGGTGTGGTGGCGCGGTGTACGGCCGACGTTCTCCAGATCGTTGTGCTTGCCCGACACGCGCATGCACTTCTGAGACGAGACCGCGCGTGCGTAGTCCCGAACCTCCTCGCCGAGGAGAGTCCGCTTGAACGGCACCATGCCTGCATTCACGAACATCAGGGTGGGGTCGGCATCGGGAATCAGCGATGCGCTCTTCACCAGACGGTGGCCGCGCCGCTCGAAGAAGCGCAAGAACTCCTCACGGATTTCGGGTGCCGCCCGCGGCATTGTCTGGCCTCCCTGGTAGCTCGGGTCGGGGTTTCGTGGGGGCCGGAATATACCGGACCGCAGGAGCACCAGCAGGGGCGAGCTCTAGCTCGAACCCGAATAGGGTGAGTGTCCGCCGAGATTGACGAAGGCGGTGGTTCCGCCGTCGACCACCAGCGCCGCACCGGTGATTCCCGAGGCGTCCTCACTGCACAGAAAGGCAACGACGGCTGCGATTTCGTCCGGCTGGAGCAGACGGCCGAGTGCGGACAACTGCTCCATATCCTCCCGTGAGTGCTTGGCGAATGTTTCCATCTGGTGATACATCGGGGTCTCGACGATCCCCGGGCAAATCGAATTCGCCCGAATCCCCTTGCGCCCGTACTCGATGGCCACGTTGCGCGTGAAGTTTACTACGCCCGCTTTGGCGGTCGAATAGGGAGACGCCAGCATCTCGCCGCCGAAGGCCTCGATCGATGCGGTGTTGACGATGCTGCCACCGCCGCGCTCGAGCATGGCCGGAAGCGCGGCACGGCAGCCGTAGAAGACACTTGTCAACATCACCTGGATGCTGCGCTGCCAGACCTCCGGATCGAGGTCCGCCACCCAGCCGCCACCGGTCCATGCGGCGTTGTTGTGCATGATATCGAGGCCGCCGTAGCGCGAGACCGCATGCTCGACCAGAGCCTCCACCTGTGAGAGATCGGCGACGTCACAGTGGCGAAAGGAGGCCTCACCACCGCCTGCTCCGATCTCCTGTGCGATCGCCTCACCCGCCTCATCCTGAATATCGCCGACCACCACGGCTGCTCCCTCGCTGGCCAGACGGCGCAGGGTCGCCGCACCGATGCCCGAAGCCGCCCCGGTGACGATTGCCACCTTGCCATCAAAGCGCCTCATCCCACCTCCCCTCAGCGATCCGCTGGTTCATCAAGCGGAGCCAGCTTAGCTCGGACTCGGCCAGCGAGGCGGGTCGAGCCGAGTGTCCTGTTACTTCTTGGGGACAGGACACGCGGGGTCGGCAAGGATTGCGCGCAAGACGGGCCGCAAACCGGCGCAGCTTCGTCGCGCCGACGCGTGGAAGGCGCCAGGTGGCGCTACATCAACGAGTCGGCGGCTGAGCGTCAGAAGCGGTCGATGTTGAAGTCGTCGCCGCCGGCCAGTGCCGCGTCGATGTCGTCGACTTCCGGCTTCTCTTCTTCCCCATCGCCGGCGAAATCGCTCCAGCTGGAGTCGGAGGTGGAGGCAATGCCGCGGAAGCGCAGAGCGAAGTCGTCGGGATTGGACACGTTCTTGAGCGCTTCCTCGTAGGTCACGAGATCCTGCTTGACCAACTGCATCAGCGACTGATCGAAGGTCTGCATGCCGTAGGTGGTGAAGCCCTTGGAGATGGCGTCCGGGAGCTCCTTGGTGCGGTCCTTGTCGCCGATGAGCTCGCGCGTCAGTGCCGTCGAGACCAATACCTCCAGCGCGGGCACGCGACCCTTGCCATCCGCCCTGGGGACGAGTCGTTGCGAGATCACGGATTTGAGGATCATCGAGAGCTGGAGGCGAACCTGCTTCTGCTGGTAGGGCGGAAAGACGGAGATGATGCGGTTGATGGTCTCGGTGGCGTCCAATGTGTGGAGCGTGCTCATCACGAGGTGACCGGTCTCGGCCGCGGTGAGGGCGGTCTCGATCGTCTCGAAGTCACGCATCTCACCGACCAGAATCACGTCGGGATCCTGCCGCAGGGCGGCACGCAGAGCGTTGGAAAAACTGTGGGTGTCGACACCGATCTCGCGCTGGTTCACGATGGAGCGGCGATCGCGAATCAGGAACTCGATCGGGTCCTCGATCGTCATGATGTGGCAGGTCCGCTCCGAGTTGATCTGCTCGATCATGGCCGCGAGTGTCGTGGACTTGCCGGACCCGGTCGTCCCCGTGACGAGGACGAGACCGCGGTGCTCCTGGGCGATGCGCGCGCACACCTTGGGCAGATGGAGCTGCTCGACAGTCTTGACACCGAATGGAATCACACGAAAGACGATGCCGATGCTGCCGCGCTGCTGAAAGCAGTTGACACGAAAACGGCCAAGGCCGGGAATGCCGTAAGCGAGATCCGCTTCACGGTTCTCCTCGAAACGCGCCTTCTGCACCGGGTTCATGATGGCGAAGGCCATGCTCTTGATCTCGTCGGGCATGATGCGCTCGCCGTTCTTGAGCGGCACCAGGGCTCCGTCCACGCGAAACATCGGAGGCAGGCCGGACTTCAGGTGGATGTCCGAGGCACCACCCTTGATGGCGACCTTCAAGATCTCGTTGAGCTCCATCGCCATAGCGCTTCCGGTCCCCTGCCTGTGCGTGCCGCAGATCGCGCACGCAAGCCCACGGTGCTTTGGGTGTTTCGACCGGTTGCGCTCGGGTCTTGAGCGAGCGTCTGGCGACCGGCCGCAATGCTCCGAGGGGAGCCGGTCCGTGGCTGCGGCCAGGGATGCAGAACACCCGGTGCGTCCTTGACGGGAATTCGAGCACTAGGGGCCAGACAGCGCCGCGCCCGCGGGGCGGCGCTGCCTGGTGATGTGCCGAGCTACTCGGGTGTCTTTCCCCCTGCCACCGGCTCTGACGGGTTGGCGAGAACCGGGAGCTTGAGGCCACGGGCCGCATAGACCTCTTCGGCCAACCGGGCACAGGCGTCGGGATTCTCTTTGAGGAAGCGGCGGGCATTCTCCCGTCCCTGCCCGATACGCTCGTCCCCGTACGAATACCAGGAGCCGCTCTTCTCGACGATGCCGTCGACGACGCCGAGATCCAACAGGTCCCCTTCGCGGGAGATGCCCTCGTTGTAGATGATGTCGAACTCCGCCTGCCGGAAGGGCGGCGCGACCTTGTTCTTCACCACCTTGACCCGTGTGCGGTTGCCCACCACGACGTCGCCCTCCTTGATGGCGGCGATGCGGCGAATGTCCACCCGCACGGAGGCGTAGAACTTGAGCGCGTTGCCACCGGAGGTGGTCTCGGGGCTTCCGAACATGACACCGATCTTCATGCGGATCTGGTTGATGAAGATCACCGAGGCGCCGGACTTCGAGACCGTCCCGGTGAGCTTGCGCAGAGCCTGGCTCATCAGCCGCGCCTGCAGGCCCACATGGGTATCGCCCATCTCACCTTCGATCTCGGCCCGCGGCACCAGTGCCGCCACCGAGTCGACCACTACCAGCTCGATTGCACCCGAGCGCAACAGGACGTCGGCTATCTCGAGTGCCTGTTCTCCCGTGTCGGGCTGCGACACCAACAGATCGTCGACGTCAACGCCCAGCCGTCGCGCGTAGTTGACATCCAGCGCATGCTCGGCATCGATGAAGGCCGCCACACCGCCCAGCCGCTGAACCTCGGCGATGGCGTGCAGTGCGAGCGTAGTCTTGCCGCTGGATTCCGGGCCGTAGATCTCCATCACACGGCCGCGGGGATAGCCCCCAATACCGAGCGCGATGTCGAGGCTCGGCCCTCCGCTCGAGAAATAGCCGATCTCGTGATCGATCGACTCACCGCCCATGGTCTGGATCGCACCCTTGCCGAACTGCTTCTCGATGCTGGATACCGCCAGCTCGATCGCCTTGCGCTTGGCAACCTCCTGGTCCCCCTTCGCGCTCTCGTTCTTGGTCTTCGCCATGCTGTGCTTCCTCCGAAAAGTCAAAGAATGTGGGAATCTTCGTGCTGGGGGTGATCCTGCTCTCCGGGCACCGCGCGGCGTTCGGAGCAAAAGGGGGGACGGGGATGAAGAACGAGACAGAGATAGAGTCCAAGCGTATGGCTCCGGGTGGTCATGAGCGCGGCGCTCCCGGCGACGGCCCACCACCCCGCTGCCGCAACAGGCTGGGCCCGGTGAGCTCGAGCCCCAGCAGCGAGCGACGCACCCAGTCGAGAGCCACCTGAGCCGCCAACGTGCGGTGACGCGAACGCTCGATGGGAAAGACGAAGTGATCGACGTGTGTGGCCTCTCCCCGTGCGAGCGCGAGAAAGACCAGGCCCAGCGGCTTCTCCGGCGTACCGCCGTCGGGCCCCGAGATGCCGCTGACCGAAAGCCCGAGGTCGGCCCGAAAGCGTTCCCTCACACCCTCCGCCATGGCCCGGACCACCGGCTCCGAGACTGCGCCGTGCTCCGCAAGCAGTGACTCGGGAACGCCGATCAGCCGCACTTTGGCGCTATTCGCGTAGGCTACGACTCCGCCGAGGAAGTAGCTGGAGGAGCCCGGCACGTCGGTGATCTTCTGCGCCACGAGCCCACCGGTGCAGGACTCCGCCAGTGCGATCGTCTTGCCACACTCGGCCAGCAAGCGCCCCACCACCTGGGCCATGCTCTCGTTCTCTTCACCGTAAACCAGAGGCCCCAACCGATCGTGGATACGCTTCACCACCCGCTCGATCGCGTTGTCGGCCTCGCTGGCGGAGGCCGCCCGAGCCACCACGCGCAGGTAGTTGTCGGGAAAGGTGGTTCGAAAGCCGAGCTCCACGTCGCCGTCCCGAGCGATGTCGGCGAGCTCTTCCTCGAGCGATGACTCCCCCATGCCGAACGTCCGCAGCAGCCTGGCGCGTACCACCGGCTTCCCAGCCGCCTCTCGACCCGCCGTGCTTGCGGCGAGCGCCTTTTCACAGGCCACCTCGAGCCGCGGGAGCACCTGCTCGTCCATCATCTGGCCGAGTTCGCGCGGCACACCGGGCATGCAGAAGACGAGCGTTCCGGCCTCCTGCAAGGCGAAGCCGGGTGCCGTTCCGGCTGGGTTGGGGAGCACCTCGGCACCAGACGGAAAGCAGGCCTGCTTACGGTTGGCCTGACTCATTTCGCGACCGATACGCTGGAAGAAAACGCGGATGGACTCGAGAGAGGCAGCGTCGAGTAGGAGTTCGCGCCCGAACGTCTCGGCCAACACCTCGCTGGTGATGTCGTCTCGCGTCGGACCCAGCCCGCCCGAGACCAGCACCACATCGCTGCGCTCGACCGCGCGCCGAAAGGCATCGCGCATGTCCCGTCTGTCGTCGCGAACCGACGATTGGTAATGGCACTCGATATCGAGGCGACGCAAACGCTCCGCGAGCAGGGCCTTGTTGGAGTCGACGATTTCGCCCCGCAGGATCTCGTCGCCAATGGTGATGATCTCAGCCTTCACGACACGAATCCCAGGGCCCCGGATACAGCTCGCAGAACCGCGACCACCGCCTCCGCCTCGAGCACCTTCTCCCGAAGCAGGCCGACCACCAGCGCGTAGGCGGGCAGTATCACGACCACCGCCCCGAATACGCCCGCCACGATGTCATCGAGCATTACGCCCACGCCGCCTTCGAACCTCTCTTCCGCCCACCGGACCAGCCCCGGCTTCCGGATATCGAACCACCTGAATGCGACGAATGCGGTCACGACCAGCAGCCACCGAATGTCGATTCCAGCGCCGGCACCCCACTCGGCAGCCATCGGGCCCGCGGGCAACCCGATCCGGCCGAGAGGCATCTCCCAGATCACCACGAGCGGTGCGAGGGCAATGAGCTGGCCCACCACTTCGTCGATCACGATGCGTCCGTCGTCATGCCGACCGAAATGGGCCTCCACCCGTCCCGAGGCCCAGACACCGATCGCAGTGAGAACGATCAACAGCAAGCCGTAGAGGGGCAGGCCCAGCCGCGCAAAGAACAGCACGAAGAGGAGCACCGCCGCGAGAGCGCCCCAGGTTCCGGGCGCCCACGGCCCAAAGCCGATACCCCCCGCCGTTGCCAGCCAGAGCGCGACCCCGCCGCCCGCTGAGGGCTCTTTGCCGGCCGAGGGCTCTTGACCGGCTGAGGGCTCTTGACCCGCTGAGAGCTCTCGACCGGCTGAGGGCTCTCCAGTCCGTGCGGAAGTGCCTATTTTGGCTTCGCTTTTGGGCGTTTCGATGGGACCGACCCGCTTCTCGGGACCGCTGCGAGGACCCGCGGCTGGTTCACGTCGACGGGGGGGCATCGAGTTGGGCAGGGTAGCGACGGGGCATTCGGGGCGCCAACGAAGAGGTGAAGAAAAGGAGAAAATAGATTCGGCCTGGCCGGGACCGGCTGTGCCAGGCAGTGCCGCTTCAGCCTGCTCCGGACGCGGTCGATGTACTGCAGCAGAGAACCGGCGACTTCACAGGTGACAGATGTCCGAGCAGGCTCCCGAACGCAACGAGTGGAGCAAGAGAACCACGACAGATCTCTCCTGCCTCCTCGTCGAGTTGGGCCGAGTGTGCAAGGGGATGCGCTTCTACGCGGAAGACAGCACCGCGCGCGGCGAGCTTCTCGACCGCGCCTACCTGGCCTTCCAGGTCGAACTCGAGCGAGCCGGGCGGCTGGAGCTCTGGATCGATGAGGCGGTGTTTCGAGCCAGCGACGTGTCGGAGAGCATCCCGCACGGTCACATGGCCGACCTGGCCCGGGTGCTGCTCGAGCGGGATGTGCAGCGGATCGAGTTCACACCCGCACTGACGCGGGATGCGTTTCACAGCTTCGTGGATGTGCTCAGCCACAGCGAGCGGGATCACGCGCTGCGCGGCGGCCTGGCTCGAAGCTTGGCCTCGCGCGGAAACGTGGGGATCGCGATCAACGGCGGCGAGGAGGATGCCCTGGCGGCCCAGCAGAGCGTCAGCTCGCCCCCGCCTGTCGCCACCGCCTCGCTGGGCTCGGCCCTGCTGGCCCGCAGCCGCCAGCTCGTGATCAACAGCCCTAGCGCGGAAAAGCCCGACCTGGAGGAGTGCCCGCTCGAAGCGCCGGCCGGAGACGAGCGAGGCGAGCGCCTGCTCTTCCGCCTGTTGGAGCTCGACCGCTGCGTCGATGACGCCGCCTACGCGTTTCTCGCCAAGCGCATCGTCGAGTGCGCCGGTGAGCTCTTCGACGAAGGCCTGACCGACGAGTGCTACCGCGCAACGCTGGTATTGGCAGACCACGCCGTCGGAGAGGGTGGACGCCCCGGCCTGCAGGCGAGTGTCGCCAAGCAGATGTGCCTGCGACTGACCTCGGAAACACGCCTCGACGACCTGATCGACCGGGCTTGCTCGAGCAACGCACACGCCGGCGTGCGCGCAACGCAGGTACTCCTGTTGCTTGCGGAGCGGTCGGTCACACCGCTCTTCGAGAGGCTCGCGCGCGAGGACGATCCCGATCGTTCGGCACAGCTCACCGCCATCCTGATCACGCTGGGCGAGATCGCCCTGCCCGTGCTGTCCCAGATCCTCGCGGATCCCTCGATTGCCCGCGCCCAGCTGGCGACCCGCCTCACAGGCGAGATCCAGAATCCCGAAATCGTGCCCCGCCTCGTGGAGGCTCTCCACGGACCCCACGCTGCGTTGCGCCTAGAAGCCGCTCGTGCGCTGGCGCACATCGCAAGCGAGGGCGCTGTTGATGCGCTCATCGAGGCGCTCTCGAGACCGCTTCCGGAGCTGCCCGAGATCGCGGCTACTTGCCTCGGCCATCTGGGCGACCCGCGTGCCGCACAGCCGATACTCGCGGCACTCGAGCGTGCCATGGAGCAAGCACAGACGGAGCGGGCACGTGAGATGATTCGCGCACTGGGACAGCTCGGCTCGGAGCGAGTCGTTCCCAAGCTGGTGGCACTGCTCGAACGCCGCTCGCTGCTACGGCGCAAATCCCTGCGCAAGCTCAAGCTCGCGGCGCTCGTGGCGCTCGAGCGCCTGCCGGGCCGCGAGGCACGACGCGCCCTACAACGGGCCAGCCACAGTCGAGACGCTTCTCTTCGCGAACGTGCCAAGAAGCTGCTGGGCAGCGACGAAGGGGCCGCGGCGAAAGCCGAGTCGCTACAATAGGCTGCCTCATGCGGGTTCTGGGTCTCGACCTCGGCAGCAAGCGCATCGGCCTCGCGATCTCCGACAGCGAAGCCGCTTTCGCCTTTCCAGCCGGTACACTTCGGAGCAGCGGCCGCAAGGCCGACATCGCAGCCGTGCGCGAGATCATCGCAGAGCGCGAGATCGGCCGCGTCGTGATCGGTCTGCCGCGACACATGGACGGCCGCAAGGGTCCGGAGGCGCAGGCCGCCGAAGACTTCGCACATGCACTGCGGGAGTCGACCGGGCTGGTGGTCGACACCATCGACGAGCGCTGGACCAGCATCGAGGCCGAGCGCGCTCTGCACAGCCAGGGCCGAAGGGGCAAACGCGTGAGTGAGCACGTCGACGAGGTGGCGGCGGCGATCATCCTGCGCACCTACCTCGAGCTGCAACGCAGCCAGGATACGCACGAGAGCGGAGAGCGGGAATAGAGATGCTTCGCTGGCTCGGCGCGCTATCGGGAGTGGTACTGCTGGGGGCCTGGCTCCTGGTCCAGTGCGGCATGCGGCAGCTCGAGCCCGCCTCCGCTGAGCCGCAGTGGCAGATATTCGCAGTGGAGCGAGGCACATCGCTCGCGGTCGTCGCCCGACACCTCGAGCAAGCGAGTCTGATCCGCAGCGCGCGCGTTGCCGAACTTGCGGCACGCTTCGACGGTATCGCGGGTAGACTTCAGGCAGGCGAGTACGAACTCTCGCCGCACCAATCCGCTCGTGAGATCCTCGACACCATCACCGCCGGCAAGGTCAAGACCTACCCCGCGACCGTGCCGGAGGGTATTCGCGCGACGGACATCACCGAACGGCTGCAAGAGAGCGGGCTGGTGGACGGAGAGGCCTTTCTCGCGGCCGTGCAAGATCCCGAGTTCGCGAGGTCGCTCGGGATCAACGCCGACTCGCTCGAGGGTTATCTCTTCCCGGACACGTACCACCTACCCCGCAACCTGGCGCCCAAGGATGTAGCGCGCGCGATGGTGAGGCGGTTCGAGACAGTCTGGCGCAATGAGATCGAGCCCCTGGCAAAGCGGCAGAGTCTCACGCGACACGAGATCGTGACATTGGCTTCCATCGTCGAGAAGGAGACCGCCAGCCCCGAGGAGCGCCCACTCATCGCGGCTGTCTTTCTCAATCGATTGAAAAGGGGAATGCGTCTGGAGACCGACCCCACGGTGATCTACGGCATCCCCGATTTCGACGGCAACCTGCGCAAGCGCGATCTGCTCAATGAGGGAAACCCGTACAACACCTACCGCATCGGAGGCCTGCCCCCAGGGCCCATTGCGAGCCCGGGAGTCGATGCTCTGCGTGCGGTGCTGTCTCCGAGTCAGACCGATCACCTCTACTTCGTGTCCCGCAACGATGGCACCCACTTCTTCTCCTCGAGCTACCGCGAGCACACGAACGCGGTCAACCGCTTTCAAAAGAGGCGCGCACATCGATGAACGAAGCGAGCTGCAATCCCCGCACCTTCTACCACGAGCGTGTCCCGAACCAGTTCAACCGCGCCTTCGACAGCCAGCAGCGGGCGGCTGCGAACGGCGACGCGGACGCCGCTCAGATGCTAGAGGGCATGCGTACGGTAAAGGCGACGATTGGCGTCGTCGTAACGGGTGGTCGCGAGGAAGAGCGCTTCAACCTCAACGTGGTCGCTGGGCGCATGAGTGAAGGCCCGGACGCCGCCTGCAGGCCCTTCATGATCCTGACTCACGATCTCGACGCGCTGGCTGTGCTCGAGAGGGAATCGGGCGACTCGGTGCTT
Source organism: Deltaproteobacteria bacterium (assembly GCA_029261835.1). GTDB lineage: Bacteria > Myxococcota_A > UBA9160 > UBA9160 > UBA4427 > JAJDAO01. The sequence continues at coordinate 218,044 of JAJDAO010000050.1, read as the reverse complement.
GGCTTTCTCGGAGCCATCGCGGGCATCGAGCAGGGCATGATGCTCACCTCGCAGCGGGTCCAGAACCTGCACGCGCTGGCCGGCTCGTTGAGGTTCTCGCTCACGGGAGAGAACGCCTTCACGCTCGTGGCCCACTTCGGAGACGGTGCCATCGCCGAGCGACCGAGCTGTGCGATCAGCGTCGACGGCGACGCCTACGCCGAACTCCGGGCTGGCACGCTCGCGCCCCAGGATGCCTTCATGAACGGAAAGATAGAGGTACAGGGCGACCTGCAGATGGCGATGCAGCTCGCGCTGGCGGCACTGTCTCCCGAGTAGCAGACATCACGGCGATGGCGACTGACGATCTGGTGCTCCCGCGTCGGCCCCCACGATCCTCGGGTCGATCCGCCGCCGCAGCAGCCAACTGACGCCGAGCAGGTCCCAGACGCCTCGCCAGGCGCGCCCCCAGGTGCCGTATTTGGTACGACCGTGAAGCCGCCTGCGATGGGATACCGGAACCTCGATGACGCGAAAGCCAGCCCGTGACAGCAGCGCGGGAATGAATCGATGGAGACCGTCGAACGGAATCAGGTGCTCGACACACTCACGTTTCATTGCCTTGGGCGTCCCGCCGCTATCCGTCACGCCATCTCGCGTGAATCCTCTGCGCAAGCGATTGGCGATTCTGGAGACGACGACCCGGGCCATCGAGTCACATCGCTCGACACGACAGCCGATCACGAGGTCGTATTCCGGAAAGAACTCGAGCAGCCGCTTGATGTCCGCGGCACTGCTCTGACCGTCACCGTCCATGATCACGCAAACATCACCGGTGGCACGCACCAGTCCGCCGTAAACGGCGGCGCTCTGCCCCAGCCGCCTTGGAAGTCGGCAGAGACGAACGCCCGACTGCCCGCCGAGAATCTCAGACGTGCGATCCGTGCTGTGGTCGTCGACTGCGATGATCTCGGCCTCGGGGTGGCACCGGCGAATCTCGTTCAGCACCGGCACGACGTTCTCCTCTTCATCATGGAAGGGGATGACGATCGAGAGCTTCATGTCGGCTCTCCTCCGGCGCTCGCCGCCTCAGCAACGGGCTGCTGCTCCCTGCGCAGCAGGACGAGGTTCCGGATATAGACGAACCCACCCACCGACTGGCCGAGCACGAAGATCGGTTCTTGGCGATGAATGGCGTAGACCAGAAGCGTCAGTGAGCCCGCGATGCTGAGATACCAGAACGCGACCGGGACGACGCTACGGCCGGCACGCTCGGACACGATCCACTGCACCAGAAAGCGAGAGAAGAACGCCGCCTGGCCCACGAGACCAAGCGCGAACCAGAAAACGCTGTCGTGCCAGCCCATCCTTTTGGCTCCTCGCGAACAGCCCTTTTCCTGCGGCCTGCGCGAGACGGCTCGACCGAACGATGCCCGATGCAGCGCAAGCGGCCCGAGGCGTCTCTAGTCAGAAGACGGATCCGAGCATCTTGCATCCACTCACGGCACGCAACCCCGCGATCTCGACGCCCCTCGGCCCAAGGTGTCCGAGTGACACACAACTGAGAGATTGGAACGCTCAAGACGTCGTTCGGGCAAGCTCTCCAGCAAAGGCGACCGGCAGGGCTCGCTGGCTACACACGCGCCAACGACCGCGTGACGAGCTGGAGTGTCGGCGCGGAGTGGAGCAACTCGATGTGGTCGACACCTGAGACCCGGGCATTGTGCTGACCACGACATCGGGGGATTCTCGAATAGCGGTCCGGCACGAAGACATCGCGCTCGGCGCGGATCGAGACGATTTCCGAGCCGAGGGGTAGCTTGAGGCGGCTCAGCTCGGCGATCAGAGGCGATCTCGGCAGCATCTGCCAGACAGCGCGGCTCAGGACTCCCAAGACCAGCACACCGGCCAGCGCGACCGGTGTACCGCCGTGTGGCGTACCGAGCGTGATGACGCGGCGGATGCGGCGTCCACGGTCGAGCGCCTTGAGGAGATAGACGGCAACCAGTCCTCCCATCGAGTGGGCGACCACGTCCACGAATTCGAACCCGGGCGATGCGGCTACGCGCTCGAGAGCCTCATGCACCCGGTGTCCGCTCTGACGCAAGTCCCGCAGACCGGGCCCGAGATCGACGCGCACTACGGGGCGCTCGGTGGTACGCCGCAGGTGCCGCTCCAGTGGAAGCAGCACGCGGCTCGAAGCAGCGAAGCCGTGCAAGAGCAGGATGGGACGGCCGGCGGTGGGCCGTAGGGGTGTCGGATGCGAGGGCCTGAACAGCGTCTCCTTTGCGAGCCAGGCGAGCGTGCGGAGCGTACTCGCAGGTGAGCCGGCCATCTTCATCTCCCCCAGATCGTTTCGACCTCTGCGAGCGCCAGCGACGCCAGCATGAGTGTCGGGAGTCTCCGGAGGCCGTAGAGCAAGGGGCGTGCCAGCCCGAAACCGACACTCCTGCGAAGACACCCGCCCCATCTGGCATCGGAGGACACGGACGGACGGAGCCCGCACGTATTGGTACGCACCCGGGTCTGGATGACCTCGAAGTCGCTGACACGTAGATTCAACTACGGAGAATCCGTATTACACCGCTGCTTGGAATCGGGGACGGGCGGATCAGCGGTGATGGACGTGGGCTTCATCGACACTGAACCCGGATCACTGTACGCTGTGAAGCTCGTAGTACGAAGACCCCTGCCGAGTGGGGGATGCGCACGATGCCTCGACGTGTTCCGTGGGCACTATTGACCGCCGGCTGCCTGGTCATCTTGATCGCGCTCTCGCGACACGCGGCGTTGTCGGATGCCCCAGCTGCATCGAGCGGGACGACGTCTGCCCTTCCCCATCATGGCGCCTATCGGGACTACGACTTCGGGCAGGGACGTGACATCATCGATGTCGGCACGCAGCCGCTCTGGATTCCGACCAACTTGATCACAGAGGCCATGCAGCGTGATGCCATCTTGAGCGAGAGTCTGGCCCGCAGGGGCCTCACGCTGCGCTTTCACGCCTTCTTCAAGGGCGCTGACGTCAACGACTTCATTCGCAGCGGTGATCTCGAAGCGGGGATTGGCGGCGACATGCCGGCCCTGGTAGCGGCTGCCGAGGGACGGATACAGATCGCCGCACTCGCCCAGTACGGCTTCTGCTCCATAGTGGCGGGCCACCCGGTACTCCTCCACGAACTGGGCGGCAAGCGCATCGCTTACGCGTCGGGCTCGAATGCCTACTTTGCTCTGTTGCGAGCGCTCTCCGCGGGGGGGCTGACCGAAGCGGACATCGAGCGGATCGCCCTCGACGTGCACGAGATGCCGAGTGCGCTGGCGGCAGGCGGAATCGACGCCTTTGCGGCCTGGCAGCCCACACCATTCATTGCCGAGTCCCACTACGGGAACCAGGTCGTGGTCCATCAGAGTCTTTGCTCGGGCTACCTCTACTTCTCGCAAACATTCAGCGAGCAACAGCCAGACGCACTGCGCCAGATCGTGGCCGCGGAGCTGCGGGCAGTCGGCTGGTTGGGCTATCGCAAGAACCGCCTTCGTGCGGCTCGCTGGGCCCTTGAGAAGACGGAGGCTTTCTCGCGGAGGCTACCTCGGCTGAACGAGCGGGACTACGCCGCACTGGCATGGAATGATCTCATCGGAATCGCATCGATTCCCTCGCTACCGGAGGCCGATCTACTGGGCAACGGGCGACTGGCCCGGGAATTCGAGCTGCTGCGGCGGCTGGACAAGATCGACGACAACGCCACCTGGGAGCAGGTACGCCGCCGGTTCGACCGCTCACTGATTGCGGACGTGTTGTCAACTTCGCGGCGGCAGCTCCAGAGCTACGACTACCGCGAAGCCGGGAGCGAGAACCATGAATCGCGCTGATGGAGCCACGGGGCCGACTCGTGGTGTCCGCAGCGGACTTCTCGAAAGCCGGGCCTGGGGGACGATCCGCGCGCGCCTGGTGCTCGTCTTCAGCCTTCTCTTCATTGCGATCTTGATCAGCGGGGAGTGGCTGGGCCTGCAGGGCCTGCCATTCAGCTCTCACGAGGGACGCATCTCGAGTAAGCGATACGAGGAGTTCGGTGACCTCGGTCTCGTGGCGGATCTCATGAAAGACCGGATCGTGCACTGGCTGAGGGCGCGGCGAAACGACACTCGGGTATTGGCCCGAAACCAAGCTCTGGTGGAGGGCGTGGCGCACCTCCACACCGCAGCCCACGAGCTCAGCTCATCGCTGATCTTGCAGGATGAGAGCTCGAGCCAGCTCAGAGAACAGGAGAGCTACTCGGCCGTCGTGAGCCAGCTGGAAGCAGTGCGGGACGAATACGATGTCTACGACAAGATCCAGATCGTCGACCACGAGACCCGACGAATCTTCGTCTCGACGGACGAAGCTGAGATAGGGAGCCTCGCGCCGGACTTCGGCCCTGCCCACATCCATGGGCCCCTCGAAGCCCACGTGAGCGACCTGAGAATCGATCCGAATAGCAGTGTGGTGCTCAGCATCGCTCAGGATATCGTCGGGCCAGAAGACCAGCCCCGCTCTGTCGTGATCATGGTCGTCGCGATGGATGACATCGTCCGGTCGACTCTGCTCGCCGGCAAGGGCTTCGGGCCCATGGACGAAGCAGTGCTGGTGGATCGTGAGATGCGGATCCTCACACCCCTGAAGTACCGCCTGCCCGATGGAAGCAGGGGCCGGCCACTCGAATACGTGGACCACACGCCAGCGGCGGCGCTCGCCGCGGCTGGCGAAGAGGGCATCACCCGGATGGCAGACTATCGCGGCGAGCCGGTACTGGCCGCGTACCGTTACATCCGTGTGACACCCGAGCTGGGCTGGGGACTCGTGGTCAAGCGCGACGAGGCGGAGGTGCTCGCCGACATCCATGAGGATATCCGTTTCACCGCGCTGACGGGCCTCGTCTCGATCGTCGCGATCGTCCTCGCGACGATCATCTATGCGCGGCGGATCACGGCGCCAATCATGAACCTGAGCCAAACGGCGCAGCGAGTGGAGGATGGCGATCTGGCGGCTCGAGCGTCGGTGACGACATCGGATGAGGTCGGCTCCCTGGCGGCGACCTTCAACTCGATGGTGGGAACGATCGAGAGCTGGCACAACGAGCTCGCGGGCCGCGTCTCGACCCGCACAGCAGAACTCGAGGCGGAGGCGGCTGAACGGGGGCGGGCAGAGGAGGCTGCCCACGCCGCCCAGGAGAAGCTCTTCCACCAGCGACTCGGCGAGGCCCAGCGCGTCCAGAGCGAACTCGACAAGATCCGTGAGAGACTGGTCAAACAGACGCGGCTGGCGGCCATTGGCCAGATCGGCGCCAGCATCGCGCACGAGCTTCGGAACCCGCTCGGAGCGGTGCGAAACGCCATCTACTTCATCCGGCGATACGCGGCACCACCGGAGGCCGGCGACGGGCTGGAAGAGCACCTTGCGATCATCGACGAGGAGATCGCCGCCGCCGATCGCATCATCAGCGATCTTGCGGAGATGACCCGATGGCGGCCGCCGATCAAGCAGATGACGAATCTAGGGAAGCTGATACGCCACGCGTTCGAACGGGCGGATCTGCCGGATACGATTCATTGGAGCGCGGACCTCGATCCAGAGCCTTTCATGCTCGAGGTCGATGCGGGCCAGCTTCTCCAGGTGGTGAGCAACCTGATCAGCAACGCCGTGCAGGCCTTGCAGGACGCGGAGGGTGAGATCCGGATCGAGGCCCGGCGCGTGGCTCATCACTGCGAAATGCTCTTTCACGATAGCGGCCCCGGCGTGGCGACCGGAGACCGTGACCGGCTCTTCGAGCCCCTCTTCACGACCAAGGCGAAAGGGAGCGGACTGGGCCTCACGATCTGCCAGGACATCATCTCACGACACGGGGGGAGCATCGAATTGGTAAAGAGCGAGGGGACGGGCTGTGGCTTCCGTCTGTGTTTGCCCATGTCTGCCCGCGCAGTCGAAGAGGAGCTGGAGCGAGGCCAAGGTGGCTGAGATGACGGCACCTCATACCGGCGGCCAGAGGACAGCGGAGACGCGCTCGGTCGACGGCGAGAAGAACAGGCTGAAGAGGTCGCTCGACGGTCTCAACCTCATGCAGTGGGGGCATGACCGTGTCGTCGCAAACCCCCGACGGTAGGTCGCGCGTGTTGCAGCCGACGGAGCGAGACCGGCTGTATCGACTCCTCATCGTCGAAGATGAGCGGGGGCAGCGGCGCACGCTGAGCGCCATTCTGGCTGAAGAGGGCTTCGAAGTAACCGCCTGTGGTACGGCCGGCGAAGCCCTGCGTCAACTCGAGCAGCAGGCCTTTGGCCTGGCCGTGATAGACCTGCGCCTGCCCGACCTCACCGGCACACAACTCATCGAGAAGATGCGGCTGCTGAATCCAGACATTCTGGTGATCGTTCATACCGCCTACGGATCACTGGACTCCGCCAAGCTGGCGATGAACCTACGCGCTTTCGCATACGTGGAGAAAGGCGGCGATCCGGAGGAGCTGATTCGGCAGGTCCATGCAGCGTCGCATTGGCACCTCGAACGCTACGCGGCCGATCTCGAAGCGGCCGTCGAGGCGCGCACGCGCGCGCTACACGAAGCGAACCTGACGCTGCAGCAAGAAGTGGGCGAGCGCAGGAGAGCCGAGAGGGAGCTTGCGCTGCATCGGGACCACCTGGAAGAGATCATCGCCCAGCGCACGCGAGCGCTCGAGGAATCGCAGGAACGGCTGCGGCGCGCAGATCGCCTCGCCTCGCTCGGAACGCTCGCCGCCGGTATCGCGCATGAAATCAACAACCCGCTGGGAACGATCATGCTGGCTGCCGACAGTGCCCGAGCATCGGTGGAGAACAGCGAGTTCGTTGTCGAAATGCTCGATAGCATCAAGCGCGATGTCGAGCGCTGCGGAAGCATCGTCAGGAGCGTTCTCCAGTTCGCCACCGACCAGCCCGCAGACCGCTGGCCCGTCGCACTCAACGGCATCGTCCGGCACTCGCTCGATTTCACACGCGAGCACGCCAGAGAACAAGACGTGGAGCTCATCGACGAGCTCGGCGAAGGGCGGGCGATGGTCACCGCGAACCCGAACCAGCTGGAGCAGGTCTTCATCAATCTGATCTCCAATGCGGTCCATGCCTGCGACGAAGCCGGCCGAGTGACACTCGTGTCCCAGGATGCTGGAGATCGAGTCAGGATTCTGGTTCGCGACAACGGCCGCGGCATGGAGGATGCGGCGATCAAGCAGGCCTTCGACCCCTTTTATACGACACGGCTCGGACGCGGCGGAACCGGGCTCGGACTCAGCACCTGCCACGGCATCGTGACGAACCACGGCGGAGAGATCGAGATTGTGAGCGAGCTCGGTCGGGGATCCACCGTGTCGGTGGAGCTGCCGAAGACCAGCACCGAATAGTCTCTCTCGGCCCTGCCGGCGACCGGGTCAGGCGCGGCGGGATCGCGACGCCCAGCTCGGCTCGAGCAACGGGAGCGCGCGCGCCGTCCCCATCGTGGTGAGCAGTGTCGTCAGCTTGGGCCCGTGATCGCGGTCGATCAGCAGATCGTAGGCGAGTGGGAAGAAGCTCTTGGGGGTCAGAGCGGTGCCATCGCACATGCTCTTCATCACGGGGATGAGTTCCGGCTCATCAACCTCCGGCCGCTCGCGGAGTGCCTCGACAATGCGCCCCAGCACCAGGCGTTGATCGTCGCTCAGCTCGCGTACGACCGGCTCTCGGCGAATGCGGTAGCGAAAATCATCGGGCGCATAGCGCTCGATCCAGCTCCAGCAACAGCGCGCTCTGCGGCGAAAGAGCCGCCTCTCCTTCTCCTCGGCCAGATGACCGCGCGCCTCGTAGTGGGCAAGACCACGCTCGATGTCCCCATCGTAGGCCTGAAGCACGACTGAAAGCCCGCGGAAGCCCGGCACGAAGGGGAGGGAGCTGCCCGGCTCGATGCGTTCGCCGTCGACACTCGACAGCTCGAGCGTGCGCCGGGCAATCTGGCGCTTCTTGTCCGCTCTGCCACCGCTCTCGGGCTCGCTGGCCAGGCGCCGGGCACGATCGAAGTCCTCGTAGAGCTTGATGACATCGAGATCGAACGAGATCTGGAACTCCGTGTTGGGCCGGCAGCTGGCGAAGATCCAGCGCAGCATCTCGGGCTCATAGATCTCGAGACAGTCCGCCACCGTAACCACATCACCTGCCGAGCTCGAGATCTTCCCACCGCGGCCCTTGATTCGAACGAAATCGTAGGGGACATACTGCGGCGCCTTGCCGCCGTAGACCCGCTCGACAATCTCTCGGGCGGTATCGTAGCTACCGCCCGCCGAGCTGTGGTCCTTGCCGCCCGGCTCGAAGAGCACGTCCTCGTCGGCCCAGCGCATGGGCCAGTCCACACGCCATGGGAGCTTGATGTTGCCACCGTCGCGCAGGTCGACCGCAGCCTGGTGGCTGCAGCTCACGCAGGCGTAGTCCACCACCCACTCGCCGCCCCAGCGGAAGCTGAGCTCATCGCGCCCGCAGGCGTCGCAGAAACCCGCCAGCGGCAGCCAGTCGTCAGCGCGCGGCTGGCTGCGATGCCTGTCCAGAATGTCGCGAATCTCCCGAGCCGCCTCCAGCGCTTGCCGGATGCCGGAGGCGTAGTGGCCGGCGCGATAGCGGAGCGACTGGCGGATGAACTCGGGCCGGATGCCCAGCGGCTCGAGGCTCTCCTCGAGCTGCGCGATGAAATGGGACGCATAGCTGTCATGATCGCCGTAGGGATCTGGAACATCCGCCACGCTGCGCCGGAGATTCTCTGCGAGCATTTCGGGCTGCGGCATGCCCACCGGCACCTTGCGAAAGACGTCGAAATCGTCCCAGGAGTAGATGAAACGAACCTCGACCCCACAGTCGCGCAGGGCTCGGGCCACGAGATCGACGGTGATCACTTCTCGAAAGTTACCGATGTGGACCACGCCCGAGGGCGTGATGCCGGCCGCGACCACCACTCGCTGCCCGCCCGGTCTGGCCCGCAGCGTGCGCCGGGCAGCTTGGTCGGCCCAGTGGGAATAGTATGAGTCGCTTTGCTCGCTGGCATCCGGCATGGCGGGGCGGAATGTCACGCAGAACCGCCCCCCTGCGCAAGCGCCACGGTCCTGCGGCAGAGCACGTGGGTTGGCGGGAGCGGTGCTAGACGAGATTCCGAGCAACGGAGATGGCAGTGACGGGGATGGAGCGAGGGCACCCGTGCTTCCCAGCGCCGGTTGGCAAGGGCACCCCCGCTCCGAGTGAGCCTCGGCGCTCAGCCGTACGGCATTCCCAGCTTGGCCAGCTGCTCCTTCACGCGGAGTAGACTCGCCTCGTACTCGGGCTTGGGCTGCACGGTCTCGATGTCGTAGGCCTGCGGGAAGGGAAGCTGCTTATCCACGGAGGGCAGCAATTCGTCGACCTTCAACATGATCTTCTGCGCCAGCTCGTTGGCCCGATCGGCCGGCATGCCTGCCGTCACCTCCATGATCTCGTCGATCAGTCGGGCCTCGAGTCCAGAGTGGCCGGCGATCCAGGCGTACGACATGCCACTGGCGGTCGAAACCACCGCGACTGCCGCCGCCTGCCAGAGCGTAAGGGGCGTCCGCCAAGCATCCGTGATGCCCGAGATCGAGGTCCCGACGGCGAGGCCCAGATGCCGCTCCGACGCGCGGGCGGCCGCGCTGAACGCCCAATGCGCGGGCCGAGTCGCCCATGTGCCGTCGAGATGGCTGGGGAAATAGCTCATGCTGCCGCCGCGGGCGTAGCTCATCTGGCCGAGCGCATTGGCCACCATGGTGACCGCCACCTCGGCGGCGTCGCGACAGAGCCCACCGATGCACGACATGGAGCTCTGCCACGGCTCGACTCCCCACAGCTCGCAGTACTGCGCGAGCAGCAGCGGATTCCAGCTCAGCTTCTGCTCCGGCATGATATGGATGCCGATCTGCGTGTTGTAGGCCTCTCGCAGCCCGGGCCGCATGATGGCCATCGTTGCGCTGGGCGTGCTCGCCGTGCAGAGGAGCCCGAGGTTGATATTCGGACGACCGGCGCGGCGGGCGGCCTCCAGAAGCGCCTCCTGCTCCCACAGCGCCACGTGCACCTCACTCAGCGTGCCGGCCTTGGGCTCGACCGGACCGAGCGCGGCGAGGCCGGGCGCGATGCCGATACCCACCACGCGCTGCTCCTGGATGAAGGATTGCACGTAGGGGATGAACCAGTCGATCTCGGCCACGCCGGGTGCGCCCGCATAGCTGACCGGTGCCCGGCTGTCGCTGCTCTTGCGATGACGAAGCGTCATCTGGTCCGGAGAGCGACCGAAGGTCAGGCAGGCAGGGTTCTCCCGTGACTCGCGCGCGATCTCACGAAGCTCTTCCTCACCGTACCCGACCACCCGGTGGCTGCTCATCATGTAGAGGCCGATCTCGGACAACAGCTCGACACCAGCCTCGAAGACCGCATCGGCAGTGGCGTCGTCGACAACGAGCTGCTCCGGGTCGTACTTGATGCCGTACTTGTCGATCAGCTCACGCACCTTGAAGGCGAACTCGAGGTCGAAATCGTCGGCCTGCATCACTCGGCCGCGCACCGCCCTCTCCTGCAGATCCATCATGGGAATCATCTTCTGTCTCCCTCGCTCTGGCACGTCCTTCTGCTCTCGCTGGCGGCCCAACCCCGTGTCCTGTCCCAGGACGCTAGTGGCGGTGTGAGTTGTACCACCAGGGGTGATCATGGCCGGCTGCCTTGGCGTCCTCATCTCCCACATCTTGACCCATCAGGCGCTTACACAGCGGAACCGACGCCACAGCGTTCAGCGCCCAGCCGTCGGCGTCCATTGCATCGGCTTTCTCGGCCGTGCACTCGGTACCACCGATGATCAGCTTGTACTTGTCGCGCAGGTTCATGTCCTGGAGATACCCCAACACCTCTTTGCAGTAGGGAATGGTGGTCACCAGAAAGGCCGAGAGGCCGATGATGTCAGCCCTGTGCTCCTCGGCCTTCTCGATGAAGTACATGCTGTCGAGGTCGATGCCCAGCTTGACGACCTCGAAGCCCGCCAGCTCGAGCTGCGTCGTCACCAGGCCGTAGCCAATGGTGTGGAGGTCGCCCTTGACGGCGCCGATCACGACCTTTCCCTGCATCCCGTCCACGTTCGGGGGGAGGTGTGGATTGATGAGGTCGATGCAGGGCTCGGCCACCTTGCCGCTCATCACGAGCTCAGCGAGGAAGTACTCCCCCTCGCCGAACTTCGCCCCGACGGTCTGCAGGCCCGCGATGACGCCTGCCTTGAGCATCGCAACCGGATCAAGTCCCTCTTCGATTCCCTGCTGGACCAGGTCGTAGGCCTTCTGCTTCTGTAGCTTCCAGACGGCCTCTTTGATGTCTTCGACGCTGACGCTCACTGCTCTCTCCTTTGTTCCGTCCCCCAGGACAACCGCACTACGCGACGCAGTCGTTCCGGAGCATGCCGGCCGCTACCTACTCCTGCATGAACGGCAGACCGTGCCGAATCGCCATCTCCGCTCGCCCCAGCTCGTAGGCGAGATAGGCGAGGTGATCTCGGCTGACCGCCCAATCGACCAGCATCTTGCGAATCCCCACCGTACTTCCGCTGTAGGCCACGCGCGGCAGGTCGTCGACCATTACGGTGGCTCGGCCGAACTTCTGATGAAGGTTCGCCTCGATCACGAAGCAGTAGCCAACGGGATCTTCTGCCCAGTCCTCGCTGGGCTCGACCTCTTCAAAGGTCAGGTCGTCGTACTTGGCCTTGATTTCTTCGATCTTCACGGTGAGGCTCCTGTACCCGTGCTGGGCGTCGACTGACCCGGGCGGACGGCGCGCCCCGAGGCGGCCGGCCCCTGCGTTCAGCGCTGCATCTTGTCGAAGTGAAAGAATGGGCCGGAGACCGTGGCGCCGTCGGAGGCGAGATCCTCGCAGATCGGAGTCGGCTCAAAGAGCTCGTCGGCCGCGGTGAGGAAGAACGCCTGCCAGGACTTCATAGAGACCTTGCCCTAAATTCAATACTCGAAGTATCGTAAACTAGCTCCCGACTCGACTTCAAGTAGAATTCCTGCCTCTGACGAGGCCGTGTCGGTATAATTACGATACCTATTGAGCCGTAATGAGTCAGCCAGTGCAGATCGACTGTGGTAGTTTGGCGGCCATCCTGCTGGAGTCCTCCAGCAAGCCCCTTTCCCCTCGGGTAACAGAGTGACGATCAGCGGGAAACAGCCGGAGGTCAGCCCGGGGCCGGGACGACCACGCAGCGAGGAGGCCCACAAGGCCATTCTCGCCGCCACGCTGGATCTGCTGTCGACCGTCGGTTATGACCGGCTGACCGTTGCCGCGGTGGCGGGCCTAGCGGGCGTTGGGAAGGCGACGATCTATCGCCGTTGGCCCTCCAAGCTGCCGCTGGTGGTCGAAGCGTTCTCCACGCAGATTCCCACACTCCGGCTGCCGGACACCGGCAATATCGTCGATGACTTGAACGAGGTCCTGCGCGACTTCGTGGAGATCATCGAGACGACACCACTCGCTGTGGTGCTGCCGATTCTCGCCGGCGAGGGCGCACGCGACCCCGTGCTGGCCAGTACGTTGGCCCCCCTCTTCAAGGCGCGTCGACAGCCGCTGATCCGGGTGCTGGAACGCGCGGTCTCCCGCCGTGAACTCCCACCGGACATCGACATCGAAGCCGCTGCGGATGTCATCATGGGTCCCGTCGTCAACCGGCTCTTCTTTACCGGAGCCGACCTCGGCCCGGAGCGCGTCAAGCCGTTCGTCGAGGCTGCCCTCTTCGGCATCAATCGCCTGCGCGCCTGACATCGCCCCGGCCGGCATGACTGCCGAAGAAGCGTTCACGAATGCGTGTGACCAGCCGCTTCGACCAGCGCCGCCAGATTTGCCGCAGGAACATCCAACTGCAGGTCGCAGCCCGGAGCCAAGATGAAGCCCGCCGCGTGAGGCCGCCCCAGCTCCAGGCAGCGCAGCGCCCGCTCTCGAACGGTCTGCGGAGAGGCCTCCCGAAGCAGGCGTGGGTCGAGATTGCCCATCAGGATCGACTCGGGAAAGAGCGAGCCGGCGCGCTCGAGGTCGACCTCGCTTCCAAGGCTCACGATGCCGGGCGTCCCCATCGGAATCTGTGACCAGAGGCCGAGCTGCGGCCCTTGCTCGCCACAGATATGACACAGCAGACCGCGAACACCCAGCTCGAGGATCTCGCTGTGGAGTGCTCGTTGCTGCGGGAGAACGAACTGCTCGAACTGACGAGGAGAGATCATGCGATGGGTCGCCATCCCCTCCCACAGAATGGGGGTGACACGGGCCGGGCCGAAGCATTCCGTCCAGTGGCGCGCGACTGCGAGGAGATGCTCGCGCGAGAGCTGCAGCAGCCGCTGAACGAGCGCTGGGGACTCGATCATCCAGCCAAAGAGATTCTCCATGCCGCATATGTTGGCCGCCATGGTGAAGACGCCGGCGAGCACGACGCTGACCGGCAGCTCGTGCTTGCGCTGCAGCTCCGAGAAGCGCATTGCCCGCGGCAGCATGCCCGCGGCGGGAATCTCGGGCAGCGCCAGTCCCGTCAGATCCGCTTCCCGCGAGACGGGGTAGTACGGCAGAGTGGGCTCCGCGCGCAGCTCGCTGCTCGGAAACCCCAGCCCGGCCGCGTGCTCCCAGGTGCCGTAGGTGGCATGGAGGTAGAACGGCGGCGAGTCGAATCCAAAGGCGCGGCGCATCTCGAGCTGCAGATCGAAGCTGCGCTGCGGATCATCGTGCATCAGCGCCGGTGAGAGCCCCCGACGCTCGGCACACAGCCCGACCGCCAACGAGAAGACGGGCACGCGCCCCGCCTCGAAGATCTCGCTCACCAGATCGATCACGGGCTGCCACCTATGGATTGGGCGCAAGCCCGACTTCCCGAATCGGTCATCGCCTCACCACTTCGCCACACGCGCGCCCTCTGGCCGTCCGGGCGCCAGACTCGCCGCCAGCTCTCGCGAAACGCCTGTTCCGAGCAACAGCCGACTGGCGATGCGCCCCACCTCCGCCGCGCAGGCCATCCCCGCACCGCCCAGTCCCGCCACCCAGAAGAGACCGGCGAGATCGGGGTCCGGACCGATATCGAATCGGCCGTCGGGCGTGAAGGTGCGAGTGCCGCACCAGAAATGGGCAACACCCGCCTCGGCGAGAGCCGGAAGATGATGTGCTGTCTTGAGAGCGATCACCTCTTTCACCTCTGCGACCGGCGTGCAGTGCTCGGGCTCAACATCGCTGACGTCGCAGGCGCACAGCAGCATTCCGCCGCTCTCCGGGCGACAGTAGAACTGCTGTTCTCCGAGCTTCCAGAGCACGGGCCAGCGGCGATCAATGGCTCGCTCCGGAGCGGTGACCATGAGGTGCCGGCGAGTCGGGCGCAGCGCGATTCGCGAGCCGACCCCCCGTCCCAGCTCACCCGCCCAGCCGCCAGCAGCGAGGACGGTGATCTGCGCGCGGATCTCCTCGCCACCCACGAGCCGCGCGCCCGCGACGCGACCACCCTCGCGAAGCAGCGCCTCGACCCGGCAGCTCCGCCGCAATGTCACGCCGCCGCGCCGTGCACCACGGGCATAGCCCGCCGCCAGTGCGGCGATGTCGATCTGCCCCTCTTCCGCAAAGCGATAGGCCGCGGCTACGTCACTTTGAAAGGCGGGCACCAGAGCTCTCAGACCCGTTCGCGAGAGCGTCTCGACTTTGGCATCACCACCGAGATGCTTCACGCAATCGCTGAGCGAGTCGGCGAGATCATCGCCCGCAGCCAAGATGAGCCCGCGGCAATCCACCAGCGGGACATCGCTGAATCCCGCCGGCGGTGAACGCAAGAAACGCGCGCTCCTCAGGGCGATCTCAGTCGCGAGCGGGTCGGGGCCGAGCGTGCGCAAGATTGCAGCGTTGAGGGCACTCGAGTGGCTGGCGAGATGCTTCTCGCGCTCGACGAGCACGACCTCGGCGTCCGAGGCGTCATGTGCCAGATGCCAGGCGGTGGAGAGGCCGGCGATGCCACCACCGATGATCAGAATCTTCGTCTGCTGCATGGCTCGACAGGGAGCCTACCAAAGCCGAAAACGAGAGAGGCGCCCGTTGGGGACGCTTCTTCTCCCGCGCGCTGCTGGCCGATGTTCAGCCCAGCGCCACCTCTCGCAGCAGCGAGATGTTGTCCAGCGCTTTGCCAGCGCCATGCACGACCGCGGTATAGGGATCCTCGCTACGCAGGATCGGCAGCTTGGTCTCCTGCCGCAGCACCTGATCGAGATCCCGGAGCAGTGACCCACCGCCGACCAGCATGATGCCGCGATCCACGATATCGGCCGCCAGCTCGGGCGGCGTCTTCTCCAGTGTGAGGTGAACCGTCTCGACAACGGAGTGAATGGGCTCGACCAGCGCCTCGCGAATCTCGTCGCTCGTGGTCACGACGACCTTGGGAATGCCGGCGACCAGGTCCCGTCCCTTGATCTCCATGGTGGAGGCCTTGGTCTCGGTCGAGGCCGTGCCAATGGTCATCTTCGCGTTTTCGGCGGTCCGCTCACCGATCAGCATGTTGTACTTGCGCTTGACGTAGTTGATGATCGCCTCGTCCATCTTGTCGCCACCCGTACGAATCGAGCGCGAGGTGACGATACCGGAGAGCGAGATTACGGCGACGTCAGTCGTGCCACCGCCGATATCCACGACCATGTTGCCAGTGGGCGCCGTGACGTCCAGGCCGGCACCGATGGCTGCCGCCATCGGCTCCTCGATGAGGAAGACCTCTCGCGCACCAGCCGATAGAGCAGACTCCCGAACTGCGCGCTTCTCGACGCTCGTGATGCAGGGTGGAACGCAGATCACGATGCGAGGCCGCGCGAGCGTGCGACGGTTGTGGGCGCGCTGGATGAAATAGCGGAGCATCGCCTCCGTGATTTCGAAGTCGGCGATCACGCCATCCTTGATGGGACGAATCGCGTTGATCGAGCCCGGCGTACGGCCCAGCATTTCTTTCGCCGCGTGCCCAACGGCGAGCACCCGCTGGCCACCGCGCCCCTCGTTCTTCGTCGTAACCGCGACCACGCTGGGCTCGGAGCAGACCAGCCCCTTGCCGCGGCTATAGACCAGCGTATTGGCTGTCCCCAGGTCGATCGCGAGATCGTGTGAGAACCATCCCGCAATGGCGTCCAACAGCATCTGAAGAGTCCTTCCGGGGTTCCGCTCGGCCGGGTGTGGCGTCCGTCCTCGGAAGAACTATCGGCAGTGGTACGCAGAGGTTGAGGCAAAAGCGGTCGTCGCAAGGCGAAAGCACTGCCACCGGGCGACGGACGGCACGGCGGCACCGGCCGGGGTGATCTCCGGCCCCGAGATCACGCGCTCACGGCACTGGGACGAGCCTGAGGCGACATCTCGAGCCGGGGAGCCGGGGAGCCGGGGAGCCGGGGAGAAGATACCCAGCTCTGCAGCGGCCGCTGGCTCCCGACGAGAGGCCGCTCAGATGCGAACCGCCTCTCGCTCGTCGGACGGCTCGCTGGCTCTCCGGCGGGGCGGAGAGCGCGGAGAGGACCGATGGGACGAGCACCTCCGCCTATGCGGGGGGCTCCTCGACTGCCGGCGGGCTGGGTGTTTCCACTCCCTCGAGGACCCCACCGACCGTGACGCCAGTCCCCCGCTGCACCGGCAGCCGTGCGGGCAGCCTCGGCTCAGCCTGCACAGCGCCGCCAGGCGGAACCTCCGGCTCCGCCAGCGGATCGCGACTCACGAGAGTCTGAAGAACCCCGATTCGATCGGAGAGGTCGCCAACGCTCGTGCGAACGCTGTCCAGGTGGCTCTGGTAGGCGGCAAGCTGCTGGCTGGCCGCTTCGAGTTCGGCCTCCTGGGCAAGCACCTGAGCGGCCAGCCTCTCCGCCCGCTGGTACTGCTTGACGAACAGCAGGGTGCCGACGGCAATCACCGCTGCCAGTAGCCAGATCAGCACACTCCGACGCTGGCGCGTCGGCGCCTGAGGCCTTTCGTCGGACTCACGGGCGGCCCCGCGCTCCTCACGCTCCACGGAGTGGGCATCGGGACTCACGACGCTGAGGTCGGGACTCGGCTTCGGAGCTGCCATGTATTGCCTCCCTGGTCTCGCGTTCTCGACTTGAAATGCAGTCGTCTCTTCGGACTACTCGCCGCGATTCAAGGATTGCTGGAGAGGCGCCAGGCAAGGCCTGCGAGTCGCCCGGCTCAGGACTGAATGACCAGCTTTGAAAGACTCGTCTTCCTCAGGTTGGTCTTCTGAATCGTACGCACCAGCTCCGCAACCTTTTCGGTGTCGGTCTCGAAGGGATTGTTGCAGATCACGCGAACATTGAGAAGATTACCCAGCCGGATATTCGACCAATCCAGGTCATACTGGATCGAGTTCTCTCGAGCGAGCTTGATGAACTCGCCACGCATTCGTGCCCGCGTATCGGGAGGCGGCTCCGTCTTGGCCCGCTCCACCTCCTCGTCGCTAAAGACCCGCTCCACCGCCCCGTTGCGCTCCAGTAGATAGTAGAGGCTGCGCTCGCGACGAATGTCATGGTACTGCAAGTCGACCATGAAGACCTTCGGATCACTCCACGAAGCTCCATGTCGCTCGATATAGGACTCGATCAAGCGGCGCTTGATTACCCAGTCTATTTGCCTGTCGAGACGGTTTGGATCGTCGTCCAAGCAGTCGAGAACATGTTGCCACATCTGGACCGCCTGTTTGTGATCGTCGCTGACCGGATACTGCTCAATGTACTTCTGCGCCATCTCGCAGTATTCGCGTTGAATCTCGATGGGAGAGTACTCGCGACCGCTATCGAGCCGGAGTCGGCGCTTGCAGGTAACGTCGTAGGTAATGTCCTTGACGGCCTTCACTGGATTTCGAAGTGTGAAATCCTTGTTGATATAGTTGTCCTCGATCATCTGCAGGACGACCGAACAGGTCCCGACCTTCACGAAGTTCGTATACTCGCTCATGTTCGAGTCGCCCACAATTACGTGTAGGCGGCGGTACTTCTCTCGATCGGCGTGCGGTTCGTCCCGCGTGTTGATGATTGAGCGATCGTTCGTCGTGGTACCCGAGATCTTCTGGTAGATATGCTGCGCACGCTGACTGACGCAGTAGTGAATCCCCTCTTGCGTTTGAAAGACCTTGCCCGCACCGGTGTAGATCTGGCGAGTCACGAGGAATGGGATCAGCTGCTCTGCCAGGTAGTAGAAATCGACGTCACGATCGACCAGGTAGTTCTCGTGACAGCCGTAACTGTTGCCGACGAAGTCGGTGTTGTTCTTGAAGATGGACAGCTTGCCGGGGATCCGCTCCTCGCGGATCTTCTCTTCGGCATAGACCTGCAGATCTTCGAGGATCCGCTCGCCCGCCTTGTCATAGATGATCAATTGCTTGGGCGAGGCGCACTCGGGCGTCGCGTACTCGGGGTGGCATCCGGTGTCCTGGTAGAAGCGCGCCCCGTTCTCCAGGAAGACGTTCAGGAAGTGCTCTGTTGTGATGAGCTTCTCGAAAAGGAAGCGGATCGCCTTCTCGACCGGCAGCGTCTTTCGCCCATCAGGCGTAAAGATGATCCCGTACTCGGTCTCGATGCCATAAATGCGTTTTTGCATCGCGTGGTCTGCTTCCGCCGACGGGAGACACGCGACACGGCGAGCCCCCCTACGCTCCTAACATACTGCTAACTTCATCGGTCGAAAGACGTTCGAACTTTCGACCCGGTCGAGAGCGGCTCAGGATACAGACTTCCAGGTTCTCCTCTGTCAGGCTGGAGCCGCGTTCTGCCCCAGAGTCGAGGGCCTTCCGCCCCAACTTCGCCGCCTCTGATCTGGACATGCCGTCCTGGTAGTCGTTCTTAAGGATGCTCTCGACGTCCTCTACGTTCCCACCGATCACGCAGTAACGCCTGTGGTCGCTGATGAATCCGTCGAACGTCACTCGGTAGAGGGTGTTGTCCCGGTGATCCTGGTATCGATCATCCCCAACCTCGGCGACGATGATCTCAATCTCTAGAGGCTTCATCTCTCGGGTGAAGACCTCACCGATGGCCTGCGAATAAGCGTTGGCCAAGGCATGGCCCCGCACGTCTTCGCGGCTGTAGGCGTAGCCCTTGGTGTCGGCAAAGCGCACGCCGAGCTTCCTCAACTGGTCGAACTCACTGAACTTTCCGACGCCCGCAAAGGCGATGCGGTCGTAGATTTCGCCGACCTTCGAGAGACTGGTCGCATTCTCCGCGATCAGGAGGACCCCGTCCTGGTACTCGAGAGCAACGATCGACTTGCCTCTCGCGATCCCCTTGCGAGCAAACTCGGCCTTGTCGGCCATGATTTGTTCGGGTGAGACATAGAAGGGCATGGTCATTGGGAAGCACCTCCGCGCCCACGCCGCTCTAGGACGTTGCGATACGCCTGTTCGATCTCCTGCTCACTCCCCTCATCGACGCCCTCAGCGGAGCAAAGCTTCACGACCGGATAAATCTTGCGCTCGAGATCCACACCGCCAGTCGCGCGATCCTCGTCGGCAGCGGCTGTCAGCGCTTCAATGGCTGCCCGCACCGCCTCCTCCTTCGAAAGGTCGGCGCGCCAGTCATGTTTGAGCGACTCGCGGGCGAACAGACCGCCGGACCCGGTGGCGTCGAATTCCATCTCTTCATAGCGACCGCCCGTGATGTCGAATTTCCAGAGCCGTCCCTCTTTGCGGCGCAGGTCATAGCCGGCAAAGAGCGGCACCACGGCCAAGCCCTGCATCGCGGCTGGCAGGTTCTGGCGGATCATCTGCGACAGCTTGTTCGCCTTGCCATCGAGCTCGAGCGGCTCCCCCTCGATCTTTTCGTAGTGCTCGAGCTCCACGGACAGGATCCGCGCCATCTCGATGCACGGACCTGCGGCGCCGGAGATCGCCATCAACGAATTCCCATCCGTGGCAAAGACCTTGACAACATCGCGCGAAGCCACTGAATGACCGGCCGTGGCTAGACGATCGCCAGCCACCAGCACGCCACCCTGGTACTTCATCGCCAAGACGGTGGTCCCGTGCGGCACCTGCGCCCCGGCCGGTTGTGCGTCGGCTGGCAGCGCGGGCAGCAAATGCTTGTAATCCACCTGCAGGAGCTCGAAGAAGCTCGAGCCCTGGTACTTGCCTCTCAACAGCACCAATCACCCCCTCTTTGATTCGTCAGGTGCTGCGCGGGCGCTGCGCTGTGCGCTCACTCGCCTCCGCGCTGGACGTAATTCTTGACGAATTCCTCGGCGTTCTCCTCGAGCACGGAGTCGATCTCGTCCATCAGGGAATCCATCTCTTCCTTCAGATCCTCGCCCTTCTTGGCGATCTTCTTCGAACCCCCGGCCTCGTCCGAGGCCTCCTCTTCCGCATCCCCGCCCTTGGGCTTGCGCTTCTGTTCCGTGGACGCGGCCATGAAGATCGGCGGCCTGTCTCTCTCCTCGTCCCTGGAACGCCGGTCTAGACTCCGGATGAATCTCGCCATTCACTATACCTCTGGGCGCGCAATCGCCCGCTCGAACGCCAGCAATCCGCTACGCGCCCATGTTCGCCAGAAGCGCCGCGGCGCTGTCGGACTGATCCAGCAGGTCTTCGACATACTCTCTGGTCCCTTTGAGGGGCTCCGACATCATGACCCGCTTGATTGGCTCCTCCTCGAAACCAAAGGAGATCGAATCCCAGTTCACGCCGAAGATCTCTCTCGGGTAGCGCCGCAGACACTCCCCGCGAAAGTAGGCCCTGGTGTCGCTCGGCGGCCTGCGAATGGCCGCGTTGATCTCCTCATCGGAAACGATCCGCTCGACCTTGTTCTGGCGCTCCAGCATATGGTAGAGGCCCTTGTCCGGACGCGAATCGTGATACTGCAGGTCGAGCATCTGAACCTGCGAGGCACGCCAGTCCAGACCCTTTCGATCCATGAAGCTCTCGATCAGGGCCTTCTTCGCCACCCAGTCGATCTCGCGGCTAAGATCCATCGGATCACGAGCGAGTCGTTCGAGTAGCTGCTGCCAGCGGGCGAGGACGTCTTCGGTCACCGCATCGATCGGATGACTCGACGCGTAGGCAAGAGCCATTTCGAGGAACTCTTGCTGGACCTGCACAGCGGTCATCCGCTTGCCGTTGTCGAGCTGGATCTCCGCCCCGAGCGCCGGATCGTGGGAGACCTCCCGGATGGCGCGAACGGGATCTCGCAAAGAGAGATCCCGCGTGATGGCGCCGTCTTCGATCATCGACAAGATCAGCCCCGTCACGCCGTTTCGCAGATAGATCGTGTGCTCGTTCATGTTCGAATCACCCACGATCACGTGCAAGCGCCGATACTTGTCCCGGTCCGCGTGGGGCTCATCGCGCGTATTGATGATGGGCCGCTTGACCATCGTGTCGAGCGCAACCTCGGTCTCGAAGAAATCTGCCCGCTGCGAAATCTGGAAGTCGCAGGGCTCCCCGCGGTTCTCGCTCCCCACCTTGCCCGCGCCGCAGTAGACCTGGCGCGTGACGAAGAACGGGAGCAAGTGCTCGACGATCCGCTTGAAGGAGGTACGGCGGTCCATCAGATAGTTCTCGTGACAGCCGTAGCTGTTCCCCTTGCGATCACTGTTGTTCTTGTGGATCAGCATGACGGCGCCGTCCGGAAGCAGATTGTTGGCCTCCCGTCGGCTGATCTCGACGATGCGCTCTCCGGCCTTCTCGTGAACCACGAGATCGCGGGCGTTGGTCACCTCGGGGCAGGAGTACTCGGGGTGTGCGTGATCGACGTAGTAGCGGGCGCCGTTGATCAGGGTCTTGTTGCGGGCGATGTTCTCTTGCTGATTGGGCGTGTACTTCTCGCCATCGACCTGGAAGCCTCGAGCGTCGGCGAGTGGATTCTCTTGGTCGTAGTCCCAGAGAATCTGACCGTCGGGATCCTCGCGATAGGCGTTCACCAACAGCACGCAGCTGGAGATCGGATCGAAGTCGGGATCATTCCGGACGATGATCCCGAATTCAATCTCGGTCCCCATCACTGTAGGAATCGCCATCGAGTCTCCGCGGCATGAGCTTTCGGCCGGAGTACGGCTGCCGGGGCTAGAGGTACTGCCCTTGCCCGGCCTTTACCGTCTCGATCGTCTGCTCTTTTCTCTCCACTCCCGTAATCAGGGTGCGCACGTTGATGATACGCTCGCCCTTGCGACCAGAGATACGCGCCCAGTCGTCCGGATTCGTGGTGTTCGGGAGATCCTCGTTCTCCTTGAACTCCTCCCGCACGGAGTCTATCAGGTCTTCGGTCTTGATCCCCTGCACGCCGGCATCGATATAGCGCTTGACCGCCTTGCGCTTGGCCCGTGCCACGATGTTCTCGATCATGGCTCCGCTGGCGAAGTCCTTGAAGTAGAAGATCTCTCGCTCACCCTTCGCGTAGGTCACCTCGAGGAACTTGTTCTCCTCACCGGTCACATACATGTCGTCGATGACCTGTTCGATCATGGAGTCACAGACCTGACTGCGATCATCGCCGAATCTCGCGAAGGCACCCTCGTGGATCGGGAGCTCCGGAGTGAGGTATTTCCTGAAGATCTCCTGCGCCGCCTTCTTGTCCGGTCGAGAGACCTTGACCTTGAGATCGAGGCGCCCGGGGCGCAGGACGGCGGGATCGATCAGATCCTGCCGATTGCTCGCCCCGATCACGATCACGTTCTCGAGCGACTCGACGCCATCGATCTCCGACAGGAATTGTGCGACGACCGTGGCCTCCATGTCAGAGGAGATACCCGATCCGCGCATGCGGAAGAGTGAGTCCATCTCGTCGAAGAAGACCACCACCGGCACGTCGTGGTTCGCCTTCTCGCGGGCCTTCTTGAAGACCTCCCGCAGCTTGCTCTCGGTCTCACCGACATACTTGTTGAGCAACTCCGGTCCCTTCACATTGAGGAAGTAGGCCGTAGTCTCCTTGCCGGTGCGCTTTTCGATCTTCTTCGCCAGGGCATTCGCCACTGCCTTCGCGATCAGAGTCTTGCCACATCCCGGCGGGCCGTACAGCAGAATGCCCTTGGGCGGCCGTAGCTGATGCTCCCGAAAGACGTCCGGGTGCATGTACGGCAGCTCGACTGAATCGCGCAGAATCTCGATCTGATCACCCAGGCCACCGATGTCCTCGTAGGTGACGTCCGGGATTTCCTCCAGCATCACTTCTTCGACCGTGGACTTGGGCATCTTCTCCAGCGCGTACTGAGTGCGCATGTCGATCATCAAACGATCACCGACCCGAATCTTCTCGCTGCGCAGCGGCTCGGAAAGAGTTACCACCCGCTCGTCGTCCGTGTGGCCGAGTACCAGTACGCGGTTCTCCGACACGAAATCCACGACGGTGGTCACCTCGCCACGCTGCGTGTAGCCCGCAGCCTCGACGACGTTGAACGCCTCGTTGAGGACCACCATCTGGCCATCCTCGAGCTGGAACGGATCGAGGTTGGGGTGAACGTTCACGCGCATCGGGCGACCGTCGACGAGAATCTCGGCGGTCCCGTCCTTGTTCGCACGGATGAAGGCACCGTAGGTGTTGGGCGGTGCGCACAGCTTGTCGACCTCTTCCTTCAACAGCTCGATCTGCTGCTTGGCTTCCTGCAGCATGTTGACCAGCTTCTCATTCTGTCGCTCTGCGTCACGCTGCTGAGCGCGCGCCTGCTCATAGCGTCGGCGAAGCGTTTCGAAGTCGGCCAGTACCCGATCCAGGCGATGACGGAACTCGCTGGAGTCACTCCCGAAGAAGCGGATTGCATCCTGAAGATGTTCGACCTCGCTCTGGTGTATTCGGTCTGTACGGGTATTCGAGTCGGGCTCCTCACCCACTCGCGCTCCCGAGGGGTTGATCCGTCTCATCACATCCCGGACGAAGCCCTTGCGACCAGTGCCAGAGTCCGAATCGTGCTCGCTCATCGCGCCTTCTCCTCGTTCGCCATCCCCGGTACCCAACGGGGAACTTCTCCTGTAGAGAGCGATAAAGCAATTCCTGTGCCCGAACTGATCAAGCGTTTCTCTCCAGCGGGGAAGGACTTGCTCATTTCATCTCACCAAGGGGGGCGAGTGCACAACGGCGCGACGATTCAGAACCGCAACCGAGGTGCAAGAGGGGTGATCAACAACCGAGTAGTACGCGGAAGAGCGGCGCCACGCTTCGGAAGACCGAACTCGACGCTGGCTCCGAAACAGCCGTACTGCTCGCTCTGACCGGCTGTTCCGGCGTGCTGATCGGAGGTGATTGTGGACGTCGAACCTCCCGAAATCTCGAACCTTTTGACCGTCAGCAGTCTATCGACTCGAGGCCACGTGTCAACCACACTCCACTGGCATATAGCGCGGTAAACCACTGTTTTAGAAGCGCTCTCGCCACTGGGGAGATGCACCGTTCGTGCGGCGCCGGGCACCATATCGCACGGTCGCGGACTGACGCAGTTTTGGGTCATCCCGGGGGAGCTGAGTCGCGTCGCGAGGAGCAAGAAAAACAAAGGATCGCGGCGCTCTGCGCTTCCGCTCTGGGCAACACCGCAGCAATTCGCTGCATCCACCGTTGCCAATACGCCGGAAAACGGACGTTGATCGTCAGTGAACGTACCGCTGCGGAATGCCGGTGAGCTGCGCCGCCAAGAATTGCGGCGCCCCAAGGACATGGAAGAGTTCTGCCGACATTGGGAACAACCCGAAGGGATTACCCGCGAGAGCACGGCTGCCGGATGGGCGGAAGGCTGCAGCCAGAGTGGACTCGCCACCCCCCGCCCACCCGGCCGGAAGAGCACTCTCTCGAGCCAATATGCCGGCGGATTGGCGGCGCTCGTGCCGATCTGATCTCACTGAGTCGGGCTGAGGTCGATGACGTCGACGCCAGGCGGCGCCTCGAAACGAAAGACATCAGCCGAGGGCGCGAGGTCAACGCGCAGGTTCTCGAAGCGAATCCGCGTGTAGTTGCCAAAGATGTCGACGATGGCGGTCTGGCTGATCTCTCCGGTGGCGACGTCCGCGGTGAGACCCAGCCGTTCGTAGCTCGCGGGCTGGCGGGGCAGCAGCTCGAGCTCCAGCACGTCCTCACCGCAATGTTCGGCAGAGATCTCGAACGACTCCACCAGCTTTCCATCCCCGAGGAGAAACTGCAGCGCCGCACCCGCGAGATAGCCGCGCTCCACCGGAAGTCGCGATGCCTGCTTCGCTGCCACGTCGTAGATCCAGAGCGTCACGCCGTCGCTCACAACGAGGCTCGGCTCCGGCTCCACATAGGACCACTTCATCCGGCCCGGCTTGGCGAAGATGACTTGCCCGCGTGTGGGGGTCTCGTCGGCGAGCGCGGCGCCCGCCAGAAGGGCCGAACGACTCGTCTGTTCGAAGTCGGCCGCCAGATCGCGGATGGCGTCATAACGGGTCTGAATCCGTTGTGCGACCTCAAGGACATGAGCCTCTTCGCAGGATGCGCCCGCGACTTCGGGAGGAGCTGTGTCGGCTGCGACCGGGCCCACTCTTCCAGCGAGGAGCAAACTCAGGATGATGAGCGCGACTTGTCGCACTACTGCCTCGGACACGACCGCAGTTTCACTCCTCGCCCGGATCGCGGAGAAAGACCTCGCGTGGCCGGGTGCCGACCTGCGCACCCACCATAGCGTCTCGTTCCATCTGTTCGATGATGCGGGCAGCGCGGTTGTAGCCGATCTTCAGTCTACGCTGAATGTACGAGATGGAGGCGTTGCGGGTCTCCGCGACGATCGCCACCGCCTGATCGAACATCTCGTCGACATCCTCATCTGAGGACTGCGGCTGCCCCTCGGCCTCCTCGGCGAAACGAACGAACTCATCGTCGAAGACCGGTTTGCCCTGGTCGGCCAGGAAGGCGACGAGTTCCATCACCTCCTTCTCGCTGACGAAGGGAGCGTGCAGGCGCTCGACCACTGCTGTGCGAGGCGGCAGGAAGAGCATGTCGCCCATACCGAGCAGATTCTCGGCTCCCTTCTGATCCAGGATCGTGCGGGAATCGGTCGCCGAAGAGACCTGGAACGATACGCGGGAGGGGAAATTCGCCTTGATGACGCCCGTCAGCACGTCGACGCTCGGACGCTGCGTAGCGAGAACCAGGTGAATGCCGGCGGCACGAGCCATCTGGGCCAGGCGCTGAAGCGACTCCTCGACGTGCTTCGCGACCATGACCATGAGATCCGCAAGCTCATCGATGACGACCACGATGTAGGACATCGGAGCCCAGTCGACCTGCACGCCCTCATCCTCGCCCGGCTTGGGCCTGAGCCTGAAACTGGTATTGCCCTTGGCAATCTCGTCTCTGGCCTTGGCATTGAACTGATCGACGTTTCGCACCTGCGCCGCACTCATCATCAGGTAGCGCTCTTCCATCTTGCGAACGATGCCTTGCAACGCCGCTGCAGCGCGCTTGGGATTCGTCACGACGTCGGCGATCAGGTGGGGGATGCCCTCATAGACCGAGAGTTCGAGAAGCTTTGGATCGATCAGCAGCAGCTTGAGTTCACTCGGCGTCGCTCGGCACAGGAGTGAGCAGAGGAAAGAGTTGAGGAACACGCTCTTGCCCGTGCCCGTGGAGCCCGCCACCAAGAGGTGCGGCATCGTGGACAGATCGGAGGTCACGGGGTTGCCGAAGATATCCATGCCCATCACGACCGCGAGCTTGGACTTGTGCTTCCTGAAATCCTTCGACTCGATGATGCTGCGGAGACAGACCGTCTCGCGCTGGGCATTGGGCACCTCGATGCCGACGACACTCTTGCCCGGCAGCGGAGCGATGATCCGGATCGAGACGGCGCGTAGCGCCATGGCGAGATCGTCCGTCAATCCGACGATCTTGTTGACCTTGATGCCCGGCGCTGGCTCGTACTCGTACATCGTAATCACGGGGCCGGGATGCACGCGCACGACCCGCCCCTGAACGCCGAAGTCCGCAAGCTTCTTCTCGAGGATGCGCGAGTTCATCAGCAGACTGTCGCGGTCGAAGGTGCGATCTCCGTCGGGAGGGGCGCTGAAGATCGAGGTGTCGGGTAGGCGGAACGGACCCATCGGACCGACCTCGTTGAACTGAAAGGCCTCCTGTTCGGGTCTCCTCGCGGCGCTGCTCTCCTCTACGTGGTCGATAATGTCTGGCTCGCTGCCCCGCTGAGACCGGCGCTGGCTCCGCGGGTCGTCGGCATCCGAGTTCGCCGCCGACGCACCGACCGACTCCTGCCAGTCCGCCGCCACGTGGTGCAGATCCGGTCCGCGAAGATCTGCGACGCGTCCCCGGCGGGCCCGTCGCTCACGCCACACCTGGAACGAAGCCAGACCGCGACCAGAGCTGGCCAGAACGAACTGCAGTGCCTCTGAGAGACGGCTGCCGAGGCGCGCCAGAGCGGCCCAGCTCACGACGCCCGCCCGGGCAATGGCTCGGCCCACGGCTGCCGCCCCGGTCCCGACGGCCGAGAGGGCGGTTCCTGTCGAGATGCCCGTCACACTCAGAACACCGAGTAGCAGCAGCAGTCCGTTGACGAGTATGGCTCCCCAGCTGCTGAGCAGGAGCTGCTCAGCGGACGCGAGATGCCCTCCGAGCAGTCCTCCAACCGGTGAGCCCAAGCGACCGGGGGCGAGACCATGCAGCAGCGGTGGCAGGCTCGCGCAGGCAGCCAGCAGCAGCGCGTTCCCGGGCCAGAAGCGAGAGGTGACGGGCGGAACCCCGCGGCCCAATACCAGGCAGCCACCGACAAAGGCCAAGGCTGCCACGAATACCAGAGCTCCGTAGCCCAGCAGGGCTATCAGGCCGCCGGCCAGGGTCGCACCCACCACCCCAGCGCGGTTCGCAACCGGCGCGAGCTGAAGGATGGGATCGGCTTCCGAGTAGGTCGCCAATGCGAGCGCCGCCAGCGCCGCGCAGCCCAGCAGCCCGGTGCCGAAGAGCTCGGCGCCGAGCCGCCCGCCGTAGCGCAGCTCCAGGCGCTGTCTCGGCCTCCGAGAGCGCCCGCTCTTGGCCGCGTCCCTAGCCATCTGTGCACACGACGACACACGACGAAGCATCGAGCTTCGCCGCGGTCGCTGCGGGAACGACCGTACTCACCACGGCTCGCGCAGTCCTCAAGTCCCTTCACCCCCCGGCAAGGGAAACAGCCGCGAGAATACAGGTGACGGCTGCCGGGCGCCATCCGGGTACCGACGCCAAGGGCAGGCGGCCTTGACGATCGGAAGACACGGCGGGATCATTCATTTGACACCCATCGAGGTCCCGACGGAGTCCCCCCACATGGCAGGCGTCAACAAAGTCATCCTGATTGGCAATCTGGGCCGTGACCCGGAGCTTCGGTACACCCAGAATGGTCAGGCGGTCGTCAATTTCACCCTGGCAACGAGCGAGAACTGGACCGACAAGAACGGCGAACGCGTCGAGCGGACCGAGTGGCATCGCATCGTCGTCTGGGGGCGAGTGGGCGAGCTATGTGCCCAGTACCTCTCGAAAGGACGCACGGTCTATATCGAGGGACGCATTCAGACCCGTGAGTGGGAAGACAAGGACGGAAACAAGCGCAACACGACGGAGATCAATGCGCAGACCGTGCAGTTCCTGGGCGGTCCGCGGGGCGACGGTGGTGGCGCTCAGAGTTCGCAGAGTGGTGGCTCGCGGAGCGGCGGCCAGGATGGCGCGCCGAGCGGCGGTCAAGATGGCGCTCCGCCGGCGCCGGCGGACGACATCCCCTTCTGAACTCTCGCGATCATCTGGAACTCGGAGGCGTGCGAACGGCCTCAGTGCTTGGCCGTGCCGGTTCGCAGAGAGCGGACGATGTCGTTGATCTTGCGTCGGTCCTCATCTTCCAGCTCGTCGAACTCGATTCCCATTCCCGCAGACGGGGCGTCTTCACCCGATGAGATCCGCACCACGCGGCCGATCGTCTGAACGACCTCGTCGCTGCCCGGCAGGGCGAAGTGCATGGCGACCTCTGTACCGATCGGCTTGGGCTTCTCCGTCTCTATGAAGAGCCCGCCTTCATTGATATCACGGGTGAACTCAGTGAAGATTTCGTCGACCGTGGCATAGTCGATCCGCACGATGATCGAGGCACGTCGGCTGCGCCTGCGCTCGACCTCGAGCTCGAGTTCACCCTCAACAGCTTCCTCAAAGCTGACCTTCGACATCGATGCTCCCAGCGCTGCCCGCTCCGGGCAGCTTCGCAAGTCTTCATCGACCATCTATCGGGGCGCCCTTAGCAGACAGCTTGAAATTGTATACGAGTACCCGAGAAGACGTATGCGACTCACGTCGCCCCGTGGGCACCGGGGCGGCGGTGACAAGCTCGCGCATCTCAGCCGAGAGGGCTCACAGGCGCACGACGCCAGAGAGGCGTGTCTCCTCGCCGGGACGCGAGGCCGCTGTGAAGTGATCTTCATAGTGCCCGCGGCTGCGCGAGCGATGCGGGAGCTGCAGGGAGATCGCGCGTCAACGAAGCTGATCATTCTCGTCGAAGCTGTGGTAGCCGCGCTCAGCCACGATGACGTGATCCAGAATGCGGATGCCGAGTATCTCACCCGCCGTGACCAGGCGACGGGTCACCTCGTTGTCTTCGACGCTGGGAGTCGGATCTCCGCTCGGATGATTGTGAACCAGGACTATGGCCGCGGCCGCGGCGCGTACTGCGGCACGAAAGACCTCTCGGGGATGAACCAGACTCGCGGTCAGAGTGCCCTGAGAGACCTGGGACTCGCTCATCACTCGGTGTCGCCCGTCGAGCAGCAGTACCATGAAGTGCTCTCTCCTGAAGTCCCGCATGCGCTGGTGGAAGTGGTGATAGACGTCGGCGGGCTGCCGAATCGGGTCGCCCGCTTGCAGGCGCCGGCTCGCCACACGGCGGCCAATCTCCAGCGCGGAGAGCAGCGAGCCGGCTTTAGCTGGCCCCATGCCGGGAACCTCGCACAGCTTCGCGAGGGGCATCTGGCAAAGCGCACCGAGCCCTCCACTGGCAGCGAGTAGAGCGCCGGCGACGGCCAGTGCATCGGATCCGCGCCGACCGGTACGCAGCAGCAGAGCCAACAGCTCCGCGTCACTCAGCGCTTGCGGACCGAGGCTGCGCAAGCGCTCGCGCGGCCGGTCGGCGTCACGAGCGCTCTGCGCGCCGCTGGCGTCTGTCGCCGGCTGGCTGGGCTGCTGCGCTCGAGCGGAGCGAGAGCGACAAGCAGAGGAGGAGGACGAGGTTTCCATCCGGAGCTCCGCGGGACCGGGAGCTGCGGGCATCATAGCCAGCGCGCGACGGCGGGCCAGACGCGAACCTGTGGCCACGGCCTCTACGGGTACCCGATCTGCTGCGCCTCAGTCCGCTCCGCCGACACAGGCTTCCTCGTCGACCCGCGCTCGATCCAGAATGCTCGCGAACCGCTCGCCGGCCAGCTCCGGCGCAACCAGGCTGCGCAACGCTTCTCGGCGAAACCTCGCGTCGCCCTCCATCTCCACAGCGAAGCGCCGCAAGAGCGCGAGGTAGCCCTTGGCTTCGCCCGCCTTGCCGAGTGAGAGCTCGAGCTCGATGGGGCTGCTTGGACGAAACCGCGTGCCATCGGCGAAGTCCACCACGCCATCTACCGAGACTTCGCCCAGTCTCCGCATGGCGGCGCGCAGGTAGCGATCCGTAAAAGCGCCTCTCGGCGCCAACGCCCGGGCGAGTTCGCCCCGGTCGAGCTGCCGCCGCAAGGCCTCATCGAAGGCCAACGCGCAGCCCCTCACGTGTTCGGGCTTGAGCCTGCCCAGAGCCGCCAACGCGCTGGTGACCGCCGCCGCACCGCCGTCGCGGGAGAACAGATCGATCCCGAATTCATGCAGACGACGCGGCGCGTCGTAGGACTGGCGTGAACGGACCTCTGTTCCGTCCGCCAGACCTCGCTCGGTCAGGACCAGCTTGACCATGAGATCCTCGCCGAGCTGCTGGGCATATGCCTCCCCGATCAGCGGACTCCGGATATCTCCAACTGCGAGCCGTGCCTCTTCCGATACGGCCGTCTCAGTCAGGATCACGGCAAGGCCGTCCTCCGCCTGCTGGACGCGGAAAGTGAGCGCCTCCTTGGTGAGGAAGCCGATGGAAGAGCGACCGGCGAAGTAGCGGTGCGAGACCGCGTCGAGCAGGTTCGGCAGAGGTTCGAGGTCGAGGTTGACCTGCTTGATACTCGAACCCAGCTTGAAGGTGACGCTCTGCTGGCGGTAGCCGTCTGCGAAAGCTCGAATCGTCAGAGAATCGCGCGGCCCCACCTCGAGACGCGGTGGCAGCAGGACAGTCAGTGGAGCCTCAGCCTGCTCGTACCGCTTCTGAAAGCCCGACCGTACGTAGAAGAGATCGAGATAGCCGCCTGACGGCGTTGTGTCGATCTCGACACTGCGCGCCGCGTACATGTACGAAACGCCGCGAAACAACGAGACGAATGGCGCGAGAACGTACCGCGGACCCCAGGCCGCTGGACTCTCAGGGCTCATGTCGAGGACTTCACGCTCGAAGTCGTCGACGTGCTCGCCAGCGGACCCCGGTGCCGCAGCCGAGGCGCACAACAACAGCAGCAGCAACAGCAGCAGCGGAGCAGCGGCGAGCTTCCATTCCCGCCGGAGGCACGTCTTGCGGCTCTCCGCCCTTCTCGGCGGCGGCGTCTCGACACTGGACACAGTGCGCCAGATTACCGGTCCGGCGGACCAGCGCACAAGCGATGGGCTCAGTCCGGCAGACCGCTCGAATCGCCGCGGCTCGCCGCCTGGGCCTCGGCGGCGGACCGATGCCCGGCCGCTGCGAAGTCGTCCGCCAGGATCCGAGCACGATCGTTGCTGCTCGCACGCAGAACGGACAGCAGCTCTTCGAGGCTGCCCAGCTCAACGGCGCGCCTGGCGAGATGGTCGACCCAGAGTTCCTGCTCGGCCAGGCTGAGAACCGCAAGCCTGTCGGCGAAGGCCGACGGGCTCCTCTGAACGAGCACCAGCCATTCGTCCGCGCTCGGCAGCTCACTCCCTCCAGGGAGAGCGGAACTCAGCGCCGCTGTTCCGAGACCACGCGACAGGCCAGCGCCCCCGATGCTCCGATCCGCGCGAGCTCGCGCCGCACCGCCGGAGACCTGTACGCTCTGCGGCGACCTGGCCAGAGGTGGACGCGGCACCTGCTGGTGCGCGTGGAGCATATCGACCAGCGCGGCGAATTCGTGCGCGGCGTTCTCGCTCGCGGTTGTGCCCGGCGGCGGCATTACCGCCGGGTGGGGGAACAGGATCACGCGGCGCTGGCTCCCGCGAGAGTCTCCGGCTGCCAGACGACTCGAGTGGGCGTGGGACTCGGGCGCCTCGGCCGCCGACGCTCCGATCGGGCGAGCCCCGGCAGGCAGCACGTCGCTCTCCGCCAAGCCGCTCGAAGCAGCCCTGGCAGGCGACGGGGCTGGCTGGCTGGCCGCGATCCGATGCGCTGGGGCAGCGGGCTCCGGGTCGGGAATGCCGAGCTGGATCTGACCCGCTGCAAGCAGGATCCCCGCCCCGAGCATGGCCGCCGAAACGGGTGCGAGCACCGGAGGCGAAATCAGGAAGGAAACCGCAGACTGCACATGATCGAGCCAGGTCCACCTCCCCTCTCCCGCGCGCACTCGCCGCATTACGTTGTCTGCAAGGCCAGCGGGAATCTCGGGATCCGGGAGTGATCTGAGCAGGGCGATCGTCGCGCGCATTCCCGCCAGCTCTCTGGCGCATGCCTCGCACTCGTCGAGATGGGCATCGAGCAGAGCGCGTCTATCCAGCGAGAGGTCTCCCTCCAGATAGTCTGCCATGTGTTTTTGAATGTCGGCGTGATTCACGGTGCACCTTCCCCGACCGAGCTGCCCAGCGCGGCCTGAAGCTCCACCCGAAGGGCCTGCCTGGCCCGGTGGATTCTTGACTTTACTGTTCCCTCGGCCACACCCAGCACCTTCGAAATCTCACCGTAGGCCAGCCCTTCGATGTCGTAGAGCACGACCGGCATGCGAAGAGCGGGTGAGAGCTTCTGCAGGGCATCGCGCACGTGCCGGCTCAGTTCGTAGCCGGCGGTCGCATCCTCCGGGTCCCGGGGGGCCTGAGGCAGATCGTCTCCCGCCTCGTTGTGCTGCACGAGCTTCTTTATGCGGGCGCGGCGGCGACCCAGTGAGCGTCGGCGATTGAGAGCCGCATTGGCCGCGACGCGGTAGACGAACGTCGAAAAGCGCGCCTCGCCCCGAAAACGGCGTCCGTGGCGATGCAGGCTCAGAAAGGTCTCCTGCGACACGTCCTGAGCCTCCTCGTAGCTGCCCATCATGCGCAGAAGTAGCCGAAAGACGCGCTTCTCGTGGCGACGCACGAGATCTTCGAAGGCCTTCTCGTCGCCTGCCTTCCAGCGCGCGACGAGTTCACCGTCCGGATCGTCCACCACCAAGCCCCTGGCTCGGCGCCGAACGACGTGCGAATCAGTGGGCACCGCTGGTCCGCGCTCTACCATCTCGAAGGTCATGGGCTGCCTCTCGTGCGAGAGACCCCGTCTCGGCTCAGACGGTTCCTTCCGGGCATCCTCTCGATCGATACCGGCGGCGATCACCCACCTCCTTCCGGCTGGCCGACGTGCTCACCCGGGCGAACGAAAGTGCCACTCTTTCCGCCACTCTTGGCGACGAGCCGCAGATTGCAGAGGCTCATCTCTCGATCGATCGCCTTGCACATGTCGTAGATCGTGAGGCCGGCGGCGGAGGCCGCCACCAACGCCTCCATCTCGACACCGGTCCGCCAGTGAGCCTCGACGCGAGCCTCCACTCGCACGCTCGAGCGCCCGGTGTCCGGGCTGAGGACGACCTCGACTGCGTCGAGCGGAAGCGGATGCGCAAGCGGAATCCACTCGTCCGTTCGCTTGGCGGCCTGGATTCCCGCAATGCGGGCAACCGCCATCACATCGCCCTTGGGCATGCTCCCGTCGGCGATACGCGTCAGGGTCGCGGGCGC
The DNA here is from genome assembly GCA_029261835.1 of Deltaproteobacteria bacterium. Classification (GTDB taxonomy): domain Bacteria; phylum Myxococcota_A; class UBA9160; order UBA9160; family UBA4427; genus JAJDAO01. Next base: position 184,108 of record JAJDAO010000050.1, on the reverse strand, counting down.
CATCTTGACCTCACAGCGAGCGACGCAGACTCGGTGCGTTAGGGGCTTCTCGCCAACATTGATCATCCGCGCCCGGCCGCGCTCGTCCAGATGCGTGAGTTCGTCACTCATGAGATGCGCGTTCCGCTTCCCGTCTTTGGATCCAGCCCAGCAGGTCTTCGAAGATCGTCTCCCGCTCGGGCTCGTTGAAGATCTCGTGCTTCAGCTTCGGATACGTTCGAATCTCGCTTCCCGCAACCTCGGAGTGAGGCAAACCGGCGTAGAAGCACTGGCTTCCCGCCGGCAGACAGAGCCGGTCTGCATCTCCGTGGAGCAGCAGCATCGGGACCCGAACTTGGGCGGCGGAGGCTGCCGTTCGAGCGATCGCATCCATCATCCCCGCCGCCAGCGAGGACGTCACGCGTCCGTGCACGAGTGGATCCTCGCGGTAGCGGCTCACGACCAGGGGGTCTCTCGAGATCTCCTCTTCATCCAAACCCGCCTCCATGGCCAGGCGGGGCGCAAATCGCCGCAGCAGCCGAGCCAGAGCAATCTTCACGCTGGAAAGATCGGGCGACAGGGCCAGCGCCGCACCGGACGTCACCAGCAGATCGATCGCCGGCTCGCGCTCACAAGCCAGCGCGCTGACCACCAATCCGCCCATGCTGTGACCGATCAGCACTCTCGACAGCCCCGGATGTTCGCGGGCGACCAGCTCGAGCAACGCCTCGACGTCATCCAGCAAGTCGTCAAAGCAGCCGGCGTGTCCCCGCCGACCGGTCGACAGTCCGTGCCCCTGCTGGTCGAAGGCGTGCAGCGCGCTGCCGCGCTGCGAGAACCAGGCGGCCATGTCCTCGTAGCGTCCGCTGTGCTCCCCGAAGCCGTGCACGATGACGAGTGCGCGTTTGGGCTCCGGCGGGAGCCAGGCCCGGTGGTAGAGTGAACGCCCTCCAGCCGCGGTAAAGCGGCCTTCCGTGCGTCGCACGACGACCTGACTCAATTGACCTGCTCCACGCACAAGCCCGGCCGCCCTCGCCCACACTGGGGAGAAGCTGCTCAGGACGTCCGCTGGCCCCTCACTCTCTCGCGGGCTTGCAGCACCTTTTCAAGGTATGTCAGGCCCCGAATGTGTGAGCCCCAGAAATAGGCGGATATCCCCTTCTCGATACCGAGTCGGCGGATGTTGCCCGACAGGATGTTGCAGCCCGCCTCGATATTGCTCTCGATGGTCGCCGCGTTACCCGCCAAGTCCATCGGCCGCATCATATGAGGCATGACCTGCATGAGGCCAAGTGCGCCCTTGGGGCTCCGCGCCCAGGGCCGCGCGTCGCTCTCCACGAGCATGACCGCCGTGACGAGCTCCGGCTCCAGACCGTACTGCCCGCTGAACCGAACAACGGCGGCACTGATACGAGCACGGTCTCGACGCGAGAGGGATGGGTTGACCTCCACCAGGCTCTCTTCGAGCCGCGCACGTTCATCCCGCGAGACAGGCTCGACCCGCGGCTCACTCCGCACCCAATCAACAACAGCAGCCGCGTCGCCGGCCCCCGGGTGTAGCGGAGAATCCGCACCGCCACTAAGCAAGAACAAGCTGAGAACGATCAGAACCCGCGCGCGCCCTCTATGGCTCCCCGTGATGCCCTCGCTTACGCCCAAGTCGGGGCCTCCGCTGCGGCAGGGTCCCCGGGCGCGTTTCGCGTCCACCGCAGCAAGCTGCCTCGCCCGCCTCGCGGTCCACTCACTGGGGGGTTCCGCCCGTCCAAGCGATCCGTCGCTGACGCGAATTGGCATCCGCCACAATTGTGAGTCACATACTCACGACGCCATTCGATACCCCGTGGGGCCAGTCATCTCCGGATCGACCCTGCGAGCATACTACTGCCCGACACCGTGCGCCTCTCCATCCAGCGCGGCACGGGCCTACCGGCATCATCCGAGCCGGAATAGCGGGTTTTCCAGTCTGAATCGAGATTTCTCGCCGCTGGCGCCCCGCCTGATCTCCCGGTGCCGGCGTACGGGAACCATTCGGTGTGCACTAGGGCGATTTCCTTAGCCGCAGGGGTTTGGGCTCTGGTACGATGCGGGATCGCGAAGCGATACCAACCGAAGCGAGACATGACCCCCCCCCATCACATCCCCGCAAAACCTGTCGACGACATCGCAACCCACGAGATCCTTCAGGGACTCGCGCGCCTCCACTCGTTGGTGGTCGTCAGCGACCTTGACGGGAAAATCATGTGGATGAGCGATGACTTTGGCGTCGTGTGTGGTGGCGCGAGGCGCCACGTAGGTCATCACCTGTCCGAGGCGTTTGCAGCATTGCTCGAGGCCCGCACCCCGGTCAGACTGCGGGAACAGATTTCTCGCAGCCTGACTCACCTGCGAAGTCATGAGAGCTTGAATGACATCCGTCTCGATCTCGGAACTCGCGACGGTGTCGCGCGCAGCGTCGACCTGAGCGCGTTTCGCACCGAGACCCAAGACGGAAGACAGCTCGTGGTCGGCATCATCCACCCCGCCGAGCAGCACGAGCGAGGCGACTTGTTGCTACGGGGTGAGCGCGACGCTCTCGGCTCGATCCTGGACAGCTCGCCCGATGCCGTCATGGCGCTTGATCACCACGGCTTCATCACTTATGTGAATCCCGCCGTATCGACATTGCTGGGCTTGCGAGTCGATCGGATGCTCAATCAACCCGCCGCCCTCTTTCTGCCGCGCTCGGCTCGGCTGGTCAGCTTGATCTCTGCTCTGCGCGGTTCGGGAGAGCTCGACAACGAGAAGCTTCACATGGAGCACCCAGACGGCCGCTCGATTTGGCTTTCGATCAGTGCGCGCCGGCGCGGAGCAGCGGACGGACGCGCCAGCGGCCACGTCGTATTCATTCGCGAGATCACTGCGGATGTGCATGAGAAGCGGGAACTCGAGCGAAAGAACGCCGAGCTGGAGAGCTACGTGCGAAGCGCCTCCCACGATCTTCGCTCGCCACTCGTCTCGCTGCTGGGCTTCACTCGATTGCTGCGTCAGGACTACGACCACCTCTTCAACGACACCGGGAGGCACTTCGCAGATCGCATCGAACAGGCCGGACGCACGATGCAGGCCTTGATCGAGGACTTGCTGGAGATCTCGCGCATCGGCGCCACGAACGAGCAGCGCACGATGGTCGATCCGCGATCCGTTCTGCTTCAGCTGCAAGCGGAGCTCAAGCTGCGACTCGATGAGCATGAGGCCACGCTCGATATCCCGGCCAATCCACCGTTGGTGCTGTGTGATCGGACTCGTCTCTATCAGTTGTTTTCGAATCTCGTCGGTAATGCCCTGCAACACATGGGTCCCTGTTCAGACCGGCGAATCCGGGTCACGGTCGAGACTCTCGAAGACCACCATTTGATCGCGGTGGCCGACAGCGGCCGTGGCATCGCTCCGGAAGATCTCGACCGCATCTTCGAGGTGTTCCAGTCTCGCACCAAGCCGGTGAGCAATGCGCGTTCGACCGGAGTCGGACTCGCGATCGTGCGCAAGATTGCAGAGATCCATGGTGGCCGAGCATGGGCGGAGAGCGAGCTAGGCAAGGGAGCTCGCTTCCACGTGAGCCTGCCGCGCGCCTGACCACCCCAGCGACCGGTTGCCCGCTCCCGGTGTATCGCGTAGGCTGCGCGCCCGGAGCGTCTCATGTACCCGGAACTATTCACCGTACCCGGAACGAGCTACAGCGTCAGCACCTTCGGCGTAATGATGGCGCTGGGCTTCTTGGCCGGATACTGGATTACGATCCGGCGCATGACGGAGGAGGGGCTGGACCCCGAGCCCGCTGCCAACCTTCTGATCTGGATCATGCTCGGAGGCGTCGGGGGCTCGAAGCTCTACTTCGCGATCGACGTCTCGCTGCGAGAGGGGCTTCCCTTCTTCGACCTGCTCTTCGCGCGCGCGGGAATCACCTGGTACGGCGGTCTGATGGGAGGGGCCCTGGCTGGGCTCTTGGGCTGCCTCTTTCACGGCGTTCAGGTCCGCGGCTTCGCGAATTCCGTCGCCGTCGCGCTACCGGTCGGGCAGGCGCTCGGTCGTGTCGGCTGTTTTCTGGTGGGCGACGATTACGGCAGAGTCACAGACGTGCCATGGGCGGTTGCCTTTCCGAACGGCATGCCGCCGACCACCGACTCGGTACACGCCACGCAGCTCTACGAAGTGATGTGGCTGCTGCCGGTGGCGGGGTTGCTCTGGCGCAGGCGACACCGTAGCCCGTTTCTTCTCGGTGAGTACGCGGCGCTCAACGGTCTGGGCCGCATCGTCATCGAGCACTGGCGGGTGAACGAGCAAGTAGCCCTCGGATTGACGGAGCCGCAGCTGATCGGCGCCGGCCTGATCGTGCTCGGGCTCGGCGGCTGGCTCTACTTCCGTGGCCGTGAAGACTCGTCGCGCGAAGCCGCCTGATCCCCGTTATTCGCTCAGCTTCCCAGCAGCAGCTTCAATCGATCCGCCAAGTCTTGAGCCCCCGCGAGCAGCTCTGCGTTCTGCTCGGCGTCAACGAGGTTCTTGACACCCGAGATCGCTGAGAAGGCGAGCTTCACCCGTCCCTGCTCCTCTGCGGACGGACCGGCTTCGAGCCAATCGGCCAGCCGATCGACACTGGACGGATAGTCGCCCGCGAGGAACGCGCTCATCCCTTGCGCGTAGTCGACCAGCCGCCCGGCGTCCGCCCGCTCGGGTGAGATGCTCGCGACACGATGCAACACGCAGAGGGCCTCGGTGAAGTAGGCGCTCTCGAGATAGGAATGCGCCGCCTTCATGTAGCCCTCAGTGAAGTCGCCGTAGATCTCCGCCAACAGTGCGTCCACTCCATCGGGGAATGCCACTAACACCTGCTCTTCTCGTTCGTACAGACAGCGGGCGATCAGGCCGTTCTCGCGGTGGTGGACCATCAGCAGACGAAGCTGCTTGCGCGTCTGATCGAGCAGTGCTTGCGTCTCTCGCACGGCCTCCTCCAGACGCATCGACACCGCGGCGAGGATCTTCTCGAACTCGCCAAAGAGTTCACCCGCTTCAGCGTCGGCCTGCTTCTGGAGGGCCTCCACGCGGGGAAGGTAGATCTCCTGCTGATAGAGGTTCTCACGCAGCTTCATCGATTCGTGGAAGAGCGAACCGACCGTGAGATCGAGGATTGCCTCCCGGCGCATCTCGAGTTCGCCGGCCTCCGTGACCTCGGGCCCGAAGATCGTGTGACAGCGCTCCTTGAGGCGATAGAGGACACTCGACTCGTCGTCACCCACCAAGCGCCGCACCGCCTCGAACCGCAGTGAGCCTTCACGAAAACGGGTGAAGATCTCGACGAACATCTGATGGGCAGCCAGAAAGTCGCGAATGATGTCCACCATTCCGGAGCGAAGACTCTGCATGGCAGGGATTATACGCGGCCCGGTGACAACGTCGGCAGGAGTCGCGGAATACTTGGGTCGCGGCGGGGCTCCATCTTCTGGAATCCACTCGCGTGAGTCTTCGCACAGTGCGAGACTGGGGGTTCGCGAACCCACCGCGGTACCCGATCGGAGACGATGCCTTCCAGCCAACCCAGCGAGCAGAGCACGCCGACAGCCGATCGAAACTCGCGCCCCACCATCTTGATCGTCTTCGCGACCATCCTGATCGACTTCGTCGGCTTCAGCATCCTCATTCCCGTTCTACCCGAATACGCGGACCGGCTCGGCGCCAACGCGTTCGAGGTGGCGCTCATCCTCGCCATCTATGCGCTCACGCAGCTCCTCTTTCTTCCGACGTGGGGGTGGTTCTCCGATAGATTTGGCCGCCGGCCCGTGATCCTGTTTTCGCTGAGTGGAACGATTCTGGCCTTCGTGCTGCTGGCCGCGGCCGATGATCTCGCGACCATCTACTTGTCGCGCGTCCTCGGCGGCTTCTTCGCAGCCAGCGTCGGAACCGCCCAGGCGGTAATCACAGACGTAACCCCCCCGTCCAAGCGGGCCGACGGAATGGGGAAGATCGGGGCGGCTCTCGGCATCGCCTTTGTCTTGGGGCCGGCAATGGGCGGACTAATGGCCGACATCGGGCTGAAGGTCCCCTTCTATGCAGTCGCGGGAATCTCGGCTCTCAACTTGATACTCGCATGGTTCTTCCTGCCCGAGACCCGGCCAGAGGGAGAGAGGTCACCCCAGCGCGGAGAGCTCTGGCAGTCGTTGGTCCCGACTCCCATCCGCATGATGATGATGGTTCACGACCGTCGCGTCGGGCTCTACCTGTACCTCTGGTTCCACATCTACGTCGCCTTCGCAGCCGTCGAGGGCGGCTTCCCGCTCTATCTCTTGCGGCGCTACGGTGCGACGTCCCTGGACGTCGGAATCATGTTCGCGTGGATCGGAATCTTCATCGCCATAGCCCAGGGGGTCCTGGTAGGACGATTGGCTCGCTACTTGAGTGAGGGCGCGATGGTGGTCGTTGGGCTCGCAATCACGGGCGTCGGGCTGCTCGCGATCACATGGTCTCCGTCCTACGCGTGGCTCTACGTTGTTGGCCCGGCGGTGGCAATTGGAAACGGCTTGGCGTTTCCGAGCTTCACCAGCCTCTACTCACAGACTTGTGAGGCACGCGACGCCGGGGAGCTTCTGGGCCAGGGGAACTCGATGGGCGTGGCGGGCAGGGTGGTCGGGGCCCTCTGCGCGGGACTCCTGATGGACCACGTCTCGCTGGGCGCCCCATTCGTCGTAGCGGGCGCTCTGATGTTCAGCGCCGCCGCAATCTTCGGCGGGGCGCACCGCCTGTTGATCCCGCACAGTGACCTCGGCCGGAGAGCGGTAGCGAAGGGCTAGCTGGGACGCCGGCTGCTCACTCTTTTCGGAAGCGGGATGTCTCCGGCGACAGCTCGAGCTCGCCGCTCTTGTCCGGGTGGACTTCTTTCGCGCGCTCGAAGAGGGCGACTTCATCCTCGACATTGTTGGGATCGCCAACACAGCAATCCACCGGGCAAACCGCTGCACACTGCTCCACTTCGAAGAAGCCCACACATTCGGTGCACAGACGGGGGTCGATCTGGAAAGTCTCTTCCCCCTCGGTGATGGCTTCGTTCGGGCACTCCGGCTCACAGACGCCGCAGTTGATGCACTCTTCCGTGATCATCGTCGACATGGATTGCGACCCCTTGATCGGCAGATTGGATGAGTTCCGGGCCGCAGATAGGGTCGGCCCGCAAGAGAGAATCCCGACTTGAAATGCGCCTGATGACGCCCGAGCGCGCGTTCGGGGAGGCGCAGAGTAGGAGACCCCTTCTGGACGGGCAACGCGATCGGGCGGGCGGCAAGAGCCAGCGTGACCGCCTTCCCACTGCCGCGTCCTCCCGCGGGGCCGCAGGAGGTGACGCCCATCCGCGAGTTGGGGAAAGCCGTGAAGCGGAGCCGCAGTCGCTGCCGACTTGCTTGTTCGACCAATTCGGGTCGCCTATTTTCGGGCGACCTCAAGCGCCCGGAAGGAATCCAAGGAAGAACGATGAGCGAGCCCGAACGCGAAAGCATGGAAGTCGATGTCCTGTACGTGGGTGCCGGCCCCGCCAATCTGGCCTCGGCCTACCACCTTTCGAAGCAGATCGAGGCGAGAAACGCGCTGGCCGAGAAGGAGGGACAGGCGCCGATCGAGCCTCCGGTGATTCTGGTCATCGAGAAGGCGGCGGCGGCGGGTGATCATCAGCTCTCCGGTGCGGTCGTCAACCCCAAAGCGATCGCGGAACTGATGCCCGACTTCGTCGAGCAAGGCTTCCCAACGGAACACATCGTCACCGATTCACAGTTTGTCATCTTCACACGCAAGCGGACCATCAAAGCGCCCATCTGCCCGCCCCAATTCCAGAAGAAGGGCTACCACGTCGTATCGCTCAGCAACGTGGTCAGGTGGATGGCTGAGAAGTGCGAGGAGGCCGGTATCGAGATCTATCCCGGCTTCGCCGCGGCGCAGGTTCTGACCGACGGTGATCGCGTCATCGGTGTCCGCACCGGCGACATGGGAATTGACAAGAACGGTGAGAAGAAGCCCACCTATCAGCCCGGTATGGACATCATCGCCAAGGTCACCGTGCTCGGCGAGGGCGTGCGCGGCAGCGTCACGAAGCAGGTGATCGACCGCTTCGGGCTGGAGGGGCAGAACCCCCAAACCTACGAGACCGGCATCAAGGAGATTTGGCGCATCAAGCCGGAGAAGCACAAGCCGGGCCGAGTGATCCACGGCTCTCTCTTCCCTGATGCCTTGACGGAAATGGGCGGGATGTTTCTCTACGACATGAAGGACAATCTGGTCTCGTTCGGTTACGTATCGCCCCTGGCGGTGAAGAGCCCTCACAACGACCCACATCTCAACACGCAGCGCTTCAAGACAACGCCGTTCATGCGAGACCTGCTCGATGGTGCCGAGCTCATCCGCTACGGCGCCAAGTGCATCCCCACCGGTGCTCTCTTCGCCCAGCCGAAGCTCTACCACGACGGCGTATTGCTGCTCGGCGACGGTGCGAGCATGCTCAACATCATGAAGCTGGCCGGCGTCCACATGGCAATGAAGTCGGGCATGCTTGCGGCGGAGACCATCATCGAGGCCCTGGCCAAGGATGACTTCACCGCCGCCACGCTCGGCGGCTACGCGGAGCGCTATCGCGCGAGCTGGGCCTACCAAGAGCACCTCGAGGGCCGCAATTTCACCGGCTCGGTGGAGATCTCTCCCCTCTTCTTGATGGCCGTCAACGCTCCGCTGATGATGATCAGCAAGGGCCGTGGTTTGATCAAGGCAATCAAGACACATGCCAGCCACACCGCGATGAAGAAGCTGTGGGAGCTTCCCGAAACCGAGCGCCATAGGGAAGACTTCGAGTTCGACGGCAAGCTCACGTTCAGCAAGGAGCACCTCGTGGGCTTCAGCGGCACACAACATGAGGCCGATCAGCCACCTCACCTCAAGGTGGCTGACACCGACATCTGTTCCACTATTTGCGCACGCGACTATGGCAACCCATGCGAGAGCTTCTGCCCGGCAGCCGTCTACGAGATGGTGGATGACCCGGACAACGCGGGGGCGAAGAAGCTCTTCATCCACCACGAGAACTGCGTACACTGCAAGACCTGTGATATCGCGGACCCCTACCAGATCATCACGTGGACACCACCTGAGGGCGGTGAAGGCCCGGACTACACGCAGATGTAGAAGCGCCTGTAGACGGCGACCGACGGGCGGCGCGGTATGCCGCAGCACCCAGTCTTGAGTCAGGCTCCTAGCCCGGCCGCCTGCAACCCGTCGTCCAGAATGCGCAGGTCTTCCTCTGCCGCGACAACCCGCAGTGTGGAGGACGGAGTCTCGAGATCCGGCGGGAATGCCTGGCCAGCATCGCCCTGCACAAAGGCTCCCGCTTCGCGGGCGATCAGTGCACCCACACGACCGCGAATGCTCACGCCCTGCTCACCAGCCGCGTAGCGCAGCCCGGCCCTGACCCCCGGAATCAGCGGCGCAACGGCGACCGCACCGCCACACGCGGACACCACGTCGAAGCCTTGCTCCCGCAGCCGCTGACAGACGGCGCTCGGCATGCCGTGAGAAACGAGAATCCGTTGGCCATCTGCGAGCACGCGTGCCGAACGAAACGCCCCGCCGGCCCGCGCCATCGCGGCCCCACATCCGCGTTTCGCCGAGAGGAGCAGCCCCTCTCGCGGCAGTGCCACGAGACCCGCCTCGAACTGTCCGCGCAAAGCCAGGCCGACAATCACGGCATAGGGCCCACTACCCTCCAGATAGGAGTGCAGAGTGCCGTCGATCGGATCGATCACAACCAGGGCATCCTGGTCCTGACACGAGAAGTTCGCGACGGCGGGCGTATCCTCCTCGGCCGCCAGCGAGACGTACGGAAAGCGCTTGAAGAGGTGCTCCAGGAGCACCTCCTGGGTCGCCGTGTCGGCAGCCGTCAGCGCCTGCTTGGCTGCCGTCCGCTCCAGAGGCTTCGGACTGTTGGCGACGCGGCCCTCGAGAGATCTCGCCAACTCGGCCGCACGCCACAGGGCGGGCGCCATCTCGATAGCGAAATCGCCGAGATCCGAATCGACGCTCATATGGCCGCCCATGGAGCATCGACCCCGGCTGGCGCGTACCGACACATCTGCATCACGGGCCCAGGCGGGGACGACGTACCGGATCCTGATCCGGCCAGGACGCGGGAGCTTCCGGTCGTCTCCACCCGGCCTTCGACTCCCGCGCTGCCCGGTCCTTCACTCCCACCCCCGGCGTGGGCGGCCGCAACAGCAAACGCGCCCACTGGACGACCCGACTCTCAGCTACAGCCGCTCGTGCTCCCGCAGTTCGGACACTTGTAGCAAGCGCCATTTCGAATCATGATGGCACCGCAATCCATGCACGACGGGGCGTCAGCTTGGTTGACGAAGCCCGTGGCGGATGGAGTTCCACGACCCGCGCCGGAACCGCCCGCCACAGCACCGGCTGTCTGCCCCCGCAGCGCGGGATCGTCCTCGTCCTCCTGACTCTCCGCCACCTCGCCCTCGTTCTCGATGTAGCGACTCCCCAGGTAGCGGAAGACATAGTCGGTGATCGACTTCGCAATCGGAATCTCGCGATTATTCGTGAAGCCAGAGGGTTCGAAGCGAGTATGGCTGAACTTGTCGACCAGCGCCTTCGGCGGAACGCCGTACTGCAGCGCGATCGACGTCATGGTGGCGATGGTGTCCATCAGCCCCGAGATCGTGCTGCCCTCCTTGGCCATCTTCAAGAAGATCTCACCCGGCGCACCGTCGTCATAGAGTCCCACGATGAGATAGCCCTCGTGGCCGGCGATCGAGAACTTGTGAGTGAACGCCTGACGCTCGTCCGGCAGCTTGCGGCGGCGTGGTCGGAACTCGTCCAGATCGGCAGGCTCGCCCTGGCGCTGCTGGCCGGAGCTCAGTGGCTGCGTGCGCTTGCTGCCGTCTCGGTAGATCGCCAGGGCCTTGATTCCGAGCCTCCAGCCTTCGCTGTAGGCATCCATCACATCTTCCACGCTGGCCTCGGGAGGTAGATTCACTGTCTTGCTGATGGCGCCAGACAGGAATGGCTGAACCGCTCCCATCATCCGCAGGTGCCCCATCCAGCGAATCGATCGCACGCCGTTCTGCGGCCGAAAGGCGCAATCGAAGACCGCCAAGTGCTCTTCTTTGAGTCCCGGCGCTCCTTCAATCGTCTCTCTCTCGTCCACGTGGGCAAGAATCGCGGCGATCACTTCCTCGTCATAGCCCAGTCCGCGCAGTGCCATGGGAACCGTGCGATTGACGATCTTCAGGAAGCCACCGCCCACCAGCTTCTTGTACTTGACCAGCGCGATGTCGGGCTCCACACCGGTGGTATCGCAGTCCATCATGAAAGCGATCGTGCCCGTGGGCGCCAGCACCGTAACCTGGGCGTTCCTGAAGCCGAACTTCCTGCCGATCGTCAACGCGTCCGACCAGACCTCGCGGGAGGCGGCCAGCAGATCGTCCTGCACGTCGTCCGGGACGATTGACGCGGCCGCATCGCGGTGCATCCCGATCACCTCGAGAAAGGGCTTGCGATTCATGCGGTAGCGTGGGAAAGGGCCCATCTCTTCGGCGATCTCAGCACTGCTCAGATACGCCTGACCACACATCAGTGAAGTGATGGTCGCGGCCAGGCTGCGGCCCGCATCACCGTCGTACGGCTTGCCCTCGGCCATCAGCAGGGCGCCCAGGTTCGCGTAACCGAGTCCGAGCGGCCGAAAGAGATGGCTGTTCTTGGCGATGGAGGGCGTCGGATAGCTGGCGGGGTCGACGACGATCTCCTGAGCGAGGATCGAGATCGCCACGGCCCTGCGAAAATCCTCGACCTGAAACTTGCCGTCTTCGTCCAGGAAGCTCATCAGATTGAGGCTGGCGAGATTGCACGCCGTGTCATCGAGAAACATGAACTCCGAGCAGGGGTTGCTCGAGTTGATGCGACCGGAGGCTTTGACGGGATTCCAGCGGTTGATCGTAGTGTCGTACTGGATTCCCGGGTCGCCACAGACATGCGCCGCCTGCGCCATGGCGTGCAGCACTTCGCGGGCCTTGAGGGCATCGACCACTTCTCCGCTGGTCACCTCCTTGGTGTCCCAAGAACCGTTCGCCTCAGCAGACCGCATGAACGCATCGGTCACTCTGACGGAGTGGTTGGCATTCTGGAAGAAGATCGAATCGTACGCACCGCCCGGCACGTTGAAGCCACCTTCGTAGCCCGCTTCGATCAGCGCCCAGGCCTTCTTCTCTTCATCCGCCTTGCAATTGATGAACTCCATGATGTCCGGATGATCGCTGTCCAGAATCACCATCTTCGCGGCGCGCCGCGTCTTGCCGCCCGACTTGATGACGCCGGCGAAAGCGTCGAAACCCTTCATGAAGGAAACCGGCCCGGACGCCACCCCTCCGCCGCCGAGTCGCTCCCGCGATGAGCGGATCGCCGAGACATTCGTACCCGCTCCGGACCCGCCCTTGAACAGCAGTGCCTCAGTCTTGGCCAGGTCCATGATGGACTCCATCGTGTCCTCGACCGAATTGATGAAGCACGCGCTTGCCTGCTGGGGCGTCCCGCTGACGCCCAGGTTGAACCAGACGGGGCTGTTGAAGGAGAGCTTCTGGTGAACCAGCAGATAGCTGAGCTCATCCGCGAATGTCTGGGCATCCGCGGGCGACCGGAAGTAGCCGGCTTCGATACCCCAATCACGCATTCGGCCCACTACCCGCCCGATGAGCTGCTTGACGCTGTTCTCTCGATCGGGCGTTCCCACATGGCCGCGAAAGTACTTCGACACCACGACGTTCGTGGCGAGCTGCGACCAGGACGCCGGAATCTCGACATCGGTCTGCTCGAAGACGGTCTCGCCCTTCTCGTTGCTGATATTGGCCGTTCGCAGCTCCCACTCGACGCTCTTGAAGGGATCGCCGCCGGGAGCCGTGAAGTGACGTGGGATCGACAGACCGCGCTTGCCACGCGGTTTCTTGTTGCCGCCGGACTTTCGGCCGGTCTCGGCGCTGGCGCCTTCCTCGAGCGCGATCAGGTGTCTCTGGCCTTCGACCGGTTCACGCTGCCCGCCTGTCTCCTGCGCCCCGATTACATCGTTGTCGTCGTTCACTCTGCGACTCCTGTGCTGCCGATTGCCGTGGCAATCGCCACTTCGATCACATGCCCCGAAGAAGCGCGGCGCACGCAAGCCATCTTACCCGCCGACGGGCTAGCCGTGCCGCCTGCTCGAAGGCGCAGATGAGAGGGGCGTCGGTCCTCCCGACGCCCCCGAACCAGAGCCAGACCCTCTGCCCGGACTCAAGCTCGCGTCCCTCCCCGCAACCACCAAGTTGCGACCCCCCCAGGCTACAGGAGGAACATCACATCCCCGTCGAGCCAGAATGCTCCGTGGCCATAGCCTCGTCAATAATAAATCCACAAAATATTGGGGCTGACTGGTCTTCAAACCACAACCCCTTGTAGCCGCAGGGAGAATCGGAGAACTGCTCCATGGCCCGTGTCAGCCGTTGGCTGTGCCGCTCCGGCAACACTCCGGCAGGCGCTTCTGCAAGTGACTGATTCTGTGGGATTGATGACCGCTCTGGCAAGGCGATCAGTCGGGCAAGCCGGTGAAGCGAATCCCCAGACCTTCGGGCAGCTTGTAGCGGGCGTTCATTCCGATCAGGAGAGCGGTGATCTGCTCAACGATCCGCGCATTGGCGAGCGGACCGCCGTCGACGCCGCGCAGGCCGGGAACCAGCGAGCACAGCTCCATCACCCGCTCGCGCGCGGCCTTTGCCCCGGAGATCACGACGTCGCATTCCACCGCGTTCTCCAGGTCGCGCAGCCGATGCGCCGAGACATTCTGGAAGGCGGAGACCACCTGCACGCCATCGGGAGCCAGCGATTGCACCAGCTCCGCGCACGAGCCCTGCCAGATTCCCACGGTTCGCACGGCACCGTCGCCAACAGCCGTGGCCAACGGTACGGCCATCGAGACCAGGAGCTGCCCCGACTCGAGTTCCGAGCGGATCGCCTTCACCGTGCCGGCCGTGTGTTCGAAGGGCACGGAGACGATTACGATCGGCGCCCCGCGCGTAGCCTCGGGATTCTCGAAGCCGCTGACGTCCGCATCGGGAACGGCCTGCCGAACCTCTTCGACCGCCCTAAGTGCGCGGTCGAGCTTGCGCGATCCGATGACAACGGTTCTTCCGGCGCGGGCGAAGCGCAGCGCCAGACCCAGGCCCTGATCCCCCGTACCTCCCAGAATCGCGATGCTGTCTCGAGCCTTCGCCATGGGGCGAGGAGCCTAGCCTGGATTCCGCCGTCGGTCTCCTGGTCTCTATCGCCCAGGCGCTGGTATCTTCCCCGTATGAACAGCTCGATCCGCACGACCCCCAGCGAGATCCGCCAGACCGGCCCACGCGAGCTCACGATTTGCTGGGCTGACGGCGGCGAGAGCCTCTACGCGGTGCGCAATCTCCGTCTGGCCTGCGCCTGCGCGCACTGCATCGATGAATGGACTGGCGAGCAGAGGCTCGACGAGCGGGACGTAGCCGAGGACGTCCATCCCAGCAGAATCGAATCGGTCGGCCGCTATGCGATCCAGATCCACTGGAGCGACGGCCACGATTCGGGCATCTACTCCTTCGAACGACTGCGCGAGCTCGGCGACGGCGGGCATATGAAGGAGAACCCGGAAGACGGAGGACGTTCTTCGCCTCCCGAGAGCTAGAGCCGCTCGACGCGGATCGCCGGACGATGCGCCGCCGCACGCGCGCCGCCGGCTCTCCCCCAGCAGACGAAGCACGGGAACTCCCCATGGCCGACGCCCCCCTTGAGATCAAGCTCTCCGCCACGATTCTACTGCTGCGCGACGGCGCGCCGGGGCTCGAGGTCTTCATGGTGCAGCGACACCATCAGATCGACTTCGCCCACGGCGCCCTGGTCTTTCCCGGTGGCAAGGTCGACGCTGCCGATGCCGGCGCTCTGATGCGAGACCACTGCCAGGGCAGCGAGGGCCTGGACGACAGTGAGGTCACGCTCCGAGTGGCGGCGATCCGCGAGACGTTCGAGGAGGCCGGCGTGCTACTCGCCCGCCCCCGCGGCGCGCGTGGGCTGGTAGACGCGGAGCAACTGGCCGGCATCGAGAATCGCCGGCGCGAAGCACTGCAGAACGGGCGCATCACGCTGCGCGAGCTGGTCGAGCTCGAAGATCTGGTGCTCGCCTGTGACCTGCTCGTACCGTTCGCCCACTGGATCACGCCCGAAGTGCTGCCCAAGCGCTTCGACACGCATTTCTTCCTGGTGGCGGCCCCATCGGACCAGCTGGCTCTCCACGACGGTGGCGAGACGATCGATTCGGTCTGGACGACGGTGGCCGCGGCGGTACGCGCCGAGAGGGAAGGCGAACGGACCATCATCTTCCCGACGCTCGTCAACCTGCGCAAGCTCGGGCGCAGCAGCAACGTGGCCGATGCGATGGCCGCCGCCCGCACCAGCAGGATCGTCACAGTGCTGCCGCGCGTCGCGCGCGATGACGACGGAGATCTGAAGCTCTTCATCCCGCGTGAGGCGGACTACGACGTCGTGAAGGCACCGCTCTCCGAACTGCACTGACACGGGGCGAGGGCCGGCCCGCATCCGCAGCCAAGAGCTGGTACCCTCGGCTGCATGCAAGCAGCAGCCCTCGAGCAGGCCGCGGCAGTGGCGACACGCGCGTGCGACCTGGCTCGTGAAGAAATCATGCCGCGATTTCGCTCAGTAGCCGTCGAAATCAAGGCCGACGGCTCGCCGGTGACGGAGGCCGACCGGGCCGCCGAGCGCGCAATCCGCGGCGCACTGCGCGAGGCGTATCCCGAATTCGGCCTGCTGGGCGAGGAGTACGGGGCCGAGGAGCCGGAAACTGACCCTGCTGCTCCGCGGTGGATCATCGATCCGATCGATGGAACCGTTTCTTTCGTGCGGGGAATCCCGCTATTCGGCACGCTGATCGCCCTGCTCGTGGAGGGAGAGCCGGTGGTCGGCGTAATCGACCTGCCAGCGCTGGACCAACGCTTTGTCGGCTGGCGGGGTGGGGGCTGCCGCTGCAATGGAAGGCCGGTGCAGACCTCGCAGCAGAGTGACCTGCGGCGCTCGATCGTGTCGCTGGGCGACCCCATCGGCTTCGAGTGGGCCGGCCGGCGCGAGGTCTGGGACCGCGTGAGTCACGAGGCCCCCCTGGTGCGCGGCTACACCGACGCCTTCGGCCACGCCTCCGTGCTCGCTGGTGGTGTCGACGCGATGGTGGACTGTTGCCTGAATCCGTGGGACGCGGCCGCCACGCAATTGCTCGCGCTCGAGGCGGGAGGGGCTTGCGTGACACGACACGGCAAGACGGGAAAGCTCGACCTGGTTTTCGGCAGCCCCGCTCTCGTCGAGCAAATCTGCGACTTCTTCGAAGACTGATCGAAGAGCGGCGGCGAAGCAGCCATGCGAGATCGCCGCCGTCGTGCCGGTGTCGCTTTGCGGCGCTTCGGGCGGCCAACCTGAAGCCACCGCAGGCTGCGCTATCTTGCGCGCTCCACATCCCCCCGCATCGCTCTGCAGCCCGGATCGTTCACGGGGGTCCCCGCGGTGACGCGAGCGATCCAACGGGCACGATCACCCATTCAGAAGGACCGAGTACCATGACCGAGACGCCCCATCCCAGCCTCGACGACGCCAGGACTCTGCTGGCCGCTGCCAACGAACTACTCGAGAAGGCCGTCGAGAGCGCGAAGCAGCTCACGAACGGCGGCCGACGCATCGACGACCACCAGGTTCTCACCGAGCGCGTCGCCTATGCGGTGACAGAGGCGGTGGCAGCGCGTGAGGTCATCGCATCGCTGGAAGAGATCCGCGGCGAGGGCAGGAGCAACGACATGCTCGAGCTGACCGCCGTCGGGGCGGTCGGAGATCTGGTGGCGAATCTGCGCGAGCGGCTGTCGAGCATCGTCGACGATCTCGGAATCGGCGACGATGCGATGGAGGCCGCCTTCCCCCACGACCTGCGGCGGCTGCTGCGAAGCACCACCAGCGAGGCCCTCTACCGCGAGATCGGCCGCCACGTGGCTGAGACGCGCGGCGTCAACGACTATCCGCTCGACGAGATGCACGAACAGGTCAGAGCGCAAGTACGCGAGTTTGCCAGCAACGAAGTCATGCCCGAGGCCGAGCGCATCCACCGGGGCGACGAGCTCGTGCCCGAGGTGGTCATCAGCGCGATGGCGGATCTCGGCTTCTTCGGCCTCTCGATCCCCGAGGAGTACGGTGGAGTCGAGATGGGCAACCTCGCGATGATCCTCACGACGGAGGAGCTCTCGCGAGCCTCGCTGGCCGCGGCGGGCTCACTCATCACGCGCCCCGAAATCCTCGCCAAAGCACTGCTGGGGGGCGGAAGCGAAGAGCAGAAACGCTACTGGCTGCCCAAGCTGGCCTCCGGAGAAATCATGGCGGGCATCGCGGTGACCGAGCCGGACATCGGCAGCGATGTGGCGAGCGCCAAGTGCCGAGCCGAACGGGCCAAGATCGATGGCCAAGACGGCTGGCTCATCAGCGGCCCCAAGTCGTGGTGCACTTTCGCCGGCCGGGCGGACGTGCTGGCACTGCTGGCACGCACCGACCCCGACATGTCCAAGGGCGCCAAGGGACTCTCGCTCTTCATCGTGCCCAAGGAACCCTTCACCGGTCACGAGTTCGAGACCCGCCAGCCCGGTGGCGGCCGCATGACGGGAAAGGCCGATGCGACACCCGGCTACCGCGGCATGCACTCGTTCACACTGCAACTCGACGACTACTTTGTCCCCGCCGAAAACCTCGTGGGCGGCGAGAAGGGCGAGGGGCGGGGCTTCTACCTGCAGATGGCCGGCTTTGCCGCAGGCCGTCTCCAGACGGGCGGCCGCGGCTGCGGGCTGGCCCAGGCGGCCCTCGAAGAAACTGCCAAGTACGTCGTCGACCGCGTGCAGTTCGGACGAGCGATCTCAGAATTCCAGCTCACTCAGTTCACGCTGGGCTTGATGGCGGCCAAGATCTCTGGAGCTCGCGCAATCACCTACGCCGCGGCGCGCGCGTTCGACGAGGACGAGCGGGCGGCGGGCCCACTGGCGGCCCAGGCCAAGCTGCTGGCCTGCGACGTCGCTGTCGAGGTGAGCCAGCAGGGGCAACTCATGCACGGCGGTTGGGGCTACGCCGAGGAGTATCCCATCAGCCGGTACGTGGTAGACGCCAACGTGCTTCCCATCTTCGAGGGCGTGAAGCCGATCCTCGAACTCAAGGTCATCGGCCGCGCGGTGCTCAGCTAGCGTCCTGGGACAGGACACTAGAAGCGATCTCAGACGTCCGATTCCGAGTAGAAGGCGGTGAGCACGTCGACCATGGGCTCGACGTCGGCGGTACCCGCCATTTCGCGACACGAGTGCATGGCGAGCAGCGGGTTGCCGACGTCCGCGGTTCGGACTCCGACGCGAGCGGCTGCAATGGGTCCGATGGTCGAGCCACAGGCGAGGTCGCTGCGGGTGACGAAGTGCTGGGGCGTAATGTCGATGCCACTGCACAGCCGGACAAAGTAGCCGGCCGTCTCCGCATCCGTCGCGTAGGCCTGATTGGCGTTGACCTTGATCACCGGCCCGTGACCGACGACGGGACGGTGACCCGGCTCGTGGCACTCCGAGTAGTTGGGATGAACGGCGTGAGCCATATCGAGTGACAGCAGCAACGAGTTCGAGAGCGCCCTCGGCAGGCCCTGCGGCTCGCCACCCTTGAAGCCCGAGACGACGCGCTCGAGCAGATCGGACAGAAAGCTGCCCGCCGCGCCGTGGGCGCTGCCGCTCCCGACCTCCTCGTGATCGAAGAGCACGACGACTCGCGTGAAGCCCGCGCAGCCAGCCTGGCAGGCTCCGAGCAGCGCCGTGAGAGCCGCGTGACTCGAAGCCAGGTTGTCGAGTCGCGATGCGCTGACGAACTCCCCGCGCGCCCCGACGACGGCCGCCGGCTGGGTGTCGTAGAGCATGAGATCGAATGAGAGCACCTGCTCGGCCGAGATATCGCCCAGCTCCTGGGCGCGCATTTCCGTTGCGAGAAGCTCCCGAACACCCGGCACTTCCTCCAGTCCGACGACCGGGACCAGGTGCTTCTGGGGGTCGAGCTTGAGGCCGTCCCGATTGACCTCGCGGTGCAGGTGGATGGCCAGGTTGGGCACCCTGACCAGGGGACGGGCGAAATCGATCAGCAGGCTTTCGATCGACGAATCGCGCTGGATCGTCACGCGACCCGCCAGAGACAGGTCGCGGTCGAGCCAGGTGTGGAGTAGGACGCCACCGTAGGGCTCTACGGCGAGCTGCCGGTAGCCGTGGGCGCTGACGTCGGGCTGGGGCTTGAGGCGCAGGTTCGGGGAATCGGTGTGAGCGCCGACGATGTGGAATCCGCTCTGGGCGGGCGGGAGCGATCCAACCTGGAAAGCCACGAGACTGCCGTCGGCGCGCACGACGAAGCGTCGCGCGCCCGGGCTGTGGTCCCACACATCCCGCTCCGACAGCGCTACGAAGCCCGCGGCCTCGAGTCGTCGAACGCCCTCGGCAACGGCGTGATAGGGCGTGGGGGAACGGTCGATGAAGGCGAGCAGGTCCGGAACGAGGTCGGGCATGACGAAACGATAGCGAGCCGGCCGCCGGCCCGCGCACGGGCTCTCGCTCAGGCGCCCGCCGGTGAACGAGACCGCGTCAAAAGAGCAGCTCGAGGGTGACGATGGATCTCTTCGCGCCCGGCGCGCGAAGCTTGAAGAGCACATCGCTCTCCAAGATACGCAGCGGCGTGTCGTATCGGAAGAGCGCGACATTGCGCTCGCGAAAGCCGCTCCGCCTCGCCGGCTGGGAGCTCTCGAGTTCGCTCACGTGCAAGGCGAGCCGGCTGTCGAGCAGACGACCCATCTCCCGGGAGAGCGAGCGAGCCACCTCGACGGACTCCTGGGTCTCGTCCGCATCACCTGCGGCGGCGGGGATCGGCGCCAAGAGCACGACGCTCGCCACCAGGCCTACCCAACGTCTTCGAGCTGCGGTCCCGCGCACCATGGCTCCACCTCGCGCCCGCCTTCCCGAGAAACGAGATTGCAATCTCTGTACCGGGATAGACGCCCACGGGGCATCGATAACTATTTGGATTTACTTGGTTTTTTGAGCGTGTCACGGCTAGGACGACCGGATGGAGTGTAGTCGAGTTCCACTCCGCGGTGACGAAACGCTCTGTCGGCCGGTCGGCCGGTCAGGAGCCGACATCGAGCAGGAGACTTCTGGCCTTCCGCCCGAGGCGCAGCAGGCTTTCGTCACTGGCGACCTGTTCCAGCTGCGCCAGCTCGAACCACACCAGATCGCTCGACTCGGCACTGATCTGGAGCGCCTGCCCAGCCGCAGCCACGAGCAAGAAGCGGACATCGTGGTGCTCGTGTGCCGGCTCGTCGCGGCACGCGGGAATCGCGTGCACGTCGATGTCGAGGGGTACCGGACCCTCGGCGCCATTGTGCGAGAGCCAGGAGAAGTCGCGCATGCCCGATTCCTCCTGCGCCTCGCGCAGCGCTACCCCCATCACGTCCGGGTCACCGTCGGCGTGGCCACCGAGCTGCAGCCAGCGATCCAGCTTGCGGTGGTGGGTCAGCAGAAAGCGCTTTCGGTCGTGCGAGGCGATCCACGCCGAAGCCGTGACGTGCGCGGGCAGACAGCTGCGCTCGAAGCAGTCGGGGCGCTGGCTCACCAGCGCGCATATCCGGTCGAGTGCAGCGGTCTCGCCGGGGGGGTGGAGGCTCCGATAGCGGTCCAGCAGCCGAAGGAGTGGGCGACGATGCATGCCTACAACCTTGACCCACGTCGCGCGACCCGACAACTTCCCCTGTCCGATGACGAAGGCGCAGCCGGGTTGCCCGGAAGAAATACGAGCCATGCTGAACGCTTCCGACTCCGCGGGGGACCCAGCCTGGCTGAGGCGAACGCGCGAGGCCATGGCGAACGCTCCGGTCCCCGAGCAGGCGACCGGACTGGCCGAGAGACTGCTCGCAACGCGACTTCCGGGCGATGAGCGCCCGATCGCGACCCGGCTGACGGA
Organism: Deltaproteobacteria bacterium; assembly: GCA_029261835.1. Lineage (GTDB taxonomy): Bacteria > Myxococcota_A > UBA9160 > UBA9160 > UBA4427 > JAJDAO01. The sequence continues at coordinate 163,012 of JAJDAO010000050.1, read as the reverse complement.
GATGAGCGACGAGCGAGCCGAGAAGCTCTCTCACATTCTGTACGCGCTGTGCGGTGTCGCCCCCTTCTTCATCCCCTTCTTCTGCCGCCACCCCAACTGGCTTTTCGAGCTACTGGAAAGCGACCTCTCGCGCCCACGGCGAGAGGACGAGCTGATGCAGCGACTCGATACCGCGCTGGCTCAGTGCTCCGGAGACGACCGCGCGCGGGTCCTGCGCGAGTTCAAGTACTTCGAGCTGGCGCGACTCACCATTCGAGACTGCTGTCAGCAATGGGTGCCCATCTCCGAGAGCGAGGTCACGCTGCGCGAGATTTCCCGGCTGGCCGACCTGATCTTGGCGCGGTCACTCGCCGCCGCCAGCGAGCAGATCCGGCAGCAGATCGGACCACCGCGCTGGCGGACAGCGGAAGGTGAAGAGGTCGACCTCTCTTTCTGCGTGCTCGGCCTGGGCAAGCTCGGATCGGAAGAGCTCAACTACTCGTCGGACGTGGACCTCATCTACCTCTGCCAGACATCACCCGGCCCGCTCTCACCTGCGACCGACTCGGGTCAGCTCAGTCCGAACGACTACTTCACCCGGCTCGCCCAGGCGTTCGGAAAACTCGTTTCCGACGCCACGAGCGATGGCTTTCTCTACCGCATCGATTTGGACTTGAGGCCGGAAGGCGCCCAGGGCTCACTGGTCGTGAGCACCGAGGCGCTGGCCAGCTACTACGAGTCCAGAGCGGACACCTGGGAGAGAGCCGCCTTCATGAAGGCGCGACCGGTGGCCGGCGACTTCGATCTCGGCTGGCGCGCCATCCGGCAAGTCGATCCGATGATCTACCGCCACAGCATGGATTACGCGGGCGTCGAGAGCATCCGTTCACTGAAGCGCAAGGTGGGTGAAGCCCACGGAGGCCACGGCGGGGAATTCAACGTCAAGATCGACGCCGGCGGCATTCGAGACGTGGAGTTCATCGCCCAGGCCCTTCAGCTTCTGCATGGGGGGCGCATTCGGCAGCTACGCGAGCGCTCCACGCAACGAGCGCTCCGCAAGCTGGCAGAGGTAGGACTGTTTGCGCAGGAACACGTCGAGGATCTGCTGGACGCATACCGGTTTCTGAGGCGGACCGAGAACCGGATCCAAATGGAGGGCGAGCAGCAGCGACACGTCGTACCGAGGGAGGGGACGGCGTTCGCCCGTTTGGCTCGGGCGATGGGCTTTCTCTCTGCCGATGCAGCCACCCGCTTCGAGGAGGAGCTGGAAACGAAGAGGCAGACGATTCTGGCGCTCTTCGGCGGCTCTTTCGCAGAGGGAGGCAAGGAGCGCATCTTCGAGCTCTTTACGCGCAATGTGCCCCATCTCGCAAGACTGACCTCGACTCGCAGCATGCTCGAGACCCTGGCCGAGCAGTTCGCGATGAATATCGACAACTCGCCCGATCCCGAACGCTGCCTCAACAACCTCGATCGCTTCATTCAGGGCGTCGGGTCACGACGCTTCTACTACGAGCTTCTGCTCGACCGCCCGGAGCTCGTGCCCCGCCTGACCGCCCTCTTCGCCGCCTCCAAGTATCTCTCGAGCTATCTGGCAGCCAATCCCCGGCTGATCGAGCCGGTCTTCGCCGACCCCAACACCCTGTTGCTCTCACGCGCGGCACTGAAGGCGGATCTGAGCGCCACGCTTGCGGAGGCAGATGGCGCCGGCGGAGATGCCTACGAGCTTGCACTCGATGGAGTACGGATCTTCCAACGCCGGCAGCTGCTGAACGTGGGGCTGCTCGATATCGCGGAGAAGATCAGCCGGGCGGAGGCCGAAGGCTCACTGACGGAGATCGCGGAGGTCTGTCTCGAGAATGCGTTCGAGGTGGCACAGCGTCGCCTGGCGACACGGCCGGCGGGCGTGCCGGAGGCGGCGGGACGCGGCGCCTACCTGATCGTCGGCATGGGCAAGCTGGGCAGTCGAGAGCTTAGCTACGGCAGCGACCTAGATCTGATCTTTCTCTACGACCTGCGAGAGGAAGACGCCGCTGCCGGACCCGCAGCACAGGAATACTTCGTATCCCTGACCCAGCGTCTCATTTCTCACCTGCAAACCCCCACTTCAACGGGCTCGTGCTATGAAATCGACGCACGGCTGCGTCCCTCGGGCAACCAAGGCACGCTCGTTACATCCCTCAGCGCGTTTCGGCGCTACCACGAGAGCAGCGCTGCCGTCTGGGAACGACAAGCCCTGCTGCGAGCGAGGCCCGTGGCGGGTGACCGCGAACTGGCTGCCGCCTTTGCCGAAGTGCGGCTAGAGATTCTGAGCAGACCACTGCCCGAGGATCTCGCGAGCGAGATCGACAGCATCCGGCAGCGAATGGAGAGCGAACTCGCTCGCGAAACCCAAGTACGACGCAATTTCAAGACGGGCAGAGGCGGACTGCTCGACATCGAGACAACTGTGCAATACCTGCGGCTGCGGCATCGCCACGAACACCCGGGCCTCCTTTCTGTGAGACGTCTGGAAGAACACATCGATCGTCTGGCACGAGCGGGCTTGCTGGCCGCCGAGGCCGCCGCCACGCTGCGCGACGGCTGGCAATTTCTGCAGCGACTGAGCAACCGACTTCGCATCGTCGAGAACCGCTCCATCTCGGATCTCGACAGCGACCGGGGCGACCTGGACGGTCTCGCCCGACGGCTGGCCTACGAGGCCACCGGGCGCGAGGGAGGCGCCCGCCGTGCGCTGCTCATGGACTACGAGCACCACACCGGCGCCATTCGGGCGGTCTACGAGTCGATCCTGCGCACGCATCAGCCATGATGCCGGTCGTGCGGCGGTATCAGAAGCTCACTCCGAATCCCGCTGCCAGGTTGAAACCGTCCTCGGAGAAGCCGACGTCCAGACGAAAGAGCGCCGCCCGCTCCAAACTGATCCGGCCTCCTATTCCGTAGCTCTGGGCGACACGTGCGTGAAAGAGCCCCGGCCCGTCGCCCGCCACAGCGCCCGCTTCGTAGAACACCGCCAACCCCACGCGCTCGATCCTGATGGTCCGTGTCACGGGAATACCGCGTGGGATCACCCAGAAGCGGTATTCCGCGCTCCCATGCCAAGCCGCCCTGTCGTGCCAACGGCCGTCGATGTAGCCCCGCTGCGTCCACGTGCCGCCCAGTGTCGGAAGAAGGAAGAACGGAAGCTGACCCGCCGCGAGCTGCGTGAAGAATCCGAACGCCAGGGCGTCGGTGGGGGGATGGGCCTCATCCTCATCTCCACCGTCGTGAAGCAGGCCGGGTAGCGCGAAGATCTTCGACCCGAACAGCTTGAACACGGCGCCGACATCTCCGCTGGTCTGCGCCGGGAAGGCATCCACTCTGGCGCCGATGTCGAACCCTCGATAGGGGTTGCGCAGACTGTCTCTACGATCCCAGCGTAACTCGAGGTCGAGCCTGCCGTAGTTCCAGGTCTTGGCGGGGGCGAAGGCCTCGGGGTAGGCGTTCCCAGTAGTGGGTCGCCCTCTTACTCGACCGCCCGACAGCGAGTGGAATGCTCCAGCACCTCCGACTTCGAGCACGAAGTCGTCGACCGGCTTCGGCAGCGAGTAGGACGTGCCCACGGCAAAGGAGAATACCTCGTCCGTGTAGCTGCTCTCATCCGACTTCTTGCGATTCGATCCGAATCCGAAGAAGCGGCGCGTCAGGGTCTTCCGGTAGCCGACGTGTGCGCGTACGAAACTTCGCTCCTGCTGGATCACCCCGCCGCCCGGCAGATCGCGCACGCGAAGCCAGCGTCGCCACGCGAGGGCGTATCGCTGCTGACCCTTTGTCGTGTACGAGCCGAAGACGCCCAGGAACTCACGTCTGCGCTGAAGCCGAAAGTCGATGTCGGTGAGCGCCAGTCCGAATCCAGTTCCGACATCGCCGTCGCGGAAGATGAATGGCGCCACAAAGCTGCTGACCAAGAGGCGTTGCAGGACATTTCCGGGCTTGATACGTCCCTCTGGTATATAGCGCCAACGTGTCGGATGCTCGATATCCCCGGGCAACGGCACCTTCGGGATTCGCCCGTTGCGATCGATGCCGGCAAACGGATCGTAGACGCCGGGCTCTCTCGCCTCGTCCGCCGCGCCGTCCGCAGTGGTAGCGGCAGCGGCATCAGACTCGGCCAGGAGCGGCGACGGACCGGCGAGAACGAAGAGGACAGAGAGCGCCGTGACGAGGACGCCACGCGCATGAAGGGCTCTACTCGTTCGAAGCCGAGAGCATGACGGCGCTCGCCGGATCCCGCCTGGGACCCGCTCGTGGATTCGCGCAGTCAGACGGGCTCTCGCATCGTGACGAACTCCTCGGCCGCGGTGGGATGGATCCCGATGGTGGCGTCAAACTGCGACTTCGTCAGCCCCGCCTTGATCGCCACGGCGAAGCCCTGAACGATCTCTCCGGCTTCCGGGCCCACCATGTGTAGACCCAATACCCGGTCACTCTCCCGGTCGACTACGAGCTTCATCAGGGTGCGACCTTCAGAAGAGGTCAGCGTCTGCTTCAACGCGCGAAAGCTCGAGCGATAGATGTCGATCTCCGGATGTTTCTGCCGCGCTTCTGACTCGGTCAGGCCCACCGTGCCCAATGGCGGCTGGCTGAAGACCGCAGCCGGAACATATGAATGATCCGGGCGCATGGGACGGTCGTTGAAGAGCGTATTGGCCAGACAGACTCCCTCGTGGATCGCAACTGGCGTGAGATTCTTGCGATCCGTCACGTCGCCAATCGCATAGACGCTCGGAACCGACGAGCGCGATTGGCCGTCGACCACCACCGCGCCGTTGTCCGCCAGATTGACACCAATCTCCGCCAGACCCATGTCACTGCTCTTCGGAACACGCCCGGTCGCGTAGAGAATGCAATCCGCCTCGAGCGTGCTGTCATCATTGAGAACCGCACGCACGCCCCGCCCGACCGCCTCAATGCGCTTCGGGACGAGTCCAAAGCGCAGGTCGATTCCCCTCTTGCACATTTCCTCGGCCAGGTGCGCTCGGGCGTCGTCATCGAAACCGCGCAGGAAGAGCGGACCACGATAGAGCTGCACCACCTCTGCGCCCAAGCCGTGGAAGATACAAGTGAACTCGACAGCAATGTAGCCGCCCCCGATGACGATCACTCGCCGGGGCAACTCGCTCAGGTGGAAAGCTTCGTCGGAGGTAATGGCGTGCTCGATACCCGCTATCTCAGAGGGCAGAAAAGGCCGACTTCCGGTCGCCACCAGGATGTAACGCGTGGTGAAGCGCTCGTTCCCGACCGCGACCGTATGAGGGTCGACGAGCGTCGCGCGTCCATCGATGTGTCGCACACCGGCGCTCTCGAGCAAGCCGGCGTAAACGCCGTTCAAGCGCAAGATCTCGCGGTCCCTGTTCTCGCTCAGGCGCCGCCAATCGAAGCGCGGCTCCCCCACGCTCCAGCCGTAGCCCTCCACCATCTCCTCCAGCTCTTCGCGGAAGGACGAGGCATACACCAGAAGCTTCTTCGGGATGCAGCCCAGGTTGACGCAGGTGCCGCCGAGCTGACGCTCCTCCGCCACGGCCACGCGTGCGCCGAAGGAGGCGGCGAGCCGAGCCGCACGAACACCGCCCGAACCCGCCCCGATGACGAAGAGATCGTAATCGTACTCGGCCATCGCCTACCCCCCCTGGCACCCGCTCCGACACCATCAGCCCAAGTCGCCATGACCGAGGAGGAAGCGAAGCGAGAACGGATTCCCTATCCCTTGGACTGATGAGCAGCCCGAAGTCTGATCGTACCGAAGAGATGAGCGGGAGGAAGGTCCCGGCTCTGGTGATCTCGGGCTTTCTGGGCTCCGGTAAGACCACGCTCATCCGTCACCTCCTGGACGAGGCCGTCCGCGAGGGTGTCCGCGTTGCGCTGGTCTCCAACGAGCTTGGTGAGCTCGGCATCGACCGGGAGTTGTTGGGCGAGGGTGGAGAGGCCTATGTCGAACTCGATGGCGGTTGCGTCTGTTGTGAACTCTCAGATGATCTGCTGGAAACTCTGCAAGAGCTGTGGGAGAGAGTCGAGCCTGATCGAATCGTGATCGAAACCTCGGGCGTCGCCCTGCCGTACGACACGCAGCTGAACTTCTGGCGCGAGCCCGTGTGCCGCTGGATCGGTGACGATGCGGCGTTGGTGGTGGTCAACGCCGAGCAAGTGGCCGAGCAGCGAGACCTGGTGGGTACGTTCGAGGATCAGGTCTCCAGCGCCGACATGCTGGTACTCAACAAGATCGACTTGATCAGCCAGGCGGATCTCGTGTCGGTGCAACAACGACTGCGCACAATCGAGGCCGAGGCCCCGGTCGTGCTGTGCAGTCGGGGCAGGATCGACCCCAGACTGCTCTTTCCGCCGAACGCGCACGAGCTCGACCGTAGCGGCCCCCCGCCCGAGGCCAGGCCGCACAGTCACGAGAGCTTCAAGACGCGAGAGTGGCAGCCGCAGCGCGGCATCGACTCGCGCAGCTTGGAGGCAGAGCTTGCGCGACCGGGGCTGCTACGGGCGAAGGGTTTCGTCGAAACGAACGAGGGGCTTCGCCTCGTTCAGGTGGTCGGACGACGCATCGAGCTCAGCGTACCGGAGCGCAGACCCGCCCCGGAGCTGATTGGCCGAGTCGTCCTCATCAGCCGCGCAGGAAGTCAGGCGTGAGACGGGCAGATTCCTGGCCGCATCGCCTTACGAATGCCGCGCCGATCGGGCGACCTTCTTCTCTCTCACCGCCTTTCTGCGCGAGGCGGGCCCACCACCGCCCGCCCGCACCTCCTCAACGATCCGCTTCTTGCTCGCCGCCCATGAGCAGATGGGGCAGGTGCTGAGATCGTGGCCACGAGCGGGGCAGTACTCTCGTCCGAAGTAGATGATGCTGAGGTGAAGCCGTGCCCAGACGTCTCTGGGGAAGAGCCTCTTCAGATGCCCTTCTGTTCGCTCGACGCTCCGGCCATCCGAAAGACCCCAGCGCGCCGCCAGGCGGTGAATGTGCGTATCCACTGGAAAGGCCGGCTCACCGAAGGCCTGGACCATCACGACACTGGCGGTCTTGTGTCCCACGCCGGGCAAGGCCTCTAAAGCCTCGCAGCTGCGGGGCACGAGACCACCGTGCTGTTGCACGAGGATGCCGGAGAGGGCCCGAATGTTCCTCGCCTTGGACGGCGCGAGCCCGCAGGAGCGGATCAGCGTTTCGATACGGGAAGCCGATAGGCGTGCCATCTGCGCGGCCGTGCTCGCTTCGGCGAAGAGACCGGGCGTCACCTTGTTGACTCGGTCATCAGTGCATTGGGCCGAGAGCAGGACGGCAACCAGCAGGCTGAACGGATCTCGATGCCGAAGGGGGATCGCTGGTTCGGGGTAGAGCTCGTCCAGGATCTCCAGAATCCTCGCCGCCTTCTCGGTCCGCTTCATGGCATGAAAGTAGCGGACGCCGACTTGCGAGTGGAGAAGCCGTCGGGTCGCTCAGCGGGCCGGCTCCCCTTTTGAATCCGGATCGGAGCAACTAGTATTCCCGCTCGGAGGCGGTCAACCCCGCGACGAGAATGGTGAGCGTGTCGAGAACAAGCACGGCCGAGTCCCCGCAATGACATCGGAACCGCCCACTGTGGCGTCGTCCGATACGACAGAGCTCTTCGCAGCGGAGGATCTCCTCATTGCGAGCGCCACGGACATCGGCCGTGTGAGATCGGTCAACCAGGATTCGTACGGCCAGTTCGACGATGCCGTACGCGGGTACCGGCTGCTCTTCGTAGCGGACGGCATGGGCGGTCATCGCGGCGGCGAGGTGGCGAGCCAGCTCGCGGTGAAGTCCGTCGCAGAGGTCTTCGAATCGAGCGCGGCTCAGCCGGATGACTTGCTGCGGTCGGCCTTCGAGGCCGCGAACCTCGAGATCTTCGAGACCGCCAGCCAAGACCCGGAGCTTGCCGGCATGGGCACTACGGGCGTGGGGCTCATTCTCACGGGTGAATCGAGAACCTGGATCGCGCACGTGGGTGATAGCCGCGCTTATCGGCTGCGCGGCGGAAGCCTCATTCAGCTCACCGCCGACCATTCCGTGGTGGGCGAACTCGTACAGCGCGGGCAGCTGACGCCGGAGCAGGCTCGTGTCCATCCGCAGAGCAACGAGATACTGCGCGCGCTCGGTACGCAGGCCGGTGTCGAGGTGGAGCTCACCGACGTCGACATCGAGCCCGGCGACGTATTCCTGCTGTGCTCCGACGGGCTCTCCGGCATGCTGCCAGATTCACGGATCGCCGACGCGCTCAGCGGCAAGGAGCCGGAGCAGGTTGCTGCAAGCCTCGTAGAGCTGGCGAATGAAGCCGGCGGAATGGACAACATCACCGTGCAGATTGCCGTGATACCGTCGGCACCCGAGGTCTCCACCCCCGGCGGCATGCCCTCTGTGATTCGCTGGACTCTCGCCCTCGCACTCTTCGCCAGCGCTCTCTACTGCGCCTCGAGGGTCTTCTGACCGGCCGCAGGACACGCGGCGCGGGCGAGGAGTGACGTCCCTGGGCGACGACGAGATCACCGGTCAGCGAGAGCGAAGCAGCGAAAGCGAGACGCCGGCGCCCGCGAGCGGTGGTCTGGAGAGGCGCATCTCCAGAGACATCGACGGCGCGGCGACCCTCGATCGCTTCATCGACTGGGCGATCGAGTCGGGGCTCGCGCCCTATCCCGCCCAGGAGGAGGCGCTGCTCGAGCTGATGACCGGTCGCCACGTGATCCTCAGCACGCCGACCGGATCGGGCAAGAGCTTGGTGGCCCTCGGGCTCCACTTCAAGGCCCTCTGCGAGGAGAAGCGCTCGTTCTACACCGCTCCCATCAAGGCATTGGCGAGCGAGAAATTTTTCGATCTGTGCAAGCACTTCGGCGCTGCGAACGTCGGAATGTTGACCGGGGACGCGAGCATCAACTGGGCGGCGCCGATCATCTGCTGCACCGCAGAAGTGCTGGCCAATATGGCGCTCAGCCAGGGAGCGGAAACCGACGCCCCCTACGTAATCATGGATGAATTCCACTACTACTCGGATCGCGACCGTGGGAGCGCGTGGCAGATCCCACTCATCCAGCTTCTTCACAGTCGCTTTCTGCTCATGTCTGCCACGCTGGGCGACACCTCGGCGATCGAGCGACACATCGAGGAGCGAACCGGCAGACCCGTCGCACGCGTTCACTCCGATGATCGACCGGTTCCTCTGGATTTCAGCTATGCCGAGACACCGCTTCACGAAACGGTCGAGACCCTGGTTCAGCAGAGCAAGGCTCCGATCTACGTCGTCCACTTCACCCAGCGCGAAGCAGCCGAGAAAGCCCAAGCCCTGACGAGCGCCGCCATGACCAACCGCGAAGAGAAACGAGCGGTCGCCCAGGCGATCGGAGGCTTCCGCTTCGACACACCTTACGGCAAAGACGTGGAGCGCTTCCTGCGCCACGGAATTGGCCTGCACCACGCTGGTCTGCTCCCAAAGTACCGGCTGCTCGTAGAGCGTCTAGCTCAGCAGGGTTTGCTCAAGGTGATCTGTGGAACCGACACGCTGGGCGTAGGCGTGAATGTCCCGATCAGAAGCGTGCTGTTCTCGAAGCTCTGCAAATTCGACGGCGAGAAGGTCACGCTTCTCTCGGTACGAGATTTCAAGCAGATCGCGGGCCGAGCGGGGCGCAAGGGATTCGACGACTTCGGCAGTGTCGTCGCACAGGCGCCGGAGTACTTCATCGAAAACAAGAAGCTCGAGGCCCGGGCGGCGGGAGCCGGCCCCGGCTCTCGCAAGCGCATTGTCAAGAAGAAGCCTCCGACCCGCGGATTCGTCTCCTGGAATGCGGCCACGTTTGAGCGACTGGTGAGAGATCCGCCCGAGACTCTGACGTCGCGATTCAAGGTGAGCCACGGTCTGATCATCAGCTGCCTCCAGAGCGAGGCGGCGAGCCGCGAGCCGGGCGCGGGGTATCGTGCGCTGCTGCGACTGATCGCGGAATGCCACGAAAGCTCACAACACAAGCGACGTCTGCTACGCGAAGCCGCGCGACTCTTTCGTTCGCTGAGGTGGGCCGACGTGGTGGAGGTGGTTCGAGACAGTGACAGCGGACGACACACCGTGCGCGTATCCCAGGATCTGCAGCGCGACTTCTCACTCCACCAAAGCCTGTCTCTCTACCTAATCGACGCCGTCGCGGCGCTCGATCGAGACTCCACGGACTACGTGCTGGACCTCCTGAGCTTGGCTGAGGCCGTCCTCGAGGACCCGCGGCCGATGCTCATCGCTCAGGAGCGCAGGGCCAAGAGTGATCTGATGGCCAGACTCAAGGCGGAGCGAGTGCCCTATGAGGAGCGGCTACGGCGTCTCGAGGATGTCACCTGGCCCAAACCAAATGCGGAGTTCATCTACGCCACGTTCGATCTCTTTGCAGAGAAACATCCGTGGGTGGGAAGCGAGAGTATTCGGCCCAAGGGCATCGCCCGCGAGATCTTCGAGGCCTACTCCACATTCGACGACTACGTGAGACGCGCGGGCATCGCCCGCATCGAAGGGCTTCTCTTGCGCTACCTCGGCCAACTGCACGATACGCTGACGCGCACGATTCCCGCCAGCGCGAAGACGGACGAGGTCCACGACATGATCGGCTTCTTCCGCGCGACCGTCGCACGTGTGGACTCGAGCCTGCTCGAGGAATGGGAAAGCCTGATTCGACCGGCCCCCGCGCAGTCCGACGAACCCGCTCGGCAGCCGCAGGAATACGACCTGGCAGCGGATCCGCGTGCCTTCCGCGCCCGCGTCCGCAGCGAGCTTCAGAGTCTGGTCCGGGCGCTGGCCCGCAAGAGCTACGATGAGGCCAGTGCGGCGATCAATCTCACATCGGACGATTCTTGGGATGGCAGGCGCATCGAGGCCGAGCTCGAACCCTTCTATCAGGACTACGATCACATCGTCTATGACCCGAGAGCCCGACAGGCCCACCTCTGCGTGATCAGTCAGAAGCAAGCCCGATTGTGGGAGGTTCATCAGGTGCTGCTGGACGACCGTGGGGACGACCTCTGGAACATAGAAGGGGAGATCGACTTGCGTGAGGACCCCAATCCATCGGAGCCCCTGCTGCGGCTTCGCCGCATCGGGAGGTGAGGCCGCACGCAACAGCCACCGTCAGTCGATCCGATAGCGCTCCTGCTCCCGATCGTAGTCCGGAAAGCCGACGATCTCGCACAACGTGGCGAAGTCGACCAGGCGCTGCGGTTGTCGCCCCTCGCGAAGATCCTCGAGGGCCTCCGTCATGGCGCGAACCGCTGCCGAGAACAGTGTCAGAGGATAGGCGGCAATGCGGTAGCCGAGTTCACTCAAACGGGCGGGTGGCAACAGCGGCGTGTCACCCTGCTCCAGCATGTTCGCCATCGTCGGCCCCTGTGTTTCGCGACAGAGCCTTTCCATTTCTCGCTCGGACCGCGGCGCCTCGAAGAAGGTGATATCCGCGCCGAGGTCGTGGAAGGCTCGGCAGCGCCAGAGGGCCTCGTCGAAGCCATGGTCGAGACGCGCGTCGGTCCGCGCCATGATGAGGATGTCAGCTCCCTCTTCACGGGCGTCGACAGCCGCTCGAATACGTTCCAGGGCCTCTTCGCGCGAAACCACCTGCTTGCCGCGCGTGTGGCCACAGCGCTTCGGCGCAAGCTGGTCCTCGATCATCGCGCAGGCGAAGCCGGCCTGTGCATAGCCGCGAATCGTGCGCTTCACATTGACGGCATTGCCGTACCCAGTGTCGGCGTCGCCGATCACGGGGATCGAGACCGCGTCACAGATACTGCGACCCTGGTCGAGCATCTCGCCATAGCTGATGAGTCCGCTGTCGGGCAGCGCCAGCCTGCTTCCGGAGACGGCGAAACCGCTCATGAATGTGAGCGGAAAGCCCGCCCGCTCGATCAGCCGTGCCGACAGGGCGTCGTAACAACAGGGCATCAACAGCAGCCCCTCGCCCTGCAGCAATCGCTTCAACCGTTCGACCCTAATCGCCACGCTCCCACCTCGTCCAGTCGACAACACCGCACTCGAGAAGGATACGGGACACTAGGAGCCTGACCCAAGACTGGGCAGCGCGTCCAGCCGCCCGGTCTTGGGTCAGACTCCTAGCCCTGATCCCGCATTCAGATCGGGGCCTTACGCCGAATGGCGCGGCAGAAGGCGGACGGGGCCGCGCCCTCAGAGGACGGGCAGCTCCACGCTGAAGGTTGCCCCACCACCGCTCTGTGAGAGGACGCGGATCTCGCCGCCGTGGTCGCTGACGATGTGGTACGAAATCGCCAGTCCCAGACCGGTACCCTCGCCCACGGACTTGGTCGTGAAGAAGGGATCGAAGATGCGCTCCAACAGCTCGGAGTCGACTCCGACGCCATCGTCTCGGATGTGGATGAGCACCTTGCTTGCGCGATGCTCGGTGGAGACGCACACCTGGCCCATCTCGCCGACCGCCTGAAAGGCGTTGACCAGCAGGTTTATCAGTACCTGCAGCATCTCGTGCCTGGCGCACAGAACCGGGGGGACCTCCCGCAGCTCTCGTATCATCGCCACACCGGGGCTCGACCTCGCCGACGCCACGCTAAGCGCCCGCTCCAGCAGCCACACGACATCGGTCGACTCGCGCTGAGAGGCGTCGCCATGAGCGAAACCCCGCACCTCACTCGCGATGCGGGAGATCCTCTCGGTGCCCTCCAGACACTCGCCGATGACCTCTGCCCCCTCCGCAACGCGACCGCGCAGTTCTTTGGGAAGACCGGCCTTCTCGGCCGCAACTTCGAGGAAGCGCCAGGTCCAACGAAGCTCCCCCAAACGAGCGTGAACGACATCGGCCGGACCGCTGATCTCCTCCGCGATGCCCGCCGAGAGATCGCCCACTGCGGCCAACCTCGCCGAGGTCACGAGCCGGTGTCGGAGATCGCTGACTTCTCGCAGATCTCGCACAACCAGGGCTGCGCCCACGACGCGATGACGCGCCACGCACGGAACCGGACGAGAGGTCAGCACGGGTATCTTCTCGCCAGAGACACGGACCAGCTCGGCTTCTCGAGCCGCATTCCCGAGCATGAGCTGCTGGGGCAAGGCTGGAAGCAGGTCGCGGATACTCGTTTCTCGAAGTGCCTCGGATGATGTCCCGGCAAGCCGCTCGAACGCGGCGTTGCAGTCACGCACGCGACCATCCGAATGGAGGAGGACGACCCCGGCGTTGACCGCTTCGAGAATCTCCTGAGCGAATGCTCCAGCCGAGAGGAACGAATAGCCGTAGCGTCGCAGCCGCCCCAAGATGGCCACCAACGCCACTACGATCGCGGTGCTGCCGAGTTCGGGCGCCGCGGTTCCGAGGTACGGCAGCACCACATCGGTCGATGCCGCGACGAGCACCGCGAGCGACGACGCGATCAGAGCCGCTTGCGAAATCCTCCGTTCACCACGGGAGCCCTGCAGCGGATAGAGGGTCCGCCAGTTGATGAAGACGAGCATCGGCGGAATGATGGCGGTCGCGAAGGAGAGCGGGAAGAGGGGGCCGAACTCGAAGCGCCAACCCCAGGCCGCGGGCACAGCGGTGGCAAGGCACAAGGGTGTCGACATGTGGAAGATGCTCATCAGAACCGCCGCGGTGTAGATCACGGGGGTCAGCCGATAGAGACGGCTGCGGTATCGGCCGACGAGCGTGGCGAAGGTATCGAAGAATAGGGAACCAATGAGAAGCCATGCCGGAGCCGACGCGCGACTTATCGCAGCCGCGATCTCAGCATCGGTCTGAAGACTCCAGGCGGCCTCGCATAGCGCCCACCACGCGGTACAACCCACCACGCCACCCATCAGTCGATTCACCCTGAATCCGGGGTCACGGGAGACAATCGAACTCGCCATCAGCAGCGACACTGCAGCCGTCAGGAGCTTCAAGAGCACAAAGGCTGTCACGGCTGACCCGACTCTCGCGCCCCGGCACCCGTCCGATGCGTCTCCGGCTGGGTCAGGCTGACACAGACGCGAGTCCCGCCTCGCGGTCGATGCTGGACCGAGAGCTCACCTCCTTGCTGCCGCAGCATCTGCTGACAGATGCCCAGCTCGAGACCGCCCCACTCCATCGCCACGGAACCGAACGTGGCAACAGAGAATCTCTCGAGCTCGGAATCGGGGATCCTCTCACCGTCATCCTCAACGACCACGATGATCGAATTGACACAGGTTCGAGTCATTAGGCAAACACGGCCGTCGGAGTTGACCGCAGATGCGGCACGCCGAACCAAACTCAGGAAGACCTGCTTGAGAGCCTGCTCTGCGCAGAGAAAGGGGGGGAGCACGCCAAAGTCTCGCTCGATCGCCACGCCGGCCGCCGGCCGTAGCGAAGCCAAGCGGGCGGCGCCCTCGAGCAGCTCGTTCACATCGCAGAGCTTGGGCTCCCCGCCTCCCGCATGCGCGAAGCCGCTAATCTCGCGCACCGTCTCGGCCACGCGAGCGATGCTCCGAAATGAGTCTTCGATACATTCGGAGCCCGCTTCGAAGGACGCCAGCAGAGTCTCGTCCTGCAGCCCATGCTTGGCGATATGGGACTCGATCTCTTCGTAGTGCCCACGAAGCAGGTTCAGATTCGCCTGAATGAAGGCGATGGGATTGTTGACTTCGTGGGCGATTCCGGCTGCCAGCTCCCCGACCGCTGCCAAACGGCCGGCTGCAACCACGCGACGTCGTAGCGCCATCACGGCTCGCAAGTCGCGGGCGATCAGTACCGCCCCGATTACACCCTTCTGGCGATCGCGAATCGGCGTGCTGCATACAGCCACGGGGACAGTTGCCCGACCTTCGGCATGAAGGACCGCCTCAGACTCCTGCATTCCTGCCATCAGCTCGGCGGGTGTGTTGCGCAGGAAATCGTCGATCGAGTGGCCCATCAAGTCCCGGCGGCGGCGTCCTGCGAGCCGCGCCAGACTCCCATTGACCGCGCGGATGCGGCCGTCGCGCTCGAGCAGTGCCATGCCATCCGGCAGGTTGTCGAAGATCGCTCGGGCAAAGCCGCTGTCGGTGATTGCGCCTTCCGCCTGGCGAAACGAGTAGAACCAAATCGTACCGCCGAACAACGCGATGCTCGCTGTTCCGAGGCGTGGGAAGTCGATAGCGAGGAACGGCAGCAGGACGTCGGTCGCAAAGACCACCAGCAGTGGCGCGGCGAGGCCGATTCCGACCGCCGGTCCGGTCGGCAGATCCCCCTGTCGCGCCTCGGCTGCAACCGGCCTGTGCGACAGGTGCCACAGGGCCAAGAGCGGCAGCCAGGCCTCCTGCAGCAGCACCAGCGGGGCAAGTGGACCAAAGCGGTAGGCCCATCCACCCCATTGGACGGGCTCGGCGCCTCTGATGAACCAGGGAGTCAGCATGCAGACCAGGCCGGTCAAGAACGCGGGCCCGGCGGCCAACTTCGCCAGACGAACGAGTCGCGGACGCAGCGCAGGTCGTAGATCAGTCAGGGTGAGGAGAGTCAGGGGCCCAATCGCCAGTGCAAAGATCGCGTGACAACGGAGCCAGCGCGCCGCTTCTTCAGCACCGGCCGAAATGCCACCCATCACCTCGGCCAAAGCCCAACCGCAGCCACAGGCCAGCATGCCCGCCACTGCACGGTTGGAGCGAATGCGCGGTCCGCGCCCCAGTACGGCGCCCGCAACTGCACTTCCGGCAATGAACGCACTAAGCGGAATCAGGATCGAAAGCTGCATCGACGATGGACTTCCCCGCCCACGCTCATCGACCAATTCATCGAACCGCTTGACTTGAGCTCGCGCACTGCTGGTGCTGGGCAGATGACTTATCATCGTCCGCCCGAGAACCGCCAGCGAGAGAAGTGCCGAGCCATGCAAACCGCCCTGGACGATCTGATCGATACTCTCGACCTCGAGGAGATCGAGCTCAACCTCTTCCGCGGGCGCAGCCCGCAGGAGCAACAGCAACGTGTCTTCGGCGGCCAGGTGGCGGGCCAAGCGCTCGTCGCCGCCGGACGCACCATCGAGGGGCGCCAAGTCCACTCGCTTCACGCTTATTTCCTTCGGGCCGGCGATCCCAAGGTCCCGATCATCTACCAGGTAGATCGCCTGCGAGACGGTCGCAGCTTTTCTGTCCGCCGTGTGACGGCGATCCAGCACGGCCGCGCGATCTTCGCGCTGGCGGCTTCTTTTCAGGGTGAGGAGAAGAGCCCGGAGCATCAATGCGAGATGCCCGAGGCGCCGAGCCCCGAGAGCCTGCCGCCTTGGCAGCAATACCTCGAGGGCAGAACGCAGAGAGGTGAGCCGGTCGCCGACTGGATGCGGCGCCCGCGCCCGATCGAGACGCGTTTCGTCGATGATGAGCTCGACTACACCGGGCGAGTCGTGCAGGAGCCTCGCGCGCGTGTCTGGATCAAGGCCGACGGTCGTCTACCCGATGACCCGCTGCTCCATCGCTGCGTCGTCGCCTACGGGTCGGACATGACCCTGCTCGACACGGCGGCCCGACCCCTGCCCCTGATCTTCGACGAGAGCCTTCAGACGGCCAGTCTCGACCACGCCATATGGTTTCACCGGCCGTTCCGAGCTGACGAGTGGCTGCTCTACGCGCAAGAGAGCCCCTCCATGTCGGGCTCTCGCGGCTTCACGACCGCTCACTTCTTCACGCGGGACGGCCGCCTCGCGGCATCGGTCGCCCAGGAGGGGCTCTTCCGGCAGCTTCGCTAGATCCCGAGATCGCTCAGGGCATCGGCCAGGCGGCCGACGAGCTGGGTCAGCCTCGGATGGGAGCCCTCGAACCGCTCGAGCGCCTGCGAGAGCTGATCCGACAGGCCCGAAGAACGCTCGGTGGTCGGTGAGTCGAGGGCGGCCTGGATGTCCTCAGCCGCCTGGCGTAGAGCATCCCGTCCCTTCTGCCCAACTTCGGGAGACGCCTCGAGCGCCCGGTGCAGCTCTTGGAGAATCTCGCGTAGCGATCGTGTCGTGTGCGTCATCCGCTCCCCAACTCATAAGGCCGAACAGGAAGATATCACGCATCCTCGCGCTGCCAGGAGAACGCCCTCGTGGTGGCCAAGTTGGCGTCGTGGCTCCGCTGAAGGAGCTGCTGACGCTTGTTCTGCCGCTGCGCTCGGCAGCGCTGCCCGGGAGTTGTGCAGCCGGCCGTTCGAATACGCGCGATCCAACCCGCCAGATGGGCAGCAACCGGCACGATCGGGCTGGCGCTCACCCATCATGCGCTCGATCTGTGTTGGCATGGCGGTTGCTTTCGGCGAGCTGGGAAGGTTGGACAAAACGCTCGCAGACAACTCAGCCGGAGCCGAAGATCAACGGAAAGAGCGCCGGTGGGAGATTGGCACAACACGGCTCGCTCAGGCGAGCCAAGACGCAACCTGGAGACTGCCATGATTCGGAAGCCGGCTCTACTCGCCCTGGCGGGAACAATCGCCCTCCCCGGTCTGGCCCTCGCCGACGACGCGGTCAGCGCCGCCCAGTTCACGGCCAACAACCTCTGGATGATGCTCGCCGCAGCGCTGGTGTTCATCATGCATCTGGGCTTCGCCATGGTGGAGACAGGACTGACGCGCGCCAAGAACACGGTGAACATCCTCTTCAAGAATACGTTCATCATCTGCGCGGGCATCCTCACCTACTACGTGTGCGGCTTCAGCCTGATGTACCCGGGTGACTTCAACGGCTTCCTCGGCTTCGGGGGCTTCGGTCTGTCGGTACCGGGCGACGGCGTGACGGCCGGCTATGCCGACGGTGGCTACACCTATTGGACCGACTTCCTCTTCCAGGCCATGTTCGCCGCCACGGCTGCCACCATCGTCTCGGGTGCAGTGGCAGAGCGGGTGAAGCTCAGTGCCTTCATGGTCTTCACGACCTTCTTCGTGGCGCTCGTCTACACGATCGGTGGGTCCTGGAAGTGGGGCGGCGGCTGGCTCGACGCAATGGGGTTCTACGACTTCGCCGGCTCGACTCTCGTCCACTCGGTGGGGGGCTGGGGGGCACTCATCGGAATCCTCTTCCTCGGTCCGCGGCTCGGCAAGTACGACGAAGGCGGCCGGGTCAACCCGATTCCCGGCAGCAGCATGCCCTCCGCGACGATCGGCGTATTCCTGCTCTGGCTCGGCTGGTTCGGTTTCAACGGCGGCTCGGTGCTGTCGGCCGATCCCGGGGCGACTTCCTTCGTGCTGGTCACCACCTGCCTGGCAGCAGCCGCTGGCGGCCTCGGGGCGATGCTGGCCTACGCCTTCGTCTCGTCGAAGCCCGATCTCTCGATGGCGCTAAACGGCATTCTGGCGGGACTGGTGGGCATCACGGCGGGCGCGGACGTCATCAACCCCCTGGCGGCCATCCTGGTGGGCGCCATCGCCGGAGTATTGGTTGTCTTCTCCGTCATCACTTTCGACAAGATCCGCATCGACGACCCGGTCGGAGCGACATCTGTGCACCTGATCTGCGGCATCTGGGGCACGCTGGCCGTCGGAATCTTCTCCAGCAATCCCGCCCACAGCTTCCTGACCCAGTTGATCGGGGTCATGGTCTACGGCGCTTTCACCGTGGCCTGCGCTGCCGTCATCTTCGGCACGCTCAAAGCAACAATGGGTCTGCGCGTAGGCGAAGCGGAAGAGGCCGAGGGTCTCGACCTCGGTGAGCACGGCATGCACGCGTACGACGTCGCGCTGGGCGCGGGACGCTTCGACGACGGAGCCGTACCCGGCATGCCAGCAACAATCGCTTCCGCCCGTACCCGGCTCGCGACAGAGAGCCGTTAGCGTCCTTTCATCGGAGATACCGTCATGAAGAAGATCGAAGCAATTATCAAGCCCTTCAAGCTGGACGAAGCGAAAGAGGCGCTGAGCGCGATCGGTGTCGCGGGGTTGACGGTGAGTGAGGCCAAGGGCTTCGGTCGTCAGAAGGGCCACACGGAGATCTACCGTGGCGCTGAGTACAGGGTGGACTTTCTGCCGAAGATCCGGCTCGAGATCGTGGTCGCCGACGAGCAGGTGGAAGAGGTCGCCAAGACGCTGCAGGCGGCCTGTCACACCGGTCGTCTCGGCGATGGAAAGATCTTCATTCTTCCGGTCGAGGACGCCACGCGGATCAGGACCGGGGAGCGCGGCGACGGGGCAGTGGGGCCCGGCTGATCGAAGCGGCAGAGCGGGGGGCAGCGGCTCTCGCGACTTGACGTAGCTCGGGGACGTTCTTACACCTCTGGCTCGTCTGGGACGGGCGACGGCCACCGTGGAGGCAGCCGAGCCGGCAGACTGACTCAACCCGAGGCAGGTCGCCAAGAGTTCATGAGATCTCGATCGATTCGTCGCGCACTGCCCGCACTGTGGGCCCCGGTGCTGCTCGCGTTCGCGTGCACGTATCCGTGGCCTCCGACTGAGCCGCACCCAGCGCGTCGGCCGGCGCTCGCGGAGCAGCCGGCAAGTGAAGCCGGGCTTCCGCTTGCCGGGCGCCAATCGCAGCCGCTCTTCTGGCGCGTGACGAATGCGCCCGGTGCCACGCTTCACCTGCTGGGGTCGCTCCACATCGGCCCGCCCGAGGGATGGAGCTATCCCGATCTGATAGACGATGCATTCGACGCCGCCACGATGCTGGTCGTCGAGATCGACGACCGCGACATCGGGGCAGAGATGCGGCAGGCCCTGTTGGCCGAGCACGCGCTTCTGCCGACCACGGAATCTCTGCGCGAGCGGCTCTCTCCCAGGACGTGGGAAATGCTGCTAGAGCAGAGCGAGCTCTCCGGGCTGCCGCTCGCTTCGCTCGAGCGCCTGCAGCCCTGGATGGTCGCGAACTTGCTCGTCATCGATGCCGCACAGCGCCGAGGCCTCTCGCCACAGACGGGTGTAGATCAGGACTTCCTGGGGCGTGCCGGAGCAAGACGTGTGGTGCCGCTCGAGACATCCGAGGCGCAGATGGCGCTGATGTCCGGCCTCACCGAAGCGCTTCAGGAGTTCTCGCTGCTGGAGACCCTGAGCCACGCCGACGACATCGGTGACTATCTCGAGAGCATGGTCGAGGCCTGGCGCGTGGGCGACGAAGAGGCGCTCTCGCTGCTGTTGTTCGAAGGCTTGGACGAACGCACCGATTCGGCGGTCTTCTTCGAGAGGTTGATCTTCGAGCGCAACGAGACCATGGCGAAGCGATTGCTTCAGCTCGTGAACGATGAGGACTATGCGGGGCAGTCCGCCTTCGCCGTAATCGGCGCCGGGCATCTGGTCGGGTCGCGCAGCATCTGCGCGCTGCTGGCGGCGCACGGCTACCACGTAGAGCTACTCACAGCCAGTCCGATACACGGGGCCCATCAGGGAGGCGAGTGACGTGCAAGCTATTGATGAGAGTGTTTGGATCGCTCCAGGCGTTCAGCTGTACGGCCGGCTGACGATCAGCGCGGGCGCCTCTCTCTGGCCCAATGCGGTGATCCGAGCGGAGGCTCAGGAAGTGCGCATCGGTCGCTACAGCAATATCCAGGACTTCGTCATGATCCACGTGGGCTATGAGGATCCGGCCGAGATCGGCGACTTCTGCTCGATCGCGCACCACGCCACCGTGCACGGCTGCCAAGTCGGAGACTGCTGCCTGGTCGGAGTCGGGGCGGTCATCATGGATCGTGCGGTGATCGGTGCGGGCTCGATCGTGGCCGGTGGCGCGGTGGTGGGCGAAGGCCGCGTCTTCGAGCCCGGATCCGTCATCGCGGGCGTTCCCGCCAAGCGGATCAAGCAGCGGGACGCCACCCGCATCAACCGCCTCAACGCCTGGCTCTACCACCGCAACGCCCAGGCCTACGCACGGGGCGATCACCGCGCCTGGCATGGACCGGACTTCGAAGCCTGGCTGCAGGCAAAGCGGGCAGACGTCGATTCGGATCGCGACCTCAGCGATGCGAAGGGCTGAACCCCCTCAGCCCGACTCGCCGTCGCGGGACCGCTCAGACGAATCCTCCAACCCCCGAAAGAGCAGGTCGACGCCCGACTGGATCGCCCGCCGGCAGCTTTCGTCGTCCACCAGCCCATTGGCCCAGGGGATCCGCGCGCCCTGTGTGATGTTGAACAGCACGCGGGCGGCTTCGAGCACATCCACACCCCGGGCGAGATCTCGGCGCATTCGGCCCATCTGAAGGACCTCCATCAGCAGCCCGATGGTGCGGTCGTTCAGGGCCAGCACCTGCCGCGCGACCCGCGCCTCGGGCTTGGTCGTGGCCCGCAGCGCGATCACCGTGAAGTCGCGATCGGCAGTCAGCAGCTCGTGCTGCGCGTCGAGGAAGCGCCCCACACGTTCCCGTGCGCAGAGCTCGCGATCGTCGGTCAGACGGAAACGACGCCAGGCCTCCTCTTGAAGCGAAGCCAGCTCCTCGATGAGCAGCTCCTCTTTGCTGCGAACGTGGCGATAGATCGAGCTCGCCCCCATGCCGGCTCGCTCGCCGATGGCCCGCAGCGTGGCGCCATCGAAGCCGCGCTCGCGAAACAGCTCGCGAGCCGCGTCGCGAATTCGCGCGCGGCTGCGACGGCCCCGCAGCAGTCGACCATCGTCGGCGCGCAGAGCGCGCTTCGTCGGGCGGGCCGTGGTCGCGCCCTCGAACCGCTGCAGCCCGTCGACGGCATCCTCACCCGAGCTGTCGGAAGACGTCATCATCAAGGCGAACAGGATCGCATGAAATGAGTGGCTCTCGCCAGCCTGCCGTGCCGGCGGCAGACGCACGAAGGCCGGGCTCACTGGCCCGGCCTTCTGGCGCTCTTGGCGGCCCCTTCCCGGAAGTGCCAGGCGCCGCTGAATCGAAGACCTCAGACACCCCTCGACTCACATCGCCGCGAACGGCTGGAACGATTCTATGCGACGGTCGATCTCAAATGTGTGTAATTCGCGTCGGCGGTTCTCCTCGCCAGCCGATGTTGCCCCACGGGGGCGTGGCGAGGGAAGGGAGCGCGGGCAGCGAGCAGTCGCTCCCATCACAGCAGCCGTTCTGGATTCTCGATTCGTTCCTTGATTCCCGCCATGGTGATCGCCGCGTACATGCCGTCCTCGATGCGTTCGTCGTAGCTGTACTTGACCTCCATCACCTTGACCCCGTCGTGGCGCGCCTGCACGCGCCCGACCACGGCGAAGTTCGAACAGGTCCCGTACTCCCACAGATGGTGGTAGCCGGCGTCGAGCCCGACCGAACCGAGGTTCGCGACGAAGATGGAGCAACACATCGGGTCGTTGTCGATCGCGCTCTTGGACAGCAGTCCGAGCGAATTCGCGAGCCGGATGAGCCCTACGAGGCCGCGCAGCACGGGACCCGGGGCCCGAATCAAGAGGTTCAGCTCCTTGTCGGAAGTCGTGAGTCTGCCGGTGCGTCGCGCGGCAAGCTCCTCGCGAAACGAGTCCACCATCTCGAGCAGTCCCTCGTCGCGCTCGAAACGACGCTTGAGAGTCATGACCGGTGCGCCATCGGCGATCGCCTGCTTGATGCTGTAGGTGATCCAGACCTCGTCGCGCTGCCACAGCCTTCCGCCCGCCACAAAGCGATTGATACCCGAGCGCTCGTGCAGCGCGATGGCGAGCGAGCGGAGATACAGGTGAAAGAGCGTGATCTTGCGATCTTCCGGACGCTCCCGGTTCTGCTCCTCAATGAAGCGTTGAGCGGGCTCGACCTCGATCTCGGTGGTGTAGTAGACGAGCGAGTCGTTGCGCCGCGGAGACACGTAGGGCATGAAACGACGCGTCTTGGAAATATCTCGCACCTGCGTTGCGTCAGCCCGTCTACCAAACATGCGCCTCTCCGACCTTCTCCCGGCCACTGTCTTTCGCCGCCGCGGAGTGACATCTTGACAGCTTCTGGCGAATCGCAAATGGGGCTCGGCTGTTTTCGGCCGATTTCTCTTCGCGTCGCCGCCTGGCCGCACCGGCCGCGCGCCGGAGAAACCAGATCGGTGCGCCCATGCTTCGACTCGGGCCAGGCTCCGCCCCACGGTGTCGGGGCGGCTTCCCTCTGCGCTGCGTTTCAAGGCATGTGGGCGCGTCGACCAGACGCAGCTCGGTCGCCCGCATTCAGACCGGATTCCGCGACCCCGCTGCGGCGGCAACACCCTCAGCCTCAAGCGATGCCAGCGCAGCTCGGTCGCACCGATGGCCTCGCGCTCACTCCCCAGACCGCACCCTCGCCAAGCGCCACGCCGAACCCCTGACGAGGCGCCGTGACGAGTTGATCGAGCAGCGGCGGGCTCGCAAGCGGGTCGCTTCGAAGCAGCGCGGCGTGCCTTGAATGTCACGCTGGCGAGCCAACCCGCTCCCGGCAGTGCCCCGTCGGCAGATTGCTGGAGGACCCGCAACTGCAACGGAAGACGAGACCGCCAGAAGCAGAATTGCACGCGCGGGAGGCGAGCATTCTGCTGGCAGGAATTCAATATGTGGCCAAAAACACTCAACCGTACTCAGTAGAGGAGCGATAAGGGTTTGGAAGATCATGAGCCCGTCCGGACACCGGAGGCGCACTCCGGCGAAGACGGGCTGAAGCACGGGGAATCAGGGGATATGCGGACGACCGGAATCCTCACGCTCGTGGGCGTCGGAACGACGCTTCAGCAGGCGTTCACCAGCTCGGCAAGCGGGTTCGCCGGCAACCCCCTGCTCCTCTTCATCGGAATCGCAGGCCTCGGGTCCCTTGCCGCACTCTCGGAACGCTGGCGCACGCAGAGCCAAGCCCCCAGCCGGCGCGAATTCCGGTCTCCTCTCTCCAGCGACGGACCGCAGTAGACCCGCCGCGCGGCGGGGGAGTGCCCCAGCGCGGCTCCCGACTCGAGCGGCCGCGGGTACACTCCGGGCGACGTTTGGCCGAACTGCCGGATGCTCTTGGGGGACCGGCACTTGAACGAGCAGAAACGAATCGTCTGCCGGCTGCGCTACGAAGGCGACAAGCCGGACGACGACCGCGTCTTCGTCCTTGGGGATCGCGTGGTCACGCTCGGCCGCGCGGCGGAGTGCGATCTTGTGCTCAACCAAGAGAGCGTCTCGCGGGCCCACGCCCGCTTCAGTCGAGACGGCGATAGTTGGCGAATCACCGATCTCGGCAGCAAGAACGGTGTCCGGGTCAATGCGTTCCGGATCTCTCAACAGAAGCTCAGCGACGGCGACCGTATCGACCTCGGCACGACCCGATTGCATGTGGAGATCGGCCCGGCCCCGGCAAGCGCGGCGCGGGCCGACGTCGTCTTCTCCGATCGCGACGCGCGCGGGCTCCACACGGAAATCTTCGAGATGTCCGGCCTGACGTCCCTGCTCGAACCGGTCGAGGCCGGTGCGCCACCCCCGCTCGCGGTGTCTTCGCCGTCGCAGATTCTCGACCGGCCGAGCGAAAGGCAATCCACCAGACAGGCGGGCGATTTGCCGCGGCTGGTAAGTGAGGCCGCCGGGACGCTGATCTCGTGCGATTCCCTGGACGAGACTCTCGATCGAATCCTGGCGCTGGTGTTCAACAACCTGCCGGCAGAGCGCGGCGTCATCTGCCTGCACGACGAAGACAAGCGGACCACGGAGCCCAGAGCGACGCGCACGCGGGAGGGTGTTCCCGACGAGCCGATCCTGATCAGCAGCAACATCGCCAATCACGTGATCGAGCGAAGACAGGCACTGCTCGTCAAGGATACGCAGATGGATGATCGCTTCGGCTCGGCCGAGAGCGTCATCATGATGCAGATCCACTCGGCCATGTGCGCACCGCTCTGCCACGAGGACCGCGTCGTCGGCTTCATCTACGTCGATCGCCAGAGTGACAGCGTGCCTTTCGACACGCCGCATCTGCACGCGCTGTCCGCGCTGGCGATGCTCTCGGCTGTCGCCGTCGAGCAAGCGGCGCTGCGCGACAGTGTCCGCCACGAGCAGGAACTCCGGTCGCGACTGGCGCGCTACAGCTCGCCGGCGGTAGTGGATCGAATCCTGCGGGCATCGGGCTCCGCCGAACGCGGCATGGTGGCCGAAGAGGGTGAGATCACGGTCCTGTTCGCCGATCTCACGGGCTTCACCAGCATGGCCGAGAATCTGCCGTCAGCCGAGGTGATCCGCATTCTCAATCGCGTCTTGGAGTGCCTGACCGAGGTCGTCTTCGCGCTGGAGGGCACGCTGGACAAGTTTCGCGGCGACGGCATGATGGCCTTCTTCGGCGCCCCTCTCTCGATGCCCGACCACGCCGAGCGGGCGGTGGAGGCGGCTCTGCGCATGCAGGAGTCACTGAGCCGGCTCGATAGCGAGCCGGGCAGCCTGCAGATGCGTATCGGCATCAACTCGGGACCTGTCGTGGTCGGGGACGTCGGCTCGCCGCAGCGCAAGGACTACACGGTGATCGGTGACGTGGTGAACGTCGCCAGTCGCCTGGAGTCTTCGGTGGCTCAGCCCGGTCAGGTGGTGATGGGGCAAGCGACCTGGGAGCAAGTGAGCGCTCGCTTCCGGTGCCAGCCGCTGGCTGGGGTCCAGCTCAAGGGCAAGCGGCAGAGCGTGCATCCGTACCTGCTTCTCGGAAGAGCCGGCGACTGACCGAGTGCGCCTCTGCGAGCGGTCGAAGGCGGGCTGCGGCTGCGGCCGCTCGTCGACCGTGGCAGTATCTTCTGCCCCGCGGCGCGGGCAGCCGCCCGCCCCCCCACCGGAGATTTCAGCATGAACGGGAATGACGCCGTAGCCCAGCAGGCCGGGGAGGTTCTGGTGGGCAACTACAGACCGCAGCCCATTACCATCGTGCGGGGCGAGGGTTGCCATCTCTTCGATGCGGAGGGGCGACGCTATCTCGATCTGATGGGCGGCATCGCGACGGCGGCACTCGGTCACTGTCACCCCAAGCTGACAGCGGCGCTCGAAGCCCAGGCGCACCAGCTGTGGCACGTCTCGAATCTGTACACGACCCGGCCGCAGGTGGAGCTGGCGCAGCGAATCGTGCAGCACTGCTTCGCCGAGCGGGTCTTCTTCTGCAACTCCGGCGCCGAGGCCAACGAGGCGGCTCTCAAGTTGGCGCGGCGCTGGCAGCGAGACCGGGGGGAGGATCGCTTCGAGATCATCGCGTTCGAAGGGGGCTTTCACGGAAGAACGCTGTTCACGCTGAGCGCCACGGGAACCCCCGCCTACTGGCAGGGCTTCGAACCCCTCGTGCCCGGCATTTACCACGCACGCTACGGCGATGTCACCGGCGTCGAAGCGCTGCTATCGGAGCACACGGCCGCCATTATCGTTGAGCCGGTTCAGGGAGAGGGCGGCGTGCGCCCCGCACCACGCGGCTTCTTGAGCGAGCTGCGCCGGCTCGCGGACGAAAACGGCTGCCTGCTGATCTTCGACGAAGTGCAGACCGGTCTCGGCCGAACCGGTCCCCTCTTCGCCCATCAGAGCAGTGACGTGACGCCCGACGTAATGACGCTGGCCAAGGCGCTCGGGGGCGGCATTCCGATCGGAGCCATGTGCACGCGCGAACGCTTCGCCCGCGCGCTGGTACCGGGCACGCACGCCTCCACCTTCGGTGGCAACCCGCTGGCGGCCGCGTGTGCCTCGGCAGTCCTCGATGAGCTGACGCAGGGTGGCGTGCTGGCCCACGCCCAGCAGATGGGCGAGTACCTGGGCAAGCGTCTTGCCGAGCTGGCCGCGAGGCTGGGGACAGAGCGGGTCAGCGAAGCGCGCGGAGCCGGCCTGCTCCGGGCGCTGGAGCTGCCGGGGCCGGCGGCAACGATCGTCGACCGCTGCCGGGAGCGCGGCGTGCTGGTCATCCAGGCGGGCCCCAACGTTCTGCGACTCGCCCCGCCGCTCGTGATCACGAGCGAGCAGATCGACGAGGGCGTCGAGACGATCGAGAGCGTCTTGACGGCGCAATGAGCGCGCTGGCTACCTGCCCTGCCAGCGCGGCCGGCGCTTCTGCGCGAAGGCCAACGGGCCTTCCACGAAGTCCTCGCTCTTCACCATTGCGGACAGCAGATCAAAGCGGGTCTTCATCGCCTCTTCGAGCGAGCCTGAGCCCAGCCCCTGCATGACCGCCTGCTTGGAGCCCCGAACCGACAGCGGCGCACACTCGACGATCTGATCCGCCCAGCGGCGCGCGGCCGGCAACAGCTCCGAGGCGGGCACGACCTCATTGACGAATCCGAGATCGTGCCCCTCAGCGGCACTGACCCGTCGACCCGTCAACAGCATGCCCATCGCGCGCTTGAGACCAATCTGTCGCGGCAGCCTGTGGACGCCGCCGGCCATTGCGGCCATCCCCACGCGAGGCTCCGGAAGCGCGAAGACCGCTCCCTCTGATGCGACGATGAGGTCACAAGCCAGCGCGATCTCGAAGCCGCCCCCCATCGCGACTCCGTTGACCGCGGCGATCACGGGCTTGAAGTTGTCGAAGCGAGCGGTCAGACCGCCGAAGCCCGTTCGGGGCGTCTCCACCGCTCTTCCGCCGCGTTCGGCCTGGAACTTGAGGTCGTTGCCCGCCGAGAAGGCTCTGTCCCCGGCGCCGGTAATGATCGCGACCCAGAGATCGGGATCCGCCGCGAATTCGTCGAACGCCTCCCCCAACTCGAAGCTGGCCGGTGGGTGAAGGGCGTTCATGACCTCTGGGCGATCGATGGTGACCGTCAGGATGCGACCGTCTCGTTCCAGGCGGCAAAACTCCGGCATGGGGCCTCCTCGCTCTCTCCCGTGGCCCGGTGCAGACACGGCAACACGGCAGCAAGGCGGCGATCTTAACCCAGCCGCGAGTGAGGCGTTGAAAGAACGCGGCTGGATCGACGGGCGGGCCGAGCGTCCACCACGGAGCGCTTCACGAGCTGCGTGGGGCAGGGTTGCCCCGGCGAGTGAGGCGGGGCTGGCTCGGTGCTCAGTGACCGCCGAGCGGATCGACCCAGAGGAAGCGAGCCGGGCCGGCCACGAGGTGGTCGAAGGGCTTGCCGATCTCCTGCGGCCGGGTCACCAGAATCAGTGGCGTCGAGACCAGGAAGAGTCCGGTGCCGAGCACCAGCGTGACGAAACCGACCGGGCGCATCACGAGCACGTCGAATACCACCGGGGCATTCGCCACCTCCTCCTGACTACCGGCCATCGCAGTGGTGCTGACCGCGGAGCCGAGCATGAGGAGCGCGATGAGAGCGGCAAGCGTGCGTCGAAGTTCGAAAGACATAGCGGTGCGGTCCCTCCAATCCAGGTCGTGCCCCGACTTATCGGCTGCCAGGGGACCCCTCTGTAGGCCGCTGATGCCGCTCCGCGAAAGAATCGGACGGGCTCCAACCGCGCCACGGCGGTGCCAGCCCACCCGGAAGAGGGGGGATCACCTCACATGCCTTCAGCTGAACCGCTGCTGCAGATAGGCAACGATGTCAGCCGACTCGGGCATCCAGTGAACACCCCCGTCCTCTTCTTCGATGCGCAGCACCGGCACCGTCCCGCGCCCCGTGGCCTCGAGGACCTCGTCGCGATAGGCCGCCTCGGCCAGCGTATCGCGCAGCTCGATCTCGATGCCGAGCCGTCGCAGGGCGTGGCGCACGCGCAGACAGAAGGGACAGCCGGCGTACTGGTACAGCGCCAGGCCCTCGATCTTCCTCGCGCCGGTCTTCTTTCGCTTCCAGAACATCGACCGATTCCCCGAGCGGGTGAGCCAACCTGAGCGATCGGCCGACGGGCGGGCGAACCGTAGCAACCGCTCTTGGCGAATTCCGCCGCCATCCCAAAGCGTCAAGCAACTGCCGAAAGCGTCGGGCGACCGTCGGCAGCGACGCGATCTCGTACCGACCGCTTTCGCTCCCGAGTCGATGACGGATCGATAAAGCATCGTAAATACAGGGGAATTTAGAACTATGCCCCCAGGGTGTCCAATCTCGCGGCGCTGGCACACGAGGTGCATTAGGCCAGCGACCAAGGGGGGAAGGCGTTGGATTTCAGTCGTGCGAGCACAAGGGAGCTACTCGAGGGCGATGACGCGCTGGAGCTCTCCTTCGTGGAGCTGATCCTCGTCGCTGCGGACTGCAGCGAAGACGAGAGCGAGATATCCGACCTGGTCGACGGGCTGCTGGGCAGTGGGCGCGTGCAGCTCTCGCCAACACCTGCCGGGCAGCAATCCCTCGGCCATCCCGAGGCTTGCCCGGCTCCGCTCTGAGGGTGCCGCCCGGACCCGCACCGCCCCGTGATCACGCGACCTGCATTCGGTGGTCGCACGGCAGGCGACTATGCGAATGCGTTCGGCAAGTGTCGTCTCGGACTGGAAACCGGGCGGGACGCCAAGAGTGGCTCGCGCTCAGCCGAGCCCCATGCGACGCGCGATGATGAGCTTCATGATCTCGTTGGTGCCGGCGTAGATTGGCTGAACGGCGGCGTCAGCGTAGTCGCGGGAGATGGGATACTCCTGCATGAAGCCGTAGCCGCCGAAGAGCTGCAGACACTCGGCGGACAACCTGCGCTGCAGATCTGTCGTCCACCACTTCGCCATGCTCACCTCGGAGACGATCTCCTCTCCCCTCACGTGGGCAGCCATCAGCTTGTCTATGAATGCCTGCCCGATCTCGACCTGGCTGGCGAGCTCAGCGAGCTTGAATTGCGTGTTCTGGAAGGCGGCGATCGGCTGGCCGAACGCCTTGCGCTGCTTCACGTACTCGACCGTGTCGTCCAATGAACGACGACAGGATGCAATCGAACCGATGCCGATGCAGAGGCGCTCCTGCTGGAGGTTCTCCATCAGAATCTTGAAGCCCTGCCCCTCCTTGCCGAGCAGGTTGTCGACCGGCACGCGGCAGTCGCGAAAGAACATCTCACTGGTGTCCTGCCCCTTGAGACCCAGCTTCTTGAGGTTTCGGCCCCGCTCGAAGCCGGGCGTATCGGCCTCGACCAGGATCAGACTGATCCCCTTGTGGGGTGGATCCGCGTGCGGATCGGTCTTGACCACGACGATCACGAGGTCACAGTTCTGGCCATTGGAAATGAATGTCTTGGCCCCATTGACGACGTAGTCATCGCCATCGCGAATCGCCTTCGCCTGCACGCTCGCCAGATCCGATCCCGTTCCCGGCTCGGTCATGGCAACCGCCAGCAGACATTCACCGGTAATCGCTTTTGTGAGATACCGCTGTTTCTGCTCCTCACTGCCGAATCTCGTCAGATACGGCATGCAGATGTCGGTGTGGAGAGAAGCCTGCAGCGCGTGGGCTCGCAGATAGGAGAGCTCTTCGATCACGATGGCGTCGTAGAGAAAATCGGCGCCCGCACCGCCGTACTCCTCCGGCTGGTTCGCGGCCAGGAAGCCGGCCTCCCCCATCTTGCGCCAAGCGCTCCGGTCACTGATGCCGCGCGCGTTCCACTCATCGAGCTTCGGCTCGATCTCGGCATCTGCGAAGCGCCGAAACTCGGCTCGAAAGTGCTCGTGTTCGTCGCTGAAGATCTCGCGCCGCATGATTTCCTCTCTTCTCTCGAGGCCCCGAACCGGGTCCGCGACGCCGCGGGCGACGATCTGGACGCCGGACCGGCGGCTCGGCACCGAAGAGCGAGGGTAGCCGGATACGCGCTCCAGCGAAAACCGGAGACGAGCGCGTAGAATTGGCCGTTCTTGGCCTGAGGCGGCAAAGCGCCCGTAGAGGAACGCGGTGCCCCCTGCTATCCAGTCGCCGTATGAGAGGGGCCATGTGGGCTTGATGAGACTCGGTGACATTCACATCGGTGACGGGGCACCCCTGACGTTGATCAGCGGGCTGAACGTGCTCGAGGGCGAGGCGGAGGCGATCGAATGCGCGCAGACCGTGGCCGCTCTCGCCGCCAAGCACGACCTGCCAATCGTATTCAAGGCATCCTTCGACAAAGCCAATCGCTCGCAGGCGCAGGCCTACCGCGGACCGGGCATCGACGAGGGGCTGCGAATCCTCAGCGCGGTCAAACGGATCACAGGCCTGCCGCTGCTCACGGACATTCACGATGCCGGCCAAGCGAAGATCGCGGCGGCGGTCGTCGACTGCCTCCAGGTGCCCGCCCTGCTGTGTCGCCAGACCGAGATCCTGGCCGCCTGCGCGGCCACGGGTAAGGCGATCAATCTGAAGAAGGGACCTTTCATCTCACCACCCGACATGCGGTACGCGGTGGACAAGCTCGCCCACTTCGGCTGCGATGACGTACTGGTGACCGAGCGTGGCACGACCTTCGGCTACAACGATCTGGTCACCGACATGCGTGGCTTGGTTCAGATGCGCGAGTTTGTCCCCGTCTGCTTCGATGCGACGCACGCCGTGCAGTACCCGGGTGCGCTGGATGGCGCCTCCGGTGGGGATCGACGTTTCGTTGCCCCGCTGTCTCGCGCCGCCGTGGCGGCGGGCATCGACGCGCTCTTCATCGAAACACACCCGGCGCCGAACCGGGCGCCCGTCGACGGCCCGAGCCAGATCGACTACACGGCCCTGGACCAGCTGCTCGCCGATGTCACCGCCATCGGGCGAGCGCTTGGCCACTGATCCGCTCCCCGATTGGTGGCCATACCCGCAGAGTGATATTCTGGCCCGCCTTGCCGGCTCATGGGAGAAGTACGTAGATGAACATCGAAGGTCGTGCAGCGATCGTGACGGGCGCTGGAACGGGTGTCGGAAGCGCCACGGCGCTGCGCTTGGCAGAGCGAGGCTGCTCGGTCTTGGTCAACTACAGCCGATCCCGAGAAGGGGCGGAAAAGGTCGCGAAAGAGGTCGAGCGCCGAGGCGTGAAAGCGCTCGCGGTCCAGGCGGATGTCTCGGATGACGCCGCCTGCCGCGCGATGGTACGAGAGGCCCAGAGCGCGTTCGGGCGCCTCGACGTGCTGGTCAACAACGCCGGCACGACGCGCTTCATCCCACACGCCGACCTCGCACAGGTGACAGACGAAGACTGGAACGACATCCTCGCAGTCAACCTCAAGGGGCCCTTCCAGTGCACGCGTGCCGCTGCTCCGCTGCTCGCCGAGTCGGGAGGCGGCGACGTGGTCATGACCTCGAGCATCGCGGGTCTGGTGGGAATCGGCAGCTCGATACCCTATTGCGCTTCCAAGGCCGCTCTCAACAACCTGACGGTGACGCTCGCGCGCATTCTCGGCCCCGCCATTCGCGTCAACGCCGTGGCGCCCGGCTTCATCGACGGCGAGTGGCTGAAGCAGGGGCTCGGCGACGCCTACGGTCCCGTGAAAGCCGGCATGGAGCAGAAGTCACCTCTCGGCCGTGTCAGCAACGCAGATGACATTGCCGAGGCGATCGTTGGTCTGATCACCGGATCAGACCTCGTGACCGGGCACGTGCTGCCGGTGGAAGCCGGCGTGCTAATCGGGGGCTGAGAGTCGATCGCAGCGGGTCGCAAGCCGCGCAACTGCCCGCAGCCGAGCTGTTCAGCTCGCCCTCCGAGCTCGCTGCAGCGCAGCCTCGACGCAACCGTCGGTCTCGCGCAGGATCTCCCGGGCTCGCTCACGGTCTACACCCGCCAGCTCCATCACGATCCGCAGCGCGCGTCCCCGCAGCTTGTTCGAGACCGGAGTGACGTGAGTCATGAGGTTACCCGTCACCTTGCCGAGCTTCACCATGACGGCTGTCGACAGCGCGGCCAGGATCATCTTCTGCGCCAAGCCGCCCTTCATGCGCGTCGAGCCGGCCACGACCTCGGCCCCCACCTCTGGCACGATCGCGATCTCCACCTCATCCGCCAGTGGCGACGCGGGAGCGCAGGTGATGCCGATGCTGCGGGCGCCCACCTCGTGGGCGGCCTCCACTGCGGCGAGCACGAAGGGCGTGGTGCCGCCAGCCGAGATACCCAGCACGGCATCGCCCATCGTCAAACCTCGCTCCTGCAACTCCAGTACGGCGGCCTGCCGATCGTCTTCCGCTCCCTCGACGGCGTGGCGCAGCGCGCGGTCGCCCCCGGCGATCACGGCCTGCACGACACGCGGACTCATCCCGTAGGTGGGCGGAATCTCGGAAGCATCGAGCACGCCGAGGCGTCCACTGGTACCCGCGCCAACGTTGAACCAGCGGCCGCCGCCGGCAATCGTGCAAACGAGCACGTCGACCGCCTCCTCCATCTTTGGGAGGACCCTTGCGACGGCGGCGTGCGCTCGACCATCCTCGTCGTGGATCAGTTTCAAGACCTCGGCGACGCTGCGCGTGTCGAGATCTCGAGCCGATTCGAGAATCGCCTCGGTGGGATGCCCGTCCTCACTCTTGACCATTCCAGACCGTTTCGGCTCGGCCGGCCGTCGAGCTGAGCATCACCGGCACCGACGCACCGCCGCTACAATGCCGCCATGTGCTTCCGTGTTACGCAAGAGACGCTCGAAGCGCTCGAATGGCCACAGGTCGTGGCGCTCCTACGCGAGCAATGTCGTACGCCCTGGAACCGTGAGCAACTGGATCTCGAGGCGTCCGCTGAGGCTCAGCTGGATTCCGCTCGCACCGCATCCGACACACAGCAGGCGGAGACTCCGCGCTCGCTCTTCGAGCGCAGCCCAGCGGCTGTGCGTGCGCGCTTGGCCGAAACGGGCGAGGCGAGGCGACTGCTGGACGCTGAACAACTGCTGCCGCTGGGTACCACCGCCCAGCTCCGCCCGATCTTGCGACGCGCGGAGAAGGGCGGGGTGCTGGACATCGCTCAGCTGATCGATGTGGGCGGGACGCTGCAGACATTACACGCGACTGCTGGCTTCCTGCGGGCCCAGCGGCAAGACGCCCCCAGGCTCGCGGCCATGGCCGATGACATCGAGGAGCAGAGCCCGTTGGAACGAGGGATCGGCAACTGCTTCGATCCGTCGGGTGAGTTGAAGGACACGGCCTCTTCGGCGCTGGCCGAAGCCCGGCGCGACGTGAGTCGTCTGTCGAGCGAGCTGCAGGAACGTTTCGCTCGCTATCTGCGTAACCCCGACATCACCGCCCATCTCTCGGACAACTACTGCACGATTCGTAGCGATCGCTATGTCCTACCGGTCAGAGCCGAGGCAAAGGGACGCATCCGCGGGATCGTGCACGATGCGTCTCGCTCGGGCACAACTCTCTTCATCGAGCCCGAAGGCGTAGTCGAGCTCAACAACCGCCTCAAACAGTCGGAGCTCGCCGTAGTCCGCGAGATCGAGCGTGTTCTGAAGCGCCTCTCGCAACGCGTGGCCGAGGTCGCCCCATCGCTGCGAGCAAGTCTCGTCTCTCTGGAGGCCATCGATCTCGCCTTCGCACGCGGGCGTCTCGCCCAGCAGATGGATGCGGTCGAACCGGATGTCGGTGATGAGGGCGTGCTCGAGCTGCCGTTACTGCGACACCCACTGATCAAAGCCAATGGCTGTGTCGCGAACGACCTGCGCCTCGGGCGCGACTTCAGCGTGCTGGTGCTCTCCGGCCCGAATGCCGGCGGCAAGACGGTAGCGCTCAAGGCGGTGGGACTCGCCACGCTCTTCGTGCGGGCGGGCCTTCACGTCCCGTGCGCGCCCGGTGCGCGCGTGGACCTGATGGACCAAGTCGTCGCCGATATCGGCGACGGTCAGAATATCGGAGAGAACCTCTCGACCTTCTCCGCCCACATGGCCAACCTCGCCGACATCGTCAAGTCTGCGGGACCACACTGCCTCGTCGTACTCGATGAGGTGGGCGTCGGTACCGATCCGGGTGAGGGGGCGGCTCTCGCGCAGTCGATCCTCGAGAGACTGGCCGAGCGCGGTGCGCGCGTGGTCACGACGACGCACTACAACCTGCTGAAGGAGATGGCAGACGTCGATCCGCGCTGTGAGAATGCCAGCGTCGAGTTCGATGCCGAGACGCTGGCCCCGACCTACCGCCTGCGCCTTGGCACGCCGGGCACGTCGTCCGCCTCGGTGGTCGCAGCGCGCATGGGAATGCCGAGCAGCGTGTTGGAACGCGCAGACACATTGCTGCAACGAGAAGACCGTCAGCTCGATCGCATGCTCAGCGAGCTGGCGGCGAGCCGGGCCACGCTCGAGAGTGAACAGCAACAGGTCGCGCGGCTGCGGGCAGAGAGCGAGGGCGTACGAGACGAGTACCGCGGCAAGCTCGAACGCCTGCAACAGCGACGTGACAAGCTCTTCCGAGCCATGCGCGGCGACCTCGACCGAGCCTTCAAGCAGGCGCACGGTGAGATCGCCCAGGTGATACGCGACCTGCAGCGTGGGAAGACCGCGCAGAGCGCTGCCAGCGCACGGGCCAAGCTCGAAGCGCTCGAGACCGGAGCGCGGGAGGCCGAGGAAGAGGCCGGCCTGCGTCCGGACGATGGGCAAGCGCCGGGGCTGGAGCCGGTCGACTGGAGGCGTATCGAGCCGGGCGACCCCGTCTGCCTACAGGGCGGGCGGCGGGGTGTGCTCATCAGCCTGCCCGACCGCAAGGGCCGCGTCGGCGTTCGGGTGAGGAGCGCCAGGCTCGTGCTGCCCGCCGAACAGGTCGGCCAGATCGGCGAGCACGATGCACACGAGACAGTGAGAGTCGACGGGCAGCAAAGCGCTTCACGCACGCGCATCGAGCGGGCGGACAGCTCGCCATCGGCCGAAGATCTCGGCGGCGGCACGGTGCGGTGTGACCTGCGGGGCCAGCGCGTCGCGGAAGCTCTCGACCATCTGAGTGAGGTGCTGGACCGTGCCGTCGCCGAGCGGCGAGATGGGCTCCTCGTGATTCACGGCTTCGGCACCGGCGCGCTGCGCCGGGCGGTTCGCGAGCAGCTCGATGCCTCTCCCTTCGTCAGCAGCACAAGGCCCGGCAGCAACGAGGAGGGGGGGGACGGCGTGACACTGGCTGAACTGCGCTGAAGAGATGGGGGCGGGCGGCGCAACGCGCCCGCTTTGATCACCTTTTGGGCTTCTGCTAGCGTGCGCGACCGGAAGTCGGCCCGTGGGCAGGCGAAGTACCGCAGATGGACCGCCGGAACCGCCGCCGAGGCTGCAAGGGCCACGAGAGTCGGGCGAGTCAAGTGACTCAAGAGTCGATCGGAGATTGAGCATCATGGCGCTAATCCAATGGGGACCCTCACTCGAAGTCGGCATCGAGATCATCGATGTCCAGCATCGGCGCCTTGTCGATCTGATGAACGAGCTGAACGAGGCAATGACTCAAGAGCGCGGTGGCGAGTCGATGGGGGGCATTCTAAAAGGGCTCGTCGACTACACCCACACGCACTTTCGCACCGAAGAGAACCTGCTCGAGCGGTACGACTACGACGAACTCGACCTCCATCGTCGCGAGCATCGTATCTTCACCGACCAGATCGAGATCTACCAGGATCGCTTCACGGCCGGATTCATGAACATGAGCAACGATGTGATGGAATACATGCGTGGCTGGCTACTGACGCACATCACCTGCTCCGACCGCGGCTACATCAGCACACTGAAGAACGCCGGCGTGCAATAGGACGCTGGAGGTCGGGCCGGTACAGAACACCGGCACGACGATCCGCTCGATTCCTCGCGCCAGAACGAGCGACGGCCTCAGCCGTCGCTCAAGTCGTCTTCGAAGTCGCGGACCGCGCGCAACCCGGCGACGACGGCGTCCTCAGCTCGCGGGCCGATCAGGTAGTCGCCGGCAAAGTAGAGGCGACGCGAGAGTGCGCGACGATCCCGCTCGACACGCCGGAAGCGATCGAGCGCACGATAGACGCCGACATCGAACCGCGGTATCGACTCGCTGCGACGGTCGAGCCGGGTGAAGCGGACACTCTCGGTGCTCATCGGAAACAGGTGCTCGACGCAGCCCAGTAGACTCTTTTCCAGCACCTCGTCCGAGGCCGATTCATTGGCGTGGGCAAAGCGCTCCGTCGCGCGCAGCGTGATCAGGCCACACCCCATCGGCGCGCGGCCGCCCGCGATACCGGGCTCGACGAGCATGCTCTCCACCGGCAATCCCTCGACGTGGGGCACACGAACTAGCTGCGGAATGCCGCTCGGCGCGCGGGCAAGTGCCGCCGCCAACGTGACAGAGGGCCCGTACGTCACTGCGCCGAAGAAGTCGCGCTCCGCCGACGAAAGCATGCTGCCGGCGATTCGTGCGGCCTCCCCGGCCGAGGTTGCGATCACCACCGCATCCGCCTCGAGCCCCCCCCTGGCTCCACTCTGGCTCTGGCACTCGACCGTGAAGCCGCCGGCCGGCGCCTCGTCCACGCGTGCCACAGAGACGCCGTAACGGACCGGGAGACCCTCGGCCGCGGCCATGGGCACTTCGTGCAGGCCAAGGCGCAACAGGCCGTGCAGAACGCTGCGCGCCTGCCCGGTGGCGCAGGACGCCCAGCCCAGCAGAGCGGCGACGCGACTGAGCTCGTGCTCGTCACCCGCGAAGCTGCCGTTGAGCTCGGGCGCCACCCAGCGATCGAAGATGCTCTCGCCGAAGTAGAGGCGGGTGAAGTCCGCGGCTCCGCGGTAGTCGAGGCTGGCCGCCCGCTCGGGTGCCGTGGGATCGAGCAGCGGGCGATAGCGAGCCATCAGTCGACCCCAGCGCAAGAGTCGCCGCCAATCCCGCTTCCGAACGCCGGGAATGCACGCGACGCCCATCAGACTCTGGGGGTCGATCGGCGAAGAGACACCGCGGTGAACCTGGCTGAGCTGCAGCGGACGCAGCGGGAGGAGGCGGTCACGCAAGCCGAGTTCGCCGATCCAGCCCAGGAGCCGGCGATCACCGCTGTGGAGTGTCTGCAGTGAGCGGTCCATGCAGAAGCCGTCGATCCACTGGCCGTCCGCGCGACCGCCCGGTCGCTCGCTGCGCTCCAGCACCGCGACTTCGTGGCCCAGCCGTTGCAGGCGCCAGCCGGCCACAAGCCCGGCCAGACCCGCCCCCACTACCACGACATTCTTTCGTTCTCTCACCCGCATCATCGCAGCACTTCTCCGCAGCCGTCCCAGCTCGGGCCGGGAACGCCAGAAGCTATCTCGGATCGGCCGGGTGGTCGCCCTCTCGGTCCCAGCCCGTCCTGCGGGGGCTCAGCTGAGGTCTGAGAGTACTTCGACGACATCGTTGAGTGTACGGAACGGGTGAAAGAAGTGACCGCGTTCTTCGAGGGCCGGAGCGAGCGTATCCTTGGCGAATGCGAGGTCGGCGGCCTGCGCACCGCACAGATCCGATACGCGCCCATTGCCGACGTGGACGCAGAAGCTGCCCGGCCTACTGGCCCTGTGCATCTCGATCAGCTTGCGCTTGCAGCTCCCGCAACCGCAGGAGCAGGCTGCGTTGCGACTTCCGGGCGCCACACGCCAGCGATCATCCTCGAAGCGCAGCCGATTGGCCGCGTATTCGAACCGGAGTCCGTGAATCTCCTGGAGGCGGTCGAGATTGTGATCGAAGCCATCGGACAGGATCCGCAGCCCAGCGGCGTGCTCCCCGCACCAGCGCAGCAGTGTCGTGGCACCCGGGTCGAGCTCGACCGTCGCGAGGAAATCGCCCAGCTCGTCTGGCGGCAGCCGAAAGCCGTCGAAGAGTTCTTCGATGTACTGCCAGGCATCGAGTTCCCCCGTCTCAAAGCGAGTCCAGAGCTCGGCGCGTCGCTCGGCCAGATAGCGTCTCGCCAGAGTGCTCCCCACATCCTGCACGGAGAAGGTTCCGTCGAAATCACAGAAGACGGTGAGCTCGCGGGCGCTGTCGAGCCGGTACAGCACACCTTCGTGGGCATGCAGACGGATCGGCAGCACACCAGCGCGGCGCTCAAGCCCGGGCCGCGGAGAAGTGTCGCGATCGTCACCGCCGAGTAGCGGCTCCTCCACGGTCTGTGACGAGCCCAAGAGCCCAAGGTTCTCGAGCGCCACATCCCGCTGGGCCTCCCGCTCGCCCAGGTTGATAGCCGCCAACACCGCGTCGCGTCCCTCAGCCGCGAGCAGGATCCTGACGTCGTCCTCTGCCAGCGGCCACAGCAGCCGCGCCACACCGCGCGGTGACGCGGCGTCGACCTGGCGCGCCAGCCGGCCGGTCTCCCGCACCTGCTCCCGGTCGGCGGCGGCGAGCGCCGCGACATCGTCTGAGAAGACCAGCATGCCACCGCTCGCGGCAATGCCCACCGCCAGAGCCCGCGCCTCGTGGCGAGCCAGACCGGTCTCGCGACTGCGTGCGATCAGGCAATCGGGATCATTGAGCCAGAGCCGGCGATGCATCCAGGCGCGACCGACGATGCTGCGCAGGGCGCTGCGTGTGGCGGGTAGCGCCTCCTCTACGCCCGGGATCGCGGTTGCCGGGTCAGCGCGCCAGTAGGGCGCCACATCGGGCCCGATCCGCATGCCGTCGACCACGCCAACCGCCGGCCCGAGCGGTGAGCCGCAGCCCAGCAGGAACGTCTCCTCGCCTGCTCCGGCACGAACGGCATCGAGCCCGCGTCGCAACCGCGCTGCGCGGGTCAGGCGCGGGTCGTGCGCCTCTGCTCGCATGGCCGCCATGTAGAGGAAATCGAGCTTCAAGTACTCGAAGCCCATTTCGACCAACTCGCGAGAGATGTTCTCGAGGTGGCGCACCACATCTTCACGGCTCGGGTCGAGGACATAGCACCAGCCATCGCTGCTCCAGTCGGGGTTGTGGATGCCGCGCAGCCAGGTCTCGCCGTCTCGTAGCGGCCACTCCGGGTGGGCGCGCAGAACATCGCTCTCTGCCGACACCGCGAAGGGGGCCGTCCAGATTCCCGCCTTGAAGCCCGCCGAACGGATGGCGTTGGCAACGGCCGCCA
This sequence comes from Deltaproteobacteria bacterium, assembly GCA_029261835.1. Lineage (GTDB taxonomy): Bacteria > Myxococcota_A > UBA9160 > UBA9160 > UBA4427 > JAJDAO01. The sequence continues at coordinate 123,438 of JAJDAO010000050.1, read as the reverse complement.
GTCCGCTCGGAAACTTCTCGTTGGTCTGCAACCAATCTCCGAGCGCGTGCTGGTAACCATCGTCCAGCTGCACCAGCTCGATTGGGAGCCCGTCTCGATCGGCCTCCAGCGCGGCGAGATTGGTCATCATGTCCCGCTCGCTCACAGCGTGAAAGAAGTGGTACCAGCTACACCAACCCGCTTGAAACAGACTGTCCCTGCGAGCGCCCGCCCGTCGGCCCCAGAGCTCTGCGAAGCACTCCAGCAACCGATTGGGATCGTCACCCAAGGCCATCCGCACGGCCTCCAGCCTGCGACACTCGCCCGGCTCGAGCGGCACCTCGAGGCGCAGCTCGACCTCGATGAGAACGGCACATTCCCCGTCGGGCGCCGGCCGCTGCGGCCGCAGGTGTACCACGCCGAAGGCACGACCCGTCTCCAGCACCCCGACGAGACAGGCGGGCCCGGAGCTGGCGCCGCCGACCAGAGAGAGGATCTCCGACTCGTGCCAGCCCAGCCGATCGGGATCGCGCTCAGCGAGGCAGTGGTGCAGGCCGCGCAGCCAGGCTCCAGAGGGAAACTCGGGCTCACCAGCGCTATCGAGCGCCCGCGTACCGGTGAAGGACCACGACTGCCATCCATGGCGCAAGAAGCGCAGGGAGCGCAGACCGTGGCCGCACCAGCGAAAACCCAGCACGACGCTCTCGACCTGCAGCGGTTCGTGTGATGCGTTGCGAAGCGTGATGCCAATGGTCGCGGCATCGCCGTGGTCGGTACGCTCGAGATCGAGTTCGAAGGCCCCAACTCGGCGCGTCCCGGGCCCCAGCTCATCCACCCGCTCGCCTCCACCCGCCGCTGCGTGGATCGCCACGCGCAGCGGCTCGAGGCGCGAGCCGTTTGGATTGGGGCTGCTGGCGGCGACGGGGCGTATCATCATCCCAGGGTATAGCGAGGTCGGTGCCATGGGCGAACGGGAGCACGAGACAGCGCCCGGCAGTTTTCTGCGCGAGAGGCTCGAGGCCGGGCCCCCGCTCCTGCTGGACGGGGCCACCGGAACCGAGCTCGAGCGGCGAGGCATCTACACCGGGCTTCCGCTCTGGTCGAGTCACGCACTGCTCGACGCGCCTCGGGACGTCGCACTGATCCACAGCCACTATGCCGGTGCGGGGGCCGAGATTCTCACCGCCAATACGTTTCGCACGCAACGCCGCACACTCGATCGAGCGGGCGGCGAGCGGGCTGATCTCGCACTGCGCGACCGAGAGCTCAGCGAGCTGGCAGTGAATCTCGCGCGTGAGGGAGCCGGCACCGCGCGGCACCGGATTCTGGTCGCGGGCTCGGCCCCGACGCTGGAGGACTGCTACCGGCCCGATCGCGTCCCCGATTCGCAGAGCCTGCGTCGCGAACACGGGCGACACGCGGACAACCTCGCTCATGCGGGAGTCGATCTGATCCTGGTCGAGACGATGAACACAGTGCGAGAGGCCGTGGCGGCGGCCGAGGCCGCACGCGCAACCGGGCTTCCGCTGCTCGTAAGCTTCGTTTCCTGGCAGGCGGCAGAGCTTCTCTCGGGAGAGCCGCTGGCCGAGGCCGCGCGCGCCGTCTTGCCCTATGAGCCGCTGGCCGTGCTGGTCAACTGTCTGCCTCCCTCTGCCGTCGCACAGTGCCTCGCTGTGCTGAGCGAGCAAGATCTTCCGTTCGGCGTCTATGCCAACCTCGGAGAGCCCGAAGACGGGAAGGGATTCGAGCGGAGCGAGAACTGCTCGCCCGATGAGTTCGCTCGTCACGCAGCCTCGTGGCTTCGGGCGGGCGCCCGTCTGGTGGGCGGCTGTTGCGGCACGACGCCGGCCCACATCCGAGCGATTGCGCGCAGGCTGCCGACCGATTGAGCGGCCAACTCTCGGTTCGAAACCGCAATTTGCGGCACTGTGACGAGATTGCTTGCCGGCCTGCTGCCGGCCAGTCGCGAACGCGCTGCCAGCCTGTTCTGCAAGGCGACGTGATTTCGATGACTTAGCCGCGTCCGGCCGCAGGCATGATATCTGGCACGCCGCTTGCTCTAGCGAAGGCCGTGGGGGGCGGTCGGGGTATCGGAGGAGCGGGCCCCTGACAGAACTCCAGGGTTGTGGCGCCCGGACTGGCTACCCCTCCCTTCGCACTTTGTGCGAGGAGCCGGCCCGGGCGCTTTCTTGCTCCGCCCACCCGCAATTCGGTCACCGCAGAGCGCCGGCCTGTATATTGCCGCGATGAGCCCGTCGAAGAAGCCACCCGCCCGAGTCCAGCGGCTGCCTGCGATCCTGCCAAAGCCGCGCCGGGCCACGCCACTCGCCGGCTCGTTCCGGCTCGTCACGGGGCTCCCCGTCGTACTCGCACCCGGTGCCGACGAACGGGACTTCGCCAGCGCGCGAAGACTGCGCGATGGCGTGAGGGAGGTCTGCGGTGTCTCGCTCGCCATCGAGAGCCACGGCGAGTGCCACGATCTGGGCCAGCGTATCGAGCTCGAGATCGATACCGGCCTCGATTCCAAAGCGGACGCCGCCGCGCGCGGCCAGGGCTATCGAGCCAGCGTGGGCCGAGAGCGCATCAAGCTGAGCGGCGGCGGACCAGCCGGGCTGCGCTACGCCGTGGAGACACTGCTCCAGCTCGTGCGCCCCAGTGCGAGCATTCCAGCCTGTCGCATCGACGACGCACCCCGCTTCGAGCTGCGCGGCATCATGCTCGACATCTCCCGCGGCAAGGTGCCGAAGCCGGAGAGCTTGCTGGCCCTGGTCGACCTCTGTGCGGCGCTCAAGCTCAACGTGCTGATGCTCTACACCGAGCACACCTTCCGCTTTCGCCGCCACCCCGAGATCGGGCGAGACGGCAGCGCGCTGGATGCCGAGACGCTACGCGAAATCGACGCCTACGCGGCAACCCGCTTCGTGGACCTCATCCCCTCGCTGCAGTCGTTCGGGCACATGGAGCACGTGCTGAAGTGGCCCCGCTACCGCCGACTGGCAGAAACGGAGGCGGGCTGGACCATCACGCCGGCAGATCCGGGGAGCTACGAGCTGCTGCGGGAGCTCTACGCGGACTACCTGCCCAACTTCCGCTCGGGACTATTCAACGCCAACTGTGACGAGCCGTGGGATCTCGGGCGGGGAAGATCGGCCGATCTCTCCGAGCAGCTCGGGCCCGGCGGGCTCTACCTGCAGCACGTGAGGCGCGTGCGCGATCTGGCCGAGCGGCACGGCAAGCGGACGATGATCTGGGGAGACGTCGTTCACGCGCACCCGGAGCGTGCGCCCGAAATCGATCGCGACCTGATCCTGCTCGATTGGTGGTATGAGGCGAATTTCGACTATGACCGCGTGGCGATCTTCGCCAACAACGGCATCGAATTCCTGGTCTGTCCGGGAACCTCGAGCTGGAACTCGCTCTTCCCGAGAATCCGCAACAGCCTGCAGAACATCTCGGGCTGGGCCGACGCGGGACGTCGGCACGGCGCCCGCGGATTGCTCAACACCGACTGGGGCGACTACGGCCACTACAACCTGCAGGGCAATTCGTTCCTGGGCTACGCGTGGGGCGCTCAGGAGGGCTGGTCCGGCGAATGCGAGGCGCGCTACTTCGACCGTGCCTTCTCGCGTTCTCTCTTCGGCGATGCGACCGGCGAGGTCGCACGCCTGTACCGGGCTCTGGGCGCCATACACGATCCGGGGTTTCCAATCTTCAACGGCTCTCCCCTTCAGTACCTCTTCTTCGACGACGTCGAGACCGCCTACTTCATTGGCGCGAGTAGAGCGGCGAAGATCGACAGCGCCCTGACACGACTCGGGAAACTGCGCGCGAGAATCGAGGCCGCTCACGAGCGCTGCACGGCTGAGCACCTGGCGCTCAAAGAGATGCTCTATGCAGCGGATGCTTCGCGCTTCGCACTCGAGAAGGCGCGGGCGGGTCTCGACTACAACGCTTGGCGTCGCGATCCCGCGCTCTGGAAGGCCGGCGACCGACGTCGCCTGGCCAGGCGCCTGGCAGATCTGGCGGGCGAGCAGACCGCGCTCGGCCGCAGGCTGAAGAGGCTTTGGCTCGCGCGCAGCCTGCCGTCGGACTTCGAGGTCACGCGGCGGCGCTTGATGCGCTCGGTGCGGGCCATGCGAAAGGCAGCGCGCGCGCTGGAGAACAATCGCCCCAGCCCGCCGCCGACGCGAGAGCCGATTACCGTCGCGGGCGTACTGCGGGCAGTGCGGGAGTCGCTGGCCGGATGAGGCCACGCGGGCCGGTCACCGCCGGTGTCCTGGGACAGGACACCGGCCCGGATTATTCATGAAGCTCCTACTGCGGCCGCACATCTGCTCGTTCTGGAACGAGAAACCGGAACGTCATCTGCACGGCCTCGCTACGAACCTTCATGAATAGTCCGGGCGGCTAGGAGCTATCTCTGCGAAGGGCGGCGCGCGCGATACCGGCCAGGTAGATCGATCCGGCGCAGCAGAGGATGTCGTCGCGCGACAGCGACTCACGGGCGGCGCGCACGGCCTTATCGGGATCGGGCACGATTCTCGAGGCGAGTCGCGGTGCCACACTGCGGGCGACTTGCTCCAAGCGCTCTGGGTCGAGCGACCGCACGGGCTCGGCTCGCGTCAGCCACAGCATGTCCGCGTGAGGCAGCAAAGCCTCGAGGATGGCTCGCAAGTCTTTGTCGGCCGAGACCGAGAGCACGAGATGCCGACGAGCTGCGGCGAACTCGCCCAGCACGCTCGCTAGGGCCCGTGCCGACGCCGCCGTGTGGGCCGCATCGACGAGCACCCAGGGCCGCCGAGCCAGCAGCTCGACGCGCCCCGGAAGTCTGACCCGGGCCAGTCCACGACGGGCGGCATCGGCCAGCAGATCATCAGAGTGGGCGGCCAGGCGCCGCGTGGCCGCCAGCGCGAGCGAGGCGTTCTGGAGCTGATGAGTCCCGAGAACCGGCAGCTCGACCTCCACCTCGAAACCGTCGGACTCTCGGTAACGAAAACGCTGGCAGAGCAGCGGGGCGCCACCCGCCTCCACGGGGGTATCCGGCTCGACAGAGAAGTCCTCCCCCAGCCGGTAGAGGGGCGTAGCGAGCTGCGCCGCGCGCTCGCGCACGACCGTTTCGGCCTCCTGTCCGAGCCGGCCGCAAACGCAGGGGATCCCGGTCTTGAGAATGCCCGCCTTCTCGCTCGCGATGGCCGCGCGCGTCTCGCCGAGCTTGTCGGTGTGCTCGAGCTCAATGCTGGTGATGCAGGTGACGGCCGGCGTGACGGCGTTGGTCGAGTCGAGCCGACCCCCCAGCCCCACTTCGAGCAGCACGCGAGATACGCCGGCCTCGCGGAAGAGGATCAGTGCCGCAGCGGTGGTGGCATCGAAGAACGTCGGGGCCGTCGCCGGGTCCTCGCGCCGCAGAGCATCGACATGCGGCCGCAGACGCTCGACCGCCGCGCTGAGCAGCGCCCCGTCGACCTCACGCGAGGCGACTCGAAAACGCTCGCTCCAGCGCTCGAGGTGGGGAGACGTGAAGGTGCCCACGCGTTCGCCCGCGGCCTCCAGGATGGCCTCCGCGAACAGGCAGGAGGAGCCCTTGCCCTTCGAGCCCGCGACGTGGACGATCGAGAGGTCGCGCTCCGGATGCCCCAACCTCTCGAGCAGGCGACGAATGGGTTCGAGCCCGAGCCTCTTGTAGGCGAAGCTGGGCCGGCGCTCGAGATTGATCAGCCCCTCGAGGTAGGCGGCGGCTTCCTCGAAGGTGCTGACGGGCTTGCTGCTGCCGGAAGCCACGCGTCTCCTCTGGCGATCGTACGAGAAAGGGCGACCTGACGGCCGCCCTCTCTTGACTCTCGGCTTCGCTCTGCTGCGGCTATTGCAGCAGGTACTTCTGGCTCTCGCGATACCTCTTCACGGCCCTGCTGGTCGACTCCATGGCGGGGAAGAAGTACTTCACCGCATGACCACACTCCCGGCAGACCTTGTAGCAGAACTTGAAGCCCTCGACCTCTCGAACGCTTCCGACACTGATTCGGTTCGTGTCCGTGCAGCACGCCGAAGGGCGCGGCGGCGAGACGATCCGACGCGGATAGTCGTTCTTGGGCGTCTCAGCGGTCGAGTACTCAATAATGTTCTGCGTCAACCGGTGAGAGCGCTCTTCTGAGTTCTTCTTCCTGATGTTGCTTCCAATTCGTCTCAACTCGCCTTCCTCTCGCGAATCCCCACCGCTCCGTAGCTGGGCGCTTGCCTCAGCTCATCCAGTAGGGAGGAACAATCCTCGTACTGCTCGACGCACGGCGGGCCGTCGGCATAGAGCAACCGGCTCTCCTCCAACGACCCGGTCAGCTCGAGCAGAATCGAGCTTCGGGTTCCGTATGTGTCCGCCAAGTGAACGCACGTGTCATCCAAGGGGTGGTCCGCGCAATCGTGCTCGCGGCAGATGTCGGCCAACGCCTCCAAGAGGCGTTCTCGCGGTAGATTCGCTGCCGCACGTGCCCGCCGCAGGACCCGCCCGACCTTGGGCAAGGCGGTGTCACCCGCATCTCCGTTTCCGATCACGTGCACTCCTGGCGGTAGCTCCCGAAGCTGGGGCACATCCCGATAGACCAGCAGATAGGCCCGCTCAGCATCGGCGACCAAACAGTTGAAAGGGTTGTACCTCCCCTCCGGCAGCGCTCCCAATCTGGTCGCCGCCCTCTCGGCACTCGCGGCAGCCAAAGCCTCCATCACCACGAGACCCCGCGACTCACGCTTCGGATCCGGCTCGTCGTTCTTCAGGTTCGTCAGCGCCGAGAAGACCCCGCGGCGATTGAGACCCAGCCAGCTCCCCCCGGCGTGCAAATCCAATGGAGCCACGACCCAACCCCCGGGTGTCCTGCGCAGGGCCGGCCCCGCCGCGGGCCGGCTGAGGTATTCGTCCCGGTTTGCCGCCACCACGAGTGGATAGCCGGGAACGCTACGATGAATCGCAATCAGAGTGCACATCAAGCGGCAACCGGAGGCGCTGGAACGCACCGCGGGCAGACCTCGCCCGAGGTGCGGGACGCAATATATTACCGGGCAATTACCCGAGCTGCAACGGCTCCCGGCAGAATCGGTGGTTCCTGCGCACGCCGGCCAGCCGCTCGAGGCGCGGCTCAGGCACGCACCAGCCTGAGCGACGGTTGGTCCTCCTCTGACTCTCCCGTCTTCCACCCGCGCTCCTGCCGGATCTCTTCCGCCTTGACGCGCGCCGCTGTGCGGCTCATCTCGAGACCGTAGCGGGCGAATACTTCACTCAGCTCGTCGAAGTTTCGCTCGATGGTGTCACGCACCGACTCAAATCCGTGTTGAACGGCCTCGGCGCGACGCCAGAACGCGAGCGGGTTGAGGGCAAAGAAATTGGCATCGTGCTCTCGAGGCTCGAGCAAGACGATGTCGCCCTTGAAGCGATCGTCGGCCAGATAGCGCTGCATGCCGAGCTTGAGCCGCGAGTGCAGCAGAGTTCGGAAGACTTGGTTGATGACGAGCTTGAGACCGCGGTCGGCCAGGTAGCGACCATCGGCGAAGTAGCCCGGTTCGCTGGCCTCCTCGTCGACGCGATTCAAGAAGGGACGGAATGGGTTGTAGCAGATGATCAGGTCTGCACCCTTCTCGATCGCGACGTCGATGTTCGCAGTGTTTCGCACCCCGCCGTCGACATAGTCGATGCCGTTGATTCGGGCTGGCTTATAGAAGATCGGGAGCGCAGTCGAAGCCTGCATCGCCTGCGAGATGGTGAGCTCGCAGTTCTCGTCCGCACCAAAGATCACACGCTCAGCAGTGTCGAGATCACATGCACTGAGATAGAGCTGCACCTTGCGGCGGCGTTGGAAGGCACGGAAGTCATTGGACACGCCAATGCGCTCCAGGTTGCGCCTCATCCAGCGCTCCAGCGCAGAGTTGTCGAAGAGACCGGAGGGGATGTGATTCGTCAGTGCCGGCATCTGGCGTCTGGGGGCGGTGTGCTCGATCAGGCGCAGCACCAGCCCCTCGAGATGCGTGTAGCTGGGCTCCTTGATGAGCTGGCGCGCTGCATCGCCGACGGCATCCGTGAGGTTGGGAAGCCCACGCACGAAATCCAGCGTGACACCCGGCAGGTAGGAGGATAGATCGTAGAGGAGCTTTCCCGGTCGGGCGCCGAACTCGCCCCAGTTGGGGCTATAGAAATCGATGGGACGAAGCTGGTCGAAGCGCTCGCTCGTGCCCTCCAGCACCTTGACCATCTCGCTGGGCGTGACCCCACCCGCCAACTGTATTGCGAGAATCGCACCTGCGGAGAGCCCGACATAGGTGTCGAACTCGCTGACGCCGCGACCGACCATGAAGTCGTCGAGCGCCTTGATGCCGCCGACCTTGAACGCCCCACCGGTGACCGTTCCGCCAGCCAGCACCAGCGCGATCTTGGGATTGCGCTTGGGAGCCGTGCCGACACTCTTGCGTATCAGAGTGAGACCCACTGCCAATCTCCCGTTCGGAGCGCGGACCCGGTCGTGCCCGGCTTGGATCCGGCGCTGTGTTTGGGGGATGCCGCGGGGGGGGTGACGATCTCATCGGCGCAAGTTCGCTGCGCCGCGTCAGGATACGTCGACCAAGAGGCCCCAACGAGTGTGCATTCCACCACAGCCTCAATGTATACGAATGGGCTCCGAAAGTGAAGCAAAGGCTGTCTCAATGCAATTCTCGAGACCGAAGGAACTCCTGAGTGCCAGAGGGCCACCCACGACAGAATCCCGGGCATCGAGGAAAATGCTGCGGCGCGTCGATGATTTGCCCGGCTCTTTACGAATTCCGGGGCTGTGACAAGCTTCGCTGATCGCGCCCGAGCCCAGAGGGGATCGATCCATGGCGTCCAGTCAACACCGGGCGGCGATCGCAATGCTGACCGCGATGCTCATGCTGGCCCCCGCGCTGGCCGGCCGCGGGCGGGCTGAAGAGCCCCCCGCTCAGCAGCCTCCAAGTTTGGAGGAGACCGTCGATCACGAGCTGCTGCGCGAAGTCGACGAGGCCGCCCGTCTCGAGCGCGAGCACCGCGCCGCCCAAGAGGCCGCCGCGACCCGCGAGCAAGAGCAGCGCGAGGCCGCCCGGCGGCGGGCTGAGAAGCAGCGAAGCGAGAGCGAGCGAAGCGAAGAGGCAGCCTATCAGCAGAGGCTGGCAGAGCAGCAAGCCGTCCAGGGCGATCTTCTCTGGGCCGTCAGCGGGCGCGGCAAACCACGCCCCGAGGCGCTGCGAACCCGCGTGGTCGACCCCGACATGCCCGACAGCGAGAGCGCGAACCCGCGAATCGCTTCCGCGGCACCAGCGGAGCGCGAGCTGCCGGTCGAGATCTTCGACAGCTCTCGGGTCGAGATCGCGGCCGGCCGCTGGTCGAATCGCGAGCCCTTCAAGGCGATCAAGCGAGTGCTCGACGGCGATGGCGACGGCAAGCCCGAGCTGGTCCGCTACGTCGATCCCGACAGCGGGCTCATGCTGCGCCAGGAGGCGGACCGCAACTACGACGGCATCATGGACGCCTGGAGCGACTACGCTGGCGGCGAAATCGTGGCGCGGGTGCTGGACGGCAACGGCGATGGCAACCCCGATGTCTGGGAGCGCTATCGCGCTGGGCGGCTCAGCACCCGCGAAATCGACCGCGACGACGACGGGGTCAAGGATGTCTTCTACCGCTATCGCGGCGACTCGCTCAGTCAGGAAAAACACGATGCCGACAACGACGGCATCGTCGACCTCGTGGTCTTCTACGAATCGCGACTGCGCGTGCGGACCGAGGAGGATGTCGATCGGGATGGCCGCATCGACACCTGGACCCGCTATGTGTCGCAAGAGGGTGTCGAGAGGATCGCGCGCATCGAGCGGGACCAACGAGGTCGTGGCTACGCGGACACATTCGAGACCTTCGAGACGGTAGACGGCAAGGCCGTGTTGCTGCGACGCGAGCAGGACGTGAACGGCGACGGAGAGATCGACGTCGTCTCTTTCTATGTCAACGGCAAGCTGCGCAGGCGCCAGATCTCGAACGCAAGCGCTGCGCCGGGATGACATCCCGACCGGATCAGGGCTTCTCCGCCTCTATCTCGACGCGCTTGCGCTGACGCTCGCGGAAGGCCTCGATCCGCTTCTGCTCGATCAGCCTCATGAGAGCCCGGTTGCGTCGTTTGATCCGCTCGAGCTCGCGGGCGAGTTCACGCGCTGTGAGCCCCGACTTCTCGAACTCGAGTTCGAACTCGACTCGCTTCTCGCCTCCATCCGTCGCCAGCGCCGCAACCTCGAGCTGGTTGCTCCCCTCGCGCACGGGCACGAAGCCGTAGAAACTCCCGTCCGGCGACAGCTCGACATCGTAGGAGACTTCGTTGGTGCTCAGGTTCGTGATCACCACGTCGTCCATGTTGGCGAAGGATACGCCCTGCAAGAACGACACGATGTCGCCCGGGTTACGCACGGGCGTGAAGCTGCCAACGGTGATGCGCGCCATCTCACTCAGCGCCAGCGGAGACATCAACGCCTGCTGGCCGAGCGCGAAGGCATTGATCGTGATGCCTGCGCGGCGGGCCAAACGCGCAGCGCTGATGGCGGCTTCGGTGTCCTCGGGATCGGCGCTCGCCGCCTTGCCGAACGGGAAGGTCGGCACACCGTCAGTGAGAAAGAGCACGATCTTGCGAGCCCCCATCCGCGGCTCGCTGTAGGAGCGAGAGAGACCCGAGAGCTCGATGACGGCGAGCTGTATCGCGGCGGAAAAGTTGGTGGCGCCGGAGGGACCATCGGCCAGGACCTGATCGAGCGCCCGGCGTGCGCGATCGAAGTCGTCGGTCAGGGGAACTTCGACCACCGCGTCTCTCTGCTCGGGGGAAACCCGTTTGCCGGTGTCTGGATCGACCTGCCCCGAGAAGACGACGACACCGACCCGCGTACGGCTCGCATCCAGTACGTCGAGAAGGTGCCGTCCCGCCTGCACCTCGGCGGCCAAGATGCTGTCGTGCGGGTCGCTGCAGACCATATCCTCTGGATAGGTGCCGGGTGCCACCAGCTCCTGTTGCGGATTGAAGCCCGTCTCTCCGTCGCCATCGACGTCGATGCCGCTCGGGTAGCGGGTCGAGTGGGAGACATCCAGCACCAGCAGCACATCGAAATCGACGCTCTCGCCGCTGCCCGACTGCGCGCGGCCACGGACCGGAGCCATGGTGACCTTGTTCCTCACCACCTCGCCCGGCGCCGGAGACTGGATCACGATCGTCACGGCCGCCGGTTCGCCCGTGCCCTCCGCACGCAGGTCGGCGGGCGAGCCGCTCCAGCACGCCAGCGCCAGCGCCGCCGCCATCGGCAACCGCACAAACGACAACCCAGCACGCTCGCTCACCGCGGAATCCCCTCACCGGCCGCAGCCCAGCTGGGCCGGCGCCTCTCAGCGCGACACTATAGGGGACGCCCCGGCTTCGCGGCTCGGCCACCGGCCGCCTGAGGAGACTCGGGCGGTGGCGGCTCGCCAGCCCGCTCCTTCGCAGGCATCGCGGCGCGTTCGCGCAGGGGGAAGCGGGTGAAGCGATCGATCCTGCTGAGGCGCTGGGCGATGCGGTCGATGGCTTCCAGCGCCACGACACCGACCTCGGTCAGGTTCGCGGCGGTGCAGAGCGGTGCCGGCTCCCGCTCGTCCTGACGGCAGGAATCTGCCGGCCGGTCAGCAACGCCGCGATCATTCACGATAGCGACGACTCTGCGCAAACGGCTGGCGAGGAACGCGCGATGGCCAGCCACTGCCGATGCGAAGCCCGCTCGTGGCGCGAAGGCGTCGCTCAGCCCCAGGTCTCGTGCGCTCCTCCAGAATACCTCCCGGTATGCGCGGTGCGAGAACAGGTCGCGCGAGATCGAGAGACCCGGGGCCGCCAGTCGGCCGAAGAAGACCGCCAGGCGGATGCGCGCGAGCTCTCCCCGCTCCGCCAGCCAACCCGCCAACGCCTGGCTTCCTGGGAAGCGCTCGGCGAGAGGCGCACTCGAATCGACTTCGGCCATGGGGTCGCCCCCCTGTCCATCGCCGTCGATGAAGACGAACCACAGCGTGTACGGCTGGGGCCGCAGAGCCAGAGCTCGACTCAGCTCGAGCAGCAGCGCCGCGCCTGATTCGGCATCGGGGTCGTAGCCAGCGAACTCTGAGTCGGCGAGGCGAGGCGTGTCATACGGCGCCGCCAGCAAGAGCACGTCGGAAGACTCGCCCTCGAGCACGGCGACCAGCGTCACCGCCGACAGACTCGCGGCCTCGGCGCCGCTGCCCGTGAGCTCGAAGGAGCGCTCCTCCACGCGGGCACCGAGCGATTCGAGCTGCCCTCGCAGGTACTCGCGAGCGCGCGCCGCGCCGCGCGTGCCAGTCTGCCTGGAGCCGATCTTGGCCAGATGCTCCACATCGGCGAAGGCCCGCCGACCCGAGAACGCCGACTGCAGCCCGGCAATCCGCTCGGAGTCCGGCACGGCGGGCCCGGGGGAGACGCTGTGGCAGGCGAGCCAGAGCGGAGCCAGAGCGAGCCAGAGCGCGATCCCCCGGCCTCGGACCGGCCTCGATCCACCGCTGCTCATGTCGCCCCCCGCCGCTGGTTGCCCCGTCGGCGTCGCGTCCCCAACGCCGGCTCGACCCGTCTACCACCTCTTCGAACTTTTCTTGTGCCGCCTTTGACACTTCTGACCAAAAGGTGCCACTTCCCCTTTGACAGGCCCGCTCCTCGCGGGGCTTTTCAAGAGTGGGAAGGCAGGGCTTCACCCTGGAAGCCCTGTCTTCCTTCGTGAAATCAGCACTCGGTCCCGCGCAGTTGGGCCCGACGTGTCTCGAGTGATCGGAGCCGCCCTGCTCGGCGTCGACGGCGTGGCGATCGAGGTCGAGATTCGCGTCAGCTCACGTCTGCCGAAGATCGATATCGTCGGACTGCCCGAGGCATCGGTGCGCGAGAGCGCCGCACGGGTTCGGGCGGCAATCGGCTCCTCCGGGAGGCGCTTCCCGAAGGGCCGTGTCACGGTCAACCTGGCGCCGGCCGCACTTCGCAAGAGCGGCGCCGGCCTGGACCTTCCCATCGCGATCGGCATGCTCGCAGAAGCGGGCGTGCTCGAGAGCGCGGCCCTGGAGCAATGCGGATTCATCGGTGAGCTCGCGCTCGACGGGCGGCTTCGCCCGGTGCGCGGCGTGCTCGCCATGGCGCTTGCGGCTCGCGATGCGGGGTGCGGCCAGCTGATCGTACCCGCCGCCTGCGCGGGCTCGGCCGCGCTCGCACCGGATGTGGAGGTGCTCGAGGCCGCCAGCCTGAATGCCGTGATCGCACACCTTCTGGGACTGGCGCCGCTTCGCAGAGCCGTGGCCACGAGGCCGGCCGCCCCGAGCGCGACGGCACCGTGCATCAGCGAGGTGCGCGGACAAGCCGGAGCCAAACGGGCCCTCGAAGTGGCGGCGGCCGGCGGGCACAGCCTGCTCTTCTACGGACCGCCGGGCTCGGGAAAGACCATGCTCGCCCGGCGGCTCCCCGGCCTGCTGCCGCCCCTGGGCGTTGAGGCGGCGCTGGAGGCAACGCGCGTCCACGAGGCCGCGGGGCTCCTGTCCGAGGAACAGACCATGCTGAGCGAGCGTCCCTTCCGCGCGCCCCACCACACCGCCAGCTCGGCCGGTCTGCTCGGCGGCGGCAATCCCCCTCGCCCGGGCGAGGTATCGCTGGCCCACCGCGGCGTGCTCTTTCTCGACGAGCTGCCGGAATTCGAGCGCCGCACGCTAGAAGCGCTGCGACAGGTGCTCGAGGAGCGCCGCATCACGCTCGCCAGGGCGAGCTTCTCGTGCAGCTTTCCCGCCGACTTCATGTTGGTGGGAGCCGCCAACCCCTGTCCCTGCGGCTGGTATCGCAGCGGCCAGCGTGACTGCCGCTGCGAACTAGCCCGCATCGAACAGTATCGCCGCCGCATCTCCGGCCCGCTGCTCGATCGCATCGATCTGCACGTCTGGGTCCCCGCACTGCCCTGGAGCAAGCTCGAGCAGGGGAGCAAAGGGGCGACGCGCAGCGGCGAGCTGCGCGCTCGGATCGCCTCCACTCGGGCGCGCCAGCAAACGCGCGGCGTCGCGACGAATGCTCGCATCCCGGATGGCTCGCTCGACGAACTCGTGGACGCCACGCCCGACGCGCGCGCCCTCTTGGGCCGATCGGTCGATCGCCTCCGGCTCTCGGCTCGCGCGGCGCGGCGTGTCCTGCGAATCGCCCGCACGATCGCCGACTTGGCGGACGAGCGGCGTGTGGACAGCCACTCGATGGCGGAGGCCCTCGCGTACCGTGGCGAGACTGGCGAGCACGGTCGCTGAACGAGTTCGCCCCGGCGGTGTCCGATTTTGGACACCCGCGCGTCCCAGAATTGTCACTCACCTCGGAACGGGCGAACACATGCGGCGCCCTTGCCGGCGGAAGCGACTGGAAATACAGGGTCTTGCGGAATCGTTGCCCATTCTCGGCTTGGGCATGAATGCTGCAGAACAGTATGGCTGTCACAGGGGGAACGAGCATGGGCGCAGCCGCAACGACGATACCGATTCGGCACAGCCAGATGATCCACGCGATCGAAACCACCGGCAGCGACGAGCGGCCGCAGAACCTTACGCTGCTCGAGCTGGTGGAGGCAATCGCCGACGTGACGGATGACGAGCAGGAGATCGTCGCCACCGCCATGCACATGTTGAGCAGCGGACGGGTCCGCCTGACCGGCAACTTCCACGACGAGCCAATTGCGGAGTTCCTCGAGAGCTGATCCGCGTCCCCTGGGAGTCTGCACGGCGAACGGCGCAGACTCCGGGTCCAGCCGCAGCCGAAAAGCCCCGCCGGCTGCTTGACCCTCGCATCGCACGATGGATCATCCTCTTCAGCGGGAGTCGCTGGGGGGCGAGATCCATGGCTGCGGCCGGACGGGCGAAGAGCAGAGCGAAGAAGAGCGCGGGCAAGAAGCGACGGGCGAAGGGGGCCAAGAGCCGCGGCTCCGGCCGGGGCGGTAAGCGGCGCGAAAGCAGCCCCAGCGAAACGAAGAGCAGCCCCACAGGCGCCCCACGCGAGCAGCCGCGAACCGCCGCGCCCCGTTCAGCCAAGCATGGCCCGCGTGCCAGTGCCGCCGACATGGCGAACCGCCAGCGCGACATCTCGGTATCCGAGTTCTTCGCCAAGAACCGCCACCTGCTCGGCTTCGACAACCCCTCGAAAGCGCTGCTCACGACCGTCAAGGAGGGCGTCGACAACGCTCTGGACGCCTGCGAGGAGGCGGGCGTCGTCCCCGATATCCGGGTCGAGATCGGCCAGCTCGGCGAGTCGCGCTTCTGTGTCTCGATCCAGGACAACGGCCCGGGCATCGTACGCAGTCAGGTTCCCAAGATCTTCGGCCGCCTGCTCTACGGCTCCAAGTTCCACCGTCTGCGGCAGAGCCGGGGGCAACAGGGGATCGGCATCAGCGCGGCGGGCATGTACGGCCTGCTCACCACGGGAAAGCCCGTGATCATCACGACGCGCACCGGCAAGAAGAAGGACGCCCACCACTTCGAGCTCGTCATCGATACGCAGAAGAACAAGCCGCAGGTCAAGCGCGACGAGGTCGTCGAATGGGATGCGGAGCAGGGCACTCGGGTCGAGATCGAGCTCGAGGGCAACTACCGCGGCGGGCGGCACTCGGTCGACAACTACATCCGCCAGATCTCTCTCGCGAACCCGCACGCGGAGATCACCTACGTGCCACCGAAGGCCGAAGAGCACGGCGCAGAGCACGTCTTCCCGCGCGTCACGCGGACGCTGCCGCCCGTCACGGCGGAGATCCAGCCGCATCCCTTCGGCGTGGAGCTCGGCGTCCTGATGCAGATGTTCCGGGACACGACATCGCGCAATCTCTCATCCGCCCTGCGAAACGATTTCTCACGCGTCTCGCCCAAGGTTGCGGGCGAGATCTGCGAGCGGGCTGGCGTCTCGGCCAAGAAGCGACCCAGGGAGCTGACGCGCGAGGACGCCGATGCCATCTATCGAGCGATCCAGCAGACCCGAATCATGAGTCCGCCCACGGACTGCATTGCGCCCATCGGAGAAGAGCTGATCCGAACGGCGCTGCAGGCGGAGGTGAAGGCAGACCTCTATGTCGCCGTAACGCGCCGCCCCACGGTGTATCGCGGCAACCCGTTTCTCGTGGAAGCGGGCATCGCCTACGGGGGCGACATGAAGGCCGACGACAGCGTCACCCTCTACCGATATGCCAACCGGGTTCCGTTGCAGTATCAGCAGGGCGCCTGTGCGATCACCAAGGCCGTCGCGAGCACGAACTGGAAATCCTACATGCTCCAGCATCCCAAGGGTGCCCTGCCGCTGGGACCCCTGCTCATCATGGTCCACATCGCCAGTGTCTGGGTTCCCTTCACGTCGGAGAGCAAGGATGCCGTCGCCCAGTATCCGGAGATCGTCAAGGAGTTCCGGTTCGCGCTTCAGGAGTGCGGAAGGCAGGTGGCTCTCCACGTGCGTCGGCGCCAACGCGAGGTGAACGAAGCGAAGAAGGCCGCCTACATCGAAAGGTACATCCCGCAGGTCGCAATCGGCCTGCAGCAGATCCTCGGCCTCGGAGAGAACGAGACCGACAAGCTGGTCCGTGAGCTGACCGGCGTGCTGGAACGGAGCCGCAAGCTGTGAATGGGCTTCGCTGGCGGGAGGGCTGATCCAGGTGGCTGCGCGCAAGAAGGGGGCGGGTAAGAAGAGCGCACGCAAGAAGAGCGGCGCCAAACAGACGCCGCGCAAGGCGCCGGTCCGCGGCAAGCGGGCGGCCAAGAAGGCGGCGCGGTCCAAGCGGAGCGCGCAGCGCAAGCAGAGCGCGCGGTCCAAGCGGAGTGCGCCGCGCAAGCAGAGTGCGCGGTCCGGTGGGGCGGCGAGCGGCAACACCACGATCAAGCTCATTAGCGACACCGCTCGGGGAATCCAGCGGGAGATCCTGAAGCAGCGCAAGCCGGATCTCACCTTTCCGGTGCGCTCACTGGGCAACGTCTCCTACTCGCAGAAGACGGGCTACTTCGAAATCGGCAAACAGAAGAAGGTGCGAACGTTGACGGTCAACACGGTGCGTGGCTTCGCGCAGACGCTGCGTCTGATGGGCCTGTCCAAGGAGCTGATCGAGACCAACGACTTCGCCACGAAGCGAGACGCCTACTACCAGAGCAAGAACTGGGAGGCCGCCAAGTTCGACGAGCAGAGCGAGTCCGATACGGTGATGGATGACATCGAGGCCATGTTCTCGATGAGCGGCGTCTCACGCGAACAGCTTCGCTTCATCCCCGACGAGCACGGCGGTGCGGTGGCGGGGCGGCTGATCGTGCTCGACCCCGATCTCGAAACGGGCCGCGTCGAGCGCATCGACTGTACGCGCTTCGGCTCCGGCGCCTATTCGATTCCCTCGACCGTCGAACACCTCTCTTTCGAGACGAAAGCGAAGTTCATTCTCGCCATCGAGACGGGTGGCGTCTTCCAGCGGCTGCAGAGCCACAAGTTCTGGCAAACGGCGAACTGTATTCTCGTCTCATTGGCGGGCGTTCCGACACGCTCGACTCGGCGCTTCATCCGCAAGCTCTCGGACGAGTGTCGACTGCCGGTCTACGCCTTCGTCGACTGCGATCCCTATGGGATCTCGAATATCTACCGCACGCTCAAGGTGGGCTCGGGCAATGCCGCACACATCTCGCAGTTCTTTTGCGTGCCGCAGGCCCGCTATCTCGGCGTAACACCCCAGGACATCCTCGACTATGAGCTCCCCACCCACCCGCTGCAGCACGTCGACGTGAAGCGAGCGCGCGACGCGCTCAAGAACGATCCGTTCTTCCGGGCCCATGAGACCTGGCGAAAAGCCATCGAGCAGCTTCTCTCCATGGGCGTGAGAGCCGAACAGCAGGCACTCGCGACATGGGGACTCAACTACGTGATCGACGAATACCTGCCCGCCAAGCTCGCCAATGTCCGGGCCTTTCTTCCGTGATGACGCCCGCTCACGATCGGCAGGTCAGGGCCCGAGCGAAGCCGGCTCACGGTGAGCGCGACAAGTGCCCGCACCGCAGACGGCGCACCGCTCGGCGCACTCGGCCGCGAGTGGCAGATTTCTCGGTCCAGAGGGCGCGAATGTGCCTTGCTAGTGTCCATGAATAATCCA
Source organism: Deltaproteobacteria bacterium (assembly GCA_029261835.1). Lineage (GTDB taxonomy): Bacteria > Myxococcota_A > UBA9160 > UBA9160 > UBA4427 > JAJDAO01. The sequence continues at coordinate 105,300 of JAJDAO010000050.1, read as the reverse complement.
GGCTAGCTTGCGTTCGGCTCGTTCTTCGGCGGCCCCTCACGGGTCGAACTCCGGGGCAGTGGGAATAGTGGGAGTGGTGAATGAAGGGAATCATTCTGGCGGGAGGCTCGGGCACGCGCCTGTATCCCATCACGCTCGGGGTCAGCAAGCAGCTGCTCCCGATCTACGACAAGCCGATGATCTACTACCCGCTCTCCACGCTCATGCTCGCGGGCGCGAGGGAGATCCTCATCATTTCGGCGCCGCATGATCGCGAGGCGTTCGAACGGGTGCTGGGTGACGGCGCGAGCTTCGGATTGGAGATCGACTACGCAGTTCAGCCAGAGCCCGAAGGCATCGCCCAGGCTTTCCTGATCGGCGAGGACTTCATCGGCCGTGATCGCGTCGCGCTGGCGCTCGGCGACAACATCTTCTACGGACACGGATTGCCCGAGTCGCTCGAAAACGCCGCGTCCCGCGGCCTTGGAGCCACGGTCTTCGGCTATTGGGTACGGGATCCCGAACGCTATGGCGTCGTGAGCTTCGACGATCAAGGGTGTGCGATCGACATCCAGGAGAAGCCGCGCCAACCGCGCTCCAGCTATGCGGTCACCGGGCTCTACTTCTACGACAATCGGGTGGTGGAGATTGCGCGGAACCTCGAACCCTCGGACCGCGGAGAGCTCGAGATCACAGACGTAAACGTCGAGTACCTGAGGCGCGGTGAGCTGCACGTCGAGCTACTCGGACGCGGCATCGCCTGGCTCGATACAGGCACTCATGAATCGCTCCAACAGGCGGCCAGCTTTATCCAGGCGATCCAGGATCGCCAGGGACTCAAGGTCGCCTGCCTCGAAGAAATCGCGTATCGCAGGGGGTACATCGGGCGCGAGCAGCTCGAGACCATCGGCCTCAGCATGCAGAAGAACAGCTACGGTGAGTACCTGCTGCAGCTCGCGGCAGAGGAGGCCGGGGGGCAGTGAACTTTCTCTCGACTGACATCCCCGGTGTCATCCTCGTCGAGCCCGACGTCCACCGTGACGAGCGCGGCTTCTTTCTCGAATCGTACCATGCCGACAAGTACCGCGAAGGCGGGATCGACGCCGTATTCATTCAGGACAACCACTCCCGCTCGGGACGTGGGACGCTGCGCGGACTGCACATGCAGCTCGCCCATCCGCAGGGCAAGCTGGTCCGCGTCATCGAGGGAGAAGTCTTCGACGTCGCCGTGGACGTACGCCGCGGCTCCCCGACCTTCGCCCGCTTCGTCGCGGTCACGCTCTCGGCGAGCGACCACAGGCAGCTCTACATACCGCCCGGCTTCGCCCACGGTTTCATCGTCACCAGCGATGCGGCGGAGTTCGAGTACAAGTGCAGCGACTTCTACGATCCCAGCAGCGAACTCGGCATCGCCTGGGACGACCCCGAAATCGCCATCCCCTGGCCGATCGATACACCCGTCCTCTCGGCCAAGGACGCCGCCGCGCCCCGCCTGGCCGAGCTGATGGAGCAGCTTCCCCGGTACGAGCGCGAGTAGACCGGACCTCCGCTTGGCTCAGAAGTCTTCTTCTACTTCGAAGTCGGGGGCACCGGGCTCTCCCCTGAGGATGCAGGGGGAGCTGCAGACACTGCAGAAGACCTCTTCGCCGCTGTGTTCGTCTCCGGCCAGGGGCAGGTCGGCGCTGCAGACGGGGCAGACTATGTCCTTGCTCGCCATACTCGAGCAATCGGCCACTCCGCCGAGCGGCTTGAGCGAGTCTTGCCGATGCCCCTCGGCGACCTCAGTCGCGCAACGAGAGAACGCGGCCATCCAGACCCGGCGGCGGCGTGATTGCGAGCTGCCGGGCCAATGTCGGGGCGATATCGACGGTGGCGGCTGGGCCTTGCACCGAGCCCGGGTCGATGCCGGGGCCGAAGAAGATCAGTGGTACGCGACGATCGTAGTCGTAGGGTGAGCCGTGGCTGGTTCCGGAGGTGTACGACGTAAAGAGACAGCCGCGCAGCGGCTGGATCACGAGGTCGCCGTGACGACCCTCGGCGACCGAGTTGCGATAGAGCGTCGCGAAGGGCTCGGGACCGGCATCGCGCTGGCCCGGCCGCCAGACGCGCGCGACACCGGGCTGGCGCTCCAGATAACGGGCGGCCACCGCCACCACACGCTGCAGCGAAACGCCGCGAGCCGTGGCCTGCTCGGGGTTGAACATGAGAGCCATGCCGTCCCGCACGAGCCAATCGTCCGCGTCACCGCCGAGCCGCTGCGCCAGATGGCGCGCCAGGCCCGCATCGAAGACCTGCGGTGAGAGTCGGCTGGCCGGCAGCGGGCACACCGCCCGCTCGGGCCCGCTCTCGCGCAGCCATTCGGGCAGCGACATCACGCCGTGATCGGCTGTCAGCACGACCAGCAGGCGCCCCGCGCCCACCCGCCGTTCGAGAAAGAGCAGAAACTCCGCGAGCTGTGCGTCGAGCCGCTCGAGCGCATCGTGCGACTCCTGGCTCCAGGGTCCGTAGTGGTGGCCGATATAGTCCGTGGCGGAGAGTGACACGGCCAGCAGATCGGGCTCGGCGCGCTGTCCCAATGCCTCCTCGATGACGAGCTGATGGGCGAAGGCGAAGGTCCTCTGGTCGAGGTAGGGCGTGGCCAGGAGCTGCGCCATCGAGGTCTGCCAGTCCTCCCCGGCCTTCACGGGATGCGGGCTCGTGCGGCTGAAGCGCGCGCTCTCTGCGGCGTAGTCGTCGCGCCGCGCACCATTGGGCGGATCGCCGCTGGCGTGGCGCCAGAGATCGGGCAACGGAGCGAGCAGCGACTTCGCGCTCCAGCCCTCGGTCCACGGCGGCAGCTCCGGGAGGTAGTAGCGACTGCTGGTGAAGCGCCCGCTGCGCGCTGAATCGAGCCAGAAGGCGGCCTCCGGGCGCTGGCCGCCGAGCATGATGGCAGAGCGGTCCTTGACCGAAACAGCGTAGACCCGGCTTCCCGCGTGCTGCGCCTTCAGCCAATCGCCGAGCGTCGTGACGCGCAGGTTGCGGGGCGAGCGGCCCGCCGAACGATCGAAACGGGACCGCGAGCCGAGCAACACGCCGGCTTCCGTCTCGTCCGCTGTACAGTAGACGACCTTTCGCGTCTTGCGGTCGATGAACCGGTTGCCGGGTATACCCGCCGGACCGGGGTGATGCCCCGTCAGAATGGTGGCGTGTCCCGGACAGGTGGCCGTCAGGGCGTGAGCAAGAGCGGCATCGGAGAAGCTGCGTCCCTCGCGCAGTAGCCGGCCCAGGCCGCCGGGCATTTCAGGTCCGATGCGATCGGGGCGCAGCTGGTCGACCACCAGCACGAGCACCAGCCGCACGCCCTCTCCCGTCTCCGGAACCTCGCTCTCAGCGGCGGCTCCAGGCGGCCGCGCAATGCCCAGCCCGACGCACACGAGTGTCAGAAGCAGCGCGAGCAAGTCGTATCGGGTGCGTCGCCACATGCGGACGCGGCTCACTCTTCCCGGCAGTCGCCACAGTGGCCGTAGAGCTCGTGCCGGTGGCGCAGCACGAGAAAACCGTAGCGCTCGGCGATCTCGTCCTGGCTGCGCTCGATCATTTGGCATTCGAACTCCACGATCTTGCCGCACTTGGTGCAGACCAGATGGTCATGGTGCTCGTGCTCGATCTCGTAGCGTGCGATGCCGTCCGCGAAGTGGCGCTCCTGGGCGAGTCCGGCGTCCACCAGGAGCTTCATGGTACGGTACACCGTCGTGTACCCGATGCGCGGATTGCAGCTCCGAATCGCTCGGTAGAGCTCCTCACTCGTCACATGGTCATGAGCCTCGAGAAAGGCGTCGAGGATGATCTCACGCTGCTTCGTCCGCTTGAGCTTGTGCTCTTCGAGGTATGCGGCGAGTGCTTTTCGCTCGACTTCATGGCCCATCGTTCGAGCTTACCACCTTCGTAGACAAGAAGTTTTCGCCAGCACGGCGGGGCAGCGGAGTCATCCGCGTCAGAACGGCGCTACTCGAGTAGATCCTCTGCCAGCCCCGCGATGTCGTCGTCCGGCTCCTGTGAGAGCACCCGCAGCTGACTCCTGAGGCCTGCGGAGACTTCGAGTCCGCCGGCGGCAGCGAGCTCGCCGAGCTTCTCGAGCGCACTCAACACGCACTCGCGATCCCGCGCATCGAGAAAGACCGAGAGCAGATCAAGACGAGTCGGCACGCCCAGCGTCGCCACATAGTCGCGACAGGCCTGAGCGAGCTCCGGTGTGCCGTGGGCATCGCGCACCGCCTTGGCGAGCGTCGCGTCCTCGGCCCCGCCGCCCTCGCCCGCGAAGAGCGCTTCGGCCGCTCGGACCGCATTGTGCTTCTGCTGTCCGGCGAGCTGGCGGGCCTGCTCGCCGGAAGGGTGCTCAGACCGTGTCGAACGGCCGCGATCGCGGCGCTTGTCGATCTCGGCCCAGCTCGGCTTCTCGCGTTCGTAGCGCTCGCGGTCATCTGCCATCGCGTCCTCGCTCCCGCTGTCCCGCGCCCAGTGCCGCACCCGGCACAGCTGCTCGCGACTCGGCACGAGCCCGCGCGGCAGCCTGGTTCTGACGCGCGGCCCGGTTACTGCAATCCAACGCCACCGCCCGATCGAAGGCCTGAAGCGCCTCCTGCGAACGTCCGGCGGCGGCGTACGCCAGACCCAGATGATTGTGGATCTCAGAGACGCCGGGGCGCACGAGGACCGCCTCCTCGAGCTGGGCGATCGCCTGAGCCACTTCTCCGCGATCGAGCGCACGACTGCCGCTGTTGTAGAGCTCGGCCGCACGAAGACTCCCACAGCCCGTGCTGAGCAGGCCCGCGAGGAGCAGGGTGCCGGCGACGCGGCACCGGCGGCCGACTGTCGTTCGTCCGAGCATCTTTCCCGGGTTTACCCGCCATTGCGCAGCACCGCAACAGCGACGTTGCCCGCCCGCTGCTGGCGTGTTAGAAAGTGTCACTATGGGCGAAACGCTATGAAGCTCCCCCTTGTGCAAGAGCGCACGGACGCGCGTCGCGCGGGCGTCGTTTCCCCGCCTGGCCCGGCCCCACAGCAGGCCGGACGGCGGAGAGCGCAGCGCCTCCGTCGCACGCTCAGTCGCGTCTGCCCATGATTCGAAGCTGACCAGCTCGGCAACGGACCGAAGGCCGCGACGCGAGAGCAGACGCGGCCTTTCTTGGATCCCGGAACCACCGAGCCACCCGGAGCTTCGAACATGACCAGCCAGCTCGAACCCCTAGCCGACGACGGGCGAAAAGCACGCCTCGAGAATCAGGCCAAGCGTAGTCGTGCGACACCGGGCAGCGTGAGCGAGGTCGGCCGCATGGCCTATCCCGTGATCCTGACCCAGCTCTCCATGACGACCATGGGCGTGGTGGACTCCGCCATGGTGGGGCAGCTTGGAGCCAGCGAGCTGGCGGCCGTGGGCCTCGGCGGGATCTGGCTGTGGACCTTCTTCTGCTTCTTCTACGGCACGGCCGCCGGTGTGCAGACCTTCGTCTCGCAGCAGCACGGCGGTGGCAGGCCGAGCGAGTGCGGCGCCTGGACGTGGCAGGGGCTCTACGCGCTGCTGCCCGCGACCGCAGCGGCGGCCTTCCTGCTCTTCCTCGGTGCCGAGACGCTGCTGGCTTGGCTTGGCCCGTCGCAACAGGTCCAGCCGCTGGCGACCCAGTACATGTCGGTGCGCGCGATCGGCGTGCTCGGCCTGTGCGCCGCGACCGTCGTCGCGGCCTTCTTTCGCGGTGTGGGGGACACGCGCACGCCCCTCTACGCAACGCTGGTGGCCAATGGGCTCAACGTGGTGCTCGACTACGGCCTCATCTTCGGGCGTCTGGGGCTGCCGCGCTGGGGCGTGGTAGGCGCGGGCAGCGCCACGGCGATCTCGGAGTGGGTCTATGCCGCTGTCATCTTCTTCGCCTTCATGCGCCCGGCGGTGCGCGGGGCGTACCGCACACAGTGGGTTGCCCCTTCGCTCAGCGCGCTGCGGCGGCTGCTGCGCACCGGTGCGCCAATCGGCGGACAGTGGTTGCTCGAGATGCTGTCGTTCGCCGTCTTTCTCACGCTGGTCGCGCGCATGGGCGACGCCTCGATGGCGGCGAGCCAGGCCTTCATCGCCTTGCTCTCGCTCTCGTTCATGCAGGCGTCGGGCCTCGGCATCGGTGTGGCGACGCTCGTCGGCCGCTATATCGGCGCGGGCGACCCGGGCTCCGCCGAACGGAGCTTCCGCTCCGCCCTCAAGCTGACGCTGCTCCTCTCTGGCGGCATCGCGCTGCTCTTCATCACGCTGCCCGGCCCCCTGATGCGGATCTTCAGCGATGACCCAGACGTGCTGCGTCTGGGTGGACCGCTGCTGCTGGTGGGAGCGGTCTTTCAATTCTTCGACGCCTTCGGAATCGTGACCGATGGCGCCCTGCGCGGAGCGGGCGACACGAGATGGCCGTTCCTGGTGAGATTCGCGATGGCCTGGGGGCTGTTTCTCCCCCTCGCCTGGCTCTTCGGAATACCGCTCGGCGGTGGTCTCACGGGCGCCTGGCTCGGCGGCACGATCTACGTATGCGTGCTCACCGTCTACCTGCTGTGGCGCTTCCGCTCCGGTGCCTGGCGCGAGATTCGGATATGAGGCGAGATGCGATGAACGGCACGAGACGAGATTCAGTCGTCCTTGCGGAGCTGGACTCGTGCGATCACCGGCAGGTGATCCGAGGCGCGGCGCGCCGCAGCGCTGCCGTGTACGTAGACTTCGAGGACCTCAGCGCCTCGGGCGTACACGCGGTCGAGGGCGAGCAGCGGTCGCGCGGCCGGGAAGGTGGCCGGCCAAGCGACGTTGTTGTGGCGGTGGAGAGCGTCCTCGAGGCTCTGAGAAGCCTTGCACTTGCGCCAGGCATTCATGTCGCCCAGCAGCACGGCCTGCCCGGCATTGAGCTGCGGATGCTCGAGCAGCATCTGGACCTGGCGGTGCCGAGTGCGGTCCACCAGGGAAAGGTGGGTGGCGACAACGCCGAGGCTGCCGTTGGGGCCGTCGAACTGCGCAGCCAGCGCTCCGCGGCGGTCGATGCGCGAGGAGGAGATGTCGAGCACCGAGATGGCTGTGATCGGGAAGCGAGAGAGCACGGCATTGCCGAGCTCTCCATGCCGGTGCATACGCGTGGCGGCGAAGGCCAGGTGGAGCCCGAGCTGCTGGCAGAGCTGCTCCAGCGGATCCTCACCCTCGCGCGGGCGCAGGACCTCCTGCAGGGCGATCACGTCTGCCTCCATCTCGGAGATGACGAAGCCCGCCCGGGCGACGTCCGGCTTGGCGCGGCCATTCAGACCGGTCCAACGGTGGACGTTGTAGCTGGCAACGGTGATGTCCAGACCCATGGCTCGAGAGGACATCGGCACGGCGGGCGCCCGAACCAAGCACAAATGCGGCCGGTAGTCCGCATGCGCCCGGAGCGCCGTGCGAGCCGAATCACCCAGATCCCGGGCCTTGGCGACCGACCCCCGTGCCGCCGCCCGGGTCGCGGCCGACACGCGTTTGCGAGCCTTCTTGGCGAGGGAAGGCCGCGAGCGGCCGGTGGCGTCCCGGCCGCTCCTTCGATGTTTCGCCTTTCGCTTGGCCACAGCAGCCCTTTCGGCAGCGGACGTCGTCGTACCTGCGCGGGCGCCGCGGTGTGCGCAAGCTTAGCCCGACCACGGGGCCGAGCCTGCCCACGCGGCTCCCGCGTGGGAATAGACACCACCAGCAGCGAGCAAGTGCGGCCGGCAGGTTAGCGGTATCACTCGAACTCGCGCATTTGAGGAAAAGCCGGAGGGACGACGGGCCGATACCCGATGGCGGTCCGTTCCCCAGCCGGGCCACTCTCTCGACCCCCGGTAGTCCCGGGCCTGCGAGCGTGGCAGGAGGGAAGCGACAATGGCGAAAAAGAGCACGAATCCCCTGAGCCCCCTACTCGAATCGGATGCGATTCGAGAGGCCGCCCGAGCGCTGGTGAACGCCGTTCAAGAGGAGGCGGCCGGGCGCAGCCTGAGCCACAAGTACTACGAGAAGGCCATCCGGGATGTCGAGCGCTTGCGCGGCCGAGAGCTCTTCTACCCGATGCTCAGCGCCGGAGCGGGCACGGGCGCGCGCCTGCAGCTCGCCGACGGCACCACGAAGCTCGACTTCATCGGCGCCATCGGCGTCTACGCATTCGGCCACGGCGACCGCGATCTGCTCGAGAACGCGGTGGTGGCGGCGGCCAGTGACGTCCTGTTCCAGGGCCATCTCATGCCCGGCCCGGAGTACCTGCGGATCAGCAAGGCGCTGCTGCGCCACGCCGGACCGCGACTCAAGCACGTCTGGCTCTCGCTCTCGGGGGCAATGGCGAACGAGAATGCGCTCAAGATGATCCATCACAAGAAGCCGTCGGCCGACCGCATGATCGTGTTCGACGGGGCCTTCCACGGGCGCACACTTGCGATGGCGGAGCTCACGGACCGGCCAGCCTTCCGGGAGGGACTGCCCCTGCGCGGCAATGTGCTGCAGGTGCCCTTCTTCGATGCCGAAGACGAGCATTCGAGCGAGCGAAGCCTTGCCGCCCTGGAGACCCACCTGCGACGCTATCCCGGCCAGATCGCCGCCATGGGTTTCGAGCTGGTGCAGGGCGAAGGTGGCTTCAACACGGCGCCGCGCGAGTTCTTCGTCGCCCTGATGGAGCGCTGCCGCACCGCCGGGCTCGCGGTCTGGGTCGACGAGGTCCAGACATTCGCCCGCACGGGTGAGCTGTTCGCCTTTCATACGCTCCAGCTCGATGAGTACGTCGACATCGCAACAGTCGGCAAGACGCTGCAGGGAAGCGCCACTCTGTTCAGCAAGGAGTACAACCCGAAGCCCGGACTGGTTTCGGGCACTTTCGCCGGAAACACAGTGGGGATGGCGGTGGGGGCACGCATCATCGAGCGGCTGGAAGAAGACGGCTACCTCGGACCGGAGGGGCGCACCGCCGTGCTCGGCGGACGCATCGAGCGGCGCTTTCAATCACTCGCGAAGCGCATGCCGAAGGCCATCGGCCCGCGCTCGGGTCTGGGCGCCATGCAGGCATTCGTGCCCTGGCATGGCTCGCGGGATATCGTGAACGACGTTCTGCGGGCCTGCTTCGAGGAGGGACTGATCCTGCTGAGTGCTGGCGACAACCCGAGCAAGCTGCGCATGCTGCCGCCGGTCAACACCACCGACGAGGAGCTCGAGGCGGCCTTTGGCATTCTCGAAAAGGCGCTCTGCCGGGTCGCGGAGGAAAGGGATCTGCCGTGCTGATCCTTCGCCCCATCGCACCGGCCGACCTCGACGATCTGGTCGGCCTGGCGAAGATGCTCGACTCGATGAATCTGCCGAGCGATCGGAGCTTCCTCGAGCAGCGCATTCAGCACTCTCTGCGGACCTTCAGGGGGGAACTCCGGGGCGAAGAGCCGGGTCTCTCGGTCTTCGTCCTGGAGGACCTCACCTCGGGGCGCTGCGTCGGAAGCTCGATGATCCTCCATAAGCACGGCGTCGCGGGCTCGCCCTGCTACTGGCTCGAAGTCTCGAACGAGGAGCGGCGCAGTGTGGAGCTCGACAGGCGATTCAGCCACATGCGCCTGCGCCTGTGTTCGAGCGAGAACGGGCCGAGCGAGATCGGCGGTCTGATCCTCGACCCCGCCTACCGAGGCCACGCGGAGAAGTGCGGCAAGGCACTCTCGATCGTTCGCTTCGCCTACATCTCGCTGCACCCGGAGCGCTTTGAGCGCGACGTAACGGCCGAGATGCTCTCGCCCTTCCAGGCATCGGGCAAGAATCTGCTGTGGGAGGCCTTCGGCGGGCGCTTCACCGGCCTCACCTATCGCGAGGCCGACCGCCTCTCGGCACACGACAAGCGCTTCATCGCCGACCTCTTCCCGCGCGACCCGGTCTACGCCACGCTCTTCCCCGAAGCGGTGCAGCGAGCCATCGGGAAGACCGGCGAGAACGCGATGGCGGCGCTGCGCATTCTCGAAGAGGTGGGCTTTCAGTACCTCAATCAAGTCGACCCCTTCGATGGCGGCCCCTACTACGGCGCTGCGCGCGATGCCATCAGCTCGGTCGCCGAGCGGCGCGAGCTGGTGCTGCCGAGCAGCATTCGCCGGCGAGAGGCCCGCTACGAAGGACCGCTGGCACTCCTCTCGGGCGAGGGGGGCGTCGGCTTCCGAGCCACCGTGGTACCGCTCGATGAAGAGGGTGCACCGATCGTCAGCGAGGAGTGCCGTACGGCCCTGGGCGTCAAAGGAGGCGACCGGGTCAGCATCACGCCACTGCCTTGAGTGTGGCGAGAGACAGCCCTGAGCGGGAAGAAAGACAGCGCGAACCGAGTCGTGCGGCTGCGGGCACAGAGAGGCGGGCGTGACAGGCGACCACGACGATCGACAGCTGCTCACCAGCGTCTCGCCCGCGGACCCGCGCGACGAGATCGGCCGCTACCGGATCGCCAGCGATGCGGACGTAGACGATGCCGTAGCACGAGCCCGCCGCGCATTCCCCGGCTGGCGCGACGCCGGCTTCGAAGCGAGAGCCGCGATCCTGCGCCGCTTCGCCCGCCTGGTCGAGGAGCGCGTCGAGCAGCTGGCTCGGCTGATCGCGCGCGAGATGGGCAAGGCGCTATGGGATGCGCGTGGCGAGGCAAGGCTCGTACCCCGCAAAGTACACGTCACCCTCGCTGATGGCATGCAGCTCGTGGAGCCCATGCACGCGGGCGCCGCCGCGCGAGCAACCTTTCACCCGCGAGGCGTGTTGGCCGTACTGGGCCCGTTCAACTTTCCCGCCCATCTGCCCAACGGCCACATCGTTCCCGCGCTCGCGACCGGCAATACAGTCGTATTCAAACCGAGCGACCTCACGCCGGCGGTCGGGCAGTGGCTCGTGGAGATCTGGACGCAGGCAGGTCTGCCGGCAGGTGTTCTGGAGCTCGTTCAGGGCCGTGCCGAGACCGGCGGCGCGTTGGCCGGCCACGCAGACGTCGACGCGGTGCTCTTCACCGGCTCCTACCAGACCGGCCGCGCGCTCAGCGAAGCCGCGCTCGACCAACCGGACAAGCTGCTCGCCCTCGAAATGGGAGGCAGCAATGCCATCGTGGTGCTCGACGACGCCGAGGTCGACCTCGCCGTCGCGGAGAGCGCGCTATCGATCTGCGCGACGACGGGCCAGCGCTGCTCGAGTGCGAGTCGGCTCTTCGTGGACACGAGGCTGATCGACATCTTCACGGACAAGCTCACGGGCGTCTTGCGACAATTGGTGATCGGCGAGCCTCTGGACGAACGGGTCTTCATGGGACCGTTGGTCTCGAGAGCCGCCGCTGAGCGAGTGGCGCAGGCTCGCGATCTGGCGGTGGAGGCCGGGGGTGAGCGGGTACTGCTGGTGGATCCCGAGAGGCCGAGCCCCTTCGTCGGCCCCGGGCTCGTCCGCTTCAGTGACACGCGCCAGCAACACCCATACCAGCGCGAAGAGATCTTCGGCCCCGAGGCTGCGCTCTACCCCATCGGCGACCTCGACGAGGCGATCGCCGCCGTAAACGACTCCGACTACGGCCTGGCCGCGTCCGTCATGACGCGAGATCGCGCGCGTTACGAGCACGCGGTCGGACGCATTCGCAGCGGGCTCCTCAACTGGAACAGGGGAACCATCGGGGCCAGCGGCAAGCTGCCCTTCGGCGGCGGCGGCCGGAGCGGCAACGATCGGCCCGCCGGCATCAGCGCCACCCTCTACTGCACCACCCCGCAAGCCCACCTGGAGAACGAGGGCGGCTTCGACCCCGAAAGCCTGCCGCCGGGCATGCCGCGACCATGAGGGCGGCGATGCGGAGAGGACTGCAGTGAGGGGCCGGCCGGAACGGACAGTGCTGATGGGTGACCCGAGCCACTTCAGTGTACGCGGCGGCGCGAACCCCCACACCCGCACGCGTTGGGGAACCCGGCGACGCGTCGACCGCGACCGCGCCGTCGCACAGTGGCACAGCCTCAAGAGCAGGCTCGAGGAACTCGGGATCCGCGTGCTCGTCGTTCCGCCCGACCCCGCTCAGCCCGGTCTCGTCTACCCCGCCAACGCCGGCTTCCTGAGCCGCGTCGACGAGCCGGAGCCGCTCTCGCACAAGACCTTCACCCTGGCGAACCTGCTCCCGACGCGCGCTGGCGAGAAGCCTCACTATCGCCGCGTTCTCGAACAGGCCGGCTACCGCGTAGCGGAGACCGAGAAGTGCTACCGCTTCGAAGGCGAGGCCGACTTCTTCCCGGTCGGCGACGTCCATCTGCTCACCCACGGAACGCTGGAACGGCAGCGCTTCGTCCCGGCGCTACGCCTCCCGCCCTGGAAACGCATCTACGGCTTTCGCACCGATATCCGCATCGAGCCGCTGCTCGCCCCCACGGTGGCGCCGAGACCGATTCTGAGGATCGGCCTCAGGCTCGAAGCGCACTACCACGGAGACACCACTTTGTGTGCATTCGGACCCGGCCGCCGCTTTCTTCTCGGCTATCGCGAGGGCATCGATCCAGCCGGCTGGACGCAGCTTCAAGAACACTTTGGCGACCGTTTGATCGAGCTGCGAGAACACGACGCGCTCCGTTACGCGGCCAACTCCTTCACATACGCCGATGAGAAGAGCGCCTACCTCGTAATGCCCTCGGGCGTATCCGAGCGACTGCGCGACGAGGTACTCGACCGCGGCGTCACGCCGGTCGTGGTAGACGTATCCGAGTTCCTCAAGAAGGGCGGCGGGAGCGTGAAGTGCATGATCGGGGATCTGGGCGTCATCTCCGAGTCGGCGTCCTCGTAAGGGCTTGAAGCTTCAGCGCTTTCCTCCAGCGGCTGTGACCAGGGCTCTTGGCCTCTTGAGCTTGGTGCCGTCTCAGCGCCGTTTGGTGCCGTCGAAATGGCGTCTGCGTAGCAGTGCGACTCGGTCGGGAGGTAATGGCCGTAGGTATCAAGGAGTAGTTTCGCCGTCGTCCAGCCGCCTTGCTCCTGAATCCACTTGAGGGGCGTGCCACGCGCCATGTGGAGACTCGCCCAGGTGTGGCGGAGGCTGAAGCCAAGAACTGTCTCTTAGCGGAAGCCACCTCGAGTCCGGAAAGTTCTGCCGACGTACAGCGAGAGGTATGGCTCACACACTACGCTCATGTCGCGGCTGTGGCTATGGAGTGTATGCCGGGCGGGTAATATTCAAGGCCATAGCTTCGAAAGGGTTGCTAGGCTGCCTTCTCGATGACTGCCTCGAAGATGCGTAAGGAGGCTCGTTGGCCCCCTGTCGGGGCACTACCCCCCCCCATCGCCCCGTCCTTCTCTGCCTCGATACTGGGTACCATTGCTGAAAAGGGGTCTTGATTGGCTTAGCCCCCTAGGACCTTCATGAATACTCCGGGCTAGTCTCCTCCTGCCTGCTGCCAGAAGATCGTATCAGTCCGAAGCTGTGCATTCTTGCGAATACTGTCGTAGTCGCAGTGGGCAACCCGCGCGGCCTCCGCGCGCTCGCCTGCGACGGGTCCCGCGATTGTCAGCAGAAGGCCCTTCTCGCCTCAGAATCCGGCAGCTGAAGAGAATGTTGGCGTCTTCTTGACACTTTCCCAGCCACGGAGCCACCAAGCTCCACAGACGCATCCGGGCTGATCTCCGCGGCATCCGGCCGCCTGGGGTCTCGTTCACCGGAGGAGCGTTCGCCGGAGGAAGACTCGATGCTCCATCGCTCGCTGTTGCTGCTCATGGTCGCGGTTCTCGTATCGCTCGCCCCTGCCACCTCCATCGCCGTGACGATCTGGGCGGATCAGGGTACAGATATCGTGCGCTACGACTACGACGTGGTCGCGGACACGGTCACCCAGGTCTCCAGCTTCACTCCGCCGTCCACGATCAATATCGATGACACCTGGACCGGGTTGGCCTACAGCCCCGAGCGAGAGACGCTCTTTGTCCTCGACGGGGCTGGAACGAACATCATCCTGGAGCTTGGCCTCGACGGGAGCCTCGTCAACAGCCTCGGCACGTTCGGAGCCGCATCGCTATCGGGACTCGGCTACCTGGATCCGATCCTGCTCGCGAACAGGGTCTCGGGTGCGACGATGGTGTCGATCAATCCCGACAGCGGCGCCTCGGTCGCCTTCGGGGGGGGCGCGGGCAACGGTGGCGTAGCCGCCGGGGTCGGGCGGATCTTCGTATCGACCGGGGGTTCAGGCGGCAACATCATCGAGCTCGCGGCCGGCGACGGATCGGAGGTCAATCGATTCACGCCCGGCGTGGCCGGATATGGCCTCGCGTTTGACGGCACCGACCTCTTCCTGGGCTCCGGCGACACGATCTACCGCCTCGACCCGGACACCGGCGCGCTGCTGGGGAGTGCATCGATCGGCTCAGGGATCTCGGTCTACGCACTTGCTGTGCTGGAGCGACAGGTGGTGCCTGAGCCCGGAACGGCGTCCCTCGTTGCGATCGGGCTCTCAATGGTCGCGCTGACGAGACGATCCCGAAGATCCTGACTCGCGGCGTCCCGTAAGAGGTCGGAGTAGGAACCGGGGTCACCCCCGGCCCCCTCCACACATCCCGGCGTGAGGGCCTACCACACTGGTCTCCTACCTCGGGTCTAACGCGCAAAACCGCGCCGCCGGATACGGGTGGACAATCGCCGGATAGGGAAGCCATCTCTTCGCCAGATGATCCATCTGGGGCCAGAGAACCCGCGCGTCTTGTGGCTACGCCGCTTGAGCGCGCGATGCCAGAGGCAGAGGAACTCGTGCTGTGCGGAAAGTCAGCCCGTCTGGGCGCAGCGCCCCCATCGCCCCGTTCTTCTCTGCCTCGGGGGTTGTCCCGCTCGCTGTTGATCTTCTCTGAGCGGCGGCTCCGCATCTGATCTTAGGCAACGCGCTCTGCCATTGCCTCTTCCTTGGCTTTGAACAGAGCGAGTGCTCTGACGAGCTTCTCGATGTCGCGCCATCCCTGTACGCGGCGGAACTTCTTCTCGGCCTCGACGATGGCCTAGTCGTAGGCGGCGTTGGTGCACGAGTCGTAGGCTTGAGACGATCAGGATCCGGGACTCTCGCGAAGTACGGGGTGGGTAGGCCACGATCACGGCATGAAGTCGAGAGTGCATCCCAAATACAAGGCGAAGTATCGAGTAAGCAATTGGGGCAACGAGGCGACATCACTCTCTGGATCTCCGCCGATGCTCCAGACAGGCCACCTCGTAGAATCGATTCTGAGCGCTAATGACGGTCAGGACGACAACGTTCAGAGATCTTCTCCGCTTCCATGGGGTGAGGGTGCCCCCCTGACTTTGATTTGCTGGAAGTGGCCGCTACGACGGGGGCTGGGCGGCGGCATTCGGTGACCAGCTCTGCTCAGAGTCGGCACTCCCCCGAAGGTGGAGCCAGTTTGCTCTCGTTTTGCGGACGGGACTGTCGGACCAAGCCGGGGGGGGGGGGGGGGCCCGAAGCACCCGGCCCGTTTTCGGCTGCCGGAGAGCGGCGCCGTCTGAGCGCCGTCTGTTCGCTTGGTGCCGTCGCCGATGCCGCTCCTTGCCGCTCTGTGCCGCGCTATGCCGCCACGAGAGCGCAACTACTTGATTCTCTTACGCCCTCGGTCGACGTGCATGATCGGGGATCTGGGAATCGTCTCCGATTCGGCTTCCTCGTAAGGGCTTGAAGCTCCAGGGCTTTCCTCCGGTGACTGTGACCAGGGCTCTCGACCTCTTGAGCTTGGTGCCGTCTCAGAGCCGTTTGGCGCCGTCGAAAGAGTGTACGTCGGCAGGACTTTTCGGACTCGAGATGGCTTCCGCTAAGAGACGGTTCTTGGCTCCAGCCAGACCTGACCGCAGCCTCTTTATGATCCGCAGCCGGGGATCGCAGAGCAGACCTGTCTTAGTCGCCCCGACATAGAGTGTTTGGCTTCACATCTTGCGGACGGGACTATCGGCCGTGTCGAGGGGGCGGGGGGCCGGAAGGGGGGCAAGCTTCACGCGTTTGCCGCCGCTCGGGTTGTAGCCGGATGTCGAGGGCGGAGCGGCGAAACTCCGACGAGTCTTGGTGGTTGGAGACGGGACAGCGCCACTCGTGCTCAGGTTTCCACGTACAACGGGAGTTCGATTGCCACGACGGTTCCCGTCCCCGGCTCACTCTCCATCGAAATCGTGCCGCCATGATCGACTACGATGCCGTGGGCCACACTCAGGCCGAGCCCTGTCCCGCCCTCGATCGATCGAGTTGTTTGGAATGGGTCGAAGACATGCACAAGCGCTTCTTGCCCGATCCCTCGTCCGTTGTCGCGTACCTCAATGGAGATGGTCTTCGATCCGCACATTGTTCGCACTGAGACACGTCCCCCCTCGGAGCGGGACTCGATGGCGTTGCGAATCACGTTCACTAGCACCTGCTCCATCTCGATCGCGCTCATCCAGATCGCACGCGATGGCTGGCACGTCTGCACCTCGAGGACGACGCCCTTCTTCGAGGCGTAGCTACCAACAAGCTGGCAAGCGCGTTCAACCACCTCGTTCATGTCTCCTCTGGACTTCTCCGCATGCCCATCGCGCGAGAATCGCAGGATGCTCTTGACGATCCTTCCGCAACGCTTCGCCTCCTGCACGTTGTCTTCTAGAGCTTGCTGCCAGATCTCCCGGGCTTCGGGATCCTCTCCACAGAGCAGCGCGAGTTCCGCGGCGTTGAGAATCGCACCGATCGGATTGTTGATCTGGTGAGCCACGCCCGCGGCCAGAGTTCCGACCGAGGCCAGCCGTTCCGTGCGGCGCAGGTCCTCGCGCGAGCGCTCTAGCTCTCGGGTGCGCTGGTCCACCAGCTCTTCGAGATGATTCCGATGGCGCTCCAGCTCCTCCTCGGTCTGCTTGCGCTCGGTGATGTCCTTGGCCGTGGCAAATACCTTCCCATCGAGCACTGGTGTCGCCATCCACGAGAGGCGCCGGTAGGAGCCATCTTTGTGCTGGTAGCGATTCTCGAAGTGCGCAACGGGATTTCCTTCCAGTTGGCTGGCCACCGTCTTCGCCGTCGATTCACGGTCGTTCGGATGGACAAAGTCTTCGAAGGGCCTGCTGCACAGCTCTTCCGCACTGCGTCCCAGTATCTTCAAGCAAGCGGGATTCACCTTCGTGAAGCGGCCTTCCGTTGGTGAAGCTACGCACATCAGGTCGGTAGTCGCTGTGTAGAACGCGTTCAGCTCGTCCTCGGTCTGCTTGCGCTCGGTGATGTCCTCCACCACTGCAACCGCGTAATCCGGGCGCGCATCGGGATCGTGCATCCTTGACACAGTCAGGTCTACCCAGACGATTGTGCCGTCCGGGCGGACGTAGCGCTTCTCCGTCGAGAAGCTGTTGATTCTGTTTGCCTTGAGACCCTCCGCGGCGTCCAGATCGCGCTGCAGGTCGTCTGGATGAGTGATGGCCATGAACGTCGTGGCCGTCAGATCCTCGGCTTTGAGTCCCACGATATCGCAGTACGCTTGATTGACTCTGACGAATCGTCCAGTCTGTATTTCCGCTTGGGCGACGCCCACCCCCGCTCGTTCGAAGATCGCGCGGAATGTCGCTTCGCTCTCCCGCAGCGCCGGCTCTACGTTCTCGAGTTCTGCGACCCGAGAGCGCAAGGCCTCCACTTCGCTCAGCAGCTCACTTCGCGTCTTCTTGTCACCACCCATGACGTCTCCGCGCTGGCGCGCAGCAGCACATCTGGTGAGCGTCAGCGCATTGCCTTGGTACAGGCAAAGGGGGAGATTCCCTGAAGGAGTGTGAGCTGGCAACTTGTGTCTACGAGCAGGCGCTGGATGCGATCACCCCGGGCGTGAATAGTACCTGGTCGCACTCAATTTCCTACACGCGATGATCCACGGCGCTGGCCAGGCCTGCCGTGGCCTCCGATCAGTAGGCCTCTGCCATCGTTGAGAAGACAAGGTCCCGGTTCTTCACCGAGAAGAAATCCCTATAGCGGAACTCCACCGAGACCACACCGTGATCGGAGGGCAGCTCGACGCGGATGTGCCGGCTCTCTCCGTCCGGGATTCTGGAGTCCTCCAGGAAGGGCCAGAAGTCCAGGTAGCCGGGAATCAACTCCCTCAATCCGAAGCCGCGTTCGACATCCTCAAGCAGCTGCCCTGCCTGGTTGTGGATCTTGACGTTGAGCAGGAGATAGTTCTGGCCCGACGCCGGAAGCGCATGCCCCACGCGATCGTTGACGATCCGAACGACTGCGGTTTTGCCATCTGGGAAAGAGAGGGAAGCATTTAGAGCCTTACGCAGCATGTCCGCGTCCTTGTCGGCGACGAAGGTATGACTTCGCCTCAGCTTCGGGGGTCCGTCCACCACCAGGGGAGCCTCGACCTCGGGCATGTGACAGTCCGAGCAGGCCACCCCTTTCTCTGCGAATTCCGAGCGCTTCCACTCGCTCACGGTCCTTCCGCAATCGCCGTCGGACTCGTGGCAGCGGGCACAGATGGTGGTGGCTATGGCGCGGGAGTTGCTGAATCGATCGTCCGGGATCACCTCGTGGGTATCCTTCACCTCTACGAACCGCCCGGGACCTTTGATCCCCTGCTCCGAGACGTGACAGGAAACACAGTCGATTCCGAGCTCAACGGCTTCTATTCGCTCGACCGGATTGGCTCCCTCCGCAAGGTCGAGGACGTTGGCCGGGGCATGGCAATTCATGCAGGAGATTCGGAGGTTGTCGAAGACCTTCGCCCAGCCCTTGGTGCGGATGCCTTGCCAGAAGGGACCTGTCACCGTCCGGAAGTGAAAGGATTGCACCCACTCGGCTGCGATCGGCGCGTGGCACTCGATGCAGCTGTGGCGAGTGAGGGAAGCGTGAACGGTCGCGGGGCGCACCTCGACCGGGGCTTTGCTCGTTCTGACTCCCGCAAAGTAGCCCGCAATCAGGAGAGGGAGCGAGAGACCTCCCCCGAGTATCAAGAGACCGTGCTTCAAACGCATGTGTCCTACCTCTCCTCGATTGCGCAGTCCGACTCCCACGGCCCCCACCTCGAAGACCTGCTCCAGCGGATTCCCGCGCTGCACCCGCGGTCGCTCGTGCGACCCGGGGCCGATGCTGTCATCGACACAGACGAGGTCGGGGGCCGAAGAGTTACATCCGGCCGGGGCGCTGATCTCACAAATAGTGGGGAGGGGAGGAACCGAAGGAAACGGGGTTGAACGGTGGGTCGCTGTCGTCGCGTTCGTGGGCAAGGCGGATCGGGAGGGTTCGGATCACGAGGTCTGCCGCTTCGCGGCCGGGCTTGGTGAAGCAGCCTTTGGGGTACAGAACGTATCTCCGTCGGGCCCGTCCTCGTCTACGCACTCGCCCCGGCAGACCTCAGTCAGGTGGCGGCGAGCGCGATGGAGGCGAGTCTTCGCGGCACCCACCGAACAGCCGAGCGTTCCTGCCGCCTCCTTGAGGGGTATGTCGCCAAAGTCGCAGAGTAGGATGATCCCACGCTCAGCAAGCGACAACTGCCGGACCGCATCGAGCAAACAGTCTTGCGTGGTCCGCCTGTCGTACGCGTCATCCAGTAACGACGACCGCGGGGCGGGGACGAGTCGATCCAGGGGAACCTCGACCGACAACTCGCCGCCCTTCGACGCGCACTCCGTCGGCTTGGCGGCACGGCGGCGCAAATGGTCGTACCAAACATTCAACGCTATGCGCCGTGCCCAGGTGCGCAGACCGGCGGCCCCTCGGAAACCCGGCAAACCCCGCAGGATGTGGACGAGCGCCTCCTGCGCGAGGTCCTCTGCGAGTGCCGGGTCACCGCTGCGCTGCGCAAGAAAACGCAGCAGGTAACCTCGCAGGCCCTCAGCCGTGTGTGCGTCCAGTTGGACGGTGGGGACAGCGTGGACGGTGCTCCGCAGCGAAGCAGCGGCGGTCGACATCTTCAGAACCTCGCTCCTACACTGGCCAGACGAAGTAGGGGCTATGGAACTTAGACGAAGCAGAGGGCACAGACGTTACAAACGCCGCGGGGGAGCCCGATGTCATCTTCGAGCCGTGCACCAACGCCGCGCTGCTTCAGGCGAGCGGCACTCCCAACGCCAGCAGCTCTCGCTTGCCTCGCTCGAACGCCTCCCGAGACGATTCGAGGGGCTCGATCCGCTCGAGGTCGTAGACGTCCCGGAAGGTGATCACACGCGACCGTGGCTCTACCTCAAGAGCCAAGGCCTCGATTCTAGCTAGGATTCGGTTCGCCAACGCCAGGGCCTCGTCGCGGCTCATGCGACATGCCGCTTCCATGATCTCGGCCCCAAGCACTGCTTCCCGCGGGCCTCCACCCAGCCAAATGTAGGCGACACCACTCTTGGTATGGGTCAGGCATTGGGCCGCCGTTTGCATGACCGAAATCGGCGTTGCGCCCCACTGATAGCTTGCGATTGGGCAGCTTCCCATGGCCAGGCCGATGTTTCGCTCTGCCGCGCGCGCCGCGGCACTGGTGGCCCACATACAGGATGGTGTCGCCCATGTGCCGTCGAGGTGGTTCGGGAAGAGACTGCAGATGGGGCCGTGGCCGTAGCTCATTTGCCCAAGCACATTGGCCACGAGGCTGATTGCCGCATCCGCCGCGTCGCGACAGAGACCGCCCAGGAGCGACATGGCGCTCTGCCACGGCACGATCCCCTTGTGCTCACAGAAGTGCGCGAGCAGCAAGCGTTCCCAGTTGATCTTCTGCTCCGGGATGATGTGCACTCCAATGTGCGTGTTGTGAGGACCGCGGAATTCCCCGTCCACGCACTCCATGATGGCGCTGGGCGTGCTCACCGTGCACAGGAGCCCCAGACTCATTCCCGGCCGCCCCTCGCGCTCCAATACTTCACGCAGGCGGTCCTGCTCCCAATGACCGCAATACACCTCCGTGAGGGTTCCCACCTTGGGTACGACCTCCCCCACCTTGGATATGCCCCCGGCGATCCCCAATCCCTCGATTCTTGGCTCGCGTACGAAGGCTGTCATGAGCGGGACGAACTCCTCCTCGCTGATGGCTCCGGCCACACCCGTATAGAGAGCGGGCGGGCGCGTGTCGTCACTGGTGCGATAGGCGATAAGCATCTCGTCCTGTCCGCGCCCCATCACGACCCGTGCCGGCTCGGCCTTGCGCTCCGCAGCGAATGCGAGGATCTCCTCGCGCGTGTATTCGATGACGCGCTGGGTGTCGAGCTGGTAGAGGCCGCTCGCCGCAAGCAGATCGACGCCCGCCTGAAAGACCGCATCCGCGGTGGCGTCGTCGACGATGAGCTCCTTGGGATCGAATGTGATCCCGTACTTCTCGACCAGCTCCCGCACCTTGAGCGAAAAGGCGATATCAAACTTCTGTGCGGTCATCACAGGGCCGCGCAGCGAGCGTTCCTGGAACTCCAGCAGGGGAATCATCGTTCTCTCCTATCTTTCGGCGGCTCCGGAGAGACCGCGTGCTGAGCTGCGAGATAGCCGAAGGCCATAGAGGCAGCGATCGTCGCCCCGGCTCCCGGATAGGAATCGCCCATTATGCAGGTCGTGCAGTTGCCCGTCGTAGAGTACTTCGATCGGGGAGCCATCGTCGCACAGGACACGGGCGTGGGCATCCGTGCACAGGCCGTCCTGGGTACCGACATCTCCTGGGAATACCTCGATTGCGTAGCATGGTGGCTCGCTCAGGGGAGCCAGGCAGGAATTGGGCTTGACAGCAGGATCACTGCAGAAACGATCGATGGTCGCGCCGCCTCGGACGGGTGATACGCAAGGGGATGGCTTCGTAAGGATGGCTAAGCCTCCTTCTCCCGTCGCTCGATGTGGTGTCGTCACAAGCTCGGGAAGTCTGGGCCCAGCCCTGGCGCCACGCTTCAAGGTGAAGCTCGACCAGGCCGGGCACCGTCTTGGTGTTGCGGTGACATCCTCCCGGTGAGCCTGCGCCACATCCCACGTACCGGCCGCCATCGAGACAACTCAGAAACGTGGTGCTCTTCCCCGCTGTGAAGCTATTGACCTGCGACTGCGCATGTCCGCATCAAGCAGTGAAGAAACCCCGGCCTCTGTAGGGAAGGTGAAATTCTCAATACGGATCGACACCCAGCGTAAGAAGCTGATTGCCATCACCGTGCGAAGCTGGTCGGATCAATACGAACGATTGATGAGTTCGATCCCGGTTCGGAGTGGCCCGAACGAATACGGGAGTCGATCTGCGTCGACGTTTCGGGATCCATCCTGCTCGACACCGACAACTTCAGCCCTGAGTTCCCCGGAAGCAAGCAATTGATTGGTTGCGGGGACGAATGGAGCTTGACGATTGACGACCCCTTCTTGAATGAGGTCTTTGCAACAAGTCAGGATACCTAAAGGGTGGGTGCGTAGAATGCTACTACAAGCGCGATCCCTTTCGGTTTCACGGCAGCGAGGATCCGCAGCATGCCACCGTCGACCTCAGCACGTGGGAATGGCAAACATCCATCCCGTGGAATGAGCAGGGTAGTTCGTGGTGGCGGGCGAGCCTCAGCGGCATCGTCACCAGCGCCACCATCAAGGGTACGAACCGCATCCCTGAGCCTGGCGCGGCGCTCCTGTTTGCTGCCGGTGTGGCCACGCTCCTGACGAGTCGGCGTTATTGATGCACCGAGGTTGCCTGCCACGTGCGGCAGGCTTCCAGGGAACTGACACCTGCTCGTATTCCTGAGAATGGGGCGCGATCCGCGAGGCGGTGCAAGCTTGCCCATCGATACGCGCATGAGGCAGGCCCTTCCCAGATGAGTGGCGTAGCGCACACATTGCGTTCGTGCCGGTGCTATGGCTATGAGGTGGAACGCGGCGCCTCAGAGGTCATCATTTGTCATCATCTTCGGCGCTGTCACCACCCGTCAGTCTTAACATCTACTAACACGTGAAGAGGCTCCATCTCACTCTGTGGTGGTGAGGAGAGGCGGGCTGATTGAGGCGGTATGGAGGAAGCAATGCGTGATTCTGCGAAATTCTGGGACAAGCTCGCCGACAAGTATTCGAAGAAGCCCGTCAAGGACGTGGAGAACTACAACAAGACCCTGGACTGCACTAGGAAGCACCTGTCTACAAGCGACAACGTCCTCGAGGTGGGGTGCGGGACGGGAACGACCGCGCTCCTCTTGGCCCCCAGCGTGAAGCAGATAGCCGCCAGCGACATCTCCTCCCGCATGATCGAGATCGCCAGGGAAAAGGCCGTGACTCAGAAGGTGGAGAATGTCCGCTTCGATCGAGCCACTCTGTTCGATGAAGACCTGGAGAAGGGATCCTTTGACATCGTCATGGGTTTCAACTTCCTGCACCTGCTCGAGGACATCCCCGGCGCCGTCCGCAGAGTCAACGAACTGCTGAAGGTCGGTGGATTGTTCATCTCGAAAACGGTCTGCCTTGCAGAACAGAGCCGTCTCTGGAGTCTCGTCGTTGCCGTCATGAGACCCCTGGGGCTCGCCCCCTACGTCAAGTGCCTGACGGTCGCCGAACTCGAGGACATCATCACCAGCACGGACTTCGAGATCATGGAAACCGGCTTCTATCCAACCTCCCCTCCCAGCCGCTTCATTGTCGCTCGGAAGTCATGGGTGCCCCGCTGACTTTGATTGCTGGAAGTGCTCATTCTGGCTGGGCTGACCTTGCCGCTCTATACCGCCACGAGGCACAACTAGTCGGTTCTCTCACGCCCTCGGTCGACATGCATGATCGGGGATTCGGGGGTGGTGGCGGGTTCGAGCCCATCGTAAGTGGCGGAATCTTCAGCGCTCTTCTCGGGTGGCGGCCTTGCTCCGCGAGGACTCGGTCCGGGCTGAAATCACTGGGTTCTCCCGCCCTGCTAGAGCTAGAGTTCACCGGTGACTTCCGCATTCGCCCGCGCAGCAGGGGCGGGAGCGGAGATACAAGTCGCATCTGTCCCCTCGACGATCGCACGGACTGATTATTCGCGGAGCACGGGAGCAATCGCGCCCCGAGGCATCGGCTGATGGAAGGAGTTGGCATGGCTCGATTCACACGAAGCATGGGGCGCTTCTTCAACTACGCCAACAACCTCATCACGGTGTTCGGCGTCATCCTCACCACGATCTCAGCGGTGCTGATCATCATCTTCGTCATCGCCGAGCTCTTCGTGGAAGCGGATAATCCCTACACCGCGATTCTCTCCTACATGATTCTGCCCGCCCTCTTCCTGGTCGGTCTCCTGGCCATTCCGCTCGGCATCTGGCGCCACCGACGAGTCCTCATCGCCGGTGGCGCGACGGAGCAAGAGCTGGGCCGCTATCCGCGTCTGGACTTCAACGACCCGCATCTGCGTAGGCTGGCTGTGGTCATCCTCGGCCTGACCGGAATCAACGCCATCATCTTCGGCACCTCCACGTACCTGGCCATCGACTACATGGAGTCGCCAACGTTCTGTGGCGCTGTATGTCACACGGTGATGAAGCCCGAGTACACCGCTTATGGAGATTCACCGCACTCCCGAGTGCATTGTGTCGAATGCCACATTGGCCCCGGGGCACCCTGGTTTGCCCGCTCCAAGATTGACGGGCTGCGCCAGGTATGGAAAGTGGCGGCCCAGAGCTACTCGCGGCCGATCAGTACGCCCATCCACGACCTGCGGCCCGCCCGGGAGACGTGCGAGCAGTGCCACTGGCCCGCGAAGCACCACGGGGACAAGCTCCGCATCTTCGCTCGCTTCGACACCGATGAAGCCAACACGCCGAGCTACTCCGCCATGCTGCTCAAGACGGGCGGCGGAAGCCTCGACCTCGGACGCTATGGCGGCATTCACTGGTGGCACATCTACTCGGACAATCGGATTCGCTATTTCGCCGCAGACGAGCGGCGGCAGGAAATCACATGGGTCGAGTTGACTACACCGGATGGTGAGGTTCGAACCTACACCCGCGACGAAGCGGAGCCGCCCGCCTCCGCCCTATTGGAAGAGAAGGCACGCGTCATGGATTGCGTCGACTGCCACAACCGCCCGACGCATCTGTTCCCCCTCCCCGACTACGCCCTGGACGAGCTCTTGGAGAACCGACCCGAACTCGCCGCGCTTCCCTATTTCAAGCGAGAGGGCCTGCGCGCGATCAGAGGTGACTACACGACACATCAGATCGGGATCGACTCAGTGCGCCAGGAGATCCTGGATTTCTACAGCACGAATTATCCGGAAATCGCCAGTGAGAAGGCCAAGCTGGTCGAAGCCGGGGCGGAGGCCGCGTCCGAAATCTTCGGGCGTTCGGTATTTCCCGACATGGGCGTAGACTGGGAGACTCATCCCAACAACATCGGCCACGAGGATTTCCCCGGTTGCACTCGATGTCACGACGATGAGTTGGCCACTGCCGATGGAGAGCACGTCATCCCCGAGGACTGCGACACCTGCCACACGTTCCTCGTCGAAGACAGCCCGACGCTCCCCGACCTGGAGTTGCTGGTCGATTGACGCGGCTACCGCGCCTCCCCGCCATGGGGTGATGGGCCTCGCGAGGTGACGCTCCGGGGCCCGTCGTCAGTCCACGCCCGGCTTGCGCCGGAGCAGCGCGATGCAGCCAACGACGGTCAGCATGCAGAGCAGCGCGGAAGGCTCCGGGGCGGCCTGAATGCGGAAGATCTCGCCCCCCAGATCGAGGATGTACAGGTTGCCGTCGGCGTCCTCACCAAAGCCGGAGAGGGAGTCGATGCTCGTGCCTTCCGGCAGAACGAACTCCGGGTCGTCGTTCCAGACCTTGAATTCGGTGAAGTTCGTGCCATCGAACTCACCGGGGCCGGAGCCGTCGAAGCGCAGCGACCAGAGATCGGCGGTGCAGAAGTCGCCGAAGAAGTAGAGGCCCTGTAGCGACGTCACCGGGCCGCGGTAGACGTAGCCGCCCGTGACCGAGCAGCCGCTGATGCTCGGGCTGGGATCGCCGCAGGTACTCGCGCTGTGGGGGTAGTCGAAGACGGGATCGATCGCGCCAGCGGGTCGCTCTCCTCCAACGGGACTGCCGCCGGGCGTGGGCGTGGCGATCATCCCCTCGCGCAGTCTCCAGCCGTAGTTCTCGCCGCCCGGGCTGTCGGCGAGCTGGACATCGATCTCCTCGCAGCTGTTCTGCCCCACGTCGCCGAGCCACATGTCGCCGGTCGTACGGTCGAAGCTGATCCGCCACGGATTGCGCAGCCCGTAGACCCAGATCTCGTCGTCTCCCGCAACCCCGACGAAGGGGTTGCTAGCGGGAATGGCGTAGTTGCGCTCGGGGTCCGCCGGGAAGTCGTCCCCGTCCACGTCGATGCGCAGTACCTTGCCCAGCAGATTGTCGCTGATGTCCTGGGCGTTGCCCCCGGCGCTGTGGCCGCTACCGCTGTCGTTCCCGCCCCCGCCATCGCCCGTGGAGATGTAGAGGTAGCCATCGCTGCCGAAATCGATCCAGCCACCATTGTGGTTGGACGCTGGCTGGGCAAACCGCAGCACCGTCATCGCGGAGCCCGCGTTGGCCAATTCGGGATCCTGGCTCACCTGGTAGCGGGCGACGATGGTGTCCCCGGCCGCGGTGTAGTTGACGTAGAAGTAGCCATTGCTCTGGTAGCCGGGGTGGAAGGCGAGGCCGAGCAGCCCCTGCTCGCTTCCGGTGGAGATGCCGCCAACGCTGAGGAAGGGGGCTGCGTTGATGGAGCCGTCCACCCGATTCAGGATGCGGATCTGTCCTGTGTGCTGCTCGACGATGAAGATCCTGTCTTGGTCTCCGGCGGGCACCGTTACGTGGACCGGCCGCGAGAGCCCCGCGGCCACGCGCTCGATCTCGAAGTCTGCGGCCGGCGCTGCGGAGGCCAGAGCGATGGCGATGAGCAGCCCGAGCGCTGCCATCGGATGTCGGTCATGCCTCTGTCTACTCGCCATTTCGCACCTCCCAGGAGCGTCCCATCCGCAGCAACATACCTCTACGCGCGAGTACCACGAACCCACCACGACGCGACGACGCCCCACACGGCGTTGAAGAAGAGAACGAGGAGAGGCGTGAGAGCGCCCAGCTCGAGCCCGAGAAGCCCCTTGCCGGCTTTCGCGGGAAAGACCAGCAAGAGCTGAACCGCGCTCGGACCCAGGCTGAGCGCAAGGCCGCGTGCAAGCCAGCCCATGGAGAGGGGCAGCGCGAACAACAACCCCCAAACTCCGCCCCACACGATCCGCGGGTAGAGCCACGAGGGCGAGAGGGACGGAGCAATCGCAACACCGAGCGCCTGGCTGATACCGAGCTCGCCGAAAAGCCATACGACGAGGCTGTTGATTAGGCCCCCGAGTGCGCCGGCTGCAAAGAAGAGGCTCAGAGAACGAGCGGTCGACATGAATCCATGGCCCTCGTCCAGCAGCATAGCGGAAGCCAGGCGACAGCGTCGCTATGGACTCGGTTCCAAGAGATCCCACAGGTTGCCGTAGAGATCTCGGAAGACCGCCACAGTGCCGTACGTCTCCGTCTTGGGTTCACGCACGAAGACCACGCCTCTCTGCTGGTAGGCTCTGTAGTCACGCCAGAAGTCATCGGTGTAGAGGAAGAAGGAGACGCGTCCCCCCGTCTGATTACCGACATGCGATGTCTGCTCCTGGCCCACCGCCCGCGCAAGCAGTATCTGGCATCCCCGAGCTCCGCGCGGCGCAACCACTACCCAGCGCTTCTGTTCTTCGGGAAGAAACGTGTCCTCCACGAGATCGAATCCGAGAGTCTGCGTGTAGAACTCTATGGCCTCGTCATAGTCGCGCACCACGATGGCCGTCAGTCCCAAGTACTGCTTCATTGATTACACCGAGATCATTTCCGGCTGCGGGACAGCGTGGCACACCTGGAAGACTGAGCTGCTGCATTGCATATCGCTGCGCAAGTATGCCGCCAGGCGACACTCGAGGTCAATCGAGCTGAGCTGTTGCTGGTCTGCCGCGACGGCCTGGCGGCCGGCGCGCGAGGAGAATGCGCCGAAACGAACAGCGAGAGGCCGACGTCGCCGCAGCCGACGACCGCTCCTGAACTTTGTTGAAGAAGCTCTCCCACAGCCGTATCGTACTCCCAGCCATGCGACGCCCGGAGTGCAACCCACGATCGCGATCGAGGCGCGCGCGCTGTCGCTGGAGAGCCTGGGCGAAGGCGCCATTCATGGCTGCGGCGCTGCTCGCGTCAACCGGCTGCGGACTCGGGCCGCAGGACCCCGAGGTGGGCATGCTCGACGGGTCACCGCTCGAGCGTCTGCCGCCGGAGGTCACCCAGCTCACAGACTTCGGCCTGCGAGCCGATTGGTCGCGCGATGGCCAGCGGATTCTCTTCCTCGATGCGCTGGCGGGAGACGTGTGGGCCTACCAGCTCGAGACGAAGTCACTCCGGAATCTTACGGCGCACTTCGAGCACGCGGGATTCTCGCGCGTTCACCATCTCTCGAACGGTGACCTGATCCTTTGCGGGCCCGTGGAACGCGACAGCAACTCGGACGATCCGGAGGAAGGGCGTTTCGACGGCGTTCTCTGGGTCCTGCGTCGCCCCTTCGACGGAGTGCCGGTGCCACTGGGCGAGCCGTGCTGGGAGGGAATCGCCGCCGCTCGCCATCGCCTTCGAATCGCCTGGGCGCGCTCGAGCATCGACTACACCACCTGGGGCTTCATCCTGCAGGCCCTGTTCGGTACGTCCGAGCTCTGGATCGGCGAGCTCGAGTACGAGCATGGCACGCCAACCCTCGTGAAGCGGAGACGCGTGCTGGAGCGTCGCGACGTTGCTCGGCTCTCCGTGCTCGAAGCACAGGACTTCCGCCCCCCGGCCGAAGACGAGCTCCTCTTCACCGCCTTCAACCATCGCGGCGGGGAGGTCATGGGTGTGCACCTGGAGACCGGAGAGATTCGAGCCTATTCGCAGAGCCCCTGGTTCGACGAAGCGGACGGCGTGTTCCCCGATGGCCGTTCCACGCTCGTAACCCGCGAGCTCGACCGCGTCTTCATCCCTCACGATCTCGACCTGTGGAGACTCACTCTGGATGGAGACGCGCAGTGGAGGCGGCTCACGCGGTTCAACCGCTACCGGGGCTATGGTGTGAGCAACTCCGCGGTGAGCCCCGACGGGCGCCATGTCGTCTTCCAACTCCGTCACTCGGACGCGCCGCCCGGAAACGGCCTGGGTCTGATGCTCCTGGACCTTGAGGCCATGGTATTCGACGCGGCCGACTGAGCCAGAACCTGTCACCGGAGGTCTCGGTTCGCTACGAGCTGCAGCCAGCACGCCGGGTGCTCGTGCTGCACTTCAAACGCGAAGTCACGCCGCCGAGGTGTGCTCACCGTGGCGGCCCCGCCGGGCCACCCGACCCGCTAGCGGGGATCCAGCCGGACGAAGTATCTCGGCGGGAAACCGGTCAGGATCCGCAGGACTACCCCCAGGCCGTTCTCGCTGGCGACGCGATCGTGCTCCGCACCAGTGACGGGCACGGCCCGGTAGTCGCCCTCTTCGCCATCCAGCGTGAGGTGCACGTCCGGTTTCTCCAGCACGCGGTTGTACCAGGCACGGATCCAGTGGTTGGTTGCGACGTAGAGCTGGCCATTGCTCTCGAGGCGAGACACGACCCGGTCATACGGGACTCCGTCGCCATCGATGGTAGTGATGATCAGTGTCGATCCGTCAGCGGGCTGGAAGTACCCGATCAGTGATTCGAACGCGACGATGATTCCCACGTATGCCACGACCGCGATCGCGACGATCTTCACAGCCTTCATCGATCGACCTCAGAGGCTGGCGCCAGTTTCGCAGGGCGACCAGCTGCACGAGCCAGCGCCAACCGGCCCGCAACAGCGCTGACCGGTCTCGCCGAGTTGCTCGAGTATGCCGCCAGAGGGCACGCGCGGTCAATTGAAGCGGGCTGTTGACGGTCCGGTTCAACGCCTGATGGGGCAGCGCAGACGATTCACGACAGCCTGTATCGCGAACGCAGACGAGCCCCTTCCGCGTACATCTCGTGCGACTCTGGGATCGCCACGGTCTCGACGAACTCAGCGCCGAGCAGCTCGCAGGTGCGCCGCGAGGCTGCGTTCTCAGGGTCGCAGGTGATCCAGAGTGGCTCCAGCCCGAGGCGCCGTGCAAGCGGGACGACGAGGCGGACCGCCCGAGCCGCGTAGCGATGACCGCGGTGAGCCTCGTCGATCTCGTAGCCGACATGCCCAGCATAGAGATGGAGGGACTCGTTCGAGCCCACCCGGAGCCTCAGGGTCCCGACGGCCGCCTGCGAGTCGGACAGAGCGACCGCGAAATGGTATGCGGGTACCCAGCCTCGATCGGGCACAGGTGGTGTGGTCTCGCGAAGTTGGAGAGTGAGAACTTCGTCACGAAGCTCGCCCGGATCGGGCAGACCTGATTCACTAGTCACGAGATACGAAGACCGAGCGCCGCCCAACGGACCCGGCATCAGTGAACTTGAAAAGCGTCGCCGAGTGCGCTGGACCTGAGAAGGTTGATGCCGGAACGGTACAACGACAGATTGAACCGCGCTATTCCGCGTCCGGCTCGACGCTCTGTTGGCCACCGATGCTGCGAAATGTGTCAACTACGCGCCCGGCTGTTCGCGCTCGCTATGAGGAGGGCGCGAAACCACCTTGATCGGCGCTCCTACGTTCATCTCGCCCGGTGCTACGACCTTCCAGTAGATGCCCCGCAAGTTGAGTGCCCGTGTCTCTTGCGCTTGAACGAAGCGCAGCGCGTCGGGGCCGAAGCGCTGCTTGAACTTCTGGCATCCATTGTGCGGCTTCGGAGTGACCTCAACGAGAGCCTTTCCCACTCGAAGACGCGTGCCGGCAGGGAGATTACTCTCGGAGAGGTCGAGGCGAACGAACAGATTATCTCCGAAGACGGTCAGCGACTGCCCGTTCGCGATGAGCGTGGCCACGTCGTAGCTCATCACGGCGAGCTGCGCCTCAGGATCCCGGGGCGGGCGTTGGCTCCAGCCGTCGCCCGGCACCCCTTCCTCCGAAGTGAGGAGCACCCGCTCCGATGTCTCTCGCTTCCCATCGGCCCGACGCCGGGCGATGAGGGCGAGCTCTCCAGAGTCCCTCGGAGGTGTAGGCAAGGCATGCAGACCCGCTTCGAGCTCGGCGAGCGCGAGGTGCCGGGATGCATCGCCCGGGGGTCCGAAGGCTTCCGCACGAAGATCAACCATGTCGCATCCGCTTCCCAACGGATCGGCGATCAGCTGCCGGCCGCTGACCGCCAACGGCAAGGCAACTAGTACCGCCGCCAGGATGCTACCAGAACCGGACAGAGCTATGGCCGGTCAGCTTCCTTGCCTGGTTAGACGGAAGCCCCCGGAACCACCACATAGTGCTCCACTGTTGGGAAGGGGTCGTAGAAGTGGTGAAGCAGCTCACGCCAGCGTTGGTACTCGGGCGATTGCCTAAAGCCCTCCGTATGGCTCTCCAGGGAATCCCACCAGACGAGCAGGAGGTATTGGTCAGTTGCTTCGACGCACCGCCTGAGCTCATGCCGCTGGTAGCCTCGGCTGGCGGAGATGATCTGCTGAGCCTCGAGGAAGGCCGCTTCGAACGCCGCGGATTCACCGAGACGAATGTTCAGAATCGCGACCTCCAACACCATGGTCGCGATGGTAGCCCGAGGCGGACCAGGCGTCGCTGCGCTGCCGGCTATCGGATCGTCGATAGGCGGCGTTGAATAGCGCCGCCGGACTCCGCCGAGCCTCAAGAGGTTGATACCGGAACGGTACGGCGAGCTATTCGACCACGCTACTTCACGTCCAGCTCAGCGCCTTGTTGGGGGGCAAGCGCGTACTCTAGTCGCAGCGTGCGATTCGAGCGGTACACGCCCCGGCCGGCCAGTCGGTTCGATGCCAGCAGTACTCATCGTGCGTGAGCATCACGAGATCCCAGACGACCAATTCACCTTCATCCGTCATTCGAGTCTCACCTTCGATTTGCATTCGAGCTGACGATGAACCGAGTTTCAAAACGCGATAGCGGTAGTGCCTCTCCGGAGTACCTCTGGCCCCGGGAACGGGTTCTCGGAACTCAAGAT
This sequence comes from Deltaproteobacteria bacterium, assembly GCA_029261835.1. GTDB lineage: Bacteria > Myxococcota_A > UBA9160 > UBA9160 > UBA4427 > JAJDAO01. Next base: position 73,360 of record JAJDAO010000050.1, on the reverse strand, counting down.
CTATGAACCTTCGACCGGAGCTGAAGGCGATCTCGTGCGGATTGGCCTCGCACGTGAGTTCACCCTGCGTCCATCCCCAACTTCCGTAGAGAACGGCGGCCCAATCGTCGCCGGAGGTCGGCGTGGTGGCGCACGCGACTGACAGAAGTGACGCCGCAGCTGCCCAATACGAGATCCGCACTGACATTGATTCTCCGCTGCGCAACGGATCGCGCTTCAGCGGTTTCGAGGGGCACCGCCGAGTACGCTGGGCCTGAATTGGCCAGTGCCAGACAGTACAGCGGAAATCGGAGCCGCGCCCTTCAACGTGCGACTGCATGCCGTTGTTGGGCGGCGCTCTGGTACGGTCCAGACACATCCTTTACACATCAGTCCAGGGACATGGTTTACACATTTCGCACCATCGGTGGCCAGGAGGTGGCCACCGATGCCTTGGAGCGAGACGTCAACCATGGACCAGAAGCGATTGTTCATCCAGGACTACATTCGAGGCTCCTTCGAGATGGCGGAGCTCTGCCGCCGCTACGGGATCAGCCGGCCCACGGGATACAAGTGGGTAGAGCGGTTCGAGGCGGAGGGCTTTCAGGGACTCGAAGAGCGCTCGAGACGGCCGGAAGGGTGCTCGCACGAGACGGCCATCGAGATCACGGAGGCGATCCTCGAACTGCGGAGCAAGCATCCCTATTGGGGTGCAAAGAAGCTCCTGACCATCCTGAAGAAGCGGCACCCCATGGTGACCTGGCCCGCGAGATCAACGGTCTGCGATCTTCTTTCCCGCCATGGCATGGTCGAGAAGAAGCGACGGCGGCAGTATCCTGGGCACAAAGGCAAGCCTGCCCAGTCGATGGGTGCTCCCAACGACACCTGGTGCGTTGACTACAAGGGCGAGTTCAAGACCTTGGACGGGATCTACTGCTACCCCCTGACCCTCACGGACGGCTGCGCACGCTTCATCCTTCGCTGCCACGGATTGCCATCAACCGCCCACAAGGGTGCCAAGCCTGTGTTTCGAGGGGCCTTCATCGAGTATGGCCTGCCCTCGATCATCCGATCCGACAACGGCGTGCCATTCGCCACGACGGCGATCGGCAGACTCAGCCGCCTCTCGATCTGGTGGATCCGACTCGGCATCTACCCGGAGCTGATCGAACCTGGAAAGCCACAACAGAACGGGCGCCACGAGCGCATGCACAAGACACTCAAGCAAGAGACGACGCGGCCTCCCGGCGCCACAATGCGAGGGCAACAAAGACGCTTCGATCACTTTCGCAGAGAGTTCAATGAAGAACGTCCTCATGAAGCCCTCGACCAGGAGACGCCGGCTTCGCGATATCAGCCGTCCCCTCGCGAGTTCCCAACGAAACTCCCGCCGATCGAGTATCCCGCCCACTACGAGAAACGGCTCATGAGCCGCAACGGTGGGTTCCGGTGGGCGAGCAAGAGAGTGCCCCTCTCGCATTTGCTCGAGGGGCAGTACATTGGGCTCGAGGAAGTCGGCGATGGAATCTGGGACGTGTACTACAGCCACGTCCGGCTTGGCCAGATGGACGAGCGCATCCTCAAGGTCGAAGATGCGCTGGGACGGAGAATGAGAAATCCACAGGTGTAAAGGATGTCCCCGGACTAAAGTGTTAACGATGTGTCCGGCCGTTCAGATCACGGAAGCTCCGCCGCCTCCCAATGATTGCAGCATGTGAGCGCCCACGCGCCGTTACGATGGAATGCGTCGAAGTTGTACTGGTCACCATTGGAGACCCGAATCATGACCTCGTAGTCACGAAAACCAAATGGGATGTTGTCGAACCCGACTATGCGAGAGCCAGCGGAGAGAGCTTCAGAGAGCTCGGTGACATCGAAGGACTTGTCAAAGCCTACGTTCGCCGGAGTCTCCCCATCCGCGATTGCGGCAACTGCGGAGTCGACCGCCTCCCCCGCTTCGCGCATCCAATAGTCGCTGTATAGGCGCCCACCGACCCAGAGAACGGATAGCAAGAGCACCAAAGCGATCGAAATCCGGAACACCCATCTCATGCTAAAGCCTTGGCCGCGCCGTCTAACTACTATTTGACCCCACGCCCCATCTGGCGTGGGCACGCGTGACACCGTATCGGGATCCCTGCGCGCTGTCCACAACTCCCCGCGCGCACACGGCAAATCGAGCCGTATCATCTTATGCGGCTGCGGGCTGGAATCATATGCGGCCGGGCTCCCCCGGCCGCATATGTAGTTTCGCCGTGGGGCAGACGTGGGGCGGCGGACGCTGCGCGGGCCGGTCCTCCCGCATCCCACCCAGCGGTTCGTCGCTGCCTTCATCACCGCAGGCGATCGAGCGGGCTCGGGACGCCCACTGGGGTGCGGTCGAGGATGTGGGTGAGAATCACCTTGGTCCCGGCGTCGCGTTGCCCGACATCGGCCGTCTCGCAGCGCATGGTCGCAACCCTCACCGGGACGACCGCATCGAGCAAGAGCCTGCCCGTCGTGCAGCCACGCTGCGTCTGCTCGTCCGCTCGTCCTCAGTCGGCGCCGCCCGATCTCGGAACATAGAGTCGATATGACCGCAGTCCCCCGGCGTCCTCGGTGTGGAGCGCTGGCGCGTAGTGGGTGACGAGCCACTGCTTCAGTCGCTCGAGGTGGAAGAGCCCGTGACGGTCGCGATAGACGATCGCACAGGGGGGGTCGCTCTCGAGCGATGCGATCAGAGCTTCGATGCGCTCGGGCTTCCCTTCGAAGCGCATGCGGTTCGTATCCGCCATGTCGCGGAAGAGTCGGCGCTCGGCCAACAGGGCGACCAGGGGCGCAGAGGTCGAATCTCCGAAGATCACCTCATCGGGTGCGCAGACTTCCGAGACCTTCTTCGCCAGGCGATCGGCACTCTCGAAGACGTCGGCCTCGTGCCACAGGTAGCGGGTGAGGCCCACATAGCGCCGCCCCACCCTCTCCTCGCCATTGCGGAAGAACGGTCGTGCGAGCGCATCGACGAAGGGGGCGCCGCTGCCCCGCCAGGTGTGGTGGCGCAGCTTCTGGTCTGCGTCGCGCCCCGCAGCGAGATTGAGCAACGGGACCTGTGACGCCAGGAAGACGACGCTCAATACGCCAGCGGCCACGAGGCCATCGCGCGTGGGGGCGCGGATGACGCGATGCAGGCAGCGCAGCCAGCACGCGAAGCCGAAGGCCGCGAGGGGCGCCAGACACAGGAGCAGTACCTCGAAGTAATAGACGAAGACGCGGCTCGTCAGGATCAGGAAGACGATCGAGCCAACGGCGGCACCGAGGGAGAGGAAGAGCGGCGCGTTCTCTTCGACCACCGCGCGAAGGCCCCCGAATGCACTCTTCTCATTGGACTGATCCCGCGACTCGCCCGTGGCGTCGGCGCCGATGAGAAAGCTCATGAGGCCCAGTAGGCTGCCCCCCATGAGCCAGGGCGCGGTAGAGAAGATCGAGCGAAAGACGCGCAGGTTTTCGGCGGGATTCGCCTGCTTCCCGAGGTGGAAGAGATAGACCTGCTCGACGAAGGCCGCGCCAAAGAGCGCGAGCGCGATGGCGTTGAGGGCCAGGAAGATCCCGCCCCCCATGAGGATGAGCCCTAGACCGCGACGGCGATCCAGCAGCAGTACCACGGCCGCGGCCCCTACTGCGGCGGGAGCGGCACTCGGCAGCGTGAAGCCCCCCAACGCGAAGGCGATCGCCGCCTGGAGGTCGCGACGCCGGGCCAGACGCTCGAGCCCGATCGCGACCCAGAGGGTCGCGAGATTCGCACCCACGAAGTGGGTCGATAGGCGCAGGATGTCGAAGCAGAAGAGGAAGAGCACGCACGCGATCAGCGCCTCAGCGGGGCTGCGCCGGGCCAGCATGCGGTAGAGGGCAATCGCCGCGCCGCAGACTACCACGAAAGCGAACAGGCGAGCTGCCCCGAGAGAGAAGCCGCCGGCGAAGAGAAAGATCAGCGCCATCGGGAGAAGATGAAGCGGGGGATGGGCATGGAAGAAATCGAGATGCGGAAGCGCTCCTTCGCTCATCCGGTCGGCTAGATAGAGATAGATGTTCTCGTCGCTATCCGAGTGCTCGAGCGAGAAGAGCTTGAGGCCACCGAAGACGAGCAGGCCGAGCACGAAGAGCCAACGCCATGCGTGCGCGATCAAGAAACGGCCCTCGGTCCCGTCCCGCATCATTTCACCTGTCTCCGAATTCGAGATCGCTTCTGCGGGACTGTCCATGCAAGCCCATGGATGAAGCCGCCGGAGCCTCCGGCCCCCCGCGAAGAAGGCGTTCTCGCGTGAGAAGTAGAACTATTTCACAGCACGGGCGTGCTGGCGACGGGCTCGGCAACCCGGTGAAGTCATAAGCGTTTTGTGTTGCCTGGCGGGGCGAGGGCCGAGCGGAACAACCTCGCCCCCACATCGGCCCGTGATACGGACACTCACTCCGTACCACTTGGCCCACACCGCCGCCACGCCGGCGGACGGGAGTCTCCGATGCACCGACACAACCGACGATACCCGTGGCTCTGCGTCTTTGCAGCTCTGCTTGGCCTGGGCTGCGAATACTTCGTGCCCCCGAGCAACGGCGAGACCAGAGACATGACCACCCACTTGAATGTGGATGCCCCAGACACACTCGTGATGGTGCCAGGCGATTCGCTTACGGTGGAGATCGACGCCACCACGAACAACCCACGCGGCCGACCGCTTCCGCGCAGCCTGAGCTACGCGATCTCCCTCGCACCGCGCTACCAGACAGCGGGCGTGATACCCATCCTCGGCAGCTACGCCTTCGACTACAGCGTATCGAGTGGCGACCAGCCCCGGCTGGCCGCCCTCACTATCGACACGAGCAGCGAGGTGGCACCCGGGGTCTACGAGCACGAGATCAGCATCGAGACTGATGAACCGGCCGGCTACACCTTCACTCCGCCCGCGATCGTGAAGGTCGTGATCCTGCCGACCGGCGGCGGCGTCAAGACGCGGCGCGTCAGCCAGATCGCAGCGGGTGTGGGCCACAGTCTGGCGCTGCTCGACGATGGAACAGTCTGGGCTTGGGGGGACAACCGCTTCGGCCAACTCGGCGACGGCACGTTGATCGAGCGCAGTGCACCGGTTCGGGCGTTGGGCTTCAGCGGCCCGGTCCGCGCCATCGCCGCGGGCGACAACCACTCGGTCGCCCTGCAGGAGAACGGCCGCGTCTATACCTGGGGCGCCAACGATCGCAGGCAGCTGGGCGTCTCCCACACCTTCGTCGTCACCCAGGGCTGCCCGGCCGGGCGCCCCGACAGCGATCATCGCGAGACGAGCTACATGATCCCGCGAGAGATCATCACGCGTCTCAGCGCAGCGGGATGTCGCTACAACCCAGTGATCCTCGAGAACGTGGTCGCCATCGGCGCGGGTGACGAGCACTCGCTGGCAGTCCTCAGCGACGACTCGGTGGTGGGCTGGGGAAGGAATCATCACGGCCAGCTCGGCGACAACCTCACGGGGCGCAGCACCGAATTCGTGAAGAACGTCGTGAATCTCCCCTCCTCGAGACCCATCGCCCTGGCCGCGGGCGGCGCCTTCTCGCTCGCCCTGATGCTGGACGGCAGCGTCCTGGGATGGGGAGCCAACGGCATCTCGCAGCTCGGCGCGAACCCCAGCCGCGACATCTTGCGACCCGCCGACGTCCCCTTCACGGGCGAGGTGCAGCTGGTCCGTGCGGGGAAGGACTTCGTGCTGGCTCGCCGTCGCGGCGAGCCGGGCTACATCGCTTGGGGGGGCAACACCGCTGGGCAGCTGGGCAATGGCACGCGGGATTCGACGCAGCTTCCGAGGCTCATCAATACTCATCTCGTCCTCATGCAGCTGGCCGCGGGCTACCGACACGCGGTGGGGACGCTGCCCAACGGCGATGTCTACGCTTGGGGCGACAACAGCACCGAGCAGATGGCGGGGCAGACCACAGCTCCGGTACAGCTCTCGCCGCTCCGCATAGCCGGTCTCAGCGAGATGAGCGGATTGGCGGCCGGAGCCTTCCACACGCTGACGCGCCACAACAGCTGCGGGAATGTCTGGAGCTGGGGCCGCAACGTCCTCGGCCAGCTCGGGCAGCTGGACGTCTCCTACAGTCGGGCTCAGCCTCTGCCGGTCTACGGTCTGGCGGAGGGCGACATCGCTGCCGAATGCCGGCTGGCACTCCGCGTCTGGCAGCGCGGTCGCGGCACCATCACCAGCCAGCCCCAGGCCTTCGGCGCTGCCGGCTGCCGGGGCCACTGCGGCGCTGCCTTCGACGATCAGACGATCGTCACCCTGACCGCCCGCCCGGATGAGGGGCACGAGCTGGTCGAGTGGAAGGGAGACTGCAGCGGCACCGCGGCGACGCTGAGCGTCACGATGACCGAGAGCAAGAACTGCCTCGCGGTCTACCGGCCCATCCCGGGCTTCGATACGCCGCCCGACGCGAGCTTCAGCGTCGCGCCAAGCGACCCGATCGTGAACCAGCTCGTCGGCTTCGACGCCTCCGCGAGCAGCGACGACAGGGCGATCGCGCTCTTCGAGTGGGACTTCGAGAACGACGGTCTGTTCGACGACACCGGCCGGGTGACGAGCCACGGCTTCTCGGCCGCCGGCCGCTACACGATCCGCCTTCGTGTCACCGACGACGCAGACCAGTGGAGCGAGACAACACGAGATCTCGTCGTGAACGAGGAGCCCGCTGGTGGTGGAATCCGGCTGACGGTCGAGTTCGCGGGGGGCGGCGCGGGGAGCGTCGCCAGTGACGACGGCACACTGAATTGCAGCGACACCTGCAGCGGTGAGTTCACAGCGGGGAGCAGGGTCTTTCTCAGCCCCACGTCCGCCGCTGGCTCGGTCTTCAGCCACTGGGGCTTCGACGGCTCACCCGAGACGGGCAGCGACTGTGACGAAGAGCTCGGAATCGAGGGCTGCGTGGTGACGCTGAGTGCAGACCGCAGGGTACGGGTGTACTTCGAGTAGCTCGCTGCATGCCTGCGATGCCGTGTCGGAGACGATCGCGATGACCGCGGGCTGAGCCTCTTGTATCACCAGCCGGGCGGGCCGGTGGGCAGCCAGACCATCGCCAGCAGGGCATCGCCTCTGGAGCGGTCGACGGGCTCGAAGACCTGCCACTCGTGCGGTTCAACGTCGAACTCGATGCGGGGATAGCCGATCGGGCGGCCAGCGCCGATGCAGACGAAGGTGGCGGGTTCGAAGTCGTGGACACCGTAAACCTGTGCGATCGCGCTCCCCACCTCCTGCTGCCACTGGGTCGGGCGAATCCCAGGCGCGGGAAGAGCGCCGGGCAGTCGCGCCATCTGCCTGAACGCGGCCGGGTGAGCCATTCGCCCGCATAGCAGACGTCGATTCGACTCCGGCATCGGGGTTGCCTCACTCGCCAGGCGCTCGAGCTCGCCAAACAGTCCGCGCCGCCGGAAGTCGGGCGCGATGCAGCAAAGCCCGGCGAGCGTCACCGGCTGATCCCCCAGACGCGGCAGCTCGATGACGCGACTCTCCGCCATGCCGAAGCCCACCGGGTCACCCTGCAGGCGAGCGATGGCGACATGTCGGAGAGTGTGCAGCGACTTGTCGAGGAATGTGGGGCTGGCCTCGCGATAGTTCGCCTCGAAGAGCTGGAGTAGCTCATCTCGCTGCGCATCGGAGACACGCCGGGCCTCGACGACCTCGAAGTCAAAGTCTGAAAAGCTACGCCGCGTGTCACTCCAGACGTTGCTCATCGATCCCGACCAACGTCGCTACTCGCTCGGCAAGCATTGGCCGCGGCGCCGCGCACTCGAAACGTCACCACGGCAGCCGCATCAGCGACAGCTTGCGGCCGAGAGCCGTGCCCCACAAGAAGCGCATGAATTTCTGGAAGCCCGCGTCCTGCTTCAACGAGAGGGGGTAGCGACCCGCTGTCTGCTTGCCGCCGAATCGATCCGTCTGAATCGGCTGGGCGTGGCAGTAGCCCCGGAGACCGACCGCGCCGTTGACCTGTCCCACACCGCTGGCCTTGCGGCCGCCGAACGGTGCCTCGGCCGCGCCATAGGTCTGCGGGAAATCGTTCACGTCGACACTCCCGGTATCGATGCGCTTTGCGATCTGGAACCCCTTGTGGGTGTCGCGTGTCCAGACGCTGGCGGTGAGCCCGTAGTTGCTGTCGTTGGCCAGGCGGATCGCCTCTTCCTCGTCGCGCACGCGAAGGATCGACATGACGGGCCCGAAGGTCTCCTCGCGCAGCACGCGCATCTCGTCCGTCACCTCGGTGAGTACGGTGGGCTCGAAGTAGAGTCCCTTGAGATTCGGATTGCGGCGCCCCCCGACGAGCACGCGAGCCCCCTTGGCGACGGCGTCCTCGACGTGCTCCTCCACGATCTCGAGCTGCTGGGGCCAGAAGAGAGCACCCACATCGAACTCACCTTCGGCTCCCTGCCGCAGCGCGGCCGCACGCTCGACGACCCTCTCGATGAATTGATCCGCCACGGACTCCACCACGTAGACTCGCTCGGTCCCGCCGCAGTACTGACCCGCGTTGAAGAAGTTGCCCGCGATGGCGCCGGCGGCGGCCCTGTCCAGATCCGCGTCACCGCACACGATCACGGGGTTCTTGCCGCCCAGCTCGAGGGTGCAGGGGATGAAGCGCTCGGCACACGTCACGGCGACATGCCGTCCCGTCTCTTCGCTCCCCGTGAACGAGATCTTGTCGACCCCCGCTTCGAGCAGCGCTTGGCCGGTCTGGCCGTCGCCCACCAGCACGCTGAGCAGCCCCTCCGGCAGCCCGGCCTCTTCGAAGAGGTCGCCGACGAGCTTGCCGGAGAAGGCCGTCGACGAAGACGGCTTGAGGAGCACCGCGTTGCCGGCCATCAGAGCCTGCACGGTGGGATTGAGCGAGAGGATGAAGGGGCCGTTCCAGGGGCTGATCACGCCCACGACGCCGAGCGGCTTGTAGACGACCTGGAGCCTTTTGCCAATCGCGACCATGCCGTGCAGCCGCTTCTTTTCCGGCCGAAGCAGCTTGCCCGTCTTCTTGCCGTAGTAGTGCAAGGAGTCACAGCCGGCGTAGATGTCCATCATCAGCGACTCATTGCGAGTCTTGGGTGTCTCGCCCAGGATGACGTCGATGTATTCGTCCTGCTTGTCGAGCAGGACCCGCAAGGCGCGCATCATGTAGTGACCGCGCTCCTCGAAGGACAGCGCCGCCCACGCGGGCTGTGCACGACGAGCCGCCGCGAGTGCCTCTCGCACGTCTTCGGGCGTCTGCAGCTCGATTTCGCCGATGGGCTCGAGAGTGGCGGGGCTCGCCAGCTTGAGGCGCCGGCGGGCACCTTCCGGCGTCTCGACCTTCGTGACGATGGCCATGGGGGTCCTCTCTTTGTGTCGCTGTGTCGCTGTGTGTCTATATACCTGTATCGATGAGGCCTGGCGCGCTGCCGAAATCCGCATCAGGGGGCACAACTATATCCCGCCCCATCACAGCGCAGCAATGGAATCGACGCTCGGGAGAGGCGATCTCACGCGCCTGCGGGCGGAGGCGCCGTCTGCGGCCGCCTCTGCATTTCGAGCAGCACGAAGAAGGCGAGCAGCAGGGCAACCGCCGAAGACCAAGCGTACTGTTTGGGATCTTCGAAATAGTAGAGGGCCGATGCGCACCACCCCAGCAGGGCCAGCAGCGTCGCGAAGGCGATTCTCGGCCGGCTCGTCGCCAGCAGTGCGGCCGCCACCGTACAGGTCATGTAGTACGAGCCCGCCTGCGTGAAGACAAGAATCAGCACGTAGCCCAGAGCGGCGGCCTCCCAGCCCTGCAGCTTGGCGAGCGCACGCCAGAACAGCAGCAGAAACAGCGCGACGGCCGCGAAGTAGATCGGCCGACGCGAGGCGAAGGTCTTCTCGTAGAGCTCTTGAAAGCTTCGGTCGGTCAACTGCAACTTGCCATCGACGACGAAAGGCGCGGGCCGCCGGGTGCTGAAGGAAAGAAGGGGGCGCAGGCCGATGCTGTTTTGCGCCGTCAGGCTCGAGTAGCTCGCCATGTTCTTGCCGAACTCGAGAAGAACACCGGGCCCGCGTCCGCACACCCAGGTCGCGGCAGCGACCAGGAGCAGCGACGTCGCGACCGCAGCCGCCAGAAACCGCGCGAGGTCGCGATCAAAGGTCCGGTTCGCCCAGCTCGAGCGCAGCCGGCCCACCACATAGCCGAGCGCAAAGAAGACCGGAAAGACGCGCAGCAGGGCGGAGGTCGCCAAGAGCGTGCCCGCCGCCAGCGTCTTGCGCCGCGCCAGCAGGCAGAGGCCCAGCACGCTGCTGCTGAACCACAGCTGACGCAGCATCGCGTCGCCCACCCACTGATAGCGCGACAGCGGATTCGCCGACCAGACGAGCACGACCAGACAGAGGCCCTCGAAGCCAAACGCCCAGGCGACCGCTGCGAATGCCAGCAGTACGAGCAACAGATCGACGCGGACCAGCAGCCGCATCGCAGCGGCTTCGGTCGGGAAGACTGCGCTGAGGGGACGGCCGAAGAGGACCCAGACGGGCGATGCGTTGAAGCCCTGGTCGATGATCACGCGCTGCCAGATAGCGCCGGGCAGACGTGCCTTGATCCAGCGCACATCCTCGCGGAATTCACGCCAGCGCTCAGCCGAAAACGCGCCGTTGCAGCGCGGGCCCCACTGCTCGGGCAGAACGGAAGTACGCTCGTCGATGTCGCGCAGGTTGCGTATTACGTGCCGCCGACTGGTCTCGGCGGGGCGCCCCTCGCTCGCGGCCACGACGCTGCACTCGTAGAGGCCGAAGTAGCCGAGCTCGGGGAAGTACTTCGAGCCCAGGTAGTAGTGGAAGACCTCATGGGCGTGGATGCCGTCGTAGTGACGCCAGATAAAGAAGTTGTAGCTGGCCGCAAAAGCCGCGACGGCGAGAAGAAGCAGCGCGAGCTGGCGGGTCCGGCGATAGCGCTCTGGACGGCCGAGAGCACGAAGACGCCAGCCCAGCACCAGCAGCGCCAGGGCTCCGATGACGAAGCCACACTTGGCGAGCGTGATATTGAAGTCGAGCGCCAGTCCGCGGGACAGCGCCCGGTCACGCGCGCGCTCGACTCGGCGCGGATCGAAGGAACGCCGCGTCTCGAGGTTTGGACTTCCGCGCTGCAGCTCACGCCCGGCGGGCCGCCTCGTGGCCTGCGCCGCTGCGCCAGGCGACTCGCTCTGGGAATCTCGTGACGCCGCCAAGGCGAGTGTCTCGCGCGGCACGGCGTGCGCCGCCGGAGCCGCCGCGAGGCAAGCACAGAGGCAGATCAGACTCGCGCTCCACGACATCCACTGCCTCATGACCAGCGATCCCACAGCCGAACGGGGCGCCGCAAGGCCGAAGGTGAAGACGTGCCCCCTCCCCCGATCGAGTGGCGGCACGCCGTCCGGACCGATACCCGAGGGAGCCGGGCAACGACGCGAATGTTGTCGCATTCTCCTCCACAAGGCACGAGCGACCCCGAGAGCACGAAAGTGTGAGACCGGCGCACTGGGTTCTGCGCTCCCCGGCGCAGCGATCCACCTGCACATGCAGCCGAATCGCTGCATGCACGATAGGCTTGATGGAAGCGTAAGTCTGCGACAACGCAGCGCGATTCGTGGGCACGGTGTTTGCTATGTCGCCCGGGTATGAACGCTGCGCGGATGACACAGCCGGAACTCCATAACCGCTCGGGGACACCCAGCAGCCTAGGAGGACCCACAGTGGCGCATCACCGGCAGTGGATCGAGCGCGTCTTCGATGCCATCCAGGAGCAGCTCGAGCCGGACGAGCGAAGCGCCCTGCGAGATCTGCAGGAAACCAAGCAGCGCACCCGACACCCGCGCCGGCGCGTCAAACCCCGGCACCGTGAACGCGGCAGAGAGCGCCACGGCCGGTTCCGCCGACGCAACGCGATGAGCGACGAGCAGCGCGCCTACCGACTGGCCCGTCGCCGCGCCAATCTGCGGCTGGCCTTCTACACCCACTTCGCGGTCTATTCCTCCATCCTGCTGCTGCTGGCGGTCACTACACGCTCGTTCCGCGTTGTCCTCATCGTGGCTCTCGGCTGGGGCATCGGCCTCTTTCTCCACTACTTCTGGACGCTGGTGGCGCCCGGCCTGCGCGAGCGGCTGATTCAGCGCGAGGTGGGGGAACGGATCGACGACGACGTGTCGGACGAGCGACGCCGGGTAGAGGATCGCCACGTGCGCTCGCTGGAGGATCTCTCGGCTTCGATCGCCCACGAGATTCGCAACCCCATCACCGCGGCCAAGAGCCTCGTGCAGCAAATGGGTGAGGACCCGGTCTCGGGCGACAACATCCAGTACGCGAGCGTCGCGCTCGAAGAGCTCGATCGAGTGGAGCGCTCGATCTCCCACCTGCTGCGCTTCGCACGCGACGAAGAGCTGCACTTCGTCGCGCTGGAGATGGCCGAGGTGGTGAAATCGGCCGTCGAGACCTTCCGAGATCGACTCGCTCGCTGCGCCGTCGAGCTCGAGTGTCAGCTCGACACGCGGGGCGGTATGCGGGGCGACCCGGACAAGCTGCGGCGTGTACTCATCAACCTGCTGAGCAATGCCCTGGATGCCATGGAGGAAGCCGCCACGCCAGATCCGCGTATCCAAATCATGTCGGGCAGCAATCTGGCGGGCACGGAAGTCTGGCTGCGCGTGCGTGACAATGGGCCGGGCATCACTCCCGAGACTCAGGCGAAGATCTTCGATCCTTTCTACACGACGAAGGAGAGCGGAACGGGCCTGGGGCTGGCGCTCTCCAAGAAGGTCGTCGATGCGCACGGCGGATCGATGGAGCTGCATTCCTCGCCGGAAACCGGCAGCGAGTTCATTCTCTGCTTCCCCAAGGACGCGAGAGCACGGGAAGAATCCACATGAACGGCCTGCACTGCATGTCCGGCGACCCTGGTACCCTGGAGCGGAACGGCCTGGAGGATGTGTCGATGCCGAGATCCCGGGACGAGCAGCCCCCCGCTTCCCGCCGGAGCAGATCACGACGGCGGCGACGCGAGCTCGCGCACGCGTGCGGGCCCGACAGGGTTCGCGACGACGCGCTGCTCGAAGGACTGGACGAGTCCCTGCTGAGCGAAGAGGAGCGGGCCTACGCGGAAGCGAAACGAGCGGCCGAGGAGAAGGTCCAGCTCTGGGGCAAGTTCTGGCGCATGGCCATCGTCGCCGTGCCACTGCTGATCTTCGTGCCCTGGCTGGGCTTCGTCGTGCTCTTCTTCGGCGGCGTCCACCTCGCCAGGCGGGCCTACCGCGTGCTCTACGAGCCCAAGCTGCGGCAGCGCTTCGTCGACGAGGAGGTGAGCAAACGGATCCAGCGCAGCGTACACGCCGAACGCCGCACGCTGGAAGGCGAGCACGCGCGCTCACTCGAGAGTCTCTCGGCCTCGATCGCGCACGAGATCCGCAATCCCATCACGGCGGCCAAGAGCCTGGTCCAGCAGATGGGCGAGGACCCGGCCGGCAACGAGAACCTCGAGTACGCCCAGGTGGCGCTGCAGGAGCTCGAGCGCGTCGAGCGCTCGATCTCGCACCTGCTGCGCTTCGCCCGCGAAGAGGAGATGCAGAGCGCCGAGGTCCGAATGGCAGAGGTGCTCGACTCCGCCCTCGAAACGTTTCGCGAGCGCAGCACGCGCGAGGGCGTCGACATCGTCAGACAGTTCGACTGCGAAGGGACGTTGCGAGGCGACGCCGACAAGCTGAGGCGAGTCGTTATCAATCTGGTCGGAAACGCCATGGACTCGCTGGTGAATGCCGGCATCGACAAGCCCCGCGTCGCCGTCTCGCTGGGCGAGAACCTGGCGGGGAGCGAGGTCTGGGTGCGAATCGGCGACAACGGCCTCGGCATCGACTCCGAAACGCGCGCGAAGATATTCGACCCGTTCTTCACGTCGAAGGAACACGGCACCGGGCTCGGGCTGGCGATCACCAAGAAGCTCGTCGAGGCGCACGCTGGGTCCATCGAGGTCATCTCACGCGAGGGCGAGGGGGCCGAGTTCGTCCTGACATTTCCCAAGCACCGGGCGGCGGGGGGGGAGCGATCATGACGGCGCGCATCCTGGTCGTCGAAGACGAGAACGCCATCCGGCTGGCGCTGAAGGGTCTGCTGCAGCGGGAGGGCTACGAGGTCGAGCTGGCCGATAGCGGCGAGAGCGCCATCCGGGAGCTCTCGAGCCAGCTCTTCGACCTCGTGCTGACGGATCTCGCGCTCGGACGCGGCGCCAGTGGCATGGACGTGCTCAAGGTCGCGAAGGAGACCCGCCCCGAAACGGCAGTGGTGATGATCACCGCGCACGGCTCGGAGAAGATCGCCGTAGAGGCGATGAAGGCCGGCGCGGAGGACTACATCCCCAAGCCTTTCGACAACGACGAGCTACGCGTCGTCGTGAGGCGTGCGCTGGAGCGTTACCGCCTGCAGCGAGAGAACCAGCTCCTGCTGGAGCAGATCCAGCGCGAGTACGGCTTCGAGAACCTGATCGGCTCCGGCGACGCCATGCGAGCCGTCTTCGAAACCATGCAGAAGGTGGCGGAGACCGATCTCAGCGTGATGATCCGGGGCGAGAGCGGCACGGGCAAGGAGCTCGTCGCCCAGGCGCTGCACAACACCAGCAACCGCAAGCACAAGCCCTTCGTGGCGGTCAATTGTGCGGCCATCAACCGAGAGCTGGTGGAGAGTGAGCTCTTCGGCCACGAGAAGGGCGCCTTCACGGGTGCGGACAACCGGCGCGTCGGGCGCTTCGAGGCCGCGGACGGGGGCACGATCTTCCTCGACGAAATCGGTGACATGGCTCTCGAGACTCAGGCCAAGGTCCTGCGCGTCCTCGAGCAGCGGCGAATCGAGCGCGTCGGAAGCACGACGTCGATCGACGTCAATGTTCGGGTGATCTCCGCCACCCACAGAGATCTCGAGGAAGAGGTCGCCAGCGGCCAGTTCCGCGAGGACCTCTACTACCGCCTCAAGGTCGTGGCGCTGGAGCTGCCGGCCCTGCGCGCGCGCACCGGCGACATCCCAGCTTTGGTCGATCGCTTTCTGGAGCAGCTCGCTGAGCGCCTGGGGCGCGCGCGCAAGCGTCTCTCTGCCCCGGCGCTGGCCAGGCTCGCCCGCCACACCTGGCCGGGCAACGTGCGTGAGCTGCGCAACGTGCTCGAGCAGGCCGCGGTGCTGGCCGCTGCAGATGTGATCGAGGAGTCGGACTTGCACCTGAGCGACGAAGCACGCGGGCAAGAGGCTCTGGATCTACCGGCGGGCCTGCCTTTCGGTGAGGCGAAGAAGCGCGCCGTGGAGGGATTCGAACGCGCGTACCTACTGCGCGCATTGCGGGAGAACGACGGCAACGTATCTCGCACCGCGCAGGCGATCGGCATGGTTCGCCAGAGCCTGCAGCAGAAGATACGCGAGCTGGATCTCCGATCCGAAGACTGGGGTCGGAGCTGACACGGATGACATGAGAGGAGAAGAGCGATGAGTCGAGCAAACAGACCCGGGATGTTCACCCGCCTGCAGAGCCTGATCCGGGGCGTATTCGGCCGGTGGGTTCGCGACCGAGAGCACGGCAGCCCCGAGGTGGTCTACGAGCAGGCCATCGGTGAGCGGGTTCGCCAATACCGCGAGCTGAAGAGCGCCGTGGCCGGCATCCTGTATATGCGCAACAAGCTCGAATCGGAAATCACTGAGCGACGCGCCGAGATCGCGCGACTGCACGACGACGTGCGGCGCGCGGTGCGGCGCGGACGAGACGAGATCTCGATCGACCTGATTGCGCGCAAGCAGGCACTCTTCGAGGAGCTCGAACGGGCGGAAGAGGAGCTGGGTGATGTGCGCGTTCAGGTGGAAGAGGCGAAGGCCAACCTGGTGCGCTTTCGCGAGGAGATCCGCACGCTCGTGCGAGAGAAGGGCCGCATGCTCGCCACACTGGCCAACGCGAAGGCTCGGCGACGCCTGCAGGTCGCCATCGAGGGGCTCTCGATCGACGCGGAGATGGACGCCCTGGAGAGTGTCCGCGAGCACATTACGCGCGTCTCCATGGAGGGGCGGCTCAGCAAGGAGCTCGGCGACGAGGGTGACGGGCTGCGCCACAGGCTGCGTGAATTCCGCGACGAGGCGCGTCGCGAGGCCGCGCGCACGGAGCTCGAACAGCTCAAGAACGAGATGACCAGCCACACGCTGCCGCAGGAATCGATTCGCTATGACGTGGCGGAGGGCGCGGCGCAGGGCGTAGCGGCACCGGTGGCAGCCAGCTGACGGGCGAGCCCATCCGGCAAGCCATCGCGGAAGCCCGCCCGTCGCACCACCCGCCCGCCAGCGTCCTATACTGCGCTGGCGACGAAGAGGAGGGGCGATGGGTTGGAGTGAGGATCTGCTGGCAGAGGCGGGCGAGCTGCTGGCGGACACGGTGGCGCTCCGCAGACGGATTCACCGCAGCCCCGAAATCGGCAACGATCTGCCGGAAACTCGGCAGACCGTGCTCGACGCGCTCTCGCATCTCGACCTGGAGATCCAGCTCTGCCAGCGGACGAGTGGCCTGATCGCGACGCTGCGCGGCGCCGAACGCGGGCGCAGTATCCTTCTGCGAGCCGACATGGACGCACTCCCGATGCCCGAGGATACGGGCCTCGACTACGCCTCCTCGAAGCCTGGACGCATGCACGCCTGCGGCCACGACGCCCACACCGCCATGCTGTTATCGGCCGCAGCGCTGCTCGCGAGCAAACGCGAGCAACTGGCCGGAGACGTCAAGTTCTTCTTCCAGCCCGGCGAGGAGGGACATTTCGGCGCGAAGCTGATGCTCGACGAAGAGCTGCTCGCCGGGACCGAGGCGCCGCGGGCAGCCTTTGCAATTCACGTCGACCCGCGCCTGCCCGTAGGCTGCGTGGCCTCGCGCCCGGGTGCCGTGATGGCCTCGGCCGATGTCTGGACGGTGGAGATCGTCGGAGCCGGCGGACACGCCTCGATGCCCCACGACACGCTGGATCCGATTCCCGTCGCCTGCGAGATCGTCAACACGCTACAGACCATGGTGACGCGCCGTATCAGCGCCTGCGACCCGGTGGTGATCACGACCACCAAGATCGAGGCGGGAACCGCGGCCAACATCATCCCCGAGAGCGCCAAGCTGCTGGGAACCCTGCGCGCCACCTCGGAGCACGCGCGGCTCTCGGCCGAGGAGGGCATTCACCGCGTGGTGCAGGGCATCGCCCAGGCACACGGTGTCGAGGCCACTGTGAACGTGATTGAGGGCTACCCCGTGACCTTCAACGAGCCGGACTTTACGGACTTTGCGCGCGGGGTCGCGACGAACCTCTTCGGCGAGGATGCGTACCTAGACCTCCCGACGCCCATCATGGGTGCAGAGGACTTCTCCTTCCTGCTCCAGCGCTGGCCGGGCACCTTCGTCTTTCTCGGCCTCAAGCCGAGGGGCGTGAAGAAGCCTGCCCCGTGCCACTCCAACCGCATGCTGCTAGAAGAAGCCGGCTTGGCGCACGGGGTCGCGCTGCACGCGGCCGTGGCGATGCGCTTCCTGTCAGACGCCGGCGAAGCCCAATGAACGGCTGCGGCTGGAGGGACATTGCGACGGATGAGCCGACTGGCACGCGCGCCGCTCGCACGCTGGGCCTGGTGCTGCTGGCCCTTCTCCTCGGCGCCGCACGTATGCCAGACGCCGGCGCTGCCGAGCCCGCGGACGAGCAGCAGAGCGCGGCGCCCGGCTCGATCAGCTTCGTGGGCCGAAACGCATTGCTCAAGGCCGACGGCCACTTTCGCCGCTGGCGCTTTCGCCAGGTCCAGATCGATCGGGAGCATCCGGAGAGCGGCGTGGTGGAGGTCGAGGTGGAGATCACGAGCCTCGACACCGGGATAGGGCGCCGTGACAAGCACTTGAGGAGTGACGACTTCTTCTCTGTCGAGCAGTTCCCCAGCGCACTGATTCGCATCCACGACGCCTACGCGATGGGGGAGAGCGAGAGCGGCAACCCCCGCTACGGAGCGAAGTTCGACATCACCATTCGAGACGTGACGAAGACGCTGGAAGGCGACTTCGAGGTGCTGAGCACGACGCCGACCCGGGTGCGGGGCAGCCTGGTCCTCAACCGCGTCGACTTCGGCATCGGCAAGCCCCACAGCCGCTGGAATCCCATGTCGATCCGCGAAGAGATCCCGGTCAGCTTCTCCGCGCTGCTTCCCTAGCGTACTCGGCTACGGGTCTACCCGATTCGGGAAGAGCGGTTGCGGGGACCGCGTGGTTCGCCACCGAATGCGGTGTTACGAAGGCACGCTCGCGCCTTCGGCGCCAAGCTCGGGAAGCGGGCGATGGGCGATGTCCCGAGCTTCCTCGAGAGGCACGCCGAGCAGGCGCAGCAGGTACTCCACGGTGTCGTCGAGGTCGCTGTCGCTGAGTGCGTGCTCGAGCCGCCCGCTCAGCACGCCGATCACCGCACCGCTGAACAGCGTGGCAACCGCTTCGGGGTTGTCGATTGCAAAGCGCCCGCTCTCGATCCCGCGCATCACGTCGCGGTAGCCACTCTCGCCGATTCCCTCTCGCAGGCGCTTTTGCGGCAGCCCCGAATGGAAGATGAACCACGCGCACAGTGGGTCTTCGGGCATACTCCGCAGCGTGTGGCGCAGCGCAACCGAGATGACCTCGGCGGGATCGTCTATGCGTGCGACGACGCGATCAATGCGGCGGTTGAGTGCGCGTGTGCGCGCCCGCGCGATCGGCACCAGCACGGCATTCTTCGAATCGAAGTAGTGATAGAAGGTGCGGCGCGCGATGTCCGCCGCCTCGGTGATGTCGGCGATCGTCACGCCGTCCACGCCGCGCGAACGCGCGAGCACCTCGGTCACTTCCAGGATTCGCTGGTGGACCCGGGCTCGCCGGCGCTCGACCCGACCGGGGCGCTGAGCGTCCGGGAGCTCTGTCGCGTGTGCCTCTGCCATGGTCGTCCTCAATAAATCCCTGCGTTAACAGATAGTTGAGATGAAGCTCTTGCATGCTGTTCGGAATCAGTGTATTGGTTTTTGCACAGGATGCAAGTTTGCATTGAGAGCAATTACAGGCAGGAGGTGGTGTCATGAAGCCGGGAGCCTTTGGGAAACACGCCGTCGACTACGAGATGCGGGTGGATTACGACCGCCTGCGCCGCGAGCGAACCGCGCGCGCGAAAGCCGAGATCAACAGCGCTGGCCTGGGGGCTCTGCTCACCTGGGACGAGGCCAGCATCCGGTACCTCACGTCCTACTACGTCACCACGCCGATGCGGGCGAGCGAGCTGCAGGTGGTCTTCTGCCCGAGAAACGGAGAGCCGCACCTCTTCGGCGGTGGCACACCCAGCGAAACCGAGAGACGCATGCCGTGGATGAGCGAGCGCGTTCACCCGGCGTTGGGCATGCCGCGGGTGACGGCCCAGGACTCGAACGATTTCATGGTCGGGCGGATTGTCGACGTGATTGCTCAGACGATGGCCAAGTACGGAGTCGAGAAGGAACCTCTCGGTATCGAGGGATCGACGCTCTCGATGTTGTTCGCCGAGGCATTCCAGAGGAAGGGAATCGAGGTCGTGCACGGCAAGCCGGTCATGGATGAGGCTCGCATGATCAAGACGCAGGACGAGGTTGCGCTGATGCGAATCACCTGCGCCAACTCCGAGCGAGCCTTCGCCGACATCGCAGACGCGATTCGGCCCGGCATCCGAGAGTGCGATCTGGTGGGGATCGGGATCAAGGCCCTCTACGAGGAAGGTGATGACCACACCGAAGATCTCGTGTGCTGCTCCGGCTACAACACGAATCCCTATGGGTGGTCGTTCACGGACAAGCCCATTCGCCCCGGCGATCTGATCTACATCGACGTAGATGGCGCCTCGTACCAGGGCTACAAGTCGTGCGTCTACCGCACATTCTGCTGCGGGAAGGCCTCCCAGGAGCAGAAGGACCTCTACGAAGAGTGTCGAGCGATGCTCTACGCGGGGATGGACACCATCAAGGACGGGTCTAGCGACTTCGACATCACCGACGCCTGGCCGGATTCACCGCAGTACTGGGGGTACGACAATTGGGGTGAGGTCGGGCCCTACGCTTGCGGCCACGGTCTGGGCCTCACGCTTCACGACCGGCCATTCATCAGCATCATGAAGAAGCTCGCCGGATACGAGCCGACGACTCTCCGCGCGGGAATGGTCCTGGCCCTCGAAACCTACGCGGGCCACAAGGGGGGTAGCGACGGCGTGCGGCTGGAGGAGAACGTCCTGGTGACCGAGGACGGCTACGAGCTGCTGACCCGCTGGCCCGTGGACGAGCTCATGGAATGCTGGCTGCCCTACCGGTAGTCAGCTGAACCCGTCAACAGACAAACAGGTGGACGCCATGCAGAAATCAATCGTATCCATAGTCAAGGGGACCGACGCGGACCGCATGGTCGAGCAGGCTGTCGATCACCTGGGCGGCGTGAAGTCTCTGATTCGACCCGGCGCGACCGTCGTCATCAAGCCGAATGGCGGTCACGAGGCCGGGCCGGAAACCTCGGTGAACACGAGCCCCGCGGTCGTGTCCGCCGTCATTCGGCTCGTCAAGCAGGCCAATCCCGGCAAGATCATCCTGGCCGAGTCGTCCGCCATCGGCTGTGAGACCTTCGCGTGCCTGGAGTCGAGCGGAATCAGGCAAGCCGCTGAAGACGCGGGTGTGGACGAGATACGCGATATCAAGAGCGACGACGACCTGGTCAAGGTGCCCTTCGAGAGCCCGACCTCGCAAATCAAGACCGTGGACCTCCCGCGTTTCCTGCTCGAGGCGGATCACCTGGTCAACGTCCCGATCTTCAAGTCACATGTGAGTATGGTCTTCACCTGCGCCCTGAAGAACCTCAAGGGCGTAGTGCAGGACAAGCACCACTACGTCATGCACTGCACGAATCTGGCGAACGCCATGATGGACCTCGGACACGTCGTGCGACCCGATTTCACCGTCGTCGACATGATCCGGCCAATGGAGGGCTTCGGGCCCCATTCGGGTACGCCGGTCGAGTTCGACTGCGTCGTTGCGGGGCAGGATATGGTGGCCATTGACGCCACCGCCTGCAGGATGACCGGCCTTCCAATCGAGAAGGTGGAGTACTTCGACGCGGCCCGCGAAAAGGGTCTCGGGATCTTCGACGAAGACCAGATCGAGATCAGGGGCAACTCGATCGATGAGGTTCGCCAGGAGCTGTACCTGCCCTACCTCGAGGGATTCGATGCCTGGCCCGAGTACAACATTCACCTCGAGAAGGCCTGCAGCACCTGCCAGGGGCTGCTCTCCTTCACCATGTCGAAGCTCAAGGCCCTGGAGCTGTACGACGAGAACAGCGGCATCGACATCGTGCTGGGCCGGCATCACAAAGTCCCCGACGGAGTCGAGGTCGGGGACAACCTCGTGCTGATGGGCGACTGCAGCATGGCGCTCAAGAAGCGCATCGATAAGGCGGGAGGAACGTGCCTCCACATCCCCGGCTGCCCGCCGGCAGAGCCGGTGCCCGCCTGGGTGATCGCGGATCGCGGCAAGGCTCCGTCAGACGACGAGTCTGCGGGCGCGACGGTGGACATCAGGGCGCGGCACGAGGCAGAGGAGAAGATCTTCAAGCGCTGGCTGGCGGAGCAGCGAAGAGCTTGAAGCATGCCTCTCACGACGCGCCTGCCGCCGAATCGGCACACACGTCGCTCGGGCTCACCCCCCGGGAATTGAGATTCCCGACGCGGGTGCCACCCGCTCGCAGCACTCCTGCGACCGGGTGGTTGACCGCGCTGGGCGCCCTCGCTACCAATCCGGCCTCCTGGGGTAGGGCCAAGCGTCACGTGGCCCCCCGCGAATCCCGACGGGTCTTGAGGTCGGCAAGCTTGGAAGAAGGGTGGTGCCATGGCACGCCGCTGCGCGCTCACGGGTAAAGAAGTTCAGTTCGGGCACAACGTCTCGCACTCGATGCGTGCGACCAACCGACGCTTCGAGCCCAACATCCAGAAGGTGACGCTCGCCTCCGACGCGCTCGGCCGCTCGATCCCGCTGCGCATCGCCACCCGAACCCTGCGCACCGTCCAGAAAAAGGGCGGAATCGACAGCTTCCTGCTGGCGACCGACGACAGCAAGCTGATGCCCGAGGCGCTCAAGCTGAAGCGCCAGATCAAGAAGAAGCTCTCCGCCACCCAGTCCTAGAAAGAACGAGCCCGCGCGGCTTGGCCATGCGGACTCTGGTGTGGACTCTGGTGTCTTCGGCTCGGCTGTTCTTACCGGCGGCTACTTCTTCTTGAATCCGTAGCGCTTGCGGAAACGCTCGATCTTGCCGTCCGCATCGAGCTCTCGCATCTTGCCCGTCCAGAAGGGATGGCTCACCGACGAGATCTCCAGACGCACCACAGGCACGTCGACGCCCTCGACCGCGCGGGTCTCCTTCGAGGTCATGGTGGAGCGGGTCACCCACTCGGTGCCCGTAGCGGAGTCGACGAAGATGACGTCGTGGTAGTCGGGATGGATTTCGGGCTTCACACTGCTCTCCTTGGCACCGGCTACCAGCTCGACTTGCGCATGCCCGGGAGCTGACCCGACAAGGCGAGTTCGCGCAGGGCGATGCGGGAGATGCCAAACTTCTGATAGTAGGCCCGAGAGCGCCCGGAAATGCCGCAACGGCTGTTCACACGCGTCGAGCACGAGTTGCGCGGCAGCTTCGCAAAGGCCTCCTGGACCCTGATCTTTTCCTCGACGGAAACGTTGGGATCCTTGAGCTGCTTGCGCAGCTCGCGACGGCGCTCGGCGTACTTCGCGACCAGCGCTTTACGCCTATCGTCTCGATTGATCTGCGACTTCTTGGCCATGGTCTGCTCCGCTCGGTGGCGTCTGGCTGCGACAGAAGAGCGGCCGAGATTAGATCCCTGGCGGGACATTGGCAAGCGCCCCCGGGCCGCGAGACGCCGCTCCCGGGCTGGCCCTCACCCACAGGGCCTCACGAGACGCGGCTCAAGGCGGGCGAATCAGCGGTCGCGGAGAGGGCGCGCTGGTCTATGTTACGTCCTCCCCGCTCCATACCAGCCGGCGTCTACCCGTTGTCCTCGGGCGGTTGGCCAGCGGGTACGACGACAAACGGCGGCGAAACGGCAGCGAGAAGTCAGAGAAGCCAGGCCAGCATGAGCGAGCAGAATCCGAGCGACACCCCCTGCGGCGCTCCGGCCCCTGGCCGGTTGCGCTCCATCGACCCCGCCCGAATCGCGAAGCACTTCGATGCCCCCGCGTGCGAAGCCCGTTGGGATGAGGAGTGGCAGCGCTCGCAGATCTACCGCTACGACCCGAGCCGACCACGAGAGGAGACCTTCGTCGTCGACACACCCCCCCCGACGGCCTCTGGCTCGCTGCACGTCGGCCACGTCTTCTCCTACACGCAAGCCGACGTCATGGTGCGCTTCAAGCGCATGCGGGGCATGAACATCTTCTACCCGATGGGCTGGGACGACAACGGCCTGCCGACCGAGCGGCGGGTCCAGAACTACTACCACGTTCGCTGTGATCCGGGCACGCACTACGAAGAGGGGCTCGAGCTGTGCGAGGCGAACGCCAAGCAGCGCAAGAAGCCCGCGCGACTGATCTCGCGGCCGAACTTCATCGAGGCCTGCTACGGCCTGATCAACGAGGACGAGGAGTACTACCGCGTGCTGTGGCGGCGGCTCGGGCTCTCGGTGGACTGGAGCCAGGAGTACCAGACCATCGACGACCACTGCCGGCAGGTGGCCCAGCGTTCCTTCCTGGATCTGTGGCAGAAGGGGCTGGTCTACACGAGCGAGGCGCCCACGATGTGGGATGTCGACTTCCAGTGTGCGGTGGCCCAGGCTGAAGTCGAAGACCGCGTCGTGCCCGGCGCCTACCACGACATCGAGTTCGCCATCGAGGGCGAGAGTCGCAGCTTCGTGATCGCCACGACGCGACCGGAGCTGCTGCCCGCATGCGTGGCCGTCACCGCCCACCCCGACGACGACCGCTACCGGGATCTCTTTGGAAAGCGCGCCGTCACACCGCTGTTCCGCGTGCCGGTCCCGATCTTCCCCAGCGAGCTGGCCGACCCCGAGAAGGGGACCGGCGTCTTGATGGTATGCACCTTCGGCGATGCGACCGACGTGCTCTGGTGGCGCGAGCAGGGCCTGGCACTGCGTCAGCTCATCGGCCGAGACGGGCGGCTCGGCGCCGTGGAGTTCGGCAGCGAGCGCTACCCGAGTCTCGATGCCGAGGCCGCCAACCGCTACTACGCGGAGCTGGCGGGAAAGAATGTGAGGCAGGCTCAGCGACGTATCGTCGAGCTGCTGGCCCAGCCGGAGGGCAGCGCTACCGGCACCGGAGCGCCGCTGCGCGGCGAGCCCACTCCGGTCGAGCACCCGGTGAAGTTCTACGAGAAGGGTGAGCGGCCACTCGAGCACCTCCCCAGCCGCCAGTGGTTCGCCCGCCTGCTGGAGCACAAGGAAGACCTGCTGCGCAAAGGCGAGAAGGTGAGCTGGCACCCCGCCTTCATGCACGCGCGCTTTCGCGACTGGACAGAGAATCTGAACTTCGATTGGTGTCTCAGCCGCCAACGCTACTTCGGTGTACCGATCCCGGTGTGGTATCCGCTCGGCGAGGATGGTGAGCCCGACTACGACGCCGCCATCGTGGCCACCGGCGAGCAGATGCCCGTCGACCCGACCGTGAGCGCGCCACGTGGCTACGAGGAGTCGCAGCGCGGACAGCCGGGTGGCTTCAGCGGAGATGCCGACATCTTCGACACCTGGTTCACCAGCTCGCTCACGCCGCAGATCAGCTCGCACTGGAGTATCGACGACGACCGGCACGCCAAGCTCTTCCCCGCCGACGTGCGGCCGCAGGGCCACGACATCATCCGTACGTGGGCCTTCTACACGATCGCCAAAGCGCTGCTGCACGAAGACGACGTGCCGTGGCGCCACGCCATGATCTCGGGCTGGATCCTCGATCCCGATCGCAAGAAGATGTCGAAGAGCAAGGGGAACGTGATGACGCCCCTGCCGCTGCTCGAGAAGTACACGGCGGACGGCGGACGCTATTGGGCCGCCAGCGCGCGCCTGGGCTCCGACACCGCGTTCGACGAGAAGGTCTGGAAGATCGGCAAGAAGCTGGCGACCAAGATCTTCAACGCCGGGAAGTTCGTGCTCTCGCAACAGGGCGAGGTGCATCCGATCACCTGCGAGCTCGACCGCGCATTCGTGGCGAAGCTGGCCGAGCTGACCCGAGCGAGCACGGGCTACTTCGAAGAGTACGACTACGCGCGCGCACTCCAGGAGACCGAGAGCTTCTTCTGGACCTTTACCGACCACTACCTCGAGCTCGTCAAGGCCCGAGCACGCCGCTTCGCCGATGGCGCCACCGGAGCGGAGGCGGCCGCCAGCGGCTCGGCAGTTGCCGCGCTACGGCTCGCGCTGAGCGTTCTGCTGCGCCTCTTCGCCCCCGTCCTCCCCTACATCACGGAGGAAGTTTGGTCCTGGGTCTTCGCGCAGGAGAGTGGCCACGCGAGCGTCCACACGGCGCCTTGGCCCAGCGACGCCGACTTCGATGCGATCGCCGCCCCCATCAGCCCAGCCAGCTTCGATCTGGCGCTGGCGGCCCACGCGGCCATCAACAAGGCCAAATCCGATGCCGAGGTCTCGATGGGACGCGAGGTCGAGAGTCTGGTACTCGGCGCCAACGCCGCGACGCTGGAGAAGCTCGCGCCCGTGCTCGATGACGTACTGGGTGCAGCTCGCTGCCGCTCCCATCGAGTGGCGGCGAGCGCCGATCTGCAGGACGGCGCTTTCGAGGTGAGCGAGGCCGTCTTCGCGCCGAAGCCCTCCTGACACTTGTCGGTGCTCCGGCGCCCTTCCGCCCCTGGCATGTCAGGAGCGTGGCACGCGGATCAGGCCTTCTTGGGCCGCCGATGCGATCTGCACGCCGTCCGGCGTGAACATCGCACCGAAGATGAGCCCCCGAGCGGCGTGGGCGACGGGACTCTCCGATGCGTAGAGGATCCAACCATCGAAGCGCGGCGGCCGGTGAAACCACATGGCGTGGTCGAGACTGGCCCCCCGGTAGCCGGTCCCGGGCACGATATTGAGCGGTCGCAGCGCGCTGGAGAGAAGCGTGCGATCACTGGCGTAGACCAGCGCCGCGGTGTGGACCACGGCGTCGTCGGGCAGCTTGCCCCGCAGCCTCATCCAAACCAGCCGTTTGGGTCCCTTCTCGGCTCCGGCCCGGAACTCGTTGCGATCGCACACGCGCACGTCGACGGGGCTGCGATCCTCCTCAGGCTCCTCGCCGAGTGCGCGAGCGCGCAACTCGGACCAGGTCGCAAGGGCCTCCGGTGCGGGCGCATCGGGCATCGGGGCCTGATGGGAGAGGCCCTGCTCCGGCCTCGCGAAGCTGGCGGAGAGGTTGAAGATCGCCTCTCCACTTTGATGGGCCACCACGCGGCGTGTCGTGAACGTGCGGCCGTCGCGAATGCGATCGACCACGAAGCGAATGGGCTTGCCGTAGCGCCCAGGGCGCAAGAAGTAGGCGTGAAGCGAATGCAGGCTGCTCTCGTCCGCGGGCGAGGGCAGCGTTTGGCAGGCCGCAACCACCGACTGGGCGGCAACCAGGCCCCCGAAGAGGCGACCCTCTCCGCTACCGGGGTGGCCGAGGTAGAGGTCTCGATCAAGCGCCTCGAGCTGCAGGTGCTCGACGAGCCTGGATACGGGATCGGGATGGCGACTCAAGGGGAATCTCGCGAATGGCGGGTGAGCTGAGCGACAGGCCGGGACGTTAGCAGGTTGCGGAGAAACCCCGGACCGAGCGGCCTACGGGCGCAGGGGCTGCGCCCGTCGACGAGTCGCGATATGACTCCATTGACCGCGAGCCACCACAGCACTGACATCGGCAGCCGGAGAATCCATGGCCAAGAGCATCGACTGGTACTACTACCGCAAGGGCTGAACGTCCTGCACGCGAGCGTCCAAGTTTCTGGACGCCCATGACATCGAGCCGAAGCAAACGGTCTCGGCCAGCGCCAAGCTCGGAAGAGAAGAGGCGAGCGAGATCGCCAAAGCGTCCGCCAAGGTGATCGTGGCCAAGGGCAAGAAGATCAGCGAGTTCAAGCCCGCCGGAAAAGCGGGCAAGGATCTGGTGACGGCCATGCTGGGCCCGACCGGCAATCTGCGCGCACCCACGATCCGCCGGGGCAAGACCACGCTCGTCGGATTCAGCGAGGATAGCTACCGGGACGTCTTGCTCTGAAGCAGCGTGCGATGAGCGCGCTCTGGCTACTCGATCTTCTGATAGGTAAAGCTCTCGCTCGCGATGACCTCGCCGTCGGCTTTCACAACCGAGGCGGTCCACTGACCGAGCCAGATCGGCCGTAGCTGCTTGCTGGACCAGACACGCCAGCGATCACCCTTCACTTCGAAGGGGATCTCCGCCATCACCTGGCCGTTGTACTCCCAACGATGGGTCACCGTCTGGCTCGCCAGATCGCGAAGATCGCTGAAGAAGATGATCTGCGTCTGGTCGGTCGACAGGAAGCTCACGGCGTCGACCGGCTCTCGCCCTTCCACGGCCGTGGTGAAGCTCGCGAGCGCGACCTCGGACGGCTGCGCATCGGCGATCGGGTTCTCGGCGTCTCCCTCGACCTCTCCCGCGACCTGTCCCGCGGCCGGAAGCGCGATCAGCAGAGCCAGCGCAAGCAGGCCGCCGAGCAGGAATCGAGCTGTCTGGGCCATGCACTTGCTCCTTGGGTCGTGAGGCGAAGTCAGGAAACGGCGGGCCGCGCGCCACAAGCTCCCCACAAGCCCCCGGCGCCGCCCGGCGAGACGCTGATTGTAGCCGTCCCCGCAGCCAGCGGCGCGCGGCCCGGCCGATCGTGTGCAAGCCATCCGTTCGGCGCCGTCGGCCGCGGGCCGCGAGCTACAATCGGCCGCCATGGAGCTGCTGCTGATTCGCCACGCCCTCCCGATTCGCCTCCAGACCAGCGACGGAAGCCCGGCCGATCCACCGCTCTCAGAGCGGGGGCGCGCTCAGGCCGCCAGCCTGGCGCGCTGGCTCGCTGATGAACAGATCGACCGGATCTACACCAGTCCGTTGCGCCGAGCACACCAGACCGCGCTCTCGCTGGCTGAGAGCAAGGGCCTGGAGATCGAGCTCGAGCCGCGCGTGGCGGAGTATGACCGTGACGATCCGCTCTACATTCCGCTAGAAGAGCTCAAGCAATGCGACTACGAGCTCTGGAGGGACTTCGTCCAGCGAGGCTACCCAGAGGGGCTCGACCTGGAGCAGTTCAATCGCGGCGTGCTGGAGGGCATCGAGGAGATCATTCGTGTCAACCCGGGCAAACGAGTCGCGGTGGTCTGCCACGGCGGCGTGATCAACGCCTGGACGGCACACGTCCTGGGGCTGGAATTCCGACTCTTCTTCGGCCCTGGCTACACCAGCATCAACCGCTTCCTGGCCGCCGGCAGCGGCGAGCGCAGCCTCGAGAGTCTGAACGAGACCGCGCACCTACGCGGCATCTGACGGCGGTAACCCCCTCGCGGCAGGCTGGCAGACCCAAACCGTGATCCTCGACACATGCGAGGTCGCGTTCAAGCACAGCCCTCGATGTAGCGATATAGAGGGGATGACGCTTCCTCCTGACCAGCAGATGCGTCGCGAGGCTTCGCTCGCGCTGCGCTCTGGCGACCTCGGCCGCGCGCTCGAGATCTATCGCCAGCTCCAGAAGCGCATGCCCGCCGACCCCGCCTGGCCCGAACGCTGCGCCCACATCTACCACGAGATGGGCGAGAAGCGCAGCGAGCTGGTCTGCCTACGGCAGGCGCTCGATCTGCAAGTCGATGCGGGGCAAGTGCTGGCCGCCATCGCGACGTGCAAGCTGATTCTCGACATCGAACCCGAGCATCCCGGCACGCTCGAATGCCTGCACTTGCTCTACACCGAGCCCTCGATGAATTCCGGCGAGAACGTGCCGCCGCTGGTCCAGTCGGCCGAGACAGCAGCGCACGCGGCGGTCGCGACTGCACCCGATGGCGATGCGCCGCTACTCGAGTTGGAGCTGACCGAGGCGATCCCCGGCGCCCGTGCGGTTCAGCTCGGCAACGCACAGATGGGCCGCGTAACCGAAATCCCACTCGACGAGACCCAGAGTGGGCTCGATCCCGCGCGACCACTCGATCTCGGGCTCGAAGGGGGGCCCGTGGCTTCGCCGAGCCAGGAGAAGAGTCCCCTCACCCGGGCAACACGCGACGAGAAGCACCGCGCGGCGCGAGAGGCTCTCGCCAGCACCCCCCTGTTCGGCTCGCTGAATCCCGCCGCCCTGCGCGAGCTGATGGCCAAGGCACGCATCGTGCGGCTCGAGGCCGGTGCGATCCTATTCAGAGAGGGCGATCCGGCCAACACGCTCTATGTGGTGGTGGATGGGGCCGTTGTCCCGATCGCAGAGCGGCCGACGCGCAAGCGACTCGCCGTCCTCGAGAGGGGCGAGTTCTTCGGCGAGATCGGTCTGGTGACCAACCAGCCCCGCAACGCCACCATCGAGGCTCTGGTCGACAGTCGGCTGCTCGCCATCGATCGCAGAGTGATGTGGTCACTGATCAAGAGCCAGCCGAAGCTGTCGAAGGTCATGCTCCGCTTCCTGCGAGAGCGACTGATCGATCGGCACACGCGCACGAGCCCCTTCTTCACCGCCTTCGCGCGGGACAAGCGCTCTGAGCTGGCGCGGGAGTTCCACCTTCTCGAGGTGAGGGACGGAACCTGTGTGGTCGAGCAGGGCAGGACGGCAGAGGGATTGTTCATCCTGCTGGCGGGACAGATGCGTCTGATCGACAGCGAGCGCGACAAGCCGCTCGGAGAGCTGGCGCCAGGGGATCTGTTGGGAGGCATTCCGTTGCCTGGCCAACACCCTGCAAGCTCCAGCGTCGTGGCCAGCGGCAAGTGCTGGCTGTTGGTGCTGGACGAGCGGCGCCTGAGGCGCATCATCGAGGCCAACCCGCGACTCGCCGGGCTGCTGGATGAGATGGCGAGAGGAGTGGGCGAGTAGCAGCTACTGATCTGACGGTGTGACGCGGGAGTCCGCTTCTCAGCCGGGCTCCATGATCAGCAGCGCATCGCCGTGCGTGCTGACGAGGGTGGCGGCAAAGCCCGCCGAGGGCAGACAGCCGTGTTCGGGCGAGCCGATCCGGTTGAACTGATCGCGATCCGTCAGACCGGCCTTCGCGTTGCCTGCGACGAGTTCGAGGAAGCCCGCGACGGCCGTCTCAACGGGCTGGATCTCGCAGGCATCGGGCGAGCATCGCAGCATTCCCGCCGCCAGCGCTCGGCCGAATCCTCTGCTCGCCGCAATGCCGAGTCGAACCGTGTGCTCCAGCTCGGCCTCTACACGCACGCGGATCGGGAAGACGGTCCCGCCCTGCCATTCCTGTGTCGGCGCCAGCTTGACCCTCAGCCGGGCAACACGCTGCGCCAGGTTGCAGACCAGATCGAGCACGTCCTCGAAGAAGGGCTCGTCCTGCAACGCCATCGGCAGGCTCTGCAACGCGTCCGCGTAATATGCCTGCTCGACCTTGAATCGATCGACGAGCCCCGCGAGCCGGGTCGGGTCCAGATCGCCTCGCTTGACGAGCGTCTCACCCAGAAGGGCGTGAAGACCCGCCTGCCGAAAAAGGAGTTCGTCGACCTGATCGGGCGTCAGCAAACCCAGCTCCACCGCCAGCTCACCGAAGGGCAGGTCGCGTTTGCGCTGTTGGGCGTTGATGTGCGCCGCCGCCTGCTCGCTGAGATACCCGGCCTGCGCCGCCAGCCCGCCGACTTCGAGATTGACCTCGTCGAGCTCTGCCAGCGCCGCGGCCAGCTGGATCTCGTCTATCTCGCCCTCGTCGATCAGAAACTGCCCGAAGAACCGTACGCCCATCGTCCGCGAGCCTCCGCAAGATCTCCCGCGCGCCTGCCAGGTACCACGCGCCCTCTCTTCACGGTCGGCGCTTCTCGTCCCCGGCTTGATCTGTGACGCCTGAGGTCGGGCCGGTCAGGCGTCGAAATGTGAGAATCGAGCCAGGCTCGGGCCCAGGTGGGGGGGCAAACCAACGAGCCGCATCCGGGAATCACCGCACCTGCGCCCCTGGGGTGGCGCGCCCCACAGAGCACGGCACGGCTGGTCTCGCGGACCGCGTTCAGCCCGCCCCGTCGCCGCGTGCGGGCCGGGCGGTGCTGGGCTGCGACGAAGGGTCATCCCAGTCGCCCGCCGAGCGGCCGATCGCCTGGACGATGGCGGCGATGATGGCTCGGCGGGTGTGGAGAAACTCCGCGCTGAAGGGGCCTTCGAACTCCAGCCCATAGCGGAGCGAGTCGCCCACCTCGCGGTAGTGCCGCACGCGAGCAGCCAGCTCGATCGGCGCCGCTTGACCCGGGAGCTGCAGCGAAACCCGCGTCGGATCATTCGTGTCCAGGCCCGGGGACGCGTCGCGCCTCACCACGACCGCGACACCCCCGCTCGACAGATCCGCCACCTGCCCCTTCACCGTCGGCCCGTCAGCGGCCTGGAGCGTGGCCGCGATCGCATGTGCGGGGTCCGGCTTGAAGCGCCGCGATCGACGCTGATTGAATAGACGCGCCAGAGTGCCCTTCAGGCTGCGCGCAAGTCGCTCGGGATCCTCGAACTCGAAGCCGCAGCGGCACCATCCCGACTCGTCGTAGACGAACCGTACGATCGCTGCGACGGACAGTCTTCCGGCGAGATCCGACGAGTCGATGTGGACCGTCACCTCTTCGTGCAGATCGAGTGCCGGGATCGACTTGCCCTGGAAGCGCGCACCGAAGCCGCGAAGGCTCAGCTCGAGCAACTCCGCTTCGAATCTCTCGCCCGATGCGGTCTCGATCTCCGTGTACAGATCACCCACATCACGATCTGCGACATTGATGCGATAGTACCTGCGTTTCTCCACGATGTGTCCCCGTCCTGATCTAAGGCGATTAGGGTCACCGAATTGAGTATCAGGTGTATTCTTGAATTCGATGATGATCTCTTCGCAGCTTCTTATCGGCGAACGAGATACGGACTCGAGGCACAGCGGAAACTTTCATCGACAACGGCACCAAGCAACCTCTGACGCCGGCCATGGAAGGCGTTCGACCTGACTACACGGGGGCTCGACTGCAACGCAGGAACACGATGCAAGTCGGGAGCACCCCGGTTCGACACCCCAATCAGAAGTGCAGATTTACACCGAGTCTCGTCTCGAACCAGCTCTCGCGAGCGATGCGACGCCAGCCGCCGGCGAGCGTCAGGGCGGTGTTGCGCGTCAGTGACAATCGCTGCTCGACACCCACTCGCAGCGAAGTCGTCGGGTCTCCCAGGGCGAACCGCGTCACCGAGCCGAACAGGTGCAGCTTCCAGCGGTCGCCGGGCGTGCTGAGATAGAGACCGAGAAGGGCACCCGGCCCAAAGCTCGCTCCGTCGTCGAGCCCAGGGCCGGCGTCGAGCTGCATCGTCGCCAGCCCATAGGTGAGCAGCAGTCGGTGCGGATCGTAGGCCAGACCCGCCGCCAGCTCCGTAGTCCAGACCGCCGTGTCGCGCAGCGCGCCGCTATCCGCCGCGGGGACGCGACGCGTACGCACGCCAGTCCCGAACTTCCAGGCGAGCGGTCGGAAGACATTGCTTCGGGGACTCAGCGAGACGGCCTCGATCACGGCCAGCTCCTGCAAGCGCACCCGATCTACGGTCGGGTAGTAGCGCACGCGCGCATCGAGAAAGCGAATCTGCATGTGCTTGACGAAGCCGCCCTCGGCGTCCATCAGCCCGTGAAATGCGGGACGCAGCTCCACGTCGACGAACGACTCGCCGTCGCGCCAACCCGCGGCCAACACCGCCCGTGCGGAGGCGTGCCCCTCGTCGGGCCTCACGAGGGGCCGTGCGGGGCCTTCGAGTATCGGCTCGCCTCCCGCCTCGACGCCGGCTCTGCTGCGGGCAATCAGAATCCGACGCGAGAGGCCGCGCGACGCCTCTTCATCGACCTGGCCCGCGAGAAACGCGTAGCGCAGGCGATCGTACGCCAGGCCGAGAAGCAGGGCGCGCTTGGGCGCCGGCAGCCCGGCAAGCTCCTCACCCGCCGGCTCCAGACGACCCTCGGCGATCTCTCGCACCCGGCGGCGATCGCGGCGGGAGAGATGCCTCAGGTCGTGACGAAACTGCGTTGCGGGCGAGGGCCTGTAACGTACGCCTCGGACGACGGCCGGTCGCTCGACAACCGCCCTCACCGTATCGACCGGAATCACCAACCGCGGAAATCCCTCGCTCAATCTCAGTGCCGGCATGCCCACATCCAGCAACTTGAGTAGCTGGTAGGAGCAGTTCTTTGTGAAGAAGTAGTACGGGAAACTGACTCCCCGCAATTCCCATAGATGCATCAGCAGGAAGTCGAGCTCCTGGTCGGTGATCTCGAGCCGATACTCCCAGATGTCGCGGTTCTCCCAGTCCGCGTAGCGCTTGAGCTGCTGGTAGTAGGGATGAACTCCGAAGTAGCCCGGGTATCGGCCGAGCACACCCTTCGCTACGTAGCCCAGCCCGCTGTCGCCACCCGCGTTGGCCGTGAAGTCCACCGCGTATCCCAGCATCTCCTGGGCACCGAGCTCACGAGACTCGTCGATCCGCAGCAATGTGTGGCCGAACATCGAGGCGGGATTGTTCATGAAGCCCTCGGGAAAGATCAGCGAGAGCCCGACGGCCCGAAGACCGCGACGCCAGTTCTCATAGTGCTGGCATTCGGAGAAGGGGAGGCGGTCGGTGTCGATCTGGAGCTGATGCGCCAGCCAGTGGCGGCGCGCGACGAATGCGCACTGCGGGTGCTCTTCCCTCTTCAGGCGGGTGTCGGCGGGAAGAGCGAAGCTCGCGAGCGTGGCGACGAGTTCGGCCTGCGGATCCCGTCGACCCTCCGGCGAGAGAAAGAACGCGGCCGTCGTCGCGTGGCTTCGCCCGCCGCGAAGTAGCCGACCTTTCTCGAAGTGGAGCAGCGCGAGCCAGACCGGGTGCTCAGCGAGCCTCGCCTGACGCGCGCGCTCGGTCAGCTCTGCGAGGTAGCTCTGAACGGCTGCGCGCGCAGGGGCATGCTCAGATCCGCCCGCGGACGCGAGTGCGTCGGCGGACATCAGGGTGGCTTGGACGAGAGCGAGCGAGAGCAGGACGGCCGGGATGAATCGCATGCGGCATCGACTGAAGTCTGGAGCGGGCATCCGCTCCGCGCCCGCGCGCGGAGCGGATGCCCGGAAGTGAAGCCGCCTCAGCTCCTCGTATAGGCTGAGAGCTCCTGATCTTCGGCCAACAGAGCGTCGAGAGAGCCCAGCATCTCTCCCGCCGTCACGTGGTCGTGCGTGAAGAGCTCGTCAAAATGCGCCTGTGCGAACGCGCGAAAAGCCGCCCGATCTTCGGCGCGAACTCGCAGCAGATACGCCAGTGCTTCGAGGCTCTCGCCTTGGCCCCTGGCCATGTCCTCTGCCAGGCGATCGAAGTTCTGGCTGGCGTAATGACGAAGCCTCATCTCCGACGCGTCAGCCGTAACCGTGTCCTTGCCGTTGCAGTTGAGCAGACCGAACGTGATCGAGATCGACTGAAACGTGAGGCCGTTCGTGAACGAAGCGGCCAGCTTGACGGGCAGCCCCTTCTGCCCTTCCCAGATCTGCGTCCCGACACCACACCCGACGTCGTTGTCAGCCAGCGCCATGCCGGCGGGTGCCAGTGCCAGAACCAGTGCCATCAGAATTGCCCTCATGAATCCCTCCAAACCGCTTGACGGCCCGAGAAGCCGGGCCGCACCAGAGTATGGGAACATCGGACGCGGCTGACCACCCCACCCCGGGTGGCAATCCCGGGTGGGGAAGGCCGGCAACCGCGCGGCTCAAGTGTGCCGGCGACCTCCAGTTCACTCGCCTTGCGCTGGAGAGCGATTTCAGCAAGAGCGGTGAGTTGGGAGTCACTCGCGTGATCTGCAGCGCGGGAGATGTTGAAGTCGGCAGCTCTACGGTCGCGACATCTGACGACCCGCTGACCGCAATTGAGCAGGTTTTGAACTCACGGCTACGTGTATATCGACACTCGTTCGTGATACAATCTGCTGATATCATGTGATCTGTGTCACGGATCCGAGGCTCCGCCCGGCTGTATTCATATTCGTCGCGGAGTTCGCCTTCGCAGCGATTCGCGATGATTCGCAGCCAAGAGGCGGAACCGGAGACCGGCCGGTGGGTCGCGGCGGCGGTCTCGGACGCAGGCGTAACAGCTCCTCGGAAGCAGGTAGGGCAGCGAGGCTAGACATGGCGAAGGTACTCGTCGTCGACGACGAGCCGGGTTATCGCGCGAGCTTGAGCAAGATCGCGGCGCGCGAAGGCCACGTTGTCCGGCAGGCCAACAGCGCGCGCGAGGCGATGGAGATCGCCGCCGAGTTCACGCCGGATATCCTCGTGATCGATTGGATGCTCCAGAACGGCTGTGACGGCGTCGATCTGGCCACCCGTCTGTCGAAGGTGGATCCGAATCTGGTCGTAGTCTTGATTTCCGGCTACCCGTCCGCCGAGCTCGAAGCCGAGGCGGAGGAACGGGGGTTCCGCGGTTTTCTCGCCAAGCCGTTCGACCTCGACAGATTCGTCGAAATGC
Organism: Deltaproteobacteria bacterium; assembly: GCA_029261835.1. Lineage (GTDB taxonomy): Bacteria > Myxococcota_A > UBA9160 > UBA9160 > UBA4427 > JAJDAO01. The sequence continues at coordinate 37,702 of JAJDAO010000050.1, read as the reverse complement.
TGCGACGCGTGACCGACTGATCGCACGAGCACAGACGACATGCGCGCGAGCGGTCAGTCTCCAGATGATTCGCAGTCGCGCGCCGCCGCTGCAAAAATCGCCTTGGCCATCAGACTGGTTTCGTTCGCCGCGCGTTCCCGGTAAATCGCAGCACGGATTTCGCGCACGGGTCCGTCATCGGCGTCGGCCTGCCAGGCGAACTCCACGAGCTCACACGCCAGCTCGACTTGTCCCTGCCGACAGAGCGACTCGGCGTGCTGTGCCAGCACTTGCGCGCCACCGCACAGGCCGGCCAGTGTCTGGGCGAGATCTCGCTCACGCGCGGGCAGCAGATGAGCCGGGTTGCCGTCGTACCAACCACCATAGAGACGCCACAGGTTTCGCACGATGAAGCGGGGGTCATCGTAGACGGGTCGCAGGTATGGACGCTCGAGCAACGCCGCCGGGATCTGCACGTCGTGCAGGATGTCTCCCAGCCGAGCGCCCGCATTCATCATCTCGAGGGTCTGCTGGCAGATCGTCTCGAGCAGCTCCGCCGAGTCCCGCAGCGCCCGCGAGACACGCTCACGCCCGATGATGGGCGGACCGTGCCCGGGGAAGAGTAGCTCGGCGCCGAGCGCCTCCATCTTGCGCAGGCCGGCCGCCCACTCGCGCGGATACCGCTGCACCTTCTGGGGATTACCGCAATTGGGCGACGCCCAGATGAAGAGATCTCCCGTGTAGATCGCGCGCCTCTCGGGCAGCCACGCCCAGAGGTGGTCGTCCGTCTCGCCGCGGTCGTGCCGCAGCTCGACGCGCACGCCCCCCACGTCGAGGACCCGATCAGTCCTCACCGTCTCGTCGGGATAGCGATAGCGCTTGGGGAAGACCGGGCGCTCGAAGCCGAACTGCCGGGCGTTGATGACGCCGTTGTAGCCGTTGGTCAGGCGATAGCGGTCGAATCGGGCGGGGCACGCCTCATGGGCGATGACATGCGTCGTGGGCCAGCCCCGCTCCTGCGCCTCGGCTTCGAAGCGCATGAGCCCAAAGACGTGATCGACGTGTCCGTGCGTGTAGACAGCGGTGTGAACTCTCTTGGGAGACCACGCCCGCACGCCTTCGAAGAACTGCTCGGCGTAGAAGAAGCTGCTGGTGTCGATGAAGACCAGCCCGTCGGCCGTGTCGAGCACCAGGGCGTTCGAGAAGGCGGACATGAAGCCGAGCCCGGGCGCGAATTCTTCGAAGCCGACGATCACCTGGCCGGGATGAACGTTGGTCTCAGCCAGATCGCCCTGCCAGGCGCGCTCGCAGAAGTCTCTGATTTCTCCCACGCCGCCGCCCTCGCCAATACCGGGCTCCTCCCGGGGAAGGCCGATAGTAGCAAGCGGAGCTCGCCGTACAGGTCCTCTCAGACCGGGCGAAGACCGGATCGGAAGAAGGTGTTTTCCCTCTAGGCGACTGTCCCTGGAACCGATGAGGAGGCGCGAGCCTGCCACAGCAACAGGAGGCTTCTCGCGTGCAGAAGCGGCGACAAGTCGGTGCATTCACTTTGATCGAACTGATGATGGTCGTCTCGATCATCGGTCTGCTCGCCGCCATCGCGATTCCCGGCTTCATGCGCGTTCAGCTCCGCTCCAAAACGGCGGAGGCGAAGACCAACCTGAATGCCATCCGCACGGCAGAGGAAAGCTACGGGGCCGAGCACGGGCGCTACCTGGCGGCACAGACGTCACCGGCGGTCTACGGAGGAACGACGGCGCGGGTCTTCGTCGACGAGGGTCCGCCCGGCAGCAACTTCGACACGGTGGGCTGGCGGCCGACGGGCATCGTCTTCTTCCAGTATTCGGTGGCGGCTTCCGCAGCGGGCACGGCGTACACCGTCGAGGCGGCGGCCGACATTGACGGCAACGGCACGCCGCAGCTCTGGGGCTACGTGCGAACGAACGTGCTCGGCGCGAGCGTGGCCGGCGTGCTCGGCTGCCCGGGTGTCTGGGATGTCAACACCGGCACCCCCAGCCTGATCAGCACGGTCGGCCCCTGCGGGCCGATCTTCGGGCAGAGCGAGTTCTAGCCCCGACGTAGAGCGCGAATCGCCTCGCAATCGGACTACCCCTCGGGAACGCAGCATGTGTTCCGCGCTGCTGGACCTTGGCCTCACCGGTCCGGCGGGTGCGCCCTGTCGCCCGTATGCTCGCTGCCGGGAGCAGATCATGAAGCTGACCGGGAACACACTTCTCATCACGGGCGGCGCCACGGGAATCGGCCTGGGAATGGCGAGCGCCTTTCTCGAACGCGGCAATCGGGTGGCGGTCTGCGGACGGCGGCAGGACGTTCTCGAGCAGGCCGCGAGCAGCCTGCCCGGGCTGAGAACCTACCGCTGCGATGTGCGAAACGCAGATCAGCGTCGCGCGCTGTTCGAAGCTCTATGCAGGGACGACCTGCTTCCGAACGTCCTCGTCAACAACGCAGCCCGCATGCGCCCCTACGATCTCACCGACCTGGATAGCGACGCACTCGAAGACGTACGGGGCGACGTCGAGACCAACCTGCTCGCGCCGATCGAGCTCACGAGTCTGTTTCTCCCGAGCTTGCTCGAGCGAGCTGGAGGCGTGATCGTGAATGTCTCGTCACCCGGTGGTGTCGTCCCGGTTGCCAACGTACCCGTGTACTGCGCCTCGAAGGCCGCGCTGCGTTCTTTCACGCGCTCCCTCCGCTACCAGCTCGCGGGTCGAGTTCATGTCATCGAGGTCTATCCACCGTCGGTCGACACAGCGATGATGAGCGAGGTGCCGCTCGAAATGCGATCGGTGGAGAGCTTCACTGAGGGGCTGATGGTGCACCTGGCGAGTGGCAAGGACGAGATCTGGATCGGTGAAGGCAAGTGGGTCCGAATCCTCGACCGCGTGGCGCCGGGCTGGATCTTCGGCCTCGTCAACCGGGCGACGGCGGGCGGCTCTTCTTCGCGCTGAGAACGCGGCGAACAGCGGGGCAGAGTATGCCGCTTCAGAAGAGCAGCTCTGCGGCGTTCTCAAAGAGGATTCGACGCTCCAGCCCGCGGTCGCCCCGACATACCTCCCGCACGATCGCCAGGGCGGGCGAGCGGTTGCCGTAGGGCCAGTCAGAAGCGAAGAGAACGCGCTCGGCACCGAATGTGTCGATCAGCTCCCGCACCCGCTTCGGATTCTGAAAGGAGGTGTCGACCCAGACGTTCGACAACCCACCGAGCTGGGCCATCAGCTGCTTGACCTGATAGAGCCCGGCATGCCCGGCGATGAAGGATACGCCGGGAAAACGCCGCACGAGCTCCAAGGCGTCTGGGATGGCACCGTAGCGCGGCTCCTCCCGCCTCCTCTCCTTTCCAAGATAGTAAGAGGAGATTCCGCAGTGAAAGAGAATCGGCAGGTTGAATGGCGCAAAGGACTCGACCACCGCGTGCGTCCGCGGGCTGTTGAGCGGAACCTTCTGAATGATGGGATGAAGCTTGAGCCCGCGTGCGCCGGCACGCACATCGGCCGCGAATACGGGATCGGGGCTCGCGTCGCCCGTATAGTCGAAGCCGGTGAACGGCACGACTCTCGGGTCCTTGCGTGCGGCCGACTCGAGGTCGCCGAACGTCAGGTTGGGCGGAACCGGGAGACAGACGGCGTGACTGATCTCCGCCTCGTCCAGCGAAGCACGAAAATGCTCGAGAGTCGCGGTGGCATTGCGCGCTCGCTCGGTGCGGGTCACCGCCCCGCGGAAGAGCCGGTAGCCGAGCCCGGCCAGGCCGAGTGGATCCCGATGCAGCCTGGCCTCGGCGGGCGCTACGAGATCGAATCCCCGCTGTCTCACGACACCGAGCTGGTCGATCAATCGCCCGCCTCCCGGATACAGGATGTCTCCGAGATGCCCATGGGCGTCAATGATCTTCTCCAACAGCCTCTCCCGTCTGCGGAGCCCGGGTACGCGAGCGAAAGCCCGAGCTGCGCGGTATCGGACCTCGGTCTCGCACCACTCACCACTCGCAGTCGACTGCCAGGCTACGCCCGGGACTCGCGCACCGCCAGGGGATGCGGTCGATCACAGCCAACACCCGGTCCGCTGTTCCGCCACAGCGTGCCGTACCGGGCAGAGCCTCAATGCCATCTCGAATCCGCCGGATCAGCGAAGATTCCTGCCCCCACCGACGCCTCGAGGCCTTCGCCTCCTGAGGCGCGTCGCGTCCCGGTACTGTCGCTCGGCGGCGGCGATGAACAGCTCCTGGCAGCCTCGCTGCTCCTCGCCGTCGAGCGGTGTCAGCTGGGCGTAACGACCGGCTTCATCCATCTCCCAGGCACTTCGTCGATCTGAGAGCTGGCTGTCGATGATGGCGCGCAGCTCCCTCCGGTGCCCTGCGTCTTCGATGGGCACCATCGCCTCGACTCGGCTCTCGAGATTGCGCTTCATACAGTCGGCCGAGCCGACGTAGTATTCCTCGTCGCCGCCGTTCCGAAAGTAGACGATCCGCGTGTGTTCCAGGAATCGGCCCACGATGCTGACGACTCGCACGCGCTCGGAGAGCCCTGGGATGGCTGGCCGCAGACGACAGGTGTCGCGCACGATCAGATCGACCTCCACACCCGCTCGCGCGGCGCAGTAGAGCGCCTGCGTGATGTCGGCGTCCTCGAGAGCGTTCATCTTGATCTGAATACGGCCTGGAGAAGCCGGGCCGTGCAGTGAGATCTCTCTCTGAATCTTGTCCAGCAGTGCCCGCTTGAGGGTCGTTGGGGCCAGCAGCAGCTTGCGGTACTTGCGCCGGGGCTTGTAGCCGGTGGTGAGATAGTTGAACAGCTCTGTGAGATCGGCACCGATTTGATCGTCACAGGTAAACAGCCCCAAGTCGGAGTACAGGCGGGCCGTCTGTGCGTGGTAGTTGCCGGTTCCGATGTGGGCGTAGCGACGCAAGCCATTGTAGTCTTGTCGCACTACGAGGATGACCTTACAGTGCGTCTTCACGCCGACGACACCGTAGGTGACGTGAATCCCCGCCTCTTCCAGCCGCGCTGCCCAACGGATATTCGCCTCTTCGTCGAAGCGAGCCTTCAGTTCGACCACCACAGCCACCTGTTTGCCGTTGCGAGCGGCCTCCATCAGATAGTCCATGACTCGCGAGTCCGCTGACGTGCGATACAGCGTCACCTTGATGGCTCGCACCTTGGGATCGCGGCTGGCCTCTCGCAGGAATCGCTCGACTGACCGCGAGAACGACTGGTATGGGTGCCGAAGCAGCAATGAACCGGCATCTCGAATCACATTGAAGATGTTTCGCTCACCGATCAAGGCCGGGTGCTCGACGGGGTGATGATCTGGATCGCACAGCTCGGGGCGCTCGAGCTGTGCGATCTCCAGTAAGTCCCGCGTTGCGAGCATGCCGCCCGGCTCGAAGACATCGGCTCGTGGGTCGAGACCGAATTCGGCCGCCAGCATGGCGAAGCGCTCGGGCGACATGCCCTTCTCGACTTCCAATCGCACGATGGGAGCGAATCTGCGATCTCTCAGCTCGCTCTCGATCATCGCCAGTAGATCATCTGCCTCTTCTTCATCCTGCTGTGTATAGACGTTCCTCGTGACACGGAAGAGCTCGCAAGCCTCGACTTCCATACCGGGGAAGAGCAGATCGAGGTTCTTCGCCATGACTTCCTCGAGGCGAATGAAGACATCCGTGTCTGCTACGCGAAGCCAGCGAGGGATCCCTAATCCCACCGGTACCTTCACGCGGGCCAGATGGGGAATCTTCTCTTTGCGGTGATGCAGCGTGACGAGGAGGTTGAGCGACAGATTCGAGACGAACGGGAATGGATGTGCTGGATCCATCGCCTGCGGTGTGACGAGAGGGTAGATGTTGGCCAGATAATCTTCTCGCAGCGCCAGGCGCTGATCCGAATCGAGCTCGTCGTGCCTGGCAAGAACGATCTTCTGCTCTACGAGCCGGCGGACCAGATCCGATACGATGTGCTGTTGCTGCGATTCGATTTCTCGAACAACTTCGTAGCACTCAGCGATCTGCTGCTGTGGAGATCGCCCGTCGATCGTGAGCTGGTGAACGGCCGCTCCGACCTGCTGCTTCAGGCCGCCGATTCGCTTCATGAAGAACTCGTCGAAATTCGACGCGACAATCGACAGGAATTTGACGCGCTCCAGTAGCGGCGTGCGCTCGTCCTGCGCCTCGTGCAAGACGCGCCTGTTGAACTCGAGCCACGTGAGCTCGCGGTTGAGATAGAGCTCCGGTGACGAGAGATCGTGCTCCTCGGTCGGGGCAACGACCTGCTGCAAGTCCGTCGAGGCGTGCTTCAACGCCGCCACCCGAGTCTTGCCCGTCTTCTCCATTCCTCCCTATTCGGAGATGCGATCTCGCCGCTTTAGAGACGCGAGCCGGGCCGCCACGAGGCGAGAAGCTGTCTCATAGACCCGGGACCGAGCAGGGGTCTATGAGACAGCTTCTATGAACCGCAGTCCCTCAGCAGAGCGCGTATGCCGAGCGCCAGATCCCGGGCTCCGTAGGGCTTGGCAAGAAATGCCGTCGCGGGCTCACGCGTGAGGCGCCCCACCGCATCCAGCTCTCCAAAGGCACTGCACAGGATGACGGGGAGATCGCCGCGGATCTTGCGGATGAGGGGGAATACCTCGTAGCCCGTCAGACCGGGCATGTTGAGATCGAGCAGTACGAGGGCGATCTGTGATGCCTGTTGGATCACGAGGTCGAGCGCCTCGCGACCGTTGCTCGCCTCGAGAGTGGTGTAGCCGTAGTGTGAAAGGACCTTGCAAGCAGTCTCGCGCATCACGCGTTCGTCATCGACGACCAGGACCCGACCCTCGCCTCGCAGATCCTCTGCGGGCAGCTCCTCTGCTTCGGACAATCGCTCGGCGACGGGAATCAGAACGGAGAACTTCGTCCCGATGCCCCTCTCGCTCTCGACCGTGATCCCGCCGCGGTGAGCGTGCACGATCCCCAGCACGGCGGCCAATCCGAGCCCGTGCCCCTCCGCCTTCGTGGTATAGAATGGGTCGAAGATGCGCGCGCGAACGCCCGGGCTCATGCCCGCGCCATCGTCCTCGACCTCCAGGAAGACGAGGACATCGCCTTCCCGCTGCTCTGCTCCGAGGATGAGCCGGGCTCGCTCCGGAGAGAGTTGTGATTCGCCACAGCGAACTCGAATCACCCCCTCCGCTTGCCCAATGGCCTCCGAAGCATTGATGACGAGGTTCATGATGACCTGCTGCATCTGTGCCAGATCGATCTCAACCAGCGGAAGATCGTCTGGGAGATCCAGATCGAGTCGAATCTTGGACCCGATGGAGCGCTCCAGCATCCGGCAAGTCGCCAGAACGGGCTCGCTGAGATCGACGCGCTGCACTTCCGCGATGCCGTGCCCCGCGTACGCGAGGAGCTGCTTCGTCAGCATGGCCGCCTTGCGCGTCGCCTCGAGCGACTCCTCGAACAATGCGCGGGAAGGGTGATCAGAACCCAGCCGCAGCAAGGCGAGTTCGACCCCCGCCGTCACGATCCCCATCATGTTGTTGAAGTCATGCGCGACACCGCCGGCCAAGACACCCAGACTCTCGAGCTTCTGCGCCTGAAAGAGCTGAAGTTGAAGATCTCGCCGCTCCTCGTCACCGCGCATCCGCTCACTGACGTCGAAGATGGCGCCGCCCAGGAGACGGAGCTCCCCGTCAGAATTCCACACGCCGCGCCCGCGCTGCTCGAGCCAACGCCAACCTCCATCGTTGGTTCGAACGCGGAACAGGACCAGTATCGGCCGGCGCTCCATCAGTGCCGAGCCGATCTCTGCCAGGTAGCTGTCCTTGTCTCCGGGATGGAGCAGCTCGAGCAGAGGCTGCTGCCCACTGCGAAACGCGTCGGCCGGCACGTCCGTCAGATCTTCGATCGCGTCGCTCAGGTAGATGAGTTCGGGCCCATCCTGCAACGCGAGCAGATAGACGGCGCCCGGGATATTCTCCGCAACCGAGCGGAAGCGCTCCTCGCGGTCGCGCAGCGCCATCGCCGCCTCACGCTCCTCGGTGACATCCTCCACGATGCTGACCATACGAATGACCCGCCCGTCTTCCGCACGGATCAGCGAAGTGCCGCCACGAATCCAACGCAGCGACCCGTCATCTCTCAGAAAACGGTAGGACTGGATTGTCGGACGCTCGAATTGCTCATCCATCCAGCGGGCTACGTTCTCACGGTCGTCGGCATGCACGTGCGCCAAGAACTCTTTCGCCCGCCTGCGAGAAGCATCACGCGGCATGTGAAAGATGTGGTGATAGCCCGGGTTGTGGTACACGGGCATACGTCTCTCGACATCGAAGATGACGACCGATTGTTCGAGCCGCTCCAGCACTCCTCTGAAGAGATCTTCGCTATCACGCAGTGCATGCGGAGCGGCCAGCCGCTCGACGGGCCGTGCCACCAGCACCACGTGCTGCCGGCTGTCGGTCCTTTGCGGCAGCACTGTGGCCTCGAGATACATCCAAGAACCATCGTTCTTGTGAAGCCTGAGCCGAACAGGCGCGGCATCGGCTCGCAGAATGCTCTCCCGCACCGCGGCCAGATCGCGACGGTGGACTCGATCGAAGAAGGAAGTGCCAATCAGCGCCTGAGGAGAGAGTCCCAGCAGTTCACTGTGCCGTCGGTTGGCAGCACGATACTTCCCGTCCCCATCGAGCTCGAAGACGAGGTCGCTCACCGCCTCCGCCAGGTCGGGGACGCTCGCCACTGGTGACGGCTCCGCCTTTTCGTTCTCTCGATCGGACATGGCAACACGGCAATGGTAGGGCGGATCTTCACCCGCTTCACCGCCCTCGCTCCAGTCCAGTCCGGGATCAACGACAGATCCGAGGTCAGTCGGGCTGGGGCCGAGTCAGCGCTCCACCAAGACCATGCTGAGTGCCGGCCAGTAGGTGATTACCAGTACGGTGATGAGCAGGATGACGAAGAAGGGCACGGTCGCACGGTACACGTCGAGCACGGGACGCTCGAAGCGATAGCTCGCGATGAAGAGGTTCATTCCAACCGGAGGCGTGATGTACCCGATCTGCATGTTCGCGAGGAAGATGATGCCGAGATGCACGGGGTGAATGCCGTAGCCGACCGCGATTGGCAGAATGATGGGAACCACGAGCACCAGTGCGGAGAAGATGTCGAGCATCATTCCCAACACGAGCAAAAAGAGGTTGAGCAGAATCAGGAAGGTGAGCTTGCTGTCGATCTCGGATCGGATCACCTCGAAGAGCCGTGTCGGCACCTCGGTATCGATCAGATAGTTGGTCGAAGCAAGGGCAACGCCGAGAATCACCAAGATGGCGCCCACGAGCACCATCGATTCACGCATGATTGCCGGGAGCTTTCTCAGGGGAATCTCCCGCCTGATTCCCACTTCCACGACCAGCACGTAGAGCGCCGTCACGGCAGCCGCCTCCGATAGAGCGAACACGCCGCCATAGATGCCACCCAGCACGACGATCGGAAGCGGGATCTCCCACGCGCTCTCGCGCAGGGCGGCGAGAGCCGTGCTCCAAGAAAAGGGCTCGCAGGCCATCGCCTCACCCCGGGTTCGCCACATGCTGTAGAGCGAGAGCAACACGATCATCAGCAGACCGGGCAGCAGACCGGCCGCGAAGAGATCATCGATCTTGACCGGCTCTTCGAGGTTCATCTGTTGGGCGACTACCCCGTACAGAATCAGAGGCAGTGCGGGGGCGAAGAGCAGCCCCAGGCTGCCCGAAGTAGTCACCAGCCCCAGGCTGAAGCGAGCCGGGTAGTTGGCCTGCCGCAGAGCGGGATAGAGCAGCGCCCCGAGCGCTACGATCGTGACCCCGGAAGCACCGGTGAAGGCGGTGAAGAGCGCACAGGCCGAGAGCGATACGATCGCCAGCCCACCCCGAAGCCAGCCCAATAGTGCGTTCGTAACGCGAACCAATCGCTGGGGCGCCTGACTCTCACCGAGCAAATAGCCGGCAAAGGTGAAGAGTGGAATCGCCAGCAGCACCGGTGTCTCAGCCAGGCGATAGATTTCGATCCCCATGACCGAGAGATCGACCTCTTCGCTCTGGAAGCCCAGCATCGCGCTCGCGGCGATGATCGCGAAGAGCGGAGCACCCGCCAGCGCGAGCACGAGCAGCAGAAGGCTGAGGATCATCGCGCGTCTTCTCGCTGGCCAATCAGCACAGTGAGATTCGACACGCTGTAGAGTAAGTAGCGCAACGCCATCACTGCAAATGCGGCCGGTATGACGATCTCGCAGAGCCAGGCATCAATGCCGGAGAAGGCGATACTCTCGAATTCGCGCTCAGTCGCGACAAAGCGACCCGCGTGATAGGCCACGAGCCCCGAGACAACAGCTGTGAAGAGACCCGTCACGACGCCAACCGCCGCTTGTGCTCGCTCGGAGAGAATCCGGGACATCGCATCGATACTGATGTGACGATGGCCGCGACTGGCCGCCACCGCACCCACCAGGCCCACCCATAGCACCAGCACACGCAGGAGCGGATCCGCCCAGGTAATGCCGGTGTCGAAGAAGTTGCGCAGAAAGAGCTGAAGCGGAGCGAGCAGAATCATCGCACCAAGTAGCAGCGTGAGTGCGCCATCCTCGATCCGGTGAAGAACTGCGAGGGCGCGCGCCGCAAAGCCTCCGCCCAAGCCGGTGATCATGGCGCCGCCGACTGCTGAGCGCGAAATTCCTCTAGGTGGTCGAGCATCTCCTGGATGGTCACCTCCGAGTAGCGATTCATGGCACGAAGCTTGACGATCGCCTGCTGACTGATGCGATGCCAACGGGCGACTTCGTCGTCGGATGAGGCCATCACGAACTCGATTCCCTGATTGCGCAGGGCTTGCCGCGCATTCTCTTCACCCGAGCGATTCTGCGCATCCAACCGCTCCGAGGCTTGCCTGATCGCGCGCTTGACCACGGCCTGATCCTGCGCTGAGAGCTTTTCGAAGGCCCCGCGCTCGACTGCGAGTACGCCAACGAGATACATCAGCGGAACGTCCGTCAGGTAGCGGATCTTCGTATGCCACTGAAAGGCGATGGCGCCCATCGGTGGTGCGGCGACAGTATCGACCAGACCCGTCTGCAGCGCCGTGTAGACATCCGCGATCGGGAGCGGAACCGGAGAGACACCGGCGATTTCGAAGGCGACCTGACTCATGAGATCGTCTTCCACGAGCCAGACTTTGGCCCCGCTCATGTCCTCTACGCGGCGAAGCGGCTTGCGAGAAAGCACGTAGGCAAACCCGCCATCGCTGATCGAGAGGGCGACGAATCCCGACTTCTCGAGACCACGGCGAAGCTTCGCGTCCATGCGCTGCCGGACGTAGTCCACCTCGTCGTAGTCGCGGAAGAGGAGGGGCAGGCTGTAGAGCTCGATATCGGGAAAGATCGCCGCCAGCGCTCCACTCGTGAACGCGCCGCCGTGAAGCTGACCGGCACGCACCTTGCGCAAGACGGTCTTGTCGTTGCCCATGACGCCACCGGGATAGAACTTGAGCTTGACCCGCCCACCGGTCACTTGCTTGATTTCGTCTCCGGCCTTCCGCATCTCAGTCAGCCAGCTACTGCCATCCGGGACGATGGTGGCGATCTTGAGCGTCCTTGCGTCGGCGGAGAAGGCGAGCAGCAGCAGGACACTTGCAACAAACGGGAAGCGGTACGGGCGAAGCGACATGGCGGCTCCTGATCTCACTTTCTTCCGGCTGGCTTCGGCGGCCGCCTCAGAAGTAATCATCGGCGCCGGCGAGCAGCTCTCTGGCACGCTCCTGAGCCAATGTGTTGCTGAGCGTGAAGCCGCGCGCCCGGGCATCCGCCTCCAGCGTTTCTTGCAGCAGCCGGTCGTGAAGCGCGCGGTCGAACACCAAGCGAGCGTATTGACTGGCGAAGAGAACCTTGGCTGTCAGATTGCGCCCCTCTGACAGCTCGATGGCGCGCTCGAAGTGCCCGCGGCCGACCTCGGGTCTGCCCCCCAGACTCGCTGGACGCAGCGTGTAGAGAACACCCAGGTAGAGGTGCGCCCCGCCCGCCTCGTATGCCTCGTCGAGGGCGACCACGCGCTCCATCAGAGCCTGCACCTTGGGCAGATCCGCGATCGCGTTCCAGTCGCCCGAGTTGGCCTGCACCCAGCTCGCCCAGGCGCTGCCCAGGCCGTAGAGCGCGGGCAGGTCACTCTCATCGGTGTCGATCAGTGCAAACTCGAACTCATCGAACGAGCCCTGCGCTGCGGCGCACAGCAACTCCTTGCGAACACAGAGGGCGCGCTGGCCGTAGCCGCGAGCACGCAGCGTGAGGCGCTCGGCCCGATTCGGGTCGTTGACGAACGCTGAAGCGTAGGCGGCGTAGAGCCGAGCTCCGGCCAGCAACAGGGTCTGGTTGCGGGGATCCCCCTCGATTAGACCGTCGATCGCGATCAGATATGCGGGGCCGCCGTCGCGGACGAGCACCGGATCCTCTTGATCGAGAACCGCCGCAGACACGTCCTCGGCCAGCCGAGTTGTGGCGGTACTGGCCAACATCTGACACCCGAACGAAGGCAGCGAGACCACCAGGACCAGGAGTGCAACGTCCCTTAATCGCATGGCGGGCCGGATAGTAGCAGCACTTGCCCGGAGCGGTGGCATGGCAGCGGCCAAGAAGTGATTCGTCTGGCTCTCACGCGCGGCGACTCGGAGCCGCGAAAGCGAGTCGTCGCAGCTACTCTCCAGCGCGAGTGAAATGGACGCTCCGCCGGGAGAGGAGGCGCTTCTTGGAGCCCGCACACGAATCGGACCGCCCGAGCGGAGTCGCGCCCGCGTGCCCATCGACGCTCGAGCGTGACGGCAGCGGCGAATACGACGTGCCCGAGCGATGAGCCAGCCGCTGGGCGAATCCGAGCGTCGTCGCTCGGGCACGTCGTATTCGCGGCTGCGCGCCCCACTCGCCGCGCTGCTGCTGGGCTCGCCACCGGCCCTGCTCGCGACTGCCGCCATCAGTGGAATCGGCCTCTCGAGACAGCTGTCAGCCACGCTGGCCATCTCCTCTGGCGTCTGCCTGACTCTGCTTCCGATCCTCGGACTCAGTAGTCTGACCAGACGCTGGCGTGCCTCGCTGCTGGCCAGCGCCTGGCTCTGGTCGCTGCTGCTACTCACGGCCCTACCGTTCTACTTCCCGGGCGAGCGCCGCGCCGCCACGGCGGCCGGCGGCCGGCTGCTCGCGAGTCCGCTCGGAGCCGAGGCCGCTGACACGCTGGGGGCGCTCGCCGGGGCGCTGGTATCTCGGCTGGGGCGCGACGGCGCATCCCCCCCCGAGACGATCCTGTCGGGCGGAGAGGGGCCGGCCCCGGAACGAGGCGAGAGAATGCCGAACGGCGCGGCACTCGAGCGAAGCGGCGGCCTCCGGTCCGATGGCTCGAGCCCTGAGGTGCAGGACCGCGTCATCCTGCTCCCCTATCAGGGAGACGAGCGCAGTCTACGTGTCTCCGTCGATATCGACGGCCCGCGGATCGGCGAACAGTTCGAGATGATCTTCGACACCGGAGCGACCTACACGACACTGAGCCATCAAGCGCTGCAGAGGCTCGACGTATCGATCCCCAGCGACGCACCGTCGGTAACGCTGCACACGGCCAACGGCGAGATCCAGGCACGGCTCGTGCTGATCGACGCCATCTGGCTCGGCGAGGCCGTCGTGGAGTGGGTGACAGTCGCTGTCTGTGACGGCTGTTCGAACCGACCGGCAGTCGGCCTGCTCGGCCTCAACGTGTCGCGTCAGTTCCGCGTCACTCTGAACCACGACCGTCGCAGCATTGAGCTGCGCCCGCGTCGACACCGAAGCAACCGCCAGCTCGACGTCAGTCAGTGGCTCGAGATCCATTCGGGCGCCAGGCGTGCGCCGGACGGAAGCATCCGGCTCGAACTCACGGGGCAAAACCGGTCGCAGCGGGAGATCGAGAGCACGGTCATCGAGCTTCGCTGCGGGGAACAGAGCTTTGCAATCCAACTCGACCACATCCCGCCCCACGGAGAAGCGAGCACCGAGCTCCCTATCCCCCATGGCACGGACTGCAGCCGACATTTCGTGAGTCTCTCGCGGGGAAGCTGGGTGCTGGACCGCTTCTGATCTGGAGCCGGGCAGAGATAGCCACCGAAATGCGAGCAAACCGCCTTTGCCAGCGTTTGCCGGATTTTCTACGATCGATCGTTCTTCCTTCCTATCGTTACATCCCGGTGGATCCGGGAAGGCAGCGCCGCCGGTCGCGGCGGCAGCGCCTTGCCCGAATCCAAGCTCCTCGCCGATGGAGCTGCGGACGAGACAGGAGAAACCGACATGGACCTCAGCTACAGCGCAGAGTACGAGAGCTTTCGGGAGGAGGTGCGGAGCTTCCTCGAGAAGAACGCGGATCGGGCTCCCAAGGTGGGCCTGCTGATGAGCGTGGGAAAGCCGAGCCAGGACCTGCTCGCCTGGCAGGATCTGCTGATCGAGAACGGCTACGCCGCACGCAACATCCCGCGCGAGTACGGCGGCTACGGAGCCGCACCAGATCTCCTCAAGCGTGTCATCATCGACGAGGAGTTCAACCGCGCCGGGATGTCGCGCGGTATGGCGGGCCAAGGACCCGACATGTTGGTCCCCACTCTGCTCGAGCATGGCAGCGAGGAGCAGAAGAAGGGCTGGATACGGCCGAGCATTCGAGGTGAGACGGTCTGGTGTCAGGGCTACTCGGAACCCGGTGCGGGCAGCGATCTGGCCAATGTGCAGACTCGCGCGGTAGAAGACGGCGACGACTTCGTGATCAACGGCCAGAAGATCTGGACCACGACCGCCCACCATTCCGACATGATGTTCGCTCTGGTTCGGACGGAGCCCGAGGCCTCGAAGCACGCGGGACTCAGCTACATCCTGATCCCGATGAAGACGGCCGGCATCGATGTGCGACCACTGAACACCATGACCGGAGCCGCGGAGTTCAACGAGGTGTTCCTCACCGACGTGCGGGTTCCACAGGCGAACGTCGTTGGGCAACGCGGTGAGGGCTGGAAGATCGCAAACACCACATTGCGTCATGAACGCAACATGCTGGCCTCGAGCGCCCAACTCGAAGGGTCGCTGCTCGGTCTGATCGCTCTGATGCAACGGGAGCAGTGCAACGGTGTGCGCGCCATCGACTCACCGCTCCTGCGAGACCGACTGCTCCGGCTCCAGGCCCGCGTGCTGGCACTGCGATATCACGACATGCGAATGCTGACTGCGCGGATCAAGGGAGAGCGCGGAGGCGCCGCGAGCCTTGTCAGTAAGCTGGCAGGCTGCGAGGTCAGCCATCAGATCGCCGCGCTGGCAATCGACGTCATGGGCGAGTTGGGGGTCCTATACGAGGGCTCCCGCTACCAGCGTGCCGACGGTCGCTGGCAGTTTCTCTACATGTTCTCGCTCGGTCTGATCATTGGCGGAGGCACCGCGCAGATCCAGAAGAACATCATCAGCGAGCGTGGCCTAGGTATGCCCCGCGAGCCGCAGAGCCAGACGCGGAGGTAATACGATGGATTTCGGTCTCTCGGACGAACAGAAGCTGTTGGAGCAGACTCTGCGCCGCTACCTCGACGAGGAGTTGCCAATAACACGTGTGCGGGAGCTCGTCGCCGAAGAGCCAGGCAATGATGGCGGCCACTGGAAGGACCTGGCAGAGTTGGGCGTGGCCGGCATCCTGGTGCCGGAGGAGCACGGGGGCAGCGGTCTCTCGATTCTCGATGCCGCCGTGGCGGCGGAGTCACTCGCCTGGAACGTGGCCCCGACACCCTTTCTCGGCAGTGCGGTGATGGCCAGCGTCGCTCTCACGACCGCCGGCAGCTCGGCGCAACAGGCGCGCTGGCTGCCGCGCATTGCCACTGGCGAGTGTCGTATCGGCGTCGCCGCCACCGAGCTCACGTCGCGGCGCGAAGATGCCGGTGTGAGCGAGCGCGCAGGACGCCTGAATGGCAAATCGCTCATGGTGCTCGACGCCACCGGAGCCGACCACTTCCTGGTCCCGGTGGGCCAGACGGGTGAGAGTCTGGCGCTGGTCGACGCGGGGGCGCGAGGGCTCACTTGCGAACGCCTGCGTACCATTGATCGCACGCGCGGCTTCGCGGAGCTCGTCTTCGACGACGCGGAGGTAGCAGACTGGCTGGGTGAGCGCGGCGGCGCGGAGACCGCCGTCTGTCACATGCTGAATGCGGGACGCATCGCTCTGGCGGCCGACATTCTCGGTGCCAGTGAGCGCGCGATCGAGCTGGCCGTGGCCTACGCGGGCCAGCGCGAGCAGTTCGGGCGCGTCATCGGGTCCTTCCAGGCCGTCAAACATATGTGCGCCGAGATGGTTGCCGAACTCGAACCTGCGCGCGCGCTCCTCTGGTACGCGGCCCACGCGCTGGACGGGCAACAGGAAGACGCTGCTCTGATGGTCGCCCATGCCAAAGCTCACCTCTCCGAGATTGGTCGCGAGATCGTCCGCACGGCCACCGAGGTCCACGGTGGGGTTGGCTTCACGGACGAGCAGAACCTCCACTATTGGTTCAAGCGCGTCGGTCTCGACCGTCAGCTGCTCGGCGGTCCCGATCAGCTGCGAGAGCAGGCGGCTCTTCTGCAGGGCTGGAACACCGCCTGAGCTGGAAGCGAAACGTCTCGAGCGATCGAACAGGAGAGTCAGAGCCAATGCAGAAGAGCAGAATCCCCGTTCTCGTCGGGGTTGCGCAACTCGAGCAGCGGGTCGAAGACCCGAGCCAGGCAGCCGAGCCGCTCGAGATGATGATGCGTGCCGTCGAGCGAGCGGCCGAAGATTCAGGCAGGACGGAGCTACTGGGCGAGACGAGTTCGGTGCGGGTCATCAAGGGCGTCTGGCGCTACGGCGATCCCGGCCGTGCGGTGGCGGAGCGAATCGGTGCAATCGGAGCCGAGACCGCGGCAACACCCTACGGTGGAAACATGGTGCAGTCCGTGCTGAATCACACCGCCCTGGCGATCCAGCGCGGCGAACTCGATGTCGTGGTGATCACCGGTGCGGAGAACGGCAATAGTCAGGCGAAGGCGCGCAGGTCCGGCATCGAGCTGAGCTACAGCGACGCGCCCGGCGAGCCCGATCTACTGCTGGGAAGCATGGAGCCGATGGTCCACCCGCTCGAGCGGGCCCGTGGCATCATGCAACCCATCCAGGTCTATCCCATCTTCGAGAATGCCATCCGCTACGCACGCGGCGAATCACTGGAAGAGCACATCGTTCGCATCTCCGAGCTGTGGGCCGGCTTCAATGCGGTGGCGGTAGAAAACCCGCACGCCTGGATCCGCAAGCCCATCACCGCGCAGGAGATTCGAACACCGTCGGCGAACAACCGTGTCGTGAGCTTCCCGTATCCCAAGCTGATGAACTCCAATAGCGCCGTCGACCAGGCGGCCGCGCTGATCCTCTGCTCGCTCGAGACAGCCGAGAGGCTTGGCGTCGACCCCGATCGTTTCGTTTTTCCACATGCGGGCACCGATGCCCACGATCATTATCTGGTATCCAACCGTGCCGATCTCCACTCCTCACCCGCCATTCGCATTGCCGGTCGGCGCGCGCTCGAGCTGGCGGAGGTCGACGCCAGCGATCTGACATATGTCGATGTCTACAGCTGCTTCCCCTCGGCAGTCCAGGTAGCGGCCGATGAGATCGGACTCTCACAGAAACGCCCGCTGACAGTGACCGGCGGACTTACCTTCGCCGGCGGGCCACTCAACAACTACGTCATGCACGCCATCGCGAGAATGGCCGAGCTGCTGCGAGAGGACCCGGGTAGCAAGGGGCTGGTCACCGCGAATGGGGGATACCTGACCAAGCACGCCTTCGGTGTCTACTCCAGCGCTCCCCCCCGTACACCTTTCCGGCACGAGAACCCGCAGGATCGTGTCGACATCCTGCCGCGACGCGAGGCGGCTGACGACTACGCCGGGCCGGTCAGCATCGAGTCCTACAGCGTGATGTACGACGGCGAGGGCCCGGCGCGGGCCCACGCCGCTTGCCTGCTCGACGACGGCAGGCGAAGCTGGGCAAATAGCGATGATCGCGAGCTGGCCACGGCCATGACGCGCGAGGAGTTCTGCGGCCGGGCCGCCAGCATGGATGGCGAGGGGAGCCTACGGGTCGGCTGAACTCATCGCGAGAGTGGAGCCGGCCCCAGCGAGACAGCGGCCGGCTCCGGGAGGCGAGCGGATGTCACTGGTCATCGTCGAGAAGCCGCGCGAGCACGTCAGTGTGATCAAGCTCAACCGGCCCGAGCGTCTCAACGCAATGTCGTTCGAGCTGATGAGCGAGTTCTACGATGTACTGCGGGAGGTGGCGGCCGACAACACCTGTTGGGTCGTGGTGCTCACCGGCGAGGGGCGTGGCTTTTGCTCGGGGCTCGACCTCGAGGATCCCGGCGCGATTCCCGGCATCGAGGACATGGCGCTCTCGCGCGTGGGAATGCTGGCAATGTCGCACTTCTCGCGAGCGGTCCCGGCACTGCGCGACCTGCCGCAGCCGGTAATCGCCGCGGTAAACGGCTGCGCGTACGGCGGCGGTCTGTGCCTGTCACTGGGAGCCGACATGCGCTTCTGCTCCGAATCGGCGGTCTTCAACGCCACCGGAATCATCAACGGACTGACGAGCACCGAGCTCGGGGCGAGCTTCCTGCTACCGCGGCTGATCGGCGTATCACGCTCGAACGACATGCTGCTGACAGGATGCAAGATCGACGCCGTGGAGGCAGAGCGTATCGGGCTGGTCTCGCGCGTGCTGCCGGAAGGTGATGTGGTCGAACACGCGATCGATGTCGCGGAGAAGATGTGTGAGCTCAGCGCATTCGGCCTTCAGATGACGAAGACGGTCTGCTGGGCGAACCTCGAGACCAACAGCCTGCGGGCTGCCATCGATCTAGAGGATCGCAACCAGCTCCTGCTCGGGAATACCGAGAATCTCATCGAGTGCATCGCGGCCCGCCGGGAGAACCGCGAGCCGGTCTATACCGACCTGCCGCGGAGCGATCTGCGAAGCGACTGATACACGCGACCGTTTCGCCGAGCTGAAGAGCGGCGCTCGGCGACGGCGCCTGAGCGAACGGGCGGGGTGAGATGATGGAAATCGTCAGAGAGTTCACTATCGAGGCGGCCCACCGGCTACCCAACGTACCGGAAGGGCACAAGTGTGCGCGTCTCCACGGCCACTCGTTTCGCATCGAGATCTGCCTGGAGGGCGAGCCGGAGCCTGAGCGTGGCTGGGTGATGGACTTCTTCGATGTCGATCGAGTCTTCCAGCCGCTCTTCGAATGTCTGGATCACCACTACCTGAACGAGGTCGAGGGCCTCGAGAATCCCACCAGCGAGAACCTCGCCCGCTGGATCTGGCAGCGCCTCGTATCGAAGCTCCCCGGCCTCAGCAAGATCACTGTCCGCGAAACCTGCAGCACAGCCTGTGTCTATCGCGGTCATTCCCCGCTGCCCTCTCTCAAGGACGGCGAAGCTCTCTGACTCACTTCTTGTCTCCGGGGGGATCATCATGCACGCGGCGCTTCGCAACAATCTCTTCCTCGTCAAAGAGCACACGGGCCTGCTCAAGGCGGCGAACAACTTCGACATTCTCGACGCGACGACGGGACACATCGTCATGGAGTGCCGCGAGGATCAACTGGGCTTCTTCACGAAGCTGCTGCGCTTTTCTGACTACAAGCGAAACACGCCTTTCGACGTGCAGGTGCGTACGCCGGGAGGCGAGCAGGTCGTTCGTGTGACACGTGGCATCAGTCTGATCATCTCCGATGTCACGGTACGCGACGACAGTGACCGCGTCATCGGCGGTTTCAAACAGAAGCTCTTCAGCATCGGCGGCGCGTTCAACGTCCTCGACGCGGCCGGTAATGTCCGGTGCTCACTGCAGGGCAAGTGGACTGGCTGGGACTTTCGCTTTCTTGCCGGCGAGCACGAGCTCGCACATGTGACCAAGAAATGGGCCGGCGCTGCCAAGGAGTTGTTCACGAGCGCCGACAACTACATGCTCCAGATCAGCGAGAGCGTGGGGCCGGATGACCCGGTCCGTCAGCTCATCATGGCGGCGGTCATCTGCATCGACATGGTGCTGAAGGAGTAGCGGAGCCAGACTGTACGTGGCACGGGCGCAATCAGGTCGCTCAGCGCCCCTTGAAGCGGGGCGAGCGCTTCTCGAGAAAAGCTCGCACGCCCTCCGAGAAGTCTTCACTCTCGAAGCAAGCGGCGACAGACGACCTGACCGCGGCCATGTCGCGTGCAGCGTGCTCTCCGCGCAGCTCGCGTGCGATGAGCTTGACGCTGCGCAGCGTCAGCGGTGCGTTGTCCGCGATGCACTCGGCCATTTCGCGAACGAAGCCCTCCAGCTCCGCTTTTGGAAGAACGCGGTTGACGAGGCCCATCTGAAGCGCCTCGTCGGCGCTGTAGCGGCGCGAGCTGAACAGGATTTCCTTTGCCCTCGAAGACCCGACGAGATCGGCCAGCTCTTCGACGCCTCCGATGTCGTAGCCGACCCCCAGTCGAGCCGCCGGGATGCAGAAGCTGGCATCGGCGGCGGCATAGCGCATGTCAGCTGACAGCGAGACCGCCACGCCGCCCCCGTAGCAGAAGCCGTGAACCATTGCGATCAGGGGCTTCTCGAGCTGGCGGAGCTGCTGGAAGGCGTTGCCGCCATCCCTCGTGAGCCCGCGTGAGGTATCTCTGCCCTGCATGCCCTCGAATTGGGAAATGTCCGCCCCTGAGATGAAAGCGGTATCCCCAGCTCCCCGCATGACCACCACTCGAACCTGCGGGTCCTCGGCCAGGCGCTTCACGGTCTCACCCAGCTCGCCCCACATGTGGGCCGAGAGCGCGTTGCGCTTCTCGGGATGATCGAAGACGATCCAGCCGATCCGCCCCTCGATCTCGCTCTCTACCTTGCCGCCCATTGCGCCAGTCTACCAGAATCGATCAGCGTCTCGACGTAATCGCCCGTGCGATGGTCTGGAGCTGGATCTCATTGGTGCCTCCGCCGATCTCGAAGACCTTCGCGTCCCGCATCAGCTTTTCCAGCGGGAGGTCCGCCGTGTAGCCTGCCCCACCATGGATCTGAATGGCATCGAGCGAAACCGCGACCGCCTGCTCGGCACAGTAGAGCTTGGCGAGCGATGCCAGGCGAGCATCGAGCTTGCCGCGCTGCTGCGCCCACGCCAGCTTGAACACGAGATTGCGTGCGTTCTCGAGAGCTAGCTCCATACGGGCAAGCTTGAATGCGATGCCCTGAAAGTCGGCGATGGGGCGGCCGAACTGCTCACGCTCCACCGCGTATCGCACTGACTCCTCGACACAGCGCTCGATGATGCCGAGGCACATGGCCGGCATCACGGTGCGCTCGAGATTCAGCGTATCGAGAGTCGAGCTACTGTCTGCCGCTCTCTTCGCTTCGAGACGCCCGATCAGGTTTTCCGCCGGCACGCGGCAGTCGTTCAAAAAGATCTCACCCGTAGGCGAGTCGTGCAGGCCCATCTTGCGCATCGGCGGGCCGGTCTCGAGTCCGGACATCCCGCGCTCGGCTACGAATGCTCGAACGGCACCCGCGCCGTCACCGGAAGCGACTCGCGCATAGATGGCAAAGATGTCGGCATAGGGAGCGTTGCTGATGAACGTCTTCTGACCGTTCAGTACGAATCCGTCTCCGTCCGGTTTCGCTGCCGTGCGCATCGAGCCGAAGGCATCGCTGCCTGCCCCCGGCTCGGTCAGCGCCCAGGCGCCGATCTTCTCGGCACGAAAGATCGGAATCGCATAGTCGCGAATCGCCTTCGCGCCGCCGGCCGCCTGAATCGCCGTGCCGCAGCCCACGCTGGCGATGAGCACCATCCCGAGGCCCGGAGAGACGCGACAGATCTCCTTGAGAAGCACGCTGGCCAACATGGGATCGCCGCCGAGCCCCGGGCCCGAGTCCGACGACTCGCCGCTATCCGGCTCGTTCTCAACGCCACCCTCGAGCTTGATGGCGCGCCGCTCCGCCGGTCCCACCAGTGCCTCCGCGAGGCCGAGATCGGTCATGAGGGCGCGCAACAGCTCGTAGGGAAGCTGCTTGCCCGTCTCCAGGGCGGGCACCGCCGGCACCAGCTCGCGCTCGCACCAGGCGCGAACGGCGTCCTGCATGAGTTGCTGGGTCTCGTCGAGTTCGAACATTGCAGACTCCTGGCCCATTCGGAAGTGTCAGAGGGGCACTCCGGCCGCCGTCAACTCGCTTCGCAGCCGGTCCACGTCCACATCAGCGGACGCAACGTCGTCGTCTCGCATGCGCCGGGCCGCAAATGCTGCGGCCTGTCCCTCGAGCATACAGGGGCCGATGACGCGGACCGATGCGAAGGCGGCCGACTCGGCGGAGACGCATCGTCCGGCCACGAGGAGATTGGACAGGCCTCTGGGCACGAGGGCACCGTACGGGATCGTGTACCAAGTCCCCGGGTCGAGAAACTTCCACGAGGTCTCACCACCCGCCAGGTGTCGCTCGATCGGCCAAGCGGCGCGCCCGATACCATCTTTGAACTTGCGCAGCCCGAGCACGTCCTCTTCGCGCAGCACGTACTCGCCAACAACTTTGCGTGTCTCACGCACGCCGAGGCGTGGAGCACTGTCAGAGAGGTAGGCGTCGGCAAAGCCCGGCACCTCGCGCCGCAGGAACTCGCTCAGGCGCAGGGCCTGCGCCCTTCCCTCGAGCTCCGCCCATGTGAGCTCCTGCTCCTCGCACGCGTCGACCGGCCGTCCCTCGAACTCGATACGAGAAAGCGCGACGATGATCTCTCCGTGTCGCCCGGTCGGAATCAGGTTGCCGCTCTTGCGCGGAAGATTGTCGCTCTCGTAGTGCTTCTCGAGGATCTTGGGCAGCTCGCCAATCGCTGTCAGCGCCTGCCCCACATCGACGTTGTGCATCGTGAACATCATCGAGGGGTACTGCAGCGTTTCGCCCTGCAAGGTCTCGACACCGGCAAGACGCGAGAGTGCGGCGTCGCCCGTGGCATCCAGATAGGCTCGCGCACGCAGCACGATGGGGCCGCCGCGTGTGTGTGCCACGACGCCTCGCAGTTCGCCTCCCGCCACCACGGCATCGGTAAGCTTCGTGTGGAGTCGCAGGCGCAGACTGGACTCCGCCCGTACGAGCTCCTCGAAGAGCCGCTTCACGCCCCACGGCACATAGGGCAGCACAGCCGTGTCCTTGAAGGGGATCGGGCCGATGACATCGCCCCGCTCAGCAAGCACGCGAGCAATCTCCAGAGGCAGTCCACCGACCAGTGGCGTGAGCTCGCCGCCGGTCTCCTTCATGTAGAAGCCGCAGAAGGTACCGACGCAGCCGCCGGTGCTCATACCGCCGAGGAACGGCATCTCCTCGACGAGCCCGGTCCGGAGCCCAAGGCGAGCCCCGGTGACCGCGGCCACCGTGCCCGCGACACCACCGCCGACGACCAGCAGGTCGAGCTCCTCACTGAATTCAAACTCGCGGGACGGAATGCCGATCCGGCTCATGGGACGTTTCCTGGCCTGGCGGGCCCGTTCATGTGGGCCCGTGTCTTCGGGGTGAGCAAGAAGTGCGTGTCTCTTGTAAGGTTGTCGACTTTACACTCTGCCCGCTGCGGCGGCCATCATCGCGCCGCAGTCGTCTCGGAGCCCACACGGAGAAGCCATGCCGGAGCGGCTCTCAGCGAGCCAGCATCGAACCATCGCCGCGTTGGCGGAGGCAATCGCGCCGCCGTGTGAACATCTATCCATCGACGCGAATCGCGTGGGTGTGGCAGACGAGCTCGACAAGCTCTTGGCCCGCTTCGATCCCTCGAGCCGCCGCACGGTCAAGCTGCTCACTTCAGCACTGCAGCTCGCACCGCTGGCCCGCGGGCGGCTACGCACCTTCGCCTCGCTCCCACTCGACGAGAGGGAGCGCTATCTCGAGAAGCGGCTGGCGGGCTCCGGACCCGATCACACTGTAGCGGTGTCAATGCGGGCGCTGTGCCTGATGGTGCTGGCGGGCGACAGCCGCTTCCGTGCGCAGCTCGGAGACGGGAACGAGCCGTTCAAGAAGGGCCTGGCGATCCCGCCTGAGACGCCGCTGCCGACGATCCAGCACCCGGAGCTCGACCGCAGCAGACAGATCGACTGCGACGTGGTCATCATCGGCAGCGGTGCGGGCGGCGCCTGCGTCGCGCAGGAGCTGGCGGCGGGCGGTCTCGATGTCGTGGTCGTCGAGGAAGGTGGGCCGGTCTCGCGTGAGGATTTCTCCGGCAAGGCGCTCGATCGCGTGGCGAAGTACTGCCGGGCCAGCGGCCTCAGCACGACGATCGGCAGATCGGTGATACCGGTACCGATGGGGTGCGTGGTCGGCGGTACGACGGTCATGAACTCGGGCACCTGTCTGCGAGCACCGGAATCCGTGCTCGCCGCATGGGCCGAAGAGCACGGCGCCGAGCTCGCGGCCCCTGCGCTGATGGAGCCTCGATACGACGCGCTGGCCAAACAACTCGAGATCCAGCCCGTGCGCGACGACATCATGGGCAGAAACGGACAGGTGGTGAAGAGGGGCGCCCAGGAGCTCGGCCTCTCCTCCCATCCGATCCCGCGACCCACGAACGGCTGTGCGGGCACGGGCCAGTGCGCGTTCGGCTGCCCGCGCGATGCCAAGCGCGCGATGCACCTGACCAGCCTGCCCGCCGCCGTCGCCCACGGAGCGCGTATCTATGCGCGCTGCCGCGTCGAAGAGCTGCAAATGCGCGGGCGGCGCGCCGAGGGCTTGCGTGCGGCCATTCTCGATTCATCCGGACACGCCACAGGCCACCATCTGAGCGTCAGCGCGCGGGCGATCTTCTGCTGCGCAGGGGCGCTGATGACGCCGGTCCTGCTCGCGAGCAGCCGTGTTGCGAAGGCGGGTGGCCCACTCGGCCGACATCTGCGCATCCATCCGGGTAACGGCATTACGGGTCGCTTCGACGAGGTGATCAACGGCTGGCAGGGTGTGATGCAATCCTATGCGATCGACGAGAAGCTCGACGAGGGCATCCTGCTCGAAGCGACCTTCCCGCCCCTCGGCATGGCGTATAGCGCGGCGGCCCTGCCGGGTGTCGGTGAGCGGCACGCCCGTCTGCTGGCCGAGTATCCCCGCATGGCGAGCCTCGGCTCCATCATATCCGACACCAGCACGGGTCGGGTGCGCAGGCTGCCCGGCCTCGGGGCCAGCATGCTCTATGCGATGAACGCCGAGGATGTCGGGCGTACCGTCCGCGCCACCGCCCTGGCAGCTCGGGTGCTCTTCGCCGCCGGGGCCAAGGAGGTCTACCCGGGCCTGCCCGCCATGCCGGTAGTGCGCTCGCTCGCCGAGGTCGACGCCCTGGAGTATCACCGCTGGCGCGCTACCGACCTCAAGCTGTCGGCCTACCACCCGTTGGGGACCGCGCGCATGGGACGCGAGCCCGGCGACTCCGTCTGTGGGCCTACCGGCCGCGTACACGGGACCGAGAACCTCTACGTCGCCGACACGAGCTTGTTTCCCGGCTCGACTCATGTAAATCCCCAGTACACGCTGATGGCGCTCTGCCTCAACATCGCTCAGCGGTTTCTCGACGAGTGGCCGGGCAGCGGGAGGCGTCAGTGATCACCAAGGCCGACTTCGGGGCGACGGCTGACGACTACTGCCGCCACCGCGCAGGTTTTCCCGACTCGCTCTTCGACCGTCTGCGCGGCTTGGAAATCGGGCTGCCGGGCCAGTCGATCGTCGACCTCGGCACCGGCACGGGCAGCCTGGCGAGAGGGTTCGCGCGGCGCGGCTGCAAGGTGCTGGGGATCGATCCAGCGGAGCCCCTGCTCGCGGCAGCACGCCGGCTCGACGCCGAGGCGGGTGTCGAGATCGATTACAGGGTCGGGCGGGCGGAAGACACCGGCGTTTCGAGTCGGTCCGCCGATGTCGTCACTGCCGGCCAGTGCTGGCACTGGTTCGACCGACCGCGTGCGGCGGCCGAGATCGCACGGATCCTTCGCCCCGGTGGCCGGCTCGTGATCGCGCACTTCGACTGGATTCCGCTCGGGACCAATGTCGTGCATGCCACGGAGAAGCTGATCGAAGCTCACAATCCGGAATGGAAGCTGGGCGGAGGCCTCGGGATCCACCCGTGGTGGCTTCGCGATCTCGGCGAAGCACGCTTCCGCCGGCTGGAGACTTTTTCCTATGACCTCGACGTGCCCTACACGCCTCAGGCGTGGCGCGGACGCGTGCGCGCGAGCGCCGGTGTCGGGGGGAGCATGACCGGGGAGCGAGTCGCGCAGTTCGACGAGGCGCTGCGCCAGCTCCTCGAGGCGCACTTCCCCGGCGACGTAATCGAGGTCCCCCACCGGGTATTCGCCCTTATCGCGGAGCCACCGCAGTACGAGGAAGCCGAGAAATGAAGAAGCACCAGAAGCTGACACCCGAGCAGATCCAGAAATCGCTGCAGGTCTTCGCCGAGCTCAAGGTCGATCGCTTCTTCTGGAAGGCGAGCGGCTATACCGACACCGAGCTGGAGCGACCCGCCATCGCGATCGCGAACAGCCCGCAGGACGTGGGGCTCGGCCACATGCACCTGCGTCAGCTCGGCGATGCGGTCAAGCAGGGAGTCCTGCTCGCCGGTGGGGTTCCGATCGAGTTCTCCACCATCGCGCCCTGCGCCGGTCACTGCCGCGACATCGGAATGCAAGACGAGGTGCTTCTCTACGATCTCCCCCAACGCGATGCCATCGCGGACAGCGTCGAGATTCAGATGCGCAATTACAACGCGAGCGGGCTCGTGTGCATCGGCACATGCGACAAGATCGTGCCGGGCCATTGGCTCGGGGCGGCGCGGCTCGATCTGCCCACCATCTTCCTGCCGGGCGGCCCGGCAAGACCGGGCAGCTTCCGCGGCCAGGCGACCGCCTTTCCCACCGATGTCGCCCTCACACTCGTGAACGAGTACCTGGCCGAGAAGATCAGCGCCGACGAGATGCGCAGCCAGCTCAAGGAGATGGAAGGACGCTGGGTGACGGGATGCGGTGCGTGCCCGGAGCTCACCACCGCGAATACGGTGCAGATGGCGAGCGAGGTCATGGGACTCTGTCTCCCGATGGCCTCCACCACGCCGGGCAACGACATGGAGAAGCTCCGGCAGGCCAAGGAGACCGGCTATCGCATCGTGAAGCTCGTCGAGCAGAACCTGCGCTTCAGCGATCTCGTCACACGGGAATCGATCCGCGATGCCGCCCGTCTGGTGATGGCGCTCTCGGCAGGCACCAACGGCATTCTCCACCTCCTCTCGTTGGCGGTCTCGATGCAACTCGACATCGACATCGACACCTTCGACGAGCTGAGCGACGACACGCCCTACTACTGTCCCGTCCGCCCGAGCGGCCCCTTCACGGTCGTGGACATCCACGAGGCGGGCGGTGTGATGGCGATCTTGAAGCGCATCGAAGCAAAGCTGAACTGCGATCGACCCACCGTCTCGGGTGCCAGCATGGGGCAGCTGCTCGAGAACACGCACGTGGCGCGGGAGGAAGTCATCCTACCGGCGGAGCGGCCCATCTACCCGACCGGCGGCATCAAGGTGCTGCGCGGCAACCTGGCACCCGACGGCTCGCTCTGCCGCTACACCATCAGCGGCGGGCAGGATCAAGTCTTCCGCGGGCCGGCCCGCGTCTTCAGCAGCCAGCAGGCGGCGATGATCGCGATCCTGAGTGGTGGCATCCATTCGGGCGATGTGGTGGTGATCCACTATCAGGGCCCGCGCGGCGGCCCCGGCTTCAGCGAGAACTTCCGCGTCCCGCTCATCCTCGGCTCGCTGGGACTCTCCGACGTGGCAGTCGTGACCGACTCCCGCTTCAGCGGCGCCACGGAGGGAGCGCTTTGCGTCGGCTACATCTCGCCGGAGGCCCAGATTGGCGGGCCGCTCGCGGTGGTTCAAGACGGTGATCCGATCACCATCGACTGCGGGGGCAAGCGACTCGACGTCGATGTCGAGCCGGGCGTGCTGGACGAGCGCCTGGCGGCGTGGCAGCCGCCGCGTCCCCCTGTCACCGAGGGTGTCCTGGTGGACTGGCATCTGACGGCCACGCAGTTCCCCGACGGCGCCATGCTGCGGCGCAGGCTCTGAGCGGAGGAATTTCGCCACACCAGGGCAGATTCTGCTGGGCAATTGCATTTCGCGCCCTGGTCTGCGTTCTTCTCCGGAACCCACGGGAGGTCCCGGGGTACACACCAGAGCCGCTCGAGGGCACCGGCGGCGAGACTCGCCCTTTGAAGCGCAGCGCCGAGGAGAGAGCCAGTTCCATGAGTGCAACCACCACGCGCCGACATCCCCGAATCCTTGCTTCTTGTGCGCTGCTCGCCATCTCTGGGCTGCTGCTCGCTCCGATGGGCTGTGCGACACGCTCCGTCGATCGCCGCGAGATCGAGGAGGAGATCGACCTGAGCGGCTTCTGGAACGACACCGACTCGCGTCTGGTCTCCGAAGAAATGATCCGCGACTGCCTATCCAGAGGCTGGCCCGCCGACTGGCGTGCAGAGCGCGGGAAGAAGGCTCAGGTGATCGTCGGCACGATCCGCAACCTCAGCATGGAGCACCTCAACACGTCCACATTCGTCAAAGATCTCGAGCGCGAGCTGGTCAACGCCGGCCAGGTGGGTTTCGTCGCCTCTCGAGAGCAGCGAGGCGAGCTGCGCGCGGAACGCCGGGAACAGGCGGACCACGCGCGTCTCGATACGGTCAAGAGCATGGGCAAGGAGCTGGGAGCCGACTTCATGTTGATCGGGCAGATCGATCAGATCAATGACTCCGTCAAGGGCAAGCAGGTCCGTTACTACCAGATCGAGCTCGAGATGGTCAATCTCGAGACGAACGAAAAGGTTTGGATCGGGCAGAAGAAGCTGAAGAAGCTCGTCAAGCAGCGGGGATTCAAGTTCTGATGATCAGTACTCGCGCCCGTCGCTTGCGAGCGGCGGGCGCGCTCTGCCTGGCAGCCTCGGCCGCCCTGCTGGGTGGCTGCGCACAGCGGCGGAGCTACGAGCCCCTCATCGCGGCCGGCCGTTTCGAGGAGGCCGCCGAATCTGCCAGACGGGACCCCGAGAAGAACCAGCGCAAACGGGAGCTCCTCTACTACCTGCGACTCGGCACATTCGAGCAGCTCGCGGGACTACATGATGAGAGCATCGTTAGCTTCGAAACTGCCAAACGAGTCGCGGACGATCTCTACACGAGGAGCATCCGGGACGAAGCGGTGAGCTTCATGCTCAACGACTACTTTCGTCCCTATGCGGGCGAGAACTTCGAGCGTGCGCTCATCCGTATCCTGAATGCCATCAACTACGCCATCCAGCAAGACGAGGAGGAGGCCCTCGTCGAGGCGAGGCAGGTCGACTCGATGTTGACGCAGCTCAACATGCAGCAGGGTGGTAAGAACGTCTATGCCGAGGACGCCTTCGGGCGTTACCTCACCGGGATGCTCTACGAGGAGGCGGGCGATGTCGACAACGCCCGCGTCTCCTACTTGAAGGCGCTGGAAGCCTACAGCCACTACAGTGAGGCCTACGGCGTGAGAGCGCCTCGAGCGCTCTTCTCGAGCGCGATGGGGATCGCGCAGCGCCACAGCCAGCGCGCAATCGAAGAGGTGAGACGCTACGGCGAGGTCGAGCCCAGGAGCCTGCCAAGCGGAGCGGGCGAGCTCGTGATCCTCCACTTCAACGGCTGGATCCCTGAGAAGGTAGAGGAGCACTTCGCGATCTCATGGAACGATGGCTGGCCCTACGTGACCCACTTCAGGACCGATCGCAATGATGCAGACGTGAGACGAGCCTGGGGCGTCGCGGCGAGCATCGCGGCGGACGACACCTTTCACATCGCACTGCCCAAGCTCGTCGCTCGCCCCTATGCGGTCCGGCGCATGAGAATTCGCTGTGAAGAAGCGATCTCGCTCCAGGGTCCGGTCGTGGTCGAAGACATTGGAGCGATCGCCAAGAAGGATTTGAAGGACCGCATCAACCGGATCTTCGCGCGAACGGTCGCCCGGGCCGCCGTGCGCTTCGCAGCCAAGAAGGCCGTTGAACACCGGCTGGATGAGGACGAAGACCGGACGGCCAGGACGTGGTTCAACCTGGCGGCTGCCGTTGCCGATTGGGCGATCGAGCATGCCGACACGCGGCAGTGGAAGAGCCTGCCGGACGAAATCCAGCTCGCCAATGTTGTGCTGCCGGCGGGCAGCCACTCGGTTCGGATCGACTATGCAGGCATCCGAGGAGTAATCAAGAGCGAGGTGCTGTCCGATGTTCGCGTGAGAGAGGGCCGGCGTACGTTCATGATCGTGAGGACGGTGCAATGAGAGACAATCGAGCAAAGAGCTTACGGGGCTTCCAGGCGGGGGGAAGTATCCTGCTGCTGGTCTGCGCCTGTGCGGGCATGACTGCGCGACCCGCGTGGATCGAGCGTCCGGAGTCCCTCTACCCGCAGAGCCGCTACATCAGCGGTCTCGGGGGTGGACAGAGTCTGGAGAGCGCCTCGGCCAACGCCGTCGCGGCGATTTCGCAGACTCTTCACAGCCGGGTCGAGCAGATCATCACCGACCGGCAGGCGAGCGAAAGCGACGGCCAAGAGTCTCGGGAACATCAGAGCATTCGAGTGGAGACCCGGCTATCGACCGAGGGGGCCGTCGAAGGCGTGAGGGTCGCCGAGAGCTGGCGAGACCAGTCGGGGCTCCACTACGCGCTGGCAGTGCTCGATCGGGCGGCGGCCAGCGAGCGGTTGGCCGGGCGCCTGCGCGGCGTCGAGCAGGCCATCGAACGCGCGGTCAGGCGCTCGAGCTCTGCCGCGACGGCGCTCGAGCGCGCGCAGGAGCTGACCCGCGCCGCCGGCACTGCGCGCGATCGCGAGCTACTGGCGGCGCGCTACCGAGTGGTGAGCGGCGACGACTGGCGGCCCAGCCTCAGCACTGCCGAGCTGGAAGCGAGAGCCCGGCGGGCGTTGGCCGATGTCCTGTTCGCGGTCGAGGCCCAGCTACTGGAAGGCAATACCAGCCGGCCCAGCGTATTGCCGAGCCTGCAGACCGCGCTTGCCGCGAGCATCAGCGACGCGGGCTTCCGGGTCGATCCCGCGGCCGGAGCAAACGCGCACGTCAGCTGCCTCGTCAAGCTCTCGCCACCCTTCGAGCGCGGCAAGAGCGGCTGGACCCACTACCTCTGGGAGGCCTCCGTGGCGTTCTCCGACAATCGCCCGGGCGCTCCCGCGCTCTTCGTCCACGAAGACTCGGGCAGTGCGAGCCACCCGGAGCCCGCGCTTGCCCGCGCCATGGCGCTCGAGCAGGCGCAGAAGCGCGTGGTGCCAGAGCTTCGCGAAGGACTGCGGAAGTTCTTGACGGGCGACTCGCAGCCGGGCCGAGCAAGCCCCGATTGACTGGCCGCTAGCGCCGTCGCCTGGCACGCGGCCTTCCGGCGACATGTTATGTTCTGAACAACCGCAGAAGATGGAGCGGGCGATGGTGAGTTTTGGGTCGACGCGACAGCGCGAAAACACGGCGACGGGTCTGATCCGACACCGGGCACTCTGTCTCTCTCTTCTTCTCCCGCTTCTCGCCTCAGCGGCCTACGCCGGGAGCGGCGAGCCGCCCAGCCTTCCAGAGATCCTCTACGACGCCGCGGTCGATCGGCCAATCGGGCTGGCGGAGACCGCGGTCGGGATCGGAATCGCCAGCATCGCCTACCCGCTCGCGCTCGCTAGCGACCGTGCGGACCTGGTGGTCGAGCGATGTATCGCGGCGCCGGCCCGTCACACATTCAAGCGCTCACTGGGAGACCTCAGCCGCCGCGGCGAGAGTTTGTGCAGCCCTGTTGGCCTCGGCTGGGGTTTGGTACGCGTTGCGCTGGGAGCCGTCGAGCGTCCTATCGCGCTGCTATTCGGCCGCTCACCGCTGAGCCAGGACCCTCGCGACGAGGCCGAAGAGCTCGAAATCTGATCTCACTCGGCCACGGGCACGTACGGCGCGGGATCGGGAGCGTCAAGAGAGGGGAAGGACTCGTCCAGCGGCGGTACGGACAACTCGCGGCTGTGGCGTTCGGACGGCTCGCCGAAGTTGGCATGCCCCGGCCGGTACTCGATCAGCTCGACCGCAAGCGCGAGCAACGCGAAGAGCAACGGCATCCCGAGAACGAGCAGCAGGCGCTCGACCCGCCCGCGGCGTGACCGACGCCGGGACCTGCGCGGCCGCCCGTGTTCCGTGCTGTCACGCATATTTCGATCCCCGCCGGTCTCGTCGCACTCGAGGCATCTATCATCGGGAGAACGCCCGGCGATCCTGACGGGAAACCGAGAACACAGGGCTCCCCCAGGGCTGAGCAGACCGGCGGAAGGAGGCCAAGTTGCGTGGACTTGCCGGCGAGGCGGACCGCGTACCAACACGGTGGAATTCACTCCGGACCGATGCGACTTGCAGCGTGCCATCCCGCTCGCCCTCCACGCCAACCGCGTCTGTTCGTGACCTCGAGAGCGAACCGCTCACCGTCACTCTGCGCCCCGCACCACCGAGCGCAGCAAGCATCGAACAGGGTGCGGGGATGCCAATTCCATTCAGTCCTGTCGGGTGTTAGATTCGCTGCTCGGCTCAGCACCGCCTCCGGATGATCGCAGAGTGCGTAGAACCGCATCCGGATGAATCGGGCAATTCGAGAGACCAGGGGAGGCATGCAATGAGCGAATCCGGGCCCGAGCGTTGGGACGCTATCGTCGTAGGCTCAGGCCTAGGTGGACTCAGCACCGCCGCCTATCTCTGCGCGGCGGGCAAGCGGACGCTGGTGTTGGAGGGGCATTACATCGCGGGCGGAAACTCTCAGGTCTTCCGCCGCGATGTCCACGGGCGGCGTTACGAGTTCGATGTCGGCGTCCACTACATCGGCGAGTGCGGGCGGGGCGGGGTGATTACGAGCGCGCTGAACGGAGTCGGGCTGGCGGAGCGCGTGATCTTCCGGCCGATGGACACCGACGGCTACTCCACGTTGGTCTTTCCGGACTTCACGTTCCGGGTGCCGGTGGGCTGGGACCGCTACCGAGCGCGGCTGCTCGAAACCTTCCCGGACGAAGCGGAGCCACTCGGCCGGGTGGTCGATATCCTGCGCGAGGTCGCGACTGCCGGGCGAGGCATGACGCGGGGCGAAATCGAGCTGGCCAACCTCGCCACGGACGCGCCCACATTCGCGCAGTGGGGTCTGGCACCGGTTACGAGTCTGTTCGAGAAGCACGGCCTGTCGGCGCAGGCGAGTGCGGTGCTGCTCGGCGAGCAGGGTGACTACGCGGTGCGGCCGTCGAAGACCCCGGTCGCCGTCGCTGCGGGTGTAAACGATCACTTCTTGCACGGTGCTTTCTATCCGGAAGGTGGCGGACAGGTGATCGCCGGGCGGCTGATCGAAGCGATTCGCTCCTATGGGGGCGAGGTGAGAACCCGCTCACGCGTGGAGCGCATTCGCGTCGAAGGCGGAAAGGCGAAGGGCGTGGTGATGGCAAAGACGGGGGAAGAGATCGACGCCCCGATCGTCGTCTCCAACGCGGATCTCAAGCGAACCGTTCTCGAGTTGGTGGGTGAGGAACATTTCGCACCGGAGACGGTCGAGCGTGTACGCGCCTACCGCATGTCGCTTCCGCTCTACTGCGTCTACATCGGACTCGACAGCGACCTCGCCTCCGAGCTGCCCAACACCAACTACTGGATCTGGGGAACCTACGACATCGAGGGGAACTACGACTGCATGGAGCGCGGTGAGCTGCCCCAACACCCCGGCACTTACGTCACGCTGGCGAGCACGAAGGACCCCACGAGTCCGCACGTGGCTCCGGCCGGGCATACCAACTTGCAGATCATGGCCGTGGTGCCGCGAGAATACTCGGTGTGGAACGTCGAGCGGGGACCCGCCGAGGGCG
Source organism: Deltaproteobacteria bacterium (assembly GCA_029261835.1). Lineage (GTDB taxonomy): Bacteria > Myxococcota_A > UBA9160 > UBA9160 > UBA4427 > JAJDAO01. Next base: position 3,771 of record JAJDAO010000050.1, on the reverse strand, counting down.
GCCGTTACCACCGGGACCCCGACTACCGGGCGCGAAAGAACGAACTGATGGAGAAGCTAATCGAGGTCGCGGACCGGGCCATCCCCGGCATCGCCGACCACATCGACTGGCAGGAGGCGGCAACGCCGGTGAGCCAGGAGCGCTTCACGCGCTCCACGGGTGGCACCGCGTACGGAATCGAGCTCAGCCTCGACCAAGCAGGTCCGCTGCGTATGGGCCCGAAGACCGAGATATCGGGCTTGTACCTCTGCGGTGCGAGCACACCATCGGGCCCCGGCGTCGCCAGCGTGATACGCAGCGGTGTTGTCGCGGCGGGGTCGGTACTCGATCGAAACCTGCTGAGTGAAGTGCTGGCGGGCAACGTGATCGGAGACCGTGACGCGCTGCCCCCGTTGCGGGAAGACTGGGATGCCTGGAAGGAGAGCCACTGAGGCTGCCGCGGCTCGATGGTTCATCCGACTGCTGTCGCTGCCGCCGCCCCGGCGAGAATGGGGTGAAGAGCGGAGGCGAGCCGCAGTCTGGGCTTCAGCTCCAACGGAAACCTTCGATACTGCTCGACAAGCTGCCCTACTTGGCGCAGAAGCGGGCCCAGCGACCTTCTGTTTTCAGCCCGCCATGCCGATCAGCCAGCCGTATGGAGAAAGCCGCGCACCGCTTCGCGCCGTGCGCCGGCTGGGTGTATGTGCGGAGGGGAAATGCGCGGTCGTGACTGCACTGGCGATGAGCGCCGAGGTCCGAGGGGCCTCGACAGCTGCCGGCTCGGGCTCTTGTGATGGTGACCGAACAGCGCAGCCTCGGTGCGACGTCCATGAAGCGCCGGCTCATGCTCGGCTTCCTGGTCACGACTGGGCTCGCCCTGACGCTCGCCTCGACAGCGTACTTCCTGACCGAACTCTATAAGGTTCGAGCGGGGATGGTGAACCACATCACCGTAATGGCAAGCGTGATCGGTGAGAACATCGCCACCTCACTCTTGTTCGCCAACATGGCGGATGCCGACAAAACCATAGTGACTCTGGAAGTTCACGAGCATGTGATGGCTTCGATCCTCTACGACGACCGGGGAGAGGTCTTTGCCAGCTACCTACGCTCCGACGTCAACGACCTCCCAGAGCCCTCGAGGCTTGATTCCGGCCACGTCTTCCGCGACGGCGTGCTGGACATCTTCCAGCCCGTCACCCTCGAAGGCGATCGCCTTGGAACGGTGTTCATTCGCTCGGACACGGGTGAGCTCCGCGAGTTGTTCATGACCTTTCTGTTGATCTTCGTCGTGGTGACACTCGGATCACTGGCAGTCTGCTATCTGGGTGCTGCCATGATCTGCCGTCAGATCACGACTCCACTCGGTGCGCTGGTGCACGGTTCCTCACGTATGGCTGAGGGAGACCTCTCCGTCGAGGTCGAGGTTGTCGCGCGTGACGAGCTGGGAACTCTGGCTACGACATTCAATGGTATGGTGAAGAGCCTGCGCGGGCTCGTCTCCCAGGCGATCCGGAATACCAGGTCCGTCGCCGACGTGAGTGGCACGCTTCGCGACGCCAGTGATTCGCTGAGCTCAGAAATGGCCCGTCAGGAGCTTGCCGTCGAGGGGACGGCCGAGTCGATCGAGCGAATCAACGTGTCGATTGGAGAAGTCAACGGCAACATCGAGACGCTCTCTCATACCGCTACGTCGACCTCTGCCGCCGTCACTCAAATGGATGCATCGATCGGAGAAACCGCCGGACACATCGACGGCCTTTCGGAGTCAATGGAGGATACGGCGTCGGCAGTGGTGGCGATGACGGGCGCCATCCGTGAGATCGCCCGCAACGCCGACCAACTCAATAGCTCCACGGAATCGACAGCAGCTGCCCTCGATCTGCTGAGCAGCGCGGTGAAGCAGGTCGAAGGCAATGCCCAGGAAAGCCACGCTCTGTCGGAGAAGACTGCGGAGCAGGCGGAGCTGGGGATGCGCAGCGTCCAGAAGACTGTCGAGGGCATGCACGGCATTCAGCTGAGCTTCAGTGATCTCGAGAGGATCATCTCCGACCTGAGCGAGAAGTCTGAGTCGATCGGCGAGGTCGTCAAGGTGATCGAATCGGTCGTGGAGCAGACGAATCTGCTCGCGCTCAATGCGGCCATCATCTCGTCGCAGGCCGGCGAGCACGGTCGTGCGTTTGCCGTGGTTGCCGAAGAGGTGAAGAGCCTGGCAGAGCGAACGGCCGGCTCCACTCGGGAGATCTCGGAGCTGATCGCAGCGGTCCAGACGAGTGTGGGCGGCGCGGTGGAGGCCATGAGTCAGAGTGGCAAGCGAGTCGAAGATGGTGTGTCCCTCTCACGCGGTGCTGGAGAGATCCTGCGCGTCATCGGCGAGAGCGCCCGCGAGTCGAGTCAGCGTATTCATGAAATCGTGGAGGCTGCGGAACACCAGACACTGGACATCGGCAAGGTCGCTGGTGCCATGTCTCAGGCGAAGACCATCGCAGCCCAGCTCAATAGCGGCACGCACGAGCAGGACAGCGCCGGAGCCGACATCACGCGCTCGGTCGAGCGCATGCGCGACCTCGGACAACAGGTCAAGCAATCCACTCAAGAGCAGAGCAAAGAGAGTAGACTGATCAGCCAGTCTGCCGAAGTAGTCGCCGCCCGCATCAACCAGATCCTCGAGGCCACGAACGAGCAGAGCGCGCAGGGTGCACAGATCCTCCAGGCTCTCCAGGTCTTCCGAGAGGTCACGCATCAGAGCAAGCGTCGGGGCGAGGAGATACGCACCGGGCTCGAAGAGCTGAGCGAGCGCTCTCGCATCCTCGAAGAGGAAATCGGCCGCTTCCAACTCTGAGCCGTGTCCGCCTCCCGCTGCGAAGCGCCGAGAGCGAGGTAATCTCTCCCGCAGCAGAGTGTGGTCCCTCGTGTGTGGATCACCACCGGACGGTGGAGGAGGACAGCTTGGCAGAGCGACGAGGCGTCGAGCGACAGCTCATCGTGGTGCTGGCGGCGATTGCGTTTGTCGCGGTGGCGGGTGTCCTGGCGATCCTGCCGTACCGGCTCTATAGCCGCGACATCGGTCAGGCGAGTACCGACGCCCACCGACTCTCCAGCATCGTCCACACCGCGCTCAGCCATGCGCTCATCGAAGAGAGCAGTAGCCCGGAGATGATCACGGATCTGGTGAACCGCTTCCAGGGGATTGCGGGCCTGCAGATCCGCCTGCGACAGCTCGAGGACGGCGAACTGCACCCGGCCGCTACATCGGGGCGGGGATCCAGCACGCGACGCGATACGGACCTCACCTATGTCTCGCCACCCATCATCGACAGCCGGGGACGAACCTGGCTGGCCAGCATGTACTTCGATTTGTCACCGATGAAGCAGCGATCGATTCGCCTCATCGTCGATCTCGTGCTGACTGTTGCGCTGGGATCGCTGCTGTTCTCAGCGGTGATCTTCTTGCTGGCCCGGCGCGCCCTACTCGGGCCGATCAAGAGCATCACGCGCCAGATCAACAAGATCGCCGATGGCGGCGGCGCATCGGGCGAGGCAATCGAGATGCCGGAATTCGATACGATCGAGATGCACGAACTCACACAGGCCATCGAGAGGGTCTGCCGCGCGAAGACCCAATAGCCCCCGCTCGAGCAAGAACGAGCCGCCTAGGGAACCTCTGCACAGGCGGCCTTACAGCGGCCGTTGGCAGAGAGGGGTTCGGGGATGAAGGGGCTTGCCCCGCCCTGACTGGGCGTTTGAAAGTGACTTGGTCGCAGTCGATCGATCACAGGGCGCACCTCACCT
>JAJDAO010000049.1 GCA_029261835.1 Deltaproteobacteria bacterium | reverse complement strand
TCGCCACCTTTCTCACGCTGCTGCTCGTTCCCGGCATCTACGCCATTGTGGATGACATCGCCGGCCTGGTGGGCCGGACGCGATTTCAGAAGCCGGCGTAAGTTTCGGCTGAAGCCAACGAGTTCTGCCAGGGATCCGCGTGGCGTTGGCGCGTGAATGGTGGCGGGGTCGCACCTACCTCACTCCCGTGATCTCGATCAGGTGACGCGACGAAGCAGAGCTTCGGAGGCGCTTCGTCGGAGAACTTCCTCTGCTGGTGGACTTCGTCACTTTGCACGGTGCTGCCGCGCAACGGCAGCACCTGCCCGCCTCGTCTGCCGGAGGGTTCGGGCTTCCAGGCGTCGGTCGCGTCCGTTGCGATCCAGAGCGTGATGTCGCCCTTCCGCACGAGGGCTCGGTCGTACTCAGCCCAGTTGCCGACTCGGCACTTCGTCCCGTACTTGGGGTGCACTCTCGATTTCATGCCGGGATCGTGGCCCATCGATCCCCGATGTGGCCAGGAGCCGGGGCCCTCGGTGTCCTGAAGCCCACGATTCGCGCAGCAGCGCCGTGCAGTACCCTACCGGCATGGCTGCAGCCGATGCCAGCGAGCGCAGGGCGCCGTGCCTGACTCTTCGGATCCTGGACGCGCTACCGATTTCGCCCGCGCTGCTGAGCTTCGGGCTGGCGGTAGTGGCGAGTGGCGTGCTGTTTCTCGGGGAGCTGTGGAGCGGCCGGCTGGAGTGGCTCGCTGCCCACTCTGCCGATGGCCTGCGCAATGTGCGGATCGCGGTCGGGCTCATCGCGATGGTGGCCTACGTCCCCGCGGCCACCCTCTACGTGCTGCGCGGCGCGCGCCGCACGGCGGGTGGGCTGCGGCCCCTGGTCCGGCTGGAAGACGCCGACGTGCGCGCCCTTGTGGATGGTGCCGGGACACACTCAGCCGCCGGTTTCCGGGGCGCCGGGTGGCTGGGCGTCTTCGTGGCGCTGCTGGTCCCGCTGCTCGCGGATCTCCCACGCGGCGAGTTCCCCTACACGCTGGGCCTCTCGCCGGAGGTCGTCTGGCATCGGGTCGCGGCGCTCCTCGTCGGCTGGTGGACCGGGCGGCTTGTCTATGTGATCGGAGTCGAATCCCGTCGCCTCTCGGCCCTCGCCGAGGGGCTGCGTCCGATCGATCTCTTCGATCTAAAGCCGCTGCTGCCTTTCGCGCGGCAGGGGCTGACCCACGCCCTTCTCCTGATCGGCTATGTCTCCATCTTCGTGGTGATGTCCTTCTTCGAGGTGGGCCTCGGTCTGGCCGCCGGCTTCATCGCCCTGTTGACCTTACCCACCGCGGCCTTCGGAATGCTGCTGCCCGTTCGAGGCGTGCACAGCCTCATCCGGGCCGAGAAGCGACGGCGGCTGGCATGGTGTCAGGAACGGCTTCGCACACTCCAGATTGAGTCCCCCGCCGCGCCGGACGCCCCCGCCACGCGCGAGCTTGCCGATGCGCTGACCCTCCGCTCCCACCTGGAAGACGTGCGGGAGTGGCCCTTCGACACTTCGGTGCTCGTGCGTTTCGCCATTTACCTCGTGATTCCGCTGGGCTCCTGGGCGGGCGCGGCCCTGGTCGAGCGGGCGCTGGACACCTTCTTGGGCTGACGCTCACTTCCCGGCGGCGTTGGTGCATAGATAGGAACGCGGCAGCGCTCCCCCATCTCCGTTCATGCACCAACGCCATTCCGAAGCGCCGGCATGCTCTTCCGACGTGGCCAATCTTCTTCGTGTACTCGATGACTCTCCTCTTTCGTCTGATTCCTCGTTGATCTTCGCTCATGCAGATCCCCTCTGGCATCGTGTGTCATGATCATGACAGGATGTCCGGCTTGATTCGTAATATCACAGGAAAAATTGGGCGTTTCTGATATGGGGCGCGATGCACGGGGCGGTGTTGGTCGCGCACCGAGCGATGGGCTGACGCCGCGTGGACCCGGATGATCCGATCCGACGAACGGGGACCTCGAGTGCAAGGCGTTGAGAATTGGCAATCGACGCCCCTCCACGGGGATAGGGCCCGGTATCGGGGTGGGGATCATCGGCGTTGACATGGGGGTCGAGCGCCTCCACAGGCCGCCCCCACGTGCTCGGGCTCGGCATTCTTCTTAACTGTGCCGGCGGCGGCCCAGTCCGGGTTCTTCGAGCATTTGCTGTACATATGAGAGCGGAGCCGGTAGGGTGGCGGGTAACGCTGATCCGATCCTGCCCAGCTCGAATCGGGGCGCTGCCGGCCCTCCCGATTCACTGGTGTCAGAAGTGTCAGATCGACGGACTGCACGTCTCCAGCTCTTTTCGTTGGCATCTCGTGGATTCAGAGCGGTGTTTCGGAGTGCAGCACGGCTTTGAGGGGGAATGGCAGTGACGAGAATGAAGCAGATCGGTCCGTTTGGTTTCTCTGTCGGGCACGAAGGGAGCACGACCTTCGAGCAGCGCACGACGCGGTACCGCCGTATGTGTCTGGTGATTGTACTCATGGCGGGAATCTCGTTCGGCCTCTCCGGAGCTGCCGCGGCGGATCCGTGCCAGGTGCCGGACAACGGCTCGGGCACAGTGACCCTGCCGCCCGCGGGCTGCGACTATCTGAGTCCGGATGAGGTCCACCTGATCATCGACGGATTGCCGCCCGGCACCACCATCGAGCTGGCGCCAATCCACAAAGACTTCCTCTGCGACATCGGATACGGGTCCTGCAGCTCGCTGATCCCACCCGGACAATGTGAGGATGTCGGTGGCGGGCTCGGCGGCAACCTCGACTGCTTCTCATCCACCGTCGAGTTTCAGATGACGGGTACCGGCACACTGGCCGGGTTCAGCCGCAACATCTCGGTCCAAGTGGAAACCGAGGTCCACACCGGCCCGCGCAATCCCGGCGACCCGGTGCAGGACTTCGACACCGAGATGTTCAGGCTGCAGGGCGATCTCTTCGGCGATCCCGACTTCGCCACCCTGAGCATCCGGGCCGGCAGCAGCTTTGGGCTCCCGAGCCCGGGGCACACGACGCTGACGCGTCTGGGCCCGCCCGGCAGTGACTTTGCGGTCGACAGCTTCTTCGACATCACGTACGAGATCGACTTCGTGGGGGCGCCGGGCAGCGTCCTGGACGGCATGGCCGGAACCACCTCCTCCAACCTCACGATGGTTGCCGGTGACAATCCCTGCGATGTAGTGGACAACGGCACCGGCACCGTCACGCTGCCGCCGGCCGGCTGCGAATACCTGAGCCCCGACGAAGTCCACATGATCATCAACGACCTGCCGCCGGGAACCACCATCGAGCTGGCGGCCATCCACAAGGACTTCATCTGTCGTGGGGGGAGCGCTGGGCTGTGCTCGGTCACGTTGCCGGCCAACGAGTGTGAGACGCCGGGTGGCGGCCTCGGCGGCAACATCGACTGCTTCGAGTCCAACCTGGTGCTCGAGCTCCACGGCACAGGCACCTTGTCGGGCTTTCAGCGCAGCATCACCGTGCCCGCCGCTTCGGAGGTCCACACCGGTCCGCGCAATCCCGGCGATCCGGTCCAGAGCTTTCCCACGGACATGTACCGGATCCAGGGTGAGATCTTCGGCGACCCGGACTTCGACCTGCTGCGGATAACGGCGGGCTCGGACAATGGTCTCCCGAGTCCCGGCCACACGACGTTGACACGCAAGGGCCCACCCGGCAGCGACTTCGCGGTCGACAGCTTCTTCGACATCACGTACCGAATCGACTTCCAGGGGGCGCCCGGCGGCTCGTTGGACGGGCTGTCGGGGAGCACTACGGGCACGATCCGCATGGAGACCGGCGATCCGGAGAATCCGCAGGTTCCGGGCCTCCGGGGTCCGTGGCTCCTGCTCTTCGGTGCCATTCTGGTGCTGAGCAGCGTCACGTTGGTCACGCGCTGGCGCGCCGTCCGGTAGTAGAGCACGCGGCATTCAGTACACGACCCCCGTCCCCCAACGCTGGGGGCGGGGGCTCTTGATTGAAGCTCCATCCCGCCGGGCCTGGGCCCGGCCGCACCTGCGCCCCCACACGGAGAGCAAGTGAGTCGGCTGCTCCTCTCGGTACTCGAATGGCCTCGAACGACGCTCGCGCTGTGCGCGCTCGTCACGCTCGCCCTCGGCCTCGGCGCCCTGCGGCTCGAGCTGCGAACCGACGGCCAGATGCTGATGCCCGAAGGTCATCCGGTGGTGGAGCGGGGGCGTCAGGACGAGCTGCGCTTTCGCGATCCGCGCGAGCTGCTGCTGCTGGTGGAGAGCACCGCGGCCGAGACATCGCTGACTTCTCCACAGGGCTTTCGATTTCTGCGAGCGCTGCACGCCCGGCTGCGCCAGCAGAGTGTGCTGCGGCCGACGGGGCTGGTCTCGATTGCGAGCCTGCCAAGGCTGGTGCGGGGTGGTGGGGACGTCACGCTCGGCACCTATCTCGACACGATCCCCGATCATGAGGCGGGCTTTGCGGAGCTGCTGGCATCGCTGCGCCAACACCCCGCCAGCGACGGGCTACTGCTCTCACGGGACGGCCAACGCGCCCTCTTCTCGCTTCCAGTCAGCGAGAGCGTGTCCGTTCAGGAGGCAGTTTCGAGCCTCGAGAGATTCTGTGCCGAGGCGGCCGACCCGCGCTTCGCGCTGATCTTGGGCGGGCCGCTGGTGGCCGAGACTACGTTGGGCGAGAAGGTGCTGCACGACCTTGCCCGGCTGGTGCCGCTGATGCTGGCCGTCATCGTGTTGCTGCTCTACGTCATGCTCCGCAGCCCCGGCGGCGTAGTGATCCCCATGCTCGAGACACTGATTGTCTTGATCTGGACCTTCGGCGCCATGGGCTGGTCTGGCGCCCCCATCGCGCTGGTCACGACCATCCTGCCGGTGGTGCTGATGGCCATGTGCATAAGCGACGAAATCCATCTGCTGGAGAGGCTGACGGCCCACTGGCAGGAGCCGGACATGCGCCAACGCCTTCGGCTTGCCATGGCCGAGGTGGCGCGACCGATCGTCCTCACGTCACTCACTACCGCGGCGGGCTTCATCTCCTTCTGCAGCGCGTCGATCGCTCCACTGCGGGAATTCGGGCTGTTTGCGGCATTCGGCATCCTGGCGGCGATGCTCTTGACCTTCACCCTGATCCCGGCACTGATCGTGCTGCTGCCCCCGCAGAGCCTGTCATCGCCACACGAGCGCGGGCTGGCGACACGCGGCCTGACGGCCTTCGGCAGCTGGGCCGCACGCGCACCCGGCTCCTGCTTCGCCCTCGGCATGCTGGCATTCCTGCTGGCCCTGCCCGGACTACGGAGCTTGCGCGTGAGCGACTCGTGGGTGGCGAACTTCGATCCGCAGGCCGACATCGTGCGCTCGGAGCGGGCCATCAACGAGTCCTTCTGGGGCTCGTATCGGCTGGATGTGGTTCTGGATGCCAGCCCCGGATTCTTCATGCGGCCGCAGGGTGTGGCGCTCAGCGAGGAGATTCGAGAGCTGGCGCTGCAGGCGCCCCATGTCGGGGGCGTCGAGAGCTACCTCATCCCCCTGCAGCAGATCGCGCGCTCACTCGATGCGGCTACGCCCCTCTCTCGGTTGCCGGCGGATCAGCTCTGGGACGTCTTCACGCTGACTGAGATGTCCGAGAGCCGCGCCGCGCTGGATCGGCTGATGACGGGCCGGGGGTCCACGCTACGGGTACGGCTCTACGTGAAGAGTCCGGACTACGCACGAGCCCGCCAGCTCGAGCGTCATCTCGACCAGCGGCTCGCGGCTCTGCCGACGCTCATCGGTGTCGAATCCCACTACAGCGGCGACCTGCCTCTGGCTTCGGCCCTGGTGGAAGCCATCGTCTACAACCAGCTGCGCTCTATCGGCTGGGCGGTCGCCACCGTGTCGCTGCTCCTCGTCGCCTTCTCGCGCAGGCTCTCCTCTCTCTGGGCCATTGTCCCGGTGCTCGTCGCCAGTGGCGGCCTCTTCGGTCTAATGGGCTCGACGGGGATCGAGCTGGGCATCGCCACCAGCATGTTTGCGAGCCTCGCAATGGGAGTCGGCGTCGACTTCGGCATCCACTTCATGCACCGCTTCGAGCTCGAGAGAAACGCCGGGCTGAATGACGAGGCGGCCACGCGGGCGACCTTCGCGAAGGCGGGCAAGGCGCTCTTCTGGAACGCCGCAACCCTGTTCGCGGGATTCCTGGTCCTGATGGCGTCGAGCTTGAAGCCGAATCACAGTCTGGGATTGCTCCTGGCATTGTCGACACTATTCTGTTGCGCGGGAAGCTTCCTGCTCCTGCCGTTTCTCCTGCGCGGCCGGGCTCGGAAGCAGCTGGCAACCGCCGCAGTACTGACGCTGCTGCTGGGCGCCGATCCACTACGGGCGCAGGGCTTCGATTGCAGCGTGCCGCACTCCGACGAACGCGCGACGCAGCTGATGGCGGCGCTCGAAACCATCGTTCGCGGCGTGCCGCGCATCTACCGTATGCACGTCAGCACCGAGTATCCAGAGGGCTCTCGCCTGGCGGCCGTCTTCGAGCGTGTGCCCACCCCCAAGACGCTGTGGGGCGTCGTGAGCGGCGACAGCGCACGCACACAGATGCTCTTCGTCTTCACGGGTCCCGGCCGCATGGCGGGGACCAGCCTGCTGCTGGAGGACTTCTCGGATCCGAACCGGCAAGACGGCACGTGGTTCTACCTGCGCGCCTTCGAGAACTTCTCGAGGCTCGAGGGCGCGGTGGAGCGGTCGATGGTTCCCGGAACCGCGCTCACCTACGAAGACGCGCGCGGCTTTGTGGACATCAGCAAGTACCGCTTCCGCTCACTCGATGGATCGCGCGGCGGCTCTGCGCGGCCGCTGCGGCGAGTTCTCGCCTGCCCCACAAGCGCTTCGGTGGCGGAGCGGCTGGGCTACAGCGCGCTGGTGGTGGAGGTCGATCCCCAGCGGCGAATCGTGGTAGGCATCGAGTTCCGCAGTCCCGGCGGTGGACTGCTGAAGAGCTATCGCCTGAGGCAGAGCGTTGAGCTCGACGGCCGCAGCTTTCCGCAGCAGGTGCTGCTCGAGCACCATGTCGACGGCTATCAAAACCGCATCCAGTACGAGTACTGGATGCCCGGGCAGCCGCTCTCGCCCTCGCTCTTTCGAGCCAGCTTGGATCAGGAGACCTTCCTGGCGCGACTCCAGAAGCTGCTGGACGAGAATGGGCTGACGCATCGGATCGCCCCCGAGCTCGATGAGGCCGAACAGCGCGTCCGCAGCTACGAAGAGAGAATGCGGCAGCTCGAGGAGCAGTGAAGCCCCACCACCATTCGTGCACCAACGCCCCGACGTCGATCACCTTCTGCCTGGGATTCATGCACGAATGCCGTCAGCCGGCGGCGATCCACTGCTGGACGAGCCGAGTGTGGTCGGCGCCGAGGATGGCGAGAGCTAGGAGACCACTGGAGGCCCCGAGGAAGGCCAGTCGCCGCGGCCCGAGCAGCCCCCGCCATTCCGACGGCCGGCGGGAGAGCGCGAATCCCGCGTAGAGTGTGGCGAACGCCAACAGATAGACTCGATGTCGGACGTTCGCGCTGAGCAGCGCGTGGAGCGCGGTGGCGTGCATCACGAGGCCGACAGTCAGGAGTGTCGATCGCCAGTCCGGCGCCATCGCCGCGCCGGCGATAGCGAGGGCGAGCAGGGCGAGATAGGAGCCCACGAAGAGGATGATGAGCGCGCGCTCCAGCCAGCCGGGCATTGCTGGATAACCGATCATCTTCCGCTGAGCGGGCGACGCACCCGCCACGTAGCGCAGCACATAGGAGTCTGCGGCCCAGAGATCCGGCAGGTTCTCGAAGAACACGCGACGCGCGTAGCGGGCTGGGTCCCGAGCGATGAGCTCGCGGGCGCGCTGTCCTGCCCGACGATCGATCTCGATCGGCCCCACTCCGAAGGTCGCGCCTGCGTTGCGCAGCTCCTGGCTCACGTCGTCGCTCACTCCGTACAGGAGGGCCAGACCGCCGCGCGGGGCGATGGGCGCGAAGACGCCATGGGCGACCGCGTTGCGCACTGTCCAAGGTGCCAACACCACCACGAAGCCGAGCGCTAGCGCGGCCCCCAGCCTCGCTGTGTCCCGAAAGGGTGACGGCCGCATCACGAAGAGCCAGACGAGCATCGGCAGGAGAAAGCTGGCGACCACCTGACGCGTCAAAGCCGCCAGAGCGAGCACTGCGCCGCTGGCGCAGAGCAGTCCGACGTGCTTCCGACGCAGCCCCTGAAAGAGCAGCACGGCCCAGCCGAGATTGAGCGCGATGAAGACGGTCTCCGACCACAGCAAGTGCGAGAGCCCCACGAGCTCGGGGAGAAAGGCAAAGAGCCCTGCGGCCATCAGCGCGGCGCGCCGGTCGAAGATCTCGCGACCGAGCAAGAAGATGAGCCACACCGAAAGCGTGCTGATCGCCACTTGAACGCCACGGATCAGATCCAGGTCCGACACGGGCCTCCGCGGATGGAGCTGCTGGCTGCGATCCGTAGGCGTCAGTGCCTGGTCTCCGCCGAGCGCCGACAGGTGAATCGCACCCGCGAGCACGTAGGGGTAGAGGGGCGGCCGCCTTCCGATGAAGTCACCGGTATCGTGTATGTGGCGCGCGACGCGGAAGTAGTCCCACGAGTCCCAGATCGGGAACGTGGCGTGAGCGGGGACCAGCAGGGCCAGCTTGAGGGCGAGCGAAGCTGTCAGGATCACGAGCAGCGGCCACCCAGCGCGGGCATTCGGATCCGGCGAGCTCACCACCATTCCTCCGTATCAGCCCCGGTGCTGCCTCTTCTCGACCGCATCTGTGCGTCGTCGAAGGATTCCGGACTCGAGGCGGCTTCTGCTAGGAGACAGTTCTCGGCTTCAGCCTAGGCCGCCGCTGCGGCCAGCTACTCTCTATTCGTCTTTCGCATTGTACGTTGCTTGATCTTCTTTCGCTCCGAGACCACTTCGCATTTCCGACCGAAGTAGGCGTCGCCGAGCGTTACGTTGTCGAGCGACTCGTGGTAGGGCTCGTTGTTGTAGTAGACGAGGAAGTTGACCTACCTGATCGAGATCACGGGAGTGAGAGAGGTGCGACCCCGCCACCATTCATGCACCGACGTCCTCTACAACAACAATCTAGGGGTCGTTCCGCGCAGCCGGCGGATCGCGACTATGCTCGCCCCGATCAACAGGCTCGCCAGGGCCAGCGCACCCCAGGGCTTCGCGAGCGCGGGCACGGCCGAGGCCGGGAACGCGAAGCCATCCAGAGAAGCCACCAGGTGCATGTCCGTCTCGAAGCCCGGAGGCCCCGTGAACTGGAAATTGCCGTTGACCCGGAGGGTGTTGGTCGCGCTTCCCGTAACGAAGGGCGACGACTGGCCGGCACCGTTGAACGAGCCATTGTTCGTGCCGGTGAAAGTCTCCACCGAAACGACTGGGGCGCCGCCCTCGTCGACCGATAGCGTGTACGTCGCAGTGAGATCGATGTTTCCCGGACTGTTCCAGTCGCCGGTAGTCTGAAGGTCGATCATCATCGCGGCGGCAGGTGGCGCGAAGAAGGGGCGCGTGGCTTCGCAGATTACCTGAATCACGCCGTCGTTATTCGAGTCCTGGAAGGTTGCGTGGGTGGCTGTCGAGGCCACGCCCTCTGGAATCGGGGCACCTCCGCCGGGGTTGCCGAAGAGGCTGTCGCCGGGACCCGGCAGGCAGCCGTTGCCCTGGGCGGGGCCGAAGGGGAAGCCCTGGTCGTTCAGATCCAGCTCGTTGATTGGGCCCGAGTTGAGCTCCATGTGGCCGAATAGCAGGGGCGGCGGGCTACCGGGCACCACCGGCAAGATCTCAAGCACGTTGGGACCGGGCGGCATCAACTCCCAGTCGATCGGGATCTGCATCGGGCCCGCGATCGGTCCTGGCGGCAGAAGGAGCGGCGTGCCGTTCAGTGCGAACTGCCAATCTCCCGAGTTGAACGGGCTCTGCGGCTCGAAATCGAGCGTCGGAAAGACGAGTTCGCCCTGCAGCGCATTGCCGGCGAGCCCCTCGAACCAACCCTCGTGCAGGTTGAAGCTAGCGATACCCCCCGAAATGGGGTCGGCGCTGAACAACGACCCGAGGAACTCGTTCACGTCGAAGTGTGTGTCACCGTGGTCGTCGATGTAGATCACCAGCTGCGTTCCCAGATCCAGGTTGTTCACCGCAGTGGTGATCGCCCCGAGCAGTTGCGCGCTGGTCCCGCCATCGAGGGTCTGAATGTTCTTTGGATCCGTTCCCCAGACGTTGTTCAGCGCAGTCGTCATCTTGTTGACGTTGTTGTGGTGGCGTTGGTCTGTCTGATTGCCGCCGAACACGACCGCCTCGTGCTTGCCGCCCGACCACTTGATCGCATCACCACCGTTGCCGCTGCCAACCTGAGGGTTCTCCAGCTTGAACCCGTTGGGCCCACCGACATCGAGCGTGCCCGCCTGCGTGAGGTCGCTCAGCACCGTGTCATTGCCGGTTCCCTGTAGAATCGCGCCATCCGTTGAATCATCGGGAGACACGTCAGTGCCTGCCAGGGCGTCGGTCCAGTCGCTCCCGAGCAGCTTGCCGGCGTGGGCCGGGTCGTTGACGACCGAGTCATCCCATCCATACGCGGGCTTGTGCGCCTCAGAGGCCGAACCGCCCACCCAGGGAATGCCCGCGCAGGCGCCTCCGGGCCCGAAGATACGTTGAATATCGTCGAGGACGCCCCCTCCGTAGCAGGAGTTGACCATGACCTTGACGTCCGAGGGACCGGTGCCGCCCCCTGACTGGTGCGCGAGAATCGCACTGCAGATGTGGTCGGCGAGAACGTCGTCCCGCACGGAGCCGTCGCTCGTCGACACCGACGAGTGCTCACCGGCGAGCTGATTGGCAACGGGCACGTCGGCCGAGTACGCAGGAATCGCGACAACCAGCGCAAGGGCAGTGCTCTGAACAACGTCGATGAAACGCATCCTGGCTTCTCTCCTAGGTGACTTATTCAGGTTTCTCATTGCCAAATAGTACGATGAATGCTCTAGAGCCGTCACGAACTATCGCCCAGGGGTGCTTTCCCCCCGCCTGGCGAAACGGTAATTCGAAGACGAGCCGAAGCATCAAGGCCGTATCGATCGCCAACAATGGTCGGGTCCAGGGCCCTTGGTGGTCGAACGCCCACGATTCATGCGCCGACGCCCACGGGGAGCGACGCCCCTCGAATCCCCGGCGCCCTCAAGGCAGCTCCAGATTCGACCGATGGGCCGTCGATGGGCACCCACGAGTCCGTGGGGCGTGGCAATGCGCCCCTGCGCAGACGCATCACCTGCGACGTCTTAGCCCGTGGACGCGTCTGCAAGGGCGTGGCGACCGAGATCGCCCCTCACGAGATCTTCGTTCAGCTCTCCGGCACTTCGCTGCCCAGGCGTGGCTGCAATGTCGTGCTCCAGCTGCGAGACGCGATCGATGGCGAAGACATCGAGGTCCACGGTGTCATCGCCCGCATGCAGCACGGCGAGGTAGATGACCGAGGGATCCGCCGAGGCATCGTCGTGCGCATCGTCGAGGCTCCGATGGAGTACCACGTCCTCTTCGATGGCCCCGGAGCCGAGGACACCACCGAGGTGGAGATCCTTATCGACATAGGCCCGGCGCTCAGCGGTCCCGACTTCGAGCAGGCCGAGGACTCGCCGCTCGTCGCGGCCGATGCGTTGACCGAGCCGACCGACATCTTGCACGAAGATCTGCCCGCGACGCGAGAAGCAGCCACCGAAACGGTCGCCGTCGCGCCCGGGTCGATCGGTGCCTCCGATCACGATCTGCCCGCGACGCGTGTGCTGGCGGAGCAGGACGAGGACTCGCCGACCTTTCGCGATTCACCCAAGCGCGAAGAGGATATGGTGCAGGAGAGTTCTCGCACCAATCTCGACATGCCGGTATCGCGTGACACCGGGGCCGACGCACTCGAACAGGTTTCTGCCGCGCCAACGGTCGCTTCTTCGAGTGCGACGAACAGCGCCCGTCCCGCCAACGCGATCGTCGTCTACGAGGGCAACACGCTGCAGGATGTCTACGACCTGCTGGAGGAGATCGGTGCCAGGCCCCAGCGGGCGCGCTTGAGCGGGCCGACCGCCTTCCAGGGTTGGGACCAGCCCCCGAAGATGGTCATCGTGGATGTGCAGAACGCCCTCTCCCTCGACATACCGCCGAATCTAGTGCACGACGGCGTGACCTGGATCGCCGTGGCGAGCTCGGCGTCCGCAGTCATCGGGAGAATGCTGCGCAGCCGGGGCTTCCACCTCCTCGTCCGGCGGCCGGTTCATCGCGACGCGCTCGAGGCGCTGTTGCGACACGTGCTGCACCGCGGCGCCGATCGTCGCGAGGTGCCGCGCTCGCCGCTCGGCATCGATGCGAGGCTCCAGCGAGGTCGTTGGCACTGGCCCGTCACCTGCACCGTGCTCGAGCTCTCGGCGACGGGCTGCCGCGTCGTGACCCGGGAGGACACGCCGCTCCTGGATCTCGTCTCGCTTCGCATCAGCCGCGCGGTGTCGGGCACGCGAGGCATCGCGCTCTGTGCTCTCGTGATCCGGCGAAGCCACGACGAGGAGTCGGGCGAGTGGGTACTGGCACTGCGCTTCCAGGAGGTGCCGTCCAAACAGCGGGAGCGCCTCGCCAGCCTGCTGACCCGAGCCACGATCGGACCGACGTCCGCTCCGACCGACAGCCCAATTCGGCGGATGCGCGCATGGCTCAGCGGGTTCGTCGCAGCTGATGCCGACAGGATCGGCGACGCGTTGGAGGCTGCCTCCGAGGCGCAGTGTCCGGAATCCAAGCCTGCCCCGGAGCGCCGCCGGATCGCGCGATCCACGTTCGACGGCGAAGTCGTCGCGCTGGACGAGACGAGGAGTTACGTGACCGCCGTGCTCAGCGGCCGGGATGTGTCGACGCTCGGCATGCGCGTCGAGCCCCACCCCGAGCTCAGTGTCGGTCGACGGATGATGCTCGCGTTCTACGACCGTGTGTCCCGCGGAACGATCGAGGTTGCGGCCGAGGTGGTCCGCGGCGACGGAGCGCACGGCATGGCCGTGAGGTTCCTCGACATGGACGCACAGAGTGCGGCGCGGCTCGGGCAGCTGGTGGATGCGCTCCCCGCGGTCGAGTCACTCGTTCCCAGCACGCGGCCGCTCGTGGTCGCGCGGATCGTGCCGGAAGCACTCCTCGAACTCAGGGACGAGGTGGACACGTCCCAGACCGGCCCGATGCCCGGAACGGCCCGAGCCGGCCAGGACGCGCATCCCGCGTCAGTCGATTCCACGACCCCATCCGCGGCACTCGTCGTGCCAACAACGGCCGAGCTACGAGAGGGCCCGTCAATCCCGCAAGCGCGACCACTGCGCGCCGGCGAGGCGCCGGACGATTCGCAGCGCCGGGAAGCGACAAGGCGGACGGCTCGACGGCGCCGTCGCAACCGGCGTGGTCGTCGCGGCATTGGTGCATGATGGACCTCGCCCGGTCTCGTGGACACTTAGAGGCCGTGCCGCTCCATATCACCCACAGACGCAGGGCGAGATCGAACGGCATCACCGAACGATGAAGAGCGTGGTCAAGTTGCAGCCCTAGGAGCCATGCACCAACGCCATCTGAGGACGCCGCCCGGGGCATCCGCGTCCTCGCGCCGCACCGGCGTGCCCAGTAGCATAGTCGCGTGCGCAATCGCCTTCTCGCGGCGCTGTCCGTCACGGCGTTGGTACTGGGCGTCGCGGCCTGGTCCCAGCCGGACGTCGGCAGCGAAGACCTGTGGTGGCACCTCGCTTCGGGTCGCTTCATCGTCGAGAACCTCGCGGTTCCGGCAGGCGACCCCTTCTCCCATACCGCGGCCGGGGCCGCCTGGATCAACCCCGAGTGGCTGTGGCAGGTGGCGGCTCATCTCGTCCATCGCGTCGGTCCCGACGCTGTCGCCTGGGCGAATCTGGCAGTGGTGGTCGTGACCTTCCTGCTCGTCGGCTTCACTTGTCTACGGCTATCCGGCTCCTGGCTCGCTTCCGGGATTGCGACGGCGTTGGCCGCCATCGCCTCTCACGCGTTCATCGACGTGCGTCCCCACCTCGTCACCCTGCTCTTCACCGCGGCGTTTCTCGCCGTGCGGGACCGGAGATGGGCACCGTGGATCGTACCGCCACTGCTGCTTGTCTGGGTCAACCTCCACGGCGGCTTCCTCTTCGGCTTCGGTCTCGTGGGTCTGGACGCCTTGCTACGCAGCCTGCACTCCCTGCGCGCCGGGACCGGTCTACCCATCGCGCGTTGGATCGGCGTCGCCGTCGCGGCCGCGGCGATCGCCGTGAATCCGGCCGGGATTCACATCTACCTGCTGCCCTTCGAACCCCTCGCAGACACACTCTTCCAGGGCCTCGTCGAGTGGGAGCCGGCGCAGATGAGTCTGGCGGTCACCACCTGGGCGGGGCGATTCGGGTGGATGTTCCTCGCCGTCATGGCCTCGTTGTGGGCGGCGCGCCGGCAGCCCTACTGGCTCGCCCTCGCGGCCGTGACGTTCTCGATGGCCCTGTTGGCGCGCCGCTTCATTCCGCTCTTTGCCATTACGGGCGCTCCGATTGTCGCACTTGGAATCGAGCGTGTCGTGGAAGCCCTCGAGGCCTGCTTCCCCGCCTCTCCGCTCCGCCGGCTGGGCCTCGCAGTGGCGGCGCTCGGCCTCGCCCTCTGGAGCTGGCAGGGTGTGCGCTTCGCCGACTCTCCCCTGCGTCGCTGGACGGCCAGCGAGGCGCTTCCCAGCGGCGCGGTGGCCTACCTGTCAGCCTTGCCGAACCCGCCCAAGAGACTCCTGAACGCCTACGAGTGGGGCGGCTTCATTTCGTATGCGGCTCCGAAGCTGCCGGTCTTTATCGACGGCCGCGCCGGGACGGTGTACGACGAGCGGGTCATCCAGGACTACTTCGCCCTGCTGGCAGCGAGCAAGGGTTGGCAGTTTCTGATGCGGCGGCGTGGCATCGACGCAGTCTTGCTCGAGCCCGGGACGCCACTTCTAAAGCGTCTCGATGGGCTCGGCTGGTATCGCTACAACCCGGATCCTCGCTCCGTGCTCATGATGCCCCCGGATGCCCGGGGGCGTCCGACGAACGTCGAGCTTCTCGGCGACACGGCGGACACCTGGCTCTCGCGCGGTACGCGCGCGCTTCGCGCTGGGAAGCTCGGAGCAGCCCGCTCCGCACTCGAAGAAGCAGTACGCCTCGATCCGCTTCAGCTCTTCGCCTATGGGGCGCTCATGAAGGTCGCAGCCCTCGAAGGAAATCCCGAGGACATCGCGTTGTGGCTGAAGCGCGGGCTCCGGATCTACCCCCGCCGTGCGAACGGCCTGTGGTCCTTCGCAGCGATCGCCTACCGCCGTGCGGGCGACCACGACGCGCGCATTCATGCGCTTCGGCAGATCCGCTTGGTTTCGCCCTTCGTCGCCGAGGTCAACATGGAAAAGAGGATCGCCGCCATCGAGGAAGAGCTGCAGCGAAGAAGGACGAGCGAAGCTCTCACGGTCGATTGACGCGCGTTGGCGCTGCTCTTGAGGCGCGACGGCGATAGCCCCCCAGCTCGGCGTCCCATTCGTACAAGCCCTCGAAGTCCCGGTGGTTCCACAGATCCAGGTGAGCATTCAAGGGCGTCACCGCCCCCTTGCGCGGGATCAGGATGTAGTCGGGAAGCCGGGCCAGTACGTAGTCGGGGTTGGAGCGCAGATGGCCCGGCGCCTGGTAGCCACGATCCAGAGAGACCGAGGCTCCCCTGGCGATGACGTCGTCCACCAGTCCCAGTAGATCGAGGATGCGATATTCCGAGTGGTATCCAAATGAGCCGATCCCCGCGGCTCCCACGAGATCGACCGGCGCACCCCGCGCCTTCAAGAGGTCGGCCTTCCGCCTGCCCTGGTACTCGTACCACGCGTCGACCTGTCGCGTGGAAACGAGTGCGCGGTCGCGCTTCGACTCGGCCGACGGCAGAGCGAGACCGTAGACCTGAACCCAGACCGCCACTGCGATACAAAGCCCGCCCCCCCATCCCAGGGGCTTCGACTCGCCAAAGGCCGCGGACACACCGCACACGGCCAACACCGACAGCACAGCCAGCACCGGAAGCAGGAAACGTCCGTGCTCGAAGGCGTCGCCCCCCACCATCACCACATAGATAGAGAAGAGCCCGGCGAAGGCTGCGCCCGGCCGCAGCCGGGGCGCGCGCCACGCCCCCCACGCTGCCGGCGGCAGCAACAACAGTGCGCCGTCTGTCAGGAATCGGGCGAGGTAGCCGAGCCCGAGGGCCCAGGGGACCCCGGGCACCTTGGCGTAGAACGTGTTGGGCAGGAGGCTTCCGTAGTACACCAGCCGCCAGATCGTGAGGAGCGCGAGTCCCCCTCCCCAGATCGCGGGCCAACGCAGAACGCGCCACCCCGCACCGCGCCCGCGCCAGAGCTCGCACGCGAAGACGGCGACGGCGAGCACGGCGCCGTCCGGGCGAGCCAGGGTCGCGACACCCACTGCGGCTGTCGCCCAGCCGATCCGCCGCGCGGCCTGGGCCCACAGGGCCGCTACCACGGCCGCACTGAACAGCGTCGTCTCGAGGCCCGAGATCGACCAGCGCGAAAACGCGATCGAGGTTAGGAGCACGATTGGCGACAGCACTGCGAGCCAGGCGCGGCGGCGGGGCAGCTCGGCTAGCGCGTACCCGCAGGCCAGCGCGAGGCAGGCCACGCCGAAGAACAGTCCGAGCCCGTGGGCGACCTGCGTTGCCTCGCCCCCCAACGCCAGGCCTGCGGCCACGAGCAGAGTCCACAGAAGATTCGTGAAGCCCTCCACGCGCTCTGCGGCGTTGTACACGAGGCCCGCACCCTCCACGAGGTTGCGCGCGTAGCGGTACGAGATGTAGGCGTCGTCGATCTGGGGCTGAAGCTCCCATGACTCGATGAGGAACCAGACCGCACAGGCGACGAGCAGCGCGAGGCAGAGAACCAGGGTGTCCCGCTGCGGATGGCCGCTTGGGCGAGGCGCCGCTGCCGCTCTGGTTGTCCCCAATCCTGGACCTCGTGTGGAATTGCCCCGTTTCCGTAGACGGTCAAGCGCTTGGGGTGGAGTTGGGGGACTGATTCACCCATTCATCAGCGAGTTTGCACAACCGGGTCGTGGCCGCCTCGCGGCCATAGCGCGAGCAGGGTGTCGAGGATCTCTTCGCTGGCGTCCAGATTGCCCATGTGGCCCTCGCGCGGTCTGACTCTGAGCTCGGCGTCGGGGATCAGGGCAACTTGATGCTCGGCGTGGGACAGGGGTACGAAGTTGTCTGCATCGCCGTGCCAGAAACGAATCGGCACGCGAATGTCGCGCAACGAGAAGCCCCACGGTTTGGTGAACAGCACCACGTCGAAAAGCAGAGAGTGAATCTGAGGGCGAGCGGCGCGCAGCATATCGTCCACGAACATCTGCTTCATTTCGGGCCGCTGCATTACCTCGCGATCACCATCGACCATCGTGCCGACGAACAGGTCAAAGGCCTGCCCCGCCACAGGGCGCAGGGAGTAGGTGGTGGCCCAAAGCATGCGTGCCAGCATCCCGTAGGTGTTGTGAATCAAGAAACGGCCGCGATAGGCCAAGCCGAGAGCGCCGCCCGGTGGCGCGTCGTCACCACAGGCGGGAGCGACGCTGCCGAGGACTGCGCCACCGACAACGCGATCGGCAAGATGGTATGCACATGCCATCACGTAGGCGCCGCCGCCCGACAGGCCGATCAATCCCATGCGCTCGACGCCGAGCTTGTCGGCGACTTCGCCGACGTCTTCGGCCCATCCGAGCACTGAATCGTAGAGGTGCGGGGTCGACGAGCCGATGCCGGGCCGTTCCAGTGCGATCAGTCGCACGTTACGCTGCACTGCAATCTGGCGGGCCAGTGGCGGAATCTGTCGGCAACCACCTGGCGTGCCCGGAAACCAGAGTATTGCGCGGCCGTCACGACTGCCGTACTCGGCGATTCCGATCGAGCGCCCACAACTGAGCACGATAGTGCCCTCAAGCCGAGGATCGAGCAGCTCACTCATGCTCGACGTGTAGCTTGTGCCATACGTCTCGACAACCTCCGGTGCTTTGGCCGAAGACGAAGCAGACAAGGCGTAGCCTTGCGCGTGGGTCGTGCCGGGCGCGCCAGTCATCCCCCCCAAGTGGCGCTACGCGAAAGGGATTCTTCGTGGCCGACCGATCCCCCGTCATCGAGGGCAGTATCGGGCCATCGGGGGACGTTGAATTCGATGAGTGACAGATCGATTCCGTCTTCACGTGTGGCGCCTGCGGTGTAGCTTCGACATCCGCATGGGGAGCGACCAGCACGGCATCGGACTTGCCGAAGTGGACCTCGCCGCCGCCGCGGGTCGCCTCGGCCGCTCCCGGCAGGCTATGATCGTCAACCCGCCTTGATGTGCCGGGGCGACGGGGGTGAGATGATCGCGTTGACTTCCCGAGCGGCGGCCGGCGCGTACGAAGACGCCCGTGCCTATCTTGCGCAGCGGCTACCGCGGAATGTGGCAAAGCACGTCCCCACCACGCGACCGGATCTGCTCTTCTTGGGGATTGGGCTGCTTCTGACCTGCTGCGTCGGGCCACCCGCGAGTGCGCCCGAGAAGGCGCAGCAGACACCGGGGTGGACGTACGACGCCGAGAACGCTCGGGACATCCTGGAGACCTGTGCCACCTGCCACGGCCGAAACGGCGAGGGCGGCAAGGACGGCGCCTACCCCCGGCTTGCCGGCTTCGACGAGCGCTACATCGTCCGCCAGTTGCGAGCGTTTCAGACCCGGGAGAGGGTCAATATCCCCATGTTCCCCTACGCAACCGAGCGCGAGCTGCCGCCCGAGGACGCCCGCGACGTGGCGCGCCTGCTCTCGCAGATCGAGCTGCGCACCGAGATGCCCTCACCCAAAGCCGACATGAGCGCACTCGAGCGCCTGCTCGCTGCCCAGGCGGTATTCAGGGTTCCCCGGGTCGACGGCGACGTGGAGCGAGGTGCCGAGATCTACGAAGCGGAGTGCAGCGACTGCCACGGCGAAGAAGGGTGGGGAGAGGACGATGTTCCCCCGCTCGCGGGCCAGCACACCAACTACCTGCGACGGCAGATCCGCTACTTCCGTTCGGGTGAGCGGATCAACGACGACATGGATGGCGTGCTCGACGGGCTCGACGAGAACGACCTCGAGGACCTCTTCGCCTACCTGGCATCGCGCGACGACTAGAAGCCAGCCCTCTTGCCTACAGCGCGCTTGGGAAACCAGAAGCCAACTCGGTCCATGTATTCCCCATACGCTGCGCCGTACCGTATGACCAAGTCCCGCTCCTCGGCTCGGCACCAGCAGTACCACACTGGAACGTATACGAAGGAGAAGAGAACCAGAGAGGGAGAGTGAAGGAGAAAGGCGATGACCCACCAGAGCGGCAACTCACCAACTGCCTATGGATGGCGGATCTTCTCGTAGATCCCGCCGCACATGCGGTGATCCTTCTTGGGGCGCCTCACCGCCGATGGACGGACGCTATACGATCGCGCACTCCGCGGGAACCCAGCAGCATTCAAATCCGACAGCTGCGCACGGCGCGCGCGCGGATGGTGAACGCGGTTGGGCGCCTGCGAGTTCCTTGGCGCTCTTGAGCTGCTCAGATCGCCTACCTAGCGGACGTGCTGAAGATCCCGCTGGGAGTCCTTATCAACCGAGGATGACTCCAGCGTTTGCCAGCCCGTGTCCTGCGGGCGTAGCATTCGAGTGTGACCCTCGAAGAAGGCGCCGCGCTCCAGCTCGAAGCTCGATGTGACGACGTCGCCGTGGAGCTTGCCCTTTGCGCACAGCTGCACTTCCCGGCGGCCCGTCACACTGCCAACGACCGCCCCGAGGATAACGACGCTGCGGGCGCGAATGTCACCCTGGACGCTGCCGCTCTCGGCCACGCGGACCATGCTCGTACACTCGATCGAGCCGCACGCGTCGCCCATCACCAGAATCGGCCGATCCGTCACGAGCCGCCCGTCGATGGAGCACCCCTCTTCGACGACCAGCGTCTCGGGGTCGGCGGCGAACGCCTCGTCCGGGCTCGGCGACAGCGCGCCCACCGCCTCCGGCTCTTGCTCCGCGACGTGGCGCCGGCTCCAGGCGGGCCTCGAAAGCTGCATCGACGTATTCTCCTCTGCATGGCAGGACTTGGGATGCGCTGCTGCGTCCGCACGAACGTGCATCGGCCGGCCGCGGTAAGCGCTTGAGTGGGGACTGCGAGGGCCTCCGTAGGCCGCCGCACGGCGGTCTGCGCCGTTTGAGGCGGTCGCGAGGTCCCTCGCGGGCCGAGTGGACTCACCGGGCGGCAGCACTCTGTGCGCTGCTCGCGGTGAGCGTCTCCGGGCCGGCCTCCGGCGCCGAGATCGACAGCATCACGGGGCGCTCGGTCGAGCTCGAAGACGCCGGTCGTCAGCTCGACGCTCTCGTCGCTGCCTGGCTCCGCGACGGCATCGAGCGCGCGAACCGCGACGCCGACGTCTGCAACGAGGCCGCGCTCTATCGCGGCATTCGTCACGCCATCGCCTTCCCCTTCGTCGGCCACTTCGTTGCCGAGGCCCTCAACGCCGACGATGCCCTACCGAGCCGTCGCGTCCTGATAGAGGAGTCCGTCTATCGTGACCTCGGACTGCTCGACGCCATCAGCGTCCACATCAAGGACCTCAGTGCGGTCGTCCGTGTCGGCGACGCGTTGATCGGCGTCGACAAGCTTGGCCACTTCCTGGTCGAGGGCTGGGAGTACTTCGAGATCGCCGTCCTGAACGAGCGCGGCACCGAGGCCGCCATGGACTGGGGCGAGCGCGCGGAGCGGACCTACTTCGGCCTCTACACGACGGGCGTGCGGTCCCAGGCGGATCTCGTCGCGAACTTCGAAGGTCTGCGCTTCTGGTCGAACCTGCTCGGCTCCGCGCCCGATCCCCTGGGCAAGCGGCGTTTCCTGCGGCGGGCCTACGTGTCGTGCAGTCGGGGTTGGTCGCGGCTGGGCGAGCGACGCTGGCGGCTGCGTCGCGCACCACGAATCTCGCGATACATGAGTCCCGCATGGGACGAAGCGGTGAACTGCTCCAGCTACCGCACCCCCGAGATCGAGCGGCGCGTCCAGGCGCGCATCAGCGAGCGCGGCATCGCAGATGGGGTGGACTACAGCTGTCCGATCGATGCCAATGCGTGCGCGAAGGCCCGCGCGCGCTACGGCGAGTACGCGGTGCGGCTGCTCCATCCCGATTGCCTGCACGCCGCGGGCGACGCGCGCCCTTGGTGGCGATTCTGGTGAGAACGTAGGGCGGCGTTGGTACACGGCTCGAGATGAGTGCGGTCGAGCGCTCCCGTCCGGCAAGCCTAGCAGGGTGCTGAAGAACCCACTCCCGTCGCCATGCACCCGTCTTTCGCCCTCAGTCTGCGTTGCGAAACCTTGCTGTACTTCAGCACAGCTGCGGCTTCGCGCCTTGACTGAGGACAAAATCCGCGCACCTGGCTCGGTCCGGGGTTCTTCAGCACCCTGCTAGCCGGGCACCAACACCCGGCGACGCCGGGGGACTCCCAAGAGGCTAGAAGACCTCTTCCGACTCGATGACCCAGCGCGAGTTGCTCCATCCGGTGTAGCAATCGGCGCCGGAGTACCCCGGCGTGCTTCCGACAAAGACCTGGATCGTGTGCGCACCAGCGGCGAGCCCCTCGCAGTAGCCGACGACGCTGTGACTCTGATGCCGTAGGCTGCCGCCGCCGCTGTAATAGTCGTAGACGAGCGCTCCGCCCGGGCAGCTGGCCCCGTCGACTCGGATCTCCCAACGGCAGGACGTGCTCGTCCCAGAGACCCGAAAGTTGTCCGTGTAGCCGATGCGCAGAGCGGTGTCGGCGAGATCCTTCGTGAGCCCGAGAGTCCGGGAGGAGATTGCACCGCTATCGGCTCCGTCCATCGGTCCCAAACCGGTGGAGCGGGGGATCGCCCGGTATGCGAGGGCCTCGAAGTTGGCATTCACCTCGTCCGCGTCCGCGACCGTTCCGTTCTGGAACGTGAAGGGCAGGGTTACAGCGAGTGCGGCGAGCGGCAGAGCCAGGAGGAGCGAGAGGATTAGCGCTCCCTTCACCCGGCGGGCCCGCGTCGCGACGGCCGCGACTCCCACGACGAGCCCGGCGAGAAAGGCGACGCTCCAGGGGCCCAGAACCGGGACCGCCGCCGCACCCCAGACCATCTCGCCCCAATTCTCGCCCCAGGTCGCGGCGGCAACACTCGGGGCCAGGCAGACGAGAAATCCACCGACAACCTGGGCCAGCCGGGAACACGGAGTTGCGCTTCGCATCGTCTGCTCCTTCTGTGTGAGAACTTCCGCCCCTCGCGCATCCTCACACCGTTCGCTGCGGGGTGTCAAGAGTCTGAACGGCCGGACACATCGTTAACACTTTAGTCCGGGGACATGGTTTACACATTTCGCACCATCGGTGGCCAGGAGGTGGCCACCGATGGTGCGAAATGTGTAAACCATGTCCCTGGACTGATGTGTAAAGGATGTGTCTGGACCGTACCGTCCAGCGACTAACACTGGCGGGCAGGCGGGGCCAGTGCGCGATGGAACCCTAAGCTGGGCGCCCAGCCGACGCGGGTCCAAATACGCTAGCTCTTCGCATCAAAGCCCCATGAACGCAAAGGCCGGCGCGATGTGGACGGCGTAGGGTTGGTGGCCATCGGGCCCGGGTTCATTCTGAGCCAGTACCAGGCCAACCAGGCCGGCTTCCGGGCTCACAAAGAAGGTGGTTGAGTAGTAGCCCGCCCACCAGAAGTCGCCGTCGCGGTCGAACATGGGAGTGGTGTCGGCGTCGGCGACCACGGCGAGGCCAAGACCCCAGCCGACGCCCTCGATGCCTCGGTCGGCGAGGACTCCAGAGCGAACGTGCACCTGAGTCATCAGCTTCACGCTCTTTTCGGAGAGAATCCGCACGCCATCGTAAGCGCCGGAATTCGAGAGCATCAGGGCAAAGCGCATGTAGTCGCCGGCCGTGGAGACCAGGCCGCCGCCGCCCGGGGTCCAGTCCAGGGGTTCGCGCGGGGGCGAAGGAACCGGAACCAGGCCCTTGCTCCCTTGTTTCATGTAGACGGTGGCCAGCTCGGTCGGATCTTCCACATGGGCGCGAAAGCCCGTGGAGGACATGCCGAGAGGCGTAAAGACCGCGGCCTCGAGAAACTCGTGGAACCGTTGCTGGGCCACCACCTCGATCACCCGTGCGAGGACATCCGCGGACCAGCCGTAGCGCCAGACTTCCCCCGGCTGCGAAAAGAGAGGAAGCGTCAGGATGCGATCCACGCGTTCGGCAAGGGAACCCGTGTCCAGATACAGGTCATGTTCGGCCCAGAGCTGGCCCAGGTCCGACGGGTCGGTGATGTTGCCGATGCCCGACGTGAAGGTGAGCAGGTCACGAACGCTGAGTGGTCGAGCCGGGGGAGCCGTGGGCAGGGTGCCATCTTCGTCAAAGGTATGGCTCGTCGCCACGCGCAGCTCACTTGCGGCCGGGATGTAGTGCTCGACCGGGTCGTCCAGCCGCAGGAGTCCCCTTTCCACCAGGATCATGGCTGCGACCGCAGTAATGGGCTTGGTCATGGACGCGATGCGAACGTGCGTGTCGAGTTGCATGGAACGGCCCGACTCGATGTCCGCGTAGCCAGAGGTGGTTGCATGAACCACGCGCCCATCGCGAGCGAAGACGGCGATGTAACCGGAGTTGGTCCCGATCATCGTGTTGAGAGCGAGGAATCGATCGAGGGCCCACTTCGAGAACGAAGAGATTCCGCGCGGGTCTTGGATGCTCGAATCCGCCGCAGGAATATCGAGCAGCGGCGGAGCGCCACAAGCCGAGAGCATCAAGGGAATCCAGAGCAGAGCCGCCCGGGAGATGCGCGCCAATGAACTGCACGTAGCGGAGAACATCCTGGCCTCATCCGAGTGTTCAGTGAATGCGCAACCCTCTGCGTTGTATCGCTTGCGCGGATGGCAGCCCACCTAGTGTCCTATCTCAGAAGTTCGCCAACTATCTCGACGACCATCCATCCTCGCCGGCTGCGTTGGGAATCCCTTGAAATATCTACGGATATTCCTGCGGTCTCCCGCCTTGCCCGCGAGGCGTCTGGGCGCCGATATAGTCGCCGAACTTC
>JAJDAO010000048.1 GCA_029261835.1 Deltaproteobacteria bacterium | reverse complement strand
CCACCAAGAACCGCTCCCGGCGCGTCACCTTGCCCTTCCGGCTCCACGCTACCGATGCAAATGTCCGCTGATCGCTCATCTCTGTACCCCCCGGCTACTGTGTACCGTGTTCGGAGAGGCTTGTGCAGAGGTTCCCTAGGTGGATCACGGAAGAGCGAGGCGTTACAACCTTCGATAGTGTTCGGCACGATCCTTCTGAGCCATAGCGAGCCGGTCAGCCTGTTGCCCACCGCTGAAGCTTAATGCGTGGGGCGGCACGAAGAGAACGTCAGATGGAAGGTGCCGGAACACTGCAGCTGCTCGCCGAACTCGCCGTCGGATTTCTTGGTTTCAGCGGCGTGGTGGTCAGGCAGAGCGGCTCCGATCACTCGCGACACGTCAGGCCCCACTCCGCGGGACCGAGTGCTGACTTCAGGAAGAAAGACAGGGCTTCCAGGGAGAGGCCCTGCCTTCCCACTCTTGAAAAGCCCCGCGAGGAGCGGGCCTGTCAAAGGGGAAGTGGCATCTTTTGGTCGGACGTGTCAAAGGCAGAACAAGAAAAGTTCGAAGAGGTGGTAGACGAGTCGAGCTGGCGCTCGGGATACGGCACAGACGGGGCAATCAGCGGCTGCGGGGCGGCGGGGGGTAGGTGCTCCCAACGCCACCTGACACACCCGCAAGCGCTTCCAGGATCGCATCAGCCACCTTCCGCCACGGCCGCCGCTAACCAGCCCGACGCTCACGCAGGTTTCGCCCGGAATACCCAGCCCACGCACCATCGCTTCAGCCCACGAGCGCCCGCAACGTCTCCCAGTGCCGCGGGTGCGCTCACGGGGCGCGGCTGATCGCGAGCCGCGGACCGTTGAGGAGGTGCTCGCGCATATTCGAGATCGCGAGGAGCGGTAAAGAGAGAGCCCGGGCTGAAGCAGATCGGGGACCCACTCCGCGCGAGTGAGGTCCCCCCCCGCCTCTGAGACAGCCGCCGTCAGACTGCTGTCGCTCACGCCCGTCATGCCCCCGAGGATCACCGGATGCTCGATGCCTCGCAGATCGTAGACCGGGGTGCAGATTACCACTGATGGATACTCCTCTCATCGTCGAGTCTGTGGCGATAGTGCTAATTCCCGCGCCGCCACAACGGGCCCGGCCAGCGGCAGGCCGGAGGAGCTACAGCAACGACACCGATGTCCGATGCACTATGCGGAGCCCCCGAAGAGCCGTGGGCAGAGAGGTGCCAGTACATGCCACTCAACTGCTGGGAATTCATGTTGTGCGGCAGGGAGCCGAACGGGGCGCGAGAGGCCGAGCTAGGACGTTGTCCGGCGGCGACCGAAGCCTTCTGTGAGGGCGTGAGCTGTGAGGGCGTGAATCGAGGCAGGATGTGCGGCCGCATCTGCTGGATCGTCGCGGGCACGCTCTGCGGCGGTGAGGTTCAGGGGTCCTCAGCCAAGAAGAGAGACACCTGCCTCGGCTGCAAGTTCTTGCGGCAGGTCGAGCTGGAAGAGGGAGACCATTTCCACCTCATCTGCCCCGGGAGCTGAGAGGCGCGCCAGCACAATGTTGACCCGGACAAATTGCTAGGATTGGCGCGACTCTTCCGGATCCTTACCGAGAAATCCCCGGACGAACTTCGAGTGGTCTTCGATGAGGCCTACCTGGCGGAGCAATGGCTCGGCACCAACCTGGACGACGATCCGTCCACTTAACGGATCGACGTCCGCTATGGGAAGCCCGCCCCCGAACCGTCTCTTCAGCCCACGAGCCTCCGCAACGTCTCCCAGTGCCTCTGATGCGGCACCCGCTTACCCTGCCGAATGAGCGAGCAGTAAGGCTCCGAAAGCCCCGTCGCCTGCGTGAGATCACCAAGACGAAGGGCGGCGAGCTTCGGCTGGATCTTTCGCAGAAATACTTCCGGATCAGCCGAGCTGCCGTTCTCGCGCTCCCATGCGAGATTGGCCTTCCGATTCGCCACTGCACTCTTCGATCGTTTCGCAGCCGCGTTACCCGCGTGCGCGGGATCATCGCCAGCTCGCCGCCTCTGTCGAAGCTTGGAACTAGCCCGCCCAATGGCCTCCGAGTAGTGGTCAGACAGACAGGCTTCGCAACGCCGCCGCCCGCGCTGGACATCGTCGCTACCACAAACCTCGCAGCCGAGGGCGAGGCCGAAGGCGCGGTGGGGTGTGGGATTGGCTTTCTCAGCACGTGCAGGCGCAAGGGCAGCGCGCCTATTCGACTGTGTCAGCGGTGTCGTGACAGCAGAGCGACCGCGCCGAGGTTTCGAAGCCTTCGCGACCGAGGCGAGCAGCCGCCTGACGACATCTTCGGCGACGGGCGCTATCGCCGCGGCCCATCGGGGCGCCGTCTCGGCGAGAGCGTGCGTAGTCGGCGGCATCACTCTGCAGACGCCTTGCCTCGTCTCGAAGAAGTCGCGCTTTCGAAAGGTTGTCTTGCTGAGCAGCGTCAGCAGCCACTCGTCCACGAGCGGCCTCACCGGCTCCATGAGATCGGATGCCATGGAGTTCCGTGATCGGAGGTCCGTGTGCATGACCCCGAGACCCGGATCGAGGCCGACAGCGAGCGCAGCAAGCCGCGCCTCTGCCTCGGTCACTGCATAGAGGTAGTTCAGCAAGGCATTCGCCGGATTCGCGGCCTTCCGAGGACTCTGTGTCAGCGGCGAGCTTCTCCGCTCGAATCTCCGCCAGTGTTCTGGAACGGTTGTCTGCTCGCGCTTCACGAAGCGAACCTCGACCTGCGACCAGGCCGCCCAATAGGCCGTCGCCCCCTGCGCTTCGGCGAGCCGCAGTCGATCAATCGTGTCTGCCGACGTTGCCAACTCAAGTGCGTGTGCGAGAACGTCCGGCGCCGAACAAACAGGCGGGAGCTTCTCCAAGAGTGCGAGTTGCCTCTGTAGCTTCGTGCGGATGAGTTCCTTGGCCACGACCAACCCGAGGCCGCTCTCACCTGTGAGAGCCTGGGCGCGACGCAGCTTTGGTTCCTGCAGGCCCATCGGGCCTGCGGCAGCAATGACTCGACCGTCCGAGTCGATCTGCGCAAACCCGGCTCCTATGTCGGAGAGCCAGCGAAGTGCATCGAAGCTGATCGTGCCTGCATGGCCGAGCACGACGAGGCGTCGCAGATTCCGCTCGGCGCGGGAGAACCTGGCGTAGCGCCGGTTGGCGCCGACGCCGTCCTCGACGCAAAGGTGACCTCGGTTGACGGCGACACGGATTCCGTAACCCGCGAGAACGACGACCCCGCTCTGTGACTCGATGATTTGCTTCGCATTATTCATCTGAATCTCCGATCACAGGTCGCGCTCTAGAGCTTCCGATGCGGTCAGTTCACCTCGTCGCAACCGGTTGAGAACTTCCATAGCTTTCGCCAACAGTTCTCGGGCTTGCTGAGAGCGTCGCAGCTGGAGCCAGAGAAGGATGACGTGCAGACCATCAGCTGGCAGCGGATCGCGGAAGAGTTCCAACAGCGGCACCGCGAACGCGGGGCTCACGACCAGTTCTATCAAGGCTGTAGCTTCCCGAGCGAGTTCGAAGACCGACCGAATCTCGTCGCGTGCAGCTTCCAGATCCTGAATTGATGCAGCCTTCAGCGCTGAACTGAGTTTGTGCGGGACGAATGCTCTGGAGATGTCAACTGGTGAGACTGCTGCGTCGGAAGAATTGTCATCTGCGAGCGCCCGAACCAGTATCTCAGAATCCCCATCGAACATGTAGGGGTCGATGCCGGTAAAGAGATTCGTAAGGATGACAAGTAGCTTCGGAAAGTTTGCTGACCCAACTTGCTTGCGAATGAGGCGCATAGACGGACTAGATAGGCGACCACGCCCGGCCTCCTCGATGAGAAAGCCGAAGTCTTCGTCATCGTCCCTCTCGGCAGCTTCGTCGTCTCGCTGCAAGCGGTCTCGAACTGCAGTCGGGAAAGCCAGTTGACCCTCGAAGAGGCGCCGGATGCGTGACTCGCTGACTGGATAGCGCCGCCACCAAAGCCCCCAACATATGGTGTCGAGCGAACGGCACTTCTTACGCAGTTCGCAAAGCGCGAGCAGCTGTTCGGTGGAGCCCGCCGGATAGAGCGTCTCCGTGCCACGGCCGCGCCCTAGGCCTCTCTGGCGAGGCGAAGGAAGAAGCCCGGCCTGCCTCCAGTCACGCAGCTGAGTCGAAGTGACACGAAGACCGGCGCTTGCAGCGGCCTGGAGCAGCGCCTGAGCCAGCTCTTCCTCGGCTGGGGACTTGGGCATGCCTCCCAGTATACAGCTACATGCAGAAGCCTGCATTCTCGCAGATAGCGTTTTGCTACCTCCTGTCGAAATGGCCGTCACAGGCCAAGATCTGAGCGTTAGTTAGATCTTTACAGATACATGTATAGGAGTACAAAATGAACACCGAACGACTTCTTAGCCCCGCCGATGCCTCCCGCGTCCTAGCCGTTACGCCCGCCACGGTCCGCCTGATGGCACGGCGTGGCGACCTACCAGTTGCCGCCATGACCGAGGGAGGGATTCACCTCTTCCGGCCCCAGGATGTCGAAGACCTCGCCCGGAAGCGGGCGCGGCGGCGAGATACCGAGGCCAGACGCCTCAGCGATGGGGGGTCCTGATGGCCACTCGAAGAACCGCCGAGCGGCGAAGCCGACGACGACGATCAAGTAGACGACCCGCGGATCTGCTCGCCAGGGAACGCGCATTCGAAGCCCTCAACCTCATGCGCACGAAGGGCCTCTCCCTGACCCGTGCTGCCCGGCGGGCCGGCACCACCCTCAAGACTGTCCTCAAGTACGTGGGCAGCGCACTTATACGCGGCAGCAATGGCCGGTACTCGGCAACCCCTTCCGATCGCCTAACTCGACACCTCTTTTTCCTCACCAAGTCCGGGAACGTGGATGTTGCCGTCCAAGGATCGAGACAGGCTTCTCGCGTCGGCCGCTACATGGCGGCCGTCCATCTCTATCTCAGCACCGGAGACGCGAGGGCCCTCGCCGAGTTCGAGGGTAAGAAGATTCGCTCGCGCAGCCAGACTTACGTCTTTCTGACCGACACCAGAGTGCTCGATCGACTCGCCAGAGCCGGCGAAGTCTCATTCGAGCGCCTCTACGCAGGGAGTGCATAGACCATGAGTAAAGACAACAACCCGAAGAGAACCGCAGCTCGCGAGGCCAGACAGCGGAGGCAACTGCCGCCTGATGCCGTCTGCCTTACTTGTTCCGAGGACGATCCGAGAGTCTTGGAGCTACATCACCCCGTGGGCCGCGCGCACGAGCCCGAGCTGACAGCAGCTCTCTGCAAGAACTGCCACGGCAAAGCCACTGAAGCCCAGCTCCGAGAAGAAGTTCCGCTCGAAGCTGCGCCGACCATCTTCCATCGTGTCGCCGCAATCTTCGGCGGACTGGCCGCATTCTTCCGCTTCCTTGCGGAATCGTGTGATCGGCTGGTGGACTGGATGAAGGCTGCCATCGCGAGGCTCGATGCGAGCTGTCCCGAGTGGCGTTCCGCTGTGGACGAGGGGGAATAGCCGTGCCTTTCTTGCCGATCGCGATCAGAGCCTATACCCAGCGAACCAAGAGGACCAAGGCGAAGCGCAGGGCCCCGTGGCCTCGGAACATCAGCTGGCCGCGTCACGTCGTGATATTCGATACCGAAACAAAGACCGACAAGACGCAACGGCTGACCTTCGGGAGCTATCGCTTCTGCCGGTGGTCGAAGGACGGAACCCGGCTTGAACGTCTCGAAGAGGGGCTCTTCTACGACGACGAGCTTCCGAAGATTGATCCGGAGGGCTTTGCGTACCTGCAAGAGTACGTAAGGACCAGGCCGGCCGAGACGATCGAAGGTTGCCCGGACGAGATCCGGCTCTACTCCCGAGCAGAGTTCGCGGAAGAAGTTCTCTACAAGCTGACCTACCGGGCACGCGCTCTCCTCGTGGGCTTCAATCTCCCGTTCGATCTCTCTCGTGTCGCCATCGGATGCGGCGCGGCCCGCGGACGGTGGCGGGGCGGGTTCTCGTTCTTCTTCTCTCGGTATCGACGAAACGGCCGCGGGCGGTGGCGACCGAACCCGTATCGCCCGCGGATCCGGATCCGGCACCTCGACAGCAAGAAGGCCTTCATCGAGTTCGTTCGCCCGACTGAGGTTGACGAAGATGACCAGCGGCCCGTTGACGGCGCGCCGCCCGATCCCAACTACAGCTTCCCAGGGCACTTCCTCGATCTGCGGACGCTGGCCTTCGCCTTGACCAGCCAAGGGTATACGCTGGCTTCCGCCTGCGAGGCCTTCGGCGTGGCGCATCCGAAGACCAAGGCCGAGCGGCACGGGGTCATTACTTCCGAGTACATCGACTACAACCGCCGAGATGTGCTCGCCTCGGCAGAGCTGCTCGAGAAGCTCCGCGCGGAGTTTGACCGGCACCCGATCGAACTCGATCCCTGCAAGGCCTACTCAGCAGCTTCGCTAGCCAAGGCCTACTTCCGTGCGATGGGACTCACGCCACCGAGCGAGCAGTTCAAGACCCTCCCGCCAGAGCTGCTCGGTCAGGCTATGACGGCTTTCTACGGTGGCCGGGCCGAGGCTCGGGTTCGGAAGACGGTGGTCCCAGTGGTCTACACCGACTTCCTCTCGATGTACCCGACGATTCAGACACTCATGGATCTCTGGGACATCTTGACTGCCGAGACCCTCGAAGTGGTGGAGGCCACGGAGGAGTTCCAGAGTCTTCTTGATCGGGCGACGATCGAAGACGTCTTCCGACCCGAGTTCTGGCGAGAACTTCGAGGCTTTGCCCAGGTGAATGCCCAGGGCGACATTCTCCCGATTCGTGCCCGGCACAACGACATCGAATGGACCGTCGGCGTGAACGCTCTCACGTCTTCGGAACCCCTCTGGTATGGGATCCCGGATCTCGTCGCTTCGAAGCTGCTCACCGGGAGGGCTCCCAGACTCCGGCAGGCATTCAGGCTCGTGCCAAAGGGAACGCAGAAGACGCTTCGACCGGTTCTCCTCGGAGGAGCGGTCTCGGTGGATCCGAGCCGCGAGAACCTCTTCAAGACGGTGATCGAAGAGCGGCAGCGCATCAAGAAGGACCGGAGTCTCTCAAGAGTAGTGCGGGATCGCCTCCAGCTCTTCCTGAAGATCCTCGCCAATGCCGGGAGCTACGGCGTCTTCGTCGAGATGAATCGGAACCAGCTGCAGTCGGGAAAGTCGGAGAAGCTCTGGGTATACGGCCGTGAGGGTCGGTTCGATTGCGAGACGAGCGCGCCGGAGAAGCCGGGTGCGTATTGCTTTCCCCCAGTGGCCTCGCTCATCACGGCGGGAGCGCGGCTCATGCTCGCATCGCTTGAGTCCGTGGTAGCCGAACAGGGAGGTACCTACGCCTTCGCCGATACCGACTCGATGGCGATCGTCGCAAACGAGCCGGGAGGGCTCGTTGCCTGCGAGGGAGGGCCTCATTGGCTTCCGGACGGGAGACGAGCGATTCGGGCTCTCTCCTGGGAGACCGTCGATGCGATCGTGAAACGATTTGCGGCCCTCAATCCCTACGATCCCAAGGCCGTTCCCGGATCGATTCTCAAGGTCGAGGGGGTGAACTTCGATCCCGAGACCGAGAAGCAGAGGCCGATCCATGCTTTCGCGATCTCCGCGAAGCGATACGCGCTCTTCACGCTGGACTCCCAAGGTCATCCCGAAATAGTCAAAGGCGGCTATTCCGAACACGGACTCGGGCAGCTCCTCAATCCACTCGACCCCGGCTCCGAGGAAACCAACTGGATTGGGTCCGTCTGGCAGGGGCTCTTGGAGGAGCAATACGGCGGCCCCCGATTCGATCCGGATTGGACCAACCAGCCGCCCGTGATGCGAGCCTCGGTATCCACGCCGCTGCTCCTCGATCGATTCCGTCGGATCAATCGGGGGAAGCCCTACGCCGAGCAGGTGAAGCCGTTCAACTTCCTTCTCTCGGTCACCGTCTCTTCGATCGAATGGCCTCCAGAGGCTTTCCAATCCGGGGCATTTCACCTGATTGCGCCGTATTCCAGTAACCCCGCGGAATGGAGCCAGCTTTCCTGGACTGATCTCCACTCGGGTCGGGAATACCGAATCAAGACGGAAGGCAACTCGAATCGGGCCGCGATCCACGTTCAGACCTTCGGAGACATTCTGGACCGCTTCCGAGTACATCCGGAATCGAAGAGTAGCGATGCCGAAGGAAGGCCCGCCGACTCGCGAACGATCGGCCTCCTCGGCCGTCTCCATGTAAGCCCCCTGTCCGTCTGCTACATCGGCAAGGAGACGAATCTCATCGAGGACCAGGAGAAGCGGGTTGTGCCCACCGACCCGCAGGCTATCTACCCGACGGGGCGTGAGTGGGAGCGGATTCGACCGCATCTGGCTCGCGTGCCGCTCGCCGAGCTTTCCGCTCGATCGGGGGTGAGTGAGCGAATGCTCCGGGCTCTTCGGCGGGGGGCTCGGGAGTCGTCGCGGGGGAGTCGGCGGGAGATTGAGGTTGCGATTGGCCGGATGCTTGATGACTCGAATGAGTGATTGGCGGTGAGGGTACTTGCACCCGATAGGGCCCATTATGTCAAATAGCGAACTGGGCTGGTCGTCCACTGGCGGTGTCGGGGCAAAAAGCCCTGCAACAGTCGCTTGACACGCGCTTGCCGGTGTACACTTTTCATCTGCGACCCCCCTGTATATCTGAAATCCGGTGCCCCCCACCGGCGAGGTCTATCCACGCCACCCTCGCCCTTGGGCGCGCGCCGTGCAAGCGCGCCCTGTCCGCGGGGCGGGGGGGAAACATGAGTCGCGACTGGGAGCAGGAGTTCAGGAAGTGGGCCCAGAGCCCGAGTGATACCGAACAGCAGCGCTGCGCGAACGCCGTCGCCGCCATCAAGAATGCTATCGACAAGAGCCTCACGCTAAAGCACCGGAGCTTAAAGGTCTTCGCCCAGGGCTCTTTCCGAAACCGCGTGAACGTCCGCAAGGGCTCCGACGTTGACGTCGGCGTTCTTTGCGACGGAACGTTCTACACCGACTACCCAGCCGGAAAGACGCATGCTGACTACGGAGTCACCCCGGCGACGTACCACTACAGCCAGTTCAAGAACGAGCTCGGCCAGGCGCTCGTCGACCACTTCGGCACTGCCGCGGTCGAGCGCCGAAACAAAGCCTTCGGAGTTCACGAGTCGAGCTACCACGTCGAAGCAGACGTGGTTCCCTTCTTCGAGCATCGCGAGTACAACGACACGCGCGCTTGGCGCTGTGGAGTCTCACTCGTCCCCGACTCCGGCGGGCGAATCGACAACTACCCAGAGCGGCTGCTCAGCACCTGGCCGAACACTCCTCTTCACTACGAAAACGGTGTTTCGAAGAACGACGCAACGAGTCGCGCATTCAAAGGCGTGGTGCGCATTCTGAAAACGCTCACCAACGAGATGGCCGACGCCGGCGTCCCTGCCGCCAGCGAGATTCCGGGATTTCTGAACGAGTGCCTCGCCTGGAATGTGCCCGACGTGCACTTCAAGTCCAGCACTTGGGACGCAGTCGTGCAAGCCGTGCTCCTGCACCTCTGGTCGAACACAAAGGAAGACTCGACCTGCAGCGCCTGGACGGAGGTCGACGGCGTCAAGTACCTCTTTCACAGTTCCCAGAAATGGACCCGCGCGCAGGCAAACGCCTTCGTGCTCGCGGCGTGGAGCTACGTCGGCATCCACTAATGACGTTCACCAGGCTTCACATCTCCGTCTTTCTGGGTATAGCTGTCCTTGCCTGGACTGCCGTGCTCTACATGCAAGGAGTCCAGTTGACGTGGGCCGAAATCTGCGTGCACCTGGCACCATTCAGCAGCGTCGTTGGTGTGCTCGTCACCCTGGCATTGCTACTCGAGCATCTCGCGTGGCCACTGCCGGTGCTCCACGGCTGGTTTGTCAAGCGGCCCGACCTTCGTGGGACCTGGCACGTAAGTCTCCAGTCCGACTGGTTTGACCCCGACACCAACAGCCGAATCCCGCCCATCACCTGCTACATGGGTGTGAAGCAGACGCTCTCTACGCTGCAGATGCACCTCATGACGCCCGAGTCGGATTCCTGGTTCATCGCCGACCAGATTCTTCCCTCACCTAGCGCCGAGGGCTACCAAGTCGTTGGTGTCTACACCAACAACCCCAACATCCATCTCCGCGGCGTTCGGAGCGAGATGCACCGAGGCGCACTCGTCTTCGACTCGCACGGACCGCCCAATCGGCCCGACTCCCTCACCGGCGAATACTGGACCGACCGCAAGACGAGCGGCAGTATGGTGCTCGGGGCACGTCGGCAGAAGCTCTACACACTCTTCTCCGACGCCGAGGCGGCTTTCGGTGTGGACGCCGGCAACTAGCTCCTACCTTACCCCGCCGCCGGCCATCTCGTCGCCGCCTCAAACCGGACCGACAGACACCGGCGGTTGTCCAGCCAAATCTTGATCTCAGTGAATATCAAGATGCCGGAGACGACCACCGGGCATCGACCCACACCAGAGGGTGACAGCTGCTGGGCCCACCGACCGGCCCACCCGAGGCGGTGCGGCCGGGGCGGAGGGGTCCCGCGGGGCGAAAAGCGGCACAATGGGGCTTGTTATCTCTATACCCCCCCCGCCGTTGCTCGCCCGGTTGGGATTTCACATACTTCGGCTCGCAGGGCCGCGTTAGCGGTGATTCCCGGACTTTGCGCCCCCCCAGGCCGACCGGAGCGCATGAGTTTCAGCGACGCCAACAGCCATTCGAGCCCGGTGATCCCGTTCGAAGGCTTGGGATCGGAGCCGGGTTACGCGGTCAAGCTCCCGATCTTCGAGGGGCCGCTCGACCTGCTGCTGCATCTCATTCGTCAGAATGAGATGGATGTGACCGACATCCCCATCGCATCGGTGGGCGAGCAGTACCTGGCCTACATCGAGCTGATGGAGGAGCTCAACATCGATGTGGCCGCCGAGTACCTGCTGATGGCCGCCACGCTGGCGCTGATCAAGTCGCGCATGCTGCTTCCGCCGGATGGAGAGGAGGAAGAGGGCGAAGAGATCGATCCGCGGACCGAGCTGGTGGCGCGCCTGCTCGAGTATCAGCGCTACAAGGAGGTGGCGGAGGATCTCTCGAAGCGACGTCTGCTGGGGCGTGACATCTTCGAGGTGCGGGGTCCGGGGCTGGAGGGTACTGCCGAGTCCGAGCGCGAGATCGAGGTCGGTCTCTTCGAGCTGATCGAAGCCTTCCGAGAGGTGCTGACCGAGGCGAGAACGTTTGACCACGTACACGCGGTCGAGACGGAGAACGTCACGGTGCGCGAGCGCATGATCTTCGTGATGGAGCGGCTCGAGCAGGCCGAATCCATCGAGTTCATGGAGATATTCCGAGACGAGCTGGACGAGCGGCCGTCGCGACCGACCCTGATCGCAACCTTTCTCGCCGTGCTCGAGCTGGCGCGGCTGTTCGCGCTGCGGATCTACCAGGGCGCGAACGAGATCGGTGTGCCGGAGGGCCCGATTCGGCTCCGCATCGGAGAGGACGCGGGCGATGGGCTGGGCTGGCACGAGCGGATTACGGATACGATGTGAGGCAGAAGGCATGGATTCAGTAGAGCAGCGCAGAATCGTCGAAGCTCTGATTCTCACGTCGCCGGAGCCGATCAGTCCGGCGCGTCTGGCAGAGATTGTGCCGGGCTGTACGCCGGCTCTGGCGAAGGATCGGGTCAACGAGCTCAATACCGAATACCAGGAACAGGACCGCTCGTTCGAGATCTGGGAGGTGGCGGGCGGCTATCAGATTCGCACGCGTGCAGAGTTCTCGGGCTATCTGCAGCAGCTTCGCAAGGAACGGCCGCTGCGGCTCTCGCGCGCTGCACTCGAGACGCTGTCTGTCGTTGCCTACAAGCAACCCGCCACGCGCGCCGAGGTCGAGGCGGTTCGGGGCGTGGATAGCGGGGCGGTGCTGAGGAGCCTGCTCGAGCGCCGGCTGGTTCGCATCGCCGGTCACCGCGAGGTTCCGGGCCGGCCGATTCTCTATGCAACCAGTCGGCGGTTCCTGGAGGTCTTCGGGCTCGAGTCGCTCGGGAAGCTCCCCGCACTGCGCGAGCTCGAGGATCTGGCCCGAGACCAGGGCGTGAAGCTGCCCGGTGAAGCCGGCGAGGAGCACTCGGCGCTGCAGGAAGCGATGGGTGATGAGCCGTCTTTGCAGGCCGGGGCGGTCGACTCGGTGACTCAGCCACACGGGGCCGAGGCCGACGAGGCCGATGAAGCGGCGACGTTCAGCGACAGCGAGCCCGACCCATCGCTCGAGGAAGAGCAGCAGGCATAGCCCGTGGCACACGGTCGCTCCCCGACTCACGTTCGCGCTGGCAAGCGACGCGCGCAGGCGAAGCCTGTGGAGCGGCGGCCCGCTCTGGGCTCGGGCCCGGTGCGGCTGCAGAAGCTGCTGGCAGCGGCGGGATTCGCGTCACGTCGTGCTGCGGAAGATCTGATCCGCGCCGGTCGCGTGACGGTGGGCGGGCGAACCGCCAAGCTGGGCGAGTCGGCAGATCCGGCGAGCGAGATCATCGCGCTCGACGGCGAACGCGTGACGGTCGAGCCGGCCAGCTACTGGGTCATCCACAAGCCGGCCGGAGTCGTGACGACCGTCAGCGATCCGCACGGGCGTCGCACGGTGATGAGCCTCATTCCGGCCGGTGTCGGCAGCCTTCATCCCGCTGGTCGGCTGGACCGCGATAGCTCCGGCCTGGTCCTGATGACCAACGACGGCGCACTCACACAGGCGCTGCTTCACCCTTCTTTCCAGAGTGAGAAGGAGTACCGCGTGACGGTCAAGGGCGAGGTCTTGGAACGCACCTTCGATCGTCTGCGACGCGGCGTTCGCCTCGAGGACGGCAAGACCGCACCCGCCACGGTGAGCGCCGAGCGATTCGATGCCGAACGCGAGGTCACGCAGTTTCAGCTCACGCTGATCGAGGGACGCAACCGCCAGATTCGGCGGGTCATGTTGGCGCTCGGTCACCCGGTCAAGAAGCTCGTACGCGTCCGCATGGGCCCGCTGCTTCTGGGGCGACTCGAGGCCGGGAAGGGGCGCCCGCTACGGCCGGACGAGATTCGGGCCCTCGACGACTACATGCGTTCGCTCAGACCTTCGCGCCCCAAGTCTTCGCGCCCCAAACCGTCACGCCTCAAACCTTCACGCCAATGAAGGGCAGCAGAATGTAGAACGCCAGGAGCAGGCCGAGCATGAAGAAGAGCCCCTGGTAGAAATCGCGCGGCATCGGGTGCCTCCGAGCTGAGTCCAAATGCGGCGCTGCATTGCAGTGCAAGAAACATGCGCGGCGATTTCGGCGCATGACTCGCGAGTGCCTCGTTGCTCGCTGGCTGTCGGGGTTGCGAGCAGAGCTGCACGCGGGCTGCGGGTCGCGACGGGCGCTCGCGAAGCCACTCGCGGGAAGCGGATTACCAGATTTCGGAAAGGCTGGCCCCTCAGCGCTACGGCGCTTGCTCGTCGTCAGCGTGCGCTCCGATGCGTGCGATCAGGAGCGTGGCGCCCAGGCCCGTGAATACGAGTGCCAGTGCGCCGCCGAACTGGCCGGCTCCTGGCGTGAAGCGCTCGAGTGGCCAGTACTTCTCGTCGAGCTCCGTCAGCTCGGCGGCCGAGAGCTCGACGCCGTGATGGCTGAAGCCCGGCTGCGGTGCGACCGGCTGCTGGAAGGGGTAGAGGCCCACCACGGCGCCGAGCAGCAAGCCGAGGAGAATGCCGAGTGTGGGCTTCTCGAAGCGATCGAGCAGCCACTTGAGCAGGTTGCTGACACCGACGATGCCGATCGCGACACCGATGCCGACAGGCATCACCACGTGCATCGATTGCATGATCAGGGCCGTGTCGAAGCCGCCGCCGCCAGCGCCCAGCAGGCCGAGCTTGAGCGTGTCGATGGCGCCCAGGATCGGCTCGTACTGCCCGAGCAAGAGCAGCAGATAGCCTCCGCTCACCCCCGGCAGGATCATCGCCGAAGCGCCCGCCAAGCCCGATAGCAGCAGCAGCGCGGTGTTGGCGTCTTCGGCCCGCCCCGCCGTGCTGCCCAGACTCATTACGCTCATCAGCGCGAACGAAGCCAGCGCGGCCAGCCAGAGTCCGGGTGTGGCCGGGCGCGCCAGGCGCCAGACCAGAGGCACGCCCCCCAGCGTCAGGCCG
This sequence comes from Deltaproteobacteria bacterium, assembly GCA_029261835.1. Taxonomy (GTDB): domain Bacteria; phylum Myxococcota_A; class UBA9160; order UBA9160; family UBA4427; genus JAJDAO01. The sequence continues at coordinate 15,956 of JAJDAO010000048.1, read as the reverse complement.
ATGAAGAGGCTGTACATGATCCAGCGCTGCTCGATGACGAGCGTCTTCATGGCTCCGGCCAGCAGCAGGATTGCCAGTGCCGCACTGCCCGCGATGGTGGCGAGGGTGAGCACGGAGCGCAGCCGGACGCGCAGCGTGGAGAGTTCTGCAATCGAGGCGATGAAGCCGGGATACACGCCGGCCGCCAGGAGCATCGTTCCGCCGCTGATGCCCGGCACCAGATTGGCCAGCCCCATCAGCACGCCGCCGATGCCGCTTCGCACCAGCAATGCGGGTATCGGCAGCGCCTCAGTGTCCGTGAGTGCGTGCCCCGGGTCCTCGCTCGTCACGCGCTCCGCGTCCGCCTTGCTCGCCATTGTCCCTCGCGATTGTCCTCTCACTTCGCCCCATTCGCAGCGCGCCTTGCCCGCCGATCGCGGTACTCTAGCCCGGATCAATAACGAAGCTCACGCGGGGGTCGGCGATGTGCGGCCGGATGGTATTGACGCGCTCTGCGAGCGAGATTGCCGATGCCTTCGAGCTCGAGATGGTGGTCGAGCTGAGTGCGAGCTACAACATCGCTCCCGGCCGGCCGATTGCCGCCATCCGCCTGGGCCCGGGACGTGCTCGTCAGTTGTCGCTGCTGCACTGGGGACTGGTTCCCGCATGGGCAAAGGAGCGTTCGATCGGGAATCGCCTGATCAACGCGCGCTCCGAGACCGCGGCGCAGAAGCCGTCATTTCGCTCCGCGCTGGCGAGCCGCCGTTGTATCGTTCCGGCGGACGGCTTCTACGAGTGGTCCGGCACGGGTCGCGGCCGTCGCGTTCCGCACCTCTTCCGCAGGCGTGACGGCGGTCTTCTCGCAATCGCCGGCCTGTGGGAAGAGTGGCGAGATCGTGCGAGTGATGAGCGCCTGCTGTCCTGCACGCTTCTCACGACGGAAGCCAATGCAGCGGTGCGGCCGGTTCACGACCGAATGCCCGTCTTGCTCGAGCCGACCGACTTCGAATCTTGGCTGGACCCCGAACGAGTCGCGGCGCAAGAGGCGGCGCGCTTGCTCGTGCCGTCCGCCCCCGACAGACTGGAGAGAGTTCTCGTCAGCCAACACGTCAACGATCCCCGCAACGACGATGCGAGCTGTATCGCGCCTGTCGGCTGAGCTCGCCCGCCCGAGCGTTCCAAAATGATCTCGCGCCCGCGACAGTTTGGAACACCGGGTCGCACGATTCTCCGGCGGAGCGTGCCAGCTTCGCGGAGGTCGGTGGCATGTCGCTTGCAGCCGCGGATTGGCAGCAATGCGAAGTAGCTGAAGCGATGCGTGGCGGTGCGCGATCTCTCCTCGGAAGGATGCCACGCTGAGTCGAAGATCGGGGGTGGCATGTTCCTGCAAGTCGATCTCTGCGAGGCCGAAGGCGAATTCATCGTCGAGGCCGAGTTGCCGGGCGTGTCGCCCGAAGAGATCGAGCTCATGGTAAGTACCGATCGCATCTGCATCAGCGGATGCCGCGCGCCAGCAGATCGCCCGCGGGAGACCACCGGGTCACCTCGCCAACAGCATCGGCGAGAGCGAACTCGGGGCCGCTTCATGCGCGAGATTCCGCTGCCGCTACCGGTCTTGCGCGAGTCTGCGGAGGCGACGCTCTGCGACGGCGTGTTGACGGTGCGATTGGTCATCCGCAAGCAGCCGGCACCCGCACAACGGCTGCCGATCAAGGCCGTCGACCGTGCCGACGCCGCGACCCGAGATCGGGCTGCGAATACCGACCGCTCGGTGAAAGTGGGGAGTTGACCGGGCAGAGTCTCTGCAGTGTTGTTCGCACTCGCGCAGGACTTCTGCGAATTGACACCGCTTGCGCGATCTCTCAGTCTTGCCGGGTAACGGAAGGCGGGGGCCGAGCGCGTGGGCGGGAGCATTCTGATCGTCGATGATGAGCCGCGAATCTGCGGCATGCTGCGCCGCACCTTGCAGTCGGGCGGTCATCGGATCGAGTGCTGCACCGAGCCTGAGAAGGGGCTCGAACGACTCAAAGAAGAGCACTTCGACGTCGTCATCACCGATCTGCGCATGCCCGGCATCGACGGCCTCGAGCTACTCAAACGCGCGCGGATGATTCGGCCGCAGTGTGAGGTGGTCATGATGACGGCTCACGCGACCGTGGAGACCGCGCGTGAGGCGCTGAAGCGCGGCGCGCTGGACTACATCAGAAAGCCCATCGACATCGATGGCGAGCTCAGACCGCTCATCGCGACGCTCTTCGCGACGTTGGCCGCCGAGGCGACGGAGAGCGCGCGAGCGGAGACCCTGCAGCCCGACGTGGCCGAGCGGGGTGAGGAGCAGGAGCAGCCGGACGAGCTGGCCGGCTTCGTCGGCGGCGGCGAGGTCGTTCGGGAGCTTCTCGACAAGGTGCGGAGAATCGCGCGTTCGGACGCGCCGGTTCTGCTCCAGGGCGAATCGGGCACCGGCAAGGAGGTCGTGGCGGGGCTGATCCACCGCCTCTCTCGCAGGGCAGATCGCCCGCTCATCAAGATCAACTGTGCAGCTCTTCCGGAGACACTGCTCGAGAGCGAGCTCTTCGGTCACGCCAAGGGATCGTTTACCGGGGCGAGCGGCGACCGGGAAGGGCTCTTCCAGGCCGCCGACGGCGGGACGCTGCTGCTCGATGAAATCGGCGAGATTTCGAGAACATTCCAGCCGAAGCTCTTGCGCGTTCTTCAGGACGGCGAGTTTCACCGCATCGGGGACGCACGTCAGGCGATCAAGGTGAATGTCCGCGTTGTCGCCGCCACGAATCGGAACCTCGACGAAGCCGTGGCGAACGGGGATTTTCGGCAAGATCTCTACTACAGGTTGAATGTCGTTCCGCTGGCGATTCCAGCGCTGCGGGAGCACATCGAGGATCTGCCGGAGCTGCTGGAACACTTCTTTTCGACGCTGTCCAGCTCGCAGGGCGAGCACACCGGGCGGCGCATGCGTTTTTCCGAAGAAGCGATGCGTGTCATGCGGCGCTATCCCTGGCCGGGCAATGTTCGCGAGCTCGCCAACGCGGTCGAGTACGCGAGCGTGCTGTCGCAGGGCGGTGACATACGCGTCTCGGACCTGCCGGTGGCGATCCAAGACCACGAGCGAATCTGGGCCGAGGCCGCCTCCCAGAGATCGGGGCCTGCGGAAGGGGCCGAAACACTGGAAGAGATCGAGATGCGTTGCATCTTGCGGGCCATGAAGAAGACCGGCTTCAACCGCACTCGGGCCTCCGAGCTGCTGGGCGTCACGAGACGGACCCTGGGCTACCGAATCAGCAAGTACGGTCTCGACGAAGAGCTCGAGCAGATCCGCCAGGAGGGCGAGGCCGGGCAGCAGCCGATCCTCCCCGGCTGCGAGCAGGCGGGCGGCCGCAGCCCGCGACCGTGACGCGGCCGCATGGGGCGGCGACGCCCACCAGCGAGATTCTTCTCGCTGTGCGCGCCCGCGCTGCGGGAGTCGGTGCTAAACCAGGGGGGTGTTGGGACCGGCCACAGGCGGAAGGAGCGGCGCTCGAGTCGGTGAGCAGGCCTCGGCCGGTGCTCGCTGGCGTCGCCCTCTGCGCGGCCTGCTGCTGGCAGCCATCGGCGTTCTCTATCTGATCTCGGTGCCCTGGTACCGCGACCAGACAGCCCCGCTGGCGCTGTCCTTTGGTCTGCCCGACTGGGTCGCCTTTGCGCTCGCATGTTACATCGCGGTCGCAGTGCTCAATGCAGTCGCCTGGCTGCTGACCGACGTGCCCGATGATGCGCGCGCGCCCGATCCTGCGCCGGAGACAGAAGAGAGCGGGCGGGAGAACCGCGCGTGAGCTTCTCGGCGCTTGGACTCGTCGCGCTTCTGGTCTACCTCGCCGCCATGTTGGGCGTGGCCGAGCTGGCCAAGCGCGCCCGGCGCGACGAATCACCGAGCGACCACTTCTTGGCCGGGCGGCAGCTCGGCGTTCTGGTTCTCTTCTTGACGCTGTACGCCACGGCCTATAGCGGGAATTCGCTGATCGGCTATCCGGGCAAGGCCTATCGGACGGGCTTCAGCTTCATCATGGCAACCGGATTCATGATGTCGATCGTCGTGGTCTTTCACGCGCTGGTTCCGCGGCTGCGGCCGCTGGCCGTGCGATTGCGCTTCGTCACGCCGGGTGACTGGGTGCGCCATCGCTTCGCGGCTGAGCCGGCGTTGCGGCCACTCGTGCTCTGCGTCGGCATCTTGATGAGCATCGCGCTGGGCAATTTTCTGTTGGCGCAGCTGAAGGCCATGGGGGAGGTGACCAGCCTCGTGACCGGTGGCGTGATCCCGTATCACTGGGGCGTCGTGGGCCTGGCGTTGCTGATTCTCTTCTACGAGACACGCGGTGGCATGCGCGCCGTTGCCTGGACCGACGCTGCTCAGGGGATCCTGATGCTGTTCGGCCTGGCGGCGCTGCTCGTCTGGCTGCTGATGGAGGCCGGCGGTCTCGGCGCTGTCACGCAGGCCGTGGCTGCAGTGCGTCCCGAGGCGGTTGCGCTTCCCGACGCCGAGCGCTGCGCGGGCTGGTTCAGCACGATTGCGCTGCTCGGGCTGGCCAGTGTCATCTACCCCCAGGCGATCCAGCGCATCTATGCCGCACGCAGCGGCCGGGCGCTGGCCCGGTCTTTCGCCATCATGAGCTTCATGCCGTTGCTGACCACGCTGGTCGTCACCCTGATCGGCGTCGCCGCCATCTCTCGAGTCGATCTGGCGCCCGGCGCGGCCTCGGACGGCGTGATGCCGATTCTGCTGCAAGAGTGGGCTTCCGCCGGCGGTCTGCCTCGCTTCGCGGCGGTGCTGGTCTTCCTCGGTGCACTCTCGGCCATCATGTCGACGGCGGACTCATGTCTGCTCTCACTGGGATCGCTGCTGGCGCGGGATGTCTTCGGACGACTCGGTAGCGACGCCGCTACGACACGCCTCGGCAAACGGCTCGCCGCGCTCGTTCTGCTCGCCGTGATTCCGCTCGCCCTGCAGCGCGACGTGACGCTCTGGCGCCTGATCGAGCTCAAGATGGAGCTGCTCATCCAGTGCGTACCGGCCTTCTTGCTGGCGCTTCATCTGCGGCGTCAGGCCGCCTTGCCAACGCTGGTGGGCCTGCTGGTCGGGACTTCTTTGGCGGTGGGGCTGACACTGGCGGGTATGCCTCGGATCGGCGGTGTTCACGTGGGCCTGCTCGCGCTGGTCGTCAATGTCATGCTGGTGATGGCCGGCTCGTTGCTCGGCCCGCGTGCAGGTCAGCTCCAGACGTTGGGCTCGCATCGCGGATTCGTAGGCGCTACTGACAACGCGCTGCCAGGAGGCTGACCCGAGATGGAGCAGAACCCGCTTCTCGTCCAGGATGGACTGCCGCGTTTCGACGAGATGCGAGCCGAATACGTCGTGCCCGGAATGCGCGCTCTGCTCGAGGAGCTGACCGGTGAGCTGGAAGCGCTCGAGGAGAGCCTCGAGCCCACGTGGGAAGGCACCGTCGAGCCGCTCGAACGCATGGGAGATCGCCTCGGATTCGCCTGGGGGATCGTTGGCCACCTGATGGGCGTCAAGAACAGCGACGCGCTGCGCCGGGCACACGAGCAGGTTCAGGGCGAGGTGGTGTCATTTGCTCTGCGACAGGGACAGAGCCGCCCGATCTACGATGCGCTGCTGCGCCTCTCCGAGAGCGAGGCGTGGAGCGGGCTGGCGGAGGGGCAGCGGCGAGTGGTCGAGAGCCTGCTGCGTGAGGCGAGACACGCCGGAGTGGCGCTCGAGGGCGATGCGAAGCGGCGCTTCAACGAAATCCAACAAGAGCTGGCGGAGCTCGCGACCGATTTCAGCAACCGGGTGCTCGACGCCACCAAGGCGTTCTCGCTGACGCTACGCGATGCGGCCGAAATCGCCGGCACACCGGAGAGCTGGCGCCAGCTCGCCGCACAGGCGGCCCGGGAGGCGGGCGACGAGGGGGCGAGTGCGCAGACCGGGCCGTGGCGCCTGACGCTCGACAGCCCTTCGTTCGTTCCCTTCATGGAGCACGGCGCCCGACGCGATCTTCGCGAGAAGCTCTACCGCGCCTTCATCTCACGGGCAGCCAGTGGCGAGTTCGACAACACGCCGCTGCTCTCGCGCATCCTCGCGCTGCGCCTCGAGGAGGCGCGCTTGCTCGGCTACGAGAGCTACGCGGAGCTCAGTCTGGCGAGCAAGATGGCGCCGGACGTGACGGCGGTGTCGCGGCTGCTCGAAGAGCTGCGATCGGCTTCCTATGATGCCGCGGTCGACGATCTCGAAACCCTGCGGCTCTTTGCCAAGCAGCGCGCTGCTCCCGAGGCGGATGCGCTGCGGCACTGGGATATCGCCTACTGGGCCGAGCGGTTGCGCGAGGCGCGCTTTGACTACAGCGAGGAGGATCTGCGCCCCTACTTCCCGCTCGAGAGGGTTCTCGAAGGTCTCTTCTCACTGGCCGAGCGGCTCTTCGGCATTCAAGTCGAGGCGGTGGATGGAGAGGCGGCGGTGTGGCACCCGGACGTGCGCTACTTCCGTTTGCGCGATGAGGGCGGCGAGCCGATCGCGAGCTTCTTTCTTGATCCCTACTCGCGTGCTGCAGAGAAGCGGGGGGGCGCCTGGATGGACGAGTGCGTCAGCCGTCGGCGGAGTCGAGCCGGTGCGGAGGCGGACATTCGGCTACCGGTCGCCTATCTGGTGTGCAATCAGGCGCCGCCCGTGGACGGGCACCCGTCGCTGATGAGCTTCGATGAGGTCACGACCCTATTTCACGAGTTCGGTCATGGCTTGCAGCACATGCTCACCCGCGTCGACCAGCTCATGGCAGCCGGTATTCGCAATGTCGAGTGGGATGCCGTGGAGCTCCCGAGCCAGTTCATGGAGAACTGGTGCTATCAGCGCGAGACCGTGCGGGCCATGAGTGCCCATTTCGAGACGGCCGAGCCGCTTCCCGATGGCCTCTTCGAAAAGCTGAGCGCTGCGCGCACCTACAGGGCGGGGAGCGACATGCTGCGCCAGCTTCATTTCGCCTGTCTCGACATGGAGCTGCATCACAACCATCGGCCCGACGGCGACACGAGCCCCTTCGAGCTGCAGCGCCGCGTGGCCGAGCGGACCAGCGTGATGGCGCCACTCGAAGAGGATCGCTTCCTCTGCAGCTTCAGCCACATTTTCGCAGGCGGCTATGCGGCGGGTTACTACAGTTACAAGTGGTCCGAGGTGCTCTCGGCCGATGCATTCGCGGCGTTCGAGGAGGCCGGGCTGGATGACGCGCGGGCGCTGCGTCGCGTCGGGCGCCGCTTTCGCGACACCGTGCTCGCGCTGGGCGGCAGCCGTGAGCCGATGCGGGTCTTCGAAGACTTCCGCGCACGCAAGCCCACGCCGGCGGCGCTGCTCCGGCACTGCGGCCTGTCGGCACCGTGAGTTCGGTGCGCGAAGGAACGTATGCGCTGATCTACGGCGTGGTGCGGCGAATCCCGCCCGGCCGAGTCGCGACCTACGGGCAGGTGGCTCGATTGGCCGGACTGCCGGGTCGTGCGAGACAGGTGGGATACGCTCTGCACGCGCTGCGCGAGGGCGATTGCGTGCCCTGGCAGCGGGTGATCAACGCGCGCGGCGAGGTGAGCGCGCGCGCAGAGCCGGGCATGGTCGAGCTGCAGCGGCAGTGTCTCGAGGCCGAGGGCGTCGTCTTCGATGGCCGGAGCCGCATCGATCTCGATCGCTACGGCTGGCGCCCGCGCAGTCCGCGCTAGTGTCCTGTCCCAGAAGTTCGGCGACTATCTCGGCGACGCAGCGAGAATCGGCCCGGGAGCATCGAGTCTGGCTCTGCGACTGCAAGAGGAGGACGTGGTTTGGCCGCAGAAGAGATGGTTCGTCTGGCCATCGACTTCGAGAACCCGAGTCCCGACTGGTGGGAGGCCGGAGGGCGAGACCTCTGGGAGGCGTTGCTCGAGGGCTTCGACAACAACGATGTCGTCCTCGAGCGACCGCTGGCGGAGTCGTGGCTCACACAGGCGGCCCTGCTCAGCGGCTGGGACGGTGGACCGGAGTGGGCGCCTCACCCGATCTGCATGAAGTCGGTGGATGACGATGAGGAGCTCTGAGGTTCGCGCTCAGCGCGCTTCGTCCTCGCCAGTCTCGAGGGCGATGATGGCCGAACTCAGCGCCAGAACCGCCGTCGGGCCGAGCTGAGCGTTGGCGAGCGCTCGCTTCATCGCCCGAAGGTCTTCCTCGGTGCCTCGCAGCACTTCGATAGGTCTCGCGGGGAGATCGGAGTGAGCTTTTCCTGCCATAGTGATCAACATCTCCCGCCTTCAGGTGGTTGTCTCGAGTTCGCTGGCCTGGAGGTGAGTGGCCCCTGAGCCGAGAAGGTGATGCCGTGATTTCATCGCTCGACGCTGCCGCGGGGCGATGCCATCGCCCGAGTGGCAGTGGGGCTTCAGCAACCGGCAGGTAGACGGCACTCCCGGTGTGGCTTCGCCCCGGCGGGGCTAACATGCTGACGCCATCGGGCTGGAACGAATGGGGGGAGCGGCGTGAACAACGGCAACGCGATCATCATCTCGGGCACGATTCTCGCCCTCAGCATTGTGGGCGGGGCCAGTCTGCTGGAGCGTTCTATCGACTCGGCGAGCAGCCGGCTCGCGGATTTGGGCCCGGCGATCGGCAAGCTGCGCGTGGCCGGGGCGCCCAATCGGCCGTCACCGCCGAGCCCGCAGCGTCGCCGCGGACCCGATCCGGACAAGGTCTACAGGCCCGCGATCGAGGGTGCCCCCGCCAAGGGGCCGGCAAGCGCCAAGGTCACGCTCGTCGCGTTCTCGGACTTTCAGTGCCCGTTCTGCGGTCGAGTGCTCCCCGCGCTCGAGCAAGTCCGGCAGGAGTACGGCGACGACGTTCGCATCGTCTTCAAGCACCTGCCGCTCAGCATCCATCCGAAGGCAGCCAAGGCTCACGCCGCTGCCGAGGCGGCCAAAGGGCAGGGGAAGTTCTGGGAGATGCACGATCTGATCTTCGAGAACCAGAGCCAGCTGAGCGAGGAGAAGTACATCGAGTACGCCGACCAGATCGGTCTCGATGTCGAGCGCTTCAAGCGCGATCTGGCATCAGCCGAGATCAAGAAGAGGGTTGATGCCGACTCGCGGGAGGCGGCCAGGCTGGGGGTCACGGGGACGCCGGGCTTCTTCATCAACGGCCGATTCATGGCCGGTGCGAAGCCCTTCAGCGCCTTCAAACGCATGATCGACGCGCAGCTCGAAGACGGCTGAGACGACCTCCAGCGCGCTGCTTCCAAAGCGATCCGATGCGATCCGATGATGTGAGTCGGAGGCAGTATCACGCGACGCCGGCCGGCCTCGCCGGCCGCTCTCAACCCACTTGCGCTTGCGCCAGCCGTCCCGCGATCAGCGCGGAGGCCTCGCTCACGATGCGCTCCACCAGCTCGTGGCAGCTCGGGATGTCGTGAATCAGCCCGGCCACCATGCCGGCCGACCAGATCCCGCCGTCGACCTCACCGTCTGCCATTGCGTCGCGTCCGCGGTCACCGATCACGAGGTGCTTCACGTCTTCGATCGTGGTTCCCCCCTTCGATTCGATCGCCACCACCTCATCGGCCACGCTGTTCTTGAAGACGCGGGCGGTGTTGCGCATGCTGCGGAAGATCAACGTGGTATCGCGCTCCTCCGCCTCGACGAGCCGCTGCTTGATCTTGTCGTGAATGGGCGCCTCCTGCGTCGCCATGAAGCGCGTTCCCATATTGATGCCTTCGGCACCCAGCGCCAGGGCGGCCACCAGGCCGCGCGCATCGCCGAAGCCACCCGAGGCGATCAGCGGAATGCGCACGCGGTCTGCAGCGCAGGGGATCAGGATCAGACCGGGGATGTCGTCTTCGCCCGGGTGTCCAGCGCATTCGAAGCCGTCGATGCTGATGGCGTCGCAACCGATGGTCTCGGCCTTGACGGCGTGGCGAACGGACGTGCACTTGTGGATCACCTTGATGCCGGCGGATTTGAGGGCGGGCATCATCGGTTGCGGATTGCGTCCCGCCGTCTCGACGATCTTCACGCCCGAGTCGCAGATGACCTGGACATACTGATCGTAGGGAACCGGCTTGAGTGTCGGCAGAATGGTGATGTTCACGCCGAAGGGCTCATCCGTCATGCCACGCGTTCGCTCGATCTCCTCAGCGAGGGCTTCGGGCGTCGGCTGCGTGAGCGCCGTGAGAAAACCGAGCGCGCCGGCGTTTGCCACGGCGGAGACGAGTTCCGCTCGTGCGACGCCTTGCATGCCTCCCTGCACGATGGGGTGACGAATGCCGAACTCCTCGGTGAATCGCGTCGTGATCATGGCCGTCTCCTGATGGGTCGTCTGCCAACGGTGCAGCGCGCCGTCTGGGGGTGAGGGGTTTTCGTGTCGTAGCCGCCTGGGCCGTGCCGGGACCTAGCCGAGACACTCTAGCCTGGATCAGGTCGTGAAGGTCCTGCCGAGATCGCACGTATGCGTGGGCTTTCTCGTGACGGACCTTTAAGAATGATTCGGGCTGGCCCTACTCACTGTCGAAGAAGGCGAGAAAGCGGATCAGATCGACGGTGCTCCCGTCGACCTCGATATCGCCGCTGGCGAAGGCAACCGCGGGGTTTCGAAAGCCGGTCACGACGTCACGCCAGACCTGCGACTCGGCTCGGATGCCGATGTCCGGCTCCGGCGGGAAGCCAGAGCGAAACTCCAGCACGCCGCGGCGCAGCTCGAGCGTATAGGCCTCGTCGACGTCCGGGAAGCGAAAGCCGACAGAGAGCTGCCGGTCGCCGGCCTTCTCGGCGTCGAGGTGGCTCGGCATCGCCGCAATGAAGTTCCCGATCGGAATCGTGGCGATGAGCGGGCGTACCGACTCCCCCACGGGCGTATCCTCGAACGTCGTTCTTCCTTCCAGCTCGAGAGCGCGGCTGAGGTAATAGTTGCGGCCGTTGGGGCTCTTGCTTCGCCGACCGAGCGCTCGTGCGGCACGAGCCTGAATCTGCCTCGCTTCTTCGTGATCCGGCGAGAGTCGCAGCAGGTGGCTCGCCAGCTCGGCCGCCCAGGCGTACCGCTCGCTCTGGTTCGCTTGGCGAGCGTGTTCGAGAAGCGCGTCGAAGCCGCCTGCCAGCGCCACGTAACCGCGCGCCCGTTCGTCCGGCGCTGTCGGGGAGAGCTGCGCCGCGTCGCCCCCGAACCAGCCGAGATAGCCGGAGAAGATCGCCCGCACGCTCCACTCCACGGTGCCGTAGAACTCCTCCAGATACGGATGCTCCGCGAGCTGAGGCGGCAGCTTGATCCGCTGAACCAGCTCATCCGGAGTGAACCCGCGATTGATTCCCCGAATCGTCTGATCATGCACGTACTGGATGCCGTCGCGGTAGCTGGTGAGGATCTCCATCACCTTCTCCTCGCCGGAGATCGGTCGCGTATGACTGGGCACGAGGTGCTGCGGCCGTAGCGCCCGCATTGCGTCCAGGCTGCGAACCCAGCCCATGACATCGCGATTCGGGGTGCCGCGGATGGTATAGAGGTTGGGGAATGCCTTGTAGATGTTGTCGCCCGGGAGCAGCACGCGTTCCTGCGGCAGCCAGACGAAGAGCTGGTCGTCGGTCTCGCCCGGTGCGTGTACCAGCTCTAGCCGCACGCCGGCCACGTCGACTTCGAGGCGATCGCGAAAGGTCCGATTGGGCCGAATCAGGCTCGGCGTGCCGGCTCCCTGAGCGAGCTCGAGAAAGGGCCCGATTCCGGCGTTGACCAGGGCGTCGGGGCCCTGTTTGGGTAGCGCTGTGCCGAACATTCGTGCGCTGCGCCGACTGATGATCGGCCGCAGTACGCCGACCACACGATCGATCAAGGTGCTGGTCGTCTCATGCGCGTAGACCGCAACCCCGCCCTCCGGAACGAATCCGCGGCCACCGAATACATGATCGGCGTGGTTGTGCGTGTAGATGATCGCCGCGACGGGTTTCGTGCTGATGTCGCGAAAAGCCGCGTTGGCCTCGCGGGCGCTCTCGACGCTGCCCAGGGTGTCGACGATGATCACGGCATCGTCGCCCTCGATCATGATGGAATTGGCCAGCCCGAAACCGACGGCGACATGGACCCGATCCGTTACCCGGTACACACGTCGCTCGAACTCGGCCGAGTGGGCGCGCAGCCGCGGATGGGCTCCGTCAGCCAGAGCGACTTCCGGCTCGACCCGCGGCTCTTCTTGTGGCGTGCAGCTCGGGAGGAGCGTCGCGGCCGCCAGCGCGAGCGCGAGCACGCGCCATAGATCGATCGCCGAGCGGGTGCTGTGGGGCGGGTAGGGCATGGCGGCTCCTTCGGTGCTCGCCAGCGACGAACGCTGGAAGCGCCGGCCCGTCGACAGCAGTTCGTGATCGGCTGGGTTAGCACGTTGCGCGGGCGCCGGCCGCAGCGGAGCGCTGGTCATAGCGGAGCGCTCGCCCCAGCGGAGCGCAGGTAATAGTGGAGCGCTCGGAGCTCGGCGAGATTCGGGTGGCCTTTCCCGGCTTCGCGAGAGCGGCGATCATGCGGGCTCGGCCGGCGCGGTCTGCCCGCGGACGGAGGATTGGCCGGAGAAATGCTTGGAGGATCGCTTGGAGGACCGTGTGATCAGCGCTGAGGCGACTACCGACGATGTCCTGACGTTCGACGTGATCGTCGTCGGAGCCGGCCCCGCCGGCGCCACGACCGCCTACTACCTGGCGCACCCCGATGGCGTTGAGCCCGCTCGGCGCGTCGCGCTGCTCGAGAAGGAGCGTCTGCCGCGCGACAAGATCTGCGGAGACGCCTGGTGCGCACCCGCCCTCGACATCCTCGAAGAGATGGGTGTTCTGCAGAAGCTCGAGGCGGACGGCCTCGTGCGCGATTGCACCTCGGGTGGCTTCATCTCGCCATCGGGCGAGAGCTACGTCAGCACCGGGGAGGCGAGCGGCGCGCCGGGGACGCGTTGTTACGCCATCAAGCGCACGATCTGCGACGAGCGGATCGCACGCCGCGCGGCCGAGGTGGGGGCGATGCTGCGAGAGGAGGTCGCTGTCGAGCGGGCGGAGCTCGAGAGCGACGGGCTCTGGAGCGTGCACTGCCGCGACGGAAGCCGACTTCGCGCCCGTATGCTGGTGGCGGCCGATGGGGCGACCAGCCGCCTTGCGCGATCCCTCGCGGTCGTCGACACACCACCGCTCGGCGTGGCGGCGCGCCAATACGTTCGAGCGGGAACGCACAATTTCAAGTCGGGAGGCGTGCTGCTCTACCCCAGCTATATGCTGCCCGGCTACGTGGCGCTGTTCCGCCACTACGATGACGTCATCGATCTCGGCGCCTACGTGATTCCCGGTGGAGCGGTCGCCCCCGACGAGCTGCTCGAGGTCTATCGCACGAGAATCATGTGCGATCCCTTCATACGGCGCGTGCTCGGTCCCGAGGTGGAATTCCTGGAGCGTGTTCGCGTCGCCTCGCTGCGAACCGGGGGTGTGCCGCGCAGCACTGCCCGTCAGTTCATGGCCGTGGGAGACGCGGCTGGGCAGACCGATCCTCTCACCGGGGAGGGGATACACACCGGCATGATTGCCGGTCGCCTTGCGGCTCGCACGATTCACGAGCTCTTCGCACGCGGTGACTTTTCGGCAGAGGCTTGCGAGATCTACCACCAACGCTGGATGACCGCGTTCGGCCGCGATTTCGCCGCCTCGGCGGCCGGTGGTCGCATGAGCTACCGCTTTCCGGTCTTCCTGGATGCGGCGAACGTGGTGGCACAGCGCAAGGGAGATGCCTTCATGGTGGAGTTCGGCGCGGCCATGACGGGCGTGAAGCCGAAGACCACCTTCGCCAAGCCCTCTGTGGCGCTGCCGCTCATGGCCGAGGTCATGCGACAGCTGTTTCTTCAGAGAGCAAGGCGAGCACCAGCGGGCGGGCCGAGCGCCTACGAAGAACGCGGCCGCGCGTGCAGCCGACGGGAGACGGCGTTCGAGAATGCGTGTCTGCGCGATCCGGCCGTGGGGCTGCCCGGCGCAACGGACGAGCTCGCATCGGAGGAGAACGCGCAAGCGCGTCAGGCGGATGCCGTCAGCGCGATCTTTCGACACGCGGGCAGCGATCCGGCGCGCCACCGTGTGCTGGTGCTATACGGCAGCGAGTACGGCTTCGCACAGGAGCTGGCCGACCGGGCGTGCGCGAGCCTGGCCCACGTGCGCGTGGCTGCCGAAGGCTCTTGTCTGTCGCCGCGCTGCGTCGCTGCGGAGCACCATGAGATCGTCGATTGGGCGGAGGTGACAGCCTGCTTGCTGATCTGCTCGACGGCGGGAGACGGCGTACCGCCGCAGGCCGCGCGAGGACTCTTCGCGCACTTGGAGTCGGCCGGGCTCGACCTGTCCGGCGTCCGCTACTCGGTGCTGGCGCTGGGCGATCGCAGCTACCCGAACTTCTGTCGCGCCGGTCGAGAGCTCGACGCGCTGATGGCAGCGCGCGGCGCGCAATCACTGAGCCCGGTCGCGCAGGTGGACTGCGAGGACACGGTCGTGATCGACGCATGGCTCGCAGCCGTGACGGCGCAGCTGGCGGACGCGCGCTTCTGGCTGCCCGAGCACGCGGCCATGGGCCCGGAGCGTCTGCTCGAGCGCGCCCGACGTTATTTCGAGAACGCCGCCGAGGAGGGCACGCCGGAGCCGACGCGTGCGCGCCCCGTCGAGCTGCGACTGGCTCAGCGGCGCGCGCTCACTCGGCTCGTAGAGCCGGGCGACCGCGAGACGGTACACCTCGAGCTGGAGCCCGCAGCCGACGGCTCCTTGAGCTGGCAGCCGGGTGATGCGCTCGGCGTCTTCGCGAGCAACTGTCCGGCCGAGGTGGAAGCCGTGCTGGCTGCGCTCGGGCGTTCGGGTGAGCAGCCGGTCGAGCGGGCGACAGGCCGCCGAACGCTCTCGCTGCGAGATGCGCTGCTGTATCAGCTCGATATCAAGCGGCTCAAGCCCGAGCTGTTCGCGGCACTGCTCGCGGCGAGCGCGGAGGCGGACGAGCGCGAGCGGATCGAGGCGCTGTGCAACGACGAACGGCGGGCCGCGTCCTATCTGCGTGAGCGGGAGCTCCAGGATCTGCTGCGCGAGTTCCCGACGGCGGCGCGCGGGTTGCCGACCGCTGATCTCGTACGCTGCTGCGGCGCGATCGCGCCACGTTACTACTCGCTCGCGTCTGTCCAGCGAAGCACGCGCGACCGACTCGCCTTGGCCGTTGCGGTGGTGCGCTACCAGCGGCTGGGACGGGAGCGCACCGGGCTGGCGAGCAGCTATCTGGCCGAGCGCGTCGGCGAGGGCGATGGCATTCGCGCCTTCGTTCAGCACAATCCGGACTTTCGGCCGCCGCCCGCCGGTCGCTCGTGCGTGATGATCGGAGCGGGCACGGGCGTGGCGCCGTATCGCGCCTTCCTGCAGGCCATGCAGGCTGCGGACCAGCGGCGTCCCGACGCTCCGCATCTGCTGTTCTTCGGCTGTCGCCGGCGGGAGCGTGACTTTCTCTACGCGGATGAATGGCAGCACTGGGTATCGAAGGGCGTGCTCGAGGTCTTCACGGCCTTCTCGCGCGATCAGCCGGAGAAGATCTATCTGCAGCACCGTCTACGCGAGCAAGCGCAGCTCGTCTGGCGACGCATGGAGGGGGGCGACCCCTTCTACATCTGCGGTGATGCCGCGGGCATGGCGGTTGCTGTGGAGCAAGCGCTGGGCGAGATCGTGGTCTCGCAGGGGGGCGCGACGAGTGAGCAAGCGAGCGCCTATCTCGAGACGATGCGCCGCAACGGCCGGCTGCAGAAGGACGTCTGGGTGGTCTAGGAGCCTGGCCCAAGACTGGGTGGTGCGGCCCAGACGTCAAGACGCCCCGCTGGCCAGGCGCGCGAGGGAGGCATAGCCGTAGCTACGGTGACCGAGCGCAACGCAGCCAGCGGGGATGGATGGGCGGCTGGACGCGCTGCCCAGTCTTG
>JAJDAO010000047.1 GCA_029261835.1 Deltaproteobacteria bacterium | reverse complement strand
CGGCTCGGGGGCGAACCTCCGTTTTGTCTTCCCCGACCGTGCTGTTGGGCGGCCGCAGTAGGAGCTTCATGAATAATCCGGGCTAGCGCTTCAGGACCGCCGCCGCCGCGTTGCCGCCGAGCCCGAGACTCTGGGCCAGGCCCAGCTTGGCGTTGGGTACCTGTCGCTGCGCGGCGGCACCGCGCAGTTGCCAGCCCACTTCGCAGATCTGGAACAGGCCCTGGGCCGTGGTGGCCTCGCCGAAACAGAGGAAGCCGCCACTCGGATTGATCGGCAGCCTGCCGGTGGGGAGCGTCTCGCCCGCCCGCATCAGGCTCTCCGACTCGCCGGGCTCGCAGAGGCCCCACTCCTCGGGGAACGCGAGTTCGTAGTAGACCGTGTTGTCCTGCAGCTCGACGAGGTCGATGTCTTTGGGCCCGACGGCCGCAGTTTCGAGAGCCCGGCCCACCGCGATAGCGGCCTCGCTGTGATGTGCACTGCCGGAGCCGATGGGGCAGGCGAGTGCGCGCGGGATGCCGTCGTCGAAACGCGCGGTCGCCACCGCGCTGGCCGCCACCGTGACCGGACTGGTCGTCTTCTTGCGCGCGATCTCGGCCGAACAGAGGATCACGGCCGCCGCGCCATCGCTCACGGGGCAGATTTCGTAGAGGCGGAGCGGGTAGCTCACCATGTTGGATTTCAGGACGTCCTCTATGCTGAAGAGCTGGCGAAAGCGGGCGTTCTCGTTGTGGGTCCCGACCTCGTGAGCCTTGACGGCGATGCGGGCCAGATCTTCTTCGGTGGTGCCGTACTCCGCCATTCGCCGGCGCGTCAGGAGTGCCCAGAAGCCAGGGCCGGGCAGGCCGATGCAGCGCTGGCGCAGATATTCGGGATCGCTCTCGTCTTCGAGCCCCGAGGTCTGGATGAATCCCTTGGGCATCTTCTCGCCGCCGACCACCATCACGACGTCGTGGCAGCCGCTCGCCACCAACATGCAGCCGATGTTGAAGGCGTTGCCGCCGGCGGCGCAGCCGGCCGAGAGGTTGTAGACCGGTACGCCCGTCGAGCCCATGTCCTCGACGACGTCGTTGCCGTTGAGTCCCCAGCCCTTGCCGCCCGAGAAGCGTGAGCTGGCCGCCGCCACCGCCTGCACATCGCGCCACTGCAGGTCGGCGTCACTCAGCGCGGCCTCGACCGCCACCCGGCAGATGTTGTTCAACGGCTTCTCCGGGAACTTGCCCCAGGGATGCATTCCGAGTCCGAGAACGGCCACCTCTCTCATCTTTCGCTTCCTCTGCCGGCGTTAGCGCGGCTTGAACTGCCAGGAGACCAGCTGCTGAGCCGACTCTCCGCTCGTGGCGAGTGGTTCGATTACGAGCTCTACCTCTCCCCCCACCTCGACCGCCTGCGGGTCATCGGTGAGGATTCGGCCGAGCACTCTCAGGCCCTCGGGCATGTCCACCAGCCCGACCGCGTAGGGGGCGAAGGGCTCGTCGTAGACGACCGGCGGCGGCGGCGGGTAGTTCTGGATGGCGCAGCTCCAGAGCTTGCCGTGTGGCCCGAAGGCCGCGTCCTCGAGGTCCGACTGACTGCAGTCCGGGTTGTGGCAGCTCTCGCTCCTCGGGAAGTAGGGCGTGCTGCACGTCCTGCACTTCGATCCCAGCAGGCGCGGGCCTTGCGCCGTCTCGGCGAACAGTCCCTGCGCGGCGTGCACGCGCTCGGCTTCACTCATCTGCATCTCCCCTCGACTGCGAGATCGACTCCGGATTTACATTTGGCTCGCGCTAGCGGCTGCCCGCGGCCCGGATCAGCTCGGGCAAGATCTCCAGGCAATCGCCGACGATCCCGTAGCGGGCGTGCTGAAAGATCGCTGCGTCCGGATCTCGGTTGATGGCGACGATGGTCTTGGCCGCCGAACAGCCCGCCATGTGTTGGCTGGCACCGGAGATCCCGGCAGCCACGTAGAGATTGGGGCGCGTGATCCGGCCCGTCAGCCCGACCTGCCGCGACGAATCGACCCAGCCGTCGTCCACCAGTGGCCGCGAGGCACCCGGCAGGCCGCCCAAGGCTTCGGCGAGCTGCTCGATCAGCTTGTAGTTCTCGAGACTCCCCAGCCCACGGCCACCCGAGACGATGATCTCGGCGTCATCCAGACGCGGGCCCTCTAGACTCGCCTTCTCGACCACGCGGATGCGCTCCTCGACATCGGCCAGATCCGCTGAGATCGTCTCCACGGCGGCGGGGGCGGTCGGACTCTCCGCGGGCTCGGGCACCACGGCATTGGCGATGAAGGAGAGGACCGGGCAGCCAGCGCCCTTGAGCTCGTAAACCACTCGTGTGTCACCGCCGAAGGCCGAAGCGGTGACCATCAGCCCGTCGGGCCCGGGCTCGACCGCCACGGCGTTCATCAGCACGGCGGTTCCCAGTCGTGCGGCCAGTCGCGGCGCCGCCAGCCGGGCGTCCAGGGTTTGGTGAACGAGCAGTGCACGCGGCGATCGCTCACTGCAGTAGCCCGCCAGCGCGGCCACGCAGGCGTCGGCCTGGAACACGTCAAGCTTGCTGTCCTCGATCTGCTGCACGCTGACGACACCGTATTGGCTGGCGGTCTGCGTGGCGGAGGCGGGCAGCGGGCCCAGCACGAGCCAGTGGAGGTCGCTGCCGAGCTGGCCGGCCAGCTCGCGGCCGAGCGTGAGGACCTCCCCGATTCCGGCGGGGAGCCCATCGCGTTCTCGGTCCCACGTGCACACGACGACGGCGTTCTGTGACATTGGTTGCTGCTCCTTCGCTTGCTTCGAGGCTCTCTTCGGCTCTCGACTCTCGGCCTGCGACTCGCTGTGGTACGGCGGTCTACTGGATGATGCTGTCCGCGCGCAGGCGCTCGACGAGACTCTGCGCGAGAGCGGCCGGGCTGTCGCCCTCCAGGAATTCGCAATTGCCCTGTATCTCGGGAACGAACTGACGCGCCAGCACGACCCTGGGCGCGAGGTCTTCGGCGCTGAGCGCGAGCGAGTCCGGCGTCACGATCGAGGGCTTCATCTTGCGGGCCTTGATCTTGGCCGCCGCAGTCGGGTAACGAGCATCGCCGAGCTCGTTGCTCACCGTCACCACCGCGGGGCAGGCCGTTTCCACGACCTCGTCACCGTCCGGCGTCACGCGGGTCACGCGCAGAGTCGCGCCGCTGAGTGCCACGGCCCGGGCGACCGTCACGACCGGCATGCCGAGCTTCTCGCCGATCAGCACCGGCACCACACCCTGGTCGTCGTCCGAGGCCTGTCGGCCGCAGAGCACGACGTCGGCTCCGCCGCTCGCCTCGATCTGGGCAGCGAGCAAGGCAGCGACTGCGTGATAGTCGAACTCATCGCTCTCCAGCTTGATCGCCAGCAGCTCGTTGGCACCGAGTGCTCCGGCATGCTTCAGGATCTTCTCGGGGCTTGCGCCGGCCGATATCACGGCCAGCGTGAAGTCGGCTCCGGCATCGCGCAGCTTGAGCGCGGCCTCGATGGCCTGCTCGTCGAAGCCGTTCATCAGCCGCGGGATGGCGCTCTGGGTCAGCGTCTTGCCGTCGTCGCCGATCTCGAGCCGTCCCGCAACGGCGTAGTTGTTGACGGCGTCCGGGTCCAGTACTTCCTTGACACAGACTACGATTCTCACTTCGGACTCCTCGTGCGGTCGCGGCCGTGGGCCGCACTCCTTGGCTCAGCTCGGTTCTCGACTCTCCAGGCTCTTCTCCGGTCTCGTCTCCACGCTCTTCCCCGCGCTCGTCATCGCTGCTCCACGAGGAAGATGCTCTCGGATTCGCACCAGACGGCGTCGGCCGGAAAGCCTTCGGGCTTGCTCGTCAGGTCGCGGAGGAGATACCAGCGCCAGGGGGGATCCCCTGCGTCGTAATAGTCGCCGGTCAGGGTGCCGGTGAACTCCTGGCGCCCTGCGAATCGCGTCCCCGCGACGAGGCCACCGCCGTCACACTCTGCCCGCTTGCCGGCCATCGCGGCGTCGAAGCCGGGGCGCATGCCGCCCGCTTCGTTCTTCACGTCCTTTCTCGGCTCTTTGCTCTCTCGCTTCTCACTGATTCGACCGTCGCAGCGGGCTCACTCGTCATCCGGATCGCCCGTGATCTCTTCGAATGCTGTCAGTGCCTCTTCGACCATGTCGAAGACGATCTGCCTGGCGGGCTTCATCTCGGTCACGAAGCCAACACCCTGGCCGGCGGCTTCGGTCATCAGGTCACCCCGCCGGTGATCGTTCGAGCCCTGAATGTAGTCCGAACTCAGCAGCATCTGGTATGGCGGCGGCAATACCGGTGGGGCCTCCGGCTTGGCCCACTCTTCAGTCCAGGGGCACTTGAGCACGCGCATCGTCATGCCGGAGATGCAGGTCGAGTATGAGGTGTCGTCGGCCGTGGCCGCCAGCAGCTTCTCCTTCACGATCATGTCGACGTCGGACTCTCTGCAGGCGAGCCACAGGGTGCCGGTCCAGACGCCGGATGCGCCGAGGCAGAGTGCCGCTGCAAGGTGTCGGCCGGTCGTGACACCACCGGCTGCGATGATGGGTGTGTCACCCGCAATCGCAGCTACGTCTGCCACGATCGAGAATGTTCCCATGGCGCCGGTGTGGCCGGCGGCGTCATAGCCCTGAGCGATGATGACGTCGACACCCGCTTCGAGCTGGCGCTTGGCCTGCCGCGTCTTGCCCACCAGGCCGAAGACCTTGATTCCCCGCTCGTGAGCGGCATCGAGTAGGAAGGCGGGGCTTCCGAGCCCGGAGGCGATCACCGGTACACGCTCGTCGAGAAGCACCTCGAGCTGCGCTCGGCCAAGGGCCTGATTGAGGCCGCCCCACTGGTGCAGATCGACGCCCTCCTTGGGGTCCGGGACGTCGTACTTGCGCTTGATCATCTGCTCGTAGTCCCGCTGCTCCTGCGGGATCTTTGTCATCAGCTGATCGAGGCTGGCCTCGGCTGGTACGGAGGCGGGCAGTACGAGATCGACACCGAAGGGGCGTCCGTCCACGCGCTCGCGGATCCAACTGATGTCGGCCGCGATTTCTTCCGGCGTGTGCATCGCTTCGCCGAGCACGGCGAAGGCGCCCGAATTGATCACAGATACTGCAACATCCTTACAGTGTGTGAAGGCGATGATGGGGTACTCGATCCCCAGCATGTCACAGAGCCTGGTGTGCAACGGATCCTTGGTCATCGGAGGGGTTTCCTAGGTTGCGGCTGCTGATTAACACAACCGCCGGCGTGGCGCCGCAGGGGCGAGATCATATACAGTCCAGTCGGAGTTTCTAGCTACCCGGGCCGGAATTCAGAGGTGGTGTTCGTCCCGTGCGCGGCGACCCCCAGGTCGTGATGGTCGGCCGTCCCTCGTGCCACCCGCCCGTCGCGTAGGAAGCCGCGCAACTGCCCGAAGGATGGACAGGTTTTCGATGTCCCGCTATCTCGTTGCAAGCGACACCAGCTGCCGTACGCAGCTCGATGTCGAGGTCATGCCGAGTGGTTGTCCGACGGATTTCGAGTTCCTGCCGGACAAGGCGGAGTACGAGGACCCGATGCTCGACCGGAACCGCGAGTGGTCGGAGTAGAGCCGTGATGAGGTCGCTATGAGCAAGGCACTCGAGGGCGTCGTTGTCGTAGATCTCAGCAGCGAGTTCTTCGCCTCACTCGCGGGTGCGCTCTTGGGTGACTTCGGGGCGACCGTGATTCGTGTCGAGGATCTGGCCCAGTCTCGCAAGGTCGATCACGACCGCGACGGGATGCATCCCCCGGAGCGCTGGAACTCTCTCGACGAGCTCGCGAACCGAAACAAGCAGAGTCTCGCCGTGAATCTCAGCGAGCCGGCCGGCCACGGGATCATGAACAAGCTGCTCAGCCAGGCGGACGTCTTCCTCACCGATCTGCCCTTCGCGAGCCTGGACGGGAACGGCTGGGACTACGAGAGCCTCTGCAAGTTGAGGGAAGACATCGTGTATGCCCGAGGCTCGGGCTTCGGTCCGCAGGGCCCCGATCGCGACCTGCCCGCGTACGACGAGCTGGCGGCGGCTCGCACGGGGGTGATGCCGACGCTGGTTCAGCCCGGCCAGCCTCCGGTCTACACCGGCGCCGGTCAGATGCACACGGCGGTGATGCTCGCCTTCGGCATCGTGATGGCGCTTCACCACCGCGACGAGACCGGTGAGGGGCAGATCGTCGACGCATCGCTCTTTGGCGGGAATATGTACTCGCAGAGCCTGGACATGCAGGCCTATCTTGCGATGCGGGACGAGCGTTTCCTCGAGCCGGTGTCGCGCCTGGATGCGGGCAATCCGATGAGCGGCCCCATGTATCCCAGTGCCGATGGCCGCTGGGTCACGCTGGCGATGCCGGATACCGACAAGTACTGGCCGTCCTTCTGCGAGATCATGGGTCTCGACATCGACGATCCGCGCTTCGACAGCCACGAGAAGCGCTGCGGCGAGCATCGGCTCGAGATGATGCAGGTGCTCGAGGAGCGCTTCTCGAAGCAGTCCAGCTCGCATTGGCGGCGGGAGCTCAGCGAGAAGAGGCTTCCGGCCGATGTCATCGAAAAGTACGACTATCCCGCCTCCGATCAGATCGCCGCACTCAATCGCTACATCCTCAGCCTCGATCACCCGAGCCATGGTGCGATCCAGAGCCTCGGATTCCCGATCTACATGAGTGAGAGTCCGGCTCGGCTACGCAACACGGCGCCGTGTGTCGGACAGCACTCCGCCGAGATTCTGCAGGAGCGGCTCGGGTACACAGACGCACAGATCGAAGCGCTCGAGGCGAGCGGCACAATCATATGAGGGCCGGTGCGCAGCAGCCCGACTTTCTGCCGGGCTTGAGTGCGGGACCTACGCACCGGACTTAGGCGCCGGATCTGGGCACCGGACCTGGGCGCTGGACTTAGGAGTTGAGAATGACCAAGCCGCTGGAAGGCATTCGCGTGCTCGATCTGACGCAGTGGTTGCAGGGCCCGGTCTGCGCCCAGTATCTGGCGGACTTCGGCGCCGAGGTCATCCACGTCGAGCGCCCGGTGACCGGTGATGGCGCGCGCGGCGTTCGCAGCATCAAGGCGCTGCCCGTTGGCGACTGGAACCAGTACTTCCTCGTGATCAATCGCAACAAGAAGAGCCTGGCGATCAATCTCAAGGAGACCGCGGGCCAGGAGCTCTTCTACAAGCTCGTCGAGAAGTCGGACGTCTTCCTCTCGAACTTCCAGAAGGAGAACCTGGAGGCCTGGGGTCTCAGCTACGAGAAGCTCCGGGAGATCAACCCGCGGATCGTCTACGCGACCAATACCGGGTACGGCCATGCGGTCGATGTCAATCGGCCCTCCTACGACATCAACGTGCAGGCGCTGACCGGCATCATGACCCGCCAGGGCGAGCCCGGCCAGCCCCCGATCTATCTCGGAATGGGGTCCGGCGACACATACGGGGGCATCATGTCGGCCCTCGGCATCATGCTGGCACTCTATCAACGCAGGCGAACGGGGGTGGGGCAGTTCGTCGATGCCTCGCTCTATGGCGCTCAGCTCTTCATGGGCGCCCCGACGCTGCAGCCCTTTCTGGCATCGCGCAACGAGCTGTACTCGACGCAGCAATCGCGTAAGCAGGCCGGGAATCCACTCTGGAATCGCTACGAGGCGAAGGACAGGTGGGTCTTCCTCTGCGAGGAGAATACCGACGAGAATTGGTCCAAGCTCTGCCGGAGTCTCGGCCGGGCGGACCTCTCCGACGAGCCGCGCTTCGCTACTGCCGAGAAGCGGGCCGAGAACAACGCGGCGCTGATCGCCGTGCTGGATGGCATCCTGAAGGAGCGCTCGGCGGGGGAGTGGCTGGAGCACTGGCGATCTGCGGGCATCGTGGCCGGCCTGATTCAGAACCTCGAGGAAGTCTCCAAGGATCCGCAGGCCTGGCAGAACGATTACTTTGCCAAGATCCACTGCGATGAGGTGAATCGTGAAGTGGACGTGCGTGGTCTCCCGGTCACGCTGAGCAAGACACCGGGCAGCGTCGAGACGCTGGGGCCCGAACTCGGTCAGGACACCGAGATGATCCTCTTCGATACGCTGGGCATCGACTGGGATCGCATCGGCGAGCTCAAGGAGCAGGGGATCATCCCCTGAATGCCCGCCGTGACCGACCAGACCGGAAGACGCACGAAGGCGGATCCGCCGAGCGAGGGCGCGAACACGGGCCCGCTCGCGGGCATCCGTGTGCTCGACATGGCGACCATGTTGGCGGGGCCTTACGGGGCGACGCTGCTCGGTGACATGGGCGCCGATGTCATCAAGGTCGAGTCGTTCTTCGGCGACGACAGCCGGCATCTGGGACCGGAGCGCGGGAGCGAGCGCACGGCCTTCATGAGCTTGAATCGCAACAAGCGGGCGATCGTGCTCGACATGAACAAGGGTGCGGACGCGCGCGAGGTCTTCGGCCGGCTGGTCTCCACCGCAGATATCCTCATTACGAATATTCGCGGCCCCGCACTCGGCAAGCTCGGCCTGCAGTACGAGCAGGTGTGCGAGCAGCGGCCCGACATCATCTGGGTGGGCGTAACCGCCTTCGGGGCCGACGGACCCTACGCCGGTCGCCCCGGTATCGACTTTCTCGCGCAGGGCTACGCTGGCCTGCTGTGTCAGAACGGTGAGCCCGATGGGCCGGAGGTGCGGCTCACGATTCCGCTGATTGACGTGATGACTTCGGAGCTCGCGTGCTCGGCGTCGCTGGCAGCGCTCATCGCACGCGGCAAGAGTGGCCAGGGGCAGCGGATCGAGGTCTCGCTGCTCGATGCCCTGGTGCACGCCATGTGCAATCCAATCGGCGCCTACCGAAACGCTGACTTCATCACGCCGCGTACGGGCAATCGCAGCCTCTACTTCGCACCGTCGGGAATATACGCCTGCCAGGACGGCCGCGTGGTGATCACCTGTCCGTCGGAGAAGTTCTTCGTCAAGCTCTGTGAGGCACTCGAACGAAACTGGGTCGCGGATCCGCGCTTCGTGAACATCGAGGCTCGTCGGCAGAACGAGGATGAGCTCGACCGTCTGATCGAAGAGCGCTGCATGGACTTCACGCGCGGCGAGCTGGTGAAGCGGCTCGTGGCGGGAGACCTCCTGACGGCGCCGATCAACGAGATTCCGGACGTCGTGAACGATCCACAGATCAGTCACAACCAGATGATCGTCAGTGTCGAGCACGCCGCGCTTGGCGCGGTGGATGTGACCGGTATCCCGATCAAGTTTCATGGCACACCGGGTGGTGTTCGTCTCCCGCCCCCGATGCTGGGCCAGCACAGCGAGGAGGTGCTCGGCGAGCTCGGATACGGCGGCGAGGAGATCGCTCGACTCGCAGAGGCCAGGATCATCGGCACGTGCGAGCAGGTCAAGGCCGGCTGATGGCGGGGGAGGAGGGGTCGAGCGGGCGTCCCGAGGTCTCCAAGGGCTACGCCTACTACGTGCTGACGGTTCTCTTTCTCGTCTATGTCTCGAACTTCGCCGACCGTCAGGCTCTCTCGATACTCCTGACCGACATTCAGAAGGATTTCGGCGCGTCCGACACCGCCATGGGGTTCCTGACGGGCTTCCCCTTCGCTGTCTTCTACACGGTCGCCGGGATTCCGATCGCGCGTTTCGCCGACCGCACCTCGCGTCGCTTCGTGATTGCGGCTGGCCTCGTGACCTGGAGCAGCATGACGGCGGTGTCGGGGCTGGTTCAGAGCTACTGGCAGTTGGCGCTCGCGCGGGTGGGGGTGGGGATCGGTGAGGCGGCCGGCAGCCCACCGGCTCACTCACTGATCTCGGATTACTTCTCGCGCGAGCGGCGTGCAACGGCGCTTGCGATCTACGCCACCGGCGTCTATATCGGCGTTGCAATCGTGTTCGCCGGGGGCGCCTACATCGCGCAGCAGTTCGGCTGGCGCAGTGTCTTTCTGGTCATCGGTCTGTCGGGGCTGCCTCTGGCCGTGCTGGTGCGGTTCACGATTCGCGAGCTGCCTCGCGGCTACTCTGAGCCGGTTGCCAGTGGCCAGCCCGTGGCGCTTGCCGAGGTGCTGCGCGCACTGGCGAGCAATCGCTCGTTCTGGCTCGTCGTCTGCGGCGCGTCGGTCCAGTCGCTCTCGGGCTACGGTGCACTCGTCTGGGGGCCCACGTTCCTGATCCGCGTGCACGAGATGCCCAATACGCAGGTGGGGCTCTGGCTCGGCGTCGTCATCGGCGTCACCGGCAGCCTCGGCGCCTACGTGGGAGGCCTGTGGACCGACCGGCTCGCCCGCCGAGACGAACGCTGGTACATGCGGCTCCCCGCCCTGGAGTCGCTGGCCGGCGTTCCCTTCGTGGTGGGCTTTCTCTTCGCGGGGAGCGCTGAGGCTTCGCTCTACTGCTTCGCTCCATTCTACCTGCTCGGCGCCATGTACGTCGGCCCGATGCACTCGATGATCCAGAGTCTCGTCGTGCCCGGCATGCGCGCCACCGCCTCGGCGATCAATCTCTTTGCGGTGAACATGATCGGCCTTGGTCTTGGTCCGTTCCTGGTGGGCTACCTGAACGACTCCTTGGCGATTCGCTACGGCGACGAAGCCGTCCGTTATTCCATGCTGCTCGTGGGCATCATCGGGGGCTGCGCGAGCATCCTCTTCTACTTCGCCAGTCGAAATCTGCCGCGAGACCTGGCGCGGGCACGGGCGGGCTCTTCGCCGCAGTGACGATCCGATCGTCGCGGGCGATTCAGTGGAGAAGCGCGGCCCTCACCGCGGGGTGGAGAGAGCCGATGTCGTCCCAGGTCGGCTGCGCGGCGAATCCGTTGATCTTCACCATCAGCTGCTCGCTCGCCAGCGCCACTTCTTCCCAGATCTTCATATCCGTGCTCTCGAACATCACACAGCCGCCGATCTCGCCTCTCTCATAGTAGACCAGAAAGTGTCTGCTCTGAAGCTGGGCGCTACGTAGCTTCGTTTCGATCGGCTGCGCACCGGCATTCACGCGGCCCGTGCGGTCGGGCATCAGGGATTCGTACATGCCGATCTTGTAGTCGGTGACGATGCCGTTCAGCGCGAGTGCGAGCGCGACCTCGATCGTGGTGTGGTGGTCCTCCGATACGAGAGTGGCGAGGGCGAGCAGATAGTAGATGGGGTCGAGGCCCTTGGGGCCGGTGCCGCCGAAGTAGTATTGGTGCGCAGTGCTGTCCGGCTTCAGCGCCTCGTCGATCAGTGACATCCTGTTGATGAAGAAGACGGTGTCGGTGGTCGTGCCCGAGATGGTGGCCCCCCTGGACAGGCCGAACACGAGATCCAGCCTCTTCACCAGATCCATGTCGAGCTGCTTCCAGCGCGAGATGCCGCCCCCTTGGTTGTGCATCAACTTCTCGATCCGGTTGAGTCGTCTCAGGAAGGCCTGGCGTTCGTGCTCGCTCAGGTTCGCGACCTTGGTCCGAAGCCGCTTGCCTCCCTGGTTCTCGTCTTTGACCCACCAGTTGCCCCCCACGGTATCCTTCTGATAGCCGAGGCGGCGCTCATTCAGCTTCACGACGTCGCTCCCGAGTCTCGAGGGCACGGCCGGCCGCGTATCCTTTCCATCGGCATCGCGATACTTGTCGAGGATCTTGAGAACCGGTCGCTTGGCGCCGCGCTCGATGATCTCGCCATAGAATCTGACGAGGTCTGAGCATTCGGGGGCCTTCATCGAAGGCAGCCTTCTCCTCACTTCCTGGACGAAGTTGTGCTCGGTGTACGCCTCTCTGAGGCCCTTCTGCTTTGCCACGAATCCGTAGCTCACGGCATCCTCTTTGAATGCCTCCCTGACGACGCCCTCTCCCCTGGCCAGGTTCTCCACCATCCACTCGATGTCGTCGAGGGCGTTGTACACCATGCCCTTGAGTGCATCGAGCAAGTCGTAGTTCGTGTTGAAGACCTTGACGATCTCCTTGGCCATCCGCCTCTCGATCTCCTGCTGATTGTCGATGTAGCGCTCGATCATCTTCTTTCGAACAGGCTTGTCGGCCTTGATGTGGAGCATCTCTCCCATCCTCCCTGGCATATTTCGAATCTGATCGCTGAGTTCGTATGGAGCAGTCGGCCACCGCGCTCGTGCCCAGCGACAGTCAGTGCCGGCCCGCCGGCGGAAGGTGGCGCGTGATCCCGTGCACGGGCTCAGATTCCCCGGGCTCCGCGCCCAATGAGCCCTCGGCCTCTGATTCCCCTGGAGCGCGTTCAGGCGTCGTGCAGGCCCGCCTGGATCTCGCGCACCGTCTGCAGGATCACCTCGATGTTGGCGGCCGGCATCGTGTGCTGGAGCATGTGCGTGTAGCCCAGGATGTGACGGCCGTTGCGCCCGCCGATCCCGTAGGCGCGCAGGATGTCGGCCCGCAGCGCGTCGGGGCTCATGAGTTCGCCCTCTTGAATGTCCACCCCGGTGGCGAACGTGAGGCGGTCGCCGAACTCATCGTACGCGGCTCGAAAATCGTTGCCCGCCTTGGGCTGCAGGCTCTGAAGGATGTCGACCTCGGCCTCGACGTAGTACGCCAGGAACGGGACCTGGTACCCGCACGAGTGGAGCATGGCCAGCGCGCCGGCGTCGTGTACGGCTTCGACATGCTTCTTCAGGAGCGGATAGCTGAACTCCCTCCACATCTCGACTGACGTGAGCGGCGCGCCGGTGGTGCCGTAGTCGTCGTAGATCATGACGATGTCGGCCCCCGCCAGAGCCATTCGACGCGACATATCAATCATGCGTTCGTTGAAGCGAGCCTGAAAGCGCTTCACCTCGTCGGGGAAGTCGTAGAGGGCGAGCATGAACTGCGACATCTCCCAGATCTGCGTCGACGGGAGATCCTGGGCCCCGAAGCTCTCCCCATACAGGCAGGCGCCGGGATGCTCGGTCCGGAAGTGGCGGATTGCGTCGTAGGGGCCGGGTCGCGAGACGTCGGGGAGCGGCAGATCGGCGAGATCGGCGATCGTCTTGACCGCCGGCTCCACCACTTCGAGGTATGGGCCGCACATGCCCCGCACCGAACCGAACATGTCCCGGATCCGCAGGGGCTCGCCCGGCGCCGAGATGAGGGCACCGAGGTCCTCGATCGGGATGCCGAGCGCAGCCAGGTCCGAGCCGAGATCCAGGGCGTACTCCCGGTTGACGTAGCCCGTGTAGAGAACCGGCGCGAAAGCGCACAGGTCTTCCGGCTTGTCGCTGTGCCCGCGCGCAAAGTCCTGCCACATCGCCCGCCCCGTCGCGTTGGCGCCCTCGTCGCTGGCGGGCTGAAACTCTGCCATCAGCCGGCAGCCGGCGTGGGGGTTGAGCCAGGTCATCACCGGCACGCGGTCCACCGGCAGGCCGCGAACCGCGGCGTGGACCCGCTCGCGTGATGTCATCGCTTCGCTCGTCACCGGCACGGGCTTCTCCCTCACGGCGAGGTTGCGGCCGGAATGACCACGTGTCCCGCCTCGAGCTGCCGAAGCCACCATGCGTGAAACCCGTGTCCGAACAGCCACTCGAGCCGGTCCCCGCGCCAGACGATCTTCTCGCCCTCGTAGGGCGACGCACCCTCGGCAAACCGCTCCGTCGCCAACCGCTTCACGTGCTCGAGATCCTTGCGGACGCAGGGCAGGGCCCGCATGCGCCGGTTCCACTCCAGCAGCTTCGGATGCGCGCCCGGGTCCAGTGCGACGCCGAGCGGCCGCATGGAGGAGACGTGCGGGAAGAGCGCAAAGTCCGCAACGGAGAGCGCTCCACACAGGAACCCATCGGCGCTCGCCGACTTCTCCAGCATCCCGAGGATGGCGGCGAGATCCCGTCGCCCCGCTTCGATCAGCCCGGGCGGTGGGCTGTCCTGCCGCCGGTGTGTCGGCCACACCCAGAGCGAGATGTCGTGGATGATCGAGTCGACGACGCCGTCGGCCAGTCTCTCCCAGGAGCGCGCAGCGACGCGGACGCCGGGGTCCGTGGGCAGCACCGGCACATCGGGATAGCGGTGCTCCAGATAGGCGACGATGTCCGACGAGTTGACCGCCACGACATCGCCGTCCGCCAGTGCCGGCACCTCGGCGCGGGGATTGACGGCGAGCAGGTCGCCATGATGGCGCAGAGCCAAGGCGTCGACGCTCTCGTACTCGAGCCCCTTGTGATCGAGAACGAGGCGAACCTTGCGGGCGAACGGGCTGAACGGATTGTCGTAGAGCGTGATCATGCTTCCCCTCGGCGTTGGACCGGGCGCAGTGGCGCGCCGACGATCGTGTCCTTCACCCGGTGTCGGGTCTCGATTCCCAGCAGCAGGGCAGGCGGGAACACTACATCCATCGTGAACACCACGAGAGCAGAATACCGTGCGGACTTCGCGCAACAGCATACATGCCCGCTGCGTCGAAAGGTACGTGAGAAGCGTGAATGCGGTGCCCGTCGGTTTCGCGCTACGACCTGTGGTGACCGCCGTCGCGGGCTTCAGAGCCCCGCTCTGGGCCCAGGGGCTTCAGGAGGATCAGCAGGGCTGGTGCGAAGAGGAAGTCGGCGAGCAGGGCCCAGCTGAATGCGATGCCCGAGAAGATGCCGAAGCGGTTCAGCGAGGCGATGTCGGAGGCCGCGAGTACGGCGAAGCCCAGTGTCAGTGTCAGCGTGGTGAAGCTGATCGGGCGGCCCACGGTGGTGAGCGTGGCCTCGATGGCGGGTGCGTAGCGGCCGAGGTGTTCGAATTCCCGTCGGAAGCGTACGAAGAAGTGGATCGTGTCGTCCACTGCGACGCCGATGATGATGGCGCTGAAGGTCATCATCGTCATGTCCATGTAGATCCCGGCAAAGCCCATTGTGCCGAGGATGATGAGCACGGGAAAGACGTTGGGTAGCATGCTGATCAATCCGAGTCGGACGGATCGCATGACCAGCATCATCATGATACTGATGGCGATGAGGGCCGCGGCGAAGCTCTGACGTTGGCCTTGGCCGATCAGGTCGGTGAGAGATCGGGCCCAGGCCAGTGTACCCGTCAGCTCGATCTCGCTATCCCCACCGAAGCGGCTCGCCGCAAAGGACTTCACGTCGTGGACGAACCGCCGTACATCGGCGGTATCGAGAGCGCGCGTGCGGGCGGTGAGGCGGGCGACGTCGTTGTCGAAGGTCAGAAGCTTCTCCTTCTCCTCTCCGCCCGACATCTCGTAGAGGAGGATGTACTGCGAC
This sequence comes from Deltaproteobacteria bacterium, assembly GCA_029261835.1. Taxonomy (GTDB): domain Bacteria; phylum Myxococcota_A; class UBA9160; order UBA9160; family UBA4427; genus JAJDAO01. The sequence continues at coordinate 168,604 of JAJDAO010000047.1, read as the reverse complement.
GCCTCGGCCCGGCTCTCGGGGATGTCGTAGTACTCCTGCCCGTTCTCGTGAAAGGCCTTTCGCATCTTTCGCAGGATGTCGAGCAGGCTCGTCGTCTTGGTCGTGAGGTCGTGCGCGGTTACAAAACGATCCAGCTCATCCATGTGTCGCAGGAAGTCGGGCTCGAGTACGCCGTCGGGCCGCCCGCTGTCGAGCATGATCTCCATCGACATGGAGCCGCCCATGCGGGCATCTACCCGGTCGTAGGCCTGCCGGATGGGCACGTCTTCCGAGAACATGTGGATCACGTTCGATTCTACTTCGACCTGCGTGTAGCCGAGCAGAGAGAGTACGAGCAGGCAGGAGAAGAACGCGGCCAGCGCGCCCGGTCGGCGGGCGACCAGCCGTGCGCAAGCGCGTAACATGCGATCGAACGGGTCGTGGCCGGAGGCGGCGCGCGGGCCCCGCCCGCCGGCGCTCTCGCGACCCCACGAGTAGAGCGTTGGTACCAGGACGAAAGTCAGGACGACAGCCGCGACGGCCCCCGCTGCGGCGTACTGGCCGAGCTCGCGGAATGGCCGGATGTCGGCGGCGAGGAAGGAGAGGAAGCCCGCCGCGGTGGTAAGGCTCGTCAATACGCAGGGCCAGCCCACCAGCGCCATTGCGCGGGCCATCGCCGGGTGCCGCGCGAGTCCCCGCCGTCGCTGATCTTGAAACTCGGCAATGACGTGCATCGAATCGCCGATTCCGACACAGATCAGGATCACCGGTACCAGGATTGCGACCATGTTCAGCGTAAAGCCAAGCATTGCGATCAAGCCGAAGGTCCAGACGACACTCAATCCGACCACGGTGGCTGGCACCATCACGGCGCGCAGGCCGCGCCCCACCCAGACGAGAACGCCCATCTGTACGATCAGGCACAGGATGCCGAGGTGGAGCCCCTCGCTCGCCGTGATCATGTCGAGGTCGTAGTCGAGCAGTGGTCCGCCGACTGCAACGGCAGCGAGATCGGCGTGCTCGGGCTCGGCCAGGATCTCTCGCACCACGGGTGGGACGTCCTTGCGCGGGTCGACGCCGTCTTCCGGATAGGCGTCCATTTCGAGCAGAAGCCCCGCGACCGCGCCGTCGGCTGAGATCAGGCTGTCGACGAAGGTCGGCTCGGACAGGGCCATGTGCCGGATGCGTTCAAAACGGTCAGCGGAGTCGGGCAGTGGATCCATCAGCGGCTCGACGCTGATCTCCTCCTCGCGAGCCTCGATCCACTCGGCGTTGCCGAGCCACGTGATATCGACCAGATGCGGGACGCGGGCCTCGAGTTCGTCGGCCAGTGCCGCCAGCCGGCGGACCGGCTCCGCGCGGAAGAAGTCCCCCGCGTCGTAGAGGATGTAGACGAAGTCATCGTTTCCGAAGAGAGCGGTGAACTTCTCGATGAGGGCGAGCGTCGCATCGCCTTCGATCAGCCAAGCTTCATTGGAGGCATCGAATTGCAGCTCGTCCAGTCGGCTCGCGAGCAGGCCGGTCAGCGCGGCCACCAGCAGCAGCAGCGCCCAACGCCCGCGCAGGATCGCCCGCGTCAGCCGTGCGAAGAAGCGGGACCCGCTCTGCTCCGTTGCGTCATCCACGTCCGGCATTCCCGTCGCACGCGCCGGGATGGTGCGGGACAGGCGGCCGAGCGATCCGCTCCTCGCATCTCCCCTGGCACGCGCCTCAGAGCTCTTCGATCCGTCTGCGCAGCGCGGCCCACTCGCCCCCCAGCGCACGTTCGGCCATCGGATAGAGGATGCTCTCCTCCTTCTGATTGTGTTGCTGAATCAGCATGAGGAGGGTATCGCCCTGATCGATCAGCTCGTCGTGGTTGCCCTCAGCCGCAGCCGCGGCCATCTGATCGAGCAGTCCGCGCATCTGCTCGTGCTCGGAGCGCATGACGAACGTTGGCCCCCCGCCGCTCATGCCCGTGGCCGCCTCGAATGCGGGAAACATCAACTCCTCTTCGCGCGCCAGATGTCGCCGCTGGGCCTGATCGAAGCTCTGCCAGGCCGTGCGCACGCGCTCCGCATCGCCGCTGCCCGCTGCGGCCTCCACATTGGCCCACTGCGAGTCGCAGTTTCGGTGGTCGAGGGTAAAGTATTCGCTCAGGCTGGCCTCGGGGCTGGACTCCGGGCTGGGCATGGGGACCTCCACAATTCGCAAGTCTGCAAAAGGGCGGCGAGGATATCGTGTCGTGGCGTGATCGGCAGGTGGCAGCGGACAGGACACTCGCTTGATGGCTGCGCGCCGCGAGACATCGAGCCCGCCCACGCTCGCCCGGGCGACCCGCGACAGCCGTGGCATCGTTGTTCCCGATCTGCCGGCCGAGCCGCGAGAAGCGGCCACGGCGCTCGAGCAGGTCTCGCGAGCGCTGGAGCGCGTACCGGAGGACGGCGTATTGAAGATGCGGCTGGCCTGCGATCCGGAGCCGCTCGCCGCTCCGCTGCGCCGGCGGGGCTTTCGCGTGCGTAGCGAGCGGCTCGCTGCGGATCACTGGTCGCTGGAGCTGCAGCCGGAGGGCGGCCCAGCGATCCTCGACCTGCGCGATCTCGAGGCCCCCGAGCCGATGGAGCGCATCCTCGAGGCGTGCGCGAAGCTCGCTCCCGGTGCTGCCCTGATGGCCCGCACGCCGTGCTATCCCCGCCCGCTCTTCAGCCAGCTCGAGCATCGCGCGCTGCTCTGGGCCGCATGCGAGGAGCCGGACGGCAGCGCGCTGGTGCATGTTCGGAGGCCGGGCTGAGCATGCAGACAGGAGGCCTGAGCCTCGAGCAGGCGCCGCCGCTCGCGATTCCCCTGTCGTTCTTCATGACGGCGCCCCTGGCGGTGGTCGCCGCAGGGCTCGTACTGCTGCGGTACGGGACAGCGGCCCTCACGACCGGCTGGGCGCCGCTGACGCTGTGCCTGACCCACCTTGGCACGCTCGGGTTTCTCACCATGGTGATGATGGGAGCGCTCTACCAGATGACCGCGGTCGTGGCGGGCAGCCCCGTGCCGCGCGTGCGACTGGCACATCTCGTGCACGCGGGGTTCACCGCCGGCGTGGCGGGTGTTTGCTGGGGGACGGCCCGGTTCGAGCCCCGTGTTGTCTTCATCGCCATCGCAGTCCTGGGCATCGCGCTGCTGTTCTTCATCATTCCGGTGGGCAGGGCGCTCGCAAAGGCACCGACGCGCAATGAGACGGTGTTGGGAATGCGCGCTGCGTTGGCCTGCTTCGTCGTGGCCGGCTTCCTGGGCCTTTGGATGGCGCATGGCTTCAGCGGCATGCGCTTTCCCGGGCCGCGCCCGCTCTGGGTCCAGGTACACCTCAGCGTGGCGCTGCTCGGCTGGGTGGGTGGACTCATCGGCGCCGTTTCCTGGCAGGTGCTGCCAATGTTCTATCTGGCGAATCCCGTGGCACCCACAATCAAGCGGGCGACCTACCAGATGACTCTCGTTGGCGTCGCTCTCCCGGTAGTGATCCTCATCCTCGACTATGTCGGCGCTCCCGGCGTGACGGGTCGACGCACTGATCAGCTCGTGGCGGTGGCGACGCTGCCCGCGCTGATCGCCGTGTGGGGCCTGCACCCGGTGGTGAGCTTCCGAAGTCTGCTCGGACGCCGCCGCCAGCGGATCGACGCCAGTCTCCTCTTCTGGCGCGCGGCGCTTCTGATCGCGCCTTTGGTGGGGTTGGCCGCTGTGGCCACCTATCTGCTGGCATCGCCCCGCTTCGGACTGCTCTTCGTCTGGCTGGCGCTCTGGGGCTGGGCGGGCATGATCGTCCACGGCATGTTGACCCGCATCGTCCCCTTCCTGGTCTGGTTTCACCGCTTCGCCCCGTTGGTGGGCCGGGTGCGGGTGCCGTCCGTACGGGGGCTCTTGCCCGACGCCTGGACGCGACACTCCTTTGGCCTCCACGTTGCGACGCTGCTCGTTGGCATCGCGGCCATTCTGAGCGGGAGTGACACACTGGCGCGTCTGCTCGGTGTGTCATTGCTCTTGGTCGCCGGCAGTCTGCTGCGATCTCTCGTCCACGTTGCGCGCCAGCGGCCCGAAAGTGAATAGCACCAGCAATCATTCTCGGGATCGACGAATCGAATCGTTGCAGACAGGCGCTGAAGACCAACGCCGAGCCGCTTCGTGGAGGGACCGAGACGAGTCGCTCTACGTTTGCGAATACGGTTGGATCTCCTATACCTCGACGGTGTCGAGAATCGGCTCCCAGCTCAGAGAGGGGAAGAGAGGAGAAGAGTCATGAGGTTCGGATTCCACCTGTTCATGGCCGACCCTGCCGAGAATCTGGATATCGCCCGCACTGCCGATGAGTGGGGCTGGGACAGCATTCAGGTCGCCGACGCCCCCTTCTTTCCAGAGGTGATCTCCGTTCCCTACCCCTATACACCGGACGGCACGCGCTTCTGGCCCCTCGATCTTCCCGTCCTGGACCCCTGGGTGGCTATCACTGCGATGGCCACAGTGACGAAGCGCATCCGCTTCATTCCCTCCGTGCTCAGGCTGGCCATTCGTCAACCTCTGCTGGAGGCCAAGAGTCTGTGCTCGGTGGCAGCGATTTCGGGCGACCGCGTCGCCCTGGGCGTAGGCCTGGCCTGGATGCCCGAGGAGTTCAAGTGGCTGGGCCAGGACAAGAAGACCCGCGGTTCCCGCCAGAATGAGGCCATTCAAATCATGCGCCTCCTTCTGGGAGGCGGCATGGTGGAGTTTCACGGCAAGTACTACGACTTCGACCGCCTGACGATGGCGCCGGTGCCCAAGAAGCGCATTCCCATCTATGTGGGCGGTACGACGAAGCCCGCTCTGCGGCGTGCGGCGCGCTACGGCGACGGCTGGCTCGGCGTCATTCACTCCATGGAGGAGATCAAGGGGCTCGTGGCGGAGCTGAACGGGTTTCGCCGGGAGTCTGGGCGCGAGAACGAGCCCTTCGACATCATGCTGCACTGCCCCGACGTCCAGACCGTGGACGAGATCCGTCGCCTGGAGGATATCGGGGTCACCGACCTCCAGGTTACGCCGTGGACCCTGCCCGATACGCCAGCGGACCTGGGTGTGGCTGCCTTCATGCAGCAGCAGCCTCCGCTGGCCGAGAAGCAGGAAGCCATCAAGCGCTACGCCGAGGAGGTGATCGCCAAGCTCGGTTGAGCGGTTCCTGCCCCGCTGTCCCGTTCCAGACGTTTGCCTGAGCCATGACCAATGTGACGCGCAACGGCAAGGCGAGGCCGAAGGCCGTCGCGTCGTTGCTACGAGATCGAGAGAAGCTTCCCGCGTTCCATGACGTCCCAGCCGCTCCCTGCCATTCGATCCGGAGCGCGAACGTTGTCGAGTCGGCCTTCGCCACCGTGCGACTCAGGCAACGCGTCACGAAGGGCGCCGGCTCCAGAGGGAAGGAGCTCGCCATAGCCTTCAAGCTGTTGGCGATGACCGAGAAGCGCTGGCGCCGAATCCGCAGCCCTGATGTCTTTGAGCCGATTCTTGAAGGCACGAGGGTCCCCGATGGAAAGCTCGTCGAAGCCAACACTCAGGAGGGACGGACGAGCGCTGCTTGATCAGACTCCGATCCCCGACATTTGACAATATTTCAGTTTGCCTGCATTCGAGCGCATCACTCGGGAAACGAGGCTGGTTGTCCGGACTACCCTGAAGCCGTACCGTATGACGAATCGCAGTCCGCGACGCTCCTGACATGCCATCGCCAAAATAACGCGGAGAAGAACGCCATGAGTGAAACGCAGTTCGAACACCTCTTCTCACCCTTGCAGGTGGGACCAATGCGGGTGCCAAACCGTATCTGCGAGACTACCAATACGATTAATTCGTCGATGATTCCCGGCGAAATCGACGAGAACTTCATCGCGCATCATGGTGCCAAGGCCTGGGGCGGTACCGGCTGGATTGGCAGCGAAACGTGGCTGCTCAACGTTCCGTTTCCACCAGAAACGCCAGATGAAATCGGTCTCTCCGTGGGATTCGCCTCACATTTTGGAACCTATCAAAGCCCGGAGTTCATCAAGGGCTGGGCAAAGTTCTGCGACGAGATACACCAGGCCGGCTCCGTGGCGGTAGTTCAATTGACCCACCTCAGTGCCGTATGGGCTCCTTCGTCGGTACCCGTCGTCGGGGCCCAGGACTACACGCCGCATGTGCTCGGCGATGAAGAGATCGAGTTCTGCATCAATACCTACGCCGATGCCGCAGCGGTTGCCAAGGATGTGGGCGCAGATGCTGTGGAGATTCACTGCGCGCACGAGACTCTGGCCTATAGCTTCTTGTCGCCGGCGACGAACTATCGCACCGACCAATGGGGCGGTGGTCCTCGGGAGCGCATCCGCTTCGTCGTGGAAGTGCTGAAGCGCGTCCGCGAAAGTATTGGCGACTCGCTTGCGTTGGGTATACGGATTACCGGCGAGGAGTATCGGCACGGCGGTGCCGAGCATCTCGAAATGCGCGAGATGGCTTATTACATCAGCGAAACCGGCCTGATCGATTTTCTGGACGTCGATGTCGGTCACTGCTGGGGCGCGCCTTCCTACGTGCCGTCGTCGTACTATGAGAACGCAGCGTTCAAGGAGGTCGGCAAAGCGGCGCGCGCCGACCTGGATTCGAAGATCGCGGTCATGTTCTCCGGGCGCATCAACGATCCCGGTTTGGCGGAGGGGCTGATCAAGGACGGGTACTGCGATCTGGTGGGCATGACGCGAGCGGGCATCGCCGATTCCGAGTTCGCCAACAAGGCACGCGAGGGTCGTTTGCTCGAGATACGCCGCTGCATCAGCTGCACTCGCTGTATCGACGAGGCGTCAGAACCCATGACGTTCCCCTACACGCCGACATGCTCCATCAATCCGGTTCTCGGCAATGAGCTGCGCTGGAAGGAACAGTACCGACCGGCGGACGAACCGAAACGCGTTGTGGTCGTCGGTGGTGGTCTTGCGGGATGCGAAGCCTCGCGGGTGGCAGCCATGCGTGGCCACCAGGTGACGCTGCTCGAGCAGGGCGACCGCTTGGGAGGCCAGCTGCTCATCGCCGTCAAGGCTCCCGGGCGCGACGATTTCGAAGACCAGGTCTATTTCGAGGAAAACGAGATGAGCCGCCTGGGAGTCGACGTACAGCTCAAGACCAATGCAGATGTCGACGCAATCAACGCGCTGTCGCCAGACGCAGTGGTGATTGCGACGGGTTCGCTCCCGCGCCTGCCCAGGGAGATTCCCGGTATCGACCTGCCCAATGTGGTACAGGGCTGGGATGTGATGCAGGGCAAGGCCTCAACCGGAGATCGGGTCGCAGTCATATCGCAGGAAGACTATTACGAAACGCCCTGTGTTGCCGAATTCCTGGCCGAACGCGGCAAGCAGGTCGAGGTCTTTCACAAGTCCGTCCATCTGGGCTCAGAGATTGCCAGATACTCGATCGGCATGGTCTTGAGCCGCATGGAGCAGTGTGGCGTGAAGGTCCATCCGAACCTGATTCTGACGGAGATTCAGGCCGACGGGCTCGAGTTCGTGTCGTCTTTCGGTGGGAAGACCTATCGCGAGGTAGGGTTCGATAGCGTGGTCCTGGTGTACGGGTCTGTGCCGCAACATGATCTGTATGACCAACTCAAGGCCGAGGGCAGCGTCTCGCAGCTCTATCTGGCCGGCTCGGCCTGGCTGCCGCGCTTCATGGCAGAGGCAACACAGCATGGTGCCAGCATCGGATTGGTGATCTAGCTCGACCACCATCCAACTTGAGAGGCAGGATAGAAAATGTCAAATCGTGAGAATATGGACAAACCAGACTTCTTGTCCGACGAAGACTGGGAAGCGTTGAAGGACATGACCTCATCGTTGGAGCGCATTAAGGGTGATGCCAAAGCGGATGCTGAGGACTACCTGGCCAATCCTGAGGGCAGGTCAACAGGGGCCGGGCCGTCGGGGCTTCCCACTTTGTTGTTGACCTCGATCGGACGCAAGTCGGGTGAGAAACGCATCACACCACTGGTCTTTCTGCAGAACGGCGAAGACATGGTCATTGTCGGGTCACTGGCCGGTTATGACACGCATCCCGCCTGGGTTCACAACATCAATGCGAACCCGGAGTGTTGGGCGCAGCTCGATGATCGCAAGATGGCGGCCGTTGCCCGCGACGCTACAGATGAAGAGCGGGAGGCGCTGTGGCCGAGCTTGACTGCGCTGTTCCCACCCTGGGGCTTCTTCCAGAAACAAACCGAGCGTCCCTTTCCGATCGTAATCCTCTCGCCGACTGGCCCAGCGTAAGCCTCGCGACAGTCTCGCGTTATCTGAACCTGGCCACCGCCCGGTCGCCGACCGCGTTTCTCCGCACTCCGCTGCGCTCGGTTTGCGGCGGTTTGCTGTGATCGCTCGTCCACGTCGCCCGCCAGCGGCCAGTCGCGTAGCCGCACCGGCATCTTGTCGCTGCCCAGAAAAACGATAACATGTTTTCGTTTTTCTGGGCAGCGCGTAGTCGAGCTCGGCGAATCTCGCTGCGCCATTGCCCTGCCCAAGGCGGGCCGCGCGTGATTCGCCGGCCACGAAGGGTCGACAAAGGAGTGTGGCAGCGATGACCGACGCGCTTCGTATCGAGATGTACCGGCGTATCGTCAGGATCCGTCTCTTCGAGGAATCCGTAAAGAAACAACTCGCCGCCGGACGCATCCCGGGCTCCGTGCACCTCAGCATCGGCCACGAGGGCGCCGTCGCCGGCGCCTGCCTGGCGCTGAACGATGGCGATCAGATCGTGGGCAACCATCGATCGCATGGACACCCGATTGCGAAGGGCGCGCAGCTCGGCGGCTTGATGGCCGAGCTGATGGGCAAGCGGACCGGTGTCTGCAAGGGCAAGGGCGGCTCGATGCATCTCGCCGATCACAGTGTGGGGGTGATCGGAGAGTCGGGCATCGTGGGGGGTGGCATCCCCCTGGCAACGGGCGCGGGATTGAGTGCTCGGGTGCTCGGGAACGGATGCGTCTGCCTCTGTTTCTTCGGTGATGGCGCGAGCAGTGAAGGCAGCTTTCACGAATCGCTCAATCTGGCGGCCATCTGGAAGCTGCCCGTTGTCTACTTCTGCGAGAACAACCTGTACGGCGCTACCACGCCGGCACGCGACGTGCTGGCAGTGGAGGACATTGCCGTGCGCGCGGTGGGCTACGGGATTCCCGGCGAGATCGTGGACGGGCAGGACGTCGAGGCCGTCTACCGCGTGACCAAGGAGGCGGTGGAGCGGGCGCGCTGCGGGAACGGTCCGTCCCTGATCGAGGCCAAGACCTATCGCTATGGCGAGCACGCAGAGGGGCTGATCATTCCCGTCGCCTACCGCGATACCGCCGAGGTCGAGCGCTGGAAGCAGCGCGATCCGGTCGAGATTCAGCGCCGCCGACTCGTCGAGGCGGGGGTCTTGAGCGACGAGCGGGCAGACGAGATCGGCGACGAGATCGCGGGCGAGGTCGAGCGAGCGGTGGCGTTCGCGCTGGAGAGCGACCTTCCGGACGCCAGCGCGGCGTTTGACGACGTATACGGCAGGCCCGTGGCAGGAGAAGAACGATGAGTGGTGAAGCAGGCGCACCGGCCGATGGCAGCGGCGAGATCCGGGAGATCAGCTACTTCCAGGCGATCTTCGAGGCCCACCAGGAAGAGATGGCGCGCGACGAGCGAGTGGTGCTGATCGGAGAGGATATCTCCCTCTACACGCGGGCCGGGCTGCTCGATGGCAGCTTGGAAGGACGTGTCTTCAGCGCGCCGATCGCAGAAAACGGTTTCAGCGGCATGGGGGTCGGCGCCGCACTCACAGGCCTGCGGCCCGTTGTCGATCTCACGATTGCCAGCTTCATCTATCTGGCGATGGACGCAATCGTGAACCAGGCGGCCAAGATCCGCTATATGACGGGCGGCCAGGCGTCGGTTCCCATCGTCTTCCGCGCCTCGATGTGGCACGAAGGCTCGAATGCCGCTCACCACTCGGACCGCCCGTACCCGATGCTGATGAATGCACCCGGGCTCAAGATCGCGGTGCCCGCGACACCGGCCGATGTGAAGGGGATTCTGAAAGCGGCGATCCGAGATGACGATCCGGTGGTGGTCTTCGAAGACAATTCCCTCTGGTTCAAGTCCGGCCCGGTTCCCGCCGGCGACCATCTGACTCCATTTGGTGTCGCCGAGGTGAGACGCAAGGGCAGTGACGTGACGCTGGTCGCCATCGGCGGGACGCAGGGCGTGGCGCTCGAGGCGGCCGAGCAGCTCGCGGGCCAAGGCGTGTCGCTGGAGGTGATCGATCCGCGCACATTGGTGCCGCTCGACCACGAGACCATCCTGGCATCCGTCGCGAGGACGGGCCGGCTCGTGATCGTCGATCCCGCCAATCGCACCAACGGCGCAGCGGCCGAGATTGCGGCGATTGCTGCCGAGTACGCCTTCGATCAGCTTCGTTGGCCGATTGTCCGCGTGACGACGCCCGACGTGCCGATCCCGTTCAGTCCGGCCATGGAACAGCCCCTCTACCCGAGCGTGGCCGACATCGTCGAGGCGGTTCGCAAGCTTCAGTAGACGCAGGGCGCACAGACGCGCGGAGAACAGAGAATCATGGCGACGATGATCAACGTTCCGCAGTGGGGCATGGGGATCACCGAGGGGAAGATCACGAGCTGGCTCAAGAGCCAGGGAGATGACGTCGCCGAGGGGGAGCCGGTCGTCGAAATCGAGACCGCCAAGGCGGTGCAAGAGGTCGAGTCCCCGGCTTCGGGCATCCTCGTTCGCATTCTTGTCGCAGCAGGAGAGACCGTGCCGGTGCGCGAGCCGATCGGCATCATTGCCGCTCGCGGTGAGAGCGTCGACTGATGGCGCGCGAATCCGCGAGCGCCAAGAGCGGCTCCGACCTCGGTCGCTACCTGTCGGCGCGCCGCCTCACTCCGTTGCAGTCGAGCCGCCTCGAGCGACTGCGCGACGCAGCCCGCTCACTGGCGGCAGAGGGCGGCTACTCGGCGGTCACCATGCGGGCTGTCGCGGAGCGGGCGGGCGTCGGGCTCGCCACGGTCTACCGCTACTTCTCGTCGAAGGACCATCTGATCGCCGACGTGCACGCCCAGAAGAGCATGGACGTGATCGACGAGCTGCAGCGAACGCCGCCCCGAGGCCGGACGCCGGCGCGGCGCGTGGCGACAGTCTTCCGCCGCATGCTGACGGCCACGGCCGAAGACCTTCAGCTCGCCGCCGCGGGGGTCGCCGCCATCACCTCGAGTGATCCGATCGCCAGCTCGCCGGAGTTCTGGAACCAAATGGTGATGGTCTGTTACATGGATGTCGCACTGGGCGAAGAGCAGGTGGGCGATCGCCAGGCGATCGGCGAGATGCTGGGCCATGTCTTCTTCTCGCTGATGTGCGGTCTCGCGGCGGGACGCATGAGCCTCGAGGAGGCAATGTCCGCCATGGACAGGGCGGTGGCGCTCGTCTTCGATGGAGCCGCCGCATCGCACGGTGGTTGACGTGCTGCGCCGAGCGCGTCGCGACCCTCAGCGACTCGCGCCGATCGGCTCGCTGCGCAGCTCGGCGTAGACACCGAAGTGGTCGCTGGGCCAAACGCCCTCTGCCGCGTCGTCGCAGACGACACGGCACTCTTCGATCAGGCCCAGCCCGTCGCGCCTCGGCAGGCCGGCGAAGATGTAGTCGATGCGGCGCCTGGGCTCGAACTCCCGCTGCGCGTATGCGTTGCGGTTGGACCAGGTGATGCCTTCGCCCGCCTCACCCGGCAGGCTGCAATCCCCCGCCATCGCCCAGGCGTCCACGAAGGCGACGCTGTGCCCGTCGATCGAGTGCATTCCCTTCATGAAGCGGATTTCATCCGACTCCGGCTCGGCGTTGAAGTCACCGACCACGATGGGCGGGAAGCCGCCGGCGGGAGCCAGCCTCAACGTCTGATCCGCCAGAGCCACCACCTGTTGCTCGCGAACGTGCCCGTGGTGGAAGCGCCAGTGAAGGTGCGTGCAGCCGAACGAGACGCGGCCAAAGGGCGCTGCGATCGCCACAGTGAGAGCGCTCCGCTTCTCCCAGTCGTCTCGGTCGGGCAGCGACAGCGCTTCGCGAGCCTCGATCGGCCAGCGACTCGCCACCGCATTACCGAATTCGAACTGCGGTCGGTCGGGCAATCGGATGGCCGGTACATAGTCCGTGTGGTAGCCAAAGCCGCTGGTGAGCTCGTCGAGCTGATCCAGTTCGTCGCCGAGCAGCACTTCCTGGAATCCGATCAGATCGGGATTCAGCCTCTCGATCCAGTCACGGATTCGCTGCGACCGCTCGGCCCAGGGCCTCTCGTTGTTCCAGATGTTGAGTGTGAGGACAGAAAGCGACATGGGATCTCGTGCCTTGAGTATTCAAGATGGTTGCGTGTTCGTCAATCGATGATGCAGGGCACCGTTGATACTCGCCGGTCTCTGCGTGAGTTTGCGCCGCCCCGTCACAGGGAGATCGGATACTCTCCATAGCGGTGTGCCGCCTCGACCATCCAGCGAAGCCGCTCGGGATCGACGAAGGGGTGGGAATGGGCTGCGGACAGCACGTAGCCCCCTCCGGTGGCGGCGTCGCGGATTGCGCTCTTGACCGCGTCCTCCACCTCTTCGCGCGTTCCCTTCACGAGCAGTCGTGAGACGTCGAGGTTGCCGATCAGCGCGAGCCGATGTCCCACCTGCTCGCGCACCTTCGCCAGCTCCATGCCGGCTGTTGGTTCCATCGTGATGATGCCGTCGAAACCCCAATCGATGAAGTAGTCGAGGAATTTGTAGATCTTGCCGCAGGAATGAAAGATGAACTTGCGCTTCTCTTGGTGCACGAGCTCGGCGACGCGGCGGTAGCTCTCGCCGTAGAGCTTCTCGATCAGCTCTGGGCGCATCAGTGGGCCGGTCTTCTGGCCGAGATCGTCTCCGCCGAGCACGACCTCGACACCCGACTGCATCACGCCCTCGAGGTAGCGCAAGTAGAAGTCGGTGTGGAAGTCCACGACCCGCTTGATGAAGGCCGGCTTCTCATAGACATATCGCGTGAAGTTCACGAAGCCGATCGCCTGCCAGCTGTTCTCGAAGATTCCCGGCGCGGCGTATCCGATCGGCAGGATGCGGTCGCCGTATTTGTCGACCAGCCGCCGGTGGAAGCGTGTGGCGTTTCGAATCACGCGATCGAAGAGTGGCGCCTTGGCCTCGGCCCAGGCCTCCCATCGCTCCTCGGTGTCGCACAGCGCGCGCGTGTAGTTGAGCGACATGTTGCCGCACCCGTCCGAGCCCATCTCCCAAACGCGCCCGAAGACGTCGTGCCACGCCAATCCGACCTCTGTCTCGCGATCGTTCGCGAGCTGCATGAAGGCGTAAATGGTCCAGTTGGCGTCGAATCCGAGCTGGATCGCGCTCTCGACGGCTCCCGAGGAGTTGCCGTAGTACATCCGATCCCAGAACCAGCTGGAGTTCAACAGCCGCCGGAGGGGACCCCGCAACAGCGGCTTCTGCAACAGGGCGGGAATGTCGACGGCCCTTCGGCCGAGGATCGCATTGACGGTCGCTGGATCCATGATGAGGCCCATCACCGGCACTCGATCGGGCTCCTCGTGTGCGAGGGCCGTGAGGAAGCGCTCCTTGAAGTTCATCTCAGACCCCGCTCCACTTCTCGATCACGCGGGTTCCCGTAACCGCATCGGGCGCGAAGGCGTCCGCGCCGGCTTCGGCGGCGAACTCGGCGGTGAGCGCGGCACCGCCGACGATGACCCGCAGCCCATCGCGCAGCCTCCGCTCCGCCAGCGCTTCAATCACCTGGGGGATGCCACCGGCGCAGATAGTGAGCAGACAGGAGATGCCCAGTGCCAGCGGTCTGTGCACTTGCGTGGCCTCGACAAAGCGCTCGGCGCTGACATTGACGCCAAGGTCGATGATCTCGAAGCCGGCGCTGCGGGCGTAGGTGATGAAGATGTCTTTTCCGAGGTCGTGCATGTCGCCCGCCACGGTTCCCACCACCAGCGTGCCCGAGCTTTGCGTGGCGAGGGCCGAGAGATGGGGCGTGAGGATCTCCATCGCCTGCTTGGCGATCTCGCCGGCATAGACCAGCTCTCCGAGGAACCAGTCCTCTTGCTGGAAGCGCTGCCCCACGATTTCGAGTGCCGCCGCCAGCGCTTGCACCGCCTGCTCGGCACTGGGCTCGCCATCCCCGGAGCAGATTGCCCGCGCCGCCGCGACGGTCTTCGGCTGGTCGAGCTCGAGCAGCGAGCTGTGAAGCGTCTCGACTAGCGCGTCGGACAACAGCCGGTCCTCCCCTTCATGCCCGCGATCACAGGGCTACTGCGGCCCCGGGAAGGCAGTCTCTGCGATGAACACCTCCTGGAATCTCGCATCGGTCGCCAGCGGCACATGCTCGATTCGCGACAGCAGATCTGCGAAGCGCATGTCCGCAAAGCCCTCACCGAAGAGCGCGAGCTTGGCACCGAGCAGAGCCGTATTGCCGGCCGCCTCGACACGTTCGGCCCGCGCGCTGAAGAGGCCGATGCGGCGGGCGCTCGCCGGATTGACGTAGTTGCCGAAGGCGCCGGCCAGATAGAGCTTCGCGAGTTGCTCCTCGTCCGTGCCGAGTCGCGCCAGCAAGATGCGGAGGCCCGCCGAGATGGCGCCCTTGGCGAGCTGGAGCTCCCGGATGTCCGACTGTGTCAGGCAGATGTCGTTTGTCAGGGGGAGCGAATGACTGCCATCCGCCAGCCGGCCGTTCGGCCGGATGAGTCGCATGTCGAGACTCGTCGCCACCGCATCGACTAGACCGCTGCCGCAGACGCCTCGCGCCTTTCCGCCACCGATGACGTGGCAAGCCAGGCCGCCGCCCTCGGCCCGCACCTCGGCGATGGCTCCGGTACTCGCCTGCATGCCCTGGCTGATGCGGCCACCCTCGAACGCCGGCCCGGCGGCGGTCGAGGTGCAGAGGATGCGCTCGCGGTTGCCGGCGGCGATCTCGCCATTGGTACCGAGATCGATCAACGCCACGACCTCGTCGCTCTCGTGCATGCTCGTCGCGAGGACACCGGCCAGGATGTCGGCCCCCACGAAGCCGCCCAGACCGGGCAGGAAGCGGACGCGCGGGCTTCCCGGGAGCCGCCAGCCGAGTTGTTCGGCAGTGAACTCCTGCAGTCCGTCGTTGGGCGAATCGAATGGAGAGTAGGCGAGGGACTCGATGTCCAAGTCGCAGAATAGATGATGCATTACGGTGTTGCCCACCACGACGACGCTCTCGATCGCCTTCTCCGCGTTCGGAGCCGAATCGAGCATCCCGACCAGCAGTGCACCGATCTCGTTGCGAATCAGGTCCGCCAGCTCTTGCCGCCCGCCTGGCTCGAGTGCTCGCGCGAGCCGGCTCATCACATCGGCACCCCGCACAGCCTGCGGATTCCTCGCCTTCTGCACGGCCAGCACGCGCCCGCTCTGCAGATCGAGCAGCTGTGCCACCAGGGTGGTGGTTCCGAGATCGACCACGATGCCGCGCCCGGGGCGGGGCGCAAACTGCAGCGATGCGTGGTGGGTGAGGATGGCGGTGTCCCACTGCTCGACTTCGAGCGTCAGACACCCGTCTACCCGGCAGTGACAGGCGAGCCGCCAGCCCTGTTCGATTTCGCTTGCCGACAGGATCTGTGCCTGCGGCGGCGTGACTGCGAGTGTGCCCGCCAGCAGCTTGATGCGACAGCCGCCGCAGCGGCCATTGCCGCCGCAGGGGAACTCCACGCCGTAGCCGTGGAGGACATCCTGCAGCGAGGTCCCCGGCTCCACGCTGATCGATTGCCCCAGCGGCTGCAGTTCGATCTCGACCGGCTCCCGCATCCTCTCCTCTCGCGTCTGGCTGGCGCCGTACGGCCGGTCTCATCACCAGGGTCGATGACTGCGCCCTGTCTCGATCATCGCCCCGAAGCTATCGCGACGTGCAGTGGGCGGAACGCTGCAGCCGCTCGCGAGAATGAAGCCGCCGTCGTGGCCGACCTCGGAGATGAGCCGCCTGCAGTAGCTCGCCACCTCTTCCGGCTCGGCCAGCGCCAACAGCGAAGCGGGCACATCCCCCTTGATGCAGAGATGGTCCCGCAGCACCTGCTTGGCGGCAAAGATATCCGTATTGCCGTCGAACTCGAGCACAGCCGAGCCGCGTGGCAGCTCTCTGAAGTAGCTGAGATTGCGGTCCCAGCACGTGTCGAGGTGGAAGAGCGTGACGATGCCCTGCGACCAGCATGCCTCGATGATCTCTTTGGTGTAGGGCCACCAGAAGCGTTCGAAGATTCGAGGCGGATAGAAGAAGCACGAGGCACGCTCCTCCGTGAAGAGCCAGAGATTGATGCCCGTGTTCTTGGCGAATTCGATCTGTCTCGGGATCAGATCATCCGTCATGCGGCGCAGCGCCCGTTCGACGGGCTCGGGGTTGTAGTAGAGATCGCGCGTGAAGCCGACCATCGAACGCATGAGCGACAGGATGAAGAAGGGATGCAGGCCGCTGGCTAGAAAGAGCGGCCGCCGGTCGCGCTTGGCGCACTCGGAGAGGAAGAGCCCGCCCCCGGCCATCATCTTGCTGATCTCGCCAGGCAGCTCGTCGGGCCTGAGGTCGCTGATGCGCCAGAGATAGTCCTCCTGGAAGAAGCGATCGAAGCCCTGGTCCGCGATGGTGTCGTAGTCCTCGATGCGCAGGATCTCCTGCTCATCAAGCTGGTAGGGCACGTCGACCTCGAGGTCGCGTCCTGGGATGCGCATCTTCATCGGGAAGACGCCCGCGGCCTGCAGCTGGATCGGCGTGTAGCAGGCGGGGTAGGGGTTCTCCCAGCCGCCGTAGCGATCGAAGACGTCGAAGACGGCGGCGACGGCCGCCGCGTTGTCGTTTGCGACCTCGGCCTGGCTGACGCCGGCGAGCCCCGCCGCCGGCTCGGGCAGCAGCGTCGGGAGGACGGGCGTACGGTCCGGTCGCTCCAGACGGATGGCGGCCCAGACCCGCTCATCGGGTGTCATCGAGTCCGTTGCTGCCGTCACCGCTCCTCCACCCGAATCTCGCCGGACGCCGTTCGCTGGTCGCGATCCGATGGCGTTCGATGCGTCAGTATAGGCGCCCGTGCCGCGCCGGGTCACCCGCCGCAGCCCGTCGTGAGGGTCGACGATTCGGGCTAGGCTCTGCGGTTCGGGACGCCGCGGCGGCGCCTCGTTCGCTTGGCCACGAAAGATTGGCGGCGGGAGGTTGCGCATGATCACCAGCTTCGACGATTTCATGATCCACCAGACTTCCGATCCCGTAACGCAGCCCGCGGCGAGCGATCGCAATGCTTATGACCGGTACTGGTTCAGCGGCTTCGACCGGGACGGCGGGTTCATCTTCGAGGTGGGGTTCGCGATCTATCCAAACCGCAAGGTGATGGATGGGCACTTCAGCGTCGCCACGCAAGGCACGCAGCACTGCTTTCACGCTTCGCGCCGGGCGCCGGCCGACAGGGCGGATTCGCGCGTCGGCCCGCTGCAGATCGAGGTGGTGACGCCGATGCGCGCAGTGCGCGTCCGCCTCGAGCCCAACGAGACCGGCGTGGAGTGCGATCTCATCTTCAGCGCGCGCACCGTTCCCCACCTCGAGCCCAAGAACGTGATGCATGACGAGCGGCGCCTCATCATGGATACCACGCGTTTCACGCAGCTCGGAAGCTGGCAGGGCTACTTCGCCGTGAATGGAGAGCGCCGTGAGGTGAGCCACGCCGCGACGCCCGGTATTCGCGACAAGTCCTGGGGCGTGCGGCCTGTCGGCGAGCCCGAGGCGGGCGCGCCCGGGCTCCTCACCTCGGAGCCCGGCGTCTACTGGGTCTGGTCTCCCATCTTCTGGGATGGCTTCTGTACTCAGTTCGGCACCTTCGAGGATCACGACGGCAACGCCACGCAGGTCAGCGCCCACATCGTGCCCGTCTACGACTCGCCCGATGAGATTCCGCTGGGTGAAGATCCCGGCATCCGAGAGATGGCCTCGGTGCGGCACGAGATCGGCTGGCGCAAGGGCACGCGTCTGGCCGAGTCGGCCGAGCTCGAGCTGGTGAGCCGCGAGCGCGAGGTTCTGGCCATCAGCCTCGAGCCGATGATTCGCTTCCAGATGCTCGCCATTGGCTATCAACACCCGGAATGGGGACACGGCTTCTGGAAGGGGGAGGACGTGATCGGTGGCGAGTCCTGGCAGCTCGACGAGATCGACCTGCTCGACTACAAGCACATCCACAATCATCAGGTCTGTAGAACCCGTATGGGCGATCAGGTCGGCATCGGCTTGCTCGAGACCGTGGTGTTCGGCCGCCACGACCCATCGGGCTTCAAGAGCATCCTCGACGGCGCGACCTGACAGCGATCTTCGGCCACATCGGAGCGGGGTGCCGGCGTCGATCTCGTCTTGCGCTCAGATCCAGCCGAGCACCACGCCGAAGAGGACGAGGCACGCTGCGTCGAAGCCGTAGATCGCCCCCACGGTGGTGAGCTTGCGTTTCATGCTCGGCATGTCGTGGACCCAGAAGGCCACGAGGAAGAAGGGCAGGTAGCCGATGATCAGGATCAGCCAGGGCGCCCGTGTGTTCCACCAGGCCCAGTCCCATGTGAGCGCGTTGGCGCCGTTGAGCAGCACCTCGACGAAGACGCAGAAGACCGAGCCCGCCAGCCCGTAGAAGAGCCGATTCGGCAAGCCGAGGATTCGCACTGAGGGATCCTTGGGCAGCGTCTTCGAGAAGACCACGCCCGCGATGAAGAACATGAACGAGATCTCGATGTTGAGCCCGATCAGAAGCAAGTAGGCGGTATCGCCGGGCGCAGCCCAGACCGGCGCATATTGCGTGAAGTGGAAGACCAGCGAGTTCCAGATCTCGTTGAACCAGTCCATCCCCCAGAACGCCAAGCCGGCCAGCACGACGTTCCAGTTGCGTCGCTCGATCTCGACCGCATAGACGTATGTTACGAGTGCCAGTAGCGGGATGACGTACCACTGGAACTGAGCGGCGTCACGCAGGATCGCCTGTGCTTGCTGCGCTGCTTCGGTCGGCATGGGAGTGCTCCTCGGTCGCGGGTGGAGCGTACGGTAGCTCGTCCTGCTCACCGACTCTCGTCATTGTCGGGTGTGTGGCGCCGCGTGGTCGCGCTCGGCAATTCTCTCGTCAGCAGGATGAGCAGCCCGGGCCGAGCCCCCGCGTCAGGGTCTCGACGGTGGCGTCGAGGATCTCCTGAGAGAAGTTGCCGTAGAGCTTCGTGCGGCCACCGTCGAAGACGTAGCTGGGCGAGCCCTCGATGAAGAGACGCTCGCGCTCTGCGTTGGCCTCCCACAAGAGGGCCAGCGCGCTGCCATCGTCGAGCTGGGTCTCGATCGCCGCACGCGGCAGCTCGAGCTGCTCGGCGAGCTCGAGCTGCACGGCGCGACGTGCGGTGTTGCAGTTGTCGACGAAGAAGCGCTGGCGCATTCGCCACTGATACGTGGCGAAGCTGCCCGGCGCGATCTCTTCGCGCCGCTCGAGTTGCGCCACCGCTTCGAGGGCGACGCCAGCCTGCCAGGAGGAGGCCGGCGGGTCGCGCCGCCAGACCTCGCCGCTGACGTCGTCGTGTCCGAATCGCTCCGCGATCTCGCGCGTCGCCTGCGCGCGACCGGTCGGGCCCCGCTCGGCCCAGGGGCCTTCGCGAAAGCGCCAGGGCACGCTTCCGAAGACCGGCACGACGCGGTAGCTCACCTGCAGGCAGCGTCCCCAGTCGCGCAGAATCTGCTCGAGCTTCGGCTGGGCGACATAGGCCCAGATGCAGAGGGGGTCGGACCAATAGTCGAACGCGATTCGCCTCTCCGCATGTTCGTTCATTCCCGTTCCCCCGGTTGATCGAACGCTCAGCAGCGCGTCTGGCGCACGCCGCACCGCGCGCGCAGCAGCACGTCGACGGCCTCCGCACCGCTGTCGTCCCCTTCATACGGTCGCGCGACCTCTTCAGCGCGATCGACAACGAGGCCCAGGTCCCGCAGCTCCGTGGCGATCTCGGCGGCGTTCCAGAGCACAGTCGGGTCTCGCGGGCCACCGATTCCATCGCTCAGATTGCGGACGGCGTGCCCCACCATGAACAGCTCGCCGTCCCGGGCGAGTGCTCGTGCGGCCCGGGTGAGCAGCCCTCGGCGCTCGTGGCCGGGCAGGTGGAGATAGGCGATCACCACGAGCTGGAAGCGGCCCGGTGCCGGCTCGAAACGCTGCAGATCGGCCTCGACCCACATGACGGCGACGCCGCGCTGGCGGCCCAGCTCACGGGCGCGTTCGAGCGCCAGGGTGCAGAAGTCGACGGCCTCGACCGCCCAGCCCTGCTGGGCGAGCCAGACGGCATTGCGGCCCTCGCCGCAGGCGAGATCGAGGGCGCGACCCGACGGCGCGTGGGTCGCGAACTCGCGGCGAAGGAAGAGATTGGCCTCGCGCCCGTGCTCGTACTCCCGCTCCCGGTAGCGCTGACTCCACTGCTCGCTATTCACACGTCCCCTCCGGATCATTCATGGACAATCCGGGCTCGCGGGTCGCCGCCGCCGCGAGCGGTCAGCTCTCCCCACTCTCGTCGCCGCCCGTTTCGGCCTCGTACTGTGCCTGCAGGCTCCGGCGCATTTCGGCCTCTCGCTGGCGCAGCTGCCAGAAGCGCGCTGGGCGCCGCTCGCTGAAGGAGGCGCCGCCCTCCTTGCCCTCGGGCATGTCGAACCAATCGGGATAGAACTGGCTCGAGTAGATGCCCATCTCGTTGTAGCCGTCCATCTCCTGGTCGAAGCTGGCCTTGAGGATTTCCAGGCAGCCGGGGCTCTTGGCGAGCAGCTCTTCGCACCACTGGTCGACCTCTTGCCAGAGATCAGCGAGCGGCACGACGGTGTTCACCAAGCCCATCTCACGCGCTTGCTCTGCCGTGTAGCGGCGACAGAGCATCCACATCTCGCGCGCCTTCTTGGCGCCCACCACCTTGCAGAGGTAGGGGACGAAGAAGCCGTCCGCTGGACTCGAGACCTTGGGCCCCGCCTGACCGAACTTGGCGGTATCGGCCGCAATCGTGAAGTCGCAGCAGTAGGCCATGTGGTTGTGGCCGCCCAGGCAGTAGCCCTGCACCACGGCCATCACCGGCTTGCGTGACGAGCGGATCAGGCGGTTGTGTGGGTAGCGGTTGTAGAAGGCCTCTCGCAGCCCCCACTTCTCCCACTCGACGTCTCCGCCGGCGCCGAAGTGCTTGCCCGTGCCGGCCACGATGATGACACCGACGCCCGGATCGTGATTCGCGTCGTAGAAGGCGCGGAACATCTCGTCCACCGTAGACAGCGTCATGGTGTTGTACTTGTCGGGCTTGTTGATCGAGACACGCGCCACGCTGCCGCCGAGCTCTTGGTGTTGCTTCTTCTCGTACAGGATCTCGTCGAAGACGAGACCGTCGCCCTCGACGGCTGTCCAGTCGGTCCAACCCATGTTCGTCGAAGCTCCCTGCCCGCGCTGCGCTCGTCGGGCTCGTTCCGCGTTTGACAGTGGAGGCAGGTGCCACGGTGCACACCTGCAGTGCGACTGTCGATTTCTGCCAAGCGGCCGACCGGGTGATCCAATTCGTGGCTCCTGGCGGATTCCCAGCGGCCTCCGGAATGCCTATGATGTATCTGATAGCCCAGGCTGGGGAGCCGCTCTACACCCAACCCCGGTCTTCTACGCAAACCCCCCGGCGAGCAGCACGGCAGCTCGGAGCAAGCACACCCATGAAACCAGCGCGCTTCGACTACGCCGCCCCCGGCTCGTTGGCGGAGGCGGTGACCCTCCTGGCGCAGAGTGGCGAGGACGAGGCCAAGATTCTCGCGGGCGGACAGAGCCTGATGCCGCTGCTCAACATGCGCCTGGCTCGGCCCCAGCTCTTGGTGGACGTCAGCGGGCTGGCAGAGCTCGACTACATTCGCGAGCAGGGCGCTGGCCTCGCGATCGGCGCCATGACGACCAAGCGGGCGCTGGAGCAGTCCGAGCTGGTGAAGCGCCGGCAGCCCCTGCTGCACGCCGCCACGGTCCTGATCGGCCATCCGCAGATCCGCAACCGCGGCACCATCGGTGGCTCGATGGCGCAGGCCGATCCAGCGGCCGAGTACCCCGCCGTGGCGCTGGCGATGGATGCCGAACTGGTCGTACAGGGGCCCGATGGAGAACGCTGCATCAAGGCTGAAGATTTCTTCGTCACCTACCTCACCACGGCGCTCGAACCCGCGGAGATCCTCAGCGAGGTGCGGGTTCCGGAGCTGCCTGCGGGCACCGGCTGGTCGTTTCGCGAGGTGGCCCGTCGCCACGGCGATTTCGCAGTGGCGGGTGCGGCGGTAACACTGCGCCTCGAGGCGGGCCGCTGCGCCGATACGCGGATCGTCGTCTTCGGCGTGGGCGACCGGGCCCTGCGCGTGGATGAGGCCGAGCAGCTCGTGGACGGAGAGGCGCCGACGAGTGGACTCTTCGAGCGCGCGGGGACGAAGCTGTCGGAAGTGATCGAGGAGCCGCTGTCGGATCTCCACGCCTCAGCGGACTACCGACGTGATCTCGCCCGTGTGTTGACCCAGCGCGGCCTGGCAGAGGCCGCGTCACGGGCGAGCTGAGGAAGGCGCCGAGCGAGTGAAATGATCGTGGGAGGTTGTATTCGATGACGATGGCGCGGCAGGTTCGGATGACGGTCAACGGGGCCGCCTGCGAGGGGCTCGCCGAGCCGCGCACCACGCTGGCAGATTTTCTGCGTGGCGAGCTGGAGCTCACCGGCACACACGTAGGCTGCGAACACGGTGTGTGCGGCGTTTGTACCGTGCTGCTCGACGGGCGGGCTATTCGTTCCTGCCTGATGCTGGCGGTCCAGGCTGACGGTGCTGACGTGACGACCGTGGAAGGGCTGGCGGAGCCCGACGGCAAGCTTCACCCGATCCAGGAGGCCTTCGTCGAGGAGCACGGTCTTCAGTGCGGTTACTGCACGCCCGGCTTCCTGATGGCGATCTGCGAGCTCCTCGAGAGCAACCCGAGCCCGAGCGATGAAGAGATCAAGGACGTGCTCGGCGGCCAGATCTGCCGCTGCACCGGCTACCAGAGCATCCTGCGCTCGGTGCACTCGGCGGCGGCGAAGCTCGGCGGCGGTCGCTCCGCGACGGGTGCATGAGTCGGCCACCATCGGGCACGGGGACGCCAGGCGACGGGACGACGGGACGCGAAGGAACGAAGGGAAAGGTGAGGCATGGCAGTCGAGATTCCCACTGAGCTCGAAGATCTTCCCACCAGCAAGCCACATTGGATCGGGCGCGAGGTCAAGCGTGTCGAGGACCCGTCACTCGTCACCGGGCGCACCGAGTTCATCGACGACGTGGTTCTGCCGCGCATGCTCCACTGTGCGATTCTGCGCAGTCCGTTCGCGCACGCCCGCATCAGCAAGATCGATACGCGCGAGGCGGAGGCGCTACCCGGCGTGTTGGCGGTCGTAACGGGTGAGGACGCGCTGCGCTGGAGCTACCCGGCGGTGACGGCGCCAGAGGGCTGGGGGACCCATTGCATCGCCACCGACAAGGCTCGCTATGTGGGCGAGCCGGTGGCCGCGGTCGCGGCCACGAGCCGCTACGTGGCCGAGGACGCCATCGAGCTGATCACGGTCGACTACGAGCCGCTGCAAGCCGTGGCGGATCCTTTCGAAGCCATGAAAGAGGGCAGCCCGCTCGTGATCGAGGAGAAGGGCAGCAACGTGATGTTGCAGCGGACCTTCACCTGGGGCGATGTCGATGAGGCCTTTGCGGCCGCTGATCACGTCTTCAGCGAGAAGTTTCGCTGGAACCGGGTCGGGGCCAACCCCACGGAGACCTTCGGCGCGATCTGTGAGTGGGATCCGATGGATCTCAATCTGACCGTGCGCGGCAGCATCCAGTCGGCCTCGAACTTCGGGCTCGGTCGAGTCGCCACCTTTGGGCTCCCCTCGAACCGGGTGAACATCATCAGCTATGCCCACGGCGGCAGCTTCGGGGGAAAGGGCGGCACGCGCGGCACCGATGTCGCCTGCCTGCTCTCGCGCAAGGCGGGCGGGCGCCCGGTCAAGTGGATCGAAGACCGCATGGAGTACCTCACAGCGGGCGGGAGCCAGGCCTGGGACCGACACTATGAAGCCTCTATCGCGGTGAGGGCCGACGGTGTGGTCACGGGCTTGCGGGTGAAGCTCGTCAACGACATCGGCGCCACGGGCGAGGGCTTCGGCGCCATCAATACTGCCAAGCCGCTGGCCGCGTTCACCGGCCCCTACACCATCGCGGTCGCCCAGTACGATCTCACACTGACGGCCAGCAACAAGCTGCCCGAAAGCCCCTGCCGAGGCATGGGACCGCCGCCCCACTTCTTCGTTCTCGAGCAGATGATGGACATCGCGGCCCGCGCGCTCGACGTCGATCCGGCGGAGTTTCGCCGCCGCAACTTCATTCGGGCCGACCAGTTTCCCTACACCATCCCGAGCGGCAACGAATACGACAGCGGCAGCTATGAAGAAGTGCTCGACAAGGCACTCGAGCTCGCGGGGTACGCAGAGCTGCGCCGGCAGCAGGCCGAGGCTCTCGAGCAGGGCCGGCTG
The DNA here is from genome assembly GCA_029261835.1 of Deltaproteobacteria bacterium. Classification (GTDB taxonomy): domain Bacteria; phylum Myxococcota_A; class UBA9160; order UBA9160; family UBA4427; genus JAJDAO01. Next base: position 144,030 of record JAJDAO010000047.1, on the reverse strand, counting down.
CTGGGGATCGGTGTGGCGAGCGCCATCGAGCCCGGTGTCTTCGACTTGAATGTCTACTCGGTCGTCGGCATGCAGGGGACTGGCGTGCCCGAGGGCGCCACCGTGAGCATCGACATCCTGGGCATGGTCACGGTGCGGGTTGGCTTCACGCTCGAGGGGCAGGGGCAATACACGCTCGTGAGTCAGATCATCGCGGACTACTTCGGGGTGGAGATGGACTCGGTTCGCATCGCGCCGCTCGATACGCGATCGGCCCCCCCCTCCTTCGGTCCGGGCGGGAGCCGGCTCGGCGTGGCGATTACCGGTGCCGTGCTCGGCGCCTGCGAGCGCATCCGCGAGAAGATGGCCATCGTCACGGCGGGGCTGATGCAGACCGAGCCCGCCAACATCGAGCTGATGGACGGCAGGTTCAGGGTCAAGGGCGTGCCGGGTGCCGAGATGACGGTGGCCGAGGTGGCGGGCACCATGCTGGCGCGCAGCGACCTGTTGCCGCCCGGCATCGATCCCCGGCCGGAGGCGACCCATGTGTGGACCGCGCCCGGTCGTGCGCCGGTGGATGAAGAGGGCAGGACGAAGAGCTACCTCACCGCCGCTCAGGCGGTGCACGTGGTGCTGGTGGAGATCGACCGCGAGACCGGTCAGGTCGAGATTCTGAAGTACTGCCTGTGTGACGACTGTGGTACGCGGCTCAACCCCGCGACCGTAGAGGGGCAGACCGACGGAAGCGTGGTGCAGGGGATTGGGGCGGCTCTGCTCGAAGAATACGCATACGACGACGAGGCCCAGCCGCTCTCCACGACGTTCATGGAGTACCTGCTGCCCACCATCAACGACGTGCCGCTGATCGAGAAGGTGGCGGTGGTGACACCTTCACCCTTTGCGCCGCTGGGTGCCAAGGGCTGCGGTGAAGGCGCGATGCATACCACGCCGGCGGCTGTGATGTGTGCCGTCAACGATGCCCTGGCGCAACTCGGAACGAGAGCGACCGAAGTGCCGGCAGCGCCACATCGCGTCTGGAAGTTGATCCGCGAGGCAAACGAGAAACCGCAGGGCGCGTAGCCCGCATGGAGGAGAAACGCGTGGCGAAGAACGACCACTTCGTGGCCCTTTCCGAGTGCCATTTCATGAACCCGGGCACGATGGCCGAGATCAGCTACTACCCCGACGTCCAGCGCTGGTGGGGGAGCGTGAACGGCGTGATGAAGGCCTGGGCGGGTCGCGACTTGACGAGCGAAGATTCGGAGTGGCCGCACCCCATCGCCAGCGAGCTGATCAAGTACATGGACGAGGCCGCTGTCGACGTCTGCTTCTGCCTGCGCGAGGGGATGATGGACATCAGCGGGCAGACCGTCGCCATGTCGACCAACGCCTTCATGATGCAGCAGATCGAGCCCTATCCGGAGCGTATGTATCTCGAGGCCATGGTGGGCCCGATCCTGAGACGTGGCATGGATCACGCCCTATGGGAGCTCGAGCACCTCGTCACGGAATGCAACGCCAAGCTCTGCAAGGTGTACCAGCCGGAGGACATCGCGCCGCTGGACGACAAGCGCATGTGGCCCTTCTACGAGAAGGCTTGCGAGCTCGACATCGCGCTGACGGTTCACACCGGCATGTCCTACGTGGTACCGCAGCCGAGCTGCCACACTCACCCGAGTACGCTCGACCGTGTGCTGCTCGATTTCCCCGAGCTGAAGATCATCGCGTACCACATGGCGTGGCCCCACACCGAAGAGCTGATCGGCCTGGCGGGCAAGCATCAGAACCTCTACCTGAGCCTGTCGGGCGTCGTCGGCTGGTACGAGCGCGCACCCTACCGCGGCTATCACGCCATCGGCACGGCCCTGCAGTGGGTGGATCACAGCCGACTCGTGATGGGACTCGATCTGCCCTTCGACGACACCAAGCGCGTGGTCGACTGGGTCCGCAACCTACAGATTCCCGAAGAGTTGCAGCAGAAGTACGGCTATCCCGAGATCACGGACGAGATGCGCGCGGGCATACTCGGTACCAACCTGGCGCGGCTCGCCAAGATAGAGCCCACCAAGCGAGTGAAGTGACGGGCGGGCCTGACTCGTGAGAGACCAAGCCTGTATCGTCGGGATCGGAGAGACAGAGTACTGCCGCAAGCCGGGCTCGGGCATGAGCACGCTGGCCCTTCAGCTGAAGGCCGCGGCGGGGGCCATCGAGGAGGCGGGTCTCTCGGCTGCCTCGATCGACGGCATCATGCCCTTTCCCAATGTGGGCAAGGCCGAGGAACTCGCCGCCAATCTCGGCTGTGAGAATCTGCGCTACGCCGCCACGATCCACATGGGGGGCGCCGCACCTGTGGCGTCACTGCAAGCGGCGGCGGCCGCAGTGGTGGCCGGGATGGCCAACTACGTGCTGATTCCGGGTGGCTGGAATGGGTATTCGGGTCCGCGAGTTCGCCAGACCGTCTCGAGCGATACCGCCTCGATTCCGGGTGGCACCATCGCGCGCGACTACTACCTGCCGTTCGGCATGACGGCACCGCCGCAGTGGTACTCGCTGATGGCGCGCCGCCACATGCACGAGTTCGGCACTCGGTCCGAGCAGCTCGGCGCCATCGCGGTGGCGATGCGCAAGCACGCCCAGCAGAACCCGCGTGCCGTCATGCACGGCCGGCCCATGACGCTCGACGACTACATGGCGTCCCCCATGCTCGCAGACCCCTATCGCTTCTTCGACTGCTGTCTCGAGACGGACGGGGGCTCTGCCGTGGTCGTGACGACGGCGGAGCGGGCGCGAGATCTGCCTCACAGTCCGGTCTACATCATGGGGGGGGCGTGCGGACAGCCCTATCCGGCAGACGAAATCACCAACCGCAGAGACATCTTCAGAACCGGCCTCACGATCGCCGCGCCCGAGGCATTCGCCAAGGCGGGCGTCACCCCGACGGATATCGACTTCGCCCAGATCTATGATTGCTTCACCTTCGAGGTGCTGCAGCAGCTCGAGGAGGTTGGGTTCTGCAAGCGAGGTGAGGGCGGCCCCTTCGTCGAGGGTGGGCGCATCGAGCTGGGTGGCGAGCTTCCGGTCAACACGCACGGAGGCCTCCTGTCGGAGGCTCACTCGCTGGGGATTGGCCATATCACGGAGGCAGTGCGCCAGCTGCGTGGCGAGGCCGAGGGACGCCAGGTGGCGAACGCCGAGATTGGCCTGGTCACCGGCTGGGGTGACTTCGGTGACGGCAGTGTCGCGATCCTGCGACGCTGAGCCGGGCAGACGCGAACGACAAGACAGACCAGACAGACGATATGAGAGACGAGAAGACAGAGATATGAGCGATCCGAGCAGCGACTACGCAAAGCCCCTTCCGGAGCTCGACGGCCACACCGAGGACTTCTACACCTTCTGCGGCCTGGGCGAGCTCCGTTTTCAGCGCTGTGATGACTGCGGCGCCTGGCGCCATGTGCCGCGCGAGCTGTGCCCAGAGTGTGGCTCGTGGAGCTGGCAATGGGCGCGCTCGAGCGGGCGCGGCAGCGTCTTTACGTGGACGGTCGTGACACGAGCGCTACACCCTGCATTCGCCGAGTCTGTACCCTATGCCCCGACTGTGATCGAACTGGAGGAGGGCGTGCGGCTGCTGAGCGAAGTAGTGGATTGCACACCCGACGCGCTCGAGATCGGCATGCCGGTCGAGGTCGTGTTCGAACGGGCCACGCCCGAAGTCGCGCTGCCTAAGTTCCGCCGCGTCAGCGCCTGAGTAGCGCGGGCCAACCTCTTAGTCAGTCAAAGGGAGCTTTTGTTGGACCTACCGGCGACCATTCTCTATGAGAAGAGAGACCACATCGCGATCGTCACGATCAACCGCGCGGAGGCGATGAACTCGCTCACCGTAGAGATGCTGACGGGGATCGAGGATGCCATGGCGGAGTTCAATGCCGACCCCGACCTCTGGGTCGGCATCCTCACGGCCGCGGGTGACAAGGCGTTCTCTTCTGGGCTCGACCTCAAAGAGGCCGCACCGCTGCTGACCGGCGGCGACGCGCTCGGCTTCGAAGACACGACGAAGCGGCAGTTCTCCGACGTCTACAAGCCGATTCTGTGCGCTGTCAACGGCTTCTGTATCGCGGGTGGCATGGAGATGTTGCTCGGCACCGACCTGCGCATCGCGGCCGAGCACGCGACCTTTGGCCTGGGGGAGGTGCGCTGGGGCCTGGTACCTCTGGGAGGCACGCACATTCGGCTGCCGCGGCAGATACCGTGGGCGATTGCCATGCAGCTCCTGCTGACCGGCAAGCCGATCGATGCCCAGCGCGCCTACGAGGTGGGTTTGGTGAACCAGGTCGTGCCCGCCGAGCAGCTCATGCCCAGTGCCATCGAGCAGGCGGAGAAGCTGTGCCGCAACGGCCCTCTGGCAATGAAGACTGCGAAGGAGATCGCCGTGCGCTCGCTGGGGCTCGAGAGCGGCTTCGTGCTCGAGAAGGCTCTCGGCCAGCGCGTTCTCGCCTCGCAGGATGCCAAGGAGGGGCCACGCGCCTTTGCAGAGAAGCGTCCCGCGAAGTTCACGGGACGTTGAGCCCAGCGATGAACCGAACCCTCGTCGGAATCCTGATCTTAGTCGCCTTCGCCGCGGTTGTCGTTCAGATGACCCGGTCGCAGTTCGCTGTCGCGTGTGAGGTGTGCGTGTCGTCCGGCGCGCGCCGAGTCTGCGAGACCTCCCTGGCGGCCGACCTCGATCGCGCCCGAATGGAGGCGACCGGTAGCGCCTGCAGTCGGCTCTTCAGCGGCGTAACCGACACGATCAAGTGCACGAGCTCCGAGCCTGACTCTGTTCAGTGTCGCGAGTAGCTCGTAACTCTCATCGTCTCGCTACGTGCCCGGCGACCAACGCGCGCCAGGGGCGGTGCGCGCCGCCGAGAGACCAACGCACACCGCCGCCTATGGCCTGAGGCCACCCGAGCTGCGCGTTACCCGTTCGGATCGAAGTCCGGGAAGGCGATGATCACGCGCGCCGAGAAGCAGGCTTCACTGCTCGAGCCCGGCCGGCCGTAGATGTCCGCCACATTGCCAAGCGCGAGCTCGCCCAGCTCGACCTCGGCAGATTCCCCGTTCTCCTGGCTCACGACGAAGATGCCCGCACGCTCGGGAACATCGACGCAGTGGCGCTCGGAGGTCTCGAGGTCTTCGATCTCGAGTCGCCGCGCCGCTTCGTCGAGTCGCGAGATGACGCCCCGTAGCCGATCGATCGTGGGCCCCTCGACATCGAGAATCAGCACGGCGGCCTTGATCAGGTCGTCCTCGTCGTTGGAGAGGGCGATTACACCCGTCACTGCCGCCCGCAGGTCGATCTCGATCTGATCGCGCGAGAGCTCCATGCCCGAGCGCGCGAAGAGACGTGTGCCCTCGAATAGCTGCACCGCCAGCGTGGTGTCCGAGACGAATCCCTGAGCGCGGTCGAGGTGGAGGTCGAAGCGGTCGTCCGGATCCAGCTCCGAGGTCACCGTGCCGGTCAGTCGCGTGAAGGTGCCGCGCTGGCCGAGCAAGACGAGCTCGGCCAGTAGCTGGAGGCGTCCCGCGGCGGGTGTCACGTGACCGATCACTGTGGCGGGATCGCCATTCTCCATGTCCGCCAGTCTCGCCGGATCGCCATTCTCGTCGAATAGGGAGCCGTCCTCGAGCAGGCCGACGTCGATGCAGCGCCGGATCGGCGGATGACTGTCTTCGTCGAGGTCTTCGTGAGCACCGCTGAGGCTGAGCCAGGGCATGGGCCGGCGCAAGTGGCAGAGCTCGAAGCTCGCGCTGTTTGCCTCGATGTTTCGCACCAGGCCGTGAACGCGCACGAGCCGGCCAGCGAAGATGCTCTGCAGCACCTCGACGAAGACGACCGGTCGGAACACGTACTTGTGCGCGCCGGTTTGCACCGCGTGGATCGACTTCTCGGCGTCGATGTCGATTTGCAGGAGCAGCATCTCGCCCGGACGCACGTCGAAGGGCGAGCGCGGGTGGAGATCGAGCTTGCCGTTGCCCGGCAGGCGGGGGTGGTGGGTCTCGACGCCGCCCGTGCCATCGTCCACCACCAGCTCGATGTCTTCGAGTAGCAGCCGGATCTTGGCGTAACGGCCGGTCGGGACATCGTCCGTCAGCGAGAAGAGCTCCGAGACATCGCGCAGCCGCAGCAGATCGAATGTCTCGTGGCCGGAAAAGACCGTCACGTTGCCCTCGGGCCCGCCCAGCAGCTCGATGCCCGTGACCGTGAGGTTGATGGCGGCGAATTCATCCGTCGGGCCGTCGGTGACCAGGATGCCGATGCTCCCGGTCTCGCCGCTGCCGGCTTCCGATGTCGAGTCGGGCGGCGCGCAGGCCAGGCCGAACAAGAGCGCCAGAGCGGCCAGCAAGCACGCCAGGCCCGCGCTCCGCGGCCCCGCCATGCCCGTCTCGCGGCCGATCGGGTGACGATCGCGACTTCGTCTTTGCATCCAGGACCGCATCGCACAGTCTCCTCTTCGTCTCTCGTTTCTATCAGTTTCCACCAGTTTCCGCCTGTTCTCACCCGCTCCCGCCGTCTTTCCGGCCCGCGGTCCCGTTGGCACGCGGGTCGGCACAGCGGAGGCGGGCACGATCTGACTCTGAAACAGGAGTGCGGGCGGCTGGTTGCGCTGGTCTTCTGCACACGTCAGAGCCCAGACCCGTGGACGCGTCCTCTTGGCCTGGCCCGGCCTGGCCTGGCGAGTGGACTCGGCGAGCGGGGAGAAGCGCCCGCTGCTGCGGTGCGGGGAGTCGGCTCTCAGGTGCTCGGCAGCAGCTCTTCAGCGCGGTAGCACTCGGGTCCGAGCCCCAGGTTCCGAGCGCGCAGCAGCGCGTGCAGCATCCTCTCGTGCGTGGGCGCCGCGGTGTCGTGCGTCCGGGCCAGGTCGAGGATACGTTCGTGGTAGCGATCGGCCTCGAGGCTCTTTCGAGGGTCGCGAAGCGCCGCCCAGACCGCGTTGTAGAGCGGAAGAGCGCGATCGCTCGTGCCGAGCCCCAGGGATTCGCGTTGATGGCGGATCTCTTCTTCGAGCGAGCGGTCGCGCCCGTCGCAGGAACGCGCCGTGATGCCGGCCGCCGCGAGGGCGGCACGCGCCTCTTCGAGCAGGCGAGCTTTGATCTCGACAAAGGCGCGCGTGCGGTGATCGCACTTTCGGATCAGCGCGTTGGGCGGGCTCATCAGATTGACACAGAGCTTGAGCCATTTGTCGTCGGCGATCTTCTCAGAGAGCCCGACATCGAAGCCGGCGCCCTCGAAAGTGCCCGCCAGCTCGCGCGTCGCGCGATCGACGCCGGTGGCGTGCCGCCCGAGGATCAGCCGACCGCGGCCGGCGGCGAGGATGCTGGTCTCGCCCTCACGCGTGCACGTCTGCCGCACGACCATTCCAATCACGCTGCCAAAGTAACGCGCCAGCAGCGGCTCGTTGTCGACGTCGTTCTGTGCGCTGACGAGCGTCGCGCCCGGAGCGCAGCCCGCGAGCGATGCCGCGACCGCGGCCGTCTCTTCCGCTCGTACACAGAGCAGCACCGGTCCCTGGCCAAGGGCTGGCCCGGCGCGCTCGATCCCCGACACCGCGCGCGCTCGGCTGCGCCAGCGCGCGTGCGAGGTGGGATCCGCGACCGTCACGCCATCCGCCTCGATCGCCGCTGCGACCTGCGCGCGGCGCGTCACGAAGAGCACGTCGCAGCCGGACCGCGCCAGCCGTGCCCCCAGGTTGAGCCCGACCGCGCCGGCCCCGACGACCGAGACGCGTGCCGGATGGACCTCGTCGCGGCGAGGGGTGGGGCGGGTCGAGCTCGAGTCGGTCACAATGCTATCCGATTGCCATGAAGCGAGTCAGCCGAAGCCAGCTGGACGCCTGTGCCGACGAGTATGACGCGGCTGTGGCGCAAGATCCCGCCCTCGACCCGTTCTGCAGCGCGAGCCCGTGGCTGCTCGCCTATCACGACGCCTTCGCCGCCACGCGTCCGCTGTGGTTGGCGCACGAGGGGTGTGATTGGGTGTTGCTGGCCGAGCAGCACTACGAGGGGGTCGGTCCGATCCTCGAACCGCTGGAGAGCCTGTGGGGCTTCGGGTCGCCGCTGGTGGGGGAGGGGGCGGCCAACCTGCTGGCGAAGGCACTGCTGGCGCGACCGGTTCCGATACTGCTGCTCGGTTTGCCGGCCGACCGCGCCCGGCTGGCGCCGCTTGTCGACGCACTCGCGGGGCGCTGGGCTGCGCGTCCCCTCGAGCCCACGACCCGCTTCGTCGCCCTGCTGGCCGGTGGACTCGAGGGCTGGTTCGCTCGCCGCTCCCGAAGCTTCCGGCGCAACCTGCGATCCAGCCTGCGGCGCGTGCGACGGGCCGGCATCTCGTTTCGCCGCGTCGAGCGCCCCGAGCTCGCCGACTTGAGCGCGCTCTACCGCCGCGTCCTGGAGGTCGAGGCGCGGAGCTGGAAGTCGGCCACGGGCAATGGTGCGGCTCAGGAACCGATGAGGAGCTTCTACGCCGCGCTGTGGTCGCGTCTCGTAGCGCGAGGTCAGCTTCGACTTCTGCTTGCCGAGCGCGATGGTGAGGCTGTCGGCTATCTCCACGGCGCTCGAGTCGGCGACCATTTCCGCGGTCTGCAGTTCAGCTTCGATGACCGCGAGCGTGCGCTCGGCCTGGGCAACGCGCTGCAGCTCGAGATGTTGCGCTGGCTCTGCGAGGAGGGCGCGCATAGCTATGACCTCGGCACCCACTCCTCGTACAAACGCCGCTGGGCCGAGGAGGGGCTCACGACGCACGGGCTCTTCCTGCAGCCCCTCTAGCCTGCGGGATCAGCGCTTGGGCGCTGCCACCGCCTGGTCGAAGCGGCAGCCGGAAGCCGGCGCGGGGCTGCTGAAGGCCAGACTGCAGGCGCTCCAGACACGCGCCATCGGCAGGACGCGGACCTTCGCCGCCTTGATTTCGTCGAGAATCTTCTTGAAGTTGTCGATCGAGTACTCGGCCGAGTTGGTCGGCTCTTCGACCAGATAGTGAAGCGTGAGGATGAGCCACTCCTTGTTCTCGCTGGCCTGCCGAGCGGCGGCACCGACCTCTTCTGGCTTGGTCGAGCTCGTCACGTCGAACACGCGTAGCAGGTGCCGATCCGCTGGCGGCAGTGTCTCCGGCCCCTGCGCCGTGATGCGCGCCGTGGCGAAGTGCTTGCGCACCAGAGGGCGAACCAGGGAGGTGTTCTGCCGCCCCTCCGGATAGGCGAGGTGGCCTGCTCCGTCGCCGAACTCATTCTGGATCAGGAAGCCCTGGATGCCGAGGATGACATTCTCCAGCTCGTCGGGGCGCAGATCGGTAAACGGGGTTCCATACAGTGCAGCCACGTCCCAGCCATAGGAGTCCTGAAGATCGACGAGTTGGTGCAGTGAGAGGTAACCGGTGCGCCCGACCGCTTCGGGAATGACATACGCCGTTCCCTGAAAGCCATACGCGGTCATCAGCTTGGCGGCCAGCAAGTGCTCGTCGTAGCCCTCATCGAAGGTGATGCTGACGACGCCCTCGGCCGGTTCGTCGAGAAGCGAGAGCCCAGCCCAGTAGGCCGTCACCGGGGTGCCGTTCCCCTTGTCCGAGACGTACCAGCCTATGCTGTTGATGGCTGAGCGGTCCGGTGTGCCCTCGACCGTTGCGCTGCCGAAGCTGAAGGTCAGCGTCGTCCAGACACCGTCGCGCAGCTGGTTGAAATCGGGGTCGTCGTAGATGGGAAACGTGAAGGCGAAGAAGTCGGAGGCGAAGCGGTCGGAGGAGAGGCGGAATTCGAGCCCCCCGAGCGCGCTGACGTCGTCGACCTTGATCTTGATCTTGACGAACTTGTCGCTGCCGTCGATCAACGGCCGATAGGGGCGCACGTTGGATACGAAAGTGGAGCCCCCCTGGCCGTCGGTCACGATGCGCGCCCAAGAAAGGCCGGCATCATTGCCTATTTCAAATGTGCCGCCCGGCCATACCGGGGCGTATTTCCGAACGCCGGACAGACCCTCGACTACGACTTCAGCAGCAGGGCTCGCGCCAGCCAGCAGCAGGGCGAGCAGACAGGACCAACAGGCGAGTCGTCGCCTCCCGCGCATTCCTGCGTTTGGTTTCCGCATGATTGAGTATTCCGTTGCGAACTCCTGAGCTTCTATCGACAGCCGGGGGGGCTGAGCTGAACGCAATCCGAACGGATGAAGTAGAGCGCGATCTATACGCTGTCGCCGGAATCCCGTAGTTCGAAGTCGATGAAGAAGGAGAGGCTCGCGTCGGGCTGCAGCGGAGGCAACACGATACCGATCGACTCCGCGCCGTTCTGGTAGTGCAGCTGCGGCACATCCTGCATCAGCGTGGTCTGATCCGGTCGCGCCCAGAGAATGGACTGATTGATCCAGAGCCGGAGAGCGACCTTCTCGAGCGGCCGATCCCCGCGGCTCGTCACATTGACCAGCAGCCGCCGCGGGCCCATACGGCGCATGCTGACCAGCACCTTGGAGACGCCACGCGACCAGGCGCTCTCCTGCTCGCGGGTCGCCAGCCAGGCGCCTTGCTCGACCAGCTGGGCATGGAGTCGAGCGACGAGGACGCCGATGTCGCGCGCCTCGAGCTCGGCTGCCGGGATGTCGAATCGCAGGTACTCGCCGCTCTCAGCCGCCATGGTCATGGCGGACTCGAGGTGTCGCTCGAAGCTTCGCAAGCTCTCCGGCGTGAGCGGAGTGTTTGGCGCGGGGCCGTCTCCTCGCACGATCTGGGCAGCGAACGGGGCTCCGCGGGGCCAGGGAAGCACCTCGAGCGTCGGTCGGCGGCGCGCCCAGGCGATGGCGTTGCGGAAGACTTCCTCGAGCGCCCGATGCTGCACCTGCTCGGCTTCGAACACCGCCTCCGGCCCCGGTCCGATCCAGACGAGCCGGCCGCGACCGATCTCGAGTCGCCGCGAGGCACCCGCACTGGCGCCGAGTGCCGCCCCCCGGCGAGACCAGCGAAGCTCCGAGTGCGCGACCTCGATGGCGGGCACGCCGGGCTCGCCGCGCAGCAGGACGGCCTGGGACGGTGTGAGGCCGGCGGACAGCGGCCCGCGGACGAAGGCCGAGATCGCGCCGGCCTGTTCGCGCTCGAGTGGGCTGATCGCCGGTACATCGAGGATCTCCTGCATCAGTTCGTAGCCACGCCACTCTCCCTCGGGCGATCGAACGCCGAGCGAGCCCGTCAGCAGCACACCCCCGCCCTCCTCGAGATAGCGTCGCAGAAGATAGAGCTGCCCTCGATCGAGCTGTCGGGCGTCGGGCAGAATCACGAGGCGCGCGCCCGATGCGTCCAGCTTGGCGAGACTGTGGGATTCGATGACCGGCTCGTCTCGACGTGCAAGCTTTCGCCACGCCTCTGCTCGGCGAGCGATCTCGCGCGGCAGCGGCCGTCCGGTCGCCTGCGGTAGCCAGATCCCGATTGCCCGCGCCGCTTGCGCGGCGTCGAGCGTGCCGAAGCGGAAGGGACCGACCACCGTGGCGAGCATCAGCAGCAGCAGCGCGCACCCCGCCGTGGCGAAGAGCCCGCTCGTGCTCCAGACGAGGAGGACGTAGAGCGCGCCGCCCGATCGCCTCATGCTGTTTCGTCGACCGCGCTGCTCGGCCCCTCTGCCTCCTCGGGGCGGTAGCGGTGGAAGAAGAGCGGCGTCTCGTCGGAGGTCTTCTTCGGTCGCCGCTTATCGCGCAGCTTGAAGGCGGCGTAGGAGAGCACAGCCAGCAGGATGGTGGCAAGCGTCGATACCAAGATGACGGCCGACAGGTACGGAATCAGGTCCATATCAGATCCTTCCGATGCGCTCCAGCTTTCCCCAGTCCATCTTCAGAGCCAGCAGTTCTTCGATCGTGGCAAAGAGCTTGGCGACATCGACCGTCAGGGCGAAGAAAGCCCGATAGCAGATCGCGTAGGGGACGAGCGAAAGGCTCTCCTCCTCGACGACCACGCAGTAGAGCGCAGCGGCGAGATCGAGCACAGTGAGCTGTGCGAACCACAGCACCAGCGGCAGAGCGGTGCCATAGCGCGCTGCCACGAAGATGAAGAGGACATGCGCGAAGACGTTGAGAGAGGGCCACAGGATGCCTTCGAAGATCATGTACCAGAGTGTGAAGCTCACGCCCACGCCGTCTTTCGGGGTCAACAGCCGGATCTTGTGCTTCTTGATCGCCTGCAGGATGCCCCGTGTCCAGCGGTAGCGCTGTTTGAGTAGGTCGAGCAGCGACTCCGGCGCCTCGGTATAGGCGATGGACTCCGGCTCGAACTTCACCTGCCAGCCGTGCGTGAGAAGCTTCAGCGTGAGATCGCAGTCCTCGGCGAAAGTGTCGTGGTCATAGCCGCCGATCTCGTCGAGCGCGCTCTTGCGGAAGAGGCCGATCGGGCCCGGGATGATGTTGACGAGCCGGAAGAAGCCCTGCGCGGCCCGGACCATGTTGAGCCCCTCCACGTACTCGAGCGCCTGCAGGTTGGCGAGCATATTCGTGCGGTTCAGGACTTTGACGCTGCCCGCCACGGCAGCGACGTTCTCGCTGGGGATGAGATGTCGCACGGCACGCCGCAGAGTCGCGGGGTGCAGTGCGGAATCCCCATCCATGCAGAGGACGAACTTGCCGTTGGCATTCTCGATACCCGCATTCAGAGCTCGGGACTTGCCGCCGTTCGGCTTTGTGATGACGCGCACGTCGGCCCGCCCGTGATCCCCCTCGTAGACGGCGGCCTTGGCGTAGGTGTCATCACTCGAGCCGTCGTCGATAACAATGACCTCGTAGCGCGGGTAGTCGAGATGGAGCAGCGATTCGATCGACCCTTGAATCACGGCGCCCTCGTTGTAGGCGGGTACCAGGATCGTGACCAGTGGGAACTCGTTCTCGGGAAGATCTTCGTCATCGAGATGATTGAGGAAAGAGAACCACAGCAGTGAGAGATAGCGGAGCACTAGCAATATCAAGAAGCCGAAGAGCACCAGCATCGATATGTTGACGAAGGAGCCGGGCAGGTCCACGCGGGCATCCTTCAGCAGTTCGAACAGCCCGACCGAGAGTCCGATCAGGCTGAAGAAGATGCCGAGGAAGCCGATCCAGTATCGAATGCCGAGACGCTGCATGGCTCAGAACTTCATTCCCAGCGAGAAGCCGAAGCTGTGGCTCGTGTAGACCGAGGCGCGTTGCGATTGGCTGCGAGCCGCGTGCAGCTTGAGCGAGACGCCTTCGTATTGGATCTCGGGTCCGCCGGAGATGGCGTAGGTGAGCCCGAAGCCACTGGTGTTTGCCTCGGCCGCATAGCCGATACCGACGACGCCTTCGACGGAGACATCGAGCCAATCAAAGAGGGCGTGGCCAGCGCGAGCCGAGAGCCCGGCGCCCAGGTCGGTCGTCGGATCGTAGTAGAGGCTGGAGCGCTTGGTGTAGGTCAGGTAGTTGAACGAGAGTCCGACCGCGATCTCGTGGTCGGGCAGCGGCTGGAACTCGCCGCCTGCATTCAGCGCGATGCGCCGGTTCGAGTCGCTTACGAACGAGCTCCCCACCTGGGCGAATACGCTCCAGCCGCGCGGGAAGCCCTGCCAGGCGCGAGCGAGCAGACTCGTCTGGTCCAGACCTTCGAGCACGACTCTGAGTGAATCGGAATGCGAGAGGAAGTCGCCGTGCTCGACCTCGAGGCCGAGAACCGTGTTGCTCGGAAGCGAATACTGGAGCACGCCGCGCCCGAGCACGTGTCCGCTGGCCTCGTTCCACCAGCGGTAGCCGACCTCGACTCGGGCCTCGAGATCCCGCCTCAGGCGCTGCTCGAGCCCGATGAAGCCGCTTGCGCCCTCGGCCTTCCCGAGACCGGGGCCGGCGTGGCTGTGCGACACGCGGGTATAGCTACCCGAGAGGAGCACGCGTGTGTCGACGCTCAGATCGACCGATCCGGTGGCGGTCACGTTGCGCAGCCGGAAGCCGTCGCTGTCGCTGACGTAGCGACTGCGCGAGTCGCCGCCCGAGCCGATGCCCGACAGCAGTCGGTCGAGCTCCCGCTGGGTCTCCGCGTCGTCGCCCAGCAGCAGCGCGTGCCGGTAGGCTTTGACCGCCTCGGATCTTCGCTGGGACCAATTGTAGACGCGTGCGATTCCGCGAGCGGCCCTCGCGTTGTGCGGGTCGCGCTCGGCGATTTGCTCGAAGGCCTCCAGGGCCTCGTCGTATTCCCCGGCCCAGGAGAGAACCTCTGCTCGTTCGATGCGAGCCGTGGTCGGCACCGGCCGGCCCGCCAGGAGGACTTGATATTGACTCAGTGAATCTTCGTGATCGCCATGCCAAGACAGCACGCGGGCGAGCCAGAGCCGGGTCGATGGCTGGTTGGGCTCGTCCTCGAGCGCCTCGCTGTAGAGGGCGATGACCCTCGGGTACTGGTCCTTGTCCTCGAGCAGCGCGTTGGCTTCGATGACGCGAGGGTCGGTAGGCAGCGGTTCGTCGCCCTGCGGAGCCGCCCAAGCGACGGGGATTCGCACGAGTAGCAGCAGCGCCAGGCACAGCAATCTCATCGCGACCTCCGAGAGCGGCTGGATCTGTGATCACGGAAGAGCTGGTGCCAGTCGTACGAGTCGTCCAGCCGTCTCGCATTGCTGATGCGGAGCTCGAGGTGGTCTGGCTGCCCCCCGTCGTCCTCGAAGCGCACGAAGAGTCGGTCGAGCACCGACGTCGCGTCCGCGCACTCGGTCGCGACGAGTAGAAGCACCGCGCGTCGCTTCGATACGCGGAGTACGGCGTCTTCGAAGCGAAGCGTCTGGTCCACGATGTCGAGGAAGTGGTCGAGGCGCTGAGATGAGTCGGCGGCGATGGCCGCGAGCGACGACGGCAGTGCGAGACGCTCGCCGAGACCGCAAGCGCGCTCGAGGCGATCGTGGAATTCGTCGCGTGTCAGCAGTCTCGTCTTGGAGATCGAGGCGAAGAGCGACTCGGCCTCGAGCGGTTCCATCAACATTTCGGGTGGGCTGCTCAGCCGCAGGAGCGTCTCGATCTTGTGGAGAAATTCGAGACGCGTCACGGGCTTGGCCAAGATGTCCGTGGCGCCGAGTACGAGTGGCGCGAGGCGTGCTCCCGATCGCTCGACTTGGCTCGAGATCACCAGCCGCGGGATCGTCTGCAGGGTGCGCTGGAAGGCGGCGAGCAGCTCGTAGCCGGTGACACGCGGCATCATGAGATCGAGGACGACCAGATCGGGTCGCTGGCCGATCAGACAGGTGAGGGCCTCGAAGCCGTCGCCGGCCGTCATGACTTCGTAGCGCGCGTCGAGCCACTTGCTCATCAGGTCGCGGCTGGCGCGATCGTTGTCGACCAGCAGGATCACCGGACGCGTATTCTCCGGCTCGGCATCAGGCTTCTTTGTTGCTGCGGCCGCAGTTGTTTCGCACTCGGGCTCGGCCGGGCTGGTGGGCTCGGGTGTCGCGGGCTGCGGTCGCGTCTCGATGGCGGCTGGAGTCGAAACGATCCGTTCGGTGCCGCCGACCTCGATACTGAACTCGGTCTCTTCGTGTTCGGTTACACCGGAACGGCTCTTCTCGACCCGCAAGAGGCGTTGCCCGGTCACTTCCCGTCGCAAGCTCAAGAACGAGCCACAGACCTCGCCGAGGATGCGCTCCAGCCCTTGCTGCAGGGCGAGGCGCTCACTCTCAACGGTGAGGACGGTCGTCCAGCTCGAGCTTCCCTTGACGAAGGCCCGCGCCGTCGCCCGGAGCTGCGCTTCGTCGAATATCCCTGCCGTGATGACGGTGAAGGGGTCGACGATCAGGAGCGAGCTGAGCGGCTGCTCGTCGGCGATCGAGTCCGTCAGCGCGTCCGCGCCCAGCGCATTCACCGTGCCGGAGATTGTGCTCCCCATCTCGAGTAGCGCGAGCTGCCCACTGCGGAGCGAGGAGTCGAAGTCAAAGCCCAACGTACTCGCCTGCTGGAGCAAGAAGGGCGCCGGCTCGTTGCACAGAAACGAGATCACTCGGCCACTGTCGAGAGCCGCCGCTGCGAGTTGCAGCGCGAGCACGGTTCGGCCCGAGCCCGACGGGCCGGCGACCACGCAGGGGAGACCCTGCGTGATCCCTCCCAGCAGATGGTCGATGATCTCGACACCGGTGGACAGCACGCGCATTGAGTGGAATCCGAGCTACCTGTTGCGACCGATCCAATGATGAATCGGCGACGAACGTTGCCAGCTTGATTTGCCAGACTGAGCACTGTTCCGCTGAGGCTGCGCGATTCGCGTCGGATCACAGGTCGGTCGCTTCTTGTGCACTGCGACGGGCGTTCTACAGTCTCAGGCGAAAGGCGCTATCGTGGTCATGGGGGACGGCAGAAGATGGTCCACTTCAAGTACGATCGGCTCAGCGCGCAAGACGCCTCTTTTCTGGTCTTCGAGAAGGGCAATGTCCACATGCACATTGCCGCCACTCAGATCTACGAAGCGGGCGCGCTGCAGAGCGAGACGGGCGGGATCGACTTCTCCGCCATCAAACGGTCGATCGAGGCGGTGCTGCACCTCATCCCTCGTTACCGTCAGAAGCTCGACTGGATTCCGCTTGCCGGCATGCCGGTCTGGGTGGACGACCGGGACTTCAACCTCGACTACCACGTACGCCACAGTGCTCTGCCTCGGCCGGGCGGCATGGACCAGCTCAAGCGGCTCTCCGCCCGCATCATGGCGCACCCGCTCGACCGTGCCAGGCCGCTGTGGGAGATGTGGATCGTCGAGGGGCTCGAGGGCGATCGCTTCGCGATGATCGCCAAGATGCACCACTGCATGCTCGACGGTCAGTCGGGTGTCGACCTCGCGCAGATCCTGATGTCGGCGAATCCCCAACGAAGAATCCCACACGACGTGCCCACCTATATCGCCCGGCCTGCACCGTCCGGGGCCGAACTCGTACGCCACGAAGCGATTCGCCGAGCGCTCTTGCCCTTCAAGGCGATCCGCGGCTTTCAGCAGTTCAGAAGAGAGTCCGAAGATCTCCGCCGCGAGATGGCCATTCGCATGCGCGCCGTCGGCGAGCTGATGGGATGGGCCGTGAGATCTCCCTCGGAGACCCCGCTGAACGGTTCGATCGGGCCCCATCGTCGTTTCGACTGGCTCACCCTGCCGCTCGATGCTGTCAAGAAGGTGCGAAAGGCATTGGGCTGCACGGTGAACGATGTCGTGCTGACGACGGTATCCGGTGCGGTCAGAGAATTCCTGATTCGCCGGCGCGTTCGACCGGATGGTGTGGACTTCCGGGTCTCTGCACCGGTCAGTGTTCGGCAGGACGACGAAAGGACCGCGCTCGGCAACCGCGTCTCGGCATGGATCATTCGTCTGCCGGTGGCGGAGGAGGACCCGCTCGAACGCCTCGCGGCACTGCATCGCATGACCCAGGAGCTGAAGGAATCCCGCCAGGCGCTGGGCGTGGAGATGATGATGGCGATGGCGGAGCTCAGCCCCGGCGCTCTGCTATCGCTGGGTGCGCGCGCTGCGTCGGGGCCCATCAACATGATCGTGACGAACGTGCCGGGTCCGCAGTTTCCGCTCTACTTCCTCGGCGCCAAGCTGCTCCAGTCGTTTCCGCAGGTGCCGCTGCTGCCCAACACCGGTCTCGGCGTTGCGATCTTCAGCTACGACGGTCAGATGTGCTGGGGCTTCAATGCCGACTACGCACTGGTGCCCGACCTCGTAAACTTCCGCAAAGGCGTCGAGGCCGCCTTCTGGCAGCTGAGCGAGGCGGCCGGCGTCAGCCGTTCTGAGACGGAAGCGCCCGCTGTCACGGAGCAGACGACATCGAGCTGACGGCTTCATGTCTGTCGACGGGGATCGGGGCGAAGCGCCTCTCCTGGCTGGCGCGCAGCCACGTCTCCAGCACGAGGACGCGCCAGACTCCCGGCCCGTCGATCCTGCCGTTGCGTCTCCCGGCCAGCAGCGAGTCGAGGCCGCGCCGGCTCAAGATCCCTTGCTTCACAGCCACGGAGTCGCACAGGCGCTCTTGCACGAAGCCGCGCAGCTCCTTCGCGAACCAGTGCTTGAGGGGCGGGCCGAAACCGCGCTTCTTTCCGGCGAAGACCGACGGAGGCAGAGCCCCCGCCATGGTGTCTCGCAGCAGGCCTTTGGTCTGGCGGCCGTGAAGGCGAAGCGCTGGAGCCAGTCGAAACGCGAAGCGAACGGACTCGATGTCCAGGAACGGCACGCGAACCTCCAGAGAGGCACGCATGCTGGCACGGTCGACCTTGGCGAGGAGCCGATCCGACAGGTTCGTCTGCATGTCGACCGCCAGAACTTGCGAAAGCGCCGGCAGATGCGCGTAGCGCTCGATCTCCTCTCTGATGGGATCCGCCTTCCTCGTGGACGCCGCTTCCCTGAGCGCCGGCCCGCAGAGTTCGCTGTGCCTCGAATCCTCGAGCTCCTCGAGGATTCTCTCCGGCCAACGGCGATCGGAGCGCGGATCGAGTGCATGCCAGCCGGCTGGGTTGGGGTTCGTGTATAGATGTCTGCCCAGCCAGCTCCAGGCCGGCCGCAGGAGGGAGGGAGCCCGCAGCGATTGCACCACTCGATGGTGTCGATCGTAGCCGGCATGGAGCTCGTCACCGCCGTCGCCGGAGAGCGCCACCTTGGTATGCGGTCGTGTGAGAAGTGAGACCGCATAGGTGGCGAGGAGGGAGGAATCACCGAGCGGCTCGTCGATCTGGTCGAGTAGATCGGGAAGCACGCCGGCCGCAGACCCGTGATCGAAGAGCGAGTCGAGGTGATCGACGCCGACCCAGCTCGCCACCGCTCGAGCCTCGGGTCGCTCGTCCTTCTCGGGAAAACCGATCGTGAACGTCTTGATCCGATCGTTCGAGCCGCGCTGCATCAGCGAGACGATGCTGGACGAATCGATTCCGCCGCTGAGAAAAGCACCGACCGGAAAATCGGCGACCATCTGCCGCTCGACTGCGGCGCCGAGCTTCTCGCGAAGCGCATCACGGCAGGCTGCGAGATCCTCGAGGTCTTCGACCGGATCGGACGCGAGGTCCCAGTAGCGCTCCAGCTGCAGCCTTCCGTCTCGTTCGATGGTGAGGCGCTCGCCAGGGCGGAGCTTGCTGATCTTCTCGTATGCGCTGTGCGGCGACGGGATGTAGTGGTAGCGGAAGTACAGTAAGAGCGCGTTCGTGTCCGGGGACGGATCGAAGCCCGGAATCGCGAAGAACGCGCGAGGCTCGGAAGCGAATGCGAAGTGGTCGCCAGCCGCGCAGTAGTAGAGAGGCTTGATCCCGATCGGATCCCTGGCACAGAAGAGACGTTCGCCGTCCCACAGGGCGAATGCGAACTGTCCGTTCAGCCGCTCGACGCAGTGCGTGCCGTGCTCTTCGTAGAGATGGACGATGACTTCGGTATCGGAGCTCGTCTCGAAGCGGTGTCCCTTGCTCTTCAGCTCCTGGCGAAGCTCCCGATAGTTGAATATCTCGCCGTTGAACGTGACCCAGACGCTGCGGTCCTCGTTGCACATGGGCTGGTGTCCACCGGCGATATCGATGATCGAGAGGCGGCGATGTCCGAGCGCGATGTGCGGGCTTGGCTGCTCCAGTCCCTCGTCATCGGGCCCGCGGTGGATCAGAGTCGCGCACATCCGGCGGACGATTTCGGCGTCGATGGGTCGTCGCTGCAGTCCCATCAGACCGGCGATACCACACATCCGGATACAACTCCCCCGTTCGCCGCACTCGCCGCCGTCTACGCGCCGTTACTCCTGCGCGGCGACGTCCGGCGCTCCGGCATCGCCGATCCACCTGCCGGTCAGGCGCGTGCGCGTCGGGGCATAGGCCTGGTCCTCGGCTGCCTCGTTGCTGATCTCGATCGCGATCGAACCGTCCGGCCCGAGCTCGGCGGCCGAAGTCGAGATGAGGCGAGTCGTGACGGCGCGTGGCATGAAGGCGAAGCCCGTATCGATGCCGGGGACGGAAGAGATCACGAGCTGCGTTTCGGCGCTGCCCGAGAGTTTGTTTCCGTCGACGGCTCCCTCGCCGGTTCCGATCACGTCGGCGTCCATCTCGATGCCCTGGCTGGGATAGGTCGTCTTGAGCTCGAAGGTCGCGTTGTAGCGATCTCCATCGCGAAGCAGCACAACCGTCCCGGCGATCTTTCGCTTCTCGCCGCCGCCGACGGCGACCGTCGTGCCCTTGACGTCGTAGCGTCCGGAGACCGTGACGTCACCGGTCGCTGCCTCGGGTGGTGTGCCCGGGCCACAGGAAATCGCCAGCGGGAGCACAGCCAGCGAGAGGAGTAGAGAGCGGATCTTCATCGCGCGTACCTCCTTCCCGCCATCAGCGTACGCCGGTGTGGGGGAGAAAGAAAGCGGGATGTGGGCCTCACCGGAACAGCCGGCGAGAAGGTCTCTCAGCCGGGTCCGGCGGAGCCCGTCAGCCCTCCGGATCGGCGGCCTGCTGGCGTTTGAGCTGAGCCTCTCGCAGCGCGGTGAATTTCTCCCGGTTTATCGAGATGAAGAGGCCCGACGACTCGGCGACCAACAGTTCGTCCGCGTAGAGCTCGCCCGAGGTGTAGATTTTCCGGCCTTCCATGCGGTCGAAGCGGGCCTCGATGCGGAGCGGCAGCCTGGTCGGGGTCGGCTTGCGGTAGCTGATCTTGATCTCGCCCGTCATGCCGGGGCCGCCGGAGAAGATGCAGGCGAGTCCCAGGGCCTCGTCGAAGACGGCCGCCACGTAGCCGCCATGCGCACATCCCGGCGCCCCCTCGTAGGCGTTTCCGAAGGTTACGCTTCCGTGCACGACCTTGGCCTGAAGGTCGGGCTCGAGTGTCACGGGGGGGGCGATCGGGTTGGCCAGGCCGACCATCGGGCTCCGGTCCATGAACATCTCCATGCCGCCCGCCAACGATCCCTCGGCGATGCCAGGGGGGTTCGTCATGCGGGGCTGGCCTGAGAAGCGACGCGCGCTGCTCTCGACCTGGGCGGCGATGGTGAGCAGCTCCTCTTCGGAGGCGTCGGTGGCGCAGAGGCAGTCCATCAGCTCTCGTACCGCCGCCGCCAGCTTCCGCTTCGCCGGCCAGGTCCCGGGCGCCCGCTCGAGCTTCTCGTGGTAGCCCTTGATGCGTTCCAGAATGTGATTCTGCTTGGTCACTCTCTTCTCGTGTTGCTCGTCTTGCTTCCGAGCCGACGCGAGGTCGCTCGACTGGGAGGCGGGTGCGGCGCCCGTCGGGCGGTGAGACGCTTCAGTAGATGATCTCTTGCTCCTGCAGTGCCTGGTAGCGCTGCGGCGAGAGCCCGAGCAGCTCCTTGAATACGTGGTCGTTGTCCTGGCCCATGTAGGGACCCGGTCGCACGCGCGCCTGGCTTCGGCTCGTCTTCACGTAGGCGCCGTAGATGGTCTCGCGAAAGCCGAGCGGGTGCTCGACCTCGACGAAGGTGCCGCGTGCTTTGAAGTGCGGATCGTGCAGCAGGTCGGAGACGTCGAGAACCGGTGCGGCGGCCACGCCGAAGCTCTGCAGCCGTTCCGCCAGCTCTCGGTCGCCGAAGCCGGAGGTCCAAGCGGCGAGCTTCTCGTGAAGTGACTCGATATTGCGTAAACGCTGCTCCGCTGTTGCGAACTCGGCAGCATTGGCCCAGCCCGGATGCTGCATTGCCTCTCGCAGCATGTCCCACTCGCTCTGGCTGCTGACCGCGATGCTGATCCAGCGATCATCGCCGTCGCATGGGAAGACACCATGGGGAGCGGCGGCGGCCAGTGGGTGACGGTTTCCGATCGGGCCCGCCACGCGGCCGTTCAGCTCGTAATCCATGAAGGCGGGGCCGACCATCTGCATGACCGCCTCCTGCTGCGAGAAATCGATGTGTTGGCCTTCGCCGGTTCGCTCACGATGCGCCAGCGCGGCGAGGATCGCGTAGGCGCCGAAGATGCCATTGAAGGGGTCGGAGAAGGCGTTCTCTACCGGGATGGGCGGGCCGTCGATGTAGCCCGTCAGGCTGTCGAGTCCCGTCGTGCTGGTGAGACTCAAGCCGTAGGTGCGGACATCCTTGAGCGGTCCGTACAGGCCGGCCGCGGGCATCGAGAACATCACGACGTCCGGCTTGACGGCCACCAGCTCTTCGTAGCTGAGCCCGAATTGATTCATCACGCCGGGGCCGAAGTTCTCGATGACCACGTCGCACTTCTCGATCAATTCGAGGGCGAGCTGGCGGGCCTCTTCCTTCTTCAGGTTGAGCGTCACGCTGCCGTTGCCCGCCCAGCAGGCGTGATTCGACAAACTGCGGTTGGGGTCTCGCTCGCCGCCGGCAAAGGGTGGGAGCGTTCGCGTCATGTCGACGCGAGCCCTCGACTCGATCTTGTAGACCTCCGCCCCAAGAAAGCCGAGCGTCTGGCCGACGACCGGCCCGGCCCAGACCCAGCCGAAGTTGGCCACCCGCACGCCGTCGAGCGGAAGCTTGCCGCCGTTGCCACCAGTCGAGGCCCCGCGCTTCGTCACCGGCCGCGCGGGTGCAGCTTCGCCGAGCACTTCTTGGTTGTGCTGGCCGAGAGTCGGGGCGGCCCGTTCGGGGCCACCCGGGGTACGGGAGAGCTTGAAGGGCGCTCCCAAGCTGCGGAAGCGTCCGAGAGCCGGATGTTCGAGCTCGACCAGATACCCCCGCTCCTTGAGGTGCGGATGCTCGGCCGCCTCCTGCACTGTGAACACCGCTGTGATGGGGCAGCCCGCCGCCTGGCACTGCTGCATGATGTCCATCTTGCCGTGTTCCATGGTCCATTCCTGCACCATGGGGTAGATGAAGTCGGCGTTCTCCGCGCGCGAGAACATGTCTTGGAACATCTCGAGCTGCATCCAGTCCGGGTTGCCCATCACCTGCGCGAGACCGTTCCACTGGCCCGGCTCGAGTGCCAGCATCCAGACGTGCCCGTCCTTGCACGGGACGATGGTGGCCGGGGCCCCGAGCGGCATGCCGACACCGGTGCGCTTGTCGAACTTGCCGTCCTGGGCGTAGCCGCCGATGTTCTGCCCGCCGACGAAGGCCGCGGCGATGGCCTCGGCACACGACACATCGACGTGCTGCCCGCCACCGACCCGCCCCCGCCCGAGCGTCGCCGCCAGCCCCCAGGCGGCGGCCGCGACCGCGCCGAAGAAATCCGCTGCAAAGGTGCCGTGCTCGAGGGGCGATTCGCCTGGGCGACCGCAATAGCGGCTGCTCGCGCCCGAGAGGTGGAAGGCGTTCAAGTCGCAGCCGTTCCAGTCCGCGTAGGGGCCCGTCTGTCCGAACGGTGTGACCGAGATCATCACGAGGTCGGGGTTGCGCTGTGAGAGCGTCTCGTAGTCGAGTCGCCATTCGCGCATGCGGCGCGGATGCTCGTTCTCGATCAGCACGTCGGCGCCAGCGATGAGTTCGAGAAGATCCCTTCGCCCCGAATCGCTGTCGACATCGAGCGCGACCGACCGCTTGTTGGTATTGAGGAAGTGGAAGAGGCCGCTGGTCTCGAGATTCGGGCGATCATCTGGAAACGGTCCCCACTGTCGGGATGCGTCTCCGTGCTGTGTCGGCTCGACCTTGATGACGTCGGCACCGTAGTCCGCGAAGAGCTTGCCGCAATAAGGTGCTGAGACCATCTGCCCGAGTTCGATGACCCTGGTGCCTGCCAAGGCGCCTTCAGGCATTTCTCCCTACCTCCAATGAAGTTCCGAAGTGAGCGCGATGTCGCCCGCCGACGAGTCGCCGCAGTCGGGCAGGCTAGCCCGAATCATTCAGGGGGGCCCGTGATCGCCCTGCCAGCAAACGCCCGCCCGTTCGTGAGGGGCCGGTTGCTGTCGACGACTGTGTCGAAGAGCGTAACACCGAAGAAGGGGCCTCCGCCGAGAACCGCACGGTCGGAAATGCGCCGGGAGGCGGCGATGTCGGTCAGCTTGGATAGACCCGCGCCAGGGAGGGGCGCTCGCCACAGCGGGTGAGCCAGCGCGCCAGCCTCGCGGTGTCGCTCACATCCATTCGCCCGAGGGCGGGGCCCCAGGAGAGAATCGAATGCACGTTGAGGTCCGCGGCGGTGAACTCCGATCCCAGGATGTAGTCGCGGTCCTTGAGGACGTCCTCCAGGACCTGGAGCGGAGCCTTCAAGCCCGCTTCACCGGCTTCCGCCTTGGTCTCGTCGCGCTGCGGCTCGGGCAGGAATGCGCGATTCATGAGTACGGTCATCAGCGGGGGCTCGACCTCGGTCATGCCCCAGATGCTCCACTGGATCACGCGAGACTGATCCGCCTCGTCTGCCGGCCAGATTCCGCCCGCCCCATAGGTTCGCGCCAGGTGGAGATTGATCGCCATCGACTCGAAGAGGATGAGGCCATTGTCGTCGAGGCAGGGAATGTGCCCGTTCGGATTGATGGCGAGGTACTCGGGTTTCCGGCTGTCTCCCAGGAAGCTCACCGGGACGTTTTCGTACTCGAGCCCCAGCTCCTGGAGCATCCACAGGCACCTTCCGGCCCGGGAAGCGGGAATGCCGTAGAGCTTGATCATGGCGTGTCTCCTCTCGGATCACAGGTGAAAGTGCAGACTTAGCGCAAAAACCTGGACCTCGCCGAGGAGGTACCCGCGTTTCCGGGCAACGATGGTATCGCCGCCGTCCGGCCAGGGCTCGAGACCGCTGGCCGTTCCCCTCCCCACCAGGCTGTACAGCCGAGCGCTCGCCGTGGCCCCGCCGGGCCGAATGGAAACATGGCTTGGTTGAGCGCGTACCCGTCAGGGCCAGTAGTTCATCTTGTTGTGTGCGCAGGACGGACAGAACGCCAGCTCGCGGAGCGCTAGGTCTTCGCAGCCCGCCCATGCACAGGTCGTCTCCGAGAGGCCGCCATGTTTCTCGATGAGTTTCTCGACGATCGCGCGATCTGCAG
This sequence comes from Deltaproteobacteria bacterium, assembly GCA_029261835.1. Classification (GTDB taxonomy): domain Bacteria; phylum Myxococcota_A; class UBA9160; order UBA9160; family UBA4427; genus JAJDAO01. The sequence goes on along the minus strand of JAJDAO010000047.1, from coordinate 119,201 downwards.
AGTCGATTTCATCCTGGGTGCGGCGCCAGAGCTTCTGTGCTTCGGGGTCCCCGTTCGTGTTGCTGTCGCACCACTCGATCCAGAAGTCGAAATCGCCAACCGCGTCGTCTTCGAACACGGGTGTCGGTGTCTGGAAGCCGTTTGCGCGCGCGTGCTCGATGAACTCGGCGGGTAACCGTACGTCATGGCATGCGACGTAGTGGGCGAGTCCCTCGGGCCAGATCCAGACGCCGTCGGTGAGATCGGCGCTGCCCATCTTGGTCTCGTCGATTCCGCAATCGAAGCGACACCATGAATAGCCCAGGTACTGGGCCCCGGAGCGGCCTCCCTGCAGATAGTGGAAGATCGACTCGCGCAGCGCCACGCTCCCGCGCGAGTCTACGAACTCCTGCGGGTTATGGAGGGAGCATCCGTCGCTTCCGTCGTTCCAATAGCCGATCGCGATGAGTCGCTGCATCGCCACCTCCGATCATTTGGATCGGTCTATCGGAAGAACGTGGTTGGCAGCTTGAGGAGATGCGGAAACGGGGACGCGTTACGAGCTGAACCGGCCTTCGAGGGCAACTGGGCCCGGCTGTTTCGAGGACACTAGCCCGGGCTCCAGACAACGGACGGGAGGACGCTTCGCTTCTTGACCGTCACCGATGAGTACACGCATCGTGGGCTGCGGACCGACACCGGCGTTTGGTGGGGAGCCGGATTGCCAATCCGCTGACGCCAAGCAGCACCAGCGCGAAGCTGGATGGCTCGGGTACCACGGTGAAGGTTCCGGACACACTTCCGCCTAGCGACCAGATGCTGGTTTCCCGCTGCACGTCGGTCTCCTTGACGGTGTACGAGTAGATCCCAGCGGGCAAGAAGCCCAGGGGAGTGATGTGATCCTCGTCCGTAATGACAGCCGCGACCAGATCGTCGGGCCCGGGCGAGCTCACGAAGATCGAGGTAAACACCTCGAACGGGGAGAGAAAGGTGGTCGACGTATCGAGCACCCAGTAGCCGGAGGTACCCCAGGAGAGCCTCGTCTCGAGGAAGATGGAATCGGTCTCGGCTGGGTTGGGCGGCAGAACGATTACGGAGCTGGCGGTCGCGAAGGCCCCGCCGGGCAGAGCGACGACCAGCAGAATCAATAGGAACATTCGGATTCGAGACATCGGTCACTTCCTCCAGCGATTCGCCACGGCCTGCGGATTCGGGGCGGGCAGCGGCGAATACAGGGTGTCGGCAACTGCCACACTCCATCTCGGATGTGGACGATGGAGCAGAAGGGTGTCAGGGAATCTCGCGCGGGGTGGTGCGAAATACTTGAAATGGGGCTCGCTGCCACACTAGTGGGTCAGGTTGTCGAGATCGCGTCCTGGAGAGCGATTCGACGGGCGAATCTTGATTCGCTAGCGGTCCCGAGAAGCGAGATCTCCGCTTGAATTACACCGGGGCTGTCGGAAGGTGTCCGAGGTTGCGTCAGAGCTCGAGGTGAGCGAGCAGACCCGCCTGCAGTCCGTCAGTCCGCCTTCATACCGAAGAGTCGTCGGAAGAAGCCGACGATTGCCGCCCAGAGTGTCTTCGCCAACAGCGGCGCCACGGCGAGTGCGGCGTCCTGCTCGGCCGCCGGCAGCGGTGTGTCGGACTCGGCGGCGGTCTCCAGCCGCTGTCGCGCACTCGCGGCAAACTGCTTGAAGAGCTGGTGGGAGACGCCTTTGATCATGCCGCGGCCGACCTGCATCACCTTGCCGGTGAGGTCGACGCGGGCCTCCGTCAGCATCTCGGTCTGCCCGTCGGGTAGCGCTTCGAGGCGGATGTCGACGGTGCCCTTCGCCGTGCCGCCCCCGGTTTCGCGGCCTTCGCCACTGAGCTGGATGGCGTGGGCCTGCTCGTCGACCGATGCGAAGGTGACGCGGCCCTTGTAGCTCGTGGTGATCGCGCCCAGCTTGACCTTGACGCCTCCGATGTAGGTCGTCTCGTCAACCTGCTCCACCAGCTCTGCGCCCGGCATGCAGGTCACCACCTTGGTCGGATCCATCACGAAGCGCCAGACCACATCGATGGGAGCCTGCACCGCGAACTTCTCTTTGATCTCGATCGCCATCAGTGTCGTTCCTCATTGCTGACTGCGCGCATCGCGCAGTCGCTGGTAATCCTGCCAGGTGTCGACATCGGCGGGTGGCTCGCCCGGCAGACAGATCGTCGCGAGCCAGTCGGGATGTCGCTTCAGGAGCGTGCGCGCGCCCTCATCGCCCTCGAGCCGCTCGAGCTCGGGCCAGAGGCGGCGCGCGATCAGTACCGGATGGCCCGGCACCGGCTGCTCGTCCGCTCCCCGATAGCTCGGACGCACGACAGGTGCTTCGCCGGCAACGAAGGCCCCGATCAGGCGGTCGATGAGCTGGGCGCTCACGCCGGGCTGGTCGCCGAGCAGGATCGCCGCCGCCTGGGCCGCATCGTCGGCGGCTCGCAGACCGCAGCGCAGCGAGCTGCTCTGCCCGGCGTTCGCGCGCGGGTTCACCACGACCTGCAGCGCGCGATCGGCGGGGATCGCCAGCGCCGCCCGTACCTCCTCGGCATGGCTCCCGAGGACGAGCACCACCTCGTCGAGCCGCGAGGCCAAGGCGTTGTCTACCACGTGTTGCAAGAGAGCTCGGTCCTCCAGCGGCAGCAGCTGCTTGGGTCGTCCCATGCGGCTCGAGCGGCCAGCCGCCAGGATCACCCCGGAGAGAAACGGGCGGTCGCCAGCGTCCCCTCGCTCTGCTTCGCTTCTACTTCTCTCTGTCGCCGTCGGCATGAATCGGCGCCTGTCGCTCCACCAGCGGTCGACCCTCTCTGCCGTGCCGCACCGCGACGATCTCCGACAGAATTGCCAGCGCGACTTCCTCGGGGGTCCGCGCCCCGATGTCGAGTCCGATCGGCGTGTGGATACGGGCCAGCTCGCGGTCGCTGAAGCCCTCTTCTCGCAGCTTCGCCTTGCGTCGTTCGTGCGTGCGCCTGCTGCCGAGAGCCCCGATGTAGCGAACTTCCGAGCGGAGTGCCCGCGCCAGTGCGGGGATGTCGAACTTCAGATCGTGGGTCAACGTCAACACGTAGCAATTCGAATCCAGCTCGGCGCGGTCCAGCACCTCGTGGGGCCACTCGCGCAGCAGCGCGTCGGCTTGCGCGAAGCGCTCCGCGCGGGTGAAGGCGCTGCGCGGATCGATCACGCTGACGTGAAAGCCGAGCTCTCTGGCCATGCGGCAGAGCGGGATGGCGGTGTGGGTCGCGCCGGCGATGAAGAGCCGCGGCTGAGGCGGGAAGGCCTCGATGAACACGGTGGCGTGCGCGCCGCGCCAGGGGAGGGCGAGGGTGCGATGGCCCCCGGCGCGCAGCAGGCGGCTCGCCTCCGTTCCGACCGTCGCGTCGAGCTCGGCATCCAGGCTGCCCGCGACCGCAGGGTGGCCCAGCACCGCCATGCTACGGCCGACCAGCGCGTCCGGCGAGACGCCGAGGCAAAGGGCCGCCGGGCGCTGCGCCGCGAGCGCCGCGCGCAGGCCTGCCCAGGCTTCGCCGGGTCGGAAGGGCTCAATCAGAACGTCGATGCTGCCCCCGCAGCTCAGCCCGACGGCCGGGCCCAGCTCATCGTCGATGCCGTAGCTCTGGAGCACCGGTCGCCCCTCGTCCAGCACGCGAAGCGCTCGCTCGAAGACGTCGCTCTCGACGCAACCGTTGCTCACCGATCCGATCATCGAACCGCTGCGCGTGAGAGCTAGGCGCGCTCCGGGCGGCCGCGGCGAGGCGCCGTGCGTCTGGACCAGCGTCGCTAGAGCGATCTCTTCGCCCTGCTCCAGCCATCGGTCAAGCTCGCGGAGAATCTCTCGCATGGGAGGGGGGCCGAAGCGTCCGAGGTGTCTGGGCTGTGGTAGGCGTGGGTGGCGATCGACGTCGCAGGGCAGTTTATCGCGTCGTCGCACGGGCTTGTCAAATCGGCCGGCGGGCTGGTAGCTTGCGCAAGCCCCGAGCGCGCCCGCCAAGCCGTGCCCTTCCGGCTGGCGCGAGTCCGCGCCGGGGCTGATGCTCGAGAGAATCCGACCCAGAGCCAGGAGAAGCCGAGCGCATGGACCCGACGCGCGAGATCTACTGGAATATCAGCAGCGGTGCGCTGATCTACGTGCTCGCGATGGCGGCCGCGGTCGCTCTCGTCTACGCGGTGTACCGGCGAGTGCGGCTGTGGCGACTCGGTGTCGCGGCAGAGCGCCTCGATCGGCTGCCCGAGCGCATCAAGGGGCTCCTGATCGAGGTCTTTGCCCACCGCCGGCATCTGCGCGACCGGATACCCGGCCACGCACACGCGCTCATCTTCTACGGCTTCATCGCGCAGATGATCGCCACAGGCCTGATCTCCCTGCAGGAGTGGAGCGGCGTCCACTTCCTCCAGGGCACCTTCTACCTCTGGTATTCGCTACTGAGCGACTGCTTCGGCCTGCTCGCCATCCTCGGCCTGTGTATCGCGCTCTGGTGGCGGCTGGTGATTCGTCCGGCGCGCCTGCACTCGGTGATGGACGACTGGATCGCGCTGGCCCTGCTCCTGCTCGTATTCTTGCAGGGCTTCTTCGTCGAGGGGCTCCGCATGGCGGCCACCGAGCTGTCTCAGCAGCCCGCTCTGGCGGCCTGGTCGCCCGGCGGCAGACTCGTGGCAGTGGCCCTCGGCGACCTCGAGGCGGGGACGCTCGCATCGCTGCACCGCTTCAGCTGGTGGTTCCACGCTGTCACGGCCTTCGGCTTCCTGGGCTACTTCGCCTATGGCAAGCTGAATCACGTCCTCTACGGCCTGGCGAGTATCTTCTTGCGCGATCTCGGGCCGACCGGTCGGCTCAGCTATCCCGACATCGACGCGCTGCTGGAGACGGACGAGGACGCGCTCGACAGCCTCGGCGTCGCAAACATCGAGCAGCTCAGCTGGAAGGCGCTGCTCGACCTCGACGCCTGCGTGAACTGCGGTCGCTGCGAGTCGGTCTGCCCGGCCCACACCAGCGGCTCGCCGCTGAGCCCGCGCAAGCTGATCCGTGACATGAAGGCTCACCTCGACGAGGTGGGGCCGGCGCTCCTCGCCACCGCGAGCGGCGAAGCCGGGGGGGAGGACAGCGCGAGCGAGCGTCCGCCGCTCTTCGGAGACGCGGCCGACGGCGCGCCCACACCGGCCGTGCTCGAGGCGGAGCTCTGGGGCTGCCGCACGTGCGGCGCCTGCCAGCGCGAGTGTCCGATGTTCATCGAGCACGTCCCCAAGATCGTCGACATGCGTCGCTATCTGGTGATGACCGAATCCAAGATGGGCGAGGACGCCCAGGCGTTCCTCAAGAACATGGACGATCGCATGCACCCCTTCGTCGGGGCGGCCCACGACCGGGAGGAGTGGTTTCAGGGTCTCGACGTGAAGATCTTCGCAAACGGTGACAGCGCCGAGTACCTCTTCTGGGTGGGCTGTGCGGGCGCCATGGTGGATCGGAACATCGCGGTGAGCCGTGCCATGGTGAAGGTGCTCGACGCGGCGGGTGTCGACTTCGCGCTGCTCGGCGCCGAAGAGATGTGTACCGGTGATCCCGCACGTCGTGTCGGAGGTGAGCTTACGTATCAGGTCTGCGCCAAGGAGAACATCGAAACCTTCGAGCGCTATGGCATCGAGAAGATCATCGTTACCTGCCCCCACTGCTTCAATACGCTCCAGAACGAGTACCCAGACTACGGTGGTCGTTACCAGGTCACGCATCACAGTCAGCTGATCGCCGAGATGATCCAGAGCGGCCGGCTGAAGCTCGCCGGGGGACTCGAGAGCGTGACGTACCACGACCCCTGCTACCTGGGTCGGCACAACGAGATCTACGACGAGCCGCGCCAGGTGATCGACCACTTGACCAAGGTGGGTGGCTTCGTCGAGCTCGATCGGAGTCGCTCCCGCTCCGACTGCTGTGGCTCGGGGGGGGGCTATGCCTGGATGGACGACAAGCCAGAGAAGCGGATCAATCACACGCGTTTCGAGCAGGTGAAGGGCTGCGGCGCAAAGACGGCGGCGCTCTCCTGCCCGTTCTGTATGCAGATGTTCGACGACGCCATCGGCGCTCTCGATCCGGATCAGAGCGTACGTGCCGTGGACATCGCCGAGCTCGTGGCCGAGGCGCTGGAGAATTCAAGCGATGGGTGATGAGGAGACGATCCGCAGATTGGCGGACGCCGAGGCGATCCGGGACCTGGCGCGTCGCTATGCGCACTGTGTCTGGCAGAGGGATGTCGAGGGTGCTGTCGAGCTCTTCTGCGAGGATGGCGTAATGGACACCGGCGACCGCCCGGCGCTGCGCGGCCGGGAGGAGATGCGAGAGGCCTACCAGCAGATGTTCACACAGGCCGAGCTATGTCCCTTCGTGCACAATCACGTATTGCGGCTGGCGGGCGACACCGCCACGGGCACCTGCTACCTCGATCTGCGCGCCAGGCTGGAGGGCAAGCGCATGACCGGCTTTGGCTACTACGACGACGAGTACGTCCGCCTGGACGGCGAGTGGCGCTTTCGCTCCCGCAAGCTCAACATGTGCGAGTTCAGCGAGGCCGCCGGAGATGCCGAGGTCGCGCCCGGCGTCGGCTTGTCGCAGCCACACTGAACGCTTCTGAGTGCCTCGCACCGCTACGTTCTTCATGCGGCACGTGGGCGGGGCGGCGCAGTGAAACGCGAGTTTCGGCGCCCCGCGCGAGGCGCTATGACAGGAGTCATACCCGGCAGCCCGGGCGAGGAGCATTCTCGACGGCTCGCGGCGTTTCGCTCGTGATCGCTGGGCAGTCACTCCCGGCAGCCCGGACCGGTTTCAGCGGAGAGACCTCCCGCCTGCGTGGCGTGCCGAGCGTTCGTCGAGTCCGGCTCCAGTCGGTCGCGGCAGTGGGCGGGCGCCCAGAATCCAGGAGAAGCAGACATGACGTCCATCGATATCGAGGTCGGCCTCAGCGATGAGGACAACGAAGTCCGCGCGACGGCCCACAAATTCGCCGAAGAGGTGCTGCGCCCGGCCGGCACGGCACTCGATCGCCTGACCGACCCGGCCGACGTCATCGCCGCCGACTCGCCGCTGTGGGATTGCCTCAAGCAGTACTACGAGCTCGGCTTCGGCGCGCTCATGCTCGACGCCGAGATGGAGCCGATCGCCAAGGCGCGGCTCTGCTGCATCGTCAATGAGGAGCTGGCCTGGGGGGATGTCGGGCTGGCGATTACCTGCGGGCTCTCGAATTTCCATCAGCCCTGGGTGCAACAGGCGGGCGACCTCGCGCTGATCGAACGCTTCTGCGACGCCGACAATGCCACCATCGGCTGCTGGGCGTTGACCGAGCCGGACCACGGCAGCGACACCGTGACCTTTACGGAGAAGCACTTCAGCGATCCCGCCATCAAGGCCAACTGCGTCGCGAGCAAGGACGGCGACAGCTACGTGATTCAGGGCCAGAAGGCGGCCTGGGTCTCCAACGGCACCATTGCCGACATCGCAGTGCTCTTCTGCACGCTCGACCAGAGCCAGGGCTTCAAGGGCGGTGGCGTCTTTCTCGTGCCCCTCGACCTGCCGGGCGTCGGTCGTCCGAATCCGCTCGACAAGATGGGCCAGCGTTCGCTCAACCAGGGCGAGATCTTCTTCGACGGCGTGCGGGTTCCCGAGTCTCACATGGTGCTCGGGCCCGAGCTGTACAGCATTGGGCTCGAGACGATGCTCAGCCACGGCAACGGCGGCATGGCACAGCTCTTCGTGGGCGTGGCTCGAGCGGCCTACGACCACGCGCTGGCCTACGCCAAGGAGCGCGTGCAGGGAGGCGTGCCGATCATCGAACACCAGAGCGTGAAGTCACGGCTCTTCAAGATGTTCAGCAAGGTCGAGGCGGCCCGCGCCCTGGCTCGCCGCGTGGCGACCTACAATGCCGTCAACATGCCCCAGATCGCCCACTGCATCGCCGCCAAGACATTCGTCACCAACAGCGCCTTCGAGGTCGCGAGCGACGCGCTGCAGATCTACGGTGGCAACGGGCTGTCGCGCGAGTACCCGATCGAGAAGCTGCTGCGCGATGCGCGTGCCTCGATGATCGAGGATGGCTGCAACGAGCTGCTGAGTATCATCGGGGCCGGTCGACTGTGAGCCCGCGGCGATCGTCTTCTCCAAGAGAATCCAACACGAACAGGAAGTACTGAAGAATGGAACTGCGACAAGCGATCGGAAACAGGCGCTCGATTCGTTTCTTGCTGCCCCACAAGCCGGTGGAGCGAGAGAAGATTCAGTGCATGCTCGAGGCGGCTCGCATCGCCTCGCACTGGGGCAACATGAACAGCCTGCGCGCGCTCGTGATCGAGCGTGATCAGGCACCGCAAGACGTGCTCGATGCGCTGCCTTCGCCGGTGGGCGGGTACCAGATTCGTCTCGCCCCGGTGGTGATCGCCTGGTACATCGAGACCGAGGCGACCGATCACGCCGGTGAGCGGCTGCGCCAGCTGGTGGACTGCGGCGCCGTAGGGTACGGGGACAAGAAGCGCGATGAGCTCGAGAACACGCTCGTGCCGATGTTCGCCCAGATGGGCGACGTCGTGAAGCAGCCCGGTCTCGGGGAGATCGACTGCGGACAGGGCATCGCGCAGGCGACGCTCATGGCATTCGAGCTGGGCCTCGGCACCTGCTGCCTCGGAACGGGAAACCCGGAAGCGGTTCGCCAGAAGCTGGGCCTGCCCGATACCTGCCGTCTGTTGGTGACCCAGACAGTGGGCTATCCGGCGGAGACTCCAGAGGCGGGTGGGCAGCGTCCGCGCCGACCTTTTGAAGAGCTGTTCCAGCTCAATGGCTACGACAATCCCTTCCCCCGCGACGCCGCGGTCGTCGAGCAGCTCGAGCGGGACGGTCTGATTCAGCAGCCCGCTCCGCTGCCGTGGCGTGAAACAGAGCTGCTCTATCTGCGTCGTGCGCTGGATCTCACAGGGCAGGGGCTGCTGTAGGCCCGCGGGCCCAGCGAAGGAGGAGAGATCGTGCGGCTCAACGCTCGCATCGCCGGCGTCGGCATGACGCGTTTCATGAAGTACCCCGACAAGGGCATCAAAGAGCTCGGCACGGAAGCCGTTCAGAAGGCCGTGGCCGATGCGGGTCTCGAGCTCGCGGACATCGAAGCCGCCTACGTGGGCAACTGTGCGGCCGGCCTGGTAACGGGTCAGGAATCGATCCGCGGGCAAGTCATCCTCGATACCATCGGGGTCGGCAAGATCCCCATCATCAACGTGGAGAACGCCTGCGCGAGCGGCTCGACGGCGCTCATTCAGGCCTGCTCGATGGTGACTGCCGGCCTCTTCGACGTGGTGCTGGCGCTCGGCGTCGAGAAGCTCAGCCACAAGGACAAGGCCAAGAGCTTCGCCGCTTTCGCTGGCGCGATGGACGTCGACGAGCTGGCGCAGATGGTGGCAGACCTCGCCAAGGCGGCCGCGGAGGGTGGCGGTGAAGAGGGGGCCGGCCAGAGCCGTTCCATGTTCATGGATGTGTACGCCAGCGCGGCTCGGGCGCACATGGAGAAGTATGGCACCACGATCGAGCAGTTCGCAGGCGTCTCGGCCAAGAACTCATTTCACGGTAGCCTCAACCCCAACGCGCAGTTCCATCAGGTGTTGAGCGTCGAAGATGTCCTGAACGACCGTCCGATCGTGCCGCCGCTGACGCGCTCCATGTGCTCGCCGATTGGCGATGGCGCCGCGGCGGCCGTGGTGATGAGCGAACGCAAGGCGCGTGAGCTCGGCGTGAGCAAGCCCGTGCGAATCAGGTCGAGCGTCATGCACTCCGGCTGGCACCACACGGAGGACGAGCCGGACACCGTTGAGCTGTGCGCGCGAGATGCCTATGAGGAGTCCGGCCTGGGTCCCGAGGATCTCGACCTGATCGAGCTTCACGATGCCTCGGCGCCCGCGGAGATCATCAACTACGACGCGCTGGGCCTCTGCCAAGAGGGAGGGGGCGGCGAACTCATCGAGAAGGGCGTCACCAAGCTCGGCGGCCGACTGCCGGTCAATACTTCCGGCGGGCTGCTGCGCAAGGGCCATCCGGTCGGGGCTTCGGGTCTCGCCCAGGTGGTGGAGATCACGCTCCAGCTCCAGGGACGCGCCGGCAAGCGGCAGGTCGAGGGGGCGAAGCTCGCGTTGGCACAGAACGGTGGCGGCAAGAAGGGCAACGACGCCGCCGCCATGGTGGTCACGATCTTCGAGGCCTGAGCCCGCTCAGTCCGATACATTGCAGCGGATGGCTGATGCCGCCGCCGAATTCAGGCGTCGGGTCGACGGAAGGGAGGGATTCCTCGACACGATGAAGACACTTGTATTCGCGGTCGCCGGCTACAACCTGGCCGAAACCGGAAGAATGATCGAAATCGCCAGGGCGGCGCGCAAGCACTTCAACGTCATCTTCGCCAGCTACGGCGGGCAGTTCGAACAACTGATCCAGGACGAGGGCTTCTCGCTGGAGAGGATGTCGCCAAGGCTCACCCAGGCAAAGCTCGCACGCCTGCGGGTCGTTCTCAGCGGCGAGACGCTCAATACAGTGGGCTACCTGTCAGCCAAGGAGCTTGCCGCGCGGGTTCCGAACGAGATTGCATTCTTCAAGGACGTGAAGCCCGCGGCTGTGCTCACGGGCTGGTGCCTGAGTGTCACGATCTCGACTCGTGCGGCAGGTATTCCCTTCGTCAACGTTCTCCACTCCACCAGCGTCAGGGAGTACTACGAGGCCGGGCTTCAGTCCTGGCCCGATCGGCGCGACTTCGCCTTTGTGCGGTGGCTCTTTCGAAACGACGAAGAGAGGATGAACCGCTGGGTGAGCAGACTGGTCCTCAAGCTGGCCGCTCCCGCAAAGGCCTACAACGTGGTCGGGCCAACGTATGGACTGCCCAAGTTCAAGAACTTCATCGATCTAATCGAGGGCGACCATACGCTTCTTGCGGACATTCCCGAGTGGGTTGGCTTCCACGAGGTCCGTCCGACCTTGCACTATATTGGGCCGCTGCCTGCCAGAATCGACCAACCGATTCCCGACGAAGTGGCCTCCATGCCGCGCGACAAGCCCATCGTGTACTTCGCCATGGGGAGTTCGGGCAAGCCGGCGCTCGTTGCCGAGATTCTGGCGGGCTTCCGGAACAAGCCTTACCGCGTGATCGCACCTGTGAGATCGCACATCGAACAGATGACCGTCGATATTCCGGAGAATGTGGTCGTTACTGGATTGCTGCCCGCACACCAGGTGAACTCGATGGCGGATATCTCCGTCATCCACGGCGGGCAGAATACGGTCATGAACGCATGCTTGTCGGGGACACCGATCGTCGGGATAGGAATGCATCCGGAGCAGCAAGCCAACCTGGATGCCTGCGTGCGAAAGGGGTTCGCCATTCGCCTGAACAAGCGACGGGCATCGGCATCCGACGTCTTGGCCGCCGTCGACAGATTGCTCCACGACGAAGCCGCGAAGACAGCAGTCGAGACGTTCCGGAGAAGACTGGCAGAATGGGACGGCCCGGAGAACGCTGCCCGCTTTCTGAAGGAGCGCTACGGCTAGGGCAGCTTCGCCATCGCCGCAGCGGCGTGTCGGCTCTGGGCTCTTCCAGCTGCTTCGCGAATTCAATCGAGCAGATGGATTCTTGCTTGAATCCGCCGCGCCTGCGAGAATACCCCCAACCGGGGAGAATGTGTGGATGCGGCTGCTGATGCGTGTGTGTGTGCTCTTGCTTCTGGCTCTTGCTCTTGGCGAGACGGCGCAGGCGCAGTCGATTTCAGGGGGCTCCGCCGTAGTCGGCTGGGGATCGAACGGATCCCACTGGCCTCCGGACTCGGTGAACGGCACCAGCGGCACCGCCAGCGCGATCTCGGATGGCAAGCAGCACAGCTGCGCCCTCCAGGCCGCGGGCGGGAAGGTCGTCTGCTGGGGCGACGACGCCTTCGGGCAGGCGACGCCGCCCGACTCGGTAAACGGCACGACCGACACCGCCAGCGCGATCTCGGCTGGCAATGAGCACAGCTGCGCCATTCAGGCCGGGACCGGAAACGTCGTCTGCTGGGGCAACGACTCCAACGGCCGGGTGGCGAGACCGGCCTTGCTGGATGGCAGCAACGGTACGGCCAGCGCGATCTCGGCGGGTGGGAGACACAGCTGCGCCATCCACGCCGAAACCGGGAATGCCGTCTGCTGGGGTTGGGATTTCTTCGGCCAGGCGACGCCACCCGACTCTGTGAATGGCATCAGCGGTACGGCCGGCGCGATTTCGGCTGGATACCAGCACAGCTGCGCCATCCAGGACGCGACCGGGAACGTCGTCTGCTGGGGGCAGGACTCCTATGGCGAGGTGACACCACCCGACTCGGTGAACGGCACCAGCGGTACGGCCAGCGCGATCTCGGCCGGGTATTTCCACAGCTGCGCGATTCAGGCCGGAACCGGAAACGTCGTCTGCTGGGGCCGGGACTCCTTCGGCCAGGCGACGCCGCCCGATTCGGTAAACGGCACCAACGGCACAGCCAGCGCGATCTCGGCGGGTGGTGTGCATAGCTGCGCCCTCCGGGCCGAGGGCGGGAACGCCATCTGCTGGGGTGACGACTCCCACGACGGCCGGGCGACGCCACCCGAATCCGTGAGCGGCACAAACGGCACGAGCGACACGGCGAGCGCGGTCTCGGCGGGTGGTGTGCATAGCTGCGCCATCCAGGCCGCGACCGGGAAGGTCATCTGCTGGGGCTCGGGCTCGTACGGCCAGGCGATACCACCTGACTCGGTGAACGGCATCGAGGGCACGGCCAGCGCGATCTCGGCGGGTGGGTTGCTCAGTTGCGCCGTCCAGGCCGAGAGCGGGGACGTCGTCTGCTGGGGCAACGACTCCAACGGCCAGGCGACGCCACCCGACTCGGTGAACGGCAGCAACGGCACAGCCAGCGCGATCTCGTCGGGTGGAGGACACGGCTGTGCGCTACAGGCCTCAACCGGGAAGGTCATCTGTTGGGGCGACGACTCCTACGGCCAGGCGACACCGCCCGACTCGGTGAATGGCACCGACGGCACGGCCCGCGCGATCTCGGCGGGCGGCGCGCATAGCTGCGCCCTCCAGGCCGCGGGCGGGAAGGTCGTCTGCTGGGGCCGCGACTTCTATGGCGAGGCGACGCCGCCCGACTCGGTGAACGGCGTCGACGGCATGGCCAGCGCGATCTCGGCGGGCGGTGTGCACGGCTGCGCCATCCAGGCCGAGACAGGGAACGTCGTCTGCTGGGGTTGGGACTCCTACGGCCAGGCGACAGCGCCCGTCTCGGTGGACGGCACCGACGGCACGGCCGGCGCGATCTCGACGGGCGGCACACACAGCTGCGCGATCCAGGCTGCGACCGGGAAGGTCGTCTGCTGGGGTGACGACTCCTCCGGTCAGGCGACACCGCCCGATTCGGTGAACGGCGCTAGCGGCACGGCCAGCGCGATCTCGGCGGGTGCGGCACACAGCTGTGCCATTCAGGCCGCGACTGGGAACGTCGTCTGCTGGGGCTGGGACGCCAGCGGCGAGGCGACGCCGCCCGATTCGGTCAACGGCGCTAGCGGCACGGCCAGCGCGATCTCGGCGGGTGGGGGGCACGCGCTGAGCCTCTTGAACGTGCCGGAGCCCAGCGCGAGCCTTCTCAGTGCCTGCGCTCTGGCGACGCTGGCTGTGTTGCGGAGACGCTTTCGCTAGACGACGTGCCGCTGGGGGCACCGCCCCATAGTTTTTCGAGTCGCGCGTCGCGCCCGCAGCCGTGGCGGTAGTACTTGTACCGCAGGGGATTCTTCATGTAGTAATCCTGGTGGTATTCCTCGGCCGGCCAGAACGCGCTGGCCGCCTCGATCTGCGTCGCGATCTCGGAACCAAAGCGTCCGGATGCTTCGAGCTTGCTCTTTGATTCCTCCGCCAGGTGCTCCTGCTCCGGCGTGTGATAGAAGACGCCGCTGCGGTACTGATGCCCGGCGTCGCAGAACTGTCGATCGCGCGCCGTCGGGTCGATGTTGTGCCAGAAGACGTCGAGGAGTTCCGCGTAGCGGACCTTGCTGGGATCGTAGACGACCTGCACGACCTCGGCGTGGCCCGTTCCCCCACTCGATACCTCGTGGTACGTGGGGTTCTCCTTGTGGCCGCCGCTATAGCCGGATGTCGTGGACACGACCCCCTCGATGCGGTCGAAGGGAGGCTCCATGCACCAGAAACATCCCCCGGCGAAGGTCGCCACTGCGAGCTCTTGGGAGGCTCGCGGCGGCACGGTCTCTTCTTCGCTCGAAGACCCGGCGTAAGTCGCGATGAAGGGCGAGAAGAAGAGCGAGAAGAAGAGCGCTGCGAGACCCAGGCTCTTTGGGCTCCGATTCATGTGCGTAGCGCCGGAAGGGGCTGATCCGCGGGGACGAACTTCAGCGCGACGCCGTTGTTGCACCAGCGCTGACCCGTCGGGCGCGGACCGTCGTCGAAGACATGACCCTGGTGGCCCCCGCAACGCACGCAGTGGTACTCGGTGCGGGGCAGCAGGAGCTTGATGTCCGTCTTTGTGTCGACCCGCCCCGCGATCGGCTGCCAGAAGCTGGGCCAGCCGGTGCCGCTGTCGAATTTCGTCTTCGAGTCGAAGAGAGGCAGAAGACAGGCGGCGCAGACGAAGGTGCCCTTGCGCTTCTCGCCGTTGAGCGGGCTCGACCAGGGGCGCTCGGTGCCCTCTTCGAAGAGCACCTCGTAGCTGCGGGTCGGCAGCAGATCCCGCCACTCGGCCAGGGGCTTGCTCAGAGGTTCGACATCGCTTCCGCCAGTCTCGCGGGAGATCGGCTTCTCATCGGCCGCGCGGGCCATGAGACTGCCTGTCACGCCTCCGATCGCCAGACCGAGGAACGTGCGGATGCCGTTGAGAAGGAGCCTTCGTCGCGAGGTCGTCTTCATACTCTCAAGTACGCCAGACCGGCACCACGGTTACAGCGGCCTGGCAGCGATGGGGACCCCGGGGCGGGTTGCCCAGTACGCCCAGGCGATGACCACGAATTGCAGCGGCAGCCTCGCGTAGAGCGCGAAGGTGGGCACTTCGGGGAAGAGTTCGGGATGAAGGGCCATGTGGAGGTTCGCGGGATAGACCGCCAGCAAGAGAAGGATGAGCCCCCAGCCCGCCAGGGCGCGGACGCCGGGGACCAGGACAGCGACCCCACCGAGAACTTCGAAGAAGCCGCTCAGATAGACGAGCTCGAGATGCGCGGGCAGGTAGGGTGGCATGATCCCCACGTAGAAGTCAGGCGTCAGGAAGTGGTTGACGCCCGCCGCGACGAAGAAGGCGGCGAGGGCGAGGAGCGCGAGCTGCTTTGCGCGTTGCTGGGGAAGCTGGAGCATGGAACCTCTCTCTTCGTGTCCGCAAGCGCTCAGCGCTGCAGCGTTTCGTCAGGAAGCGCGCTCGGCCAGACAGCGTCGGCTCGTGGCAATCATCGGCGGAGCGAAGAGAACGAGGAATCCGGTGTTCAAGGCAGCGTTCTCCCAAAACCCCACCCAGATCGAGAAGCCGCTGTCGACGGCGAACCACAGCAAGACCGAGAGGCTGACGGCGCACCAGCCCAATCGTGTTCGCTCACGGAATGGACCTGCGATGAGAAAGAGCAGGGATACCATCCAGCCGATCATCACCGCGCCGAGAACGCCGTAGACGAACCTCAGGTAGTTCGCCGCGCTTGGCTCGAACGGCTGATGGGCAGCCAGCTGCCGGGCGAACAGGCTGTCGAACAGAGACTGCGAGAGCTGCGGCAAGACGAGCAGCGAGGCGCTGAAGGCGATCACGCTTGCGGTGACCGCGATCAGCCATCCGTCCCAGAAGCGATGCGACATTTCGACCTCCCCGGTGCCGCGCGGCGGACTTGGCGCTCAGCTCTGCTGCCTTGTTGGCTGGCGAGCTTCCGAGCTCGCCGGGATCCTCTCGGCCAATCCGAACTTCACGAACAGCAGCGGTCCAAGGAAGATGCCCGCGACACCCGCCAAGGCGTAGCGAATGTATCGCAGCAAGTACCCCAACAGAGAGTAGTCATCGCTCACGGCCTCAAAAGCTCCGTCCAGAAGCAGCAATGTACCCATGATCATCGCGACAGAGAGGACGTACCTGAGCGCCTTCCTCGCTAGAGTCGAGCTTCTCGGATCGAAATCGACCTTCTTCGCTTCGAGAGGGTAGGCAACTACGATGCCCATCAGGAATCCGGTGTAGCTCACGAAGGCAACGGGCTGGTCCTCCACACTCGAATCGCTGAGTGTGCGAGTGATGATCCAGAGCAGCACGCTCAACGCCCCAACAAGCATGATCTGCCGCTTGTGTGAGAAGCCACGCCACAGATTCCCGATGCTCTCCGCGTACCTTGCCGAGAGGAGGGTGATCGATATCCCCAGCACCCAGCCCATCAGGACATCCTCCAGATAGTGAACGCCGAGATAGGGACGTGAGAGTCCCGTGAGCAGAATCAGCAGGATGCACGCGATTCTGACATGTCGATTCTTCACGCTTGCGTAGAAGTAGGAGTAGAAGGCGGCCCCGCTCATGGCATGACCAGACGGAGTCGAGTACTCCGTTGCGAGTTCTTGTGCCTTTGCCTGGGATACGGCCCATTGTTCTGAGTAGCTCCCATCAGCGATGAACGGCCTGGGATTCGCGATGAGCGTCTTCAGTACGTGGTTGAGCGACATCGTGATCAGCGTCAAGATACAGAGTCGAACAGCCAGCTTCTTGTCGTAAGTGACGTAGATCAGCGAAACGACGAGGACGTACCCCTCTACCTCGCCAAGGAAGGTGAAGAACGAGAAGACCATCGTGAGAAGGTCAGTTCGAGCATCTGCCAGGAATCGGATCAGATCGATACTGAACGGCAGCTCCGCCATATGCCCTTTCTATGATGTCCGCGAGTCGAGCAAGAAGAACCAGACACCAGTGTCACTTCGCGAATCGCCACCGTACTTGGACGACACGACCGTCCTCAGCTCCGACTCGAGGGTCGAGTTGCTGACCCGCGTGAGAGTGACTTGATAGCGCTTGCCGAGGATGCGAACGACGGCTCGCCCGTCCTGATCGGCGCGGAAGTGCCAGGTCTTTCCGGGTGGGAGTCCGAGGCTGCACGGAATATACGCTCGCCCATCGCTGACGAGGATCCACGTCGTTCGAGATGTATCGTCCTCGGCGAGCTGGAGCTCGATCGTCTCGACCGATGCCGCGAAGCCCCAGTCAGCGACCGGGCTGGAGACGCGCTCACCGGAGGTGAGCGGGCCGCCCGGGATTGCGGAGATGGGGCCATCGTGAAACCGCGCTGCGACGAAGGTGGCCGCGACCGCGAGAAGTAGCACCGCCACGATACCGCCGAGAATCTTGAGTATTCGCATAAGGCCCCCCAAGAGGTTGACTTTCGCCGCGTCACGCAATGGGCGTCCAGCTGCGCTGCGCAGGCCGCCCGGAGCGCCGAGGCTGATCGGCAAACACTACCACGGGTCGATTGGGTCGCGCTGCGGCGTGTCCGCCGCAGCGCCTTGCCGGGCGGCGCCCCGATGCGGTCTCGGCATCGCATGCTCGTCAGGCACTTGTCGGAGGTCGAAGAGGAAGATCCCCTGCCCGTTACCATGAGGCCCGTCCACCGCGCGCAGCTGGAACGCCATCCACTGACCGTTGGGACTCACCACCGGATTGTTGGCGCCGAAGCCTGCGAAGTCGCTGAAGTACGTGAGCCGCTGGCTGCGACCGCTTCCGTCCAGCGCGGTTCGCCAGATGTCGATGTGACCCTGCGGCGTCAGCGTGTAGGTATCGGGCTCGCGTTCGACCGCTGCGAAGCGACCGTCCGGGAAGACGCCCTCGGCCTCGTCGTACCCCCAGTTCTGCGAGTAGTTGTGAACCTCGCGAGTCTCGAGGTCGATGCCCATCACTTCTCCGCCTCGGTGGGCGTAGGCTGTGAAGATGAGCTCGCGTTCCTCGGGGAGCCTGAAGTCCTGGGTCTCGAAGAACGCCAGGTAGTGAAAGTCGCTCCGGTCGAGCAGCTTGGTTCGCTTGGCCAAGCGAGGCGTCCCGCTCTCGAAGACGATCTCCGCGGTCCAGATCTCGGAACGCCCCAGCACGACTCGATCCGGATAGTCCGATCGCGTCCACGCGATACGAAGGCTCCGACGCGATACGGCCGGACCCTCGAAGCAGGCTTGGCCGAGCGGCCAGGCGGGTCTCGAGAGGTCGGCGTCTAGCAACCACAGCTCCGTATGCCAGCGCCCGCCCTCGGGCTTCGACACGGCGGTGCTCCGCGGTCCGCAGAGGAGCACATCGCCGTTGGCGAGGTAGCGGGCTCGCGTGAAGCCGCTGTGGTCGAAGTGGCTCGTGAGCGCGCGAACGGCGCGCGTCTCGAGGTCGGTCTCGAAGACGTTTCCCACCAGGTGATCGAGGAAGAGGAGGCGCCGGCCGTCGGCCGACCAGTCGGGCCTCAAGCCGGCTGCGAGGAGCTGCGAGATATGCGGTGGAAGAGCACTGGCGGGCGATCCCGACAGCGAGCCCCGTTGCTCGGGTGAGCTGCATCCGCACAGCAGGGCCGTCAGCAGGGAGGCGAACACGCTCCAGTGTGATGCGGCGCGCGCAAGCGCGCTCGGCCGCCACGGCCCAACGGACCGCTTCGACGGTTCGCTAGACCCCATACCCCGGTGACTGCTCGAGCTCGCCTCTCGCTGCCTCGGAAGTGACGAGATAGTCCGCGACGATACGCAGAACCCGCGGCGAGAAGAGCATGGAGACGTGGCCGAGGTCGGGGAGGCAAATCTCGCGCTCGTGACTCGCGAATACACGGGGAACGACGAGATTGTCGGAGCCAGCGACCAACGAGAGAAAGCGTACGCCTCGAGCGCTTGCTCGGGAGCCGCGCAGACGAGAGAGGAGAGGAGAATCGGGTCGGAGCTCGCTACCCACGCGTGAATTGAGCCAATAGGAGTTGTAGGTACCGCGGTGAGGTGTAGCAAGCGTGACACAGCGATCGACCCGCCGCGCGCCCCCCAGCTCCTGGATGTAGACCCGAGCAACGAGCCCCCCAAGGCTGTGGCAAACGAGATCGATGTGGCCACCACGAACGTGCCGCCGGAGATACTCACGCAGAGCAAGCGCAGCTTGCTCGATCCCGGCACTGGAATCGTAGTTGAACGAGAGAACCTGCTTGACGCCGCAAAGACGAAGATACGCAGCTACCGGGAATAGCGTCGACCGATTTGCGAGGTAGCCATGTATCAGAACGACGGTCCGCTGATCCGGCTGGCGAGGCGTGCGGCGATGCGACCGTTTGATCCCGAAAGGAAAGAGCACGGCTGCCGCGGCAACGCCGAGAGCCTCTTGTGCGATCAAGTGCCACGCCGGCTGTTCGGATATTCGATAGTCCTGGATCACCACGTTCCCCCACATCCCGAAAGAGTGCTTGCTGTGCGGTACGGTCGGGGCACATCCTCCACTCCGATTCCAATACCGAGCGGGTCCCATGCTACCTACCTTTGTTCTGCTGCGCTGGAGAGCCGGCCAAACCAAAGCATCGCGAGCTGCTCGGGGAGCGCAAATCCAAGGCGGGGCGAGGTGCTCAGAACGAGCCACCTCTTCCCCACGAGTGTCTTGCCGTTGAAGACTCTGACACTGCGAACGGAACGGATGTCCCCGAACGCGACGGCACGGCGAGTACCGGCGATCGGGACCAGAACCAGCTCCGTTTCTCTGAGTACGGCGACGCCCGGGGACTGCAACCGATCGATGACAATCAGACTCTCGACCGTCTCTCCACCTTCGGCGGACAGCGATCTCTTCAGCGATCGCACCTTTCCGCCGACAATCCCGTATGCGGCCCCAATAGGCAGACCGACGAGGGCCAAGAGCAGGCTGTAGAGGGACGGCATCCCAAGGGCGGGGTACAGCGCGACTGCCAAGACAAGGGCAAGCACGATCGGCGTGATGACCCATAGTCGCAGGAGAACCCAGTCCCACATCCATCTGTCGCGGAGCCTGACCTTCGGTCTCATCGGGAACTCGCTTTCGTCCTCGCGTTGATTCCCCGCCATGCCGCGACTGGCCCCACTACGCTCCTTCTTCGAGCTGGCCGAGAGTGATGGTGTACCCGCACTGCTGTGCGGTGTCGAGGAAATACTCCTTGTACTTCGTGAACAGGCCACCCAGGTGTTGATCGATTTCCGCTTGGGTGTAGTCGATCGGGTGCAACGCCTCAGTGCCCGCCGCGCGAGCCCTCGCCAGGGATTCGTCGGCGTTCTGTACGTTGAAGACAACGTTCATCACGCCTTCGCCGTGCTCTTCAAGGAACGGCGTGATGGCGCAGTCGCTTTCTCTTCCAGGCATGGGAGCACATACCTCGATGCCGGCATTCCAGCTGATGGCGACCTGGATCCCGAACGGCTCACCCGTCCAGCTTGCATCGTGGAAGTCCGCACCAAGAAGATCGGCGTAGAAAGATTTCGACTCTTCGAAGTTTCGAGCCGCAACAATCACTCTGTTTACACCGTTGACCGACACGCTCTCTCCCTCTCCGCCCCCTGACTGACGCGAGAAGACTACCACAACCCGTTCGAGCGATGCCCTTGGCGGGCCCCAGCCGGCGCCAGCCTGATCGCCGCCAATCCGTGAGGCCCCGCTGTGTCTGGCGAATTCGAGCTTCTAGTGCTGGGAGATGCACTGGAAGCACGGCGCGCTCTTGCCCGGTGGGCACGGAGAGCGCTCGCACACACCGAGCGGGCCTTCCGGGAGCTGGCACTGCATGCCCGGCTCGCTGCAGCGTGCGGGAGGCGCCGTGGAGATCGCTCCCGGATCACAGGCGACAAGCGGCAACATCAAGAACACACCCGCAATGTGAAACATCCCGATCAGATTCATAGCCACACCATAGCCGCGAATGCGATGAAGACTGCGTAGGACACCAGCGTAAGTGCGCCGACGAGCCGCCAAGCTCGAAGAGGGGAGCGGAGCACGAGCAGGCACGCACCTCCCAAGACGAAGAGGATCTCGACAGCGGCGAAGAGGCGTCCGTGGTGCTCACTGTCCCAGTAGGAGACCGGACTCTCGAACTTCCAGTCCGAGATCGGTCGAAAGTGCGCGTGGGCGTCATCGTGATGCACCGGGAGATCTGCGAGGCAGTGAAGAGCCATGCTCGCGAAGAGAGCCAGCAAGCGGGGCGCTCGAGCTCGCCATGAGACCAGCGCCGCCAGGCAGAGAAGAGGCAGCGAGTTGAAGAGGTCGAACAGGAGCTGCCAGTTCGGCTGGAAGTAGACGTCCGACCAGATGAAGGCCTCCGGTGTGCCCAGGACACAGCGCTGATAGATGTAGAAGGCGAACATTGGAAGGTCTGGCATCAGGGCGCCGGCCGTGATCGGAAGCCACGCGCCCCGCCAGCGGCCGCGCCCAAGCACGAGCGCGTTGAGCACAACGTGGGCAGGTGTGTTCACTTCCTGCGGCCCCTCTCCTCGTGCGCAGAGCGGAGCGGATCAACGAGGGCGTCACGGCTCCGGAGGATGCAGATACTCATAGTCGACTACGTGTTCGAAGCCCATGCGCGAATAGACCGGACGGCCCAGCGTTGATGCTTGAAGGCTGGCGATGTCACAGCCGAAGTCTCGACCGCCAGCGACGGCCGCCCATGTAAGCGCCTCTCCATAGCCTCGTCCCCGGTGTCCCTCGGCGGTGGCGACCCAGTAGATCCCCGCAACGGCGCCGGTCGCGACCAGCATCGACGTCGCGACGACCGCGCCTTCCGCGAGCCCCGCGTAGAGGCGCACCTGGGGCAACGCGAGAAGCCGGTCGCCGAGGAATATGAAAGCCGCGGCCACTGGATAGCCGAATCCCCGGAAGGCAGCTTCCCGGAAGGCGACGAGTTCTCCGTGAGTGTGCACTTCACGAATCGTCAGGGGGCTGGGAGGTGCCGGAAACGATTCGGGCATCGCGAGGGTCATGCATGGTGTCGGATCGCTCTTCCGGCTCCAACCCTTGGTTTCGAGTGTTCGTACTTCGTGACGTTGATCGCCACGGAAGGCCAGTTTGAACGGAAGCTTGGAATCGGCGAAGTAGCTCTGGACTGCAGCGGCCGTTGCTCCAAGATCGGTGTATGGCGGCTTGAGGAACCCCCAATTGAGTTCTTCGACCGGTAGGCCGCACGAAGCGATGGCCACATCTCCGCGCTCGACATACTCGCCCGTGTCCGAGAAGACGACGAAGATCCGGCTTGCGTCGAGGTAATTGAAGTCGACTGCATTCAGCGTCGATGGCTGCGTCTTCATCTCGATCCCTCGACCCGACGGACCAGATGCTCAGCGGCGCCCGCGCAAGGATAGTGAGCCTCGCACCCTGTCAACCCATGAAGAAGGCGTTGAGCTTATTGCCATCGAGGTCGCGGAAGTACCCTGCATAGAAGTTGTCGCCTCGCGGACCGGGCGGACCCTCGTCCTGGGCGCCGAGCTCGATCGCCTTGTTGTAGAGTGCGTCTACCTTTTCGCGACTATCCATCGCGAGCGCAACCATCACGCCGTTGCCGACGGTGGCGGCGTTTCCATCGAAGGGCTTGGCCACTGACAGGGCCGGCATCGGCGCGGCAGCGGTCCAAGCGATGAACGTTTCAGTCTCCAGGAAGCGCTTGGCGCCGAGCGTCCCGAGAAGCTGGTCGTAGAACTGTGCCGCGCGTTCGATATCGTTCGTCCCAAGCGTGACGTATCCAATCATGCCCTCTCCTTCACGTTGCCTGACGCCTGACCGGGCATCACTGGCCGGACGGCCAAATGCTGCCGGGCACAGGAGGCCTCGTTGCTGACGCATGTTACCAGAATTCAGGAACGCCACAGCCCAGGCTGGCGCCGTGCATGCCCTGGTTCAGCGGCATCTTCGCAGTCGGCTGCCTGTCGAGTAGGTGACCAAGAGTCGCGGTTCAGACTTGAAGCCGCTCCGCGCCCCACTCCAAGCGCAGGAAACCCCATGCAATGGACCGTTCGACTCAGCTGCAGGGTCCTGTTGGGCAGCTCTCAGCCAGACGGCTGACAGAGCAGCTGTGATCCTCCGCTCGCGAGGAGCTGCCCGCTTTGGCTCCAAACGTCAGCGCGCGTGCCCACCAATCCGTGTGCGGCTACAGGCGACTCGTGATGAATCAGGAGCCACTCGGACTCTGGCTCCAGCCGATGGAACCACGCCGTTACGTCGAGGTTGGGCGCACGGACGGCAGCGGCTGGATGCGGCTGAATTGCCGCTGGAAAGGAGAAGGAGTCGATCAGGACAAGGAGTCGCCCCGCGTCGACGAACGGGTCGCTGAAGGTCGGCGTTGGGATGAAGCGCAGCCACTCGAGCCACACGGGGTCATGGGGCTCTCGCTCCCGGGAGAGGCGTTCGGGCCAAACCGTGCGGGGCTCGAGGTTTCCCCAAAATGGATACGGGCCGTGGAGTTCATAGGCGACAGGAAGCTCGGCCGCCGGCTTGACAGCGGGCATCTTGCTGGCTTCGTGAGCGATGCCGGAGCCTTCGCGCGCCGTGCGCACGAGAGCCTCGAGGATTCGCCGCTCGCCCTGACGCATGACCACCCGAAGCGACTCTGCGCTTCGACCCGATCGCAGGATCTCGACCTCGAGCTGGACCTCTCGGAACTCCGGCACGCTGAGCATGTGACACGAGAGCGAAGCGGGGCGGCCGATTCTCGCCACGTGGCCAGCCGCTCGCAGCGCGATGGCCGCGAGGTAGCCGCCATTCGGGCCCCAGATCTTCCAGTCGGGCGAGATGTTCGCATGAAACCGCCACGCCTGTTCGCTTAGCGGAGTGACGCACGTGTCCTTCTCGAAGTCGCCCACGTCGCCGCCTCCTTCGGGCTGCCCGACGGACCGTGTGCTCGGCTGCACCGCGGACGCGGACTGTCGCCGCTCGGCCACCTGAGCACCGCCGCCAGGAGGGTACCCCCTTCCGAGGAGGTCGCCGCCCGCACTGTCCGCTGCAGCGCCTCGTCAGACGGTGAGCCCCGTCCAGACGCGGCTCACGAGACCCCCCATCCTTCGAACTCGCAGTCTTCCTCGTGGACGATGAAGGGCTCAGATTGCGACATCGTCCAGCACCCCCGTTGGCGCCGCATGACTGATTGGCCCTCAGCTGCAAGGAACAGCGCTGAGCGTCGGCGGTGCGGCTTAAACTCTCGCGGCCAGAATGGCACCGCACACCAGTCGAAGCAAGCTCTTCGCCGCCAGCAGCACGCCCTTGGGTGGCGGGAAGGGGCCGGCTTTCACACGCACGGACGCTCACCGAGCTGCGCCGACGACGATACGTCGCGCAATCCGCTCGAGGCGCTTGGTGGGGCATTCGATCGGGGCCTGGTAGATTGGGTGGGTTCTTGGTCGGACGCCACCGTTGGAGGGTGTGCTCTTGCACGCACCGGGCATTCGAGTCGAGGCGTTGATCGCCCTCATTGGTCTGGCCGTTTCGGCTGGCTCGGCGGGCTGCGGGCTGGATGGCTCCGACGCGGCGCAGTTGTCGACGCCTTTTACTGTCGAAGACGTAAGCTCGCTGCTCGAGCCGATCAGAGCAAACCACGATCTTCCCGCGCTCGCGGGCAGCATTGTGGCCAAGGGACGGACGGTCGCAATCGGCGCCACCGGACAGCGCGCCCGAGGCGTGAACGACCCCGTTTCCGTCCACGATCGCTGGCACTTGGGCTCGTGCACGAAGGCCATGACCGCGACACTGGTTGCATTGCTGGTCGAGGAGGGGCGTCTTTCGTGGGAGACGACGCTCGGCGATGTGTATCCCGAAGAGACCGCCGCGCAACCTGCGTGGCGGCCAGTGACGGTCCGACAGCTACTCCGCCACCGTTCGGGCTTGCCGGAAGATCGGCATCGACCGGCCGCGCCTTGGAACCAGCCGCTTTCAGGATCGCTACCAAGACAGCGGCGACACGTCGTTCGCGCGATCTTGGCTCAGGCACCCGAATCTGTCCCAGGTACCACGATGAGCTACGCGAACGCGGGGTACTTGATCGTAGGCTCGATGCTCGAGATGCGAACGGATGTCTCCTGGGAGGACCTCATGAGGCGTCGGCTGTTTGAGCCGCTCGGAATGGCGAGCGCTGGCTTCGGCCCTCCGCGTCCGCTGCCACAGCCTCAGGGCCACCGGGGGCGACTGCCGCTGGGCGTTGGCCCGGGTGCCGACAATCCGCGCGTGCTCGGTCCCGCAGGCACGGTGCATGCGAGCCTCGAAGACTGGGGGAAGTTCGTCGCTCTCCACCTGAGAGGCCCTTCCGCCGGAAGCGAACTGCTGTCGCGCGAGAGCTTTGCTCGCATGCATTTCCCCACGCCGGGTGGCAGCTACGCCATGGGGTGGGGTGCCGTGGAGAGGGACTGGGGTGGCCGGGTCGTCACCCACGCCGGGAGCAACCTGTACTGGTACGCTGTGGTCTGGGCCGCACCCGAACAGGATTTCGCCGTGCTGGTCGCTACGAACGAGGGCGGTGACCACGCCGCCAGAGGGACGGACGAGGCAGCGGCTGCGCTCATCCGCCACTACAAAGCACGCTGACGAGTCACCATCCTAACCCGGATTATTCATGAAGCTCCTACTGCGGGCCCGTAGAGCACGCGCCGCAGATCGAGGGCGAGCGGCGTGCCGTCGAGCCTGAGGCGGCGGTCGTTGAATCCGTCGTGAGAGACACTGACCAGCAGATCGCGAGAGTCGAGCTCCGCCGGTGTGGAGAAGCCAAAGACGCCGCCCGGACCGCTGTGCCCCTGCGCGACGACCTCCGGCGGCATACCGACGCGGTGGGCTTGGACCCGGACGCCGGCCCCCTCGAGCGGCGGCCGCTCACCCGATGGCAGGCGGTCATTCTCCCACACGAAGACGCGACCGGTTCGACCGTCGGGCGCACGCTCCGCCTCGACCGCGAGGTCGAGCAGCCAGATCATGTTGTCCGCCACCACGCTCGCAATCCCCGCGCTGCCGACATGGCGTGCGGGGTTGGCGCGCAGGCTCGTGTCCTGGGGCGCCATGCCGTGATCGGCGGTCACGATGAAGAGTGTCTGCTCGAGGCGGCCCTGCTCCTCGAGCAGCTCGAGGATGCGGCCGATGCGGCGGTCGCTTTCGGCGAGTGCCGCCCGCAGCCCCTCGGAGTGCGGACCGTAGTGGTGGCCGACACCGTCGGTGAGCATCAGCTCATGGAAGACGAGGTCGGGCGAGCGAATGTCGTCGCTGCGAAAGAGGTCGAAGAGCTGGGCGATACCGCGCGTGTCGAGACCCGACTCCTTGAGCGCATCCTCCGCACCGTCCTCGCGCCAGCGGGGATCTTCGTCGCGCGCGAGCTCCTCGTGTAGCGCGCGCAGGTTGGCGCGGTGGCAGAGGTTGCGCCCCTCGAGCACGGCGTGGTCGGCGCCGCGGCCGAAGGGCGCGAAGATGGCGGCGGTCAGACAGGCGTCGCCCCGCACGCGTGCAAAGGCTTCGTAGATCGACTCGACATCGCGGCTCGAGAAGCCCTCGGTGTGGATCTGCTGGCCCTGTGGCGAGATCGTCTCGCGTTGCTCTCGCAGGTAGTAGCTCGGGTTGACGACATCATGGTGACCACACCAGCTGCCGGTGCCGATGCACGTGTGGCTCGGCCAGGTGATCGACGGGAAATTCACCATCGAGCCCGAGGCGAGTACCGCGGCGTGCTCGCGCAGCCGGCGCAGATTGGGCAACGCGTCGGGCTCGCGTTGGAGCCGATCGTCGAGCTCGCTGGCGTGCAGGCCGTCGAGCAGGACGATGTAGAGATGGCGCGGCGGGGTGGCGCCTCGATCGAGGAGTTCCTCGAGCACACGTCCGTCCTGGCGACGCAGGTAGACGTCTGGCGCGACGCCACGCTCCGACGCCAGCCGGCCCGTGGCGTCGCGTCCGTCGATCAGCGGGAAGTCGAGGGCGGCCAGCGCCGTCGGTGCGATGTCGACTGCGCGCGCCGCCTGCGCGTAGACGCCGGGCCGAACGCGCGGACCGCTGAACCAGAGCGGCGTACGGGACTGGCGGACGTTCAGGGCGCCATGCTGGCCGGGCTGCGTGCCAAAGGTCCAGTCACGCAGCGAGAGGACGAGGTCCGGTGCGTGGGGCGAGTCGAAGAGCTGGGCCACGCGTTCATAGGCGAAGGGATAGCTCTGATGCTCGGGCGCAATGAAGCGTCGGCTCGCATCCTCGGCGGAGAAGCCGGATGCCGCAGCGGCCAGGGACTCCTGCTCGATGCTGCGTAGGGCGTGCGGGTCCTGACACGCCAGCGGATTCTCCCCGACTACCTCCAGCAGCTCGAACGCGAGGCCCCCCGAGTGGTCGAGCCGGCGCGAGAAGCGCACCATGCCGCGCGCGGACCACGCTTCGTAGGCGCCATCGTCCGCGCTCTGCTGTGGACCCTGCCGCCACGTCAGCACGAGGTCGACCTGATCGCGCACCTCGGGATCGCAGAGCAGTGCGTGAATGGCGCGGTTCGCCGACTCCTCTTGCTGGAGCCCGACGCCCTGGTCCTGCAGTCGTTCGGGTCCAAGTACTCGTGCGCGCATCAATGCCTCCCGCGACGGCGAAGACTACCACCGGCCGCGTCGACGGCGAGCCGGGCACGCGATCCTCGCCCGGCCCTCGCGGCCGCCACGTGGGGCCGCAGTGGCATGGCCGATTTGCATTGAAATAACAGATATTTGAGGAAGAACCCTCAAGACGATTAGAGAAGTTGGTGTCGGGGCCTCGGGCGAGGGCCTGTTACCGCCCGCGAAGCGTCGGCGATTCGTCGGGCTCCGCCCAACGGCCAGCCGCCGCATGCGCGAACGCGAATACGTAGCAACCGCATGCCAGCAGCGTAGTGGCGGTGAAACCGAAGTGGATCGCGGCCGCCACGCCGAGCACCGATGCGAGAACGGACATGAAGCCGTTCACACCCCAGGCCAGCGGAACGCCGCTCGGCGCGAGTGCGGCGAGGCGCTGCAAACCGATGGGCATGGCGACGCCCAACGCGGTGCCGATTGGCAGCAGCAACAAGATGGCGACGCATACGCGAGCGGCGAAGGGAAGACTGATCATGCTGCGCAGGAGCGGCTGGAGCCCAAAGGCGATCGCCGCCGTCAGGAGCGAGATCAACGCTAGATCGACGAGCAGCGCCCGTCGTGGGTTGGCGAAGCGAGCCGAGAGCGCAGAGCCGACGCCGGAGAAGACGAGCAGAGAGAAGAGCACCACTGAGAGCGCATACGTGGGATAGCCAAGAAAGAGTACGAGTCGCTGGATCAACGTCATTTCGAGCAGCAGAAAGCCCAGACCGATGGCGGCGAAGTAGCTCAGGGAGCCGGCTGCTGGGCGACCCTCGCCTCGCAGCAGGGCCATCGGTAGGCCCAGCGCGACGGCGGAGAGAATCATCAGAATCAGCAGTGTCAGCATCAGCACCGAGACCGGGTCTGCAGCGTAGAAGTAGCCGCCCTCGCGCGCGCCCATCTGGCTGAGCCGGTGCATGCTGAAGAAGAAGGGTTGGTCGTCCGTCGGCGGGCAGACATTCAGCGCGTGCTGCCGGCAGAAGCTGCGGTAGTCGGGGGCCTCGGCCAGGCGCTGCCAGTCCCCCTGATAGGGTCCCCCCGGTGCGTAGAGTACGCCCGCTGCACGCTGCTTCGCGAGCGCGCGAATCAGCGTGACCTCGCGCGGCGTGAAGGGGCGTTTGCGAGCGAGTACGGTACCGGTGTACGGCCCGAGCAAGTCGCGTCCCAGGATCACCACGACGTTGTGCTTCGGGTTCTCCACGCCCGCCTCTTCGAGCGCGGCCAGTGCCAGCACCGTCACGCGGAGCGCCTCGTCACCGACGAGCTTCAGCAGCCGCGATACGTTCAACACGCCGTTGGGCTTCAGGTGGTCGAAGTACTCCAGAAAAGCTTCGACGGTATAGAGGTTGTTCTCGGTGAGTGCGAAGCCCTGCGCCGAGTTCGCGCTCAACGTATCGGTGAAGCCGATGTGGATCTGGTCATACAACGTGTCGCGTGCCGAGAGCACGGATCGGCCATCGCCGATCACGGTGCGTACGCGCTCGTGTGAGTAGGGTGATCGTGAGAAGCTGGCCAGATCCTCGTCGACTACGATCCGATTGCCCGCGCTGAGCTCAACGACATCGACGGGGTTCTGCGCCAGCGACAGTGCTGTCCAAATGTCGCGACCTCCGCCACCGCCGATGATGAGCGCGTGACCCGGACCGCTGAGGGTGTAGCCGATACTCGCCGGACCGGTGCGGAGATCGCGCCAGGTCAGGCTCTCGTCGGCCGGAACCACATGGACCGGGGCCCAGACGCGATCGTAGAAGAGGTTCGCGAAGGTGCGATTGCCCAGTGGCCCGTAGCCGATAACGCGCGCGATCGGAGTCCAGCGATCAGCGACCATCGCGGTGTCTTTGGCAGCGGCGTAGCGCGGATCGAGGAAGAGCAGGGATGTCGTACTCCCGAGTATGCAGATCACCGCCGTGACGGCCGCGACCCCTGCAGCGACACCTCGTTCCAGGCGCGCGTCCTGTACACCGAGCACGAAGAGAAAGGCCGCCCCCGCCGCGATCAGGCCGAGCAAGGCGACGAGCGTCGGCGCATCGACGAGCCAGAGCACCGGCACGATGAGGAGCGCTCCGATGCCTGCGCCGAGCAGATCGAAGGCGTAGACGGCGCCCATTGCCGAGCGGTAGCGGTCGATCGCCAAGGCTACGACGACGCCGGACGCGAAGGACGGCAGCGCCGCGATTACGCACGATGCGGCCAGATTCAGGGCGAAGTGCAGGTCGAGTTCGTTGATGCCCGAGAGATCCAGCCGCACCATGGCGACGGGGAGTACGGCCAGCAGCAACGCGAGCGCCGCGCACCAGCGGGCGAGGAGTCGCTCGGGTGCACCCGAGAACCAGCCGGGGCGCAGGTACAACAGGAGTGCTCCGCTGCCGGTGCCGAGCAATGAGAGCGAGATGGCGAGAAAGCTGAAGTGATAGGCGAGGACTGCTGAGTAGAGCCGTGTGAGGACGACCTGCAGCGCCAGTGTACAGCCAGTAGCGAGCCCGAGTGCGAGCAGGGCGGGAATGCGAGGGCGCGCGGACATCGTGACGGCGTACGCTAGCCCGGATTTCTTGCCGGGGGAACAAGAGTCGCCGCGTCACTCAACGGTCGGGCCGCCGATGCCGCGACGCTGTATGCTGAGAGACTTGTAGGAAAGGGGGCGTTCGCGATGCCCGATGCGACAGACACGACCCACAGAACCTTCGTGAGCTATATCGACCGAACGCGGGAGTTCTATCAAGCGCAGGGGTACAGTCGAGCGTATCAGTGGGCGCACTTCGCCGACGTTCCCTTCGCGAGCCTGGCCAAGCCTCTGGCGCAGTGCCGTGCAACGGTGGTCACCACCGCCAGTCCGATTCCCGAGCAGCCTCTCGTGGAGGGCGTGCTGCGCGGAGACAAGCAGGTGTGGTCGGGTGCGACGGAGAAGCGGCCGGAGAGCCTCTACACGGCCGACCTCGCCTGGGACAAGGGGGCCACCCACACGGAGGACATCCACTCGTTCCTCCCCATCGCTCGTCTCGAGGAGTTCGTTGCCAGCGGGCGCATCGGTTCGCTGGCGGCTCGTTTTCATGGCGTGCCCACGGACTACAGCCAGCGCCGTACGCGAGAGGACGACGCGCCGGAGATCCTCCGCCGCTGTCGTGAAGACGGCGTCGATATCGCACTGCTCGTCCCCTTGTGACCGGTCTGCCACCAGACCGTGAGTCTGGTCGCCCGGCATCTCGAAGCGAACGGCATCGCGACCGTGGTCGTGGGCTCCGCACGCGACATCGTCGAAGAGTGCGGCGTACCGCGCTTCTTGTTCACTGACTTTCCGCTCGGCAACCCGTGCGGTAAGCCGGGGGACGCAGAGATGCAGCGGCAGATCGCCGGCATGGCGCTCGATCTGCTCGAGGCTGCTGCACTGCCGCGGACCAGCGTTCAGACGCCCTTCATCTGGAGCGACGACCAGAGCTGGCGCGCGCGCTACGCCCAGGTCGAGGCAGGCAACGCCCAGCAGCTCCAGCGCTTGGGTGAGGCGCGTCGCGCATCACAGCGTAGAGCCAGGCTCGAGGACGCGGGCTAGGCGCGCGATGATGCGCTGGCAGAGCTCAATCGCCCGGATCGACCTTCTGTAGCAGTGTCAGGAGGCGCTTGCGCTCCCCGTCGTCGAGCGCGCCGAAGAAGGTCTTCTCGGTCGCGAGAAGCGTCTCGACAACCTCCGCCCTGCGGGCTGCGGGCCAATCCGCCGGCTCGATCAGGATCGAGCGGCGGTCGCGTGGTGCCGGAACACGGCGGACGAGCTCCGCGCGCTCCATGCGATCGATGGTGCCGGTCAAGGTCGAGCTGCTCTGCGCGACGTATTTCTGGAGCGCGCCGATCGTGCGCGGGCCACCCTGCCAGAGCGTGATCAGGATGTTGGCCTGAACAGCGGACAGCCCGTGTGGGCGAAGCGCGGCCGAGAATGCGCGGTTGAGTCGGCGGAAGGTGCGTCCGAGCTCGTACGCGGCAGACTCTTCGAGTCGCAGCGCGCCGTCTCCTGCGGCGGGCCGCGAAGCTCGCTTGCGGATATTTCGCATACGAGATATTGTGACGCCTGCGTCCGACGGCGTCAATACCCGGAGACCTCGCAGCGAGGCATGGCCATGACACGAATCGATTCGTCCGCCGCCGACTCTCCTTTCGTGGCGATTCGCGGCTCGCTCGGCGACAGCCGCCTGACGCTGGAGCCGCCTCCGCAGTACTCGCTGGCCATCGTCAACGTCACGAATCACTGCAATCTCTCCTGCAAACACTGCTTCGTGTTTCGCGACGGCAATCCGAATAGCCCAGAGGGCGAGATGACCTCTGACGAGGTCCTGGCCGAGGTCGAGCGGCTGCGCGACCGCCATGGCCTGCAGCGTGTGGTCTGGATGGGTGGCGAGCCGATGCTTCGTTGGCGTCTGCTCGCCCGCGGCGTCACGCTCTTCGAGGACAACATCATCGCGACCAACGGATCGATCCCGCTGAAGGACTTCGGCGAGAACGTCACGTATGTCATCTCACTCGACGGCCCGGTCGCGCTTCACGACGAGATTCGGGGGGAGGGGGCCTTCGAGCGAACCATGGCCACGATCGAGTCCGTTCCGGAGGGCTTTCGCTCACTCGTGATGGTGCAGTGCGTTCTGCACCGGGAGAACCAGAACCACCTCGACGAGCTCGTCGCCGCCTTGCTGCCGACCCCGGTGCGAGGCATCACCTTCACCTTTCTCGTGCCCCAGGCCGGTGAGGTGTCGGGACGAGCCTGGCGGGATGTCGAAGAGCGAGAGGCCGCGGTCGACATCGTGATGGAGCTGAAGCGCCGCCATCCCCGCTTCGTCTGGAACTCTGCCCGCAGCCTCGATCTGATGCGTCCCGCCGTCTCGAAGGTCGTGACCGACGCGTGTCCGCTGATGGAGATCACGCTGCCGCTCTACATGGAGGGCAAGCGGTTCAGCTCGCCGCTCTGCTGCTACGGCAACGATGTCGACTGCGATCGCTGCGGATCGTGGGGCGTCTTCGCGACAGCCGCCAAGCGACCCGGGCCCTGGGACGAAGTGGCGCCCGCGTAACGCGGACGGCGAGGATACGGCTACCCGCCGGTCGCCTGCTCCACCCGCTTCAAGTATTCGACGAGCTTGGGCCGAGCGCGAATCGCCTGGCGAGTCTCCGGCGTGACGTCGTTGTCGCCCATGGAGAGCTGACCGTAGACCGCGAGGTCCGCGACACTCGGACGGTCGCCATAGAAGAAGTCCCTGTTTCCGAGCAGCCGCTCCAGGTCTTCCAGGCGCCCCGCGTACTCGCGCTCGAGCACGTCCTCGGGGAGTCGTCCCATTCCCTGTGCCTTCGCCATGCCGCCGATCTTGCGCTTCACCAGCGGCACCAGGAGTGTGCGCAGGATCGCGGGCGCGCTTGCGAGGATCTGGTTGGCCGTGCGACGCCCGTTCCTCTCGGTCCAGCGAAAGGCCATCGTGTACCAGTAGAGGGCCTCGTCCGCCCAATCCTCGAGCTGTCGCTGGTTGGCGGCCGTCATGGCGTCGTCCGAGAGCAGGGGCGGATTCGGCTCCAGCTCGTCGAGTCGGCGCAGGATGAATGTGGAGTCGTAGATTCTCTCACCATCGATCTCCACCACCGGCATCTTGCCGGTGGTGGGGTTGGCCTTCGCCAGGTCCATCGGGGTCTTGGGCTCGATGAGCTGGTAGTCCAGCTTCTTGAGCTGAAGTCCCCGCACCACCTTCTCGACGAAGGGTGACAGCCGGGTTCCGTAGACCTTGATCGTCATCGACATCCTCCTGTGAAGCCAAGTGTGTGAAGCGATGCGGATCAGGCGCCCGCGGCCTTCAACATGGCTCTGTCCTCTTCGATGAGCGACTTGAACGAGGGTCGCGACGCAATGCGCTCGACGTACGCGGCCAGGCGCGACCAGCGCGAGGCGTCGACCTCGCCTTGGCCATGAGCGAAGTTCACGAACTGCGTCATCGTTGCGACGTCCGCAATGCTGAAGCGATTGGCCACCAGATAGTCGCTCTCACCGAGCGCATCCTCGAGATAGTCGAAGTAGGGCGGCAGGACTTCGTTCAGTGCGCGCTCCACCTTGGCCACGTCGCCCTCGCGCTTGAAGAAGAGGGGGCCCATCACGCGTTCCTGGAACGGCACGATGGTGCCTTCGAGAAAGCCCCCATCGGCGAACTCTTCGTACCAGATCGCACGGGCGTAGTCGTAGGCATCAGAGGGATAGAGCGCGGGTTCGGGCTGGATCTTCTCCAGATACTGGCAGATGGCCGACGAGTCCGGGATCACGCGGTCTCCGTCGAGCAGGGTCGGGATCTTGCCCTGCGGATGCATCCGCTTGTACTCGTCCGACACGCCGAACGGCACCATGGGATCGTGTTCGTACGAGAGACCCTTCTCCAGCAGTGTGACGCGCACCTTGCGGACGAAGGGGGAGAGGCCGGCACCGACTAGCTTGAGGCTCATGGGGAGGCTCCTTTCTGGCTCTGGGGTTCGAAGTTCATCTCGAATAGCTGGCAGAAGTCTGACAACGCCTCGATGTCTCCGGTGACGTGGACATCGTCGCTGGCCAGGGCGTCGGAAACGGGCAGCAGTCCGCTCGCCAGACCGATCAACACCATGAACGGCGCTTGGATGCAGGCGTCTACGGGCAGCTCGTCGTCGATTGGGTGGGTTCCATCGGGCCCGCCGGCCACGCGTACCACGGCGTCGGATTCGGGACCCTGCACGCGCAGCTCGAAGCGGCGCGCCGGTGTCGGGCCCGGGCAGGCGAAGGCCTGCATGCCGACCCGCAGCCAGTCGGGCTCGACGTGATCATCGGCCCTCGGCGGTAGCAGGTGGCGCACGCCCCAACGGGCCAGCTCGAGCAGGGCGGGTCGCAGCTCGCGACCACTCTGCGTCAGCTCATAGACGGTCGCGGCGGCAGGGGGCGGCAAGAGGCGGCGCGCGACCACGCCATGCGATTCGAGGAGGCCGAGGCGCTCGGCCAGGACGCTGCTGCTCACACCCCTCAGTCGGCGCTTCAGGTCGCTGAAGCGTTGCGGCGCCACCAGCAGCTCGCGCAGGATCAGCAGAACCCAGCGATGGCCGAGGATCTCGGTGGTACGTGCCAGCGGGCAGAACTGGGCGTAGCGAAAGCTGTCCACGCGAGCAGGCTATCACCCAATGGTTTGTATTTCAAACCCCATGATGCTTATTTCGAACTTTATTCTGGGCCCGGGTTTCTGGCAGCCGGCGAGCGGGGATTTGGGCGTGCCGGACCTCCTCTGGCCAACGCTGTTCAATCTGCAGCGCTGGCGCGCACGAGCGATCATGCCCCCTCTCGCGTTGCGGATCCGGGCAGCACCGCGCGCGGAAATTCGGCGACCAGCCTCGCGCCACCGCCAGACGCACTCTCGACGTGAAGGGTTCCGCCGTGGTCGAGGACGATGCCCCAAACCAGGCTCAGGCCCAGACCTGTGCCGCCACGTTGTCTTCGGGTCGTGAAGAAGGGGTCGAAAATACGCTCGCGTATCTCCGCCGGTATTCCGGGCCCATTGTCCTCCACCGTCAAGCGAACGGTTTGGTGCGCCCGAGTGATCACCACGATCCGATCTGCGCCCGACTCCACGGAGTTTCGCACGAGGTTCGAGAGAAGCTGCTCAATCTCCTGCGGGCTCAACAAGATCGCGGGAAGGTCTGTTCCCAGATCCCATTCGATGCGGGCCCCACGCTCATTCGCGTGCTCGATGAGAAGATCACAGCTGTCGCGCAGCACATTGTTCAGGTCACCGATCGCCCTGTCCGACTGCCACCCGGGCGTCAGGGCGAGCACACTCTTGACGATCCTGCCACAGCGGTGCGCTTCTTCGATGATGGTTTTGAAGGCCGTCTCGGCCTGTTGAGGGCCCTCTGGTTCATCCTTCACAAGCTGAGCGAACTCGGCGGCGGCGAGGATCGAGCCGGCGGGGTTGTTGATCTCATGCGCGATTCCTCCGGCTAGCGTGGCGACAGAGGCCAGTCGCTCGGCTCGCCACAACCGCGTCTGCGACGCAAGCAGGGCCTTCTCCGCTGCGATCTGATCGGTGACGTCACGCCAGATGCTGAGCATGCCGGTCTCCGCTTCGGCAGGCGTTCTCAAGCGGGAAGCGTTCACGGCCAGGTACCGCGTCTCGCCGTTCTTCGTGATCCGGAGCTCGACACCGCGGCAAGTCCCCTTCAGGCGAGCTTCCCTTTCCAGCTCGGCCCAGCGTTGCGGGGCGTCACCAGCGAGTTGCTGCATCCACACGAGAGCGCTCGTCTCCACCACCTCTCGCCACGGTGCGAAGAGAAGCTCGCAAAACGCCTCGTTGACCAGAACGATGGTCTGTGCCGCATCGGTTACTGCAATGCCGTCGGGCGATGCCCGTAGCAGCCCCTCGAAGAACTTGGCCGGTGGCGGTGCACTCCCGATCTGGTGAACTGCGCCCCCGTCAGCCACGAGAACTACTCTCGCGATCCATCGGAATCCTCGAAATACTCACCGCACTGATCTTGAATTCCGGCTGCTTGGAGTGGATATCCCAACTGGGGTTCGACACGAGGTTGACCAGCCTGTCCGATCCGGCCGAGGGCGATCTGCCGTGGTGCATATCCATGTAGAGATTGCCGATGAGGACCCGGCTGGAGAAGCGGGCTGTCGCGCGAACGCTGCCCCGGCGTGAGCTGAGCGCGACGGGATCTCCGTCCGCGATACCCAGGGACTCAGCGTCTTCAGGCTGGATCTCGACGAATCCGCCGGCATCGCGCTGTTGAGCGGATTCATCGGGGGTGCGCGTGTTGAACTGCCCGTGTGTCCGGCCGGTCATAAGGACGAACGGGTACTCCTGATCGGGGGTCTCGGCCGGTCCCTTGTGGTCGCGTGGCAGCAGTGCGGCCCGGCCGTCATGGCGCGGGAAGACCCGATCGAGAAACAGCCGGGGCGTGCCGGGGTCGTCACCGTCTCGACAGGGCAATTGCAGCCCCACTTTGCCGCGCAGGCGGTCGTAGCTCACGCCGCTCATGTCACAGATTCGCCCTCGCGTGATCTGCTTCCACTCCTCGAAGATCTGCTCGGGAGAGCTGTAGGGGAATGCCTTCTCGAGCCCCATGGCGCGTGCGACCGACCAGATGATCTCGCAGTCGGATTTGGCTTCACCCGGCGGGTCGATCAGCTTCTCCATCAGCTCGATTCGGCGCTCAGATGAGATCACCGTCCCGGTCTTCTCACACCACTGTGCGCCGGCCAGAACCACATCGGCCAGGCGCGTGGTCTCGGTCGGGTGAAGGACATCCTGGACCACGAGCAGCTCGGCTCTGGCCAACGCTTGCTCGACCCAGCGCGTGTGCGGTAGTGACGCGGCCGGGTTGACCGCGAGGGTCCACAGCGCGCGCACCTCGCCGGAATGGAGCCCCTGCAGGATCTCCATGATCGACCGGCCGGGCACGGCGTGGATCATCTCGACTGGAATGCCCCAGAAGTCAGCCATCTCCTGGCGGTGCTGTGCATTGGACACCAGACGCCCGCCCGGCAGGAGGTGCGACATCACCCCGACCCAGCGGTTTCCCAGAGCATTGGCCTCCCCGGTGATCGAGACGGGTCCCGCGCCTGGGCGGCCGAAATTCCCGGTGAGCAACCACAGATTGTGAAGCGTGTTGTTCTTGAAGACTGCCTGGGTCGAGTGGTTGTAGCCCTGGAACCAGAAGGTGAGCATCGACTCAGCGTTGCCAATGACGCGGGCGGCCTCACGGATCTTCTCTTCCGGGCATCCGGTCAACTCGGCGCCACGCGAAGGCGGAAACTCCTTCGCCAGCTCCTTCAGGTCGTCCAGGCCGGATGCGGTGCGTTCAACCGCATCGTCGTCGACGAAGCCTTCTTCGAGAAGCACGTGCGCCAGCGCGTTGTTGAGGGCGATGTCCGTTCCCGGCCGAATCCGCAGATGAATGTCTGCAGATTCGGCGGTCGGGGTGCGTCGTGGGTCCACGACGACGAGCTTCGCACCGCTTGTTCGCCTTGCATGCATGAGGCGGCGGAACAAGACAGGTGCCGACACCGCCATGTTGAAACCGGCGACGAAGAACAGGTCGGCCTCTTCGATGTCGGCGTAGCAGGTCGGGGGTGCGTCGGCTCCGAGCGTGGAGAAGAATCCGGCGGCCGTGCTCGCCATGCACAGGCGAGTGCTGCACTCCACGTTACTGGTACCGATGGATCCCCTCATGAGCTTGTTGGCGAGGTAGCTCTCCTCGCAGTATGAGCCTGCGCCGCCGTAGAATGCGATCGCGGAGGGGCCGTGGCTCTCGATGATGCGTTCGAGCCCTTCGGCCACGCGCCCGATCGCCTCGTCCCAGCTGGCGGGCACCAGCTTTCCTTCCCGCCGAATCATGGGCCGAGTCAGCCGCCGCTGTGCCGTGAATGTCGACGGGAGGCCAGCGGCAAGCGGACAGCAATCTCCCCGATTGGTCGGGTGGCCCTCGTTCCCGCGGATGGCGACTATCCTTGCCGGCTCCAGTCCGACCAGCAGGCCACATCCGAGTCCACACAGGGGGCAGACTGAGCTGTGCCACTGGAGCCGTGCCTCCGGGTCGCGCTCTGAAGCGAGAGACGAGGTGGGCGTCGCGACTCCAGCCGGGCGGGCATTTCCGTTGCGAGGCGGAAGTGACACGGAGTCCCTCCGATCGCTGCTCTCCGTTGAGGAACTCCCGCGCCCTCGGCATTGGGCCTGGAGAGCCGCTGCCGCCAATCGATTGGCCCAGTGTCGCAATAATGGCCAGCGGCATCAATCGAAAAGATGGCCGATGTGATTGTCTGAA
Source organism: Deltaproteobacteria bacterium (assembly GCA_029261835.1). Taxonomy (GTDB): domain Bacteria; phylum Myxococcota_A; class UBA9160; order UBA9160; family UBA4427; genus JAJDAO01. The sequence goes on along the minus strand of JAJDAO010000047.1, from coordinate 80,867 downwards.
GCGAGCAATCAGTCGGAACCCCGCTCTAGATTGGGTCCCGGGTTCTGGCGGCCAGCGAGGGTATATCACTAGACTCGCCTGGGGAGACACGAATGTTTCGCTACCAGCGCTTCGTCAATCTCGACAACAATGCGACGACGGACGTATCCCGGCCGGTCCGGAAGCGGGTCGACGGAGTGCTGCGCCGATGCCACGGCAATCCCTCGGCCGCCTACGGGCTCGCGCGTGCCGCCGCGACCGTGCTGCAGGACTCCCGCGAGTTGGTCGCGAGCGCGATCGGCGCCGAGTCCGACGAGGTCTACTTCACGGGCAGCGCCAGTGAGGCGAACAATCAGGTGCTGAAGGCGTCGTGCGAGCTGCGGCCGCCCGGCAGCAATCGCATCCTCACGACGCCGATCGAGCATCCGTCGATCATGCACACGCTCGAGTACCTTGCAGAAGGCGGCGTCGAGGTCGTGACCGCTCCCGTCGACGATCGGGGGCGGGTGTCGGTCGAGGGGCTGGAGGTGCTGATCGATGAGCGCACCTTCTTGATTTGCTGCATGCTCGCGAATAACGAGGTCGGCACGATTCAGGACGTGAGGGCCGTCGCGGCACTGGGCAGACGGCGGCAGATTCCGGTTCTCTCCGATTGTGTTCAGGCGCTCGGCAAGATCCCGGTCGACGTGCGAGCGCTGGGCGTCGACTACGCCACTTTTTCGGCCCACAAGCTTCACGGCCCGAAGGGCGTGGGCGCGCTCTACGTGCGGTGCGAATCCCCGATGCTGCCTTTGCTGCACGGCGGGGGCCAGGAAGCGGGCATGCGGGCCGGCACGGAGGGCCTGCACAGCATCGCGGGCTTCGCAGAGGCCTGCCGCCAGCTGCCCGAGCTGCTGGCGAGGAGCGACACGATCTCGGCCCGCCGGGATTCTCTGCTGGCGGCGCTGCGCGAGATGCGCCCCGATCTGGTCGTTCATTCACCGGCGGAGCGCTGCCTGCCCAATACGCTCAGCCTGCGATTTCCCGGCGCCCGCAATGCCGATCTGATGGCCGCGCTCGACATGAATGGCGTTGCGGTCGCCGCCGGCTCGGCCTGCGGTACGAAGGAAAACACCGCATCCCACGTATTGCTGGCGATCGGCCTGACGGACGAGGAGGCGGGCGAGACGATTCGCATCAGCCTGTCGGATGAGACATCCGAGCGAGATCTGCGGCACGCCACTCGGGCCTTTCGCGACTACTTCGAGCATCGGACAGCCTCGATTCCGCTGCTACGCCCCTCTTGTGTCGACGAGGCGTTCCTGTGTGACGAGCAGAACTACCTGCTGGACATACGATTCGAGATCGAGCGGAAGCTCATGAAGGGGCTGCCCAATTCGTACAACGCTTCCGTCGTTTCATTCGGCCGATATGTTCACCAGATTCCGAAAGACAAGAACGTGATCGTCGTCTGTTCGACGGGCATTGACGCGACCCCCATCGCCTACTCGCTTCACAAGCGAGGCTACCGGCGCGTCTCGATCCTGCTCGGCGGTGTGGTGGGCTGGCAGATACAGCATCCGAAGCTCTACAAGCGGTTCGGCAACCAGAACATCAAGAAGCTCACGCCTCGCAGGTGAGTGCCAAGGGGATCGTCCATCGTCCCCAGCACGAACGTGGTGCAGGCGAGGCTGCGCGTATCAGAGGTTCATCTGCTTCGGTGGACGCACGACAATGTCCGCCAGGTTCACGTCGATCGGCTGCGTGACGGCGTAGAGCACGGCGTTGGCGACGTCCACCGGGTCGCCCAGCGTCTGTCTGAGGCTTCCGGTGAGCTTCTCGAAGACTTCGTCCGGTAGCCGATCCCCCTTCACGACGTCGACATCCAGCCCCGTCATCTTCACGATCGCGTCGACGAAGGCCGGGTCGAAATTCCGGGCGAAGTTCGTGGCAATGGCACCGGGCATGACATTGACCACGCGGATCGTGTCGTCTTCGAGCTCGCCGCGAAGAGTCGCCGAGATGGCATTCACGGCGTGCTTGGTGGAGCCGTAGACGCCCGAGTCGCGCCGCTGGGCCGCAATCGACGAGATGTTCACGATGTGGCCCTCGGCCGAGCAGGCCCGCATGGCCTGGACCGCGGCCTGGCAGCCGACGAGCAAGGCGAGAATGTTGGTCTCGAGCATCGTCCGCCACTCCTCGGGCTCACCCTCGAGAATCGGCGCGGGAAAGGAAACGCCGGCGTTGTTCACCATGATGTCGAGGCGCCCGCTCGCGCTCACGGCGCTCTCGACCAGGGCTCGCACCTCAGCGGGGTTGCGCACGTCGAGCGTGACGCAGTCTGCCTGCCCGCCCGCTTGCTCGATCTTCTTCTTGGAGGCCTCCATGGCACTCGCGGTGCGCCCGGCCAGGAAGACGTGGGCACCGGCGCTTCCCAGCGTTTCGGCGATGGCGCGACCGATGCCGCTGGAGGCTCCGGTCACGATGGCGGTGCGTCCGGCGACAGAGAGATTCGATGTCATGGTGGTTTCCTCTCTTCCTGCGAGAGCTTCGTCCGTGAGCTTGGCAAACGGGTCGACGATCTCATGAAAGCGACCCACTGCGCTGCGGGCCGCTCTCCTGGGATATCTCAGAAGCGACTGCCTGACAAATATCGGCCGCCCCGTTGACGTGCGCCGGCTCTTGGCGTCACTCGCAGCCGTCGTGCTCGAGCTTGCAGCCCTCGCAGTCGCCGCCGTGCTTGTCGCAGGGCAGCTCGTCCGAGACGCCGGCCCAGTGCTGCACCCCGAACCAGAGCACGCAGGCGCCCGCCAGGCCGACGATTGCGATGAGATAGTCCATGCGGATCTCCCGACGGCTCAGGACGTGGCGCTGAAGAGGCCTGCGAAGCCCATGAACGCCATGCTGAGAATGCCCGCGACCAGGAAGCTCATCGCGGCGCCCTTGAGTGCCTCGGGGATCGTGGCGAGCTCGTTCTCCTCGCGGATGCCCGCCATCAGCACCAGCGCCAGCGTGAGCCCACAGCCGGCGCCCAGCGCGAAGACGATCCCCTCGATGAAGCCATACTGCTTGTTGGTCTGAAAGAGCGCCAGGCCGAGGATGGCGCAGTTCGTCGTGATCAACGGAAGGAAGATCCCGAGTGCACGGAACAGCGCCGGGCTGAGCTTCTTGATCGCCATCTCGACGAACTGAACCGTGCTGGCGATCACCACGATGAAGGCGAGCAGGCGCAGGTAGGGGGCGTGGGGCAGCACGAAGGTGTTGAGCAGAGAGGCGCACAGGGAGGTCACGAGCAGCACGAAGATGTTCGCCATGCCCATGCGAAGCGCCGTCTCGATCCGGCCGCTGACGCCGAGGAACGGGCAGAGGCCCAGGAAGTACGACAGCGTGAAGTTGTTCACCACACTGGCGGCGACGAAGATCCACAGCAGCCCGGCGAAATCGATTTCGGGCAGCATCAGGCGGCCCTCCGCTCGCCGGTGTCGAGGGCGGCCTGTTGGCTGGCCCGCTCGCGGTGCTCCTTGAACCAGGCGAAGACGCCGAGCAGGAGTCCGAGGGTGATGAATCCACCCGGCGGCAGGATCATGATCACCCAGGGCTCGAAGTCGGGCCCGAAGAGCGATACGCCGAACAGCGAGCCACTGCCGAGAATCTCGCGGATGGCGCCCAGCAGGAAGAGGGCGAAGCTGAAGCCCAACGACATCCCCAGCGCATCGGCCAGTGCCGGCCGCTGCGAGTGGCGCGAGGCGAATGCCTCCTGACGTCCCAGAATCAGACAGTTGACGACGATGAGCGCGATGAAGGCGCCGAGCTCCTTGTGGACGACCGGCGCCAGGGCCTGCAGCGTGAAGTCGGCCACCGTGACGAAGGTGGCGATGACGATGATGAAGGTGGTGATGCGGACTTGCTTGGGAATCAGCGAGCGCAGACTGGAGACCAGCAGACTCGAGCCAACGAGAACGAAGGTCGTCGCCGCCCCCATGGCGAGTGCATTGATGGCGGAATTGGTGACCGCCAATGCGGGGCACAGACCGAGAAGCTGGATGAAGACCGGATTCTCTCGCCACAGCCCCTTGATGAGCTCTTCGTAGGTCGGCTGCTCGGACGCCACTACTCCACTCCTCCTCGGGCCAGCACCCGCTCGTCGGCATCCGCGGTCCCGTGGCGTGCCTGATCGCCCCCCAGACGCGCGAGCCAGCGTGCGTTCGATTCGTTGATGATGCGCACGACGGCGCGCGATGAGATCGTCGCCCCGCTGATTGCCTCGACCTCGTTCTCGCGGCTGCGAGCGGTCTTGGTCAGCACGATCTCGGGCTCCACGGCCAGATCGCGGAAGTTGGCCACGAAGTGGTCGTCCTTGATGATCTTGTCGCCGAGGCCCGGTGTCTCGCGACTCTCCAGCACCTCGATGCCCACGACGCGCGCGCTGGCGGCGCGATAGCCGTAGAGCAGCTTGATGGTGTCCTGGAAGCCCGCGCCCTCGGCGGGAATGGCGTGGCCGACGAGCGCGCCGCTCTCGTCGTAGCCGGCGTAGATCGCCTCTTCCTTGGGAATCGCGCCATCCTCCGCCTCGTAGCGCACCAGCTCGCCCTCGCGCAGCACCAGGGCCACCCGCGTCTTGGCTCCCTCGAGCACGCGGAAGATGGCGGCTTCGAGCGCCTCGGCGCGGTTGCGCTCGATCCGCGGCTTGGTCACCAAGAAGATCCCCACGACCGCAATGCCGGAGCACAGCCCGGCGATGCCGAGGGTGACCATCATGCGCAGGGGACCGGCCTCGGGGCTCGCCATGGGTCAGGCTCCGAACGGGCGCCGCTGAGTGTGGCGGTTGATGTGGGGGGTGACGGCGTTCATCAGCAGGATGGCGTACATCACGCCCTCGGGAAGACCGCCGAACAGGCGGATCAGCACGACCAGCGCGCCGACACCGGCACCGAAGATCCAGGCGCCACGGGGTGTCGTGGGGGTACTGACGGGATCCGTCACCATGAAGATGGCGCCGAACAGCAGTCCGCCCGAGCACAGCATGAAGCTCGGCGGCGGGTAGCTGCTCGAATTCAGCAGGTAGAGCAGACCCGAGAGGATCCCGACCGAGGCGAGCGTGGCCACGGGGAGACGCCAGTCGAAGATGCGACGGGCGGCGAGCCAGAGACCAATCGCGATCAGGAGTGCGGCGCTGGTCTCCCCGAGTGAGCCGCTGGTATCGCCGATCATCAGCGAGCCCAGTCCGGTGACCTGCCCCTCGAACTTGGCCAGTCCGAGTGGCGTGGCGGCAGAGAGTCCATCCGGGGCGCCGTGCATCAGCGGCGCGGCGAACAGGCTCGTGGGCAGCGCGAAGAGATCGCCGCCGGCCACGGGCTTGGACCACGTCGTAATGACGGTGGGGAAGGCCGCCTGCAGGAAGGCGCGCCCGACCAGCGCGGGGTTGAAGAGATTCTGGCCGAGGCCGCCCCAGATCAGCTTGCCGAGGCCGATTCCCGCCGCGCCGCCGAGGAAGGCCATCCAGAGCGGCATGGCGGGCGGAAGCGTCAATCCGAGCAGCACGCCGGTCGTGACGGCGCTGTAGTCGAGCAGCGGGTTCGGCGACTGGTTGCGCGTAAAGAGCCATTCACAGCCGGCCGCACCGGCCGCCGCGGCAAGCACGACGAGCAGTGCGCCCAGCCCGAAGTTCCAGCACGCCATCACGAGGACCAGCAGCGCCGCGAGCAGCACCTCTCGCATGATGCGTGGCGTCGTGACGCCCTCGCGCACGAAGGGGGCGGTTGAGATCACCAGCTCCGGTGCCTGCTTCGTCATGCGGATCGCCCCGCTGTGGCGCTGCCAGGCATCACGACGAGGCCTTCCAGGTGCGCAGCATGCCCTTGCCGACGCGCATCCACTGCACCAGCGGTATGTGTGACGGGCACACGAACGAGCACGCGGCGCACTCGAAGCAGTTGAGCAGACTGTTGGCCTCGAGCTCCTCCACATGCTCGAAGCGCGCGAGCTGGGCCAGTCGCGTGGGATTCAGGAACATCGGGCAGGCTTCCGCGCAGCGTCCGCAGCGGATACAGGCATACTCGCGCACGGGTGCGGCCGCGGTGCGGTCCAGGCACAGAATGCCCGAGGTCCCCTTCAGTACCGGCACGCCGAGACTCTTCTGGGCCATGCCCATCATCGGTCCACCCAGCACCACCTGATGGGCGCCCGGCACCAGCCCGCCACAGTGCTCGAGTACGGCCGACAGCGGTGTGCCGAGCGGCACGAGCAGGTTGCGGGGATGAGCCACCCCCGGCCCGGTCACGGTCACCACGCGTTCGATCAGCGGTACGCCGCGGTCGAGCCAGTCGGAGAGCGCCAGCGTCGTTCCGACGCTGTTGACCAGCATCTCGATGTCGAGCGGCAGTCCGCCGGCCGGTACCTCACGCTTGAAGATGGCATCGATCAGCAGCTTCTCCGCGCCCTGCGGATACTTGACCTGCAGCGGCACGATCTCGATTTCGGGCGGCGCGGCGGCGCGCAGCGCGGCGATGGCATCGCGCTTGTTGAGCTCCACGCCGATGTAGCCGCGCTCGCAGCCCACCTGCGACATGATGAGCTTCGTGCCTCTCACGACCCCCTGCGGTTGCTCGAGCATCAGGCGGTGGTCGCAAGTCAGAAACGGCTCGCATTCGCAACCATTGACGACGACGGCTTGCACGCACCGGTCGTCGGGCACCTTGAATTTGACGTGGCTGGGAAAGGCCGCACCGCCGAGGCCCACCAGGCCGCTCTGCTGCACGAGCGCCACCATTTCGTCGGCGCAGAGCGCCGCCACGTCGACCGGCTCGGCGGCCGGCAGCCGCTGACTGTCGTAGGCGTCGGTCTCGATCACGATGGCGGGCATCATCTTGCCGTTCGGGTGCAGGCGCAGCTCGATCGCCTTGACCCGCCCGGTCACCGGTGAGTGCAGCGATGTCGAGATGAAGGCGCCGGGCTCGGCGATCGGCATGCCTCGTACCACGCGCTCACCCACCATCACGACCGCCTTGGCGGGCGCGCCGATGTGTTGCGACAGGGGCATCACGTACTCATCGACGAAAGGCATGCGCTCGATGGCGAGCGCGTCGGTGGCGCGCTTGTTGTCGTCGGGGTGGACGCCCCCACGGAAGCTGCGCGGTCGGGCCTCGGCGGCTGCAGCGGTGCTCATGAGGTGCCGTTCCCGCTGGTCTCAGGAGGCGAGTCGAAGCCGGAGAGTTCGAGCAGCCGCTGCGTGAGCCGCTCGCGCGAGTCCTGCTCTGCGCTGGCCTTGAGGCTGGCGAGTTCAGCGGCATGACTCGCTTGCAGCGCTTCGCGCTTCGCACTCTGCTCGCTCTCGATCTCCGCCGAGAGCGTTTCGCGAATTCGCTCGCTGAAGGGGCTCCGGCCGCCCGTCAGCTCTTGCAGTGTGCGCCAGCGCGCCAGCCGAGTCGCGGCCGCATCCGCGAGCTCGCGACTCGCGATCAGCGCGCGCTCCCCGATCTCGACGCCCGGCAGATTGCCGCGGCGGCCACTCTCGGGCTGTGCGAGCCAGGCGTCCAGCGGCAGGGCCGCATGCGTTTCCTCACGCGTTGTGAGGTGATCGTCGAAGCGCTGCTCGCCGGCCGCCCAGCCGAGATAATCGACTTCGCCCCAGTCCTGCTGCGGGGCGGGATTGCCCGCCAGGCTGGCGCGCAGCCCAAAGGAGCCCTCGGCGGCGGGGTCGTAGCGAAGCAGCACGTGGGCACGGGCTTCGACCGCCAGCCGCGCGCGCTCGAGCGCCGCGTCTGCCGCGAAGCCGTGGCGACCGGGGCTCGGTGCGTGAATGTGGATCAGCGCCGGGCCGGCGTGGGCCAGCGCGTCCGTTACACCGGCGGCCAGGTGATCGGCGTGTGCGATCGAGGTCGAGAGCACGAAGGCGCCCTGGTGTGCCATGGCGAGCAGCGCCGCATCGCCGGCCCGCGCGAGCCGCCCGATGCCGTCGAGCAGCACCAGCTTGATGGGCAGCTCGGCCTCGAGCAGGCGTGTCAGCGCCCCCAGGCCCGAGTCGAGCAGCGCGTGATCATCGGCCAGCAGGAGCAGCGGCGGACAGGCCTGCTGCTCGCCCGGCTCGAGGTCACGCCAGCTCAGCCGTTGGATGGCCTCGAGTCGCTGCGCGCGATCCGGCGGTTGCTCGAGCTCGAGCTCGGCGACTCGCAGGCTGCGGACGAGGGCCAAGTGCTGCGCCACCAGTCCGCGCGCCAGCCCACGCGCCAGCTCGATGCCCTCAGTGCTGGGGGCCAGCGTGAGCGGGGCATAGAACGGGTGCAGGGGGAAGCGGGCCGCCCAGTCGCTGAGGCTGCCGCGCGTGATCACGGCGCCGAAGCGGGCCCGCCCCAGCCCGTCCTGTCCGCTCGCCAGGCGAGCGCTCCAGTCGTCCAGCTCGCCGGCCGCATGAGTCATGCGAAGCACGTTGGCGCGATCGATCTCAGCGCGACTTCCCAGCTCTTCGAGTCGCGTCCCGAGCTGTGCGAGGTCTGCCGGACCTCGCCCGCTCTCGGACAGCGCGTGCTCGAGCGTAGTGAGATCCGTCTTCGAGAGACCGGCTGCGAGCTGCTCCCGCACCGCCTGGTCGAGCTTGATGCGGCGCTCGTCGAGCTGTCCGAGCGTCTCGCTCGCCCGCCGCTGGCCGCGCTCCTCCAGCAACGCCGCCAGCAGGCGCGTGGCCAGGCGCTCGCCGGAGCCCGGCTCGCCCGAGGCGCTCGCCACCTGAGCCTGAGCACAGTGACGAGAGAGCAGTACCGCCGCCAGCCGGCCGACGTCCGCGTGTTCGGCCGCCTGCGCGATGATCTCCCCAGGTGTGTCGGGCAGTGCCTCCCAGAGGCGCCAGTGCTCGGCGTACGCACGGCGATCTTCGGCTTCACAGGCCACCAGCGGGAGCGCCTGCTCGGGACAGACCGCCGCGCACAGGCCACAGCCGAGGCAAGCCCTCGGGTCCACCGCGAGTACCAAGAGCGCCCCGGCGCCCTTGCGAGCTGCCTCCGGCTGATCGAAGAACGGCTTGCAGACGACCGGCTCGAGCTGGCTCAGCGCTTCGACGGTTGCCTCGAAGGCCGCTTCATAGTCGGGTCGCTGCTCCTCCGGCGGATCGAGCTGGCCCAGCAGCCAATCCCAAGCGTCGCGCATGAGCGCGCCATCGAGTGTGGCCGACTCGCTCTTGCGCAATGCGCCCGCCAGACGTCCAGCCAGGTGTTTGTGGGCACGTCGCAGCGCGTTGGCGGCCTGGCCCTGGCAGCCGGCTTGGTGGCTGGCCGCCGTCAGCAGGGGTTCGAGGGAGAGCGCCGTCACGCCGATGGCCGAGTCGGGGCAGGCCGACCAGCAGCGCCCACAGCCCGTGCAGGCCTGGACGTCGAGTTGCGGCAGGAGATCGCTCTGCGCCGACGGTGCCAAAGCGGAGGCGCCGGCGGGTACGGCCGCGACGGTCGAGATCGGCTCGGGCAGCGAGTCGACCTCGCCGCCCTGACGCGGCTGCTCCACCTCGCCCCAGAAGCGCGGCAGGCTGTCATGGGTCGGCCGGATGCGCTCGATCCGCTCCACCACCGCGGGCAGCGCGCGATCCGGGCTGTCTTCGCCGGACATCTCCCGCCACGGAATCTCGCTCGCCCGACCCTCGCTCAGGAGCACCTCGAGTTCGCCGCGCAGAGTCTCTCGGAGCGCTTCAAGGGCTTGGTCGAAGTCGCTGCCGACCAGCAACACGCGCAGCCCCTTGTCTCGCACGCGCCGTCGCCAGAGGACGGGCGCCTCGCTCCAGACGCGTTCGGGCGCGGCGTCGCTGGCCAGCAGCGCGAGGCCCTTCTCCGTGACCGACGCCAGCGCATCTCCCAGCGACCGCGGTTCTCCGGCCACCAGCAAGAGCGAGACCGCCGCGCGCACACCGGGCCCGGCGAAGCTCTCGGCCGCGGCGTGCAGCCGCACCGCGAGACAGCCGGGCTCGGGCCGCGTGACGCCGCCGCGCAAGCAGCCCCGAAGCTCGCTCTCGGCGAGCTCCGTGAATCGTTCCAGAGCGGAGGCCGGCAGTGTGGCCTCGTGCGCCAGCAGCCCGAGAGAGCGCCTGTCGCGCGATGGCGTCACGGCGATCTGGGGCGCGGATGGGCCGGCTTCGCTCAAGCTCGGGTAGGCATGAGCCACCGATTGGATCAGTGCCTCTCGTCGCGGAAACTCGCTGCTCGCGTCGGGCGCCGCTGCGCCTTCGAGATTCACGCGACTTGACCGATCGGCGCGACCCATCAGCTGGCAGAGCCATTCCAGCGCGGCGGGTGTCGGACCGTTTCGGGCACAGATCGCCGACGTCCAGCCGCTGCCGGCAGCCGTCGCCGCGAGCTCTCGCAGCAGCGGAGGCTCGCCGGCACCCGGGTCGAGTGCCTCGATGACCGCGACCGGGCAGCGCAGCGCGCCAAGGGCCGCTGTGATCTGCTCTGCGGGCCACGGTCGCAGCCAGTGGATGGTCAACACGCCGATCCGCGCGCGCCCCTGTCTCCTCAGCTCGTCTGCCGTGGCTCGCGCCGTCTGGGCGACCGCGCCCTGCGCCAGCCACACCAGCTCGGCATCCGCCATGCCGTGTGCCGAGACGAAGCTGAGGGGGCGGCCGGTCAGCTGCCCGAGCGTCTGCATGCCCTCGCGAGCCAGTGCGCACAGCTCGGACTGGAAGAACGCCTCGCGACCGGCAGCGGCGCGCGTCTCGGCGTCGAGCGAACGCAGGCCGCCGGTCGCCACGGGGCGATCCGCATCGAACCAGGCGAAGAGGCGCGCGCGCTCAGCGCCGAAGAGCAGCCGTTGCCCCTCGCCGGGGCTCGTCAGCGCTGCGCCGGGGGCGCCGAGAAAGCTGCGCACCAGCTTGGGGTCGGGCAGCGCGACGCTCTCGAGCTGTGCGCCGTCGCTGGCGAGCAGGCCCGGGCAGAGCGAGCGCTCGGCGATCCAGCGCGCCAGCAGCGTCAGGTCGAGTGTCTCTTGCAGGGAGCTCGCCATCAGCTGGAAGGCGCCGGCATCGGCCACGGCGTGGTAGCCGGCGTGGCCGCTATCGCCCAGCTCGGCGTGCAGCACCAGCGGGAGCAGTCGCTCGGCACAGCCCCGCAGCCCGGCATGCACCGCCGGCAGCTCGCGGCCCGAGACGAAGCTGGTGCTCCGCAGCCCGGCCATCGTCATGCCGCTCAGCAGCGCGACGGCCTCGGCCGCCGAGTGCGCCCGCTCGATTTGCAGCGGTCGCCCGAAGAGGTTGTCGCCGGGAGCGCCCGGGAGATTCATCTTGCGAGTCTGCTCGGCGCAGATGCCTCCGGCGTCGCGCTCGACGAACCCCTCACAGAGCTGGCTCTCGAGCGCGGCGGTGGCCGGTCCGGCGAGCAGCGTCGGCTGCGGGCCCGAGCTCGGTCCAACTCCGTCCGCCGTGCGGCGCCAGAGGCGCCGAAGCCAGATAATTCCACCGCCGGTCAATGAGTTGGAAGGCATCGTTCAACTACTTTCTTCGATTCTGGAGCTTCGATTTCGCAGCTCCGATTTTGGAGCTCTGAGTTCACAGCCTCGAGCCGGTCGAGAGGGCAGGCCAGTCTCGTTGTATTCCGAGCTCTGGGGGGCTCGAGGTGGGCGATCGCGCCACGCAGCTCAGCCGTAGGTCCTCCAGGGCGGTGCGTCTTCTTCGGGCTCGGCGAACTGCTCGCCCTCCAGCCATTGAATGGCACCGGTCGGACAGCGCCAGGTCGCCTCTGGCGACGGCTGGCAGGGTGTGTCGTAGTGCACGATCGGCAGATTGTTCACCATTTCTACGCAGCCCTCCGGTGCGTCTGCCGCGCAGCGCCCGCAGGCATCGCAGGCGACGCGACAGCGGGCGACGGCGTCTTCACCGCTGAGCGGTGCGTTGCACTGCACGAAGAGCTTGTGGGACTCGGCGACGAGCACGAAGAGATCCTGGGGGCAGACTTCGACGCAGTCGCCACAGGCCGTGCAGGGCTCCGGCGAGACCACCGGCAGCCAGTCCTCGTTCATACGAATGGCGTCGAAGGTGCAGGCGCGTTCGCAGTCGGCCAGACCTAGGCAGCCCCAGCTACAGCCGTGGCCCCCGCCGTCCACCACGCTGGCCGCGCGGCACGAACTCATGCCCCGGTACTGCGCCAGTGCCTTCACGTTGCTGCGCCCGCCCGCGCACTTGAGTCGGGCGATACGCTTCTCCTCGGCCCCGACACCCACACCGAGCAAGTCGGCCAGGCGCACCAACGTGTCGCCATCGGATACGGTGCACTTGCCCGGTGCCACCGTCTCGGCCAGGAGTTGCTCGGCGAAGGCGGTGCAGCCCGGCTCTCCGCACGCGCCGCAGTTGTTGCCCGGCAGTAGCTCCTCGATGACTTCGAGGCGCGGGTCCTCCTCGACACGCAGGAAGCGGTACGCCATGGCGAGCACGGCGGCGAATGCCAGCCCCATTCCCGTCATGATGCCGAGCGCTGTGAGAATCTCGCCGATCACGGGTGCGGGCTCCGTCGGGATTGCCGCGGGCGGCGGGCAGGGCGGCTCGACAGCAGCGACGCCCGGCTCATAGCCAGAGCGAACCTCCGACTGCGAGGCTCCACGGCGAGCATGTATGACCCAAAGGCGAGCATTTCGACGACCCCACGGCGCAGCGAGCTAGTTGAACTTCGCCGCCTGCTCGATCAGCACCGGCGTGGCGCTGCTGTCGTCGCTGCGCGGCTTGCCGGGGTGGATACAGTGGGCCGGACAGAGAACCGCGGCGCTGACGAGTTCGGCGAAGCTGCCGGCGGCCGGGTCTCCGATGAAGGCCTGCTTATCGGCGTTGTATTGGAACAGGCGGGGATTGATGTTCGTGCACTCGTTGCACGAGGTGCACAGCGGTGTGTCGATGTAGGCCTCGTCGAAAGAGAGGGCCTCTTCCTCCTCTTCGGCAGGTGCAGGCTCTTCGCCCGCTTCGCCGTCAATCTCGGCCGGCACACCGCCGACCCCGGGTGCGGCGCCGATCGCGGGTGCGTGCCCGATGTGGGTCGGCGCCGCAGCCGCCAAACCGTCAGGGCTCAGTAGGACGGTGGCGAGCTGTTCGAGCGATTCGCGTGCCCCCTCGCCGCGGGCGTTGGCCAGCGCTTCGGCGTGGGCCTCTTCGAGCGCCGCTCGCTCCTGGGCCGCTTCGGCCAGTGCCTGCTCGCGAGCGGTCGCGGCCGCTCGCTCGGCGTAGGCATTCTCGTAGCCCGCCAGCTCCTGGACCACGCGCCAGGCCCGCAGCCGGTCGCGGCAGGCCAGGGCGAGTTCGCGTGTGACCACGGCGCGCTGCACGTTTCCCGCCTGGTCCAGCAGCCAGATGTAGGGCACGGCTCGCCCGCCGGCCTCGGGGTCGAAGCGCTCCAGGTAGCTCGCCAGCGGAATCTGTCTGTCGTCGTCGCAGGCTTCGGGCGGAATCAGGCGCAGATGGGGCAGGTAGGCGGGCTCGAGCGCCACCGCATCCGCGAAGGTGAAGGGGGCCACGAGCTCGCGTTCCTCTGCGTTCTCGAGGCAGCGGACGGGCTGTGCCGGCCAGGCGCCGTCGGGCTCGGGATTCCCCTCGAAGTCGAAGCGGTCTGCCCAGCTCTCGCCGGCATCCGGGTCATAGATGAACTCCGGGCAGGCGCGGCCCCGCAGCGCGGCCTCGGCGAGCAGCGAATAGTGGGGCAACAGCTCGGGACTGGGCAGGCGGACGAAGGCCACACCCGGCCGCGGGGCACGGGCCATGCGCGCCAGTCCCTCGGTCAGCCGTTCGGGTCGCGCCAGCGTGGAACTCACCGCGAATGCCTCGCGATGAGCCATCACCAGATGGCCGAGATCGAGATGGAAGAGCGACAGGTCCTCGGCCTCGTCCGCCGCCCCGACCGCGTCGTTGACGAGCACCTGGACGGGACGGCTCGACCGCAGCAGCTCGGACAGCGATGCCTGCTCACGGCCGCGTAGCCGACGCCCGCTGGTGACGACCGCCAGCGGCGGCACCAGGGCGATCTCCTCGGCGCTGAATCCCTGCCAGTCGAGCGCGGCCAGGGCGTCGTCGTGGCGCACCGCCTCGTAGCGCCCCGCGGCCTCGAGCTCCGCAGTGCGCACGGCGCGCAAGAGTGTCGCGTGCCGCTGCGCCAGACCGTCGTAGTAGCCGACGGCGGCCGCCAGCGGGTCTGGATGCTCGCATCGCTCGGTCTCGAGCTCGGGAAGCTCGAGGCCGGGTGGATGCAGCAGAACGGGCCGACTCGCCCGTGCGCCCTGCTCGAGGTGCTGCTCGAGGGTCGCGAGCGCTCGTTCGATGCGCTGGCGGCGCGCCGGGTCCAGTACGGCCGACGCCGCCTTGGCGGGCAGCGTGCGTGCCAGGGCCGCCGGGTCGAGGTACTCCTCGACCGCGCCCCCCAAAGAAGCGGCCAGCGCGTCCGGGCTGCGGCCTTGATCGGACTCCATGCGATCGAGCTGCAGCAGATCGCGCAGCTGCTCGCACAGCTGCGTCAGGCGTTCGGCGAAGGCCCGCTCGAGTGGGGCGCGCGTCGCGCTCTGCACGGCGCAATAGAGACGCAACGGCGTGTCGCGGTCGAGACGCAGCACGCGGGCGTCGCCGGGCAGTACCCGGCCGACAGCGGCGAGATCGTCGCGTAGCGCCTGCTCGTCGTGCTCGGGCAGGCCGAGGCGGCGCACCAGCTCTTCGCCGACGGCGCTGAGGAGCGGTGCGAGCTGAGCGGCCGAGTCATCGCGATTGGCGAGCTGAGCGGCGATGGCCTGCAGCGCATCCAGGTTGCTCGCGAGCGTGTTGGCATCGCGTCCCTCGGCGGCCGCCGACTCGATGCCGTCACGCAGCACGCGGGCGAGCCCGCGTGCTGCCACCGCGCCGGAAGCTTCCTCGGCCGCTGGCATCAGCACGAAGGGATGCGGGATGTCTCGCCCCTCCTGGATCAGCCCCTCGAAGACCAGTGGTCTCAGTGGTGGCTGCGGCACCGGCGCGCAGGCCGTTACTCCAGCGTGATGGAAGTGCTCGATCCAGCGGCTTTCGTCGCCGGCAGGCGCGTTCTGATCGCTGGTGTCGGGCATTCGAGGCAGCGCGGTTGCCCGGCGAAAGTCGACCTCCTCGACGGCGGTGGCGCTCGAGATCTCCTCGGCGGAAACGCTCTGAACCGGTGACGTGACGCCGGCATCCTCGGAGCCGGTGAGTAGCTGGAGCGCTGCCTGATACAGGCTGTCCGCGGCGGAATCGTCCTCGGCTGGCTCGCTCCAGTAGAGGCGGATCGCGCGTTCGCACAGCGTCTTGCGGACATCTCGCGACAGACGCCTGGCCAGGCGCTGCGCGGAGCTCGCTCGGCTGAGCAGCAGCACGGCGCCGCCCGGTCGCATCAGCTCGAGGACACCCGCTGAGCCCAGCACGGCGGGGTCGGGGGCGAGCAGCAGATCGCCTTGCTCTCGCTCCGGCGTGGCGTCATCCCAAGCCAGCAGGGTTGCGCCGAGCTGGCTCGAGCTGCGCCGACCGATCTGAAGCGGAACGCGGGCGGCCAGGCCGGCGAGCACGCGGTGCGCGAGGGCGCGGCCCCAGGGGCCGTCGGGTGCCACGATCAATTGCTGACGCAGCGGTGCGGCGTCGGGTGCCGAAACGCCCTTCGCGTCGATCGCGCCGAGACGGGCCAGCGCTTCGATCGCCGTCGAGAGGCTGGAACAGGGGAGAGGGCGAACATCGGTTGCCTCTGGCGATGCCTGCCGCAGCGCCTCGAGCAACACACAGGGCTCGTCGGGGGCATGCAGCAGAAAGGTCTCGCCCGCGTCCGCCAGTGCCTCGCGAACGCGCGCCGCGGGGAAGGGGCGTACCAGCTCGAGCGACAGCACACCGGCCCGCGTTCCCGCAGCGCGAAGCAGCTCGACCAGCTCCGCGGCGAGTGCAGCCGAGGAACCGGCGGCCACCAGGGTGATCTGTGCGTCTTCATCGCCGCGGTAGCCGACGATGTCGGCGCTGCGCCCGGTGCGCTTGCCCACGGCGCGCAGCGTCTGCGCCGCCAGCGCGAACAGGTCATCGCTCGCAGCGGGCTCTTCTCTCTTTCTCTTTGACTCTTTCTTTGACTCGACCTGCGGCTCGACGGCGATGTCCGGCTGCGCGGGCAGGCTGACCAGCGTGAGATCCTCCGCCAGCTCTCGTGTCAGTGAACAGCACGCTGAGCGTCCGATCTGCTGACTCAGCCGGTGCGCCGCCAGGGTGTGGTCGATCGCTTGCTGGAGCGAGGCAGCGGCGAACTCGACGGCGCCGATGGAGGTCTGCGCCGGTGGCGCCCAGACGTGGTGGACACAGGAGACGGCGCCCGGCTCGTGCTGCGCGAGAGCGCTTGCGGTCGCATCCCCCGCGCTGATGCTGGCGGCTCGCACGCCGGCCAGGGCCAGCCCATCGGCCACCGCGGGATCGCGCGTCAGCGCGTTGCCGACGAGCGTCCGCTCGAGCCGCTCGATGGCCTCGCCACCGGACAGCAGCTCCGGAGCCGGTCCGGCCTCCGCGTTCGAACGCCCGGCGGCACGCCGGGCCGACTGCTCAGCGAGCATGCCCCCCACGACTCACGACCTCCATTCTGCTCAGATTCGGTAGCGGCCGAGCTCGGCTCGGATCGCCGTCATCTTCTCGTCCCGCGATGTCGCGATGCCCAAGGCGGTGAACTGGTCGTAGCGATCCGCATTTCCGTTCTGGTAGAGCAGCCCGATCGGGATGGCGTCCTCGCGGTCTGCCAGCTCTCGCGCCCCGTCGAGGTTGGACGGGTCGTGCTCGTGCTGATTCTTCAGCACGCGCTTGATGGAATCCTCGACTTCGATGCCGTCGGTATGTGTCAGCAGCAGCAACTCGTTCGGATCGTTCTGAGCAGAGTCGAAGAGCCCCGGCTGGAAATGCGGACATCGCTGCATGATGCGTACGAAGGCGAAGCCCGGGTGCGCGTGCGCGGCCTGCAGAGTGGCGAGCAGGTGCGGTGGGTTCCAATCGACGGTCTGTGCGACGAAGGACGCATTGGTGACACCGAGCGTGGTCTGGATCGGATTCAGCGGGCGGAGAAAGGAGCCAGTGGGATGCGTATTCGTGCAGGAGCCCTTGGCCGAGGTGGGTGAGGTCTGATTCTTCGTCAGGCCGTAGACATTGTTGTCCAGCAGCATCACGACCATCTTCATGTTGTATCGGATGGCGTGGATCCAGTGGCCGGCCCCGATCGAGCAGCAGTCGCCATCGCCCGTGGCCACGAAGACGTGCAGGTCGGGTCGCCGCGAGCGGATGCCGCAGGCCACGGGCAGAGCGCGGCCATGCAGCCCGTGGAAGCCGTAGGTCTTCATGTAGTGGGGGAAGCGGCTGGCACAGCCAATGCCGGAGACCATCACCGTCTTCTCGGGCGCGAGCTGCTCGTCGCGGCAGAGGCGTTGCACGGCTGTCAGCACCGCGTGATCGCCACAGCCCGGACACCAGCGCGCGGGGGCGCCCTCGTAGTCCTGGACGCTGTAGTAGCGTGGGCTGGCTTCTTCCAGCCAATCGGTCTTGAGTCCGTACATTACTTCAGTGCCTCCAGCCGGCCGCGAAGTGCCTCTTCGATCATCTGTGGCGACAACGGCTGACCCGGTACGCGAGACCAACAGTCGACGTCCGTCAGGGTGCCGGCCCGCAGCAGCATCGCGAGCTGTGAATAGCGTCGCGAGTCGTCGTTGATCAACGAGTCGCTCGGATCATCGCTGTAGTTGATCTCGATGGTCATCACCTTCCGGTAACGGGCGAAGATCGCGCTCAGTCCCGGCTCCATCGGTGAGATGAAGCGCAGGCAGAGCGCTCCCGCCCGGATGCCATCGGCCCGAATGCGATCGATCGCCTCCTCGATGGCGCCGCGCGTCGAGCCCCAGCCCACGACGAGCAGGTCCCCCTCTTCGTCACCGTAGACGGCGGGCGGCTTCAGCGTCTTCTGCAGGGCAGCCAGCTTGTGGCTTCGCATGCGCATGGCGTACTGGTTGATCGCCGATTCGTAGGCGATGTGACTTTCCTCGTCGTGCGCGAGACCGGTGAGCACGAACTGGCCCCCGGGCTGGCCCGGGATCGGTCGTTGCGAGAGTCCGGTTTCGGCATCCCAGTCGAAGGGCGGAATTCCCTCCTGCCATTCCGACTGATCGACCGGCGGCGAGAGCCAGTCTTCGCTCGGCTCGGGACACTCGAAACAGGCCTGGGCCGTGGCGAGGTTGGCGTCGCTCAGCACGAAGACCGGCATGCGGAAGCTCTCGGCGAGCTTGCGCGCCGTGATCACGAACTCGAAGCACTCCTGGTGGTCCGAGGGGGCGATCACGATATTCGGCGTGTCCCCCGGCTGTCCGAAGAGAGACGACAGCAGGTCGCCCTGCTCGACCTTCGTCGGCAGGCCGGTCGAGGGGCCACCGCGCTGCACGTCGACCACGACCAGCGGCACTTCGGCCATCACCGCCAGCCCGAGCAGCTCGGTCTTGAGAGCCATGCCTGGTCCCGACGTGATGGTGACCGCTGTCTTGCCCGCGTAGGAGGCACCGATGGCGAAGCCGGCTGCGGCGATCTCGTCCTCGGCCTGATGAATCACGCCACCCGCCTTGTGGAAGTCCGCGGCCAGGAAGTGCGAAGCCGAGGTGGCGGGCGTGATGGGATACATCGAGCAGACCTCGATGCCAGCCGCCATGGTTCCCAGCGCGATCGCCGCGTTGCCGCTCATGACCACGCGCGGCTCGTCACTGGCTTGGCTGCGGATGTCGAGCCGCATGTCGAGGTGTTCCATCGCCCAGGCGTGCCCGGCCTCGAGCAGCCGGTAGTTGGTCTCGATGACCTTCTCGCCCTTGCGCTTGCGCTCGAAGAGCTGGCGAATCTCCTCCTTGGCCAATGCGACATCGCGGTTGTAGATGGCGCAGAGCATTCCGACGACCCAGACGTTCTTTCCGCGCCGCGGGTTGTCGACCACCTTGGCGGTCTCCGCATGGATCGGGATCTCGCGCACGTCATAGCCGCGCACGTGGAAGTCGGCGAGCGCCTTTTCGAAGGCTTCGCGGGTACTCGGATCCTCGCTGCTGGCCCAACGGTCGTCGAGCAGCAGTATCGTGCCCCGGCGCAGCGCATCGGTGTCGATGCGGCTGTACAGCACCTGCTCGTTGAACGCGACCACCAGATCGGCCTGGTCGCCCATGTTGCCCACCGGCTCGGAGCCGAAGCGGATGCGAATGCCGCTGGCGCCGGCCCGCGAGCGAGCGGGGGGCTCGATCTCGGCCGGGATGATCTCCACGGTCCAGAGTCCGTTTCCCATCTTGGCGCAGACGGTGCCGAAGAGCGTTCCGGCCGTCTGGGCTCCCTCGCCGGAGTCGCTCACGATCTCGATGATCTGCTCGCTGACTCTGCGAATCGGAAGCTCGCGTTCCTTTCCAGGAGACTGCCCGGCGCTGCTACTGGGATTGCTGTCTTTCTCGGCGGTGGCTGATTGGGACATGATGCGATCGCTTCGCTCCTTGAGAACGGATCACAGGAGATGGCTTGACGGCGACTGATGGGGGATGTGGTGGGTGGCGGGAAATGGGGCTCGACTGGCAAACGAGGAGCCGTGACGGTGCGAGGGGGCGCCGGCGAATGCCGCGGGATCTCCCGCGCCTTCGGCGCCTGCTGTTTGCCTCCTCTCACGAGCCAACCTCGTGCGGGATTCGATTCCCCGCGCGATTGATCGGCTCGCCTGCCGCATGAACTTGAGTTGAAGACCGCGCTGCGCTCGCCCTGAACCCCGCGAAGCATCCATTGCAGCATACCTCCAGCGTGCGTCGCGGCAGGCTCCCGGCATCACCGGTTAGCGGCGGTATTGTGGCTCAATTTGCGCGCCGCGCGAGACCCAATGTGAAGTTTTTTGCCTCCACCCGTGCCTCTAGGATGGCCTCCACCATTTGGCGTCGCGGCGTCGTGCCCCGCCGTGTGCCCGCGCGCTCCGAACTGGACTACTCGTCAGCTTCGGCCGCCGTGCATGGGCTGTCCAGCGGGCGGTGTGCCACGAGCGGGTGATGCCGTTGGTCGGCTGCGAGTCGCCGCGCGGTGACGGCCAATCGGCGTGCTGCGATGGGTCGAGCGCGAGTGCGCCAGACTCGCGCGGTGCCGCCGACAAAGGGGAGATGAAGCGTGGCAGGGGGGCTCGCGTGGGGCGGGGTCGGAGGGCGTGTGATCGGAGAGCTGAAACGTTTCACGTTGCAAAAGACTGATCGATCAGTCAAACTGCGAGGACGCGATTCCCTCACACCGTTCGGCGAGCTGACGCCGGCAGGAGGCCCGCTGAGTGGCCGTCAAGAGCACGCTCCAACGACGGCTCGATCCGCAGGCCACGCGCGATCGCATTCTGGCCGCGGCGCGGCGCATCTTTGCCGAGCGCGGCTTCGCGGGCACCTCGATGTCGCTTCTGGCGCGCGAGACCGGCGTCACGCAGAGCCTGATTCACCACCATTTCGGCAGCAAGCGAGATTTGTGGAACCGGCTCAAGGAGCACTACGCGCAGGAGTACGTGGCGCACGCCGGCCCACTCGAATCGGAGGCGCCAGATCCGATCGCGGCCTGGGCTAGGCGGCTGTTCTCGTTCCTGAGCCAGAACCCGGAGCTCGTGCGGCTGATCGCCTGGGCCGGGCTCGACTCGGATGCCGAAACGCCGGAGCGCATGCGCGAGCTCACCCGTTCGCTGGATCAGATGTTCAGCCAGGCCCAGCGTGGCGGCCGCATTCGGCGCGACGTTCATCCCGTACACGCTCGGCTGATGATTTCACTTTGCTTGTCGGGCTGGTTGCAGTCGCGGCAGATCCTGTGCGCCGGTTCGGAGCTCGACCCGGCGGACCCGCTGCTGGACGAGCGCTACCTGGAAGATCTGATCACGGTCTTCTCCGCCGGTCTGGCGCCCGGAAGCGAGAGGAAGACGAAGCGGAGCTCTCGAGCGTGAGGCGGCGCTCGCGAAGAGGAGTCGGATCATGAACCACGATGAGAGCTGCGCGCCCACCGTCAGTCGGCGGTCCTTCCTGAAGCTGAGCGGCACGGCGTTGGCGGCGCTGCCGCTCTTCCATTTCAGCCGCGTGGCCGACGCTGCGACGGGTGTTCCGCTGGCTCGCTCCAAGCTCTCGAGTTGGCAAGACCTGCACCGGCAGCGCTGGACATGGGATCGGGTCGCGCGTGGATCGCACGGCTGGGTGAACTGCCGCAGCGCATGCAACTGGGACCTCTACGTCAAGGACGGGATCGTGGTGCGCGAGGAGCAGACGGGCAACTATGAGGCCTCCGAGCCCGGGCTGCCCGATTTCAATCCACGCGGCTGCCAGAAGGGCGGGTGCTACACGCGGGTCATGTACGGCCCCAGCCGGCTCACGGTGCCGCTCAAGCGCGTGGGCGAGCGCGGTTCGGGGAAGTGGCGGCGCATCGGCTGGGATCGGGCCCTGCGTGAGATCGCCGAGAAAGTGGTCGAGATCGCCCAGCGGCACGGGCCGGATGCGATCGTCCAGGATCTGGGACCCCACTTCGACATGGGGGCCACCACCGTGGCGCGCAACCGCTTCTGGAGCCTGATGGGCGCATCGCTGCCGGACGACTGGGCGGAGATCGGCGATCTCAACATCGGAGCGACCCTCACCTTCGGCTTTCCCCACGTCGGGGGGTCGAGCGATGAGTGGTTTCTGTCCGACTACATCGTGGTGTGGATGATGAACCCCGCAGTCACCCAGATTCCCGACGCCCACTTTCTCTTCGAGGCAAGGTATCGGGGCGCCGAGCTGGCGGTGATCGATCCAGTGCAGAGTGCCACGGCTATGCACGCCGACTGCTGGCTGCCGATCGCGCCGGGCAGTGACGCCGCTCTCGGGCTCGCCACCGCGCGACACATCTGGGAAAGCGGCCGCATCGACCTGGACTCGGTGCGCGAGCAGACCGATCTCCCGATACTGGTTCGCCTCGATACCGGGCGTTTCCTGCGCGAGGCCGACCTGCAGCGCGGTGGGCGCGACAACATGCTCTACATGTGGGACGCGAAGCGCGGTGCTCCGGTCGCCGCGCCGGGCTGCGAAGGCGATGACGATCGCGCGAAGTTGTCGCTCGAGGGGCTGGAGCCGCCGATCGAGGGTCGCTTCAGCGTGACGCTGGCCGACGGCGGCAGGACCTGGGTGGCGCCGGTGGGGGCGCTCCTGAGAGAGCAGCTCGAGCCGTGGACCATCGAGGCGGCGGCGCAGAAGACCGGACTCTCGGTTTCGCTGGTGCGGCGTTTCGCCGAGGGCTTTGCGGCGGCCGAGCGGCCGATGGTGCTCTCGAGCTGGGGTTCCAACCGCTACTTCCAATCCGACCAGATCAACCGCACGAAGATCCTTTGCCTGGCGCTGAAGGGCGCGGTGGGCAAGCTCGGCGCCGGCTATCACTCGACGGGCTGGGTGGGAATCGACGGGATGGCGCTGGCGATGAACGACCCCGGTGAGGGCGCGCTGGGGCGCGTGAAGCTCGGCGCCGAGATCTTCGCCCAGCGGCGAACTTTCGGCATGCTGGTCGACCGGCTCGCGGGCAAGAAGTCGAACGCACAGTTCGAGCATCAGCTCGCCCGCCACCTCGTAGGACAGGAGAGCTGCTGGACCAACTCCGCCAGCCAGAACTACGAGTATCAGGGCATCAAACAGGACATGGCGCGCGAGGTCGATCCCCACTATCCGAGGCCCATCGAGCAGTACGTGCGGGAGGCCAGGGAGAAGGGCTGGATGCCCGTGAGCCCGGACAAGACGCAGCCGCGCGCCTGGATCACGGGCGGCAGCAATGTGCTGCGTCGCTCCAATCTGCCGCAGCGCATGCTCGAGCACATGTGGCCCCAACTCGAGCTGGTGGTGGACGTCAACCAGAAGCACACGTTTACCGGGATGCACGCCGACTATCTGCTGCCGGCTGCCGGCTACTACGAGAAGCCCGGTATCAAGTACTCCGTCGCCTACGTTCCCTACCTGCACTACTGCGATTCAGCCGTCGAGCCTGTGGGGGAAGCCAAGGACGAATGGGCGCTCTACTGGCTGCTGGCTCAAGAGGTAGAGCGCGTGGCCAAGGAGAGGGACGTACCTCCGCTTGCGAGCTGCGGGGGCAGCAAGACAGTCGAGATGCAGAGTCTCGTCCGTCACTACTCCTTCTCGGGCGAGTACGGTCCCGCAGACGCCGAGAAGGTGAACGAGTTCGTACTCGAAAACAGCCCCTCGGCGCAGGGCATGACGTTGCAGGGACTGAAGCAATCCGGCATCGCCAAGTACGCCAGCGTCGGGGCGATGGGGATACAGGAGAATCTCTTCAACTCCCGCTGGCAGGGTGAGGGATTGATGCGCGCGCTGACCGACATGGTGGACGACAAGTGGTCTTGGCCGACGTTGACCGGTCGCCAGCAGTTCTACATCGACCACCCCTGGTTCATCGAGGCGGGCGAGGCGTTGGCGGGCTACGGCGAGAGCCCGAAGGCGGGCGGGGACTACCCCTTCCGGCTGATCTCGTGCCACTCGCGTTGGAGCATCCACAGCGTCTGGCGCGATACGCCAGAGCTACTGAGGCTGCAGCGCGGTGAGCCCGTGGTCTACCTGAATCCCGCCGACGCCGAGAGGCTGGAGATTGCCGACGGCGATTTCGCGCTGCTCGGCAACGACTACGGCGAGATGCGGATGCGGACCAAGTACTCCGCGCTGGTCCGGCCCCGAGTCGCCTACTACTTCCACGCCTGGGAGCCGCATCAGTTTCCGGATCACAAGAGCTACAAGTTCCTGATCCCGGGCCCCATCAAACCCCTTCACTTCGCCGGAGGGGAGGGGCATCTCGGCTGGTTCTTCGGACACTTCGAGCCGGGTACGCACGTTCAGGATACCCGGGTGCGTGTGCGCTCCACGGCTGCCGCGAGTCGGGCCTGAGCGATGGTGGCGGCAGAAGAAGCGCGGCGGTTGGGGCTTCGCTTTATCGCGTGGTCGCGTATCTGGAGCCCGCTCGTGCCCGAGACGCTGCGCGATGACGCCTGGCAGGTCCTCGAGCTGCCGGATTGCTGGTCGCAGCACGAGCCAGAATTCTGGCAGACGTTCCACGTCGGTGTGCCAGCCCCGCCGCTGCCGCTGCTATTTCACGCGGTGCTCGGTGTGCCGGGTGACGTGGCGCGCGAGGAGTGGCTGCGCGTGATGACTCACCTCGGGCTGACGTGGGAGAGCCAACGCTTGCCACCCGATCATCTGGGACCCGCTTGCGAGATCCTCGCGTGTGCGATCGAGGCCGAGGACAGCGTGCTGATCGACGAGCTCTGCGAGCGTTACTTCCTGGCCTGGTGCCGGGTGGGGCGCGAACGCCTGGCCGCTGCGCAGAGCGCAATGGCATGGCTGCCGGAGCGATTCGAGGCGGACGTGCGCGGGCTGTGCCCAGCGGACGGCTCGACACCCGGCTGACGGCTCCACACCCAGCTTGACGGCTCCATACCTAGCTGACGGCTCCACACCCGCACTCGAGAAGCAGCACGCAGAGCGGAGCGGCGGTTTCTATTGCGAGAGTGCGGCGATGAGCCGTCGCGGTGGCGACCCGGTGAGGAATGCGGGCTAGGGTCGGCAGATGGAGGTCGCGGTCGTCGGAGGGGGTCCCGCCGGTGCCTACTGTGCCGAGCGGCTGGGCCGCAGCGGCCACAGCGTGGCGCTATTCGACGCCTCGCACCCGCGAGAGAAGGCCTGTGGCGGCGGCGTTACACCGATCGTCTTCGAGCGTCACCCGGAGCTTCGTGAGATCCGCGACGCTGGACGCCCGGCGCGCGGTGCACGGCTTCGCACGCCGGACGGCCGCGTGTTGCGGCTCGAGATACCGCAGCCCATCGATATCTTCTCGCGCCGCGTGCTGGATGCTCTTCTGCTCGAGCGGGCCAAGGCCGTGGGGGTCGAGCACGTGGTCGAGCGCGTACGCCGCGTGGCCGTCGAGGGCGACGGTGTACAGGTGGAGACCACCGCCTCGGCTGCTCGCTGCTTCGACTTCGTCGTCGGCGCAGACGGGGCCTCCAGCGTGGTGCGGCGCTGTCTGCTCGGAGAGAAGCCCGGCGGACGCGGGGGCTGGGCCGCTGCTGGCTACTACGTGGAGGGCCTGCCCGAGCGGGAGATCTACATCGAATTCCTGCGCGATGTGAAGGGATATATCTGGGCCTTTCCGCGGCCCGACCACAGCTCGGTCGGGGTGATCGTGCCGATCGGACGGGAGAGTGGCTCCGCGTTGCGGCGGCGCGTGCTGGATATGCTCGAGCAGCGCTATCCCGGCAACGAGTCGCTGCGCCGCGAGCGCTTCGGCATGAGCATTCCCTCTCCGACGCCGTGGCAGGGCAAGTGGCCGCGGCTCGGCGGCCCGCGCTTCGCGCTCGTGGGAGACGCGGGCAATCTGGTGGATGGCATTACGGGTGAGGGGATCCACTACGCCATCGATTCGGCCGCCGTGCTGGCTACGGCGCTGCACGAAGCGGGCCCGCTGCAGGCCCATCGTATCTACGGCGCGCGCTGGCGGGCCGGTCCGGGTCGCGAGATCGCGCGGGCCGCGCACTGGGCCGCCCACTACTACCGCCCCTGGGCAGTAGATCGTCTGCTTGGCGTCGCCCACTGGAGCGGTCACACGCAGCGCATCGTCGCCGACCTGTTGATGGTCAAGCAACCCTACACCGGGCTGTTCGCACGCGTGGCGCGCGATGCGGTTGCCGCGCTCAGGTAGCCAGCGGAGACTGCACCGACTGGGGGGTCGGGTCGTCGGCCGAATTGGTGTCCGACGGGCGTCCGGCGAGTCGTCGCGCGAGACGCGTCGCGTCGTCGAGCATCAGGTAGGTGGCGGGAACCAAGAATAGGGTGATGAAGCTCGCGAAAACCACACCGAAGGCGATGGATATGGCCATCGGAATCATGAAGCGCGCCTGAGCGCTCGTCTCGAGCATCATCGGGGTCAGGCCCGCGAAGGTGGTGATCGAGGTGAGGAGAATCGGCCGGAAACGCGCCAAGGCGGCCTCGCGCACGGCATCCAGCATGCTGGCGCCTTCAGCGATCAGCTTGTTCACACAGTCGACCAGCACCAGGCTGGCGTTGACCACCACGCCCGAAAGCGCCACCAGCCCCAACACCGAGTACATGGTGAGCGAGTATCCGAGCAGCAGATGGCCCCATGCGGCGCCCACAAGGCCGAACGGGATGGCGGTCATGATGATCAGGGGCTGACGATATGAGCCGAGCGGCACCGCGAGCAACGTGTAGATCACCATGAGAGCGACGCCCAGGCCGATGATCTGAGCGCGCAGAAAATCGCGTTGCTCCGCCTGTTCGCCTTCGAAGGAGAACCGAACGCCGTGGTAGCCGGCGAGAATCTCGTCGAGCACACCCCGCCTGAGGTCGCGCACGATCTCATTGGAATTGGCCATCGCCTGGTCGACGTCGGCCGTGACGGTCACCACGCGGCTTCGGTCGACATGGCGAATCGAGGAGAAGCCGTCGACCAGCTGGGCGCGTGCCACGCTCGCGAAGGGCACCTCGCTGCCATCACGGGTTCGGATGCGCATCCGCTCAACGTCTCCCAGTGAGCGTCGTTGCGAAGCGGGGTAGCGCACCATGACCTTGACCTCGTCACGGCCTCGTTGGACGCTCTGAGCTTCATCGCCGTAGAAGCCCTGCCGAAGCTGGCGCGCGAGATCGGAGAGCGTGAGGCCGAGGGCCTCCGCTGAGGGCAGAATCTGGTACTCGAACTCCGGCTTGCCACGCCGGAACGAGTCCGCGATGTCGAAGACACCCGGGTAGCTGGCCAGCTTCCGCTTGACCGAGCGTGCGGCCTGGCTGAGCTGCCGCAGATCGCCACCGCTGAGCTCGATCTCGATCGGGGCACCGATGGTGACGAATGACGATATGAAGGCCAGCTCGACCGCGCCTGGGATATCGCCCGCCTCCTGTCGCCAGCGCCGCGTGAGTTCGCTGATGTTGGCGTCGCGCTCGTCCAAGCTGACGACCTCGACCTGGATCTCACCGAGGTTGGCCGCCGACGTTCTACGTCCGGATCCGACCGGCCCACGTTCGTGGCGCGTGCGGTGGGGCTGATCCCCAACCGAAGACAGCATGTGTCTGAAGACGCTCGGTCGGTTGGGCGACTTCGCTGCGTCCACCTCGGCACGCACCCGTTCGGCCGCTTGCTCCAGGTGATAGATGGCCCGTGAGGTGACATGGGCGGGTGTGCCCTCGGCCATCGTGAGGTCGGCGACGATGAAGTCGGCTTCGACCGCCTCCTGAAAGACGAACTTGAGCCAGCCACCGAGCATCAGGCCGATCGTGACGACGAACAGGGACAGCGCCACCGAAAGGGCCAGATAGCGCCACGCCAGGACGCGGCGCAAGGCGGGCTGGTAGAGGTCGTTGATCAGATGGGCGAGTCCCCGGGCGATTGCATTCTGGAAGCGGCGCCAGCCGCGGGAAATGGCGGTGCTGGGATCGGCATCCAAGGCTGCACGGCCGTGGGCAAGGTGTGCGGGCAGGATGAACATCGCTTCGAAGACGGAGAACGCCAGACAGCAGACGACGACGATCGGGACGACGCGCGACATGCGGCCCATCGGGCCGGGCAGGAACGCCATCGGGGCGAAGGCCGCGACCGTGGTCAGCACACCGAAGGTGACCGGAACCACCATCTGTTGGGCGCCGAGGATCGCGCCGCGCAATTTGTCCCCTGTTCGCATCTGCTGCGTGTGAGTGTTCTCTCCGACGACGATGGCATCATCGACCACGATGCCGAGCACCACGATGAAGGCCACCAGGGAGACGAAATTGATCGACACGTCCAACGCTGGCATCAGAGCCAGCGCGCCGAGGAACGAAATCGGGATTCCAAGGCTTACCCAGAGCGCCAGGCGCAGACGCAGGAAGAGCGCCAGCAGGATCACCACCAGGATGAAGCCGCCTCGGGCGTTTCGCAGCATGGTGTCGAGCCGACCTCGAAGCACGGTCGAGTCGTCCTTCCAGATGGTGAGCGAGATGCCGTCGGGCATGCGCATCTGCGCCTCTGCGATATAGCCGCGGACGCTGCGCGATACCGCGAGCGACTGTTGTTCGCCGACGCGAAAGACCTGTACCAGGACGGTGGGCTTCGCATCGAAAGTCGCACGTTCGTCACTCTCCTCGAAGCCGTCGATCACGCTGGCGACATCGCCCAGCGTGAGCCGCGTGCCGTCTTCGCGCGAGACCAGCGCGATGCGTTGGAAGTCGGCCGCTCGGTAGGCCTGCCCCTTGGCGCGCAGCAGGATCTCGCCCATGTCCGTCTTCAGCGAGCCCCCGGGAAGATCGAGAGAGGAGCTGCGCACGGCCTGCACGACATCGTCGAAGCTGAGGCCGAAACGGCGAAGCGCCGCCTCGGAGACCTCGATGGAGATTTCGTAGGGGCGCGCCAGGCTGAGCTTTGCGTCGCTTACGCCGGGCAGCGCCACGATCTCGTCGCGCACCTGCTGACCGAGTCGCTTGAGCGTCCACTCGTCGGCGTCGCCCGAGACGGCCACATTGAGCACCTGACGACTGATCTCCAGCTGCTTGACGACGGGCTCTTCAGCGTCTTCGGGAAAAGTGTCGATCCCGTCGACCGCAGCTCGGATGTCGTCGAGGCGGCGGCGCACGT
Organism: Deltaproteobacteria bacterium; assembly: GCA_029261835.1. Taxonomy (GTDB): domain Bacteria; phylum Myxococcota_A; class UBA9160; order UBA9160; family UBA4427; genus JAJDAO01. The sequence goes on along the minus strand of JAJDAO010000047.1, from coordinate 52,312 downwards.
CTTCACCGGCCAGCAGCTCGATCGTCAGGGAGCTCACCGCCTCGCCGGAAGTCGAGCGGATTCGTTTGATGCCGGCCAGCCCCTGAAGCTCCTCCTCGATACGGTTGGTGATCGAGGCCTCCACCTCCTGAGGCGAGGCGCCGGGGTAGACCACGCTGACCGTCACGAGGTCGAGGTCGATGCTCGGGATGAGTTCCTGCGTGATTCCGGGAAGAGTCAGCAGGCCCGCCGCGATGATCACGATCATCAGCAGATTGGCGGCGACGTGGTTCCTGGCGAACCAGGCGATGGCGCTCTTCATGAGGGGTGCGCTCGCCAGTCTTGGAAGGTGGATACGGCGTCACCTTCCGCTGCCGGTTCGGCGGTGCGAACCTTCATGCCCTCGGTCACCACCTCGAGCTGGGAGGTTACGACCCGCTCGCCCGCCTGGAGGCCAGCGCGAATCCAACTTCGGTCTCGCTCGGAGCGCAATACTTCCACACGGCGCCGGTGCAGCCTGTCGTCGTCGTCGACGACCAGCACCTCTTCGCCTCGGCGCAGGGCCGAGCGCGGAAGCTCGATGACGTTCTGAAGCTGGCGGCCCTCAATGGATGCCTCGACGAACAGACCCACCGGAAGCGGCGGGCGGCCAGACTCCACTTCGCGCGCATAGGGGTCGTCCACGCGCACGACGACGTTGAGCATGCGTGTGCGCGCGTCGAGCGCACCCTCGGTGCGAACCACGTACCCGTGCCACGTGTGCTCTCGGCCGGCGTAGCGGGCAGAAAGAACCGCCTCGGGGCCGGGCCGGGTGCCGAGCTCGGGAATGGACTCGATGCTACGAGCCTCTCCCGCCGGGCCGGCCATGCTCGCGGCTCGATCGCCGCGATGCTCATTGGCCCGATGATCTTCTGAAGGGAGCTCGAGATAGGCGAGGTCCGCGTCGCTGATGGGAAGTATCACCTCGGCGTAGTCCACGGAATAGATGCGGGCCACCGGCACGCCGCGTCCGACGAATTGGCCAACGTCGACGTGCTTGCGCCGCACGCGGCCGGCGAACGGTGCGCGGATCTCGCTGCGCTCGAGGTCGAGCTCGGCGCGCCGCACCGCCACCTGCGCTTCACGCAGTCCCGCTTCCGCACTGGCCTGGTTGTGTATGGCGTCGTCGAGCCGCGCTCGGCTGGAGGCGCCGGTTTCTCGCATCGAGCGCTGGCGCTTCAGGCTCGCCGCGGCGTGCACGAGATCGCTGCGTGCGCGCGCCCGCGCTGCCTGGGCACCCTCGAGCGCCACCTCATAGTCGCGCGGGTCGATCCGTACCAGTGGATCGTCGGAGTCGAAGAAGCCGCCCGAGGCCAGCTCCGGCGAGACCCAGACGATTCGGCCCGAAACCTCGGTCACGAGGTCGCTCTCGGTACGCGGCTCCACGGTGCCCTGGGCGGGCACCCGCAAGGTGGCGGGGCCGGGTGCGGCGAGCATGACTTCAACCAGCGGGGCATTGATGGCGGGCCGCTTCGACTCGGTGGCCGGGCGGGCCGAGATCATGGCGGCCGTGGCCGCGAGTGCGATGGCGAAGAGGACAAGCGGGGCGACGGCCTTCGCGGTGAGCTTCACGCTATTGGTCCTCACATCACCGGGCACAGGCGACGGCACGAATGTCGGGGGCGCGTTGCGGCGTGTATCGGCTGGGCGCCGAAGCGCGTGAACGTGCCCGATGTGTTGACAAATGTCAATGACTTCTGTTAGTCAACTGTGAGTCATGGTGCAGACCGCCGTCGAGAGAGCAAGCCCCAGCCAGCGCCAGAAGCAGCGGGACGACACCCGCGAGCGCATCTACCAGGCCGCGCTGGGCGAGTTCCGGCGAGTCGGATTCAGCAGCGCGCAGATCCCGCGTGTCGCCGAGGCGGCGGGCGTCGCGCGGGGCACCTTCTACTTTCACTTTCCGAGCAAGGAGCACGTGCTGCTCGAGGTCGCGGAGCGAGCTCAGGCCGTGGTAGCGCTCGAGCTGGGGGCGCTGAAGGGCACCGCGCCAGTCGGCCGGGTGCTGACCCGGCTGGTGGATGTCATCACCGGCGTCGACGCGATGCTCGGAGAGGCGAACCTGCTGCGAGACGTGCTGTCGATGTACGTGCGCGCGCCGATCGACGAGGACTCTTCGGATCAGCCGCTCGGCGTGCTCGAGGAGTTGACCGACCACCTGGCCGCCGCCATGGAGAGGGGCGAGCTGCGTCGGGACCTGGCACCAGACCGTCTGGCCGTTACTGTCCTGGCCAGCATCTTCGGCGTGATGATCACACATCAGAGGCCAGACACCGATCGCCACGCCGAGCTGGTGCTTCTGATTGATCTGCTTCTCAGAGGTATGGGGCGGGTGGCAGATGAGGACGTTGCGCTGACGGGTGGCTGATCGCGCGCGCGAGGCGAGGGCTGGTCGGCGCCGGGGCAGATGTGGCCGATCGCGACGCGAGTGCGAGTGGCACGGTGGCCGGTGGACACGCCGTGGTGTGCGAGGCCGCGTGTGAGGTATTGCGGGCGGGCGGCAACGCATTCGATGCGGTCATCGCCGGTGGCTTCGCGTCGGCCGTTGCCGAGCCAGCACTCACCAGCCTGGGGGGTGGCGGCTTTCTGCTCGCGCGCCCGACCGGGGGCCGCGCGCGTCTCTTCGATTTCTTCAGCGATACGCCCGGGCGCGGGCTGCCCGATCACGAGATCGAGCCGCACTTCGTGCCGATTACCGTTCCGTTTCCCGGCGTCGACCAGGTCTTTCACGTGGGACGCGGCTCGGTGGCGGTTCCCGGCAACCTAAAGGGCTTTCTCCACGTGCAGCGGCGCCTGGGTCGCCTGCCGCTTGCGGAGGTGACGGCACCCGCGGTCGAGTTGGCGCGAGCTGGAGTGCCGCTCAGCCAGCAGCAGGCGTACTTTCTCCAGCTGCTGCGCCCGATCGTGACGCTTGGTAGCGAGGGCCGGGCAATCTTTGCGCCGCGCGGCGAGCTGCTCTGCGAGGGAGAGACTCTGGCCAACCCGGCTCTTGCTGCGTTCCTGACGTCGCTGTCGGCCGGTGCTGCTGAGGACTTCTACAGGGGCGAGCTGGCGAGGCGCATCGCCGGCGACATGCGCGAAGGGCAGGGATTGCTCAGCACCGAGGATCTGGCGGGGTATCGCGTGATCGAGCGCGATCCGCTCGAAGTCCCCTACCGCGGACACAAGCTGCTGACGAATCCACCTCCCTCGTTCGGTGGCTCGCTGCTTGCGCTCTCGTTGCGACTGCTCGAGGCCGTCGACCTCGGGCCCAGCGCAGCGGGCTCGGCGCAGCACGCGTTGGCCCTGCTCGCGGTGATGGAAGAGGTGGATACGCTGCGGGCAGCGGGCCGCGTCGAGCCCGCTGCGCTGGGCCAAGAGGAAGGCGCCGATATCGCGCAGCGAGTGCGCCGTTTCAGCCGCGGCACGACTCATATCAGCGTCAGTGATGCCGAGGGAAACGCCGCGAGCATGACCACGTCGAATGGCGAGGGGTCAGGCTACGTCGTGCCGGGAACCGGCATCATGCTGAACAACAGGATGGGAGAGGATGACCTGCACCCGGACGGCTTCCACGCCAGTCCGCCCGGGCAGCGTGTGGCGTCGATGATGTCCCCGTCGTTGCTGCTGCGTGATGAGGACGTTCGCCTGGTGCTCGGAAGCGGCGGCAGCAAGCGGATTCGCACGGCATTGCTGCAGATCGTCAGTCTGGTGGTCGACTACGGTCTCGACGTTCGCGCGGCTGTCGAACACCCGCGCCTGCACTGGGACGGTGACTGTGTCCAGGTCGAGCCGGGCTTCGGCGACGACGTGCTTGCGGCGCTGCGGGCGCGCCGGCGTGTCAACCAGTGGCGCTGCCGGGACGTCTATTTCGGAGGGGTGAACGCCGTCGTGCCCGCCGGCAATGGCGCGGGCGATTCGCGCCGCGGCGGGTGTGCACTGCGGGGTTGATCGCTCTGGCCGCCGGGCAGGAGTCGGGGCCGGCCGAGAGCGTCCCCGCTCTCCCGAACGGGTGAGCGGGGACGTCGCGTTGACCTAGAAAGGTGGGGAGAGCTCTGAGCGCTCGTTCTGTGCGCCGGTGAGCGGCCGGCGGTGAGCGATGGTTCGGACCAGCGGCAGAAGTGCGGGTGCGTAGAGCCAGCGTGAGCAGCGACGGGGATCTCCCGGCCTTTCTTCTCGGGTAAACGCCTGGGACGCTTGAGCGGCACCCGGCAATCGAGCTGGGGTGAGAAAGCGGCGAAAGCCGTACGCGGCCACGGCTGGTGAGCGCGCTCATCGAGGTGAGCAGAATCTCGCCTCCGGGCGTTTTCGGAATTGATCTGTCGCGGCGAATCACTCAGAATGGAGGCGTGCGGGTTGGCCGTCCGACCCGCCCTGCGGCGTATGAGGAGCGCACACCGCGCAGGCGCGCGGCAAGACTTCCCTGCTTCCCCCCAAGAGGACGGAGATAGGATCTTGTCGGCGCGCACCGCGTCGCTCGCCATGGCAGAAGGGACGGCAAGGCGCCCGGGTGGAGGTCCGATCTCTCCCCCGGGCGCTTCTCGTTCCGAGCGCATGCGACGGCGAATGACCCGCACGTGCGCTGATGCGATCTTCCGCTGCACGCTTGAACTGCCTGACGAATCTCGATATATCGAGGCACGGGAGATCACCTGTTGAATTCCACGGCGCTCTTCGTGACCTGCCTCGTAGACCAGCTGTTTCCGCGAGTCGGTGAGGCGACGGTCCAGCTTCTCGAGCAGGTCGGCTGCCAAGTTGACTTCCCGCTGGAGCAGACCTGCTGTGGGCAGCCGCTGCTCAACACGGGGCACAGCGAGCAGGCGCGGCCCCTGGCTCGTCGCTTCATCGAGATCTTCGAGGGCTACGAAACGATCGTCACGCCCTCTGGCTCTTGCGCCAGCGTGACGAAGCAGTTGTCCGGAGAGTGCTTCGAGGGGGAGCCAGAGTGGCAGCAGCGGGCGAGTCGTCTGGCCGAGCGCATCTTCGAGCTGACCCAGTTTCTCGCCGGGCGGGCGTTCCGACCTTCGCGCCCCTTCGCGGGCCGCGTGGCCTATCACCCCTCCTGCCACTTGCTTCGTGAGCTACGTGTCGACCGCGCCCCGCGTGAGTTGCTGTCCCAAGTGGAGGATCTCGAGCTGGTCGAACTGGATGACGGTGAGCGTTGCTGCGGTTTCGGTGGTGCGTTCAGCGTGAAGCTGCCGGCGCTCTCGGCGGCGATTATGGAAGACAAGATCGCCGCGCTCGAGCAATCGGGCGCTGACTTCGTCACGGCCTCCGATGTCGGCTGCTTGATGCACCTGGGTGGTGGGCTGACACGCCGGGGGTCGCGTGTGCGCACGCTCCACATTGCCGAGGTTCTGGCGGGGTTCGATGGGCGCTCGCGAGAGGTGCAGTGAGGGTCTCGGCCAATCGCTTTGCGGAGCAGGCTGACGAAGCGCTTGCGGACGAGAAGCTGCAGAGCGCGCTGGCGAGTGCCAGCCAGCGCATGTGCGAACAGCGCGAGCGGGCCTTCGCGCAGTTTCCGCCGGGAGAGGCCCTGCGAGACCGGGCGCAGTGGATCAAGCGGCAGACGCTCGCCGAGCTCGATCGCCACCTCGAGCGCTTGAGTTCGCGCGTGGAGGCGCGCGGCGGTGTCGTGCACTGGGCGGCGGACGCCCGTCAGGCTTGTGAGATCGTGCTGGAGATCGTGCGGCGGCGAGGCGGCCGACGGGTCGTCAAGGGCAAGTCGATGACGAGCGAGGAGATCGGACTGAACGACGCCCTGACCGCCGCTGGCATCGAGGCGGTGGAGACGGATCTCGGCGAATACATCATCCAGCTCGCGGATGAGACGCCTTCACACATCATCGTGCCGGCCATTCACAAGACGGTCGAAGATGTTGCGGCGCTGTTTGAGCGCAAGCACGGCGAGACGCGCGGTGCCGATCACGAGGCGCTCACGCGGGAGGCACGGCAACGGCTGCGGGCCAAGTTCTTGTCGGCGGATGTCGGTGTCACGGGCGTGAACTTCGCCGTGGCCGAGACGGGCAGCGTCGCCATCGTGGAGAACGAGGGCAATATTCGTCTCTCCAGCAGCTTGCCGGGCTGTCACATCGCCTTGATGGGAATGGAGAAGGTGATTCCCGATCTGTCCGCGCTCTCGGTCTTTCTGAGAATCCTGGCTCGCAGCGCGACCGGTCAGAAGATGTCGAGCTACGTCTCACTGGTGACGGGACCGCGGCGCGATGACGAAGAGGACGGCCCGGAAGAGTTTCACCTGGTCATCCTCGACAATGGGAGATCGCGACTGCTGGCCGATCCCGTGCTCGGTGAGGCACTCGGCTGCATCCGCTGCGGCGCCTGCCTGAACGTCTGTCCGGTCTATCGTCATGCTGGGGGCCACGCCTATGGCTGGGTCTACCCCGGCCCGATCGGCAGCGTGATCGATCCGAGCCTGCTCGGTCACGAGCAGGCTCGTCCGCTGCCCTTTGCGTCTTCGCTCTGTGGCGCCTGCCGGGATGTCTGTCCCGTTCGCATCGACCTGCCGCGACTGCTGCGCGGGCAGCGCGACAATGTGGTGGCGCAGCGCGCCGCTCCGCTCGCGGCGCTGGCGGCTCGGGCGTACCGTGAGATGATGTCACGGCCCTCTCTCTACCGGCTGGCATTTCGCACGGTCTACTGGCTCAGTCGCCCTCTGGTGCCCCTGGGCTTGATCTCCTGGCTGCCCGGACTGCGGGGCTGGACGCGCTACCGCGATCTCCCGCTGCCGGCACGAGAGAGCTTCCGTGCTCGTTGGCTTCGCCGCCGTGGCTGAGGGACGCGATGAGTTTCTCACGCGCCTGCGCGCGAGCCTGCGTACCGGACGCGGCCCTGCGCCGACGCCAGAGCCAGCCGTCTCGCACGTGACGGCTGACGCGGAGGATCTCGTCGCGCGATTCTGCGGCGAGGCGCTGGCGGCCGGCGCCGACATCAGCCGGGTCGACTCGCAGCGGGCGCTCCGCGAGCGACTGCTCGAAATCATCACAGAGCTCGGCGCGCGCCAGCTCGTGCGGGCCAACACAGGCCTGCTCGAGTCGCTCGAGCTCGACACAAGGCTGCACGCGAGCGGTATCGAGCTCACCGTCTGTGATCTGCGCCTGTCCGGCAGTGCGCGGGACGTCCTGCGGGTCGAGAGCGCGCGCGCACAGCTCGGTCTCAGCCAAGCGGACCACGCGCTGGCCGAGACGGGTACGCTCGTCTTTCGCCATCGGCCGGGCCAGGGTCGGGCGCTCTCGCTGCTGCCCGCCACGCACCTGGCGATCCTGAGAGCGGTCGATATCACCGCGAATCTCGAGGTCCTTCTGCGGCGGGAGCAGCGAGCGGGAGAGGATCTGGGCAGCGCGCTCACCTTTGTCACCGGACCGAGCCGGACGGCGGACATCGAAATGGTGATCACGACCGGTGTTCATGGCCCCGCGAGATTACACATCGTCGTGCTGGAGGAAGCGCCGTAGCGAGCGGCTCCGCTGTAGTGGTAACTCGACGGTTGCCGGTTGGGTTGTTTGCGCGGGCCGAGCCAGGAGGGAGTAAATTTCGTCGGAGCTGATTGAAATCGCCAATGTGCCCCGCTGGTCCGTCGAGCTGCTCTTCATCGCCTACCTGGTGCTGAGCCTCGGCTTCGTCGTGCTCGAGCGGCGACATCCGCGCACGACGCTGGCTTGGGTGATGGCCATCATTTTGCTGCCGCTGCTTGGGCTGCTCGCCTATCTGGCCGTTGGTCGGCGTCCCTATCGCCGGCATGTGCGGCGCTGCCGCCGCCGCCGCGAGGCGGCCAACGAGGCCATGCGGCAAGTGGCGCGACTGGATCGGCTCCCTCCGGAGCTCTCCGGCACGCAGCGCGGCCTGGTCCAGCTCGCCTTGCGCTCGGCTGCCGCTCCGCTGCGGCGGGCGTCGCGTGTCGAGCTGTTGTCCGCGGGCGAGCCAGCGCTCGCCTCGATTCGCTCGGCGATCGCGGGCGCCCGCCACTTCGTCCACCTCGAGTTCTATATTTGGCGCGATGATGACACGGGCCGGGCCATCACGGCGCTGTTGACACGACGCGCGCGGGAGGGGCTCCAGGTTCGCGTCCTGTGTGATCACGTGGGCAGCCTGGGCCTATCCGCGCAGCATTTCGCACCGTTGATCGAGGCGGGCGGAGAGGTTGCGTTCTTCGCCCCGATCACCGCTCCGTCGCTGCGCAGACCACGGGCCAACTTCCGCAACCACCGCAAGCTCATCAGCGTGGATCAGTGCGTGGGCTTCGTCGGCGGGCTCAATGTCGGCGACGAGTACCTCGGCAGTGGCCTTACGCACGCGCTCTGGCGCGATCTGCTGGTCCGAATCGAGGGCGACGCCGTGATCGGCCTCGAAACGATCTTCGCCGAGGATTGGCTCGACGCGAAGGGGGGGGCGTCGGAGGCGGAGGACACGGGGGAGGAGAATGCCGGCGGCGCGCCGGTCGTGGGCTCGGGGCTCGGCGCGGGGTCGGGGCCCCTGGTGCAGATCATCTCCAGCGGGCCGGATGTAGGCGTAGCGCCCGCCATCGGTGCGCAATTCTCCGCCGCCATCGGCTCGGCGCTGCAACGCTGCTGGATCGCCACGCCCTATCTGGTGCCGGACGAATCGCTCAAGCTCAGCCTGCAGACGGCGGCGATGCGGGGAGTCGATGTGCGCCTGCTCGTGCCCGGCAAGAGCGATCAGTGGCTCGTGCAGATGGCTTCCCGCAGCTACTACGATGAGTTGCTCGCCGCCGGCTGTCGCATTGATGAGTACCCGCAGATGCTCCACAGCAAGCTGCTGGTCGTCGATGACTCGCTGGCGGCCATCGGCTCGGCCAATATGGACATCCGCAGCTTTCACCTCAACTACGAGGTGACGGCCATGTTCTACGACCCGGCGGTCAACCAGGCGTTGGCAAGGGTCTTCGAAGTCGATCTCGGCCGCGCCGCGAGCGTCTTCGAGGCGAATCGCGCCCGCATCACGCCGCCGCGCCGCCTTGTCGAGGCGCTGGCGCGAACCCTCTCGCCGCTGCTGTGAGGCGTGCGCTCAGCGCGCGAGTTCCGCCATCAGAGCGAAGAGTTCAACGGGATTGGGGCGCTCCTCGTGCCCGCTGAACTCGCGATACAGCGTGTGGACGTTGACGGCGATGCGTTCGCCGTCCGTCCAGGAGCTGTAGTCGTCCAGCGCGATGTCGCGTGCGGCGTCTGCCGGCGACAATCCCGCGTCGAAGCGTTTTCGTGCTTCGTCGCGGATGTAGACGAGGTAGCCCTGCATCGCCCGCACGCCGTGTGCATCGGTCAGCGGGCCGTGGCCGGGTACGATGACCTCGGGCTCCATCTCGATGATGCGATCACAGGCGCGGATCCAGTTGCCGACCGGCCCCTCCCAGATGATCGGGGTGCCGTCGATGAAGAGGATGTCTCCGGTGAAGACGACGCCGTCGTCGGGAACGTGGACCAGGACGTCCCCGCGCGTATGGGCCGGGCCGATTTCGATCAGCCGCACCCGCTTGTCTCCCACGCGCTGGTGCAGCTCTCCCTCGAACGTGCGTGTCGGTGGCGTGAACTCAATGCCGTCGAAGCGGAAGCCGCCGAAGATCTTCGCGGCGAATTCGCCCGCGGCGCCGAGCTGGTCGGCACCGCGAACGAAGGCGGCCATCTGGGCGGGCGGCAGGTCATTCATCTCCTCCGCGGCGCTCTTCGAAGCGATGATTACGGCGTCACCGACGAGTTGGTTGCCGTAGCAGTGGTCGCCGTTGGCGTGCGTATTGACGAGGGTGTCGATGTGATCGGCCGCAGCAGTGGCATCGCGCATGGCGCGGAGCATCTCTTCGGTCAGCGGCAGGTCGAAGAGCGTGTCGACGAGCAGCGAGTGTCCTGCGTCGGTCACGAGCCCCGCATTGCTATAGCCCCACGAGCCATCGGGCTGCAGGTAGGCGTACAGGCCGCCGCCAAGCTCATGCAGACCCTTTCGATACTCACGTGTCATGATGCGCTGCCTCGTGGCCGGTTCTCCGCCGGCGCGTCGGTCTCCAAGTTCGCTTTGTCATCGGGCGTTACGTCGATGATCGGCCCTCGCCCGAAGGAGCCGGTCTCGAACGGGTCGCTGTCGAGCCGTACTCCCTGCACGTTGACGTGCAGCCGTTGCTCGGCGACAGCACGCTCGAAGCGGCTGCGCAGGTGGCTCTTCACCAGCGAGCGGAAGCCGGGGTACAGACAGAGGAAGCCGACGGCATCAGTCAGCACGCCGGGTGTCACGAGCAGCGCCGAGGCGATTACGATCAGTAGCCCGTCCAGCAGTGAGGAGGCCGGAAGCCTGCCCTCGGCGAGCTCGTGCTGAACGGCCGTCACGACGCGCAGTCCCTGGCGCCGGGCCAGCGTGGCCCCGAGAAGGCCGGTCAGCAGAATCAGCCCGAGTGTGGCCGAGATTCCGACACGGCGTCCGAGCTCGATCAGTAGAGCCAGCTCGACAGCCGGTAGGCCGATGAAGAGCAGAAGCAGCTTCCCCATGTCGCGAGCATGGCACAGGGGGGATCGGGAGACACGCGGCCTGTCAGCCGCGGGATCGTCTCAACGCGCGTCTCAGCCCTCGTCGCCGGCCTCATCGAGCTTGCGCTGCACGTGCTTCAGCCACTTGCGCGCGCTGTCGGCGACCTTCTCATCCTCGAGAGCAAGCTGGAAGGCGGTGCTTGCCGACGGGTAGCGCTTCTCGTTGAAGTTCGAGATGCCCAGCAGGAGCTGCGTGCTGCCGGGGTCGCGTAGGTCGCCTTTGTCCAGCGCCGACTCCAGCGCTGTCCTCGCGAGAGGCCAGTTCTCGACCTCGAGGTAGACCTGGGCCAGACGTACATAGAGGTTGCCATCGTCCGACATCTTGGCGGCTCGCTCGAGCGGGATGAGTGCGCGATCGTATTCGCGCGCGTGCAGCAGGGCCGTTGCGAGGAGCTCGTAGTTCTCCGAGGTCGGCTCGACGACCTTCCGCTCGAGGCCCGTCTCGATGACTCGTGCGGCCTGATAGGGCAGATTCTGGTAGAGGTAGCGCTGTGCGAGCCCAACGAACTCGTTGTTCTTGTCCAGCCACCCCTGTGTGTTGGCGAGTTCGAGCGTCGCCAGCGCCTTCTGCTGTTCGCCCTGATTCGAATAGCCGTAGGCGAGCTGCATATAGTAGTCCTTGCGCGGAAAGAGCGTGACGAGCTTCTTGAGCACTTCCAGCGCCTCGGGCAGGTTCCCGTTCTGGTACTCGGTGGCGAGCAGAAGCTGGAAGAAGTTCTGCTTCGGCTCCTTCGCCTTCTCGACCATCTTTCGGGCGTGGGGCAGGGCCTTCTCGAACTGCTCCTGCTGCACGTAGGCAACCGTGAGCAAGAAATAGGCCTGAGATCCGGGATTCTCGGCCGTCTCGAACCACTGCTCGAGCAGCTCTGCACCGCGGGAGTAGTTCTCCTGGCTCATGTGGAGCTGGGCGAGGTCGTACCAGATGCTCTCGGTCGTGGCTTCGGGCAGAGCGTCCTGCTCGAGCGCGACCTCGAAGCTCTTCGCCGCCTCCCCGTAGCGAGCCAGCGCAGCCAGCATCAAGCCATGGTTCTGGTAGACCACCGCCTTGTCATGGGCCTTGAGCTTGCGTCTCCTCGTCAGTGTGTCGAGGATACTGAGCGCTTCTTCGTACTTCTCGGCCCCCGCGAGATCGCCCACCTTGAGCAGCTTCCTGCCCGTCAGCTCGCTCAGGACGTAGTTCTTCTTGCTCCTCCTCTTCTTCTTCGCGGCCTCTGAGTCGCCCGCCAGGCCGAGGAGCAGCCCCCCCGTGAGCGCCAGGCAGACGAGGATGCGTAGCTTTCCAGAACTCAGAGCTTGAAAGGACATTCGTTCAGCTAGTCCTCAGGCAGTTCGAAGGTGAGCTTGACTTTGATATTCGGTCTCTCCACCGCCATGCCATCCTCGATCTTCGGCTTGTACTTCCACTTCTTGATGGCACGGAGCGCCTCGCGATCGAAGATGCGGCTGGGCCGCGCATCGATTACGACCGGGTCCTTGACCGTCCCGCTGGCGCTTATGGTGAAGCGGATGACGACCCACCCCTCGATGCCCCGCTCTGTCGCGCGGATCGGATACTGCGGCGGTACGCGTACCAACGGGACGACGTCCGTATCGCTCGGCGCCACACCGAGATTCACGCCGCCCGCCAGGTTCACGTCGACATCGACGGAAGGCGCCGCGAAGCCCATTTCGCCGGACTGCGCCTGTTCGGGCGCCGCCATCTGCAGATCGGGCGGCGGTGGCGGTTTGGGCGGCTTCTTCTTCTCCGGGAGCTGGCGCTTGCGAAGCTGGAGCTCCGACTGTCGCTTGAGCCGCACGAACTCGATCACCCGGCCGCTATCGATGTCCTTCGCCTTACCAGAGCCCATCGAGATCAGGTACTGCATCAGGAAGAAGAGCCCGAAGGTGATGGCGAGGGCGAGTAGGGCCGCTATGGCGTGGCGAATCAGGATCATCGCGCCTATTCCGAAACCTCATTGGCGGCGATCGAGACGTTGAAGACACCCGCTTGGCGGGCGGCGTCCATGACCTCCACCAAGAGTCCGTTCTTGGAGTTCTTGTCGGCCTGGATGACCACCGCACCCTGCGGGTTCTCAGCGTGCAAGCGTTCGATGTTGGCCCGCACCGAGCGCGGATCCACCTGCCGGCGATCGATCCAAATCTGCCCGCTGTCGGTGATGGCGACCAGAATGTTGCCCCGTTCCTTTACCGTCGCGGTGGCGGCATCTGGCCGGCTGATGTCGATGCCCGATTCCTTGACGAAGGACGCGGTCACGATGAAGAAGATCAACATGATGAACACCACGTCGAGCATCGGCGTCAGGTTGATCTCGGCCTCATCCTCTTCTCTTACTCGTCTGCGGCGCATGTGCTTCCCATATTCCTTGGTTGTCTTCCGACGAGAGTTCGCTCAATCATGCGTCATCCGGTCGGCGAGCTTCTCGCTCTCGTCGCGGGCGAAGCGCTGCAGCCGCACCGAGAAGTAGAGGCCCGAGAGAGCGGCCACCATGCCGGCCATCGTGGGGATCGTCGCTTTGGAGACACCGGAGGCCATGGCACGGGCGTTGCTGTTGCCCGCGGCGGCCATCACGTCGAAGACCTCGATCATGCCGGTGACGGTGCCGAGCAGCCCAAGCAGCGGGCACAGGGCGACGAGCGTGTTGATCATTGGGATCGCGCGATTCAGGTCGATCGACGTCTCGGAGATCAGGAGCTGCCGAACCTGGCGGGCGCGCCACGAGAGCCGATCGCCGCGCGCTTGCCAGGCCTCCAGTACCCGTCGAGCCTGCTTCGGATACGCGACACGGAAGTACCACTGTCGTTCGAGAATGAGCGTCCACATCGCCAGGGTGACGGTAAAGATGACCAGCAGGACGTTGCCGCCCCGGGCGATGAAGTCACTGACCGCCTCGAAGATCTCAGTCAAGGCACCGTATCTCTTGTCGGCTCGGCCTGTTGTCCGTCATGCGCTCTCCACGGTGGGTCCGCCGGCACCCTCGGCTTCGGACTGCAGCGCGATCAGGCCGGTGGTTTGCTCTTCGAGCACGTTCGTTACACCGCGGGCCATGCTGGAGAGCAGGCTGTGCATCAGCACGAGCGGGATTGCGGCAATCAGGCCCAGCATGGTGGTGACCAGCGCCTCGGAGATACCGCTGGCCATTAGCTTGGGATCACCGGTGCCGAAGAGCGTGATGATCTGGAAGGTATTGATCATGCCGGTCACGGTTCCGAGGAGGCCCATCAGCGGGGCCACGGCGGAGACCACCTTGATCACCCACAGGAAGCCCTCGATCTTCGCCGTCTCCTTGAGCACCTGCTCCTCGAGCTTGAGCTCCAGCGTCTCCGTGTCGAACTGCTTGTTGTCGGTGTAGACCTGCAGCACACGCCCGAGTGGATTGCCCGCGGGCTTACTGCGCTTCTTCTGCGTCGCGACCTGACGGCTCACGGCGAATACATAGATCAGGCGGAAGATGCCGAAGACGAAGGTCAGAGACCCGAGCACGATGATGGTGTAGCCCACGACGCCGCCCAGATCGATTCGCTCGCGGAAGCTCGGTGTCGCCATCAAGAGCGCCAAGATCTGTCCGCGAGCCGGGTCGATGGCAAACTTCACGATGCCACTCGTCGCCGACTCGAGCTTGCTCACGGTGGACACGAACTTGGGCGCGGGCTGGCGGCCCACTTCACCCAGCTTCTCGACATCGGGAATCCACTTGAGGAACTTGCCACCCGCGACCGCGTTGAATGCGCCCACGCGGATCACCTGCTGGGGGATCTCCTCGCCGTTTACTTGCACGACGTTGGCTTCGAAACGCACGACCTTGCTCGACTCGGTCATCTCCTGCAGCAGCGTTGCCCACAGCTTTTCGAGCGACCCGATGGAGGGCAGGGCCTTGCTCTGTCCCAGCTTGTCGAGGAATTCGCGTCGGCCCTGGAACTGCGCGCTGATGAGCGAGTTCTCCACCTGGCTGCGGGTGTCCCCCGCAACCTGCCGGACGACACCGAAGAGCTCCCCGAGTGTTCCGAGTCGCTGCTTCAAGAGATCCTCTTGCTCGGTGATCTTGAGCTCGTTGCGTTCGAAGCTCTGCTCGAGCTGCGTGCTGCGCTGCTCTTCAGCGGCCAGGTCGGCACGGGCCCGATCGAGCAGCTTCTTCTGCTCGGCGCGGGCCGAACGGAAGGCGGCTTCACGCTTCTCGTTGGCCGCCGTTTCCGCGCGCCAGCCGCTGCGCACGCGTTCCAGCAGCTCGTCGAGCAAGAGGGGATCCTTCTGCTGCGCGGAGGCGGTCGCGATCGGTACCGCGAGCAGCAGGAAAGCCAGGCACGGAGCCAGCAGGATCGACGTCGGGCGCGCCATCATCGTGCCTCCTCCGGCGCGGGGACGGGCATCCGGATCAGATCCGGCGCCGTCTGCTTGCGAGCGATGCGTATTCCTTTGCGAACCGAATCACGATAGTCGCTGGGGAGCTGGATCCAGCTGCGTTCTCGCTGGTCCCACACGCCGACCTCCTTACCGTCGAGCGTCTGGTACATGAGTGCCACGCGGCCCACGCGCAGGAAGTCGAGAGTGCGTTCCTCTCCCGCGATCTGGAGCGTGTCCTGGTAGGCCTCGATGGTGCGGCCGTACTCGTTCTCGATCTGGTAGGCCTCCAAGATATTGCGGTACTTCTCGGAGTTCTCGATATCGGCGCGGTCCATCAGCTCACGAAGTCTCGCGACGCGCTGCCGGCGCTCCTGCATCAGCAACGGGACGTCGTTGTCGATGAAGGTCTCGAGTGTGTCCACCATACGCAGCATCAACGGAGTGACCTCCCGGCCAATCACCGTGACGTTGCTGATCTGCTCGTGGAGCGAATCGAGTTCGGCCTGCTGCGCGGCGATCAGCTTGTCGAGCTGGGCGTTGTAGATTCGCAGCGACGCGACCTGATCGATGGTGGCGCGGTACTCTGATGCAAGTGTGTCGGTCTGGTCGTCGATCTTGTCGATCCGTTTCTGAGATTGAGCCGACGCGGCATCGGTCTTGATTCGCAGCTCGACTGCGCTCTCGATGTCGGCTCCCTGCGCCAGGCCGGCACTCGCCAGCAACGCGGCCATGACCCATGCCGCGTGAGCCTTTGCTCGCGCTCTTCGGACGTTGTTGGTCGTTCTCAACTTCTCCCCCACAAATCGAGCGGGGCGCCAGGTCGGCACCCCGCGGAAAGCGCCTCTAGGTGGGACTCTCGGCGGCGCATCATACACCAGGCCTGGTGTGATCCAACGAGAGCGCTGCCGATGTACTTGCTAGCCGAAGCCCGAGCTGACCGCATCCCGCTACAGCGGCTGTTTACCGTCGATCGCACATCGGGAGAATCCATCAGTGGTGCAGTCGTAAGTTGCCCGCAGTGGCGCAGTCGCAAGTTGCGCAGGGAAGTCGCGTTCGACGCGCTCTAACTTGCGAGTGTCGCTTCGATCACGTGGCGGGCTCGGGTGCGGACTGCGTGCGCCGCCGGGCGGGCGAGACGAGGGCGGCGATGGTGCTGCGGGGCGCGGAGATGACCTCGGCGGAGCTCGAGAGCCGGTGCTATCGGAGTGTAGTGAAAAAGACCCTATCCGAGACGTCCGCTGCCACGAGGCTCAACTGCCTGCGGGAATGGCCGATATAGAGGGCCGCCAGGCTTGCCAAGTGCTGATCCCGAGGTTGCGTGAGCCGCTGAAGCAGAAGCAGGTTGAAGTTGTCGATGACAAGTAACGAACTGATACGCACCGTCGCTCACCACGAGGCCGGCCACGCCGCGATCTGCTTTCTGCTCTACGGCGAGCAGGTGATCAAGAGCGTCGAAGTCTTCCAGGGGAACGCGGTCAGCGGCCGCACGACGACGTACTCGCGGCTCCCTATACCGATCGTTTGTCGTCCGCCGATCGGAGCCCCGAGGCGGGGCAATCCGGCCCCGGTCTCAGCGGACGCCATCGTCGATGCCCATGGGGTGCTGAACTACGCGGGCATCGCGGCCGAGGGATTGCTGGTCAGCGATTCCTCGCCGGCCGTGTGGACGAGGATCGAGCAGGCGGGCGAGCCCGCTGCACGCGGCTGGGCGGATCGCGAGGCTCTGGCCGAGCTCGCGAATACCGTCGGGGCTTCCAGACCGGCCGAACACTTCTTCAGGGAGTACTGGGAAGAGGCGAGGCGCCTGTTGCGGCTCCACTGGCGTGGCGTCGATGCCCTCTCCGAGGTCCTGGTCGAGCACGGCAAGCTGCACGGCGATCGCGTCGACGCCGTGTTGCTGGCCAGCCGCTACGGCTGAGCCGCTCTCGGGCACACCCGCTTGCTATTATGGGCGTCGCCCGCTGGGTCGAGCCGCGGGCCGGTCATGTGGAGGGAGCGATGTTTCCTGCCAACCCGAGCAATACCGCCTGCACACTCGGTGCACTTCTTCTGTCTCTGTGCCTGACGCCGTTCCCGGCTTCCGCGCAGGTTCAGACGACAGCACCGGAGCGGCCGATGCCGGCTGGCATGCCGCAGGCGGAGCCGTCCTTCGAACGGCGGCTTCCGCCGGCCGTCAGCGGAAGCGAGGCCGATGGGGTCGGGTTGACCGCCGAGATGATCCACCAGGGGCTCGAGGATCAGATCGTGGCAGGCGTGGCGCGGCCGAGGATCGATCTCAACATCGAGTTTGCTTTCGCCTCGGCGGAGCTGACGGAGGCCGGCCGACGCGATCTCGATCAGGCCGGTGATACGCTCTCGCGCTGGTACCTCGAGAGTCGCTTCATGCTGGGCGGCCACACCGACGACAGCGGCCCCGCGGAGTACAACATGTCGCTGTCTCTGGAGCGTGCACAGTCGGCTCGGCGCTACCTCATCGAGAAGTTCGCGATTGCGCCGGACCGTCTCGCGACCACAGGCCATGGCGAGAGTCAGCCGCTGCCCGGCGCAACGGCTGAGAAGAATCGGCGTGTCGTGTTGGAAATGCTTCGTTGAGACGCCCGCTCGCGGCGAGTCCAGCTCGGCCGGCGGACCCACACAGGAACCGATCGGCCTGCACCCGCTTCCCCCCGGTCACGGGTGCAGGCCGGCTCCCGCTCAGGCCTCGACGAGACCCGACCGGATCGCGAAACGGACCAGGCCCGAAACCTTGTGGATGTCCAACTTCTCCATCAGGTTCGAGCGGTGCGAATCGACGGTCTTGAGCGAGACGCCGAGCTTGACGGCAATCTCCTTGCTCGACAAACCCTCGGCGATCAATTGCAGGACCTCGCGTTCGCGATCGGTCAGCATCGAGACGCCGGTTGGCGAGGCGTCCCCCGGCCTCGCGATTGCGTCTACGACCTGCTGCGTGATGGCCGGCGACAGATACGAGGCACCCGCGCGCACGGCGTCGATCGCGTTGTGAACATCTTGCGAAGCGGAGTTCTTCACGACATATCCAGAAGCGCCCGCTCGCAGCACCTCTTCCACGTAGTTGCGATTCTCATGCATGGAGAGCACGAGGATCTTCGCATTGCAGCCCCGCTTGCCGATGCGCCGCGTGGCGTCAATGCCCGATAGCTTCGGCATGTTGATGTCCATCAGTACGACATCTGGCTGCTTCGCGAGGACCATCTCGACGGCCTCTTCTCCGTCGGCGGCCTCGCCGATGACGGTGAAGTCCTCACGGGCCTCCAGTAGTTTGACCAAACCTTCTCGGACGATCTTGTGATCGTCAGCGACTACGATTGTGACCATCTCTCTCCCCTGAAAACCGATTTCCCGGATGACGTTCGAAGGATGCACAAGGTAGAGTGAGGGCTTCGGGGGGCCATGGGGGCTTATGCTGAGTTGGACGGCGAATAAGCCGAAGTTCAGATGTCGAAACGCAGCGTTGCAGCGGGCTGCGAATCGAGGAGTGAGTAGATTTCAATTTGAAATGTCCTGGGCGCTCGCTCGAAGCTCGCTGAACGAGTGGGGGATCGTCGCTGTCGGCACAAGGCTGATGAGAACGGGGTCCGCGCGATCGTCGGCTGGCTGCTCGAAGACCGCGCCAATAGTCCGGCGCAGGGCTTGAAGCAGAACGTGGTCAAGATGCTGGAGAGCGTTACCGGCTTCCTGGAGATCGATCGCATTCGGAAGTTCACGATGAGCGAGTATCTACTCGAGGGCCGACGGCGAGCGATTCCTGCCGACGCATGCGAATGAGTCCGAGTGCCACGCTGCTCCAGAGCCGTTCGCGAAGAGGAAGCCGATGAGGGGTGAGGACGTGCGGCCGGAGCCATCGGGGCCTGAGCACGCTGCGGCGCGGCACGAGCGGAACACGCCCGGCATCCTGCAACTGGCCTGGCCCGCGGTCGTGGGCAACCTCGCCTTTGCGACGGTGGGTATCGTCGACATCAAGATTGTGGGCTCGCTCGGCGCTTCGGCGGTGGCCGCGGTGACCACGGGCCATCGCATGCTCTGGGTTCTACAGGCCGTGTTGATTGCGGTGACGGCGGGCACCACGGCCATGGTGGCTCGCGCCTGGGGGGCGGACGATCGCGCAGAGGCCGAGCGGGTGACCAGGATGTCGCTGCTGGTCTGCAGCGGCTTGGCGCTCTTTCTGAGTGTGCCGGCCATCGTCTACGCCGAGCGGCTGGCGGGCATCTTCGAGCTGGACGCCGAAGCGTTGGGGCAAGCCGCCACCTTCATCCGGTGGCTGAGTCCTTTCAACGTGTCGTTTTCGATTACGATGGTGATCGGCTCCGCGGTGCGAGCGGCCGGAGATACGCGAACGCCGCTGCTGATCGGACTGGTGACGAACGCGGTCAACGTCGTCCTCGTGTATGGACTGGTCTACGGCCGCTTCGGCCTGCCCGCCATGGGAGTGGCCGGTGCCGCGATCGCTAGCGGGTTGGCTTTCACCGTGGGGGCGCTGGTCTTCCTGGCGATGTGGCTCTGCGGTGGGCTCATCTTGCGAGTCGGATCCGGCGTTGCAATGACGCGCCAGCGGATTCGCCAGCTCTTCGACATCGGCTATCCAGCTGGCCTGGAGCAGATCGCGATGCAGATCGGCTTCATCGCGTTTCTCTGGATTGTTTCCCTGTACGGTACCGCCCCCTATGTGGCGTACGGCATAGGCGTCAACATCCTCTCCTTTTCATTCGTGGTCGGCTTCGGCTTTGCGATCGCAGCCTCGACCCATGTGGGGCAACGTCTCGGCGCGCGCGATTCTGACGGGGCGACGCAGAGTGGCTGGCACGCCATGCGTTTGGCGATCGCGGCCATGGTGGTGTTGGGAGCCGGTATCATCCTCGCCGCGCGGGCTATCGCAGACTTCATGATCGACGATCCGGAAGTCGCCCGACTGACGGTCGTCTTCATCTACATCCTCGGGTTCGTGCAGCCGCTGATGGCGGTGGAATTCACCCTCGGTGGTGCGTTGCGCGGGGCAGGGGATACCCGCTTCCCGCTTCTCACCACCTTGGCCGGGCTGGTGGTCGTACGCGCGAGCCTGGCCGGTGTGATGGCCTGGCTCGGTCTCTCGGTCGAGTGGATCTTCGCGGCGCTGATCGCTGACTACGTCGTGAAGGCCAGCCTGCTCTCCTGGCGCTTTCGCTCCAGACGCTGGCAGCAGATCCAGATCTGAGCCGCCAGCAGAATCGGTGCTACGCTCCGGCCTGTACCCCCCGAGGCGCTCCACGCTCCAGTCGCTCACTCATCTGCAGTACAGCTTCGCCTCAACAAGAATGTTCCGACGCTTACGTGGACTCCACGGGCGGGTGCCCCACTCGGCAATCGCAGAGGAGTCCCCCATGTCCATTGCGTCTCGTGTAAAGTGGTTTCTAGAGGTCAATCGCGCGAAGTACGAGGTGATCGTCCAGCGCTCCCCGGAAGCCGGCATTCCGAGCGACAAGATGGCCAAGGCGGTACTGCTGGAGGACGAGCGCGGCTACGTCATGCCTGTGCTGTCGGCGTCCAGCCGACTCGACATCGACAAGCTGAATCGCAAGCTCCAGCGAGAGCTTCAGCCCGCCAGCGAGAACGATGTGACCAAGCTCTTCTTCGACTGCGAGAGCGGTGCCATCCCGCCGGTGGGCAGCGCCTACGGCGTGCCCACGATCATCGACGACCATCTGCTCGAGTTGGGCGACATCTACTTCGAGGGTGGTGACCGCGTCGACCTCGTCCACATGGATGGTGAGGAGTTCTTTTCCCTGAGTCCGGATGCCAGCCACGCCGACCTGGTCATGTGATTCGCGCCGGGAGCCCGAGCAACGCTCAGGCCGCAGTGCTTCATGCGGTCGTACGCGTGGCTCCGCATGTCGTGCGTGATGCCGAGGGTGTTGGCGGGGGCCGTTGACCCATCGAAGCCGTAGAGGCGCGTCATCGGGACGGAGAGCCCGCCGGTCTCGTAGGAGCTCTCGATCGATCGCCACTCGGCGCACGGGATCGCGTTGATCTCCTCCGGACTGTCGAGGCTCTGGGATCGGTTGTGATCGTATTGGGACAGCAGCCGGTCTCGTACCGAATCGTGCCAGCTTCTGGAGCCGCCGTTGCTGCCCAGGGCGTTCGCTGACGTCGCGCGGCTGCGCACGCCAGTACGGTCGCTCGATGCAGCGCTGGGTGCTCGCTCTGCCGGCGGCTGCGCCGAGGCAGTTGCTTCGTGCTGGACCCTGGCCGGTGGAGTGACCGTAGACGAAGCCGCAGAACGCTCGAGCTCCGCCTGAAGGGTGATCTCCTCATCCGCACGGATCCTCAGCTGACCGAGCCACGGGACGAAGCCCCGCTTTTCGATTCGTACTTCGTGGTCGCCCACCGACACCGGGTGGGGTGTGGCGCCGGTGCTGCCGACGTCCAGGCCATCGATCTGCAGTCGGTCATCGACGACATTCGATCGCACCACGAGGTTTCCGCTTCCCTGACAGATGCGGGGCGCGAACTCGCGAGCTTCACCCGCTTCGAGCGCCACATGCTGAACCCACTCGTCGGGACAGTCCGCCCGGCTCACGCGAAGCCGGTAGTCGCCAGCGGCGATCGCCAGGGGAGAGCCGTCGGCGGCCCCGCGGCCAACGACCTGTGCATCGTCGTTGTCGAGGATCTCGAGCGACGCCCCCGCCGGCCGTGCACGGGCGGAGACGGTGGCGAGCTCGGCGGGTTGCGACGCGTCGGACATCGGAGGATCACTCTTCGAATCGGACCCGAGCCAGAGGAATGTCGTGAGTGCGGCAGCGGCAAGGCCGACGCCACAGGCGAGAGCGAGCATGGAGAAGCGCCGATCCCGAGTCCCTTCGGCGTGCAGCCGGCGCAGCGGACGTTTAACTGCGGTCCCGAGAGCGCGTGCGACTGAGATGTCGAGCTGCTCGAGCTCCGCTTGCCGGGCGGCAATGAAGCCGGCATCGCGCGACCGCGCGGCGCGCGACTCGATGTGGGCCCGCAACCTCCAGTACATCCGCTCGAGTTGATCCGGCGAGGCTTCGCGCGCGATACCGAGCAACTCGTGGGCGTCCGCGACGGGTTCTTCTGAGCTGCCACTTCGAGGCATGGGCTGAGGCTAGCTCGGATCGCTTCGTGTGGCCGTGCCCTTCCTGATCCGTCGCGAAGCTCCTACTCTCGTTTCGCAAGCTGCGGGGGGAGGCGCAGGGCGAGCCACTCGCTGGCGTGGCCGTGGAAGGAGTAATGGCAAAGTGTTCGACGGAAGCTGTCCGTACTGTCGTCAGCCCGCGAGTGTGCCCGAGATCGTGCCGGGGGGCGTCGTCGACTGCTTGCACTGTGATCGCTCGTTCGTGACCGCGGATGATGCGATCGAGCCGGCGGCACGCTCGGCCAGGGACGCGGGCTCCCGCGAGAGTGTGGCGAGCGAGCGGGTGCTGCGCGCGGATGTCTCGCGGCGGGACGCGGAGCATCGAATGAGTCCGGCCGTGACGAGCACCGGTCTGCTTGCCGTCGTGCTCACCCTGCTCTTCTACGCCGCGCTGGTGCAGCCGCTGCGGGACAGCTATTTCGGCCAGCTCTTCGCCGAGCGCGGCTGGGTGCCCTACGTCATCAGCTTCCTGTCGTTCTGGTCGGCGACGCAGCTCGTGACGAAGTACCGGCGTCTTTCACTTCAGATCCGCGTGTTGCAGCTGGACCTGTTGCCGAGCGCGATCAGTGGCCGCATTACGCCCGCCACCGCCCCCGCGTTCGCGAGCTACCTCCGGAGCCTGCCGCGTGAGTTCACCGAGAATCTTCTGGTGGAACGCATTCACCGGGCACTCGAGCACTTCTGTGCGCGCGTCGAAGTGCGCGAGACGGTGGAACAGCTACGAAGCCAGGCGGAGCGCGACGAGAGTGCAGTGGAATCGAGCTACACGATGCTGCGTGTCTTCATCTGGGCGATCCCGATTCTCGGCTTCATCGGGACCGTGATCGGGATCGGTGCCAGTGTTGGCGGGTTCTCCGAGTCCGTAGCCGGTGCGGCGGATCTCGCAGTGATCAAGGATTCGATCGGCACGGTGACCGTCGGGCTCGGAGTGGCGTTCGATACTACGCTACTGGCACTCGTGATGAGTCTCGTCGTGATGTTCCCGACCAGCTCGCTGCAGAAGGCCGAGGAGGATTTCCTCGCGCGGGTCGACGACTACTGTCGGCAGCACTTGATCGCGCGGCTGGGCGACGATCTCCCGGCGGACGGCCCGGATGAAGACGGCGAGCGCAGGCTGGTGCGGGTGGTCGATCGGCTCGCCCGCTTGCTGGAGCAGCGGCTGGCGAGGGCGGACTGAGCGTTGGCCGTGAAGCGGCGCAAGCGAGATGAACTGATCCCCTCGCTATTCCCGTTCCTGAGCGTGCTGGCCTGCGTCATCGGCACACTGACACTGCTGCTGGCGGCCTTGACGCTCGAGCGGATGAGCGGGCAGTCGCTCGAGCAAGCGTGGCTGGTGGACCGCTACGAGGCGCTGCAGGAATCGCTGGCCACTGCGCGTGTCGAGCTGGCTCGGCAGCATGAGCAGATTCGCGAAATCGAGCGGCAAGAGAGGGACGGGGAGGTGCTCGGCCGGCGCTTGGCGGGACTGGGGCTCTCGCCCGACATTTCGCTGGAAGAGCTTGCCGGCATCGTGCGACTCAGCGGCCAGGCGCGTGCACTGGCGGAGCAGCGTGGACAGCTCGAGGCACAGAAGCGCGAACTCGCAGCTGCGATGGGCGAGCGGGAGGTTGAACTCGACTCGCGTCGAGCACTCCAGCGGCGGGCTCCAATCGTCATCGAGCCGAGTGGCCTGGGTCGCGAACAGCAGCCGTACATCGTCGAATGCACAGCGGACTACCTCGAGCTGCACCGCATCAGCGACGACTGGAGCTTCCGGATCCCCAAGAACGAGATCCTCGGTGAGGGTGACTTTCGGGTCTTCCTGCGCCGGGTGCGCGCGATCCGCAACGGCATCGTGATCTTCCTGATTCGACCGGAGGCGGTCGCCACATATCGGTTCGCCGCTGAGGCGGCCGACCGTCAGAACGTACGACACGCCAAGCTGCCGCTGCCCGGTTCGGGTGAGCTCGACCTGGGGCTGTTCTGATATGACGAGAAGACGTGCGCGCGGCTCTCGCCAGCAGAACCTCGATCCGCTTCTCGACACAATGGCAAACGTAGTCGGGATCCTCGTCGTGCTCGTCGCAGTGACACAGATATCGGTCGGTGATGCGGTCGATCGAATCCGCGAATCCGCGGCTCGCCGGAGCATATCGCCGCAGAACCTGGCGCAGGCCGAGCAGGAGCGGGAGGTACTCGAGGAGGCGGCGGCGGCGGCGAACGAGCGCCGACGATCGCTCGAGCGTGATGCCGGGCAGCGCAGGCGGTTGCTCAGCGAAGCCGAGCGCTTGATCGATGAATTCGAGGCGCTGCCGGAACGCGATGAGCTGCGTGGGCTGGACGGTGCGCGGTGGCTCGCGCGCGTCGAGGGCGCGTCGCGCCAGCTCGAACGGCTGGAGCGGGAAGTGGCGCAGGCCCGAAGCGGTTTGCTGCGACTCGGTGAGCTGTTGCGCGGGCTGCCGAGCGAGATTCGCCCCAAGCGGGTGCGTCTGCCCGACCCGCGACCACCGCCAGCCGCGAGCCGCGAGATCTCCTTCTTCTGCCGCTACGGTCGCATCGTCGCAATCGATCTGCCCGGTGCAATCGAGCAGCTCGACAGCGGAATGCGTCGCGCGATCGGTCGGGAGGGGCGCTTGGAGTGGGAGGATGCGCCCTGGCTGATCAACCTGTTCGACAAGCAGGGTATTGGAAAAGGGGAGTTTCGCTGGTCGTTCAAGCACCGCGAGGGAGGACGCCTGTCGGCCGACATCCGCTGGCAGAGTCAGGAGACCGGTGAGGCGCTGGCGGATCTTCGCGCGGCCGACTCCGACTATTCGCGGCAGCTCGAGAAGCAGAGTCCCGAGGGTCACTACCTGCGCTACTACGTCTGGTCGGACAGCTTTGGCATCTACCTGGAGGCACGCTACATCGCCGAGTCGCTGGGCTACGCGGTGAGCTGGCAGGCGGTCGACGCGGATGACGAGCTCGGAATCGAGATGTCCGGACGCGGCTCGCGGCCGCGCATTCTCATCGACTGAGGCATGTCGGTGAGCGTCACGATCCTGGAGGGGTTGTCTCGCTCTTCGCCACCGCCGGGCTCAGCCGGTGATTCGCGGTAACATGAAGGGCTTTGGCATTTCGCCCGAGGCGGTTGTCCACCCACACCCGGAGAGCAAGCGAGGTCCCGAGCCCGGCATGGAATTCAATCTCGCAGATCTATTCGAGAATGCTGCTGATCACTTTTCCGATCGCGAATACCTCGTCGCCAACGGCGAGCGTCGCAGCTATGCAGAGATGGAGCAGCGCGCGAACCGCCTTGCGCATCACCTGGCAGCTCACGGTGTTGGGCCCGGCGACCACGTGGGCATCTACGGTTACAACAGTGTGGAGTGGGTCGAGACGCTCTGGGCTGTCTTCAAGCTGCGCGCGATCTGGATCAACATCAACTATCGGTATGTGGAAGAGGAGTTGGCCTATATCTTCGACAACGCCGACCTGAAGGCGTTGGTCTATGCCCGAGAGTTCGCGCCGCGCATTGCCAGCGCACGTCACACGCTGCTCAAGCTCGAGCACAGCATCGTGATTCAAGACGGCAGCGACTGTGAATTCGAAGCTCTCGACTCGGCGGATTACGAGCAGGCGATGGCTTCCGGTTCGCCGGAACGCGACTTCGCCCCGCGCTCCGCGGACGATCACTACATTCTCTACACCGGCGGAACCACGGGAATGCCGAAGGGGGTGGTCTGGCGCCACGAGGATGTCTTCTTCGCTCTGGGGGGTGGCAACGACCCGCAGACCGGAAAGCGCGCGACGCGCCCCGAGGAGATGGTGGCGCGAGGCAAGGCCGATGCAGTCGTCCAGGTGTTGCTCGCCAGCGCGCCTTTGATGCACGGTGCCACGCAGTGGGCGACGATGGGCGGCAGCTTCCTTGGGCGCAAGACTGTGCTGATGGCTCGCTTCGAGCCAGAGGAGACATGGCGCTTGATTCAGGATGAGCGCGTTACCACGGTCATGATCACGGGCGACGCGATGGGACGCCCGATGATCGAGTTCCTGAACGAGAATCCGAGCAAGTACGACATCTCCTCGCTCGCCGTGCTGACCAGCACCGCGGCGGTCTTCTCCCCCGTGGTCAAGGACGTGTTCTTCGAACATCTCCCCAATCTTCTCATTGTCGATAGCATTGGCTCCTCGGAAAGCGGCAACAACGGGATGGCGTTCATCACCAAGGGCAACACGGCCATGAAGGGCGGTGGGCCAACCGTCCAGGCGGGGCCGGGTACGATTGTCATCGACGAGCACTCGGGAAAGCCGGTGGAGCCCGGCTCCGGCGAGATCGGTAAGGTGGCTCGAACCGGCGACATTCCGCTCGAGTACTACAAGGATCCCGAGAAGTCTGCGGCGACGTTCGTGCGCTTCGACGGCGTTCGGTATGCGCTGCCGGGGGACTACGCGAGCGTCGAGGCCGACGGCACCATCACGCTGTTGGGACGAGGCTCGGTCTCGATCAACTCGGGTGGCGAGAAGATCTACCCCGAGGAGGTCGAATCAGCCGTCAAATCGCATCCGGAGGTCTACGACGCCGTGGTGATCGGCATGCCGGACGAGCGATTCGGCAGTCGCGTCGCCGCCGTGGTCGAGCTTCGCGGCGCAACGAGCCCGGGTCTGGATGATATTCAGGCTCACTGCCGCAAAAGGATCGCCGGCTACAAGATTCCGCGACAGCTACACGTCGTAGACCGGATCGAGCGCTCGCCGAGCGGCAAGCCCGACTATCGCTGGGCGAAGGCAGTCGCGACTGGGGAAGAGGGGGGAACGGGTGGCGATTCTCAGAATGTGCAGCAGGGTTGAATCTAACATTCTCGAACGCCGTTCGATTGCGAGCCCGCAGTTTGCCATAGCGGTGGAAACGGCTTGTGCACCACCCACGATCTCGTTTATAAAATAGGACTCCCCGAGTCGAACCGCGCGGAGCCGCTTTGCCGAATCTCGTCGTTGCCGAAGAGCTCGATCTGCTCGCGAAGGTCTCGGCTCTGCTCTCGGATCTGCCGCGCTCGAGGACCGCCTCCGAAGCGCCGATTGTGAGGGAGCTCGAGCACTTGCGTGCGGTCATCCTCTCCGGGGACGAGGCCAAGGACATCTCCACGCTGACAGAACAGTACCATCACCAGTCCGCCGTACTGCAGCAGCTGAGAAGCGCCGGTGAGGTGCCTCGGGTCGATCCGGGCTCGCCCTATTTTGCCCATCTGCGGCTGCGAGAAGACGGCGAGGAACGCGACCTCTGTCTCGGTCGCGCGACCTGCATCGAGCGCGGTATCCGAATCATCGATTGGCGAGACGCGCCCATCTCGAAGATCTTCTACAGCTACCAGCAGGGTGAGGACTACGACGAGGAGATCGCGGGCCGCGAGCGCATCGGCCAGGTGGTTGTCCGGCGCATGGTGCGGATTCGCGACGGTACGCTCGAGCGGATTCAGGCACCCGAGGGTGACTTCTCGCCCGATGCCAGTCGGGCCGATGGCTGGCGTCACGACAAGCCCATCAAGCCTCGCCTTTCGGGCGGAGAGGCCGCGGCCCTGCGCGTCTTCGGGCCGGGGGAGGGGGGTGCCCGACGACTGGGGAGCGCCGGTGAGGGTGAGACGGTCCGTGCAGACAAGCGCCTGCCCGAGATTACCGGGCTGATCGATCCGGAGCAGTTCGAGCTGATCACGCGTCCGTCGAGCGGCTTCCTGGTCATCCGCGGAGCGGCGGGCTCGGGCAAGACGACAGTGGCACTACATCGTGTCGCTTACCTCGCCTTCGACGATCCCAGCATTGACGGTCCGGACACGATGGTCGTGGTCTTTTCCCGTGCCTTGCGAAGCTTCGTCAGCCACGTGTTGCCCTCGCTGGGGCTCCGGAACGTTCGCATTGCCAGCTACCGGGAGTGGGCCGCGGATGAGCGCCGAAGGCATTTTCCGAAGCTGCGCGTGTGCGAGCGGATCGACACGCCGGCTCTGGCTCAACGAGTCAAGCTTCACCCCTTTCTCGCCGTCGCGCTCGAGCAATGGGTCAGCCGCACCCCGGGAGAGCCGAGCCGGGAACAGGCCCTGGAGGACTGGTGCAGCGTCCTCGCGGAGGACAGCCTGCTGCAGGAAGTCTGCCGAACCACCGCGCCCGGCGCTTTCTCGAGCCGCGAGATCGCCCGCTTTTGTGACTGGCACCGCGATCGACTCGAAGAAGTGCGCGCTGCCATGGCGGGCGAGGACGGCGTCTACGTCGAGCTCGATCCGGAAGATGACGCCTTGTTGCTGCGTGCCTGGCAGCTGCGCGTGGGTCCGCTGCGCGGACGCGGCAGGCATCCACTCGAGCTGCGTCACATCGTGATCGATGAGGTGCAGGACTTCTCCCCGCTGGAAGTCCAGGTGCTGCTTGGCTGCCTGGCCCCGAACTCGAGTCTCACTCTGGCCGGCGACACTCAGCAGCACGTTATCAATCACAGCGGCTTCACCTCGTGGCGTGAGTTCTTCGCTCAGCTCGGCGTTTCGGGAACGGAGATCGATACGCTCAGCGTGAGCTACCGATCATCTCGAGAGATCGTGCAATTCGCGACCTCGGTCTTGGGAGATCTCTTCGAGGAGGACGAGCCACCCGCTTCGCCCCGTAGCGGTCCGCCGGTGGAGCTCTTCCGTTTCGGCGATCGGGGCGTCTGCATTGCATTCCTGGCGGACGCGCTGCGCGAGCTGGCCGCTGCGGAGCCGCTCGCTTCGGTGGCGATTCTGACGCCCTCGGTGGCTGCCAGTGAGGCCTACTTCCAGGGCTTGGAGCGCTGTGAGCTTGCGCGCTTGCGCAGAGTCACGGATCAGAACTTCAGTTTCACGGCAGGCGTCGAGGTGACCGAGGTTGAGCAAGTCAAGGGTCTGGAGTTCGACTACGTCGTGTTGGTGGATGTCGATCGGAGCCGCTATCCCGACACGCCGCTCGCTCGCCGCGTGCTCCATGTAGGTGCGACACGAGCGATCCATCAGCTCTGGCTCACGAGTGTCGGTATGCCATCTCCGCTGGTTGCTGATCTCTGGGCTCGAGAGAGCTGAGGGTCTCATTGTCGGGCGGGCAACTCGGTCCGCAGGCGCGGCGTCTGGCAGGACCGGGTCGTTCCATACACTTGTGAACGGCGGCTGTGAGGCGTCCCGCTGATCTGCTATCAGATCGGGGGTGTCGGGGGGCGAGGGATTGACCACGAGGACGCGGGCTGTGGCATACAAGACGGGCGATCGGGTGCGAGTGTGCAAGCCGGACAGTGAGTACACCGGCTGCCGAGGCAGCATCGCCGACGACCAAGCCGCCGTTCCGATCGGCGTGACACCGATGGGGCATTACGTCGCGATCGATGGCGAGAACGGAGTGGTGCGCCCGTTTCTGGTTCAGGACCTCGAGCCACTGCGTCCGGCCGTCGTACGTCGTCCGTTTTCTACGGCAGGGCTGAACACCCACGCTCGCAGCGAGCGAAGAGAGAACCGCTAGCAGGCTGACATATGGTTCGCCGACTTCGCGTTCACTCTCCCGGACAGGGGCTTCATGAGTTCACGCAGTCGCTGTCGCAACTCGTCAGCGAGGCTGGGCTCAAGGAGGGGCTCTGTACCCTCTTCGTGCAGCACACTTCGGCGAGTCTGGTGATCCAGGAGAATGCCGATCCATCAGCGCGACGCGATCTGGAGCGTTGGTTGAGTCGTCTGGTGGCGGAGGGCGACGAGCTGTACACGCACACGAGCGAAGGCAGTGACGACATGCCCGCGCACATCAAGGCGGCACTCACGTCGACTTCGGTGGCTATTCCGATCATCGAGGGGCGGCTCGCACTCGGAAGCTGGCAGGGTGTCTTCCTCTGGGAACATCGCCGACTACACAGTGAGCGGACGGTGATCGTCCACATCGTCTGACCGCGCTACGCGTCCCGGAGGCCGCGCTCGAAGCAATTCGCGTGGCCCCGCTGTGCCCCGGGGAAGACGCGAGTTGATCTCCAGTCGTTGCTGTATTGGTGTTCCTAGGCAGCCCCGTGCGTCTGGAGTTACGAGCCTCTCCGGTGGGGGATTCGGCCTAGGCGGTTTTTCGATGCGAAGCGTAGATTGCCTCTGGCAGGGTAGTGGGCGTCGTTCCGCGACGGAGTGACTTTGCCGATTGTCCGGCGGGCCCACTGGAGGTCGCATGGCCGAGTCGCAGGCCGCAGTCCGCGTGACCGAGTTCGTTGCGGGGCTGGTGAATCCGGCGCTGGTCCTGTCCGAAAAGAGAGTCGAGGCCAGCAACGACGCGGCGATGGAACTGGTCGTCGAGCTGGTGCCGGGCCAGATTCCGGGTCCTGCACCGGAGAGACTCTTCTCCTCTCTCTTTGGTGAGGAAGAGGCGGAGCGGCTGCGTGAGGGCCTGACGGCGGTTCTAATGGGAAGGAGCGTTTCCCGATCGGTTTCCCTCGTCGGCCGTACGCCCGGAGGAGACGCTGGTCCGGTGAGCTGGACCGTGGGCGCGGTGCACTTGGCCGGGCGGCGTGGAGTACCGCTCGTGCTCTGCTGTCTCGGTCCAACACCAGATCGAGTACCCACTGCGGCGCGAAGTGACCAAGAGAGCATTGGTCAGCTCGAAGTCGACCTCATCTTCGAGATGTCCGATGAGCTGCTCTGCATCGTGTCCCCTGATGGCGGCTTCCTGAGAGTCAACGCGAGCTGGCAGCGTACACTCGGCTGGAGTCCACGAGAGCTTCTCTCGATGAAGATCGGTGAGCTGTTCGAAGAGGGGGATGCCGCGGGGATTCTGGGCGACGCGGAGAGTGATCGCATCGGCGGACATCCCGTGATCGGCTTGATCAGTCGAGTCCGGCACCGAGACGGATCCCAGCGCTGGTTCTCCTGGCGCTCGGAGCGAATCGGCGAGCGCGAGCTGATCCTGGTCTGCGCACGCGATGTGAGCGAGCGACATGTGACCGCCGAGGCGTTGCGGGCCAGCGAGGAGCGCTTCCGAGCCGCGGCCGAGGGAGGGCTCGATTCCTTCTTCATTCTCGAAGCCGAGCGGGACGAGTCGGGTCGCATCCGCGACTTCCGACTCGTGGATCTCAATCAAAAAGGGGAGGAATTCCTCGAGACGAACCGCTGCGAACTGCTCGGCGGATCGTTGCTGTCGATGCTCGAGCTGGATGTCGGCGACGACTTTCTCGAGAGGTGTATGACTGTCGTGGAGACGCGAGTGCCCATTGAGGAGGAAGCCCGCATCGGCGCGGCGCGACAGCCTGAGTGCTGGGTTCAGATGCAGATCGCCCCGCTTGGGGACGGCATTGCCATGACGTGGCGGGACATCAGTGATCGCCGACGCATCGAGGAAGAGCGGCGGCAGTCGCAGAAGATGGAGGCGCTCGGGCGCTTGGCGGGTGGTGTCGCTCACGACTTCAACAACTTGCTGACAGTGATCAACGGTTATAGCGATCTCCTCATGGAAGAAGACACCATGAAGGACTCGCCGCTGCGCGAGGAAGTGGTGGAGATTCGGGAGGCCGGTGAGCGGGCGGCTGCTCTGACACGGCAGCTCCTGGCGTTTGGGCGGCAGCAGGTGTTGAGTCCGTCGCGGCTGGACTTGGCGCGTGTCGTGACCAACCTCGAGAAGATGCTGAGGCGGCTGATCGGCGAGCACATTACCTTCAGCGCCACGCTCGAGCGGCGTGTGCCCTGTGTGATGGCCGACGAGGGGCAGGTCGAGCAGATCGTGATGAACCTCGTCGTCAATGCACGGGACGCCATGCCACATGGTGGCAGGCTCAGCATTGACCTGCGTGAGGTCGACACGAGCGACCTTCAGGAGCCGCTGTGCCCGGATGAGGCCGGGGCGGACTCGAGCCCGCCCGCTGGGCGCTTCGCCTGCTTGTCGGTAAGAGATACCGGCCAGGGGATGGACGCGAGCACTCGGGCGCGGGTCTTCGAGCCATTCTTCACGACGAAGGGACAGGGGGAGGGAACCGGTCTTGGACTGTCGATGGTCCACGGCATTGTGAAGCAGAGCGGGGGTCAGATCGCCGTCGAGAGCGAGCCCGGCCGGGGGACGATCTTTCATGTCTACTTCCCGGTGGTCGCCGGGACCGCAACGTCCGTCCGGCGCCCCGAGCAAGTGTCGGCCGGTGCCTACAGTGGCGCGACAGTACTTCTCGTCGAGGATGAGGCGCAGATTCGAAGCCTCGGGCGGCGCGTTCTCGAGGATGCCGGCTTCAAGGTGCTGGTCGCCAAGAACGGCGTCGAGGCGCTTCGACTGGTCGAGAGGAGCTCCAGTGTGATCGACGTGCTGGTGACGGACGTCGTGATGCCGGAGATGAGCGGGCCGGAGCTGGCACGCAGACTCAGACACGAATACGAGGACTTGCGCGTGCTATTCGTCTCCGGTTATGCGCAAAACGAGTTGATACCGGGCCAGCAGGAGCCCGGCGTAGACTTCCTCGCGAAGCCGTTTCGGCCCGGCGAGGTTGTCCACCAGGTAGCCGCTCTGCTGGCCGAGCAGCGATAGCTCGGTGCGTTCACGAGGGTCTGTGGCGAGACAGTGCGACTCCGCGTTCCTGTAGGAGGAATCAGGTCGCCTCAGTACCCGAGTAGACGTGCTCGATGCTGCGGCGTAGCGAGTCTTGAATCTCGCCACCCCAGTAGAGCTCCGCCTGGAGCCAGACTGGCGATGCTGCCTGCTCGATCGTCGGCAGGGCGTCGAGTGGGAAACGGACCTTGAGTGCCTCGCCCAGTGGCGGATTCGCGGCAGGCCTCGTTCTGTCAGACTCGCGGTGTCCACCTCTCAACTTCGTGCGATCGGCGAGCACGTCGTTGGCCGCGATGAAGTCCCAGTCGAATTCGGCTGGCTCACTGAGGGCGTCCGAGTAGAAGCGAACACGGACATCACGGGCGTCGGCCTCCTCGGGATAGCTCCGGAACTCGATCGTGAGCCAGCAGTCCAGGCTGCCCGTCTCGGCGTTGCGGCCGGGCATCATCCGAATCAGCGTGGCTCCTCGGCTGGTCGCGGCATCGACAATGTTGCAGCCGACGCCTGAGATCAGGCAGCAGAAGAGAGCGGTGAGCCAGGCGAAGCCGGCGCTGGGGCGCTGAGAGGGTTGGGGAGGGTGCATGATTGGAGGCTCGCGGGATCAGAGGAGTCCTCTTCTCTTCGTCCAATTCGCAGTTCTCTGAAGTTTTCGCTTGATCCTGGAGTGAATCCCGTTTACAAAGTGAACGTGCAATCCTCCCAGCGAACACTTTCCCCCCGGGTCCAGCGAAGGCGGGCTGCGCGGCGCTCAGCCGTGCTGCGCACGGCCAGCGGGATCGTCGGGGAGCGGGGGCTCGACGGGCTCACCTTGCAGGGCCTGGCCGACAAGCTGGATTACTCGGTGGGCGCGCTCTACCGCTACTTCCCATCGAAAGAAGTGCTGCTGGCGGAGCTGCAGCGCAACGTCATCCGGGCACTCGATCGCAAGATGTCGCTGCTGTGGATCCGGTGCGAAGATCGCCTGCGGAGCAACCCGGTGACGGCCTCGCCCGTAGGAACTCTCGTCCCGTTGGTGGCCACTGCACTGCTGTATGAGCGCGTGGCCGAGCGGGCCCCCGAGCAATTCGGCTTGCTCTCGCGTTCGCTCGGCGACCCGGGAAAGCTGATCGACGACGGGGAGGCGCGCCGCGTGCTGGCGGGCGCTCGCCCCGTTTTCGCCGCGCTGGCCAATCGCCTCGAGTTGGCTCACCAGAGTGGGGCGCTCGGCTCGGGTGATGCCATGCAGCGCGCGCTCTGTTTCTGGGCGGCGATGCACGGCGTCGTGCAGCTGCGCAAGCTGCGCCGGCTCGATCCGGAGCTGCTCGACACCGGCGACCTGCTCCGCACGCTCTGCCGGGGGCTGTTGCTTGGCTGGGGCGCGGTCCCCGCGGCCTTCGAAGAGGCGCTGGCCTGGGTTGAACGATTGGGTGTGGCGGAACTCCCGATCGAGGTTGAAGATTTTGTCGACGATGGCGATTCCGTGGCGCTGCTGACGGAGTAGCCGAAAGCTCGCCCTCGGGCGGATCAGGAGGAAGATTCATGGCGGAAGAGATCACGGGCGGCGAGCGCATCGCGCGCATGCTCAAGGCAGAGGGCGTCGAGGTGGTGTTCGGCATCATCGATGGCAGCTATTTCGGGCTCTACTCCCAGCTGCGCGAGCACGGCATTCGGCTGATCAGCCCGCGGCACGAGACCAGCGCTGTTCACATGGCGGGCGCCTACGCGCGCTTGACCGGAAGGCTCGGCGTGTGTCTCGCCAGCAATGGGCCGGGGGCCGCCAATGCGCTGCCCGGAGTCGCTGTCGAGAATGGTGAAGGCAACCGTGTGCTGCTGATCACGAGTTGGCGGCGAAGTGGCATTGTCGACCCGGATCGAGGCGGTACTTACCAGTACTTCGATCAGGTCTCTGTCATGCGTCCGATGACGAAGTGGAGCGGTTCGGCGCAGTCGTTCGAACGCATCCCGGAAATCATGCGCAGGGCCTTTCGGCAGTCGTGGCGGGGCCGGCCGGGCGTCGTTCATGTGTGCGTGCCGGAGGACATCCTGAATGGGGCACAGGCCTGCTCGGATGAATTCGCCGTGGAGCCGAGTCGCTACCGCCGTCAGGCGGCGATCACGCCCCCTGCCGAACTCGTGCGCCAGGCGGCAGAGTGGTTGCTGGCGGCCGAGCAGCCCGTGATCCACGTCGGCAGCGGCGTGCTGCACGCTCGCGCGAGTGGAGCGCTGCGCGAAGTGGCCGAGCTGCTCTGCGCACCAGTCACCACGAGCTGGGCCGCTCGCGATGTGATCGACGAGCGGGCGCGGGTGTCGATTCCAATGGGATACATCGACCTCAACAACCGAGTGCGCAATGAGGCCGATCTGGTGCTCGCAATCGGCACCCGATTTGGCGAGACGGACTGGTGGGGCAAGGCGCCGTACTGGCGCAGAGCACATGAGCAGCGGCTGATTCAGGTGGACATCGATGACGAGGTGCTCGGCCTCAACAAGCCGGTCGACCTCGCGGTGCTCGCCGACGCACGCATCTTTCTGGCAGAGTTGCTGGCGCAGCTCAAGGAGCGTGAGCCAGCGACGGGTTTGGCGGCGCGCGCGAAGAGGCTCGAGACATACGCCGCCGCGCGCGACGCGGCGCGTGGCGAGCTCGATCAGGCGCTGACGGCCCGCGAGGCCCCGATCCACTCCGCCCATGTCGCGACGATCTGCCAGGAGGCGTTCGACGATGATGCCGTGCTCGTGGTCGACGGCGGCAACACGGCAATCTGGGCCAATCTGTACCACGAGGTTCGCGCATCGCACAGCCTGCTCTCCACGTACAAGTTCGGCATGCTGGGCGCCGGTGTTTCCCAGGCGCTGGCGGCGAAGGTGGCTTGTCCGGAGCGTCAGGTGCACTGCATCATTGGCGATGGCGCCATGGGCTTTCATCCGCAAGAGGTGGAGACGGCCATCCGCAACGATCTGCCCGTAGTCTTCCTCGTGCTCTGTGATCGCCAGTGGGGGATGGTGAAGGTCAATCAGGAGTTCGCCCTGGACCCCGAGCGAACACTGCGCGAAGGGGGGCTCCCGCCCGAAGAGACCATCAACACCGACCTCGGCGAGATCCGCTTCGACCTGCTCGCCGAGAGCATGGGAGCCCACGGCGAGCGAGTGGCCGCGCCCGATGAGCTGCAGCCCGCGATCGAACGGGCGCTCGCCAGCGGCCGCTGCGCGGTGATCCATATCGATGTCGACCGCAGAGCCCACAAGTTCGCGCCGAATCTGATCGTCTTCAAGGAAATGCACCAGGAGCCGCAGGGCTGATGGCCGGCGAGAGTACGGGCGGTGGGCGTTCGCTGCTGATCACCGGAGCCAGCGGCTACATCGGCTCGCAGCTCGTGGAGGCTCTGGCGGCGGAGCCGGGTGACCTGCAGCAGATCGTCGCGATGGACGTGCGTGAGGTGCCGCAGGCGGAGAGGCTCGAGGGTGTCAGCTACGAGACGGGCGATATTCGCGACGAGACGCTCGTCGACCTGCTGCGGCGCTTCGGTGTCGACACGCTGGTTCACTTGGCGGCGATCATGACGCCCGGACCCGGGAGTTCGCGCGAGTTCGAGCATTCGGTCGATGTGCTCGGCACGAAGAATGTCCTCGACTGTTGCCTGGCGGCGGGGGTGCGGAAGTTCATCGTGACCAGCAGTGGCGCCGCGTACGGCTACTACGCCGACAATCCGGTGCCTCTGCGCGAGGCCGATGCTCTGCGCGGAAACCCGGAGTTCGCCTATTCGGATCACAAGCGTCTGGTCGAGGAGATGCTCGAACGCTATCGCAAGGAGCACCCGGAGCTGGCGCAGCTCGTGTTCCGGCCCGGCGCGATTCTCGGCGAGCGCGTCGCCAACCAGATCACGGCCCTATTCGAGAAGCCGTTCGTCCTGGGCGTCGCCGGGTCCGAAACTCCCTTCACCTTCATCTGGGACAGGGATGTCGTGGGCTGCCTGCTGGCGGGCATTCGCAGTGATCGCGTCGGAATCTACAATCTGGCGGGCGATGGCAGGACCCCGATGCGTCAGGTGGCCGACCGGCTCGGCAAGCCGTATCTGCCACTGCCCGCCTGGCTCCTGCGCGGGGTACTCAGCGTGCTGCATCCGGTCGGCCTCAGTCGCTACGGCCCGGAGCAGGTGAATTTCCTGCGCTATCGCCCGGTGCTCGACAACACGCGATTGAAGCGAGAGTTCGGTTACATGCCTGAGCTCAGCAGCGACGAGGTCTTCGATTACTACCTGCGGGCGCGCGCCGATGGCTGAGTCAGCAAGACTCGCCGGGCAAACGGTCGTCATTACGGGAGCGGCCGGTGGTATCGGCCGCGCGCTGGCTCAGCGTTTCGGCCGCGCCGGCGCGCGTGTGGCGCTGTTGGATCGCGACAGGGACGGCTTGGACGACGCGGCTTCAGAGCTCGCGGCGCTCGGCGTCGAGACCCTCTCGCAGCCCTGCGATGTCACATCTCTCGAGAGCTGTCAGAAGGCGATCGCGCGCGCGTGTCGGGAGTGGGGTGGTGTCGACTTGTTGATCGCCAATGCGGGCATCACGCATCTGAGTCCGTTTCGCGAAACGGATGTCGACGTGATTCGCCGCGTGGTCGAGGTGAACCTCTTCGGCTCGGTCAATTGCACGAAAGCAGCACTCGAATCTCTGATCGAGCGTCGCGGCCGGATCGTGGTGCTCTCGAGCGTCGCGGGCTATGCGCCGCTCGCCACGCGATGCGGGTATGCGGCCAGCAAGCACGCTCTGCACGGCTTCTTCGACTCTCTGAGGGCAGAGCTTCGGGCTACCGGTGTCCGTGTGACACTCGTCTGCCCCTCGTTCGTGCGGACGGCGATCGGAGAGCATGCGCTCGGTGGCGGTGCCGGCCGCCCCCCGTCTCGCCGTACGCAGGCGGGAACACCGGTGGAGCCAGAGGTGGTGGCCGACGCGGTCTTCAAAGCGTGCGAGCGAAACCGGCGGCTACTGCTGATTTCACCGACAGCACGAATGTCCTACCTGATCTCTCGCTGCTGGCCCTCTCTCTACGAGCGGCTGATGCTCAGCCGACTGGCTTGAGGAGGCGCTCAGACGCGCCAGTCGAAGCGCACTCTGGCGTCGAAATCCGTCGGATTCATCTGCAGGCACAGGATGTCACGCAGCATCGGCGGGGAGCTGTCCCGCTGCTGGAGCGCCGCCTTCGCCAGCTCCGCCAGGTCGTGCGTGAGCTGACTGATCGGTGTTCGTTCCGGCGGCTCGTCTTCCTCGCGCCAGTCGTCCCACAAGATCAGATGAAGATCGAAGGTGGGTGATTCGCCCAGCATACCGTGGAAGTACTGGCGATCAATCCGGTCGGCTTGTACGGGGTGGGCCAGCTCACAGAAGCACGCGAGCAGCCGAAGCAGCAGCGGATACGCACTTCTGTCCTGCTCGGATTGGACGGCGCCCAATACCGGCTGCGGTTCCCGCGTGCACGTGACGGCCACGTAGTCGAGCCCGTCGTGACCGGTCTCCGGATGCTGTGCACTCGCGATGCCGGCCAGTGAGAGTGGCACGATGTCGTTGGCGAGGCAGGTGAACGAGGAGGAGTCACGCAGGACGAAGATGTCACGGGTGGGGTAGAAGTGCCTTGATTGGTCGCGCGGCTGCGATGGGGATGGCCCTTGCGGCCCATCTCCTGAAGCGGACTCCAGCTCGCAAGCTACGGCGGCGTGCGCCTGGATGAGCTCGCTGGTGATGAGCTCGGGGTGCTCGAGCTGATCGACGCACTCGCGCAGCTGTTCGTCCAAGCTGAGCGAGCAGGCGCGAAGGTAGCTTTGGCGCAGATTCGTGGCGAAGGTGCTCATCCCCGCTCTCCGAACCGATGATCAACGCGGTGCGAGACATCGTGAAGCTCTCGCCGATGGCGATGCTGGCTGTGCAGGGTAATCCTCCCACGGCGGTCGCTGGCTCGCGCGAGAGTCCACACTAGCGAGAGTCTTCGTCTCTGGGCAGTACGTGTACATCCTCGGGACGTAGAGACAGTGAGACGGTGTCTCCCACGCGCAGTTCGCGCGCCAGCCCGCGACCGGCGACGAGATGAGTTCGCAGACTGTGCCCGCCCCATTCGACGACCAGCGTGGTGAGAACGCTATCCGACGTGTGTTCCACGACGCGAGCCTTACCGATTGGCTCGCCCTCGCCCCGGCCGATGTCGACTTTGACATGCTCCGGACGCAAGCCGACGAAGACGGCGGTGCCCGGCGGCAAGGCACTGCTGTTGGGAATTCGATGCGTCGCGTCGACCGCGGCGAAGCCGTCCGAGGCGAGCGTGGCGGGCAACAGGTTGCCCATGCCGACAAGCCGTGCCACGGCGGCATCGGCCGGCCGGGCCAATACCTCCTCGCGCGGGCCGAGCTGGCGAAGCCGCCCGCCGAGCAGCACCGCGATGCGATCGCAGACCAGCGCTGCGCGGCGCAGATCGTGGCTCACGACGGCGGCCGCCACGCCAGTCAGCGCGACGGCCTGTCGCAGATCCCGCGAGAGCCTCTCCCGCGCGGCCGCGTCGAGATCGTCGAAGGGTTCGTCGAGCAGCAGGACGGCCGGCTCGAGGGCGAAGGCGCGAGCCAGCGCCAAGCGGCGCAGCTCACCACCCGAGAGCGCGGCCGCGCGACGGCCGGCGAGCTGGCCGATTCCAAAGCGCTCGAGCGCGGTTTCGCAGCGTCGTTGGATCTCTGCGCGCTCCAGGCCGCGCGCGCGCAGGGCGATGCGCACGTTGTGTTGTACCGAGCCGGCGAAGGCGATGGGGCGCTGAAAGACCATCGTTACCGGGCCCTCGGCGGCGCACTCGACAACGCCGGCTGCCGGTGTGTCGAGGCCCGCCAGGGCCCGCAGCAGTGTGCTCTTACCCGCTCCGTTCGGGCCCAGCACGGCCAACACCTCCCCAGCGACCAGGTCGAGTGCTGCGACGTGGAGCTCGAAGCGCTGACCCCGCGACTCGCGTGTCAGGAGAAGGTCTCGCACGTGCAGCGCGGCGGTCATCTGCGCTCACCGTATTGGACCCAGGTGAGCGTGCCCGCCAACACGAGCATCAGCCCCAGCAGTACGGCGGCCAGCGCGTAGGCCGACTCGAAGAGCCCCATGCGGGTGTACATGAGGATGGCAGTCGTAAGCACGCGTGTCTCGCCTTCGAGGTTTCCGCCGGTCTGCATCACGGCACCCACCTCGGACAGGATGCCGCCGAGAGCTGCGATCACCGCGGCCAACAGTCCGAGGCGGATCTCGCGCAGCAGCAGCCAGATTCGCCAGTGCGTGGGTACGCCGAGTGTGCGGAGCTGATGCTCCCAGTCTTCGTCGAGGGCGGCGACCGCTGCCACCACGAGTGCGACGACCAACGGCAAGGCAATCAGGACTTGCGCGGTGACCATCGCGTGGAGCGAGTACCAGAGCTCGAGATCGCCCAGTGGTCCGCTGCGGAAGAAGAGCTGGGCGACCACCAGCCCGACGACCACGGGAGGTGCCCCCATGCCGGAGTTCACAACGCCGAGCAATGCCCTGCGCCCGGGGAACTGTCGTCGCCCCAGCCAGATGCCGGCGGGCACGCCGAGCAGGAGTGCGATGACGAGCGCGCCCAGGCATACGCCCAGCGTTCGCAGGGTGATCTCGAGAAGGCCGGCGGCCGCAAGCTCCGACACGGTGCTATTCCTCGTGCTTGGCGCCGAGCGGTCGAAAGAGGGGGCGCCCGAAGCGCTCGACACCAAAGCGTGCAATCGCGGAACGCGTCTCCGCACGCAGCATGAAGCGCTCGAGCTCCGTTGCCTCGGCGGTGTGCACACGCGGGAAGCGGGCCGAACTCACGATCAGCAGCGAGTAGACGTTGCGCAACGCGGGTTCTTCTCGCGTCAGCGCGACCAGCCCACTGCGTTCGCGAAAGGCGAGAAATGTGCCGATATCCGACAGAATGTAGGCCGCCTTCTGTCCGGCGATCTGAAGTGAGAGACCCATGCCGGAGCCGGTGCGCGTGAGCCCCGGCCAGCGCTCGTCGGGATCGAGCCCCGCGCGGCGCAGCAGCGATACCTCACGCTTGTGGGTTCCCGAGTCATCGGCACGGCTGACGAAACGCGCGCCCGCCGCGCGAATGCCGCGCAGAGCCGCAAGCACATCCTCCGCATTGCGCACTGTGGCCGGATCGTCGGGTGGGCCGGCCAGCACGAAGTGGTTCTGCATGATCTCGCGTCGCCGTGCGACTGCTCCGCTTCGAAGCAGCATCTGCTCGGCCTCCGGCGCGTGGGTGAGGAGCAGATCGGCGTTGCCATCGGCCCCCATGCGCAGTGCCGCGCCCGTTCCGACGGCCACGGTCTTGACGCGGATTCCGGTTTCGCGGCTGAAGATCGGTAGAAGCTCGTCGAGCAGGCCGCTGTCCTGCACGCTGGTCGTGGTGGCCAGCAGCAGAGAGACGCGCTCATCGGCGCCCGTTGACTGCGCCGGGAGCGCGAGCGCGAGCAGGACGAGCAGCAGGCTGCGGGGGTTCGTCATCGCTGGGCTTCTCCACGCGCCGGAGTTTCTGGCAGGCAATGCATAGGAAACCCCGCTCTCCTTTTCCAGGATCGAATGACGTGGAGCGCTTTGGCCTGCTGCTCTCGGCTGGAGGCGGCCCCGAAGGTCTGCCATCATCGGCGCTCCACGATTGGGAAGGGGGTCGAGATGCCGAAAACCGGGATCGTGAGCGGAGTCGGACGCAAGGTGGCGAGTGTGTTGCTGATGGCCGGATTGAGTCTGGTCGCCAGCGATTCGGCACAAGCGGTGGAGCGCGCCAAGCTGGCCGCCGAGGCGCGGGGCATCTTCGGCGAGCTGCCGAGCGAGGCTCGCTCGACCGCGAATCCCGTCAGTGCGGCCAAGATCGAGCTCGGACGCAAGCTCTACTTCGAAACGCGGCTTTCGAAGAATCACGATGTTGCGTGCAATAGCTGCCATCGGCTCGATCGCTTCGGCGTGGACGGCGAGCCGACGTCGCCCGGTCACCGCGGCCAGCGTGGCGGCCGAAACTCGCCGACGGTCTTGAACGCAGCACTGCATGTCGCACAGTTCTGGGACGGGCGCGCGCCCGACGTGGAGGCGCAGGCCAAGGGGCCGATTCTGAATCCGGTCGAGATGGCGATGCCCTCCGAGGCGGTGACGGTGGCGGTGCTGCGATCGATTCCCGGCTATCGGCAACTCTTCGAGGCGGCATTCCCAGGCCAGGGCGAGCCGATCAGCTACGACAACATGGCGCGCGCCATCGGGGCTTTCGAACGGCGGTTGCTGACGCCGGGTCCGCTGGATCGCTTCATGGAGGATCACACTGAGGGTCTCAGTGACGTCGCGGTCGAAGGGCTGCAGATCTTCATCCGGCTCGGGTGCGTGAGCTGCCACGCCGGCCCGGCGATCGGCGGCGGGCTCTACCAGAAGCTCGGCCTGGTGCGACCCTACCCGACGCAGGATCCCGGACGGCAGGGTGTGACGGGCAAGGAGGTCGACCGCGGCTTCTTCAAGGTGCCCTCGTTGCGGAACATCGCTGAGACCGGTCCCTATTTTCACGACGGGCAGGTCGAGACGCTCGAGCAGGCCGTTCGTTTGATGGCGAGTCACCAGCTCGGCATCGATCTCTCGACCGCGCAGGTGGGGCGGTTGCTCGCGTTCTTGCGTAGCCTGACCGGCGAGATCGATGCCGCTTACGTGGCCGAGCCCGAGCTCCCCGCTTCGGGTCCCGACACGCCGACGCCGGATCCGAGCTGAGCGAGGCAGGAGGGCGAGCCCTCCGTGAGCGGGATGGACTCTCTCGGGCGGTTCGGCGCGGTTGCGGCCGAGGTTGCGGTGCAGGGTTAAGGGAGGTGGAGAATGCACATCTGGATCGTCGCCGCGGCTTGTTCGGGCGCTCTCTCGATCGCGGCTGGCGCCTTTGGTGCGCACGCCCTCAAGGCGCGCGTTGGCGTCGAGCTACTCTCGAGCTGGCAGACCGCGGCACACTATCATCAGCTTCACAGCGTCGTGCTGCTGGTGCTTGCGCTCTTCGCTCTCAGTACGGGCCGGTCGGTACAGCTGCCGGCCGGTCTCCTGGCAGGCGGCATCGTACTGTTCTCGGGTTCGCTCTATCTTCTCGTCCTGACCGGGAGCCGCTGGCTTGGTGCCGTTACACCGCTGGGTGGGCTCTTGCTGATTGCGGGATGGCTCTCGCTCGCGTTATTGGCTCGCGACTGAGCCCTCGCGGTCCGGCTCTCACTGAGAGCTCTGGCTCTCCCCGACCCGCCCCTCGTCGAACTCTTCCGCGCCCGGGCCGAGTGGCTGGCCATACGAGAACTCGACGTGGTTCCCGTCGGGATCCCGCACACCGCAGTAGTATCCCACCGGGTACGGTTCCTCTCGGACGTCCCACACCAGACAGCCCTCACGACGGGCGCGCTCGGCAATGGAGTCGACCTGGTGCCGGCTGTCGACCGCGAAGCCGAAGTGCGAGAAATCGCCAGCGGCTGCGTCACGACCGGGACCACCGGTGATCAAGACGAAGATGAAGCTGCTCTTGCGGTCGGGCTCGGCCAGCCAGACGACACGCTGGTCGGGCTCGTGGCC
This sequence comes from Deltaproteobacteria bacterium, assembly GCA_029261835.1. Taxonomy (GTDB): domain Bacteria; phylum Myxococcota_A; class UBA9160; order UBA9160; family UBA4427; genus JAJDAO01. Next base: position 9,243 of record JAJDAO010000047.1, on the reverse strand, counting down.
CGTTCGCTCGTGCACGACCTCCATGGAGCAGAACGAGCGGTAGAAGGCGACGCAGGCGTCGATGTCGCGAACGTGCAGCGCGAGGTGTGTCATTGTTCTGCGCATGGCGAAAAGCATAGCAGCCGTTGATATGCTGGTACGTCTGTACGATCGGCGAGTGGGGTGTCGGCTGGACGCTACTGTGATGACAGCAGCGTGAGGAGGCGCGCGTGCGAGACGAGTACAACGGCAGCTACGACGGTGAGCATCTCGAGCACATTGCATTCCCGCTCGGCGGCATCGGAGCCGGGATGCTGGCACTCGAGGGCACCGGGGCGCTCTCGCATGTGTCGTTGCGGCACCAGCTCGAACGGCATCACGAGCCCCTCCTGTTCTCCGCACTGGCAATCGAAGGCCAGCCCGAGCTGAGCCGGATTCTCGAGGGTCCGGTTCCACGCTGGAAGGTGTTCTCGAAGCCGGAGTCCGGCATGGGCGCCTTCGGCACCACGTACGGCCTGCCGCGCTTCGCGCAGGCCTCCTTCGTCGCCCGCTTCCCCTTTGCGACGGTCAGCCTGCGCGATCCGGCGTTGCCGGTGCGTGTCGAGATCACCGGCTGGAGCCCGTTCACGCCGCCGGCTGCCGACGATTCGAGTCTTCCGCTGGCCGCCATCGAGGTCGATGTCACGAATACCTCGCAGCAGCCCGTGCGTGCCGTCTACTCGTTTCACGCCGCCAACTTCCTGGCCGCCGCGGGGCAGCCGGGTGTGCGTCGCAGCGCGGCGGGCTTCGTGCTCGAGGAGCAAGGAAATCCGCAGTTTCCGTTCACGGCCGGCGCCGTCTCGGTCGAGGTCGACGACGCGAAGCCCGCGGTGAACCCCGCCTGGTTTCGTGGCGGCTGGTTCGACGCTCTCACGATGGTGTGGCGTGACGTTCGAGCCGGCCGCTCGCCGGAGCGGGAGGAAGTCCAGGGGGCACCCTCGCCCGGAGGAAGCGTTTCGGTTGCCTTTGGGCTGGCGGCGGGCGAGAGCCGCCGGCTGCGGATGCGGCTGTGCTGGTACGTGCCCGCATCGAATCTGCGCGAGGGGGAGGATCCACCGGGTGTCGACGAGAGTGGGCACTACGAACCGTGGTATGCGGGCCGCTTCGAGGACATCGACCAGCTTGCCGACTACTGGCGCTCCCACTACGCGGATCTGCGCGCTCGCTCCGCCAGCTTCCGCGAGGCATTTCAAGACAGCTCTCTGCCACCCGAGGTGCTCGAGGCCGTGGGGGCAAACCTCGCCATTCTCAAGTCGCCCACGATCTTGCGCCAACGCGATGGCCGGCTGTGGGGATGGGAGGGTTGCTTCGACACCAAGGGGTGCTGTCCGGGCTCGTGTACGCATGTCTGGAACTACGCGCAGGCGCTGGCCCATCTGTTTCCAAGCCTGGAGCGGAGCTTGCGGGAGACCGAATTCGGTGTCTCTCAGGATGCGGGCGGCCATCAGGCGTTCCGCAGCGCACTGCCGATCCGGCCGGTTGCGCACGATTTCCACGCGGCGGCGGACGGGCAGCTCGGCGGCATCATGAAGATGGCGCGCGACTGGCGGATCAGCGGCGATACAGAGTGGCTGCGGCAGCATTGGCCGCGCGTCAGAGAAAGCCTGGACTACTCGATCGAGACCTGGGATCCGCGTGGCTCCGGCCTTCCGGAGGAGCCGCAGCACGTCACCTATGACATCGAATTCTGGGGTCCCAACGGCATGACGGGATCCTTCTATCTGGGCGCGTTGACTGCGGCGATCGAAATGGGTGAGACGCTGGACCAGGACGTCTCGCGCTACCGCGCGCTGCTGGCTCGAGGTCGTGAACGGCTTGATCGAGAGCTGTTCGATGGCGAGTACTTCGTGCAGCAGGTGCGATGGCTCGATCTGGATGCCCCGGCTCCGCACGAGCTGACCGCGCACGCGATGGCGGGTCGCTACTCGCCCGAGGCGCTGGAGCTGACTCGGCACGAAGGGCCGAAGTATCAGTACGGTCGCGGCTGTCTGGCGGACGGCGTACTCGGAGCGTGGCTCGGCTGGGCCAGCGGTAGTGAGGAATTCCTCGATCGCGAGAAGGTGGCGAGCCATCTGCGGGCCGTCTACCGCTACAACTTTCGGGACGATCTCAGGGCACACGCCAACCCGCAGCGGCCCGGCTACGCGCTCGCTCGCGAGACCGGACTGTTGCTGTGCTCGTGGCCCAAGGGCGGGGAACCCTCGCTTCCCTTCGTGTACAGCAACGAGGTGTGGACCGGAATCGAGTACCAGGTCGCCTCGCACCTCGCGCACCATGGGCTCGTCGAAGAAGCACTGCGCATCGTGCGCGGGGTGCGCCGCCGTTATGACGGACACACGAGGAACCCATTCGACGAATACGAGTGTGGGCACTTCTACGCGCGAGCGCTTTCTTCATACGCGCTGCTCCAGGCTCTGACGGGCATCCGCTACGACGCGACGAGTCGTATTCTCCACGTGCGGCCAGTGCTGATGGGCGACTGTCGAAGCTTCCTGGCCACGGCAACCGGATACGGAACGGCGGGCGTTCGAGATGGCAAACCGTTTCTCGAAGTGCGAGAGGGCGAGATCATCGTGAACGAGATCTGCTATCAGCCTGCAGCGGTATCCGCAGCGCACTGAGCAACGGCGTTGATGCTGCCGGCGGCCTGGACAGACCTCGGGCCTCATGAAGAATCCGGGCTAGTGTGTGCGCGGCTCTCACGGTCGCAGGGCCGAATAGCCGCCATCCCGGCCAGGAGACGACGATTTCTCGTTCAAGCGCAGTGAAGATTCCCTCGATAGGCTCTCGCATGGGCCTGTCGACAATCCATCTCACCGCTGCAGTGCTCGCTCTGGCATGCGGCGTCGCCCCTTCGACTGCCTATTGCGAGGAGACCGAGGGGCGGGCCCGCTATCAAGAACGATCGTTCAGTGAACAGCTCGGGGAGAGGTTCCATCCGCACAAGCTCACATACGCGGCGGTCGGGAGCCGCGATGCGGCGATGCAGTTCAGCTTCAAGCTCAGACTGCTGAAGCGCGGTCATCTCTACTTCGCCTATACGAATATCATCCTGTGGCAGGTCGCAGGGTCTTTTCCCTTCAAGGACATCAACTTTCAGCCGGAGATGTTCTGGCGATTCGAGTCCCGTCCGGATTGGCGGATGTGGCTCGATACGGGCTATGGGCACAACTCGAACGGCGAATCTGGCGAGGCCTCACGTGCTGTCGATCGCCTCTTTGCGCGGCTTGGCAAGGAGTTCGACCTCCTCGACCGGCGCCTGATATGGATGGCCTGGGCCTCCTTGACGCTGCTAGAGGGAGAATTCAACAAGGACCGATCGGACTATCTCGGTTTCTGGCATGCGGCGATGATCGTGCCGAACCTGATCGAGACCGATTCTCTTCGGATCGGATTCGACGTGAGACTGGTCTCCGGCGCGCATGGCTTGCCATTCGACAAGGGGTCGATCAGTTCCGGTCTGACGGCTTCGCTCACTCGCTACCCCCTCAGCCCCAATCTCTACTTCCAGTACTTCTCGGGCTATGGCGAGGTTCTCCGCGACTACAACCACCGCAGCGACGCATTCCGGCTGGGCCTTTCGATGAACTACTGAGAGGCTCGGCCGGGCCAGGTCGCAAGCGCGTTGATCGCGGTGTTACTCGATGTAACCGAGCTGCCGCAGCCGCTCGATGATCCGGTCCTCCACATCGTCCTCCATTCTGCCCACGCGTTCGATCGGGCCCACGTCGTGGTGTGCAATGGGAGGCGCCGGTTCGCGATCCTGGAAGATGATGGGACGTCCCTCCATGTCGTCGGCCACGGGGATTCCGAACCAGGCGAGAACGGTAGGCGTCACGTCGAGTATGCCGAATCCGCCGATCTTCGTATCGCTGGAGATGCCCGCTCCGCGCAAGAAGAGCACGCCGTCGCGGGCGTCGACGCTGTCGTGACCACCCGCGATTCGGTCTGGGTACTCGACGAGTTCGAAGCCGTGGTCCGAGCCCACGAGGACGAGGTCACGCTCGGAGTAGCGTTCAAGCAGCAGGCCGATGAACGCATCCGTCCGCTCGTAATACGTGATGAGGGCCGCTGCCTCGATGCGGACCTTCTCGGGAAGCGGCTGCGTTTCAGGTTGATCTTGCTGCGCCGCTTCGAAGCTGGCCCAGAGCATGTGCGACGCACGGTCGATTCCGGGTAGATAGACCATGAGGAGGTCGGGGTGAAGCGCCTGCTCGACATCCAGAGATGCGCGCATGGCGAAGAGGTCGCTGTCGAAGGAGACCGTCAGGACCTGCTCGATTTCGGGTGTCAGGCCGCTCGCCCCGCTGGAGAAGGGGTTCGGGCTCTTCGCGAGCAACGCGTCTTCGCCCCGCAGCCTCGCCACACGCTCGAACCACTCTTCCGGGTACGCGAAGGCGGAGCCGGCACCGGGTGAATCCACCGGGGACTTCGCATCCGGGAACATCTTCGTGGCAAAGCGGTTCGCAACCCAGAGTTGGTTGCCTTCGGCGCCTGGCGCGGCATGGTCCGAAACCATCACACCGTTGATCTTCTCCGGTGGCTGGGTCATGAGCCAGTTGATTACCGCCACCGTGCGCCCATGCGCCGTAAGGATATTCCAAAGTGCCGGCACACGGCGATCGCTGCTGGAGTACAGGTGTGGCGATCCCTCGTCGTCCTCGTACACCCATCCCGTGATTCCATGCTCGGCGGGTCGCCGGCTCGTCGCCATCGAGGTCCAGATTCGCGGTGAGAGCAGGGGGAAGAAGGAACGCAGTGGTCCACTCACGCCCTGTGCTTCGATGCGGGCGAGATTGGGCAGACGGCCGGCGTCGAGGAGCGGTCGCGCGACGGTGAAGGTTGCCCCGTCGATTCCAATCAGGAGCGCCCGTTCCCGCCCGCCACCTGCATCGCTGCACGCCAATGCGAACAGTGCGGTGTGTGCGCAGAGGAGGAGGGCGCATCGTCGCCTGCCACGGCGCATGCGATGGCGCTTGTCGCAGCGGGGCTTGCGAGACCCGCGAGAACTGAATTCGGGAGGCGGCGGCCTGGCTGACAGACTCACTGCGGGACTCCTGCAGGGCATCGCGCTCCAGCTTCGGATCACCTGTCGGCCCACTCGATTCCGAGTCACGCTACGTGGCCGGGTTGGTCCCCGGATCGCGAAGCGGGCCGTGCACGGCTACCGCTGGCACTGCTCGCCTGAGAGACCTTGGCCGCAGGGGCCCGGACCGGCCGGACCGGCATCGACGAGGGGCACCAAATCCGTGCACGTCGTGGGACCGCAGATGCGTTGGCGCTCGACCAGCGACGGGTCGAAGGCGAAGCGCTTCGGCGTCGGGAAGGGGCTGGAGACCGCGGCCGGCGCGGTGTCCGGAATATCGGCGTCGGTGATCCGGGCGAGCAGGAGCTGGCTCTCCCGGCCGATATGCCGCGATAACGCGCTGCCCCGGAACGCCTGTAGCGCAGCCAGCCCTCCGAGGCTCTCGGCGAGGCCCGCGCCGAGCTTCCTGATGGCGCCCGGCGGCTCGCCCTGGGGCACACGGACCCACTGGTTGGTGCCGAGGAGCGCCGTGCGCTTGTGCGTTGGCTCGCTGCTTACGACCAGCGCACTGCTCTGCAGGCTCGTCACGAGCGTGTCACCCGTGGTTTCGTTCACCTCGATGTGAAGCATGCTCGACCTGGGGCGGACGCGTGCGGAGGGCGTGTGGATCTCGACATTCGAAGCCGAGCCCTTGCGCTGCGTCGTGATGCGCGCCTTGCCGCGCTCGACCTCGACAACCGGCCCACCGACGTCGCCCGCGCTGTGGATGCGCAGCTTCGTCCTCGGGCTCAACTCGACGAGGAGCGAGTCACCGTGCAAGAGCGAGCAGCCAGACTTCCCGTCGGTCACGATCTCGAGAGCACCGTCGCCAGCCAGGTGGTCGCTGATCGCGAAGCTCTTGCCCCCGGCCCGAGCGTCGCCGAAGAGTGCCGTCACGACTGTCTCGGCGGCCAGGCAGGGCCACGCCATGAGCAGCATCGGAAGAAGGCCGGCGAGCACGCGATGAATTGTCAGGCCCGACCGAGCGCGTCCGGATCGCACCGGTACGAACGAGGCCTTGGCCCCATCCGCCGTGCATTGTCCTACCGCCTCGAGATCACGACCCATTCGATGGCCCTCGAATCACGCCAGCCGCCCGCCTCGGTATGAGGCGTCTCCGGCACTGCAGGGTAGCAGTGTCGCCCGCTCAGAAGTCCCAAGTCAAGTAGCTTCCGAGTATGTGTCGATCGTAGCTGAGCACATCGACCTGCGAGCTGTGGAAGCCCAGGGTTCCCGAGAGTGCAACTGTGAGCCGTCTCCATACGGGCGCGCTCAGGTTGAAGGAAATGTTGTGGACGTTCTCGTTTCGGCTTACGCCCTGGCCCGGGGCCGGATCCGGGTCGGTGTGCGTCGCCGGAAAGATGCTCGGGTTCTCGTAGCTGCGGCGGGCGAAGCGATAGAGCCCGGACAGGGAGATGTCGTACCACGGCAGGATCAACCCGCCTCCGGCGTTGATCTCGACGCCGGTGAAGGCGAATTCACTGCCCTTTGTGTCGGAGCTCATGTACATCACGCCGATCCGTGCGTAAGTGAAGGGCTCCTCGAGCAGGAAGATATGATTCGCACCCACTGCGTGCAGATTGCCGTTCCGCTCGAGTTCTGGCCGTTTGACGACGGCGGGCGAGGTGGAGTAGTCGAATCTCTGGTACTTGTAGAAGCCCTGAGTGACGCCCCAGCGTCCAACCCGGAGGTTCACGAGGGGCTCGATCATGTGGACACTGCGAAGCGTCTTCGTGAAATCGAGAAGCGTGATCGCGTAGTCGTAGCGAAGGTTGAAGCTCGTGTTCTTGTAGTCGTAGATCGCCAACGCCCCAGCGACGTGGGTCTGCTCGTTCACGTTCGTCGCGCTCGCATAGCCGGCGAGGAATCCGTCGTAGCCGGCCCTGAGCGTGAAGCCTCCGCCCCGGTAAGCATCAACGAGCCCGCGTAGCCGAAAGGTCCCAGCGACGTCGGAGCTCGGGTCGAACACGTCGCTTCTTGCAGTCGGGTTCGAATCGAGTTCGATGCCGGCGGTCGTGCTCAGGAACCAGATCCTGTCCGGCGTGCTCGGCTCCATTTGGTCGCGCAGGGCTCGCGCCGAGTCGCCGAGCGGATGACCTGGCGAGCTGGCTTCGACGTCCCCGAAGGCACTGGCCGACGCGTAGAGATTGCCCAGCCCAGCCTGGGCGAGCCCGGCGTAGTACCTCGCTTCACGCCGCAGGCTCGGATCTTCTCGCGCCGCCCGGTCGAGGTGGCCGAGCGCTGCGCGGGGATCTCCGGTGCGATACTCGGCGATGCCGGCATAGAGCCGTAGCGTTGCGTGGCCGCGTGACAGAGCGAGCCCTCTCTCGGCCGCGGCTCTGGCCTCCTCGTTGCGACCGGCGGTGAGTAGCGTTTCGGTGAGCACTACGTGCGCTGCTACGTCGTCCGGGGCCAGAGAGATCGAACTGCGAAACGCCTCGATGGCTGCCTCGAGGTCACCCTCCTGCCGCGCGATCAACCCGATGTAGAGACGGGCGCCGGCATCCGTTGAGTCATTCCCGAGAACGGCTTCGAAGGCCTTCCGAGCGGCCGCGTAGTCTCCCTCTGCGTAGGCCGCGACGCCACGGTGGAAGAGGAGCTCCTCCTGATCGGCTCCCCATGCCGGCAGGCCTCCGCAGAGCAGCAGGGCCACCAGCAGCCATCTGGCGCAGCGGTCGCGGTAGAAGGGCCGCGCCGAACCAGCACGCGCCGACTGCCCTGTTCCGAAGGGTCTCCACACGGTCGGGATCTTCGGGGGATCCCGCCTTCTTGTCGAGTGGCACCTCGACGACACGGAGCCAGGTGCCAGATCCCACGCTTGACCGCTCGGGCTCACGCCCATGAAATGACTCTCCTGTGGCTGGCGGCAGGTCGAACTGGTTCGATTTCGAGGTTCTTGGGCGGTGATTGCCGCCTCCTGAGATACCGACCGGCGTGAGAGGAGGCCGCTCCCGTACTTTGAGCCGTCAAGTAGCGAAATCTGGGCGTCTGGTGAGATATCATAGGCTGTTCTTGAATGACGGGTCTGGCTGTGGTGGCACTTCGTCTCCATGGGTGGATGTGGCTGACATTGCGCCAGTTGTAGGGTTTAGCGGATTGGATGGTTGGATCGACAGACTGGGTGATCCAGGTGGCTTGCGAGCAAGCCCGGTCGTGGTGGGGACCAGCCGGTGAACGGATGCCTCCCGGCCCACAGTCGCGTGCTGTCGACGGCGGTTGACCGCAGGAGCCGGCGCAGCCTGAACGCCCGCGCCGGCCTCTTGCTGACTCTGCTCCTGCTCGCCCTCGGCCCTGGCAGCGCCATGGCCCAGACAGTGACCCTGACCGCTGACCCCGCGACGATGCCCGAGGGCGGCACCAGCGTCCTGACGTGGGTGACGGCCGACGTCACCAGCTGCGTCGCGTCGGTCGGTTGGACTGGCTCGCTGACACCAACCGGCGGCAGCCAGGGCGTCACGCCGATCGTGACCACCCTCTACACGATCACCTGTGACGGGCCGGGAGGCCAGGTCGTCGATAGCGCGACGGTAACTGTCGGCGCGCCGGTGGTCGCCACGCTGAGTGCGGATGTCGACACGATCCCGCTCGGCGGCAGCAGCCTGCTGACGTGGGGCAGTACCGACGCGACGAGCTGTGTGGGCACGGGCTTCAGCACCGGCGATGCGATCAGCGGCAGCGTCTCGGTCGTGCCGACGGTGACGACCCTCTATTCGGTCACTTGCACGGGCGCCGGTGGCGCGACCAGCGCGCCGGCGAATCAGACAATCACCGTTGGGGCGGCAGTCGTCGCCACGCTGAGTGCCGACGTCGACACGATCCCGCTTGGCGGCAGCAGCCTGCTGACGTGGGGCAGTACTGACGCGACGAGCTGTGTGGGCACGGGCTTCAGCACCGGCAACGCGATCAGCGGCAGCGTCTCGGTCTCGCCGACGGTGACGACCCTCTATTCGGTCACTTGCACGGGCGCCGGTGGTGCGACCAGCGCGCCGGCGAATCAGACGATCACGGTTGGGGCGGCAGTCGTCGCCACGCTGAGTGCCGACGTTGCCACGATCCCGCTAGGCGGCAGCAGCCTGCTGACGTGGGGCAGTACTGACGCGACGAGCTGTGTGGGCACGGGCTTCAGCACCGGCAACGCGATCAGCGGCAGCGTCTCGGTC